>NZ_JAWKMW010000006.1:0-333288 GCF_041392085.1 Flavobacterium sp. | reverse complement strand
AGGAGCCGTTGTGACGTCAACTGTTGAATCGAATAGTATTTATGGTGGCATTCCAGCTAAATTAATCAAAAGAATTAATGCGTAAACCCACTCTTGTTCGTATCACAACTGTGCCGTTGTCTCTTGATAAGCTACTGCAAGGTCAGTTGCGTTTTATGCAGCAGTATTATACTGTTATTGCTATATCCTCTGAGAGAGATTATCTAGAAAGAGTAGGTGAGCGTGAAGGAGTAGCGACTCATCACTTGGAAATGACCCGAAAAATTACCCCCCACAAGGATTTATGGGCTTTACTTCAACTATGGTTCTTTTTTTTAAAAACCAAACCTCCTATCGTACATACACATACCCCTAAAGCGGGTATTGTTGGTATGTTGGCAGCCAAATTGGCCGGTGTTCCGCATCGTTTACATACCGTTGCCGGGTTACCTTTGTTGGAGGCACAAGGAAAAAAGCGAAAATTATTGGATTTTGTAGAAAAGCTTACGTATCGCTGTGCTACCCATGTTTATCCGAATTCAAATGGTCTTAGAGATATTATTCTTGATTTACAGTTTACATCTCCAACAAAAATAAAGGTTTTGGCTAACGGTAGTTCAAACGGCATTGATACGGCTTATTTTTCGAACATTCATTTTTCTTTTGCTCAAAAAGCGACTTTAAAGGAATCGTTACAAATTTCGGATACTGATTTTGTTTTTGTTTTTGTAGGACGTTTGGTAAGCGATAAAGGGATTAACGAATTGGTTAGTGCTTTTACAAAATTACGGATTACCTATCCCCATGCAAAATTACTTTTGGTAGGTCCGTTGGAGAGTGCGTTAGACCCTTTGGAGGCCACAACCTTGGAAGCGATTACGCATTGTACGTCTATTCATTCAGTGGGTTATCAGTCGGATGTACGTCCTTATTTTGCTATTTCAGATTGTTTAGTATTTCCGAGCTACCGGGAAGGATTTCCGAATGTGGTGATGCAGGCGGGAGCAATGGAATTGCCTTCTATTGTTTCGGATATCAATGGCTGTAATGAGATTATTGTACCGGGTGAAAATGGACTTATTGTTCCTGCTAAGTCGGAACAGGCACTTCTAGAAGCCATGGAATTGATGCTTTCGGAGGAGGCTCTGCGGGAGCGATTAACGACTAAGGCCCGCTCGATGATTGTGGAGCGTTATGAGCAACGGGTGGTTTGGGAAGCGTTGTTGGAGGAGTATGCGAGGTTGAGGTGAATGGGGTTGATGAATTTTGAATGATGACTTATGAATTTTGAATGATGAATTATGAATTAAGAATTGGGGATGGAAGAGGTTTGGTGGTTTTTGATTAAATAGGGTTGTGTTTGAGGATTTGTTGGATGATGACGGAATTGAAGCTTCGTTTAAGTGGTCTGATTTTCTTTTTGTAGTTTTCTGAAAAGCCAATGAAAACGAATAGTAAGACCAGTTTGTCTCCTTTTAGTTTTTCGGGTTTTAAAGTAATGTCTATTGTTTTATCTTCTTTGTCGTAGACCACTTCTTCGCTGTAGGCGGTTTCAAAGGTGTCGTTGATGTAGTCCCAATTTGATTGAGCCACAGCCAAATGTACTTTTGAGGCATTTTCGGGCCATTCGATGTCATCTATAATTGATAGGTTAGGAAGGTGAAAGGTTTCTGTTTTGGGATTCCATTCTCCTCTTTTTTTGAGTGTTTTGTAAAGCGGTCTGCTTCTGTTTCCTTCATAACCTACTAATAAGTTTACACCTTCTTTGGTGTTTAATCCGTTTTCTACGGTTCTCATTCCTCTTTCATTGGCGGTGTCTTCTTCCAATACTTCAAAAAGTAATTTGTTTGCTCTTCCGGCAGTGCTCACGTCTTTTGCTCTCATAAAAAAGCGATTGGCTAAAAAGCGAAAGATTCTACTTTTCTTAGCGGCTTGACCAAATTCTTTTCCGTGTTTTTTAATGGGGTCGAAAATGGGGTTGGTTTTAAATTGTTCTTTGGTAATACCGGGATTTCCTTTTGTTTTTACTCGGTTTACATTGTCTTGGTCTACATAGAAGATCAAGTCTCCTAATGTTCCTGTGATGGTATAGGGAGCAGAAACGATTGCCATGGTTTATGGTTTAGGTTTTCAAATATCTTAAAATGATTTTGGATATGCAAGGGGGGGTGTTGTCTGTTGTCGGTTGTCGGTTGTCTGTTGTTGGATTTTGAAACTGAAAACTGGGACTGGGACTGAAAACTCCCAACTTACTATGAATTTGTAAACTTTGCTGTGTAATGTGTACCTGATTAAACACAAGAACTAATTTCTTAACTTACCATAAAACTGTTATTTAACAAATATTGTTTACTTTTGCCACGCGTAATACTTGTTTTTTATGTATAAAAATGGGATTAAACCTTTGTTGGATTTTATAGCAGCTCTCATAGGATTACTGCTTTTGTTGCCCATTTTTAGCTGTATTACAGTTTTTTTATACTTCTCGAACCAAGGTAAGCCCTTTTTTTTTCAGCAACGACCGGGTAAACACGGCAAGGTTTTTAGAATTGTGAAGTTCAAGACCATGAACGACAAGAAGGATAGTGATGGTAATTTACTTCCGGATGCTGATCGTTTGACCCCAGTAGGCCGATTTGTTCGCAAAACGTCACTTGATGAGATTCCGCAATTACTTAATGTACTCAAGGGCGACATGAGTTTGGTTGGGCCACGTCCGTTGTTGACACATTATTTGCATTTGTATAACGATTTTCAAAATCGCCGGCACGAAGTAAAGCCGGGTATCACAGGTTGGGCACAAGTAAATGGTAGAAACGCCATTTCGTGGGATAAAAAATTTGAATATGATGTTTGGTATGTAGATCATCTTTCGTTTGGCTTGGATGTTAAAATATTGATTAAAACGGTGCTGAAAGTGGTAAAGAGTGAAGGTATTAACGCCGCAGATGCGGCCACAATAGAGCCTTTTGATGGACAATAAAGTTACTTTGTACGGAGCCAGCGGACATGGAAAAGTAATCATTGATATACTTGAATCCATGGGTGTGGGCATTGCAACTGTTTTGGATGATAATCCGAATTTGAAAGCCTTATTAACCTATCCGATTTCAAAACCCACTGCAGTTGATACGGTAGATGGTAGCAGTGTGATTATTTCGATTGGCAATAATAGGGTGCGAAAAGCATTGTCGCAAAAAATGAATTGTATTTTTGCCCAAGCCATTCATCCAACGGCCATTCTATCAAAGCATAGCCGTTTAGGCGAAGGTACGGTTGTGATGGCGGGTGCAGTCATTAATCCGGCTACGACTATTGGAGCACATTGTATTATTAATACGGGTGCTGTTGTGGAGCATGATTGTGTGATTGCTGATTTTGTACATCTTTCGCCTAATGTTTCCTTAGCCGGTAATGTACATGTAATGGAAGGAGCACATATTGGTATAGGTGCCAGTATCATTCAAGGCGTACGCATTGGAAAATGGGCTACCATTGGAGCAGGTTCGGTCATTCTAAAAGACGTACCGGATTACGCTGTAGTAGTTGGCAATCCCGGAAAAATAATTAAATATACGACAATAGATGAATAAATCAAAGATATGGCTTTCTTCGCCACACATGGGCGGAAATGAACAACAATTTGTAAACGAGGCGTTTGCTGCGAATTGGGTGGCTCCGTTGGGACCCAATGTAACCGGATTTGAAACTGATTTGGAGCAGTATTTGGAAGAAGACGTTTATGTAGGAGCACTGAGTTCCGGTACAGCTGCTTTGCACTTAGGGTTAATTTTATTGGGTGTGCAGCCCGGTGATGAGGTTATTTGTCAAAGTATGACTTTTTCTGCATCGGCAAATCCTATCGCTTATTTAGGGGCTTCGCCCATTTTTGTAGACAGTGAACCCAACACGTGGAATATTTGTCCGAATGCCTTAGAAGACGCAATTAAAGACCGCTTGAGTAAAGGAAAGAAACCAAAAGCAATCGTTGCTGTTCACTTGTATGGTATGCCGTTTGAGGTGGAGTCCATTTTATCTATTTCTAAGCAGTATGATATTCCGATTTTGGAAGACAGTGCGGAGGCGTTAGGAAGTACCTATAAAGGAAAAAAATGTGGTACATTTGGTGCTATTGGGGTGTTGTCGTTTAATGGAAATAAAATTATTACCACTTCGGGTGGAGGTGCATTGGTTGCTCATAAGAAGGAGTTAAAGGAAAAGGCTGTTTTTTTAGCCACACAAGCCCGTGATACGGCTCCGCATTACCAACATTCTGAAATAGGCTACAATTACCGATTGAGTAATATTTGTGCCGGTATCGGTCGGGGTCAGATGCAAGTCTTGGACAAGCATATTGCTTTACGTCGCCGTATGCATACTTTTTACCAAGAAGCGTTAAAAGGCGTAGAGGGCGTTACTGTTTTTTCTGAGCCCAGCAGTGATTTTTATTCCAATCATTGGCTTTCTGCTCTTGTCATAGACCCTGTAAAATGCAACGGCAAAACGCGTGAAGATTTACGTTTGGCTTTTGAAGTCGAAAATATTGAGAGTAGACCGCTTTGGAAACCGATGCACCTACAACCGGTTTTTGCAAACTGTTTGTATTTTGGCGGAGGTGTTTCCGAACATTTATTTGCGAATGGCTTGTGTTTACCTTCGGGGTCAAATTTAACCGACGAGGAACGAAATCGTATTTTGGATGTTTTGCAACGATTTAAAAATTAAGATTTTTTTAAGATTTATTTTTTTTATATCTTTACTTGCTTGAACTAAAACTAAACCACATTGAACGATTCTGAAAAAAAGAATTTTCTCTACGAATTCTCGCAGTTTGTCTCGGGGCTCAACTTGCGTTTTAGCTTTAAAAACATGGGCTATTTGCCCCGTTGGATTGTTTTATTGTTGGATACATTCACGGTTGCTTTTTCAGGTGTTTTAACGTATTTGTTATTTAACGGGGTTAAGTTAGCATACATTCAGGCCGCCGATGAGCTGGTTGCTTTTGTGGTTTATATTAGTATTGCTGTTTTTTTCTTTTGGGTTTTTAAAACGTATTCCGGTATCATCCGACACTCTTCGTATATCGATGCTTTAAAATTGTTTTTTGCCCAGTCTGCCACCTTGATGGTGATGGTACTCATTAATTTTGTTTATCTGCTGGCCGATGGCGATAAATTATTTCTCAATACCGGTCTTTTTATTAATGCGGTCTTGTCTTTTTCGTTCTTATTTTTTTACCGCGTTATTGTTAAACAATCGTTTGAAAAATTCTTTAACGTCAAAGATAAAAAGGATTTAACGAGAGCCATTATTTATGGTTCCGATGCCAATGCAATTGCCGTAGCCAATGCATTAAAATCGGAAATACCGCGTCGTTTTCAATTGATTGGGTTTATTGATAAAAATAATCAAAATACCACCAAACGTATTTTGGATTTACCAATTTTAAATTTGAATCGGAAAGTACCGGTGTTGATGCGTTTTATTAAAGCGGATGCTCTGATTATAGCTGATAAAAGTCTAAGTAAAGAAGAACGTTCTACGATTGTGGATGAATGTTTGGAGTTTAACCTCAAAGTATATACCATTCCGTTAGTGACGGATTGGGATGATCAAAAAGAAATCTCAAAAAATATCAAGAGTTTTGAAATTCACGACTTGTTGGAGCGAAAGCCTATCGTTTTGGATACGAAGGCCATTTCAAATCAGTTGTTTGAGAAAACAGTATTGATTACCGGAGCAGCCGGTTCTATTGGTAGTGAGATTGTACGGCAGGTATTGGAATTTAATCCCAAAAAAATAATCTTACTCGATCAAGCTGAAACCCCTTTACATAGTTTGTCTTTGGAAATAGCCAGTAAAGACAAAGACGTTATCATTCGAAACATTGTAGCCGATATTCGAAATGTAGAAATGTTGGAAAAGGTTTTTAAATCCTATCAACCTCAGGTTGTGTACCATGCGGCAGCCTATAAACATGTTCCGTTGATGGAAGAGAATCCGGCTCAGGCCATTTTTACCAATGTGATGGGGACAAAGCATTTAGCGGATTTGTCTAAAAAATACAAGGTAGAGCATTTTGTTATGATTTCTACCGACAAGGCTGTTAATCCGTCCAGTGTTATGGGAGCCAGTAAACGAATTGCGGAGATGTATGTGCAATCGCTTCATTTTAAAAGTGCTGAAAGTAAATCGTCGCAACAAACCAAGTTTATTACTACCCGATTTGGTAATGTGTTGGGTTCGAATGGTTCTGTAGTGCCCTTATTTACGAAGCAAATTCAAGAAGGAGGTCCGATTACCATTACCCATCCTGAAATTATACGGTATTTTATGACTATTCCGGAGGCCTGTCAGTTAGTTTTGGAAGCCGGAGCTATGGGAAAAGGCGGTGAAATCTTTATTTTTGATATGGGTAAACCGGTTAAGATTATTGATTTGGCTAAGAAAATGATTCGATTGGCCGGCTATACACCCGACAAAGAGATAAAGATAGCTATTGTAGGGCTACGACCCGGTGAAAAATTGTACGAAGAATTATTGAACAATTCGGCAAAGAACTTGCCAACTCATCACGAAAAAATAATGATAGCGGAGGAAATTTGCAAAGATTTTCATCAGCTTGCCGACGAAGTAGAAGATTTGATTATCCTGTCTCATTTGAAACCCAATAATCAAATTGTATCTAAAATGAAAAAAATTGTTCCGGAATTTAAAAGTATGAATTCCGTTTTTCAGGAATTAGATATGAAATAGCGATTATGTTTAGAAATTCCTTTTTTTACTCCTATCTTTGCCCAAATTCTGTTCTATTTATGAAAATTAAATTTTTACTGATAGTAGGTGTTTTTTTCTTACTTACTTCTTGTGCTTCTAAAAAGAAAATGATTTATTTACAAGGTGTTGACGGAACTTCGGCTTCGGAAATAGTAAAGTATGAACCTAAAATTCAGTTGGATGATATTATTTACATCAATGTTTCGGCTGAGTCTATCGAAGCCGCAGCACCCTTTAATTTGCGTGGTCAAGCTGAGCAAACAGTAGGCGGAAATGCCGTTCAATACAGTAGTTATTTGGTGAATAACCAAGGAGAGATTACTTTTCCGGTGTTGGGCGTTATTAAAGTAGCCGGTTTAACAAAAACAGCTTTACACGATTTATTGCAACAGAAGCTTGAAGAATACTTAAAAGACCCGATATTGATAGTACGTGTTATAAATTTTAAAGTAACCGTAATGGGCGAAGTGAAACATCCGGGCAGTTTTACCATTCAATCGGATCGAATGACCTTGATGGAAGCCTTGGCTCAAGCCGGTGATTTGACACCGGTAGCTAATCGGGAAAACATTTTGATTGTTCGAGAAGAATCCGGTATAAAATCATATCACCGAATCAATCTTACCGATACGGCGTTATTGCAATCGCCGATGTACTATCTGAAACAAAATGATTTGATCATTGTAGAGCCTCGCTTTACCAAGCCCGAATCTTCAGTTGTTGGAGCCAATCTGCCTTTGACACTGTCGGTTGTTAGTTTGTTGGTTACCTTAACGCTATTAGTTACACGATAAAGTATGCAAAATTCTCCTTTACCCACCTCTGATACCACGCAAAAAAGTGTAGACATTAAAGAGCAATTGTTTATTTATTTGTCTTATTGGAAATGGTTTGTGTTGGGTGTTTTCTTATGTTTGGTAGGTATTTATTTCTATTTGCGTTATTCTGTTCCGCAATATGGAGTAAGTGCAACCATCTTGATAAAGGATGAGAAAAAAGGAGGGTCTAGTGAGCTATCCGCATTTAGTGATTTGAATATTTTTGCCGGAAAGAATAATGTAGATAATGAAATTGCCATCTTAAAGTCTAAAACATTGTCGCAAGGAGTGGTTTCTGAGTTGGGATTGGATTTGACGTATTATGTTGAGGGGCGTGTGATTAATCCGGAATTGTATAAAGATTTACCGTTAATGATTCAATTTAACGAAAAGTCAAACCGGTTTTATTCTATTGATACATCGTTTGTTATTTCTCCGGTTTCTAATGCGGAATTCAAGATTTTAAGTTTTGATAAAACCAAAGGAAAAACCTATCGTTACGGACAAGTGATTACCTCCAACTTAGGCAGTTTTAGTGTAGAAAAAGTAGCAAACATTGAGAAGTTTGACAACGATATATTTGTGATTAAATCTAAGTTGACCACCAAGGCGAATGATTACAGTAATCGGGTTCAAATTGTTAATCAGAACAAAACCAATGTTATCCAGTTGAGTATAGTGGATAATGTGGAGCAAAAAGGGATTGACTATTTGAACATGTTGATTCAGAAATACAATGAAGATGCTGTTGCCGACCGAAATCAAATTGCCAAATCGACAGAAAAGTTTATCAATGAGCGTTTGGAAATCATTACAAATGAACTAGAAGGAGTTGAAAAAAATGCCGAAACCTTTAAGCGTGAAAACCGATTAACGAATTTGGAAGAAGATGCCTCGTTGAATTTAAGCAGTGCTGCCGAATACGAGCGTTCTGTTGTGGAGACCGAAACCGAGATAAGTATTGTGAATGAGTTGCTAAAGTCTGTTTCAACTGCCGATTCACAAGAGTTGGTTCCCTCTATTTATTTGCCTACGAATCCTGCTGCAGGTTTGATTGAACAGCACAATAAGTTGATATTAGAACGGCAACGTTTGTTGAAGAGTGGAACAACTTCTAATCCGCAAGTAAAAAACATCGATAAGCAATTAGACGGCTTAAAATCGAGCATCATGGATGGTTTAAAGAGTCAATTGTCAACCCTACGAATTACCAAAAATAATTTAGCCCGTCAAGAAAGTCGTTATAACAGCAAGGTAGGGCGAGTACCTACGATTGACCGTATTTTTAAAGGAATTTCCAGGCAGCAACAAATCAAAGAATCATTGTATTTGTATCTCTTAGAAAAGCGTGAAGAAACAGCCATTTCTTTGGCCGTAACCTCTCCGAAAGCCAAGATTATAGATGCTGCATTTGCAACAGGTCAGGTTACTTTGAACCGCAAAATATTCTATCTTGGAGCTATTGTATTAGGTCTTTTGATTCCTTTCGGAATTATTTACTTGCTCTTTTTACTGGATACTAAAATTAAAAATCGTCAGGATATTGAGGGTAAAGTTTCCATTCCTATTTTGGGTGATATTCCTAAGTCTGATTCGAGTGATCAAATTATTAAAGCGAACAGTCGTTCGAGTTCGGCAGAAGCCATACGGATTGTTCGTACCAATTTAGAGTTCATTTTATCGCATGTACCTGATGAAAAGTGCAAAACTATTTTTGTTACCTCTTCGATTCCTAAAGAAGGAAAAACGTTTGTTTCAATTAATTTAGCCACAACCATAGCACTTTCAGGCAAACGTGTATTATTGATAGGTTTGGATATTCGTAATCCTAAATTGGAGCAATATGTTGATTTGCCCGGCAAAGGTTTAACAAACTACCTCACTAAGAACAATGCGGATAGCAAGGATTATATTGTTAAACTGGATGGGTATGAGAATTTTTATGCCTTACCATCCGGGGTTATTCCTCCAAATCCTGTAGAATTGTTGATGAACGATAAATTAAATGAGTTGTTTGAAAAATTAAAACAGGAATACGATTATATAGTGGTGGATACTGCACCGGTTAGTATGGTTACGGATACCTTGTTGGTGGCTAAAAATGCAGATGCTTTTATCTATGTGATGCGTGCTAATTATTTAGATAAACGTATGTTGAAGTTTGCAGATAACCTTTATAAAGAAAAGAAATTACCTAATATGGCTATCGTATTAAATGATACCGATTGGAAGAAAACGTATGGCTACGGTTATGGCTACGGCTATGGCTACGGCTATGGTTATGGCTATGGTTATGGCTATGGCTACGGTGTTGAAACTGAAAAACAGCCTTGGTATAAAACCCTATTTAAATCAAAATAGGAATAATTGATTGTTTTGAATAGCTTGTTTTAACTCCTCTTCTTCTTTAATTATCAGACGGTTTTGGAAATTTTGTGCTTGATTGAGGTTATGCACATCGGAGCCCACAAAGTCAATTAACTTATTGTTGAGTAATTTTTCTGCTGTTTTAGCAACATTTTTACCGTAATAACCGGTTACAGACAATAGATTTAACTGAAAAAGACAACCCATTTTTTTAAGTTTTTGGTAATTGTCAACATTATTGTGGTAAAAGAGGTATCGTTCCGGATGAGCCAGAATAGGTTTGTAGCCGGCCACTTGGATTTCAAAAATGATTTCTGAAAGTTGCAGTGGAGGGTTTAAATAAGACATTTCTACCAAGAGGTAGTTTTCTTTTAGGGTAAGCAGTTTTTCTTTTTGCAGAAGTTCCAAAAAGTAGGTGTCCATCATATATTCTGCGGCTGCTTTAATTGAGGGAATATTTTCTTTTTTTGCTACAAAATCATGTAACTCCTTTTCCCCATTTTTGATTGTTTCATTTGTATTTGGCCAAACGGTATGCATTACGTGTGGTGTAGTGATATATTGTTTAAAACCAATGCGATTTAATTCCGTAATAATCTCGAATGATTCCTCCTTTGTTTTAGCTCCGTCATCAATGCCTGGTATCAGGTGTGAGTGAATATCAACAAAGTTATCGGGAATTAAATCTTTTAAAAACGATTTTTTTTTGGTGAAGAAAATCAAAGCAGTAGTAATTGGTTATAAAAAAACCCCTTAAAAGGGGTTTGGTATTAGTCAGCTTTTTGCGTTCTTTTATTGAAATAGTAAAAAGCAAATAGTATGCTTACGATTGCCAACCATATTAACTTTCCGTCAATAGGAGCTGCCGGAGTATCATCCCCTTCTAAGCCGCCACTTCCATCATCGTCACCCGGTTGGGCAAACACTATAAAATCAGACAATAATAGAAATGATACGATGTAAAATTTGTAAATACTTTTCATAAATCTTTTAATAAGTTGCAAATATATAAATCATTTTTGTAAAAAAGAACGATTCATTTTGTTTTTTCCCAATATGTCTTACAAAATTAATTTTATATTAACATTGATTGCCTTCTTTTACGTTACTCCATTTCGGAAGTAAAAAACATTTTTACATTCGGAAATTTACTTTGTGTCATTTGAATAGTGAATTCAGAATCGGCTAAAAAAACTAATTGTCCGTATTTATCATGGGCCAAAAATTTTTGTTTAATTCTCCTGAACTCAGCAAATTCTTCACTTTTAGGGTCTTGTGGTTTAATCCAACAGGCTTTGTGAGCAGGAAAGTTTTCGTAAGTACACTTTGCACCGTATTCGTGTTCTAAGCGGTATTGAATCACTTCATATTGAAGAGCTCCAACCGTTCCGATGATTTTTCTGTTGTTCATTTCCAAGGTAAATAACTGGGCTACTCCTTCGTCCATCAATTGGTCAATTCCTTTTTCCAGTTGTTTTGCTTTCATTGGATCGGCATTGTTGATGTATCTAAAATGCTCGGGTGAGAAACTCGGAATACCTTTGAAGTTCATTTGTTCCCCTTCGGTTAATGTATCGCCGATTTTAAAATTTCCGGTGTCGTGTAGGCCAACAATATCACCGGGATAGGAGATGTCTACAATTTCTTTTTTCTCTGCAAAAAAAGCATTTGGACTGGAAAACTTTAAACTTTTGTTTAATCTAACGTGTGCGTAGGGTTTGTTACGTTCGAAAGTTCCGGAAACAATTTTGATAAACGCCAATCGGTCACGGTGTTTAGGGTCCATGTTTGCGTGAATCTTAAACACAAAACCGGACATTTTATTTTCGGTAGGGTCAACCAATCGAGTATCGGAATGTTTTGGTCGGGGTGAGGGAGCAATTTCGATAAAACAGTCTAATAATTCCCGAACGCCAAAATTATTTAGAGCAGAACCGAAAAATACGGGTTGTAAATTTCCATCAAGGTATTCCTCTCGTTTAAAAGCAGGATATACTTCGTCAATTAGTTCTAATTCTTCGCGAAGTTTGACAGCCGGTTTTTCGCCAATAATTTTATCTAACTCCGGATTATTAATGTCTGAAAACGCAATGGTGTCTTCAATATTTTTTCTACTATCGCCACTGAAGAGATTGATGTTCTTCTCCCAAAGGTTGTAGATTCCTTGGAAGTCATAACCCATTCCGATAGGAAAGCTCAATGGTGTAACTCTTAGTTTGAGTTTTTTCTCTACTTCGTCCATTAAATCAAACGCATCTTTTCCTTCCCGGTCTAATTTGTTGATGAAAACAATCATGGGAATGTTTCGCATGCGACACACTTCGACCAATTTTTCTGTTTGTTCTTCGACCCCTTTGGCTACGTCAATCACCACAATTACACTATCAACTGCAGTTAAAGTTCTAAATGTATCTTCTGCAAAATCTTTGTGTCCCGGTGTATCTAGGATGTTTATTTTTTTTTCTTTGTAATTAAATGCCAGTACCGAAGTAGCTACAGAGATTCCTCTTTGCCGTTCGATTTCCATAAAATCGGAGGTAGCTCCTTTTTTGATTTTGTTGTTCTTTACGGCTCCGGCTTCTTGAATTGCACCTCCAAAAAGCAGTAGTTTTTCGGTTAGTGTTGTTTTTCCGGCATCCGGGTGTGAAATAATTCCAAATGTTCTTCTTCGTTTAATTTCTTCTGTAAAACTCATGACTCTCTTTAAAGTGTGCAAAAATACTATTTCTTGGTAAAAAAAGTATAAACATTTTTCGTTAATAAATTTTTGTTAATAGTAACCCCTATACTTGTTTAATGTATATGAATTGTTAATTTTGTGGGTTGCAATAGGTGAAACTATCGTTACTTGATAACCTTTTTAAATTAATTTTTTTTGAAAATGAATAAGAACCATTTTTGTCTTGGCATTTCACTACTTTTAGCTGTATTTGCATTTGCTCAATCGCCCAAAAAAGTACTTTTTACAATAGATAAAAGTCCTTATTATACGGATGAGTTTGTTCGGGTTTACAACAAAAATTTAGATTTGGTTAAAGATGAATCACAAAAGGACTTAGATCACTACTTGGAACTTTTTGTGGGTTATAAATTAAAGATCAATAAAGCAAACAAACTTGGCTTACAAAACAATACGAAGTATCAAAACGAATTAAAATCGTATCGAACACAACTGGCTAAAAATTATTTAACCGACTCTAAAGTTACTTTGGAGCTGTTAGAAGAAGGTTATGCCCGTTCTTTAAAAGAGATTAGAGCTTCTCATTTGCTTTTGACACTTGATGAGAATGCCAAACCGGAGGATACCCTAGCGGTTTATCAACAAATTTTAGAATTAAAAAAGAGGGCAGATAAAGGGGAGGATTTTGGCCAGTTGGCTCAACAGTATTCACAAGATCCGAGTGCGAAAGAAAACAAGGGCGATTTGGGTTATTTTTCTGCTTTTCGAATGGTTTATCCTTTTGAATCTGCTGCTTATGAAACCCCTAATGGAACGGTTTCTAAACCGGTTCGTACACGTTTTGGTTATCATTTGATTAAAGTAACAGCTATTCGTGATAATCGTGGCGATGTAACCGTTGCTCACATTATGCTAATGCACCCGGCAGATGGTAATGAAGAGGAAGCTGCAAAAAACAGAACAACCATTCAGGAAATTTACAGTAAAATTCAGCAAGGGGAAGAATTTGAAGCGTTGGCCAAACAATTTTCGCAAGATAAGTCTTCTGCTGCAAAGGGTGGACTTTTAAATCGTTTCGGTTCCGGTCAGTTGAGTTCCGAAGAGTTTGAATCAGTAGCTTTTTCTTTGCAAGAGCCCAATGCTATTTCTCAGCCTTTTGAAACGCAATTTGGTTGGCATATTATGAAGCTGATTGAAAAGCATCCGGTAAAAACGTTTGAAGAGGCCAAAGCTGAAATGGAAAGTAAAATTAGTCGCGATGAGCGTTCGAGAAAGATAACAGCTTCTTTAAATGAAAAACTACGTGCAAAATATCCTATTCAACGTAATGAAGCACTTTACGGTAAGATAAAAAAAGCGGTGAATGACAAGTATTACACTTCCGGATGGGAGTTGCCTTCAGACACCAAAGCATATGATGGAGAATTTATTTCCTTTGGAACTGCTAAAATAAGTGGGACACAATTTTTGAATTACCTTCTTTCACAACAAAAAGGTCCAAATCAACCCAAACCTATTAGCAGGTTGGTAGACTTTCATTATGCCAATTTTGTAGATACGCAATTAAATCAGTATTATAACGAGAATTTAGAAAATGAGTTTCCTGAATTTGCAGCCGTCATGGAAGAGTACCGGGATGGTTTGTTGTTGTTTGATTTGATGGAAAAGGAGATTTGGGAGAAAGCAAAAACCGATACTGTTGGATTAGAATCCTTTTATGAAGCAAAAAAAATGAATTATTTGTGGAAAAAACGTTATGATTTAATCATTATTTCTTCTACCAAAGAGGCAATTGCCAAAAAAGCCCACAAATTATTGAAACAAGGTAAAACCGGTGATGAAATTAAGAAAATGCTCAATACGGATGGCATGGTAAATGTCATGGTTACCAGCGGTGTTTTTGAAGAAGATCATGATGCATTGCCCAAAACCGTTCCGTTTAAAAAAGGACTTTCTAATGTAACGCAAGAAGGAAACTACTTCTATGTAGTTCAAGTGAACGACATTAAAGAAGCCGGACCGAAATTGTTAGAAGAGTGTAAAGGAAGAGTAATTAATGATTACCAACAGTTTTTAGAAGAGAATTGGGTGGCAAATCTTAAGCAGGAATTTACTGTAGAAATTAATAGAGCGGTCTTTGAGGAAGTAAAAAAGCAAATTAAAAAGTAATGAATAAGATTCAGATTCTGGCATTGCTGTGTTGTATTATTACTTCATGTTCTTATTTTAAGGCGGAAGAAAAGCCGGAGGCTGTGGCTAGGGTTGGCGACTCTTATTTATTTAAAAGTGACCTTGAAAATTTAGTTTTGACGGACGTATCACCGGAAGACAGTATTTCAATTGTTCACAATTTTATTAACCGATGGGCTGCCCAAAAGTTATTGATTACAGCGGCAGAAATTAATATTGATAAAGTGCAACAAGCGGAGTTTGATAAGCTCATTCAACAATACAAGGTTGATTTGTACACAAAGGCCTACTTGGAACAAATTGTAAAGCGAGAGGTAGATACGATGGTTTCTACAGCTGAGTTAAAATCCTATTATGCAGAAAATAAAGATAATTTTAGAACGAATGGTACTTTAATCAAACTGCGTTATATCAATTTACCAAAAGATCATCCAAAGTTTGAATTGATTAAGGGTAAATTTTTTGATGCTAAGAAAATTGACGCTAACTTTTGGGAAACCTATCAATTACAGTTTAAAAGTTCTGCCTTAAATGATTCTGTTTGGGTAGAAATGAACCAAGTGTATAAAAAATTACCTTTTATTACTCCGGAAAACAGAGATAATTTTATTGCGGAAGGAAAAGCCATTCAGCACCCTGATTCGCTTAACGTTTATTTTATTAAAATCAGAGATGTTATTGATAAAAATGAAGTTAGCCCTTTTGACTACGTAAAACCAACTATTAAAGAGTTAATAATTAATAAGAGAAAACTAGATTTAATTAAAAAATTTGAGAAGGAAATCACTGATGATGCCATTAAAAACAACAAGTATGAAATTTATAAATAAAACAGCAATAGCCTTAATTTTACTAGTCTCTTTTGCGTTTTCAAGTGAAGCACAAGAAATTATCGTTGAAGATGCTCCGGTAAAAAAGGATAGTGTAGAACCCTTCAAAAGAAAGAAAATAGACGGTATTATTGCAACAGTCGGTGAATATATTATTTTGGATTCCGACATTGATATGGAATATATTGAGCTTTCCAGCCAAGGTATTTCTACAGAAAATGTCTCGCGATGTGAGTTGTTGGGTAAATTAATGGAAGATCGTTTGTATGCCCATCAAGCCTTGCAAGACAGTACCATTGTGGTAAAAGATTCTGAAATCAACAATATGATGGAAGAGCGTATTGCGTACATGCTGAGTCAAATTGGTTCGATGGAAAAAATGTTGAAATTCTACAATAAAAAGAGTGAGGAAGATTTTCGTTCGTTCTTTTTTGATGTATTGAAGCAAAACAAACTATCTACCGAAATGCGTAACAAAGTAGTGGAAGAAGTGGAGATTACGCCGGAAGAGGTTCGTACCTTCTTTAAAAAAATTCCCAAAGAAGATTTGCCAACTTTTGGTGCTGAAATGGAGGTGTCGCAAATTGTTTTTGAACCTAAAATTTCCCAAGAAGAGAAGCAAAAAGTGATTGATAAATTAAACGAAATCAGAAATGACGTTTTGGTAAACGGAGCCAGTTTTAAAACCAAGGCTGTGATTTTTACTCAAGACAGGGCTTCTGCATCAACCGGTGGATTTTATAAGATGAACAGAAAAACACAGTTTGTGAAAGAGTTTAAAGAAGTTGCTTTTAGTTTGAATGAAGGAGAAATTTCTAAACCTTTTGAAACAGAATTTGGTTATCATATCATTTTAGTAGAGAAAATCCGAGGTCAAGAAGTTGATTTGCGACACATTTTGCTTACCCCAAAAGTCACAGACGACGCTCTTAAAGAGGCCAAAGAAAGAGCCCAATTAGTAAGACAACGTATTATGGATGGTGAATTATCCTTTGCCGATGCTGCCCGAAGCATGTCTGACGAGAAAGAAACACGAGCCAATGGAGGAATTTTATTAAATCCGAAAACGATGGATTCAAAATTTGAGTTGACTAAAATGGATCCGACTTTGTACGGACAAGTTTCCAATTTAAAAGAAAATGAAGTCTCTGTCCCTATTTTAGATGAAGACCAACGCGGCATGAAAAAATACAAGTTGTTGATGGTGACTAACCGCATTGATTCTCATGTGGCAGATTATGCTACCGATTATACCAAAATCAAAGATTTGGCTTTAAAAGAAAAACAATTTGAAGCCATCGGAAAATGGTCGAATGAGAAAATTATGGAAACCTATATTAAAATCAATGGTGATTACCGAAATTGCCAGTTTATGAATAACTGGTTAAAAAAATAATCAATTACATTTCTTAAATCTATATACCATTTTTATTATGTCTGATGTAACTGCAATTCAAAATTTAGTTCAAAAAAGAAAAGACCTCAAACAGGAGATTTCTAAAATCATTGTTGGTCAGGACCTTGTGGTTGATCAGATATTGTTGAGTATTTTTTCCGGCGGTCACGCTCTTTTGGTCGGTGTGCCCGGTTTAGCCAAAACATTGATGGTGAATACTATTGCTCAAGCACTTGGATTAGATTTTAAACGTATTCAGTTTACACCGGATTTAATGCCTTCGGATATTTTAGGAAGTGAAATTTTAGATGAAAACAGAACGTTTAAATTTATTAAAGGGCCTATTTTTTCCAATATCATTTTGGCCGATGAGATCAACCGTACGCCTCCTAAAACCCAAGCGGCACTGTTGGAAGCTATGCAGGAGCGTGCCGTAACCATTGCCGGACATAATTATAAGTTGAGTTTACCTTATTTTGTATTGGCTACACAAAACCCGATAGAGCAGGAGGGAACTTATCCGTTGCCTGAAGCTCAGTTAGACCGTTTTATGTTTTCTATTAAATTGGATTATCCTTCGTTTGCCGAGGAAGTTCAAGTAGTTAAAAGTACCACAACGGATGATAAACCCGTTGTAAATTCGTTGTTTACCGCTGAAGAGATTATTGCTTTTCAACATTTGATTCGTCGTATTCCGGTGGCCGATAATGTCATTGAATATGCCGTGACGCTGGTTTCTAAAACCCGTCCGGAGAGTAATTTAGCGACTGATTTTATCAAAAATTATATCGATTGGGGGGCTGGACCCAGGGCTTCACAAAACCTGATTTTAGCGGCGAAAGCTCATGCTGCTTTTAATGGTAAATTTTCACCGGATATTGAAGATGTAAAGGCGGTTGCCGAAGGAATATTGCGTCATCGTGTGGTTAAAAACTATAAAGCCGATGCAGAAGGACTTTCCATCGAAAAAATTATTGAATCTTTATATTAAATCCAAACCAATAATGGATGTTTGGACTAGACATTAATTTAGCAAAACGTGTTCCCGGGTTAGATTTAGCCCGAGCTGTCGCTATTTTTTTAGTCGTTTTTTCGCATTCGTTATGGATTAGTGAAAAGTATCCTCCTTTGGTGAAATGGTTGATGCATTTTACAGCAACCATTGGTGTAGAAATCTTTTTTGCTATAAGCGGATTTTTAATTGGAAAAATTGTTTATCGCATGTTGCTAAAAGATGATTTTTCCTTTCAAGATGTTCGCACATTTTGGAAACGCAGGTGGTATAGAACTTTACCGAATTACTACCTTGTTTTACTAATTAATATTGTTTTATGGTACTTGATTTACGGAAAAATTCCGGAACGCATTGGGTTGTATTTTGTTTATCTGCAAAACTTTTTTTCGCATTCTCCTGATTTTTCGCGAATTTCTTGGAGTTTATCGGTAGAGCAATTCTGTTATATTTTAGGTCCTGTTTTACTGTATTTGTTTGTCCGTTTTATGCCGAACATCAACCGTAAAAAGCTATTCTTTGGTGTATCGAGCGGTATTATTTTGGCGGTTCTACTCATTCGCATTTGGTTTCACGAAACTCATCAATTGACTTCTATTTATGAATGGAATGAAAACCTCAGAAAAGTTTCCATGTATCGATTGGATGCTATTTATTATGGTTTTTTAGTGTATTATCTCTACGTTAATTTCCCTATTTCTGCCAGTTTAACCAAGTTGTTTTTTGTATTGGGTATTTTGGGAATATTTACCCTTCATTTGTTTATTTTTTATTGGGGTATTTCGTTTGAAACACACCCCGGTTTTTTTAATGTCTTTTATTTGTCGTTGAATTCTGTTTCTATTTGCAGTTTAATGCCCTATTTGTTTACAGTTACAATTTCTTCAACCAAGGTTTTAAAAGGACTTACTTTACTGAGTGTTTTATCGTACAGCATTTATTTGTTGCATTATACCATTATTTTGCACAGCATGAAAGTGTTGGTGCCTTCTGACCATTTAGAAGGAATTCCATTGTTACTTTATACGCTAACGTATTGGGTTTTGATTCTGGTTTTTTCGTATTTACTGTATCGCTTTTTTGAGCGACCTATGACGGATTTGAGGGATAGCAATACGCGTTAATTTTTTAAAATTGCATCCATTTCTTTATCATAAAAAAACAAAAACATGCTTCCCATCATGTCTTGGTCTTCTTTAGAGGTGTTATTAACCTCTAATACAATTTCATATTCCTGATTGGCAAAAAGCCAAATACCTTCTTTTGAACTGAAATTTTCAATATTGGTAAGACCAATGCTGTTTTTATGGTTTGTTACCTTACTCACAAACACCGGTTTTTTTGTGGTTTTGTTGAACAACATAATTTGCGTTGCAAACGGATGCACATGAATGGCCGCTGCATGTAGCCGTAAACTATCCTTGATGGCTAATTGATGGTTAATGTTGCTGCGATAGGTGTTTTTTCCGGTTGGAATTACCCAATGTCCGGATAATTTATTTCCGGTTCCGTCATCATAACTGTGGTTTTTGGTTTCTACGGGAATGCAGAAATCCGTACCCGGGTCTGTTGGACTTTTATATGGGTCGTGTTTGTCATACGGCAACATAATAAAAGCGGTTTTGCTCATCAAGGGTTTTATCTTATGGTCTTCTTCCTGATAGGTGATTGCAACTTTGTGTTTTACTTTGAAATAGGCATCTTTGATATTGTGGTTTAACGTTTGCGTGGTTACAAAAAGAATATCATTTCCTTTCATGGGTACACCAAAACCTTGCGGAAAATCAAAACTTTCCATTCCGTGTGAAAGTGAAGTTAAGCGTGGGTATTGCTTTCCGATTCTGTCTTCTAATCCAAAATGACTATAATATTTGGTATCGTTTATATCGACATTCATGTGACAAATAAAATCATTTGACATTTTTTGGCCTGTTTTCGCATCATGAGCCTCTACTTTAAATCCGGTAATCCAAAGCAAAGTTGAGTCTTGTGATAACATGACATAGTTAGAAGCTTTCGGTCCTTCCATGGATTTATATATATCATCTACAATAAATGTTGGTGAAAGCATTTTGTATTCTTTGGCCTGGTTTTCTACTTGCCAATCACTATCCACCAAGCCTGTTTTGTGTAACAAAGTGGTTTTCACAATTGCTTTGTGCCGAGTGGGTAATTGCGAATACCAAAGTAGTCCGCCCACTATGGCAAGCATTATTAGGAGTGTTACAATTTTATATATCTTTGTTCTTTGCATAGTCGCAAATGTAACTATTTCCATGATTGATAATCAAATTGTTGCCTCGAAAAGAATTTTCGGATTAGATTTCCTTAGGGCAATATCTATTTTAATGGTTCTTTTTTCGCACATTTCCTGGATTTATCAATCGGAAGGTTTATTAGGTAAAATGCAAGATTTCTCCGGCTTAATTGGAATTGAACTGTTTTTGATGTTGAGTGGTTATTTAGTGGGTAGTATTATTTTGAAACAATTTTTAACTCAGCAATACAGTTTAAAAGAAGTGGGTAATTTTGTGAAAAGAAGATTATTCCGAATTCTTCCAAGCTATTATCTCATTTTGGTTATTAATATACTTATTGCCTTAGTGATTGGACTTTCCATTGCTGATTGGGGGTTGTATTTTTTGTTTTTTCAAAATTTTACAACGCCCATTCCGTCTTTGTTTCCCGAATCATGGAGTTTACCCATTAAGGAACTGAGCTATTTTTTGGTTGTATTTATTCTTTTTGCTTTTGCGAAGCAAATCCGTTTGCACTTGAGAAAATCCTTTTTTTTGTTTATCGTCTATGGATTGTTGGTGCTTTCCATTTTTCTGAAAGTTCTTTACCATTTCGATAATCCGGTTTTTTCATTACTTACCTGGACGGCAGAAGTTCGCTCTGTGGTTATTTACAGAATGGATTCGGTAATGTTTGGTATTTTGTTTGGTTATTATTATGCGGAATACAAAACATTTTTTGAGCAACGAAGCAATTTTTTGTTGGCTATAGGAATTTTTCTTCTGCTTACTTTTATTTTATTACTCTTGTTTTTTAATTTGAATACAATCGCTTGGTTTTGGAATGTTATGGCTCTTCCTTTTATTTCGCTGATTGTTTTATGTTTTTTACCCACGCTATTGTCTTGGAATAAGGCTTCACAAAAGTTTCGTACTACGGTTACCGTTTTGTGTAATTTGTCTTATTCTGTCTATTTGATTCATTATAGTATTGTACTTTTTTTGATGAAATATTTTATTGATACGCATTCTTTTTCGGTGAATCAATTGCATCTTTTTACACTTGTTTATCTTTTGATTACCTTTACCTTAGGTTATTTTTTTTATACCTATTTTGAAAAACCGATAAACGCTTTCAGAGTATCCAATTTTAAACTGAATGGAAAAAAAATCTTTACACGATAATGTTTTTGGTTTAGATTTCATGCGAACATTAGCTATTGTGCTAGTGTTGTTTGGGCATAGTGCGATGCTTTATCCGCCCAGTCAAGGAATCGTTTATCAGACCGGTCTTTTTTGTGGTTTTTTTGGGGTAGAAATTTTCTTTGTTTTAGCCGGTTTTTTTTTAGGAAGAAGTGTTTATCGAATGTATGTTGAAGAGACATTTTCTAAGCAATCTATTCTTGCTTTTTTCAAGAGAAAAGGAATTCGTTTTTTACCCAACTATTATTTAGTACTGATTTTAAATTTAATCATTAGTTTATTTGTTGGATATAAGGTTTCGCATTGGTGGAAATATTTTTTCTTTGTTCAAAATTTCAGTTCAGCACCACCACCTTTTTTTCCGGAATCATGGTCAATTCCAATAGGTGTGTTTGCCTTTTTGTTATTTCCATTTGTTCTTTTCATCAAAACTAAACTTGTCAAACCAAAAAATAAACCGTTGTTTTTTTTAGCAGTGGTTTTAGGACTCGTCTTGTTTTTTACCCTTACGAAAGTGTATTATGCTTTGACAAACCCAGCTCCAACCATAGCGGAATGGAATTTAGATTTAAAGTCGGTTGTTGTTTATCGTTTAGATGCCATTTTTATTGGGGTTTTAGCAGGTTGGGTTTCGTTGAATAGAAAATATTTTTGGGAAAAAAGCAGGTTTCTTTTCGCTGTTTTTGGAGTACTTTTATTTGGGTTTATGTTTATAGGGATAGGATTTTTTCAGTTAACGATTGATACTTTTCCCAATTTTTGGAGTATTATCTACCTGCCGCTTACTTCATTTACCTGTATGTTGTTTTTGCCTTTTTTATCGCAATGGAATCAGGTTAACATTAGTTTTATCCCCAAACTGTTTTCATTTACCGGTAAGATTGCTTATGCTGTTTATTTATTGCATTACAGTGTTATACTGCAATTATTGGTTTATTATTTTCCAACCAACTCCTTATCGACTTTTCAATTGCATTTTTGTGTGGTGATTTATTTGAGCCTCACAATTTTAGCGTCCACCTTGCTTTACCGGTTTTTTGAAAAGTCTTTGATGGATTTAAAAACTCCAAAATAATATTGGGAAGTACTTCCTGTACAATTTAGAGGGATTCCATTTTGCGATATTAGCAATATTGGTTTCTAATTTTGTTGATTTTGTATTTTTATGGCAAATTATTGTGTTTTATTGAAAATAATTTTTAAAAAATAGAATTTGTGTAAAAAATGAGTTCTAAAAGATATATTTTGCTAATAATTTTACAATGTTCTAACGTTTTCGTAAATTCGCAGCACAAACAAAAAAACACATATTTATGGCTTTTGATATTGAAATGATTCAAAAGGTGTATGCCAACATGGCGGAACGGGTTGAAAAAGCTCGCGAGTTAGTTGGTCGTCCACTCACGTTATCAGAAAAGATTTTATATTCACATCTTTGGGAAGGAAACCCTACCCAAGCATTTACCAGAGGAAAAGACTATGTAGATTTTGCACCGGACAGAGTGGCTTGCCAAGATGCTACTGCTCAGATGGCCTTATTGCAATTTATGCATGCCGGAAAAAGCAAAGTAGCCGTTCCTACAACGGTACATTGTGATCACTTGATACAAGCAAAAGTAGATGCAAAGACTGATTTGGCTCGTGCCAAACAACAAAGCAATGAGGTCTTTGATTTTCTTTCTTCTGTCTCCGATAAATATGGTATCGGATTTTGGAAACCGGGAGCCGGAATCATACATCAAGTAGTTTTGGAAAACTATGCTTTTCCGGGAGGAATGATGATTGGAACCGATTCACATACGGTTAACGCAGGAGGTTTAGGTATGTTGGCCATAGGCGTTGGAGGAGCCGATGCCGTAGATGTTATGTCGGGAATGGCTTGGGAATTAAAATTCCCCAAATTAATTGGAGTTAAATTAACCGGAAAATTATCGGGTTGGACAGCTCCAAAAGATGTTATTCTAAAAGTTGCCGGTATTCTAACAGTAAAAGGTGGAACGGGAGCAATAGTTGAATATTTTGGCGAAGGAGCAACATCCATGTCATGTACCGGAAAAGGTACAATTTGTAATATGGGAGCAGAGATTGGAGCTACTACTTCAACCTTTGGTTATGACGCTTCGATGGATCGTTACTTGCGTTCCACCGGAAGACCTGATGTGGCGGATGCAGCTAATAAGGTGGCACAACATTTAACAGCAGACCCGGAAGTATATGCTAATCCGGAAAAATATTTTGATCAAGTAATTGAAATCAATTTATCAGAATTAGAACCTCATTTAAACGGACCATTTACACCGGATTTGGCAACGCCAATTTCTAAAATGAAGGAAGAAGCCATCAAAAATAACTGGCCGTTAAAAATTGAAGTGGGTTTGATAGGTTCTTGTACTAACTCTTCTTATGAAGATATTGCTCGTGCAGCTTCGCTGGCCAAACAAGTGGCTGATAAAAATCTTAAAACAAAGGCACAATTTACCATCACACCAGGTTCTGAAACAGTTCGTTATACCATAGAACGCGATGGATTTATCAATGCGTTTGATAAAATTGGAGCTACTGTTTTTGCTAATGCTTGTGGACCATGTATCGGGATGTGGGATAGAGAAGGGGCAGAGAAAGAAGAACGCAATACAATTGTTCATTCCTTTAATCGAAACTTTTCTAAACGTGCAGATGGAAACCCGAACACATTAGCCTTTGTGGGTTCACCTGAATTGGTAACTGCCTTGGCCATTGCCGGAGATTTAGGATTTAATCCGCTTACTGATACCTTAATTAATGAAGATGGACAGGAAGTTAGGTTAGATGAACCAACCGGAAACGAATTGCCTCCAAAAGGTTTTGATGCGGAAGATGCCGGCTATCAAGCTCCTGCGGAAGATGGCTCTAATGTACAAGTTGCAGTAAGCCCAACCTCAGAACGCTTACAATTATTAGAACCGTTTTCTCCTTGGAACGGAAAAAATATTATGGGGGCAAAATTATTAATCAAAGCATTCGGTAAATGTACAACCGACCATATTTCGATGGCTGGTCCTTGGTTGCGTTTTCGAGGTCATTTGGATAATATTTCTAATAATATGTTGATTGGAGCAGTGAATGCCTTTAATCAGAAAACAAATTCCGTTAAAAATCAATTAACCGGTGACTATGATGCTGTTCCTGCAGTACAAAGAGCCTACAAAGCAGCCGGAGTTCCTTCAATAGTTGTGGGCGATCACAATTATGGGGAAGGTTCATCCAGAGAACATGCGGCTATGGAACCTCGTTTCTTAGGCGTAAAGGCTGTTTTAGTAAAGTCGTTCGCTCGTATTCACGAAACGAATTTGAAAAAGCAAGGAATGTTAGCCTTAACCTTTGCGAATGAAGCAGATTATGATAAAATCCAAGAAAATGACACAATCAATTTTGTAGATTTAGTTGATTTTGCACCCGGTAAACCATTGACATTAGAATTTGTTCATGCGGATGGAAGTAAAGATGTGATTATGGCCAATCATTCTTACAACGAAAGTCAAATTGGTTGGTTTGTTGCCGGTTCTGCTTTAAACTTAATAGCCGCCGCCGGAAAAGCTTAAATTTTTGATTTCTGTTTATAACAAAAAACTCCCATGTAATTGGGAGTTTTTTGTTATAAACAATGTTGTTGTCTTCTATTTTCCGTGTACTTCCACAATTCCATTATGCCAAAAAACTTTGTTATAATAGAATTCAATACTGGTAAGGTTGTTTCTTTTTTTTACAAAACATTTACCTAACACTTTTGCTTCATTACCAAAAACAGTTACCAAGGTATTGTGTTGAATACTGTTTTGTTGATAGAGCTTAAAAATTTTGTATGCAATATCTTGCCTAATTGCCATTTTGGCATTAAATGTACTTACAACGATTGTACCTGTTTTGGTTGTTGCAATTAATTCCATTCCATTTTGACCGTGTTGGTAAGTAATTGATGTATTTTGGGCATACGACCAATTGAAGGTGAATATCACCAAGATGAGTAGGTATTTCATATTAGATTTTGGGTTAAATCGTTTGCAATATAACGTAAATGTCTGGAATAATTGTGTTTAGCTTTAACTTTTTGTTGAAAAAAAAATCCGCTTCAGTTCTGAAGCGGATTTTTTTAAAGTGATGTATAATTTAGTAATAGGTGTAACGTTGTACTTTAGAAATATATTTTGCCAAACGAATGACTTGGTGACTGTAACCAAATTCGTTGTCGTACCAAACATATAGCACCACATTTTTTCCGTCTGCTGATACGATGGTGGCGTTACTGTCATAAATGGAAGGAGCGTTTGTTCCCACAATATCTGACGATACTAATTCATTACTTAGTGAATATTTAATCTGCTCCACTAATTGACCTTCTAATGCATATTTTTTCATAATTTCATTTACTTCTTCAACCGAAGTTTCTTTGCCTACCTCTAAATTTAAAACAACTAAGGAACCATTAGGAACCGGAACACGAATAGCATTGGAGGTTAATTTTCCTGCTAAACTTGGTAATGCTTTTGCCACAGCACTTCCTGCACCTGTCTCGGTAATTACCATGTTCAAAGCGGCAGCACGACCTCTTCGGTATTTTTTATGCATATTATCCACTAAGTTTTGGTCATTCGTATAAGCATGAATGGTTTCTAAATGACCTTTTACCACACCTAAAGTGTCTTCAACAGCTTTTAGAATAGGAGTAATGGCATTGGTTGTACAAGATGCCGCTGAAAAAATATCTGTTTTATCCGGATTGTGGTCTTTATGGTTTACACCATACACAATATTAGGAACGCCTTTACCGGGTGCAGTTAGTAAAACCTTTGCTGCTCCTTTTGAGGTAAGATGTCTTTTTAATGCTTCTTCCGTAGTAAAAGCACCTGTATTGTCAATTACCAAGGCATCTTCAATACCATAAGCGGTATAATCAATTTCTTCGGGAGAATTAGCTGATATAATGTGAACCGTAGTTCCATTAATGAGTAAAGCGTTATTATTTGAATCAGCCACTACTGAGCCTTGAAAATCTCCGTGGACTGAATCAAATCGTAACAAAGAAGCTCTTTTTTCTAAAATGGTTGCATCGTTTTTGTCTCTTGTAACAATAGCCCGTAAACGCAGTTGATTTCCTTTTCCGGTTTTGGACATTAATTCTCTGGCTAATAATCGTCCGATTCTACCAAAACCGTATAATACAACATCTTTTGGTTTAATTGAGTTTGACTCTTTGGCTTTTCGCAATTTGTCAATCACAAAAGATTTGGTGTTGTGATTTTTATCATCTTCCAGGTGATATTCATATGTTAGTTTCCCAATGTCTAATTTTGATGGAGGTAAATCTAATGACAATATTTCTCTGGCAATTTCAACCGAATCAAAAATGGAAATGGGTTTGCCTACAAATTCACCGGCGTATTCATGCAGGTTTAGAATTTCAGAAACGTTTTTGTCAATTAATTGATTGCGGAAGAGAACCATTTCAATCGATTTATCATACCATAAATCGCTTATAATTTTAATAAATTCTACTCCGGCTCTTCTGCGGTCTGCTTGAAATGAAAGCTCTTTTTCGTACAAAGAAGGATTGTTACTCATACTTTATTTATTAGTTGGTGTTGTGAAATTTTGTGCAAAAGTATAGATTTCAAACGTTTTCGTAAACTTTTTTTTTATTTTTTTTAAATAAAAAAATCCTGCAAAATCTAAATGACTTTGCAGGACTAACTTACTATTAACCTGACTTATAGTATGATTCGCATTACTTGCCCGTTTCGAAGCATTAATTCTACACGAACACCTTCTTTTTCGGTTTTACTTCCTAATCCTCTAGAGATAGTTTCCACATCGGTAGCTTTTACTCCATCGATACTTAATATTACACTTCCTTTCAATTCCTCTGCATAGGGAGCTAATTTTTCATTGGTAATGTCTTTGATTTTAACCCCTTGTTTTAATTTAAAACGTTGCTTATCTGCTGGTTCCAAATCTTCTAACTCTAATCCGTAAAATTCATAGTTCAATAATTCTTTCTTGGTTAGTTTAACCGGAATAACCAATTGTTTTCCGTCACGATTTACGGTTACGTTTATTTCATCGTTTGGTCGTTTGGTGTTTACATAACCGGAGAGTTCTGCAAAAGAGGTTACGTTTTGATTGTCTAGTTTTACAATTACATCTCCTGATTTGATACCTGCTTTTTCGGCTCCTGAGTTTTTGGTTACTTTGTGTACATAAAACCCTTGTGTTTCCGTGATGTTAAGTTCTTTGGAAGCAGCACCGTTTAATTCTCTTCCTTCAATACCCAATATTCCTCTTTGCACATTTCCATATTCCATGATGTCTTCAATAATTTTTCGAGTAATATTTGAAGGAACAGCAAATGAATACCCTACATAACTCCCTGTATTGGATGAAATCATCGTATTGATGCCTACTAATTCGCCTCGAGTATTGACGAGTGCTCCACCGCTGTTACCCGGATTCACAACGGCATCGGTTTGTATAAAAGATTGTATTCCACTCGTGTCTAAATTTCTTGCTTTAGCCGAAACAATTCCGGCTGTTACCGTTGAATTTAAATTATAGGGATTACCGATAGCCAAAACCCATTCACCTATTTTCACCTGATCAGAATCTGCAAAAACAGCATAAGGTAATTTTTCATCGGTTTCTACTTTCAGTAAAGCAATATCCATTTTGGAGTCAGACCCAATTAATTTGGCCGGATAAGATTTTTTATTGTTCAGGGTAATCTCCAATTCTGTTGCCCCTTGAATTACGTGATTGTTGGTCACCACATATCCGTCTTCAGAAATAATTACCCCGGAACCTGTACCAATTTGCGGTTGTGCTTGTCCGCCTCTGTTGCCATAAAAGAAATCAATTGGATTATATACGGTACGATAAGTAACATTTTTTACGTGAACTACTTGATGAATGGCCGATTCAGCGGCTTCAGTAAAATCAATATTTTCTGCAGTTAAACCAATATTTCTGGTTTGAATTTGGGGAGCGGTTGTAACGATGTTCTTTTTATTTACGAACGTCTCTTCAAAAAATAATTTGTACGCTCCCAAGGTGGTTACACCACTTAATAAGGATACTAAAAATAAATTGGTTACATTTTTCATAGGTCATCTAAATTTAGTTTAACAATGTAAATTTATTCGAATTATTATTTCAATTCATATTGTTTAACGCTCTTTAACAGCTCTTAACTTTTCTTTAAAATAATTGTACTTTTGTATAGTATAACTTAAGCAAATGAATATTCAATTTTATAAATACCAAGGAACAGGAAACGACTTTATTCTGCTTGATAACCGTCAACTTATTTTTCCCAAAAATAATACCAAACTTATCCAGCAACTTTGTGACAGACGATTTGGAATAGGTGCTGACGGATTGATACTACTGGAAAATGACAAATTTTCAGATTTTAAAATGGTTTATTTTAATTCGGATGGCCATGAAAGTTCGATGTGTGGAAATGGAGGTAGGTGTATTGTTGCCTTTGCTAAACAGTTACAAGTGATTGAAAATGAAACTACTTTTATGGCTGTTGACGGAGAACATTATGCCAAAATTTCAGTAGAAGGAATAGTCTCTTTACAAATGAAAGAGGTGGATGAGGTTAAGATGGCTGCTGACTATGTGTTTTTAGATACCGGTTCGCCACATCATATTACATTGGTTAACGATGTGAAATCGGTTAAGGTGAAAGAAATTGGCAGTCAAATTCGCTACAGTGATTTGTATGGAAAGACAGGAAGTAACATAAATTTTGTGGAAGCAGTATCAGATTCCCTTTTTGCTGTTCGAACGTATGAAAGAGGAGTTGAAGATGAAACTTTATCCTGTGGAACCGGCGTTACAGCCGTAGCAATTGCTATGCATGCCATCGGAAAGACGACCTCCAATGAAATTTCACTGTTGGTTGAAGGTGGCGAATTGAAAGTCATTTTCAAAAAGGACGGAAAAAAGTATACGGATGTTTTTTTAATTGGGCCGGCTACCTTTGTATTTGAAGGAAAAATTGAATTAGCTACAACCTAACATGAGTACACTAAAAGGAAAAAATATTTATTTGAGAGCTTTAGAGCCAGACGATTTGGGTTTCATCTATAGTCTTGAAAATGACACTTCAATTTGGGAAGTTAGTCAAACTCAAGTACCCTATAGTATGTTTTTACTTAAAAGTTATCTGGAAAATGCTCACAAAGATATTTACGAAGCCAAGCAATTACGTTTAGCCATTTGTAAGATTGAAACGTTTGAAGCCATAGGTTTGATTGACTTATTTGATTTTGACCCAAAAAATAATCGGGCAGGCATTGGGATAGTTATTCAAAATCAGAAAAACAGAAATTCGGGTTACGGAAAAGAGGCGTTGGAATTACTCATTGCATACGCAAAAAAGCACCTCTATATTCATCAACTTTATGCCAATATTGCTGTAAGTAATTTGGCTAGTAAAAGGTTATTTACTTCCTTTGGCTTTGCGTTAATTGGCATAAAAAAAGATTGGATTTTTACTGATGGGAACTATACAGACGAAGCTTTCTATCAATTAATTATTAAAAAATAAAGTATTCAAATGAATTTTAAAAAGATAATACTTTCTATATCCCTTTTGGTTTTAGGGGTAATTGCTTATTTTGGGTTTCAAGTCTATCAAATTGTTTTTACACCAAACACAACTTTTTCGGAAGATAAAGTAAGTATTTTTATCCCTACAAATGCCAATTTTGAGGAAGTTAAAAAGATAGTTTCTCCTTATATAAATGATATGGATAAGTTTGAAACTTTAGCCAATCGCAGAGGTTATTCTTCGCAGGTGAAAGCCGGCAAGTTCGAATTAACAAAAAATATGAATTCCAATGCGATTGTTTCCGCTTTGCGAAGAAGTATTCCTGTTAGAGTAACCTTTAACAATCAAGAACGGTTAGAAAATTTTGCAGGAAGAATTGCTATGCAAATTGAGGCAGACAGTATACACTTGTTGCAAGCTTTCAAAGATCCAAAATTTTTAGATGAGAATGGATTCACCGAAGAGACTGTTTTTACCTTGCTTTTGCCCAATACATTTGAATTTTATTGGGATACTTCTGCAGAAAAATTTAGAAATCAAATGGTAAAAGAATACTACCGTTTTTGGAATGATGAACGCAAAGCCAAAGCAGAACAATTGGGTTTAACTCCTGTTCAAGTTTCAATTTTAGCTTCTATCGTTCACAAGGAAACCTCAAAAATAGAGGAGCGACCTAAGGTAGCAAAAGTTTATTTGAATCGATTGGCTATGGGTATGCCATTGCAAGCAGATCCAACCGTGATTTTTGCTTATAAATTGGCCTCAAATGACTTTAATCAAGTGATAAAACGTGTATATTATAAACATTTGGAAGTTGAATCACCCTATAATACCTACCGAAAAGTCGGTTTGCCACCCGGTCCAATTTTTATGGCTGACATTAATGCGATTGATGCTGTTTTGAATCCGGAGCAGCATGATTTTATTTATTTCTGTGCCAGTGTTGAACGATTTGGTTATCACGAATTTGCCACCACTTTGGCCGACCATAACGTGAATGCAAAAAAATATGCAGCTTGGTTAAACGCACAAACCGGAAATTAATTGAAGTATTTATTGTTCATATCCGGTATATTAACCATTCTATTTTCAAATAGTTTACAAGCACAGTCAGCCTTTAATCCATTTTTTAAACCATCCGATTCCTTATCAATTCAGAGAAGAAATTTAGTTCTGACTTCTGAGGCCGTTTTTACATCAGCCGCCTTGATTGGGTTACATCAACTTTGGTATGCCGATTATGAAAAGTCATCCTTTCAATTTAAAAACGATAATAGCGATTGGCTTCAAATGGACAAAGGCGGGCACGTTTTTTCCTCCTATCATTTAGGTCGGATGAGTACCGAAATGCTAGCTTGGAGTGGTGTTTCAAAGAAAGACCAATTGCTTTACGGAGCCGGATATGGTTTTGTATTTCTCACAGCCGTTGAGGTTTTTGACGGTTACTCGGCAGAGTGGGGTTTTTCATGGGGAGATGTTGCGGCCAATGCAACCGGAACTGCCTTATATGTTTCACAGGAATTATTGTGGAATGAACAACGTATTATTCCGAAATTTTCTTTTCACACTACGCACTATGCCAATCAACGACCTGAATTATTAGGGGAAAGTGTTAGTGAGCAAATTTTAAAAGATTACAACGGGCAAACCTATTGGCTGTCAGTTAATCTTCACTCTTTTGCTAAATCATCCAAAATACCAAATTGGTTAAATCTAGCTGTTGGTTACGGAGCAGAGGGGATGCTTTCTTCCGGGAAAAGTACGAATGAATCAATTTTACATTCAACTAACGACCGTTTTCGTCAATTTTATTTGAGTTTAGACGTTGATTTGTCGAAAATTCAAACAAAATCACACTTTTTAAAGACCATTTTTTCACTTTTTAATACTATTAAGATTCCTTCTCCAACGTTTGAAATCAATGGTTTAGGAAAGGCTAAATTCCATATTTTATACTTTTAGAAAAGTTTAACTTGTTGATTTTCATAAATATAAAAAAAAGTGTACCTTTGCACCGGTGAAATTCAAGATGGTGACAGCACTTGAGAAATTAACTTTTATGACAAAAAAATGGTATTTTTATTCTTGTATTGCCTTAATCGTAGGCGTAATAAGTACAGGTTTTAAACCATATAAATTTGAAAATTTGAATTGGTTTTATGTAAATGAATCAGATGAGGTTTTACATTACACCGTTCCCACTGCAGCAGAATTGGAATATACAAATATTATATTCCCGCAAACCGGAAAAACGTACGCCGGTTTTAAACAAGCTATAGCATTTAAAGAATCGCAAGGAAAGTATCATTTGGTGAATACTTTTGGTTATTTGGGTAAATACCAGTTTGGAATGTCAACTTTACGAACGATTGGTGTGCGGGATAGTTTGCATTTTCTTCAATCTCCTCCGTTACAAGAAAAAGCGTTTAATGCTTTATTGTCTATAAACAAGTGGATTCTTCGCGATGAAATAGAAAAATATGAAGGTAAAGTAATCAAAGGTGTTACCATTACTGAATCCGGATTGTTAGCTGCTGCTCATTTAGGCGGAGCGGGTTCGGTTAAGAAGTTTTTAAAAAGTAACGGAAATCGAAGTATTAAAGATGGTTTTGGAACCTCCATCAAAAGTTATATCAAAAAATTTGGAGGGTACGATACTTCGCCAATTGTTGCCAATAAAAATGCGAAGGTGAAGTAAATTATGATTTCTGAATAATAAAAATAGTAGGTCGGTTGTGTAAATCGACCTTTGTTTTTTTCCAATCGTTTACAGTAAGTGTTTTAATAAATTCGGTTGGTAAAGTAATATCCGTTGCTATACAAAGTCGTGTAGCGTTTTGAAGGGACTGCAAAATATCTTCTAATAGTTTGTTATTCCGATAGGGCGTTTCAATAAATAGTTGGGCTTGATTTTTTTCAAACGATAATCTTTCCAAATTTTTTAAAGTCGCTTTTTTTTCTCCTTTATCAATGGGTAGGTAGCCGTTGAAAGCAAAGTTTTGACCATTCATGCCTGAGCCCATTAAGGCGAGTAGGATAGAAGATGGTCCAACCAACGGCACCACTTGAATCCCTTTTTCATGAGCCAATTTGACTATCACAGCTCCCGGATCGGCAACACCGGGGCAACCGGCCTCACTCATTAATCCAAGGTTTTTGCCTTCTAAACAGGGTTTAATCATGGCAGTATGTTCTGCGACATCGGTATGCTTGTTTAAAACACTGATTCGTAAATTTGCTTGTATTTTTTCTGGATTGATTGACTTGATAAATCGGCGAGCCGTTTTTTCATTCTCAACTACATAGTCGTTGATAAAATCTATTGTTCTTTTAACGGTTTGTGGTAACACATCATCGGGAGCAACTTCACCTAAAGTAGTTGGAATTAAGTATAATTTTCCTAAAAATGTGATGGGTTTCATATTATTTTTTTTCTAAGAGCTTGTTGGCAATGCTTTCGCAAGCTTCGTCTAACATTTCAAAGACTTGATCAAAATTACTTTGCATGCCATTATAAGGATCCGGTACATCTACATTTTCACCCGGAAAGAGTTCATCTAAAATCAGTTGCACTTTCTTTTTATCGGCTTCGCTTTTGGCCATAGCGATTACATCAGCATAATTATTGGTATCCATCACGTAGATATAATCATATTCTTGAAAAAAAGAAGGTTTAAATAATTTGCCTCGTTGATGGGTAATGTCAATACCATTTTTTTTGGCTGTGAGTATTGAACGGTTATCGGGTGGATTGCCAACATGCCAATGTCCGGTTCCGGCGGAATCAACAAAAAAATCGTTTTCAGGAAGTTTGGCTGATAAAATACCTTCTGCTAAGGGTGAGCGGCAGATGTTCCCTAAACAAACCATTATTATTTTGATTGGCATAACAAGTAGATTCTTTAAAAAATTCAGTATCCAAAGGTAAAAAGAATACTGAAATTATTTTTATAAAGAAAGTTTTTTATTGATGTCTTCCACAAATTTTCTGAATTGTTTGTCAGTAGTCACTAAATTGTCTACGGTTTTACAAGCATGAAGCACCGTGGCATGGTCACGGTCACCAATTTGAGAGCCTATATTGGCTAATGAAGCTTTTGTGAATTTTTTCGCAAAAAACATGGCTAACTGTCTTGCTTGCACCACGTGACGTTTTCTTGTTTTGGATTGTAAAGTGTCAATATCCAATTGGAAATAGTCTGAAACTACTTTTTGAATATAATCTATCGAAATTTCTCTTTTTACGTTTTTAACAAATTTCTCAACTACCCCTTTTGCCAGTTCTAGTGTTACTTCTTTTTTATTGAACGAAGACTGTGCAATTAACGAAATGATGGCTCCTTCTAACTCGCGAACATTAGTTTTGATGTTTCGGGCAACGTATTCAATAATTTCATCCGGCATTTCAACTCCATCACGATACAAAATGTTCTTTAGTATAGAAATTCTTGTTTCGTAATCGGGTTGGTGTAATTCTGCCGATAGACCCCATTTGAATCGCGACAACAAACGTTGTTCAATGTCCTGCATATCAACGGGAGCCTTATCAGAAGTTAGAATAACCTGTTTGCCGTTTTGGTGTAGGAAGTTAAAAATGTGGAAAAATACATCTTGAGTTCCCGATTTACCGGATAAAAATTGTACGTCATCAATAATCAATACATCAATTAATTGATAGAAGTGAATAAAATCATTACGGGTATTCTTTTTAACCGAATCAATATATTGTTGTGTAAACACTTCTGCAGAAATATACAAAACCGTTTTGTCCGGGTATTTATCTTTGATTTCCACTCCAATAGCATGAGCCAAATGGGTTTTTCCAAGTCCAACTCCACCAAAGATCAATAAAGGATTAAAGGAGGTTCCTCCCGGCTTATTTGCCACAGCCATCCCGGCCGAACGAGCTAATCGATTAGAGTCGCCTTCTAAAAAATTATCAAAACTGTAATTTGCATTTAACTGCGATTCGATTTTTAAATTTCTGATTCCGGGAATTACAAATGGATTTTTTAGCTCAGGGCTTAAGTTTTTAAGAGGAGCATCAACATCTTGAGGTTTCACCGGACTACGATGAGTACTAGGCAATTGTTCCGTGAACGGTTGTTTATTGCCATAGGTGTTTTCCATTTTAATTTTATACAGTAACTTTGCATTTTTTCCAAGTTCTTTGGTTAAGGCCACTTTAAGTAATTTTACATAGTGTTCTTCTAACCATTCATAGAAAAATTTGCTGGGTACTTGAATGTATAAAGCATTGTCTGTGAGTTCTACTGACTTAATCGGTTCGAACCAAGTTTTGTAAGCTTGCTCCTGAATATTGTCTTTTATAAATGATAGACAGTTCTCCCATACCGATTCCGCAGTTTTGCTCATAAATTCTATAAATTTTTTTGTTTACTAAAGGTTATCTTACAAAGAAAACAGAGTGTTTCTTTATCAATTTTTCGGGATAACAAATATGTGAACAAAAAAACGTAAAAAAAAATAAATTGCTATTGATTTTATAAAAAAAATGTTGTAAAGATGCTTTAAGGCTTCCAAGACGTATAAAGAAAAATATTACAGAAAATTATGAAAGAACATCAATTGCACGTTCGAGTGCGTTATTCAGAAACTGATCAAATGGGAGTGGTATATCATGGGAATTATTTGCCTTATTTTGAAATTGGACGCGTGGAATGGTTAAGAAATAAAGGGATTTCTTATAAAAGCATGGAGGAGAGTGGTATAGCACTTCCTATTGTGAATATTAATATAAATTACAAAAAACCAGCTCGTTACGATGATTTACTTACTGTAAAAACTAAATACAAAAATCAAAGCTCTGTAAAGATAGAATTTGAATGTAAAATTGAAAATGAAAAAGGAGAGTTATTAACAACTGCAGATTTTGTTTTGGTTTTTGTAGACATTCAGACCGGAAAACCAACTTTGCCTCCCGAAAACATTAAATCGATAATTCAAGAAATAGAAGCGATGGAAAACTAATCCAGTTTTTCAATTTTTATTTCAAATAAATTAGAAAAGATGTCGAAAATCATTTCGGCATTTTTTTTACGGATAGAGAAGGTGATTTTGCAATCCGATTCCATTTTTTGTGCAGTGATGTTCAAATTTTTTTCTTTAATCACACGCATTACTTTATTCATGTTTTTGTAGTCAAATGTCAGTATGAAAAATACATCCAGCGTTTTTTCTACTATTGTAGCTTTTTCTAACGCCAATTGAGCTGTATTTTTGTAAGCCGATATTAGTCCGCCTACACCCAATTTTGTGCCGCCAAAATAGCGAACCACGACAACAAGTATATTAGTTACTTCGAAGGATTGAATTTGCCCATAAATAGGCATTCCGGCACTATTGTTGGGCTCGCCATCATCATTGGCTCTAAAACTAATTTTTTCCGTACCGATTTGATAAGCATAGCACCAATGTCTGGCTGAGAAATGTTTCTTTTTAAGTTGTTCCAAATGCATTTTTATCTCCTCTTCCTGTGAAACCGGAAAAGCATAACCAAAAAATTTACTGTTTTTATCTTTAAACAGTACTTCTTCAGATGGTATTGTTATGGTTTTATAGGTATCTTTTTGCTCTGTCATATCAATTGGTAACAAGTAAAATGGCTATCAATGCTGCCATAATTCCAATGCCGTTTCGCAATGAAATTTTTTCATTAAAAAAAACTATACCAACCAAGGTTGTCAAGGTAACAATTGCTACGTTGTGAATTGTAAAAATAGTTGAGCTTTCAAAGACTTCACTATCTAGCATTTTGATTAAAAAATAGAGTGAAAAATAATTGGGTATCCCTAAAATAATCCCGGCAATACAATTCTTACCGTATATTTTTGTTTTATTCTTAATTACATTTATTCCTATTACTATTGCTCCAATGGCAAATGCCATAAAAAAGGTATGCGATGAAAATAACGCAATTTCATTTTCAGGTAAAAAATCAGCTTGTAAAATCTTCAATCCAGTATCTATTGAACCTGCACCAAAGAAGACCACTATCGGGAAGTATACATTTTTTAAATCACTCCAAGCTCCTTCTTCTTTTTTTGAGGTCAAATACACCGCTGATAATGCTAAAACAATACCCAATAGTTTAAAGATACCTAATTTTTCATTGTAAAGTAAAACTCCAAAACAGATTGGTATGATAACAGACATTTTCGAGGCGACTGAAGCCACCGAAAGTCCGTTTCGTTGAGAAGTTAATGCCGTTGCATAAAATACGGTAATAAACAAAAAACTGAGTAATACACTCCCTAAATACCATTTTTTTTTAATAAGTAATGCATATTCAAATGTCTCGTCAGTAAAAAATAAACCTACAGTAAAAGCAGTGATATAGTTAACAACCAATGCTTGGAGAGTATTGATATTAAATCGGGAGAAAAGCTTAAGAATAATAAAAAGAATAGCATTAAAAAAAACACTTAAAAAAATGTAAATCAAAGCGTAATTATTTTTTTAGAGAATAGTTCTGTTACATCTTCTTGACCAACTTGTAAGTTCCAAACTTCAATTCCAACGGAAGCAGCGGCATCTGTATTTTCTTTTTTATCATCTACAAACAAAGTTCTTTTTGGATTTAAGTCGTGTTTATTGATTAAGTAAGTAAAAATATTTACATCGGGTTTTCTCATTCCCAACTCATAAGAATAATATACTTTTTCGAAACAATTATAAAAATCTCTTGTAACCGACATGCCTTCTTTATGTTCAAAGTGGTCAATGTGAATCATATCGGTATTGGTGAGTAAAAACAGGCGGTATTTTCCTTTTAAACTTTGTAAAAATTCCAATCGATGTTCAGGAAAGTCTCCCAAAACGGCATTCCATGCTTTTCGAATATCTTCTATTGTAGCGTTGGGAAGGTATTTTTGAAACCCTTGAATGAATTCTAATTCAGTTGCTTTACCTATTTCAAATCGTTTGTTTAATTCATCTAAATCGGCATACCATTCCTTTAAGCCAAGGTTGCGGAATGCTTCTTCTACACCAGATTTATCCAGATTGATAAAAATATCCCCAAAATCGAAAATAATTGTATTAATCATACCGTTTAAGAATTAAAAGTTCATCATTTACTATTGTTGTTCGTTTCACGGTTTTGCCAAAAAGGGAAGGGGCTTTTGTTCCTTGCTGAAAAACTAAATCTCCCTTAAAAATTCGAGCTTCATCCCACAAATCAGCATCAATGAAGGTTTGTAGTGTTTGCAGTCCGCCCTCGATAATAACCGATTGAATTCCTTTTTCAAAGAGTATTTTACAACTATTTTCTGCAAGGTGACTATCAAAGATAATAGTTTCAGCAATACAATTTTCAGTGGTTATAAAATTTTCTTTTTCGGTAATAAAAATTGTTGGTTGTTTTCCGTTTTTTACTTCAAAATCAGGGGTAATTTTTCCTGTACGGTCCAATACAATTCGTATGGGATTATTACCTTTCCAATCTCTACTGTCTAATCTAGGATTATCAGCCAAAACAGTTGTTGTACCAACCAAAATTGCTTGTTCTTCTGTTCGCCATTTATGTACCAATTGTCTGGAATAGGCATTGGTAATCCAAACCGGTTTTTGTTCCTGTTTTATTGACGGTGCAAGAAAACCGTCGGCACTTTCGGCCCATTTTAAAATGAGATAAGGTCTTTTTTTGTTATGAAAGGTAATAAACCTTTTATTAAGTGCAAGACATTGTGATTCTAAAATACCGACGGTAACATTAGCTCCGGATTGCCGCAGCTTTTCAATTCCTTTTCCGGCAACTTTTTCATTTGGATCGACCATACCTACAACTACATTTGGAATTTTATGATGAACGATCAAATCGCTGCACGGCGGAGTCTTTCCATAGTGATTGCAAGGTTCCAAACTAACATAAATAGTGGATTGAGCAAGAAGCGATTTGTCTTTCACAGCATTGATTGCGTTTACTTCAGCATGAGGCTCTCCCGCTTTTTGATGCCAACCTTCTCCGATGATTGTATTTTTATAGACAATTACACAGCCTACCATTGGATTGGGATAAGTATTCCCAAAACCTTTTTCGGCTAATTCAAGGCAACGTTGCATGTATTTTTCGTGTTCCATCTTAACACAAAATTACGCTTTTTGCTTAAAAAAGTAGAAATAGTTTTACTTTTACAACGTATTATTCGCAAGGAATCGTTAAGATGCAAATTAGAACTATTCAACAAACTGATAATGTCTCGATAGCGACAGTCATTCGTTCCGTATTAATTGAACACAATGTGCCCAAAGTGGGAACAGCTTATGCTGATGTATCGCTCGATAGCATGTTTGAAACATATACTGCACCAAGAAGTTGCTATTTTGTTGTTGAAAAGGAAGGTAAAATCATTGGTGGAGCCGGAATCAGTCCGCTGGAAAATGAAGTTGCTACTATTTGCGAATTGCAAAAAATGTATTTTTTGCCGGAAGCCAGAGGATTAGGAGTTGGTACAGCTATGATGGAGAAATGTTTAGCTTTTGCTCAATCGGTTGGGTTTGAAAAATGTTATTTGGAAACCATGCCCTATATGCATGCGGCTCAAAAATTATACTTAAAATATGGATTTCACTATTTAGATTCCCCAATGGGATGCACGGGACATACTTCGTGTCCGGTTTGGATGTTGAAAGAATTATAAATGGGATATATGACTTTTAAAGACTTAAAATCATCCTTTCAAAGCACATTGTCGTCTTATTATGATGAGCAGGAAATCGATAGTTTCTTTTATATGGTTTTAGAAAAACACCATCAATTGAAGCGAATTGATTTGGCTTTGCAACCCGATTTAAACGTTCCAACAATTGAATTGGAACATTGGCATTTGGTGTTGGAACAATTAAAAACCCAAAAACCCATTCAGTATATTTTAGGAGAAGCATTTTTTTATGATTTAAGGTTTAAAGTAAATGAGAATACTTTAATTCCAAGACATGAAACGGAAGAATTGGTAGCTTGGATTTTAAACGAGATTAAAAGGCAGAATATATTAAATTCAACTATTTTGGATATTGGAACCGGAACCGGGTGTATTCCAATTTCCTTAAAGAAGAATTTACCTGAATCGACTGTTTTTGCTATTGATATATCCGAAGAAACCCTGAAAGTTGCCAAAGAAAATGCTGAGATTAATAACGTTGAAGTTCATTTTAGGCAATGTAATATTTTAGAAATTTCAGATTTGGAAAATCAATATGATGTTATTATTTCAAATCCTCCTTATGTTCGGGAATTAGAAAAGAAAGAAATTCGTCCTAACGTCTTGGTGTTTGAGCCCCATTTGGCTCTTTTTGTTTCGGATGAAGATCCGCTGATTTTTTATCGTAAAATTGCAGTTTTGGCAAAAGAACAGCTAAAACCTAATGGCTTATTGTTTTTTGAAATCAATCAATATTTAGGAAAAGAAACAGTTACTCTCTTACATGATTTAGGTTTTGCAACCATTGAATTGCGAAAGGATATTTACGGTAACGACAGAATGATTAAAGCTAAAATTGATTAAGGAATAACGATAGAAGTTTTTACTTTTTTATCAACATCAATTGATTACTCATACCGCAACGCCTCTACAGGATCTAGTTTAGATGCCTTGATTGCCGGATACAATCCTGATACTAAAGCGACCACAAAACTTGTAATAACTGCTGCCAAAATAGCCATCCAAGGGATGATAAAATCAAATTCTAAGACTGAGGCAAAAAGTGAACCAATGGTAATCCCCAATATAATTCCAACCAAACCGCCTAATTGACCAATCACAATTGTTTCTGTAAAAAACTGGAAGGCAATAGTTTTACGTTTGGCTCCCAAGGCTTTACGTACCCCAATTTCTCGGGTTCTTTCTGTTACCGAAACGAGCATAATATTCATTAAAGCAATAGACGATCCAAATATAGTGATGATGCCAATTACCCATGCCGATGCACTCAATACCGAGGTCAGTGAGAGAATTTGGTTAATGAGCTCATCGCTACGAATGATACCAAAGTTGTTTTCCTCCACCGGATTTTGTTTGCGTACTTGTCGCATCGTTAAAATGGCTTGATCGATTGCTGCTTCTAACAACTCTTTTTTTTCAACCATGACACTTAAATTGTAATTGATGTTTGGTTGGGTAAAAAGGGAACGGGCTACTTGAATCGGAATCATTACCCTTAAATCCTGGCTATTGCCAAAAGTAGAGCCTTTTTCTTTTAAAACACCTATGACTTTGAATTTGGCTCCTCTGATAGAAATTGTTTTGTCTATCGGATTGACGTCTTTTAATAATCCTTTTTCAAAATCTGAGCCAACTACACAGACATAATTGTTGTTTTCAATATCAAACCCCGTAAAATTTCGTCCGCTTGCTATTTCTAAACCTGAATTAGGAGCATAATATTCATCTACACCCATTACAGTAATTTCCGGATCGGTTTTTTTGTTTTCAAATTTTACTTCGGCTGTTGAGGTTGCAAAAAAAGACAGAGAAGAATACGTAAACGGATAATTGTATTTTTCTTGAAAATCTTTGGCTTCCGGATAGGAAATGATTGGGTTTATTTTTTCCCGTTCTCCTCGCGGGCCATTACCAATTCGTACTTCCAGTTCGTATTGTCTAATGGTAAAGGTATTGGCTCCCATGGAGGCAAAATTGGATGACAGCGTATTTTCCAGTGCAGAAACCACCGTTAGAATACTTACCAATGCCGTAATTCCAATTGCAATGATGATAATCGTCAAAATGGTTCTCAACAATTGTGTTTTGATGGAACCCAATGCAATTTTGATGTTTTCTTTTACTAATCCGGTCATGTTATTATTTGTCACATTTTTCTATATTTTGTTACAGGCGACAAGGAAAATTATTATAAAAGTAAGATATTTGCAGAGAAGTTGTCAGTTGACTGTTCTCGGTTATCTGTTGATAGAAGTTTAATAAAAAATAAATTTATCAAATAAAAAAATGGCTCAAAAACCCAGTATTCCAAAAGGTACCAGAGATTTTTCACCGGCAGAGGTGGCGAAACGCAATTACATCAGTTCGATTATGAAGCACCATTTTGAGGTGTTTGGTTTTCAGCCGATTGAAACGCCTTCGTTTGAAAATTCAGAAACCTTGATGGGCAAATACGGGGAAGAAGGGGACCGATTGATTTTTAAGATTTTGAATTCGGGGGATTATTTGGATAAAATAAGTCAAGAAGAATTATCAAATATTGATTATAAAAAACTAACTTCTAAAATCTCCGAAAAAGCCCTTCGTTACGATTTAACTGTTCCCTTCGCACGTTATGTAGTGCAACACCAAAATGAAATTGAATTTCCGTTTAAGCGGTACCAAATTCAACCGGTTTGGCGGGCAGATAGACCTCAAAAAGGACGTTTCAGAGAGTTTTACCAGTGTGATGCCGATGTAGTGGGTTCTACGTCTTTATGGCAAGAAGTGGAATTGGTTCAACTGTACGATGCCGTTTTTACGGAATTGGATTTGGGTGGAGCCACTATCAAAATTAATAACCGCAAAATTTTGTCCGGAATAGCGGAAGTAATCGGTGCGAAAGACAAATTAATCGATTTTACGGTTGCGTTAGACAAATTAGACAAAATAGGCGAGGATGGTGTGAAAAAAGAAATGCTGGAAAAAGGAATTTCGGCATCCGCCATCGAAAAAGTGGAATCGCTGTTTCAATTTACAGGAACAGTTGCGGATAAAATTGAAAAATTGAACGCATTATTGTCTTCTTCCGATGAAGGAAAAAAAGGAGTAGCCGAGTTGCAATTTATATGCGAAACGATTGAAAAATTAGGTTTACAAACTGCCATCATTGATTTGGATGTCACTTTAGCCAGAGGGTTGAATTATTACACCGGAGCCATTTTTGAGGTAGTCGCTCCTCAAGTGGCTATGGGTTCTATTGGTGGAGGTGGTCGTTATGACGATTTGACAGGGATTTTCGGGTTAAAAAACATGAGTGGAGTAGGCATCTCATTTGGCTTAGATAGAATTTATCTGGTCTTAGAAGAATTAGGTTTGTTCCCGGAAACAGTTACAGCTACAAGCAAAGCTCTTTTTATCAATTACGGTAATCAAGAAAGTTTGTATGCGATGGCAGCTATCACAAAATTACGACGAAGCGGTATAAAAGTAGAATTGTATCCTGATGCCAGCAAGATAGCCAAGCAATTTCAACATGCTGATAAACGAGGTATTCCTTATGCCGTTATTGCCGGGCAATCAGAATTGGAACAAAATTGTTTTGGATTAAAGAATTTGGCAACCGGTGAACAGGTGAAATTAGATTTTGAGGACTTGCGGAAAGCACTACTGTAAGTTTTACCGGGAAGTGTAGTTTATTGATTGGAATAATTTTTGCTTTTGTATCTTTACAATATCATCCAATAGCTATGCGTTTTTTTCTTTTTTTTGTTTTTATAGTGGTCTTTCCGGTAAAAGCTCAGGTTATCAGTACCCAACATTGCGGGTATGATTTTACTTCTTATTTGGTCATTGATGTCCATGAGCAAGGAAAAACAAAAAACATTAAGAACTTACGTATCACGATTGTAGACAGTTCAGGTACAGAAGTTATCAATAAAAATAATCGCTGGAGTTGGGTAAATAACAACAAACCGCTTTTGTTTACCCCTAACTATAAACTGAATTCCCAAGGAGAAAAGGTAGCAGAAAGTAATCCAGACGGAAGATGGTTTTTTCCTTTTGCAAAAGACAATTACTTGCTTTCTATTGTTAATACTTTTACTACAGACAATTTTAGTGTTAAAATAGAAGATGTAGATGGGGAAGAAAACGGAGGTTATTTTGAAACTCAAGTCATTCCACTTTACCCTTTTAATATGTATGTTTTGTGTTCATCTGAAAATGAACGACAAGCTCAGCAATTCGGTCGGCGAACCAACCGTCCGGTAGAGGTAATTTTAAAAAGAAAAGAGGAGCAATAAAAAAGACTTGTTGAGTAATATCCAACAAGTCTTTTTAATATTTGATTTAAGTTATTATTGAGCAGCAGTGGCTGCCGTATATTTTTCGGTAACTTTATCCCAATTAATCACATTAAAGAAACCTTCTACGTAGTCTTTTCTTTTGTTTTGGTGTTTTAAATAATAGGCATGTTCCCAAACATCAACCGCTAAAACAGGAGTTCCAGAATTTCCTAATTTGGTCATTAACGGATTGTCTTGATTCGCTGTTGTAGTAATGACTAATTTTCCGGTTTTGTCAACAATTAACCAAGCCCAACCTGAACCAAATTGTTTGGTTGCAGCTTCAGTAAATTGTGTTTTAAAATCGGCAAAACTTCCAAAATCCTTAGTGATGGCTTCGGCCAAGGTTCCGGTTGGTTCACCTCCTTTGTTAGGAGCCATGATTTCCCAAAAGAAATTATGGTTATAATATCCACCACCATTATTACGAACAGCTTTATTTTCAGGATCTAATTTCTTTAAAAGATCTTCAATAGACATGTTTGCCATTTCAGTTCCAGCAATGGCACTGTTCAATTTATTAGCATACCCTAAATGATGTTTAGAAAAGTGAATTTCCATTGTTTTGGCATCAATATGTGGTTCTAGTGCATTGTATGCATAGGGTAAAGCAATCATCTCAAAAGCTCCTCCTTCATCTACTTTTACATCCGCCGGATTACCCATTTCGGTTACAACCTCTTCTTTTTCGGGTAAGGGAACTTCCACAACTTCTTCTAATTTTTTGTTGTTGTTGCAACTTATTAACAATACAACTGATACAATAGATAAACTTATTTTTTTCATATTACTTCTTTTTATTGATTAATTCATTTATAGTTTCTATGTAGAGTTCTTTGGCTTCATCAGGTGAAATATGGCTAATTTGCATCCACGCATTGGTTTTAAATGCATTTCTCAAATCATTATTACTAAGTTGTTTGTATCCGATTCTACCATAAGTGGCTTGTTTGTAGTAAGCATAAATACGCAACATAACATCTTGTGGCAGTTGTTCCGTCATGTTAGAAGCTTTTTCAAATGCTTCCTGAAAGCGAGTATCTAAATCTTTTTCAGTCATTGCTTATTTTTCAGCGACTACAGTTTCTCCACCTTTAACAGTTTGGTTTAAACTAACGTTTAGCTGAGTACCCAAAGGTAAAAATAAATCTACTCTCGAACCAAATTTAATAAATCCGGCATCTGTTCCTTGTTTTACCATGGTACCTTCTTTTGCGTAATTTACTATTCTTCTGGCCAATGCACCGGCTATTTGACGGTAAAGTATTTCACCAAAAATTCTATTTTCGATAACAACGGTTGTTCGCTCATTTTCTGTGCTTGCTTTTGGATGCCAAGCAACCAAGTATTTTCCGGGGTGGTATTTACTGAAATTAACTTTTCCATTCACGGCGTAGCGTGTAACGTGTACATTTATTGGCGACATAAAGATAGAAACTTGTAGTCGCTTATCATTGAAATATTCGGATTCGAAAACTTCTTCAATCACCACAACTTTTCCGTCTACTGGAGCTATTACGTGGTTGTCGTCATTGTGTGTATATCTTTTCGGATTTCTAAAAAACTGCAAGATTAATATTAAAAAAATCAGTCCAATAATTTGTACAGTCATTCTTAACCAATCCATTGTAATAAAATAATCAGCTAATAAAATTACAGCAGTTACAATCACTGTTGCTATTAAAATAATTTTTGCTCCTTCTTTATGAAACATAATTTAAAATTTGGTAAAACAAAAAAATGAAAGGTGCTACATAAATAATACTATCCAATCTATCTAAAATTCCTCCGTGACCCGGCATGATTTTACCACTGTCTTTTACGCCTGCTAATCGTTTGAATTTGGACTGAATTAAATCACCTAATGTTGCAAATATACTAACTAAAATGGCTATTCCAATCCAAATTCCAATATTGGCAGTTCCGATAAAGTACTTCGCAATCAGAAAACTACCTAAAATACTAAAAGTTAAACCACCTAAGAAGCCTTCTATTGTTTTTTTGGGAGAAATGCGTTCAAAAAGTTTATGTTTTCCGATTGATTTACCGACAACATAGGCAAATGTATCGTTTGTCCAAATCAATATAAAAATACCAATAAGTATTCTGGGATTATACCCATTTACCCCAATAGGAATTTTTGTTAGAATAATAAAAGGTAAAATAATGTAGCCAATTAAATAAAGCCATTTTTCGTATTTCTTAAATGATTTATCTTTTTTTGAAAAGAGAAAAAAAGCCAATTGAATTGAAACCAAGATACTAATTAAAGTAATGGTTCCATCATAAATTTGGTTGAAAGGAGTATTGTAAAAAATTACATAACCAACTATTGCCAGGATGAGTGGGAAGACATAATTCAGTTTGATTAATCTGCAAAATTCCAATACAGCCAGAGCCATGAAAAGACCAAACAAAATGTAAAAAGTAATGTTTGAATAAAGTATACAGCTTAATAATAATAGAATATAAACTGCTCCAGATAAAGCTCTTACAAGCGTTTCATTCATTTTATAGGTCTTCTAAAAGCAAGAGGTATAAGTTTTTTGCTGCACTTCCGTAGTGTAGAAAATCCTCTTCTTTTGCTTTTTCAAAATATTTAATAGTAGTGATATTCGTGGGATAATCTTTTTCGTAACGTTTTTTGATTTCTCTTAGACCGTCACTTTTGCTTTCTAAAATTTGGCTGGTTGTAGCAAAAACAACAATGTTAGCCGGTAATTCATGGGGTTTTTTTTGCTTAATCTGATTAGAAGTTAATAAAACGGAGCCTTCATCAGCAATCAAGTTCTCACAACTAGCTAAGAGAAATTTCGGGTTACTTGTATTTTTGTAAATTAATTTATTTTCATCTAACAGATGAAAAAGTTTCGACTCGTAGCATACTGCCTCGCATTCAAACCAATCGTTTTCTTCTAAGATATTAAGAAATTGTTCATTAATCTCCTCTAAGTTTTCACAATACAAAAATTTACCTCCATTTTTTTTAAAATTGAAAGTAAACATTTCATCTACAGGAATTTTGGTTTCGGGGTTAAAAGGACTAGCTTCTTTTTCTTTTTTTTCATCAGAAGCGTCATTTCCGGAGCCAAATAACTTTTTAAAAAGACTCATAACTTTTGTAAACAATTCTGTAATTTCGTAATTGAAATCGTTCAAAGATAAAAAAATCTCAATTCAAAAATGATAATGAATTGAGATTTTTATAATTTTTACTAAAAAAAGAGTAATTTATTCCACTCCAACCGTAACATGGCTTTCTTCTCCAAAAGGACGTTTCCCAAAAATCGTTTCTAAATCGTCTTTAAAGATTACTTCTTTTTCAATTAAAATATCGGCTAATTGAATTAATTTATCTTTGTTTTCTTCTAATAGTTTTATTGCTCGTTGGTACTGACTTTCAATCAATCCGGATATTTCCTGATCAATTGTTACTGCGGTTTCCTCCGAATAAGGTTTTGAAAAACTATACTCACTTTGTCCGGTTGAGTCGTAATAGGTAATATTACCTAATTTATCATTCAAACCATAAATTGTGACCATGGCACGAGCTTGTTTGGTTACTTTTTCCAAATCGCTTAAAGCCCCTGTTGAAATTGTATCAAAAATTACTTTTTCTGCGGCTCTTCCGCCCATTGTGGCACACATTTCATCTAACATTTGATCGGGTCTAACAATTAATCGTTCCTCCGGCAAATACCAAGCTGCCCCTAAACTTTGCCCTCTAGGAACAATGGTTACTTTGACTAAAGGAGCCGCATGTTCAAGCATCCAGCTGACTGTGGCATGACCGGCTTCGTGGATGGCAATGGCTCTTTTTTCTTGAGGGGTAACAATTTTATTTTTCTTTTCCAAACCACCAACAATTCGGTCTACTGCATCTAAAAAATCTTGTTTATCTACAGCCGATTTATTGTTTCGGGCAGCAATTAAAGCTGCTTCATTACAAACGTTGGCAATGTCTGCACCGGAAAATCCGGGTGTTTGTTTCGCTAAGAAGTCAGTATCCAATCCTTCAACTTTTTTCAGCGGGGCTAAATGTACTTCAAAGATTTCTTTTCGCTCACGAATGTCCGGTAAATCAACATAAATTTGACGGTCAAAACGACCTGCTCTCATTAATGCTTTATCCAAAACGTCGGCACGATTGGTCGCCGCTAATACAATCACATTGGTGTTGGTGCCAAATCCATCCATCTCGGTAAGCAACTGATTGAGTGTGTTTTCTCTTTCATCATTTGAGCCGGACATGTTGTTTTTTCCTCTGGCACGACCTACTGCGTCTATTTCATCGATAAAAATAATTGAAGGTGATTTGTCTTTGGCTTGTTTGAATAAATCTCTTACTCTTGACGCACCTACACCCACAAACATTTCAACAAAATCTGAACCTGATAACGAGAAAAAAGGTACTTTTGCTTCACCGGCTACCGCTTTAGCTAAAAGTGTTTTACCTGTTCCCGGAGGACCAACAAGCAGTGCTCCTTTAGGAATTTTTCCACCTAAATTGGTATATTTTTCGGGGTTTTTTAAAAATTCTACAATTTCTTGCACCTCTTCTTTCGCTCCTTCTAATCCGGCAACATCTTTAAAAGTGACTTTAACATCGTTCTTTTCATCAAAAAGTTTTGCTCGTGATTTCCCGATGTTAAAAATTTGACCGCCACCACCGCCTGCACCGCCTCCGGACATTCTTCGCATGATGATTATCCAAATTACGATGATTAAAATGATGGGTAAAAAATTAATTAAAATTCCGCTCCAATTGTTTTTTACCAAGTAATTATAATCAGCCAGTTTATTTTCTTTTTTAGCTAATTCTAGTTTGTCTTGGAACAATTTATCATCACCAATGTTAGGTAAAAGATAGTGGGCACCTTTATTTTCCCTACCAAAAACATCATTTACAACCGCTTTGTGCTTTTGATCTTTTAGGGCTTCTTTGGTAATGTAAATTTCGGCTTCACTTAAATTTTCACCTTTATTATATACCAAAACTTTTTCTATTTCGCCATTGTTAAGGTATTCATTAAATTTGGAGATGGTTAGTTTTCCGGGTTCTTGGAAAGAACTTCCTCCGGAAATAATACTGATAAAGATAAAAATTCCGGCTACAATAAAATAAATGAGCCAAGGATTAAATTTAAATTTATTTGGATTTGGGTTTGAATTATTTTCTTTTGACATTATCTATATCCTTCTTAAGCAATTTTTAAATTTTATTTGGTATTGTTGTAATTTTGGCATCTCCCCACAACCCTTCGATATTATAAAACTCCCGCACATGTTTTTGGAAAACGTGAACAACGATGTCAACATAATCCATTAAAACCCATTCTGCATTGTCAGTACCCTCTACATGCCATGGTTTGTCTTTTAATTCTTTTGAAACAGTTTTTTGTACTGAGTTAACGATGGCGTTAACTTGTGTATTAGAGTTTCCGTTGCAAATAATAAAATAATCACAGACCGTATTTTCAATTTCACGCAAATCTAAGATGTCGATGTCATTCCCTTTTACTTCTTCTATCCCTTTGATGATGTTTAGTAACAACTCATCTTTACTAACTTTCTTATTCGTCATTTACTATTCTTATATTTTCGCAAAGTTATCAAAAATTGTGTTTATTTTTGAAGCTTAACACAACTTTAGAACGATTTTTATATTATCCACGTTATGCATATTATCAAACTAAGTGCCATAGATTCCACTAATGACTATTTAAAGCAGTTAATCTCGAATCAAGTAGTTTCAAATTTTACCGTAGTTGTTACAGATAGTCAAAATAAAGGCAAAGGTCAAATGGGGTCTGTATGGTTTTCTGAGTCCGGTAAAAACTTGACATTTAGTGTTTTAATAAAGGATTTGATAATTGATGTACAGCAACTTTTTACATTGAATATTGTGATTTCGTTGGCTATTATTACTGTTTTTGAAAAATATAGAATACCGCAGTTACGTGTGAAATGGCCAAACGACATTATGTCAGGTAATCATAAAATTGGTGGCATTTTGATTGAAAATAGTTTTAAATCGGATGGAGAAGTTTATTCAATCGTTGGGATTGGATTGAATATCAATCAAATGAATTTTGATACTTTGCCGAAAGCTTCTTCTTTAAAATTAATAACCGGATTGGATTATAACTTAGCTAATTTGCTTTCTGAGCTTTGCCAATCCATTCAACAATTTGTGCAACGCATGTATGCTCAAACGGACTCAATTTGGGATTTATATCACCAAAAATTATTTAAAATTGGTGTTCCGATGGCTTTTGAGGATAAATATGGTAAAAAGTTTATGGGAATTATTCAAAGCGTTTCAAAGGATGGGTTATTGACAATTTTAATGGAGGATGATTTGCAGGTCTCATTTGCTATCAAAGAAGTGAAAATGTTGTATTAAAAAAAAAGGAGCCATTCAGGCTCACTCTTTATTAATTTTAATATTCATCTTCATCGTCGTCATCCGAAGGTTCATCGTCGTCAAAATCGTCGTCTTCATCATCATCATCCGAGCCACCGGCATCTTTTAATAAATCGATTTCTACATCATCATCTGAAGGTGCATCTTCATCTTCTTCATCAACATCAACTTCATCAATATCTTCCTCTAAATCCAGTCCTTTTACCGGTGCAATTGATTCTACTTCAACATCTAAATCCTCATCCTCTTCGAAGTTTTCTATTCGGGTGGCTAATTTTTTACTGACTTTAACCAAATAAATAGTATCTTCTGTACGAACTTCAACTGCTTCAATTAACTCGTTTTGAGCGTTTCGAAAGCGAATGATGTCTGTGTCTTCATATCCGTCGGGAAATTTTTCTACCAACAGCGATAAGATGTCGTTTGTTAATTTAGCATAGTCAACAATAATTCTTCTCATAAAAAAATCTGTTATAAATCAAGTAAGTAAGCAAAGATTAAAGGGGCTACAATGGTAGCATCGGATTCTATAATAAATTTGGGAGTGGTTATATCCAGTTTACCCCATGTAATTTTTTCATTGGGTACGGCACCGGAATAGGAACCGTAACTGGTGGTTGAGTCAGAAATCTGACAAAAATAGCTCCAAAACGGAATATCATGCATTTCCATATCTTGGTATAACATCGGCACCACACAAATTGGGAAATCTCCGGCAATACCACCTCCAATTTGGAAAAATCCAACACCTTTTCCGGATGAATTTTTCGGATACCAATCGGCCAACCACATCATATATTCTATACCACTTTTCATGGTGGTAGGTTTGAATTCACCTTTGATACAATAAGAGGCAAAAATATTACCCATCGTACTGTCTTCCCATCCCGGTACAACTATAGGTAGATTCTTTTCAGCAGCAGCAACCATCCAAGAGTCTTTCGGGTCAATTTCATAATATTGTTGTAAAACACCCGAATTAATCATTTGATACATGAATTCATGCGGAAAATAACGTTCTCCTTTAGCATCGGCATTATGCCAGATGTCGTATAGATGTGATTGCAATCTGCGGAATGCTTCTTCTTCCGGTATACAAGTGTCAGTTACTCTATTGTAATGATTTTCTAATAAATCCCATTCTTCTTGTGGACTCAAATCACGGTAATTAGGTACTCTTTTATAAGAATCATGAGCGACCAAATTCATTATATCTTCTTCTAAATTAGCACCGGTACATGAAATGATGTGTACTTTGTCTTGACGAATCATTTCGGCTAATGATTTTCCTAACTCAGCTGTACTCATTGCACCGGCTAATGTAATCATCATTTTACCGTTTTCAAGCAGATGTTGCTCATATCCTTTGGCAGCATCCACTAAGGCAGCAGCATTAAAATGAAGATAGTTTTTTTCAATAAATTGACTTATAGGTCCTTTATTCATTTTATAATTCTTAAGTTGTACTTGTTCTTATTTGAGTTCAAAGAAAAACTTTTTTTCCGAAAAGAAAAATTCTTTTTACTCAAATTATTATTTTTTATCGTAACCCAAAATCGAAAGTACTTCTTCTGCACTTTGTTGTTCAGAAAATACTTCGGTGGCTAAAATGCCGTTTTCGTCTCTATCGATTAAAATGTGTTTTGGTTGCGGTATCAAACAATGGTGCAAACCACCAAAACCGCCAATGGTTTCTTGATAGGCTCCTGTATTGAAAAAACCAATATACAACGGTTTTTCTTTATTGTATTTTGGTAAATAGACCGCATTCATGTTTTGTTCAGAATTGTAATAATCATCGCTGTCACAAGTTAATCCTCCTAACAAAACCCGCTCATAGGTATCGTTCCAACGATTAATCGCTAACATCACAAAACGCTTATTGATTGCCCAAGTATCCGGTAATGTGGTGATGAATGATGAATCAATCATATTCCATTTTTCACGATCGTTTTGTTGTTTTTGATATAAAACCTGGTAAATGGCTCCACCACTTTCGCCAACGGTAAATGAACCAAATTCAGTAAAAATGTTGGGTACATCTACATCCGCTTCTTCACAGGCAATTTTTATCTGATTGATAATTTCATCAATCATATATTGGTAATCGTATTCAAAGGCCAATGAGTTTTTAATAGGGAATCCGCCACCAATATTTAAACTATCCAACGTTGGACATTCTTTTTTTAATGAAACATATACTTTCATACATTTTAACAACTCATTCCAATAATAAGCTGTATCACGTATACCGGTATTGATAAAAAAGTGAAGCATTTTCAGCTCTACATTTTTATTTTCTTCAATTTGTTTTCTATAAAAGGGAACAATGTTTTTGTACCCAATACCTAATCTGGAAGTGTAAAATTCAAATTTTGGTTCCTCTTCGGCAGCGATGCGAATGCCAATTTTAAATTTACCGTCAATTTTTTCCTGAAGTAAATCCAATTCTTCAAAATTGTCAATGACCGGAATAGTTTTATTGTGTCCGTTATTGATTAATCGAGCGATATTTTCAATATATTGTTCACGTTTAAAACCATTGCACACCACATAGGTGTTTTTATTGATTTTTCCTTCGGCCATCAAGTTTTCTACAATGTTGATATCAAATGCAGAGGAAGTTTCTATATGAATGTTGTTTTTAAATGCTTCATTCATAATAAAGCTAAAATGCGAACTTTTGGTACAATAGCAATAATAATACTTTGCATCGTATTTGTTTTTCTCCATTGCTTTTCTAAACCAACCTTTTGCACGATTGATGTTGTTAGAAATCTGTGGTAAATAGGTGAACTTTAGAGGTGTTCCATATTGTTCTACAATTTTCATCAAATCAATATGGTGAAATTGTAGGTTATCTTTGTTTAGGGTAAATTCTTCTTGTGGGAAGTAGAATGTTTGATTGATTAAGTCGGAATATTTTGTGTTCATTTAGTTTTAGTATTTTAGATTAATTGTTTGCTTAAAAATAATTAATCTAAATTTTCAAACTCTAATATTTTCAAAAATAATAGGTAGTTTTTCGTTAAAGAGGCTAGAACATTCAGAAACATCTAAACCTAAAGGACTTTTTTTGAACTCTGATTTTCTTATGAAGCGTTGAAAAACACAATGAATATCACTGTTTTGAACAATTTTAATCGTTTTATTTGGTTTGTTTTTCATTGTGACAAATGTAAAAAATATTCTAAGCTAAATGCAAACCAAATCTTAAAAAAAAATTATCTTTTATAATCGTCAAAAGCATCGATAATCCAATCATTTTCGACCTGTTGATTAATTTTTATATGACCAATTCCATCTAACAAAACAAATTGCACCTTTCCATATTCATTTTTCTTGTCGTGAATCAATAAATTTAAGATAGGTTTAATGTCTTTATCATCAAATTGAATTGTTGTAAAATTAGCTTTGATAAGGGTTTTAATTTCATGGTATTCTTCCGTAGTAATTATTTCTTTTTGTAACGAAAGATAACTTTCCAAAATCATTCCAACAGCAATAGCCTCGCCATGTAACAGTGTGTTTTTTGCAGGGTTTTCTAAAAAATAGCTTTCAATGGCATGACCTAATGTGTGTCCGAAATTCAAGGCTTTTCGGATACCGTTTTCTGTCAGGTCTTGACTCACAATGGTATTTTTTATTTGGATGGACTGGTAAATGAGTTCATTTAAATCATCGAAAGTGAATTGACTCAAATTTTTAAATTTAGTCCAATACTGTTTGTCAAAAATGAGTCCGTGTTTTAACATTTCAGCTAATCCGGAACGCAATTCGTTTTGAGGAAGTGTCTCCAGATAAATGCTATCTATCAAAACCGCTCTAGGTGATTGAATTACCCCAATTTGATTTTTTAAATTGCCTAAGTCAACGCCATTTTTTCCTCCAATTGATGCATCAACCATACCCAGTAGGGTAGTTGGGACATTAATAAAATCGATTCCCCGTTTGAAAGTAGAAGCTACAAACCCACCGATATCGGTAATCACGCCACCGCCAACATTGATGAGTAAGCTTTTTCTATCACCACCTAATTCAGTGAGTGATTCCCACAATTGAATACATGTTTCAATATTTTTAAAACCCTCACCGGATTCTATTTCGATGATTTCAATTTCATTTTCGGTCGCCAATTGAGCTAAAAAGTGAGGAAGACAATTTTCATTCGTATTGGAATCAACCAAAATAAATAACTTAGAATAGTTTTGTTTTTTTAAAAAGGAATTTAAAAAAGCGTAGGATTCTTGGTTAAAATAAATGGAATAATCACCGGCTTGGATGGATTGCATGAAATTCAACTTTAGGTACGTTTAATTCAAAAAAAATTTGATACAAATTAAGTCAAAAAAAATATAACATTCTCAAACACTCCGTATCTTTGCTATATTATTTTCAACAAAATATGGAAAAAATCTTTGATAATACACAAGTTGCTTTTTCGTTAAAAAGTGATACTGAATTAGATAGAGCTTATTTTTTATTTAAAATGATTGATAGTGAACCACTCGTTCGTATTGGAACTGCGGTTACCAATTTTGCTCTCAAAGCCCATTTACCGGTAGAGGGTTTAATCAGGGCTTCGGTTTTTGACCATTTTTGTGGTGGAGTAAGTGAAGATGATTGTATGCCGGTGATGGAAAAAATGTTTACCAAAGGTGTTTGTTCTGTATTGGATTATTCTGTGGAAGGCAAAGAAGACGAGATAGAATTTGATGCCGCTATGAAAAAAACGCTAAAAATTATTGAATTTGCCAAAGAAAAAAAAGCCATTCCGTTTGCAGTTTTTAAGCCAACAGGTTTTGGACGGTTTGATTTATATAAAAAAGTAAGCAAAAAGAATCCTTTGACTTTTGATGAGCATGCCGAATGGGATAGGGTGGTAGCCCGCTATGAAACCATTTGTAAGTTAGCTTACGAGCGAGATGTTGCCCTGTTAATTGATGGTGAAGAAAGTTGGATGCAAGATGCCGCCGATGATTTGGTTGCACAAATGATGAAAAAATACAACAAAGAAAAAGCCATTGTATTCAATACGTTGCAAATGTACCGTTGGGATCGATTAGATTATTTAAAAAAACTGCACCAACAAGCCAAATCGGAAGGCTTTTATATTGGGATGAAGCTTGTTCGTGGTGCTTACATGGAGAAAGAGAACAAACGTGCTGAAGAAAAAGGATATAAATCTCCCATTTGTGAAACAAAGCAAGCAACCGATGATAATTATGATGCAGCCGTAGCCTATATGGTTGAAAACATTGACAAAATGGCCATTTTTGCCGGAACGCATAATGAATGGAGCTCCTACAAGTTAATGGAATTGATGAAAGAAAAAGGATTGGCTCCTAATGACGAACGCATTTGGTTTGGACAATTGTATGGTATGAGCGACAATATTAGTTTTAATTTAGCAGCAAATGGTTACAATGTGGCCAAATATTTGCCTTTTGGTCCGGTTCGAGATGTGATGCCCTACTTGATTCGAAGAGCAGAAGAAAATACTTCTGTAGCCGGACAAACGAGTCGGGAGTTGATGTTGATTAAGAAGGAGCGGGGAAGAAGAAAAATAGAAGAGTAAATAAAAAACACAGCCTTAAGCTGTGTTTTTTTAGATTATAAGGCAGGTAACTTTAAAATTTATTTTCCACCTCTGCTGCTTCCAGCATAAAATAATGTAAATCGGTGTTTTTAATAAAGGGTTTCAATTTTTCGCTTCCCGGTCCAAACATCGCCAATTCAGTATAATCGGCAGAATGATCCATACTTATCCATCCTACGGATGTTCTGCTTTTTTGCATTTCGGCAAAGATTTTATAAGGGAGGTTTTTATAATTATATAATCCGTCATCCTTTTTTTCCAAATTAGTATAATAACTTAAAATTGTTTTGGCTTCCTCATCAGTTAAGTTAAAACCATTCGCAAACGCAATCCGTTCCTTAATTTGATTGGTTGATGTGTTGGCTGTAAAACCATTTAATATCCATTCATTTGTATGTTTAAAATGTTGAACACTGTCAAAATGATTGTTCACATTGTGACCATATATTAATCCCGGATTGGCATTTCCATGGTCGGTGGTAATAATCACTAATGTCTCTTTGTCTTTTTCAGCAAAGTCGATGGCCGCTTTTACCGCTTCATCAAAAGCCACTTGATCATACAGTAATCCGGCAATATCATTAGCATGAGCTGCCCAATCTACTTTTCCGCCTTCCACTTGCAATACAAAACCATTTTTATGATTTTTCATGCTATCAATGGCTTTTTGAGTCATTTCGGCGAGAGTAGGAATGGTATTTACTAAATCTTTTATGTTTTTACAATCAATGGAGTAGGGAAGTCCGTCTTCAGCAAAAACACCTAAAATAGGCTTGGTGTTTGATGTAGCAAACATTTCTGCTCTTGTTTTTACTACTTGATACCCTTTGGATTGAAAAGCTGTATAGAGATCTTTTTTATCTGTTCTGGAGTTAGGAGAAAAATACTGTTGACCACCACCCATCAATACATCAAAATTTTGAGTTAAATAAGATTCGGCAATATCAGCTTGGCTGTTTCTACTTTTACTATTTACACAAAAACCGGCCGGAGTGGCATGCGTAATAGGAACGGTTGTTACACACCCCGCCATTTTACCGGCTTTTTTAAATTTTTGCCAAATGGGTAAATATTCTTCTCCGTTTACACCGATATTTAACGCACCGTTTTTCACACGAAAGCCACTTCCCCATGAAGAACTTGCAGCAGCCGAATCGGTAACAATAGAAGAGGCCGAAGCCATGTCCATTAACGCCCTAGAAACAATGTTTTCACGATATAAATTTAACCAGTTTGAACCTTTTCCGTTTTTTTGTTGAAGATATATATCGGCCATGTTTAACGTTCCGGAACTCATGCCGTCACTCACCAACATGATGATGTTTTTTGCTTTTTTATTTTTTTGAGCTGTTGCCACATCCTCAGATAAAAGTAAGGATTCAAGCGGATTAGCTAACGCTGCACCCAATGTAACCATTGAGCCGTTTTTGAAGAAATTCCTTCTGTTCATAGGGTATTAATTTTTTTCAAAAGTAGAAAAAGGAAATAAAAAAACCGTTAATTTAGTATTAATTACAAGTCAAAAAAAAAGTCGAAATTCAATTCCGACTTTTTTACAGTTATGTTGGTTAGCGTAATATCAAAAAGTAATCTCAATCTGATTTCTCAAAATATCCTCCATGTTTTCCTGTTGCCGAATTAAATGCCCTTTTCCTTCATACCAAAGTACTTCTGCCGGGCGATATCTTGAATTATAATTAGAAGCCATAGAAAAACAATATGCACCGGCATTTCGGAAACATAAAATATCTCCTTCTTTGATTTCAGCAATTCTGCGGTTGTTGGCAAACGTATCGGTTTCACAGATGTAGCCCACCACTGAATAAAAACGTTCTTTTCCTTTAGGGTTTGAAATATTGTCTATATGGTGATATGACCCGTATAACATTGGCCTGATTAAATGATTAAATCCACTGTCAATTCCTGCAAAGACAGTGGAAGTAGTTTGCTTCACCACATTTACTTTAGCCAAAAAATAACCGGATTCACTTACTAAAAATTTTCCCGGTTCAAAAGCCAAGGTTAGTGGGCGGCCATACTCCGCTTGAAATTGGTTAAAGCGTTTCGCTAATTTCTTTCCTAACTCTTCTACGTTGGTTTCAATGTCGTCTTTTTTATAAGGCACTTTGAATCCGCTTCCAAAATCTATAAAATCTAATGTTTTAAAATTTTTGGCTGTTTCAAAAAGAATTTCAGCAGCATACAAAAACACCTCAATATCTAAAATATCAGAACCGGTGTGCATGTGAATGCCGTTGATGTGCATATTTGTATTTTCTACAATGCGAAGTAAATGTGGCAATTGATGAATAGAAATACCAAATTTACTATCAATATGACCTACCGATATATTGGTGTTGCCGCCTGCCATCACGTGCGGATTGATACGAATGCATACCGGAGTTTGCGGATGTTTTGTACCAAATTGTTCTAAGATAGATAAATTATCAATGTTGATTTGAACACCCAATGCCGCTACTTCTTCAATTTCATCAATAGAAACGCCGTTTGGAGTAAAGATGATGCGATTCGGATCAAAACCGGCAGCTATGCCCAATTGAACTTCTTGAAATGAAACCGTATCTAAACCCGATCCGAGTTTATTAAAATATTTTAGTATTGAAAGGTTAGACAAAGCTTTGACGGCATAATTGATTTGCAATCGTTCTACTTTTGAAAAGGCATTGACTAAACGATTGTATTGAGATTCAATTTTTTCGGCATTGTAAACGTATAAGGGGCTTCCAAATCGCTCGGCTAAATGTAATAAATCGGAGGAGTTCATTTCAATTTTTCGGCAAATGTAGACGTAAAGTGAACAGCGTACAATTTTCTGACTGAATAAAACAAAAAACAACAAATTGTTATATTTGTAACAATAATGCGAAGCGAATTATACTACTAAGGTAGTATTGCTCTTTTGGAAAATCTATTTATTCCGATTACTTTTTTTTCTCAATATCTTTACAATTCGGTTGTATTCAATCTCTGATAAACTCCAAAGATAACCTTCAAAATTTACCGTATTGGTAAATTGAATGACTACCGTATCAATATCTGCATGGTATTTGGCAATTGTTTGGTAACCGGGAATTAATCCGGTATGTCCGAATTCATAAATAGCACTATAAATTTCTTGTTCTTTTTTATCTTTAAATACCGTACCGTCATTCAATGCTCGGATAAATTTTCCCAAATCTTTTGCTGTGGCAAGCATAGAACCATTGTTCTCTGTTTTTAAATCTTTGTCATATCCTACATAGTAACCACTCATAACATCCTCTATGTTTACATTTGTAATGGAGCCAAAAGTGTGGTGCAGGTTTAAAGGATCCAGAATTTCTTTTTGTATATAATGAAAGGTAGGATATCCTAGTGTTTTGTTAATAATTCTATCGATTAATAAATAATTTGTATTTGAATATTGATATTTTTCACCGGGTTTAAAATTAGCAGGTTTATTTAATATGAGAGCAAGATTTTCATCAGCTGTTTCTTTAGGATTTGCCCAATACATATAAGTGTCAGTATAATTTGGAATTCCGCTTTGGTGTTGTACCATCATTTTTAAGGTGATTTGCTCTGCATACTCAATTCGGCCTTTTAACTCGGGTAAATAATCGGTAAGGGTTTTATCTAAAGAAAGTTTTTCACTTCGCACTAATTTGGCAATAGCCAGGGCATAATAAAGTTTTCCTACACTGGCAATTTTAAAAAGAGCATTTTGATCAACCGGAATTCTGTTTGCTCTGTTTTTTAAACCAGCTACAAAATGTGCTGAATCATTTTTAGGTCCATCTACATATACAATAATTCCGTCAAAACCCATGTCCAATGCAGCGTTTACTTGCTCTTGTACAGAATTTGGCAAAGGTTTTACCCAAGCTTTTACAAGAGGCCAAGGAACAAAATAGAGCGAAATTATAGTTCCGACGAGCAGTATAATTCGAATACTATTTTTTTTGGGGTTTTTAATCATTGTTGATGAAGTGCGAATTTACTGTTGATCTAATTCTTGATTTATTTGTTTGATGATAGTATTCAAATCCTGCATCAAGGGTTCAAAATGTGCTTTTTCAGTTGCATAATTTGTGAAGATAAACATTAAGACATTATTATGAAATTCGTTTGAATTTAATAAAATCAGATTACTGATTTCTGTTTTGGTATTGGGTAAACCCAGCATATCAATAATACCGGCATGTTTAAAAATGGCACTTAAATCAGTTTCACTGTTTCGAAACATATCCAATACTTTTACGCGTTGAATCGACAACTCATCTTCTTGTTTTGCAACATCTTCTAATGAAGAAATCCAATTGGTTAATTCTTTTCGTAAGGATGTATTGCTCAGGTTTTTTAGATTACCCGAATTAATCATTTCATTCAAAAGAGAATTATTAGGATTATAGGCAATATCATTAGAAAATGTTTGATACAATAATTTAGAAAACAGTTCTTCTGTGGGTAATTGATTTTCTGAGTTGATATATTCAATTATTTTTTTTGCTCCGTTGTAATTTTTTTGATTAACGCTTCTCAATTCTTCTAACTTTCGTTTACTAATTTGAAATTCTTCCTTTAATCCATTCAAATAAATTTGTTCATTTTTTTTATCTAATCGGCGTTGATTCCAATTATTGATTTGTAGGGCTATCAAGATACCAATAACGACTAAAATAATTTCACCAATTGCATACTTTAAGTATTGAATGGTATTTGCTTGAAAGAGCATTTTTTTTCTTATTTTTCTAAAAAACTTTATCATTTCGATGTATTTATTTTATACGGTCTTTCTTGGCTAAAAGCCAAATTGCCAAAGCCATTTCACCAATAACGCTTGGTATAGCAACTAAAAGGATAAATATTGAACTGTATTTTTTATAATCAGAAAGCAAAAAATGTGCACCGGTATCTATAATGTACATACAGCCGGCAATAATGAGAAAAATAGAAATTAATAAAGGTCTTTTGAGTATTTGCCCTAAAAGAATGAGGTGGAAGCCAAAAAAGAATAACCCAATCAACCAAATGGTATTAAATGTATCAATGTGTTTGATGATTTCGACCTCAGACGATAGCGATAAACATTCTACAATAGCATAGACAGAAACACCCATTATGGCTGCATGCATCAGTCTGAAATAAGTACTGAGACTACTTAAAACATGGTCATGATATAGTTTTTGTAAGGCCCATGCTACTACTACATCAAAAACAACGGTGAGTAAAAAAGCCATTATTCCTAATCGTACCATCAGTTGATTTTCTTGTAGCGTTACCAAAGGCTCGTTTTGAATTGATGCTATTACAAAGAAATTGGCAAATACTGCGGAGAAAAAAATTATCAAATAGCTAATACCGGCAATGATTGATAGTGATCTGTGATTTACTGTTTTTTTGTTCATTTATAAAGTAAATGGAAATTTATTCCTTTGGTTATATCACTTGGTAAACATGTGACTTCAATAACAGACTTTTCAAATATACCATTAATTAATGGTTTTTAAAAATAACAGCTTTAGCAATAGCACACACAGTGGTATTTACTTAAAAGCAAATAAATACGAGCAAAATACTTTTACTCATCAATACTCAAAAAAGTGAAGTGAAATTAATTAAGCATGATGCAATTAAAAATTTGATATAAAGTTAATCTCAATTGGATTTACTGACTCAAAAAAAGGAAAGGAAGTAGGTTAATATTTATAATGCTATTTATTAATTTTTTTGTTCAATTGTTTTCATTGGCACAAACCATTGCTTTACTTCAACATTTAATAATCCATTTTTAACACAAGGGTCATCATTTGCTATTTTAAGAGCTTCTTCGATTTTTTCACAACTATAAATCATCATACCGCCGCTATTATCTAAAAAAGGACCACCCATGATGAGTTTTTTGCTTTCCAAAAAAGTTGACATGTATTTAACATGTTCCATTACATTGGGTTGTTCTTTAAAAGGCAATGATGCCACCCAATTTTTTCCCGGAGTATGGAATAGAACAAAAAATGTTGTAGGAGCTGATGGCTTATTATTTTGCGAGTATAAATCAGCTGATAAAAAAAAGAATAGGACAATTGATACAATTATTTCTTTAGCTGGTAACTTCATTTTATTTGTGTTGTTTGTTATTTTTATGGGCAAAAAATTTTTATCATTTCAGGTAAACAGATTTTTTATTCCGACTTGTTTTTTTCTATTTTGTTCAATTAGTAATGTTCCAATATAAAAACTTAAGCCTTCATTATGACTTCCAAACCAATAATTGCCATTACTGTCTTAAAAGATAGCTCGTATTCCAGAGGTGAATTTTAAGGTATCGGTTTGAGAAGTCGCTACCAATTCAGGATTATTAGCTTCTTTTTCGGTTGATTACTTTTCAACGCAGTTGCGATTTGTCCGTAGGCGTAGCCAATTTTGACTTAACGTATTTGTATAAGAAACGTAGGGCAGTTGACAAGCCGTACGTTTCGGTTAATGTCTAAAATTTGTAAGTAACAAGGACGTTTGAATTTAACTCCAAACGCCCTATGTTTTTTATACCTTGTTGTAGGGCGTTATTATCTATTACCCTTTTCAAATGGTGGTTTCCAGCTTTTAGTTTTCATAATCGCTTTAACCTCTTCATATGATAGTGGATAAAAATTATGACAATCAACTCCAATGTCAAATGAACGTGAAGTTGGGTCGTCAGATAATGTTCCGTGAGAATGACCGTATAAATGATATGCTCCCCAATGTGAAGCGTTCCATTCTCTCATTGCATAATGAAAAAGGACAATCAATTGTTCGCCTCTTTCAAATTCATCATCTTTAACGACTAGTTCATAATAGTCTTTTATCCATTCAAATCTTGAGTGACAATCTTGGGCTGATTTTTCGTGATTTCCATTAATCAGATAAATTTTTCCGTTCAGTCTGTCAAGAATTTTTCTTAATTTTCCCGAAGAAGAAAGTCCAACATCACCTAAGTGATAAACTTCATCTTCTGGGTTTACTTTTTCATTCCATTTTTGGATTAAAATTTCATCCATTTCATTCACATCCTTAAAAGGGCGTTCAGAAAATTTGATTATATTTTTATGTCCAAAGTGGTGGTCTGAGGTAAAATATATTTTACTCATCTTATTGTACTTTAAATTATAATTATTTTTTCACTCTTTTCGATTATTGAATTCTCAATTCAACTTTGGACTCCGAAGGTTACATCTTTCTATTTTTAAAGGTTCGCATATTATATTTTTATAAGTTTCAAATTTAAGGGTTTCTGTTTTAATGCCCTACAACGTCAGACTGTGAAAAAACCTCCACACCCGAGCGGTAGCGAATTGACGCAGTAATCCTTCTAACAAATATACCAAAAAACTTGTAAGAAAAACAGAAAAGGTTTATATTTAAAGATGCAACATATCCAAGGAATTTCCCGTAACCAGTTACAAGTATCGAGTTTAGAAGATACTATATCCGCTGAGAATCCTGTTCGATTTATTGACGCTTTTGTGGGTAATATCGATTTAGAAAAATTAGGATTTACCCCAAGAGTTTTAAAATCAGAAGGTCGTCCGAGTTTTGATACCGTAGTGTTTTTAAAAATCTATTTATACGGTTATCTCAACGGTATTCGCAGTTCGAGACGACTCGAAAAAGAATGCCTTCGCAATCTGGAGATGCAATGGCTGTTAGAGGCAATTAGTCCCAATTATCACTCGATAGCTGATTTTAGGAAAGACAATCCCCAAGCCCTGAAACAACTCTTTAAACTTTTTGTTTCGTTTTTAAAAGAGGCCGATTTAATTTCCGGAAATACCATTGCCATTGATGGCACTAAATCCAGAGCCCACAATAGCAAAAAGGCCAACTTCAATCAAAAGAAAATAGACAAGCACTTAGCGTATATCGAAGCTAAAACCGAAGAATATCTCACCGCTTTAGAGCAAAACGACAGCCAAGAAAACACCACAACGATTACTAATATTCAACAAAAGATAGAGCGTTTAAAGCAAAATAAAATCCGCTACGAACTGCTGGAAGAACAGCTCCAAGCCAGTGGCGAACCGCAAGTAAGTACTACCGATCCCGATGCTAGAGCTTTGTTGGTTCAAGGTCAAGTGGTCGAAGTGTCGTATAACATTCAAGCCGCCGTAGACGACAAACACAACTTGGTAGTAGCCACGCACACCATAAATCGAAATGATAAAAACGCACTTTCGGCCATTGCAAAGGAAGCCAAAGAAAACCTCGAAGTAGCAACCTTTACCGTATTAGTAGACAAAGGTTATCACAACGGAAGAGAAATAGAAACCTGTAAAAAAGACAGCATCACCACCATCGTAGCGGTTCCAGACCAAGGCAAGAGCAACGAAAATGGTACACAACCCGATTACTTGGTATCCAAGTTTATCTACAATAAAGAAAACAACACCTACACTTGTCCTGAGGGTCAAATTCTTACCACTTCGGGCAGTTGGCACAAGAAAACCAGAGATGGAGAAAATACAAGTTATATGTTCCAAAAATACCGCACATCAGCTTGCAAAACCTGCCCGGTAAAAGACCAATGCACCAGTAGAAAAGGAGGACGAGAAATCGATAGAAGCCAATATGCCGATGCCGTAGAAGAAAATCAAAAACGTTATCAAGCCAACCCTCAACTCTACCGAAAGCGGCAAGAAATAAACGAACACATCTTTGGAACAATCAAACGCAAATGGGGCTACAACTACACCGACTTAATAGGACTCGAAAAAGTAAACGGAGAACACAGCTTAATTATGTTGGTTTATAATATCAAACGCTCGATCAACATCCTTGGTGTACCCGATTTAATAGCCAAACTACACACTTGGAACTCACCCTACAAGAAAAAGTTCTTGTTTTGTTTAAAAACGACATATTTAAAGCTGTATTTAGCTCAAATCATTTTTGAAACCAATCAAAACACAACCCAATTTAGAGTGGCTTAAAACAAAGTTATAAGCGATTTATAAAATAAAATTTTGAAGGAAAGTGGGTTTTTTCACAGCCTGACGGTTTCGGGCTTTGCGTTCGGGCGGGTTTCGAAGCACAAAGTTTCTATTTATTACTAAAGTTTATGAGTAGCACAAAGCTTCAGGTTTGCACGTCAGCCCGCCTGACGCAAAACCCGTGTTAGTGGCTGTTTTTATTTTGTCCAACCTACATTTCTTTTCCATTCTTCAATTTCCTGCTTTCTTTTTTCAAGGTCTGTCGGTGGCAATTGATTTTCATTTTCCGCCTGTTTTCTTATAATCTCCGTTTGCTCTTCAAGTGTGTTAAGTCCTATTGATTTCCTTCTTTCATTTACTTTGGTTAAGTCGTCAAAATGATTTGGACTTAAATTTCCATATTCGTCCCAATCAAATTGAGTTCCGTAAAGTTGTTTCTTACCTTCAAAAACTGCTATTCTGTCAGTTAGATAGGCTAAACTTTTCGGAGCTGCTTTGTTTTCGCTAACGGCTTTTTTCAACAGTTTTGCACATTTTTTCATAAATTCAGGTTGTCCGATAGAATGTTGTATTATTAACCAAGTCGCCTCGTTTGCTTCTTTACCAACTTTGTCCATTGTCGGATAGCCGATTTTGTCTATTATGTCGCTTAATATTTTAGCATTTCTGTTATGCAACTCTTTCATTTCTTCGTTATACCCATTACTAAGTTGTCGGCTTTGAATTAGTTTCTCCCTTAATGCTAAGTCTGCATTTTTCAAGTCAATTATATTTTCAGCAATGCTTTTATAGTTCATTCTTTTGAAGTCGTTTTGTTCTTACGAAGTACCGTCCTAAAATAGCCACTAACGAGAAACGTATTGCTGAAGTGCGGGCTTTTACACCTGAAATTTCTCTTAAAAACTGCAAAAAGCAAAAAATGTTTTCCGCTGACTAAATTAATAAAAAATGGAAGCGGAAACATTTTTTTGCGACTAAATTTTACAAAACTTTTAACGCAAGAGCCTTCAATCCCGCATTTTAGCAATACGATGTTAGCTGCAGGTGTTTTTATTTAATTTGCTCAATAAATTGAAATCCTATTTCATTTAACAAATCATCTAATCTAAAATCTCCACTTTTATTTGTTAAAACCGTTATGACAAGTGATTCTTTGGGATATATTCTGTATTCTGTTGTGGTTCCTTGGTAACCTCCGTTATGCCCAAAAAAATAGTTTCCAAAAAAATCTCTTCTTGAAGAAAACCCAAATCCATATCCCGTTTTTTTTCCATCAAGTGTTTCTTGACTTTTAATAAGCTCTTTAATCGTTTCTTCTTTTAATAATCGGTCTTTATAAATTATTCCATTAGCTAATTTAATAATGTCTTCAGACGTAGAAATGTAACAACCTTGAGCGTGTTTGAATGTGCAATCCAGACAAGGAGCTAAAACATTTTGTCCTTTTTCTTCAATGTAAAAATTATTGTTTAAAGATTCGTTATTTTTAGAATCGGGAGTTATATTGTCAAGATTTAACTTATCTAAAATTAATTTTCGGTGACAATTTGTAATATTATCTCCACATTGTTGTTCAATTATTAAGCCAAGCAATTTATATCCGTAATTACTGTAACTCAATTGTTTTTTTGGTTCAAAAAGTAAATCGTCATTTTCAAAAGAGTTATAAAAATCCGCTTGTGAATATGTATTTTTACAATCGTATCTTTCTCCGGTTGGAACTCTTATAATTCCAGCCAAATGTCCTCCAACATCTTTAACTGTAAAGTCATATTTTTTCTTAGGTAATTTTTTTAGGTAAGAATATACACTTTTATTAATGTCAATAGAGTCCATTTCCATTAATTTTCCGATAGTTAATGCAGTTAGACTTTTTGTCATACTTGCAATTCTAAATTTTGTTTTTGACGGATCAATTGGTTCTTTTGTTTCTAAATTTGAAACTCCAAATCCTTTTGAATAGATAAGTTTATCTTTATAAGAAATTGAAATAGCAATCCCAGGAATTTTGTTTTTGCCTTGAAATTTCTCAACTAATTTCTCAGTTTTTTCAATTGAATTTTCAAAGTTTTGAGCAGTTAATTTTAATGAAAAAATTAATAGAAGGAAAAGGTAATATTTCATTTTTATACGTGATTTTTTGTACACTTGCAGCTAACGGTCTCGTATAACCGTCAGTTACGGGTTAAATTAGCGATTATTTTCGGTTTGGCACTGACGTTAGCAATTCCGAGTGGATTCGGACGTAGTCGAATCCGCCGTAATTGCGGTTATACATTGTTGTGCACTGGCTTTTATTCAATTATTTTTGTTTTATGATTATCAGACGAAATTCCAGTTTTGTATAGTTGATTCCAACCTCTTTCAGCATTTGCAACAAATTCCGTTTTCGTTATTTCTTTTCCAAAATAGTCGAAAATTTGAAAGTCTGTGAACCAAATTCTGATATCGATTGTCACAGCATCTTTTCCGATTTGTTCTGCAAATAAGTCAATCGTATTCATTTCATTCCAATTGTCTTTTTTAATTAGGTCAAGACTTAATTTTTCATTCCAATCGTCAAAGGTTTTGTCTCCAAGATTGATATATTCCCAGCCATACATTGAGTCCAACTTTAACTTGTCAAATTTTGACTTCAATTCAGTTTCGTTAATTTTTATTATTTCTGCTTTTTCATTGTCCCATTCTCCCAATCTGTAACTAATTGCTATTCTCCCAAAATCATTAAACATAAATTTGTGTCGGTCATCTTCTGGGAATTTATTTTCTGAATTCATAGAAATACAATCCATAAGGATTTCAACTGTATCCGATTTAATTCCAACATAGTTTATTTTCGATTCGTTAAATGCTAAATCGAGTTTTTCCTTATCTTTTTGTGTAATTCTCATTTTTTCAGCTTGTGCACAACGGCTGAGGCTAAAAGCTGGCGGGCATTTCGGAGCACTTCACTGTCAATTTACGATGCAGTTTATTAGTTGCACTGCCCTTCAAATTACCACACTCTGCCCGCTTGATTTTAGCCTTTGTTATGCAGTCGCCCGTTTATTTATTCATTGTCGTTCCAATATCTAGTTGTCAGGTAATTAATAAGTGTTTGATATTTAGCTTTATCTATGTTTGCAAGGAGATTCTTCGGCTCAATTATTTTATATTTATTAATGTCTGTCAAACATGATTCCCATGTTTCTTTCATACCTTTCATGCTGACAGGATATTCATATTGTAGCAATTCTTCGTTTTCGTTTGGAATTATATGTGCATGAATAAATTTTTCTGCTTTGGTTGTTTCAGTTTTCTTATTCGCTATCATTTGTTCTGCCCAAAGTGTCTGCCGCATAAGTTGGTAAAATGGCTCAAAAAAATACACAGAACTTTTGTAGTCATCTTCTTTCCATGAAAGTTGTTCTGAGCAATTAATCAGGTCGGAATATCGATGCAAACGCTCATTCCCTTTTCCCTCTTTTTCTTTCCCTCTATTTTCAATAGAATAATCTTTGTCTATCTTTCCGTCTTCGTGGTAATTTTCAGTATATTTCCATTCAATTGGAATGATTATTTTATTGTCGTCTTTAAGTTTACCATAAATCAACGCATCTACAGAAGTACACATTGTCCCACGAGTAAGCTTTTGACTCCCTTTTGTTTCGTTCAAATGGTCAATATTGCTAATAACTTCAAATGAAATGAACCCTGGTAAAAATGTATCTGATTCAATTTGCATGACATCTACAATTTCAGAATTAATCTGCTTTGCAATGGAAAGAACTGCTTCTTTGTCGTAACGTAGCGGATAAAGATGATTTAAACATGCAATTTGAGATGATAGAGTATGACCAGAAGGGATACAAAAACCAACGTCGGTGTCTCCTTCTAAATGATGAAATGAAATACTATTTAGAGCAAAATACAAGATTACTTCATCTGCAATTTGAGGATAAAAATTGTTTTTACTATTCATAAGTAAGTCGGCTTTCGGTAACCAAATGCCGTTTAGATTATTTTTGTCTCGTAAAAAGTATGGTTTCTTTCCTTTGTCGCCATTAAAAATTTTGCCAGCTTCGATTAGTTTTAAATCATGCTGTTTTCTTTTTTCTCTAAAACTATTATTCTCTTTCATAGTCAGTATGTTCTATGATATCATTAATTATCAACCCATCAAGATTTTGTTTTGAAAACAAGAAATTTACGTGTAGTGAATTATTTATGTCTGTTACATCGCCAAAGCTGGCTTGTACTGTTTTTTGGGATACTTTTTTACAATTCCAACGTTTATCACTAAAAAGATAACCCGACATTGTTTGTTTTGGAGTACTTCCATTAATATTTTCGGAATTATTATTCAATGTGATTACATAAAATTCATAGCCTCCAATATCCATTATTGATAGATTTTTTAATGAATCAGGAAGGTTTACTCCAAGAAACTTTTGACTCTCAATTATTTGACAAATTTCAAATTTGTCGAAATATTTTTTGTCTTTATATTTTTTAAAATCTTCGATGTGTTTGAATATTCCACTTTCCCCTCCAATTGCACCATTGCCGTATTTTAGTTCAATTAAAGCAACTTTCTGTGGTTTCTTTTTTGAAATAGCCATAATGTCAAACCGTCCATTAAATTTTGCTTCATTTTTCTGTTGTTGATTCTCAAATGCTTTTACCCATTCAACATCAAAACAGTACCATCTTGAATCCTTATTATTGTTGTTCAAAAGGACTAATTTTGATTGTGATTTTTTTTCGTCTGTCGCTTTAGTGTTACTGTTTGCTTTAATTGTTTGGTAATTTTTATAGATTTCGGAAGAATCAATTTTCTTTGTTTTATTACTGCCCTTATAATGTTTTCCATCAAGATAATATTTATCTATCTCACAAATTATTTTACCTTGTTTATATTCAACTTTCGCAATACTGTCGCAATTGTAATAAAGATTCAAATAGTTATTTCGAACTCCAATAAATAATTCGTCTTTATGGTCTGCTAAAAGCTTATCAAGTTCACATTGTTTGAATGCGTCTGCAAAGTCCTTATTTATTCCGCGTGTAATTTTTTTCACTGTCATCTTAATTTAAGTCGTAGTATCTTCTTCGGGTGCTGCATAACGGTCTAGGCTATGATTTCGTTGCGGAAAAATCCGCAGGATTCTTTCCGCCGTAGCCGAAAGATAGCAAATTTGCGTTGAATTCCGATGAGGAATTCAACCGCAATGAATTATAGCCATTGTTGCCTGTAGTTATTTTTTTATTTTTTCGTCTATCCAATTAATAATTCTTTTGGCAATTTGCTTTTGCATTCCTTTTGGTTTCTCGTCGAGAATAAATTCTACATCAAATCTTTCTCTTTCCAAGTCTTTAAGGAATTCGGTCAGATTCTCGTTATCCGAAACTTTGTATTCGTCTATTAAGTCATTTATTGAGTCTAATGCACTTTCTATATCCATAAATAGGTCATCGTCAATTTCCTCCAATTTGTCATAATTATCGTGGAAGAAATCGCAAATCAAATCAAATTCTTTTTGTATTTCTGAAAGTTTGATTTCGTTTGGAAAATCAAGTAAGGATTTAATTATTTCTTTGTCAGTCAGATTTTGAAATCGGTAACTAATCGTTTTGTCTGATTCCGAAAAGATATTTCCAAAATCTAATTTGATTAGAATTCCACTATTTTCGTTCCAGTCAGGTTCAGATTCTGCAATATTTGTTGTTGTATCGTCATAATGAAAGTCAATTTTTTTCAGAACTTTTTTTTCCAAGTCCAAAGCATCTTTTTCACTTAAATTTTCTTTTAAAACTAAAACTTTGTGCGGTTCAGACAGTTTTGAAACATATTCAGTCCATTTTTCGTTCCGAGAAGTCTTTGCTGATTTTCTGTGTCCTTTGCCTTTTCCAACGTAGAAAATTTCGTTAGTCGTTGGATTCAGATGTATGTAAACGTAATAGTCGTTCATAATTACAGGCAACTAGTAAATATACACAAGTTTATATAACTTTTTTTAATCCGCAAAATAACTACTCAAGTTTTTTCCTGTTATTTTCATCCACCATAATATCTAACGGACTTTTTATTTTATCCACGGCACTTTTGGTCAAATGCGTATAAATGGTGGTAGTCTTAATGCTGGCGTGACCCAAGAATTGTTGAATATAGCGAATATCCGTGCCATTCTCCAATAAATGCGTGGCAAAACTGTGTCGTAAGGTATGAACGGTAGCTTTTTTGCTTAATCCACTTTTTTCCAAAGCCTGTCGCATAACCGTTTGAACACTCGTAGTGCTGTAAGGTTCTCCGGCAAATTGTCCTTCAAAAACATATTGTTTGCCTTTGTACAATTTTTTATAAACCAGTAACGACTGAATAATTGAGTAGGGTAGCATAACCATGCGGTCTTTTTTGCCCTTTGCGTTCTTTAAATGAATCTTATGCTCATCAAACAAAATATCATTCCATTGTAAAGTCACAATTTCGCCTACACGTAATCCGGCTCCATACCCAATCAATAAAAGTAACTTATGCTTGGGGTTGTCTACAGCCTTAAATACTTGTAAACACTCCTCCATGGTTAGCACCGTTGGTAATTTTTTCTCTTTCTTTGGTCGAGGCAATTTAAACGTGTAATATTTTTTATCCAACACCTGATGGTAATAAAATTGAATACTATTTACCATTGTATGACCGCTGGAGGCACTTAATCCGCGTTCCATCAAGGAGGCCAAAAAACGGATGATGGCATCTGGCTCAATAGTAGCAGGATCTCGAAAGTCAAACTCCTTCAAAAACTGAATAAATGCACTACTGTAAGATTGTAAAGTGTTGTAACTGTAGTTACAGGCCATAATGGTGTCCATCATTTTTACTACAAAAGGCCTACCCACTTCCGGAACTTGGTCAAAAATACGCGTCTTTGCATTGCGTAATTCAATTTGTTTTCGGTTGGGTAAATGTTTCTTTTGTAGGTAATTGGGTGGAAGTTGATTGACCATTTCAATTGATAAAACGTCCATTTGTAAACCCAAACTCTCATAAGCTACGGGAGCAGCAGGAATCAAATAACAGTCTTTTATTTTGCTGTAACGTGCCATCGAAAAACGTTTGATTTTTTCATGTACGGCTACTAATTTAGGTACATAGACTTCCATCCAAGCCTCGTCTTCCAAATGAGGTTTAATGATGATTTTTTCGCCTTTAAAACTACGCTCTTTACTGAGGTAATCTTCACCAAAGAAATGAGGCTGTTCAAGAATTTGCTCCACCGATTTTTTTACATCCGGATGTCGCAAGGCCATGTAACATTTATAATTGGCATTCCAATAAACACCCTTAACCGATAAAAGTTGTTTGTTGATCAATTGATGATACCGCAATGTAAAAACCCAATATTTGCCAATGTTGTTTAACAGTTTCGGCTGTAATTTTGTTTGAAGTGAGGGTGTCACTTTGTGTTCAGGATTGTTTAGTGGTGGTAAACCTAACTGAATGTCGCTTGTTGCTGTGGGTGGAAGGTCACGGCTACTTGTTTCACCGGCCACCGGTTGCTGAATCTGTAAATCAGGAAATAAGGCTTTAAGTTGTTGATAAGCTACTTTGGAGTAATCGATGTACCAACATTGAAAAGTCTTGCTGTACACCGCACCAATCGTTTTTAATTGTTGTTGAATGGTATAATTTTTTTCAAAAAAAATACCAATGCGTACTGCTTCTCTGTGCTCAATTTTTCGGATAGATATAGTCATATGGCGTATAATAAAAAACAAATATATAAAAATAAATTATAAAAGTGACTAAGTGGCTAAGGTGCTGAGTGATACCTGTACTTATTCAATTTAAAAAACGCTTCACTTCTTAATGTTTAAAAAAAATAAAAATAATACTACAACAAAACCCAAAAAAAGACACTTTTTTTGGGTTTCGTTCGGGATTTGTTCGGAAGAGCTTCCGTATTTGTTCGGAAAACACCCTCTTTTTCCGAACACGGTTCGAACAAAACCCGAACAAAACCCGAACAAAACTCCTGTGAAAGGCAATAAAATAGTCAAAAGGGCTCAAATCATTTCAAATCATGTCAAATGAAGTCAAATCATTCTAGTAAGACAAACACTTTATATGTTCTAAACCTTTGCTAAAGCTTTTGGTATTTTTGTTTTATTGCTATTTTGTTTGTTGAATAGAATTAAACAGCACAGTCTTCATCAACTACTTTTTCTGTATCTTTGGCATTTTAAAACCAAGCATGTCTAAAGTCGTTTTCATCACCGGCGGTTCCTCCGGAATTGGTAAATCCATTGGTGCTTTTTTGCATCAAAAAGGCTATGTTGTCTATGGAACAAGTAGAAATCCAAATCAAGTAAAAGATTCGGTTTTTCCACTATTACAATTAGATGTACGTGATGTGAACAGTATTAATAAAGCCGTTTCCGAATTAATCCAAAACGAAGGTAGGTTGGATGTAGTTATCAACAATGCCGGTGTCGGAATTACCGGTCCGCTGGAGGAAATTCCCACCCAAGAAATCAAGAATAACTTTGAAACCAATTTTTTTGGCCCCATTGAAGTAATCAAAGCTGTTTTGCCACAAATGCGAAAGCAACAATCGGGTTTAATCATCAATGTTACCTCCATTGCCGGTTACATGGGGTTGCCTTACCGTAGTGTTTATTCCGCCTCCAAAGGAGCTTTGGAACTTATTACAGAAGCCATTCGCATGGAAGTTAAACCGTTCGGTATTCAATTGACCAATGTGGCTCCTGGCGATTTTGCTACTAATATTGCCACAGGTCGTTATCATGCTCCGTTAATCGACGATTCAGCGTATAAACTTCACTACGGAAACACCCTTAAAATGATGGATGAACATGTAGATTCTGGCAGTAATCCGGATGAAATGGCGTATGCTATTCATAAAATTATTGAAACCGCTCAACCCCATGTGCATTATAAAGTAGGCAGTTTTCTTCAACGTTTTTCAATTGTTTTAAAACGCATTTTACCGGATAAGATGTATGAAAAAATGTTGATGAAGCATTACAAACTTTAAAGATTCAATGGTAATATCAAAAATCAATTTCAAAATAATGTTGTTTAGTTTTTGATTATCTATTTTCTATTGTCATTGACTTTTGATATTGTCATTGCTATTGATTTTTGTAACTTTGCATCTGAATTTAAACACAACTCACTTATGAAATTTTTTATTGACACTGCCAACCTTGAACAAATCAAAGAAGCACAAGCTTTAGGCGTTTTAGATGGCGTAACAACTAACCCGTCTTTGATGGCAAAAGAAGGCATCAGCGGAAAAAATAATGTATTGAAACATTATGTAGACATTTGTAACATTGTAGATGGTGATGTAAGTGCCGAAGTAATTGCAACCGACTACGAAGGAATGATTAAAGAAGGCGAGGAGTTGTCGGAATTACATGAACAAATTGTCGTAAAGTTACCCATGACCAAAGAAGGGGTAAAAGCGTGTAAATATTTTTCAGACAGAGGTATCAAAACCAACGTAACCTTAGTTTTCTCTGCCGGTCAAGCTCTATTGGCAGCCAAAGCAGGTGCAACTTATGTTTCTCCCTTCATTGGAAGATTAGACGATGTTTCAACTGACGGTTTAGCTTTGATAGAAGAAATCAGAGATATTTATGATAATTATGGTTATCAAACCGAAATATTGGCAGCTTCGGTTCGTCACACGATGCACATTGTCAATTGTGCAAAAATTGGTGCAGACGTAATGACCGGACCACTATCGGCCATTTTAGGTTTGCTAAAACACCCATTAACAGATATTGGATTGGCTCAATTTTTGGCTGATCATGCCAAAGCTAATCAATAGTTTTTAAAGATAAAAAATCCCGTCATTTTAAAAAAATGACGGGATTTTTATTTTGTGTTTCCTTCTATTTCAATTTAGCAGCAAATTGAACATCAAATAGGTTAACAAACCCGTTGTGAATTTTACCGTTTTCATCCAAAATGATGGTACGGTGTAATTTTGTAATCACCCACTTGTCTTTTAATTCCTCAAAATTAGCGGCTCTAAATTCATTAATAGTACCAAAACGGTAGTTTGCTAATAAGTTTTTCCACTTAGTTTGGTCTTCATCAATATTAATGGCAACAAATTGATAGTTTGGGTTATTTTGATAATAAGCCAATGCTTTTTTGTGTACAGCCAACAAATGTGATTCAGCATTTTCTGTCCAAAAGAAGATTACAGTTTTTCGATTAAATAGGGTTTGGCTATTAACCAATTTTCCATTCAAATCAACCAAAGCTACATTCGGTAACTCATTACCGGATTTCAAATTTTGAATCGATGTACCAATTTTATTGATTTCGTTTTGTTTGCTTTTATCCGTCGATAACTCATTATAACGCAATAAAAACTTTTGATTATTTACAATGTTTTGATCTTCTAATAAATAAGAAAAAGCAATATTATCTAAAATCTTATTTTTTATTTTTTCGTTTTTAAAAAGGGTATCGGCTATGTTCAATTTGTGAATGTGTTGTGCCAGGTCTTCATCTTCCACATTTACAGCATGTGTTTCACTGAATGAAACATTGCCTAAGAAATGAGTTAAATACCGCACAAAAGGAGAATAATTAACCAATAGATTGTTGTTAAAATCTACCTCTTTACGGTAAGCGTAATAATCTGCCGGCAACAGATTACTAATGTTTTCGCCGGTTCTCATTTTGTGAGCCATCGGATAAATTTCCTTTTTAGAAAAATGGTGATAGTTCAACATTGTTTTGGCAAACAAATCAAAATCATCTGTCCATTTCAATTTCTCTTTTTTAGCTTCATAAAAGGATACTTTACTTTTATAGGCCGAATCACAACTGGCAATAAATTGTTCAACCGGATAATCGAACACATCAAACATTTTGTTTTTATCGGCTTCATTTTTAAGATAAAGTTCCATTAAAAAGTTGTTTTTATCGTCTCCACGACCACAAAAAACAATAGACTCATCAAATTCTATGGGGTTAATCCGAACCATCAAGCTGTCATTTTTATCAAAGTAAACATATTGGTATTCGGGTTCGTGTTTAAACGTATAAAGACCGGGAGCAAGAGAATCGAATTTTTTAATAAACCGATTGTTTTTATCCAAAAAAAGCGTATCAACTACTTCGTCATCTTTGAGAAATAAGACGAAATTACTTTTCGGATTGATGACTTCACCACCAAAATAAGCCGTAAAATTATCACTCCCAAATTCTTTTTGACATCCGGAAAAAAATAATAATAGCGTTAAAATAGTTAAGTGAGGTATTTTTTTTGAATAGGCAATCATTTGTGGTATTAATTTATAACAAAAGTATTTTATCTTCTGTTTACATCTTGTTAACAGACAGTTAAATTAAACCTATATTTATTCTAAATAACGACGGCTTTAAATTGCTTTATTTTTGCTACTTTTGCATCGCTTTTAAAAAAATAGAAATACATGTTAACAGTTTCCAATTTATCAGTTCAATTTGGCAAGAGAATATTGTTTGATGAAGTTAATGTAACCTTCACACAGGGTAATTGCTACGGTATAATCGGAGCAAATGGTGCCGGAAAATCAACCTTTATGAAAATCATTTCCGGCGAAATGGAGCCCACTTCGGGTCGTGTTATTTTAGAACCCGGAAAAAGAATGTCGGTATTAAATCAAAATCATAACATGTTTGATGAACATACTGTTTTGGAAACCGTATTAATGGGAAACAAAGTCTTGTATGCTGTAAAAGCAGAAATGGATGCTTTGTATGCCGATTATAATGATGCTAATGCGGAGCGAATAGGTGAATTACAAGTACAATTTGAAGAAATGAACGGATGGAATGCCGATTCTGACGCCGCTTCGATGTTATCCAATTTAGGTATTCCTGCCGATTATCATTATACCTTAATGAGTGAAATGGAAGCCAAATTAAAAGTACGTGTACTTTTGGCTCAAGCTCTTTTCGGTAATCCGGATGTATTAATTATGGATGAGCCTACCAACGATTTGGATTTTGAAACCATTGGTTGGTTAGAGAATTTTTTAGCCAATTATGAAAATACTGTGTTGGTGGTTTCGCACGACCGTCACTTTTTGGATGCGGTTTGTACACATGTTTCCGATATTGATTTTGGAAAAATTACGCACTATTCAGGAAACTATACGTTTTGGTATGAAAGTAGCCAATTAGCCGCCAAACAACGTGCTCAACAAAACAAAAAAGCTGAAGAGAAAAAAGCAGAACTTGAAGAATTTATCCGTCGTTTTAGTGCCAATGTAGCGAAATCCAAACAAGCTACTTCGCGTAAAAAAATGATTGAAAAGTTAAATTTAGATGAAATAAAACCGTCTAGCAGAAGGTATCCGGCTATTATTTTTGACCAGGAACGTGAAGCCGGCGATCAAATTTTAAATGTAGTGGGTTTAAGTGCTTCACTTGAAGGTGAAACATTGTTTAAAAATTTAGATTTGAACATGGCAAAAGGCGACAAAGTAGTCGTGTTTTCAAAAGATTCACGTGCTACCACCGCATTTTACGAAATTTTAAATGGTAATTTAAAAGCCGATACGGGAACTTTTGATTGGGGAATAACAACTACCCAATCGTATTTACCGGCTGATAATCATGCCTTTTTTGAAAATGATTATACGTTAGTCGATTGGTTACGTCAGTGGGCCAAAACAGAAGAGGAACGTGATGAAGTATATGTTCGCGGATTTTTAGGAAAAATGATTTTTTCCGGAGAAGAAGCTCTTAAAACCGGACGTGTTTTATCGGGTGGAGAAAAAGTACGTTGTATGATTTCTAGGATGATGATGCTTCGTGCCAATGTGTTAATGTTGGATGAACCAACCAATCACTTGGATTTGGAATCAATTCAAGCCTTTAACAATTCTTTGAAGAACTTTAAAGGTTCGGTTTTGTTCACCACACATGACCACGAATTTGCTCAAACGGTTGCCAATCGCGTAGTTGAGATTACACCAAATGGCGTTATCGACCGATACATGACCTTTGATGAATATTTAGAGAACGATAAAATCAAAGAATTGAGAAAAAAAATGTATGCCTAATAACATAATCCCGTAACACTGTTTCGGGATTTTTTTTGAAAAATAAACCACAAAAAAGTATATCTTTACACTCCAAACACAATCTCTATGAGTCAAAAAGTATTGCTCACTTCCAAAGAAGTCAATATCATTCTCCATCGTTTGGCCTGTCAGCTGATTGAAAAACATCATGATTTTTCAAATACTGTAATTATTGGATTGCAACCTCGCGGATCATTTTTAGCAAAGCGAATCGTAAAATTATTGCAAGAAGAATACAACATTAAAGACATTCAGTTAGGACTTTTAGACATTACATTTTTCAGAGATGATTTTCGGCGTGGTGATAAACCTTTGGAAGCCAACCGTACGGAAATTGATTGCGTTGTAGAAGATAAAAAAGTGATTTTTATTGATGATGTTTTATTCACCGGAAGGAGTATCCGTTCTGCGTTAACCGCCATTCAATCCTTCGGAAGACCAAGCGAAATAGAACTTTTAGTGCTGATTGACCGCCGTTTTAGTCGTCATTTACCGATACAACCTGATTATCGCGGACGACAAGTGGATGCCATTAACAATGAAAAAGTAAAAGTCTGCTGGACTGAAAATGAAGGCGAGGATACTGTATATTTAATAACTACCAACACACAAACAACAACAAATGTCTGAATTGACTGTTAACCACTTATTAGGCATCAAATACCTTCAACCGGAAGATATTCAACTTATTTTTGAAACAGCCGATCATTTTAAAGAGGTAATCAACCGTCCGATTAAAAAAGTACCTTCTTTACGGGATATTACCATAGCTAATATTTTTTTCGAAAACAGTACACGGACAAAATTATCCTTCGAACTCGCTCAAAAAAGACTTTCTGCGGATGTGATTAGTTTTTCTGCAGCACAATCATCCGTTAAAAAAGGGGAAACGTTAATTGATACAGTCAACAATATTTTGGCGATGAAAGTCGATATGGTCGTAATGCGTCACGCCAATCCCGGTGCAGCTTATTTTCTTTCAAAAAATGTAAAAGCAAGCATCATCAATGCCGGTGATGGAGCTCATGAGCATCCTACCCAAGCGTTGTTAGACAGTTATTCCATTAGAGAAAGATTAGGAGAAGTAGGAGGGAAGAAGGTAGTGATTGTAGGCGATATTTTGCATTCCCGAGTGGCCCTTTCCAATATTTTTGCTTTGCAAATGCAAGGGGCAGAAGTGAAAGTTTGTGGCCCAAAAACATTAATTCCGAAGCATATTGAAAGTTTAGGGGTTTCGGTGGAGTCTAATTTACGAAAAGCTCTAGAATGGTGTGATGTAGCCAATATGCTTCGTGTGCAAAACGAACGAATGGATGTGAATTATTTTCCTTCCACACGCGAGTATGCTATGCAATATGGGGTAGATAAATCACTTTTGGATTCATTAAACAAAGAAATTATCATCATGCATCCTGGGCCAATTAATCGTGGAGTAGAAATTACGAGTGATGTAGCCGACTCCAAACAATCGGTTATTTTAGACCAGGTGGAAAACGGAGTAGCGATTAGAATGGCAGTTATTTACCTTTTGGCTTCAAAAATCAAATAATTTTCCATATCTTAGTAACTCAGCAACCAAGTACCTCAGTTTTTCAGAAAATATGAAAGTCGATCAGAAAGGACATACTACCATTTTAAAAAATACGCAAGGTGATTGTTTAGCTTTTTTAGAAAAAGTAACTACGCAACACAACGGTTTTAAAAATCAAAATTTGATTTTGGACATGTCGATGGATAAATCGGTTGACTTAAAACAAATTAAGCTGTTTGGCGATTTATCAAAAATTCATAAAAAAGGAAAAAAATCCTTTGTTATTGTGGCTGATGGCATTGATTTTAATGCCATTCCAACCAAATTAACTGTTGTCCCAACACTTTTAGAAGCCCACGATATCATTGAGATGGAAGAAATTGAACGCGATTTAGGATTTTAATTGGAGTTGGGAGTAATTAGTTTGGAGTTGGAATTATTTAACAAAGTTTTTCAACCTGAAACCTGAAACAAAAAAACATTGAAACTAACCATCCTCGGCTGTTACGCCGCCACACCACGTACCATTACTAATCCCACTTCACAAGTGTTAGAAATTAAAAACCGTATGTTTTTGATTGATTGTGGTGAAGGAACACAAGTGCAATTGCGGAAAAACAAAATTAAATTCTCTAAAATTAATCACATTTTTATTTCGCATTTGCATGGCGATCATTTTTTTGGTTTGGTCGGATTGATTTCTACGTTTATGTTACTTAATCGGGAAAGTGATTTGCATGTTTATGGACCGAAAGGGATTAAAGAATTAATTTTATTACAACTAAGAGCAGGAAATTCCTACACCGGTTACAACCTTTATTTTCATGAGTTAGAGTCGAAAGAAAGTGAAGTGCTTTTTGAAGATGAAAAAGTGATTGTAAGAACCATCCCGCTTAAGCACCGTATTTACACGAACGGATTTTTATTCCAAGAAAAAAATAAAGAGCGAAAACTCAATATTGATAAAATTCAAAGCCTAGGAATTGATGTTGTTTATTACCAAAAAATCAAATACGGAGGCGATATAACCTTAGATGATGGTACAATTATTCCTAATCAAGAAATTACATTTGATCCTGAACACGAAAAAAGTTATGCATTTTGTTCGGATACGGTTTATGATGAAAATTTAATTCCGCTAATAGAAAAGGTAGATGTTTTGTATCATGAAGCAACCTTTTTAGAAAAAGAAGCCCACCTTGCGGAGAAAACTATGCATTCTACGGCTAAACAAGCCGCAGAAATTGCCAAACAGGCAAAAGTAAAAAACCTTGTTTTAGGGCATTATTCTACTCGCTACAATTCTATTGAATTATTTAAAACCGAGGCTGAAACTATTTTCCCAACTATCCTTTTGGCGGATGATGGGAAGGAGTTTGAGTTTTAATCGGTTATCTGTTGTCTGTTGTCTGTTGCCGACTGACTGAGACTGTAAACTGCGGCTGTTCACTGAAAACTATCCACCATTTTTTGTACCTTAGCCACTCAGTACCTGAGAACCTTAGTACTTCAAAATCCTAGCACCTCTAAAAAATGAAAGATCTTAGCAATTACAGAAAATCGTACGAAAAAAGTGAACTCATTGAAAAAAACATTCCGGAAGATCCAATCAATTTATTCCATCGTTGGTTTTATGAAACGGAGGAACAAAGTGATATAGAAGAAGTCAATGCCATGACCGTTTCAACCATTGGTTTAGATGGATTTCCAAAAGCACGTGTGGTTTTATTAAAAAAGTTCAACGAAGAGGGATTCATTTTCTATACCAATTACGAATCAGAAAAAGGAAAAGCTATTGAAACCAACCCGAATGTTTGTTTGTCCTTTTTTTGGCATTCGATGGAAAGACAAGTCATTATTAAAGGAATTGCCGAGAAAACTTCTGCTCAGGTTTCTGATAATTATTTTGATTCGCGTCCCGATGGAAGTAAATTAGGAGCAATTGTTTCCAATCAAAGTAGGGTAATCGCTTCCAGAACTGTTTTAGAAGAGAAGTTGAAAGTTTTGGAATCTGAATTTGAAGGAAAAGAAATTCCACGACCGGCTTTTTGGGGCGGATTTTTAGTAAGACCACAGGAGGTAGAGTTTTGGCAAGGTCGTCCAAACCGATTGCATGACAGAATTCGTTACCAATTACAAAAAGACTATTCTTGGAAAATAGAACGATTATCACCATAAATTGTAAGAAAAAAGAAATTTAATTTTAAAAAAAGTGCATTTCATCGATTTTATTTTGCACTTTAACGACATAGTAGTAATATTGACACATCAAATCAAACGAAACGTTCTTATTAATAGCATAAAGATATTTGCCCCACATCTATTTTAACGCTTTAATTAAAAATAATTAAAACAACATAAAAGTATTTGCCCCACATCTACTTTTAAAAACTTAACCTACTACTATGAAAGCAAAAATGTTCAGAGCATTGTTGCCGATTGCAATTATGTTCACTTTAGTTTCTTGTTCTTCTGATTCTGCAGAAGATACTACAGCACCTATCGTTGAAAATTTTTCATACAATGAAACTGAGCTGGATTTGATGAATAAAATCAATGAGCACAGAATTAGCGTAGGTCTAAATCCATTAGAACAAATCAATCACATTTCTTTTAAATCATCAGAGCACAACGACTACATGATTGAAAATGATGTTGTAGGTCACCAATATTTTGACCAAAGAGCATCTAATATCAAACAAGTTTTAGGAGCTGTTCAAGTAAGTGAAAATGTGGCATATAATTATCAATCAAACGAGGGTGTTTTACATGCTTGGTTGATGAGTGATGGGCACAAAGATAATATAGAAGGTGATTTTACACACTTTGGAATTTCAGTAAAAACTAATCCTACAACCGGAAAAAAATACTACACCAACATTTTTATGAAAAGGTAATTTTGCCCCAATTTTACCTTAACCTAAGAAGAACCATTCGTTATCGGATGGTTTTTTTTATGTATAATAGAATATTATTGTGTTCATTTATTTTTTGTAATTTGCTGAAATATTAATTCCATACGCAATGAAAAATATACAACCTGAACATTTTAAAGTAGATTCAGAGATAAGTTTAGCTAAAACCCCCACTTTTTTAGATATTGAAATATCTGAAAAAAAGAAGGAAAAACTGCTTCAAAAAACAAGGGAAAAGTTAAGTAAATTACAAGATACCTTGTATGCACATAACCGCTATGGTGTTTTAATTTGTCTACAAGGAATGGATACTGCAGGTAAAGACAGTTTAGTTAGAGAAGTTTTTAAAGAGTTCAATGCACGAGGTGTGGTTGTACACAGCTTTAAAACACCTAATTCAACTGAGTTGGAACACGACTATTTGTGGCGACATTATATTGCCTTACCGGAAAAAGGAAAATTTGCTGTTTTCAATCGAACACATTATGAAAATGTGCTGGTGACACGAGTACATCCGGAATATATATTGAATGAAAATATCCCCGGAATTGAAACCGTGGATGATATTACACCTGAATTCTGGGAAAACCGTTTTGAAAGTATTAATGCTTTTGAAAAACATATTGCTTCAAACGGAATAATTGTTCTTAAATTTTACTTGCATCTCAGTAAAGAAGAACAACGACACCGCTTGCTTCGTCGCCTTGAAACTGAGAAACACAATTGGAAATTTTCTCCCGGTGATTTGAAAGAAAGAGCACTTTGGGATGATTACCAAAACTGTTATGAAGAAGCAATTAATCGCACTTCAAAACCACATGCTCCTTGGTATATTGTACCGGCAGACAACAAGGAAACCGCTCGCTATATTGTTGCAAAAACCATTCTCGAAGAATTACAAAAGTATACCGACATCAAAGAACCTGAATTAGAAGATAAAGTCAAGGAAAACATTAAGATGTATCATGATTTGTTAAAAGCTGAGCGGTAAGCATTGCTGTTGTAACACAATTAGTTTTTATTGGCAAATTAATAATTAAAAGAACAGCTATTGCGATGCCTTTTTTTTTGATTAAAGGTTGTAAATTTTTGTTTGTCTCAACTTTGCCAATGAGATTGTTAATTTCATTTTTTTTCACTCTTAATTATCACATTAAAAGTTCTAATTTTGTCTGCCGAAAAAAGAGCTATGAAATTCCAACAATACATTCAAGAATTTAACTACAATTTACGCCTTGCCTATCCCATCATCATTGGTATGTTAGGTCATACCGTTGTGGGTATAGTAGATAATGCGATGGTAGGACAACTCGGCCCAAAAGAATTGGCTGCTGTTTCACTTGGGAATAGTTTTATTTTTATTGCAATGTCGTTAGGAATCGGTTTTTCTACAGCCATCACACCAATTGTAGCTGAAGCTGATGGAGAAAATTCGATTGAAAAGGGGAGAAGTGCATTTCACAACGGATTGTTTTTATGTACTTTATTAGGTGTACTTTTATTTCTACTTATCTTTTTTGCGAAACCCATTATTCAATTCATGGGGCAACCCGAAGAGGTGGTTACTTTAGCAAAACCGTATTTAGATATTGTTGCCTTTTCCTTAATTCCATTGATTATGTTTCAGGCATATAAGCAATTTGCCGATGGAAAAAGTGAAACAAAATATTCTATGTGGGCTACCGTTGTGGCAAATATCGTTAATGTGGTAATCAATTATTTGTTGATTTTTGGAATATGGATTTTTCCACAATTGGGTATCTTGGGAGCAGCCATAGGTACCATTACTTCCCGAATTGTAATGTTGGTTTTTATGCATTATGTAATGGTGAAGAAACCAAAATTTCATCCGTATTTTCAAAAATTCAGTTGGGATGAAATTTCAAAACAAACGATTAAAAAGATTGTCAATTTAGGAACGCCTTCTGCCATGCAAATGTTTTTTGAGGTTGCATTATTTACAGGAGCCATTTGGCTTTGCGGAATGATTGGTACAACCAGCCAAGCGGCAAATCAAATTGCATTGAGTTTAGCTTCGTTAACCTTTATGTTTGCGATGGGATTGAGCGTAACGGCAATGATTCGGGTGGGTAATCAAAAAGGATTACAAGATTATACAAAGCTGCGAGTAGTGGCCATTTCTATTTTTTTATTGGCTACAATTTTAGAAATTTTCTTTGCCTTGATTTTCGTTGTCTTTCATAAAGTCCTACCGTTACCATTTTTAGATATTGAACAGGTCGTTTATTTAAAAGATAATTTAGAAGTTGTGGCAATTGCATCCAATTTATTATTGGTAGCTGCTTTGTTTCAAATTTCAGATGGATTACAAGTAGTAGTTTTAGGAGCTTTACGCGGTTTGCAAGACGTGAAAATTCCAATGTATATTACTTTTGTAGCGTATTGGATAGTAGGTTTTCCGATTTCAATTTATTTAGGATTATATACCGATTTAAAAGCCATTGGCGTTTGGATTGGTTTGTTGGCCGGACTAACCGTAGCGGCATTGTTCTTGTTTTATCGTTTTAACTTATTAACCAAAAAATTGATCATTCAAAATACATAACAATGGAAATTAAACCAAAATTTGGCTATGACCAACTTCTTTTTGGCATGAAACAAAATGATGTAGAAGCTATTTACGGTAAACCCAATCATTCATTTATCGATGATGAGGATAATGTTATTATGCTTTACAATCTATTAAAAGCTCGCTTAACATTTTATGCAGAAGAAGATTTTAAGTTAGGCTACATTATCATTTCCAATCCAAATGCGGTTTTATTTGGTGAAAAAATCATCAGTAAAAACGCCAATGAATCCAAAGCATTTTTATCTAAAAAAGGATTAAAATCATTTGAATCAGAATCGTTTGATACAGTCACAAATTTATTCAATGAAGATTTTTGGACGATTTTGCAAACTGAATTTGATGAAGTGATCAAAGTAGAAATTGGAGCAATCATCAAAAATCAAGATGAATTTGATTGGAAGTTTTAAGCATAAAAAAAACCAACTTTTTCGAGTTGGTTTTTTTATATAACATTTTGGATTACATATGCAACGCCCGATTATCGGTAGCAGCCAAAGCTGCTTCTTTAATGGCTTCTGCAAACGTTGGATGAGCATGACTCATTCTCGAAATATCTTCGGCACTGGCTCTAAATTCCATTGCAGTAACTGCTTCGGCAATTAAATCGGCACAACGTGGACCAATCATGTGAACACCCAACACTTCATCGGTTTTAGCATCAGCTAAGATTTTTACAAATCCGTCCGTGTCGCCACCCGCTCTTGCTCTTCCTAATGCTTTGAATGGGAAACTTCCTGATTTAAAGGCTACACCTTCTTCTTTTAATTGTTCTTCTGTTTTACCAACAGCGGCCACTTCCGGCCAAGTATAAACCACACCCGGAATCAAATTATAATCGATATGTGGTTTTTGTCCGGCTAAAATTTCGGCAACCATTACACCTTCTTCTTCTGCTTTATGAGCTAACATCGCTCCTCGAACCACATCGCCAATAGCATAAATATTTGAAGCGGATGTTTGCAAATGATCGTTTACTTCAATCTGACCTCTATCAGTTACTTTTACACCTGCTTTTTCAGCATTTAAACCTTCTGTATAAGGTCTTCTTCCCACAGAAACTAAACAATAATCGCCTTCCAAAGATAAAATTTCTCCTTTTGGGGTTTCCGCTTCCACAGTAATGGTTTTTCCTTTTTTGTTCACCGATTTTACTTTGTGTGAAGTATAGAATTTCATTCCTTGTTTTTTCAACACTTTGGTCAATTCTTTCGATAACGAAGCATCCATTCCCGGAATAATTCTATCCATAAATTCCACCACCGAAACTTGTGCTCCTAAACGAAGGTAAACTTGCCCTAGTTCAATTCCGATTACTCCACCACCAATGATGACTAAATGTTTTGGAACTTCTTTTAATTTTAAGGCTTCGGTAGAAGTAATGACACGTTCTTTATCTAAGGTAATAAAGGGTAAATTTGACGGTTTAGAACCCGTTGCAATAATTGAATATTTCGCTTCAATCGTCTCAGATGAACCATCGTTTTTGGATATTTTCACGTGGGTAGCATCTTCAAAGGAACCAACTCCTTCAAAAACGGTAATTTTATTTTTATCCATCAAAAATTTGATTCCCCCGGTAGTTTGATCCACCACTGCTTGTTTGCGGGCAATCATTTTTTCAAGATTCACTTTTACTTTACCTACTTCAATACCGTGCTCTTCAAAATGAGCCACTGCATCGTGACAATGATGAGAAGAAGATAGTAACGCTTTCGAGGGAATACAGCCTACATTAAGACAGGTTCCGCCTAAAACCGAATATTTTTCAATAATAGCCGTTTTAAATCCTAGTTGTGCACAACGGATGGCAGCAACATATCCGCCTGGTCCTGAACCGATAATGGCCACATCAAATTGACTCATATAGTTTTATTTAGTAGTTGAAAATCAGTTAAACGATTGCAAATTTACGAAAGTTTCAAAGGACTTTAATGCATTAACTTATTAAACTTTAGCTAAATTAATATAGATGACCTAAAGATTTATTAACCTATTGAAAATCAATAATTAATAATGAAAACGTTTTCGTAGATTTCTTTGAAACGTGATATTTATCAGGTTTATTTCCTAAGATAAATCGGAAATTTGATACATAGATAAATGAAATTACAATCTTTAAATATCCATTATTATGAAAAACATTAAAGTCATTCGAGAATTACATGATTTAGGCATCACGGGCTATCATGAAGTGGTTTATAATCCTTCTTACGAAGAATTGTTTCAAGCGGAAACTTCCCACATGCGAAAAGGATTTGAAAAAGGAGCTTTAACCGATACGGGAGCAGTGGCTGTGAAAACAGGAGTATTTACCGGACGTTCTCCTAAAGATAGATATATCGTTAAAGATGAAGTTACAAAAGATACCATTTATTGGGATGACAAGGTGAATTTTCCAACTACTAAAGAAATTTACAGCGAATTAAAATCATTGGTTTTACGACAACTTTCTACTTCCAAAAAAATATATGTAGTGGATGCATTTTGTGGAACCAATCCGGATACCCGCCTTAAAGTTCGTTTTGTAATGGAAGTGGCTTGGCAGGCACATTTTGTAACCAATATGTTTATACGTCCCTCTATTTATGAATTGGAAAATTTTGGAGAACCTGATTTTATTGTCATGAATGGTTCTAAAACGACCAATCCGAATTGGAAGGAACATGGATTAAATTCTGAAAACTTTATCGTTTTCAACTTAACTGAAAGAATCCAAATTATTGGCGGAACTTGGTACGGTGGAGAGATGAAAAAAGGAATGTTTGCCATGATGAACTATTATCTACCTTTAAAAGGAATGGCTTCTATGCACTGTTCAGCAAATGTAGGTGAAAAAGGAGATGTTGCTCTATTCTTTGGATTATCAGGAACCGGAAAAACGACACTATCTGCGGACCCAAAACGGTATTTAATTGGAGACGATGAACACGGATGGGATGATAATGGTGTGTTTAATTATGAAGGAGGATGTTACGCAAAAGTCATTGATTTATCGGAAGAGAATGAACCCGATATCTGGAGAGCTATAAAACGGGATGCTTTGTTAGAAAATGTAGTCGTGAATGAATATGGTGAAGTAGATTATTATGATCATTCCATCACCGAAAACTCTAGAGTTTCATATCCAATTTATCATATCAATAAAATAGTTCTGCCTTCCAAAGCCGGTCATGCTAAGAAAATTATATATCTATCTGCTGATGCTTTTGGTGTGTTGCCTCCGGTTTCTATCTTAGACGATGACCAAGCACAATACCATTTCTTATGTGGCTATACTTCAAAATTAGCTGGGACTGAAAGAGGTATTACGGAACCGCAACCTTCATTTTCTCCCGCATTTGGAGAGGCATTCTTAACCCTTCATCCAACCATGTATTCTAAAACATTGATTGGAAAAATGAAAGCTCATGGAGCCAAAGCTTATTTAGTCAATACGGGTTGGAACGGAACCGGAAAAAGAATTTCGTTAAAAAATACTCGTGCGATAATCGATGCTATCATTAGCGGTAAAATAGATGAAATGCAAACCAAACACATTCCGTTTTTGAATTTGACTATTCCAACAGAATTACCAAATGTGGACAATGGAATTTTAGATCCACGTGACACCTACAAAACAGAAGAAGAGTGGGAAATAAAAGCAAAAGATTTGGCAGCTCGGTACATTAAAAATTTTGAACAATATACTAATACGGAAGAAGGCAAACAGTTAGTGTATGCCGGACCAACCTTAGAGAATGTTTTGGTCTAACTACTTAGTATCATAAATTTAGTTTACCAAACCCGATGGAGTTTTCTATCGGGTTTGGATTTTTTAATGATTAATTTTATCGAACTGATAATAAATACTACCTTTGCTCGCTATTTTAAAGAAATGAGATTACACAGAAATTTAGTTTATACTACCATTGATTCGTTAAATGCTATTTTTAACGAAGGCGAATATGCTGATAAAGTGGTGGCCAGAGCTTTAAAAAAAGACAAACGTTGGGGAAGCTCCGACAGAAAGTTTGTGGCAGAAACCATCTACGAAATTGTGAGATGGAAGCGTTTATACGCCGAAATAGCCGAAGTGAAAGAACCCTACAATCGTGATGATTTATGGAGAATGTTTGCTGTTTGGGCAGTTTTAAGAGGTTATCCAATTCCGGATTGGCGACAATTGGAAGGAACACCTCAACGTAAAATCAAAGGACGTTTTGACGAATTATCAAAAATTAGAAAATACCGTGAGTCTATTCCGGATTGGATGGATGAATTAGGGGTGAAAGAATTAGGTGAAGATCTTTGGACAAAAGAAATTGCCGCTCAAAACCAACAAGCTCAAGTAATTTTACGCGTAAATACTTTAAAAACCACTAAAGAAAAATTACGTACCATTTTAATGGATTTAGACATTGCATCGGAATTTTTAAAAGATCAACCCGATGCTTTAGTATTGAAAGAAAGAGCCAATGTTTTCTTAACCGATGCATTTAAAGAAGGTTTGTTCGAAGTACAAGACGCCAGTTCGCAATTGGTAGCTCCTTTTCTGGATGTACAACCCGGAATGCGTGTAGTAGATACTTGTGCCGGTGCAGGAGGGAAAACTTTGCACATGGCTTCTTTAATGCAAAACAAAGGTCAGCTTATTGCGATGGATTTATACGAAAGTAAATTAAAGCAATTGAAACTTCGTGCTAAACGAAATGGAGCCTTTAATATTGAATACCGAATTATTGATTCCACGAAAGTGATCAAAAAATTATATGAAAAGGCAGATAGAGTGCTTATTGATGCACCTTGTAGTGGATTGGGTGTAATGAAACGTAATCCGGATAGTAAGTGGAAATTACAACCTGAATTTATTGATAATATACGCAAAGTACAAGCTGAGGTTTTAGAAAGTTACTCTCGTATTGTTAAACCCGGCGGAAAATTAGTTTACGCAACTTGTTCAGTTTTACCTTCTGAAAATCAACAACAAGTTAAGCATTTCTTAACTACAGAAAATGGAAAAAACTTTACCTTTGTAAAAGAAAAAAAAATTGTAGCCTCTGAATCAGGTTTTGATGGGTTTTATATGGCCTTGTTAGAACGAAAATTATAATTACTATGAAATTTAAAATTACTCTTTTATTTGTTTTCTTTATTTTAATTGCTTTTGCGCAACCTCCTGCCGGTTACTATAACTCTGCAACAGGAACGGGTTTTACCTTAAAAACGCAATTATACAATATTATCAAAGACCATAATGATCAGGGTTATAATGCGATTGATAATTTTTTCCCGATTGCCGACATTGATCATTACTATGAAAATGATAATACGATTTTAGATATTTATTCTGAAAACCCCAATGGCAATGATCCGTATAATTTTGATGTTCAAGATGAATGTGGAAATTATAGTGGTGAAGGAGATTGCTACAATAAGGAACATGTTATTCCTCAGTCTGTATTTAGTTCAAATTCACCTATGCGGGGTGATGCTCATCATTTACTGCCAACCGATGGTCGTGTAAATGGATTTAGAGGGAATTATCCGTATGGTATTGTGGGGTCTAATTTAATTTCACAATCCGGGATTTCAAATCCAACTCAAAATGGTTCTAAAGCAGGAAATAACATCAATTCAGGTTTAGCCGCTGGTTATTCTGGAGTAGTTTTTGAACCAATTAATGAATTCAAAGGCGATATTGCCAGAATTCACTTTTATTTTGTAACACGATATCAAAATTTAGTTTCTAATTGGTCATCCTATGCCATGTTTGATGGAAGTTCAAACAAGGCGATTGCCGATCCATTTTTAGATATTCTTTATGCTTGGCACATTAATGATCCTGTTTCTCAAAAAGAAATTGATAGAAATAATGATGTTTATCAGCACCAAGGGAATAGAAATCCTTTTATTGATAATCCGCAGTGGGTGCAGGCTATTTGGGGAAATTCACTTTCTGTACCGATAACAGAAACCAACTTTAATTTTGCTGTATTCCCAAATCCTTCGAATGGTAATCGAATTCACATTAAATCGGAAGTAATTTTAGATGAAATTCAGTTAATTTCAATCAACGGTCAAATAGTTCAACAAATTCATCATCCGGTTCAACAACATAATACATACACTATTGACAATTTATCGTCAGGATTTTATTTTTTAAAAATCACTTCGGCGAGTAAGTCGGTTACAAAAAAAGTCATTGTTAATTAGTATAAAGAAAAACTCCAAAGTAATTTGGAGTTTTTTTATAAAAAAAACCACGCTTTTTCAAACGTGGCTCTTTCATCAACAACTAAACTAAAATTGATTAAAAACAGTAACTGTTTTCAGCTACTAATTTTGCCGTTATGGTTTCTCTTAAACCTACAATATTTGGCATATTGGTATATTTGGTGAATCTTCGTAAGCCCATCAACATCATGCGTTGTTCGTCGCCTTCGGCAAAAGAAATGATACTTTCTTTACCTTTTTGGGATACCACATCAACCGCTTTGTATAAGTACAATTTAGCCATCGCAATTTGTTCTTTGGCTTTGTCTTCACCCACTTTTTTAGCTAATTTTTCGGTACGTAAAACGGTACTTTCTGCCATGTAAATCTCAATCAACATATCGGCAGCCGCCATTAATAATTGTTGGTGAGCATCCAAATCCATTCCGTATTTTTGAACAGCAGCACCTGCAACCATTAAGAAAGCTTTTTTCAATTTGGCTACCATTTCTTTTTCTTCCGAAAATAATTCGGAATAGTCCGGTGTATCAAACGATGGAATACCCATCAATTCTTCTTGCACTTTCATGGCCGGACCTAATAAATCCACATGACCTTTCATGGCTTTTTTGATCAACATACCTACCGAAAGCATACGGTTAATTTCGTTTGTACCTTCATAAATTCTTGCAATTCGGGCGTCTCTCCACGCACTTTCCATCGGAGTATCTTCAGAAAATCCCATTCCACCATAAATTTGGATACCTTCGTCGGCACAGTTTTGCACATCTTCAGAAACAGCAACTTTAAGAATTGAACATTCGATAGCAAATTCTTCAACTCCTTTTAATTCAGCTTCTTGGTGCGTTGCACCTTCTGCTTCACGAATTTTAATTCGGTTTTCAATGTCTTTTGCGGCACGATAGGTAGCACTTTCTCCCGCATAAGCCGAAGTGGACATTTCCGCTAATTTATAGCGAATGGCTCCAAATTGAGAAATTGGCGTGTTGAATTGAATTCTTTCATTAGCATAATTGATTGCATTAGAAGTCACTCTTCGTTGTGCATCCAAACAAGCAGCTGCCAATTTAATTCGACCAACATTTAACGCATTCATGGCAATTTTAAAACCTTCGCCACGACCGGCCAACATATTTTCAACCGGAACTTTTGTATCTGAAAAGAAAACCTGACGCGTAGAAGAAGCACGAATTCCTAACTTGTGTTCTTCCTCATTCATCGTGATACCGTTAGAAGGATCATTTTCTACAATAAATCCGGTGATGTTTTTATCATCTTCAATGCGAGCAAAAACAATGAATAACGAACAAAATCCGGCATTAGAAATCCACATTTTTTGTCCTGTGATTTTGTAATGTGTTCCGTCTTCTGATAAAACGGCTTTTGTTTTTCCGGAATTTGCATCAGAACCCGCTCCGGGTTCAGTTAAACAATACGCACCAAACCATTCGCCAGAGGCTAATTTGGGAACGTATTTTTTCTTTTGCTCTTCGGTTCCATAAAGAGTTATCGGCATCGTACCAATTCCGGTGTGAGCACCAAAAGCAGTGGAAAATGAACCGGTTGCACCCGAAATATAATCACATACTAAACAGGTATCCACAAATCCCATTCCCATTCCGCCATACGCTTCCGGAACAGCAACGCTTAAAAAGCCCATTTCTCCTGCTTTACGCATCATTTCCTCTGTAAATGTATAATCTTTCTTTTCAAATCGGTCTTTGTTTGGCCAAATTTCTTTATCCACAAATTCTTTTACCGAATCACGCATCATGATTTGCTCTTCTGAGAAATCTTCGGGTGTGAATACATTTTCACATTTGGTTTCTTTTACTAGGAATTGTCCTCCTCTTGTTATATCTTCCATTATTCTTTATTATTTTTTGATAGTTATTTTATCAATTAGTTATGTTTCTTCATTTCGACGAAGGAGATATCTTATCACGTTATTCCTCAATCATTATGGGATTCCTCCTTCGTCGGAATGACAAAAAGCGGAATCTATCTTATTTAAAGCAATTCAAAAATTCCCGCACTTCCTTGACCCGTTCCCACACACATACTTACCATTCCGTATTTACTGCCACGCAAACGCATCTCATCAAACAATTGAACCGATAATTTTGCACCTGTACAACCAAGTGGATGGCCTAATGCAATTGCACCACCGTTTACGTTTACTATATCCGGATTTAAACCTAACTCACGAACAACAGCTAAAGATTGTGATGCAAAAGCTTCGTTTAATTCAATTAAATCTATATCATTCAATGTTAAACCGGCTTGTTTTAAGGCTTTTGGAATAGCTTTCACCGGACCGATTCCCATGATTCTGGGTTCTACTCCGGCTGATGCGAAGTTGACTAAACGGGCAATAGGTTTAATGCCTAATTCATTTACCAATTCTTCACTCATGATTAATACGAAAGCGGCACCATCACTCATTTGCGATGAATTTCCGGCGGTTACAGATCCATCGGCAGCAAATACAGGTTTTAATTTGCTTAATGCTTCTTTATTCGTGTCCGCTCGTGGTCCTTCGTCTTTGGTAACGGTATAGGATTTGGTTTCTTTTTTTCCGTTTTCATTCAAAAAGGTTTGCTCAACCGTAATTGGAACGATTTGTTTGTCAAATTTTCCTTCTGCCTGAGCTTTTAAAGCTTTTTGGTGGGAATGATAGGCAAACTCATCTTGGTCTTCACGCGACACGTTGAATTGTTTGGCTACTGCTTCTGCCGTTAAACCCATTCCCCAGTAATAATCTTCATTTCCATTTGCCGCAACAGCATAATCCGGAGTAGGTTTGTAGCCACCCATTGGAATAAAACTCATGCTTTCGGCTCCACCGGCAATGATGCAATCGGCCATTCCGGATTGAATTTTAGCCGTAGCCATTCCAATAGTTTCTAAGCCGGAAGCACAATAACGATTCACGGTTACACCCGGAACATCGGTCACTTTTAATCCCATCAAAGAAATTAAGCGACCTACGTTTAAACCTTGTTCGGCTTCGGGCATAGCGTTACCCACCATCACGTCGTCGATGCGTTTTTTGTCGAAATCGGGTAATTCGTTCATCATGAACTGAATAGTTTCTGCTGCCAATTCATCAGGTCTTTTGAAACGGAATACTCCTTTTGGGGCTTTACCAACTGCGGTACGAAATCCTGATACTATATATGCTGTTTTCATGTTTTTGGTATTAAGATGGGAATATTAAGTATTAAGACTTTAACTCCTAATTAATTATGTTGTTTGTAATGTTTTTTGAAAGGAAAAGTTCATATTTGAAACTTCAACTAACTGGTTAATGATGGGTTGAACTATTTCTTCATTTATGAGTTTTAGTCTCTTGGCTAATATTAATTGTGTTATTAATTCAAAAGTTGATCCATTTGCTATTCCTAAAAATTGAATAAATTCTTTATTGTGATTTCTTCCTGAGCCTTCAGCAATGTTTGATGGTATAGAAACTGCACATTTTTTAATTTGATGTATTAAGTTAAATTTTTCATCATTTGGAAGCAATAAAGAAATCTCATAAACTTCAACAGCAATATCCATTGCTTTTTGCCATATTTTAAGTTTTTCAAAATTGTGCATATATGTAGTCTTTTTCTGTCTTAATACTTAATACTTCCGTCTTAATACTAATTTCTCAACGGTTTCCCTTTAGTCAACATAAATTGAATACGCTCCAATGTTTTGCGTTCCGTACAAAGCGATAAAAATGCTTCACGTTCAATATCCAACAGATACTGCTCACTCACTAATGTTGGTTCTGATAAATCACCACCAGCCATTACATACGCTAATTTGTTGGCAATTTTTCTATCGTGTTCCGAAATGTATTTCCCGGCTTGCATTTGGTCGGTTCCCACTAAGAACATTCCCAACGCTTGTTTTCCTAACACTTTAATGTCTTTGCGTTGAATTGGTTGAGTGTAGCCTTGTTCTGCCATTTGCAATGCAATTTGTTTGGCTACTGCAATTTGTCTGTCACGATTGACCACCACAATATCTTTTCCTTGTTGAAGAATGCCGAAATTAAAAGCTTCGTAAGCGGAAGTCGCTACTTTTGCCATACCAATGGTTAAGAAATATTCTTGCAATACATTCAATTCCACATCATTTTTACGGAATAAATCAGCAGCACGAACGGTCATTTCTTTAGAACCACCTCCACCTGGAATTACTCCAACTCCAAATTCAACTAGACCAATGTAAGTTTCTGCAGCAGCCACAACGCGGTCGGCATGCATAGTCATTTCGCAACCACCACCAAGTGTCATGCCATGTGGAGCAACAACAACGGGAATAGAGGAGTAGCGGCAACGCATCATTGTATTTTGAAAATGCTTGATAGCCATGTTTAATTCATCATATTCTTGTTCAACAGCCATCATAAAGATCATTCCGATGTTGGCACCCACGGAGAAATTTGCTCCTTGGTTTCCAATAACTAATCCATTGTATTCTTTTTCCGCTAAATCGATGGCTTTATTGATGCCTTGTAAAACGCCACCACCAATGGTATTCATTTTTGAATGGAATTCTAAATTCAAAATACCGTCACCTAAATGATGAATCGTGGCATCTGAATTAGCCCACACTTTTTGGCTTTCTCTGATGTTGTCTAAAATGATGAATGCATCTTGACCCGGAACTTTTTCTTGCGATTTTGTTGGGATGTTGTAAAAATAAGTGGCTCCATTTTTTACGGTGTAGAAAGAAGCGTTTTCAGATTTCACCATTTCAGTGACCCAAGCGGCCGGTTCATAGCCTTCTGTACGCATCATTTCAATTCCTTTTGCAACACCAATGCTATCCCAAATTTCAAACGGACCATTTTCCCATCCGAAGCCGGCTTTCATAGCGTCATCAATTTTGTATAATTCATCAGATATTTCAGGAATTCTGTTTGAACAATAGGAAAACATGGCGGCAAAATTCTTTCTATAAAAATCTCCTGCTTTGTCTTTTCCTTTTATCAAAACACGAAAACGATCAATCGGTTTGTCGATAGTTTTCGTTAATTCTAAAGTAGCAAAAGAAGCTTTTTTATTTGGGCGGTATTCCATCGTATCCAAATCTAACGACAAAATATCCTTATCTACTTTTTTATAAAATCCTTGTTTGGTTTTGCTTCCCAACCATTTGTTCTCCATCATTTTATCAATGAAAGTAGGGAGCTTAAACAAGTTGTGAGCTTCATCATTCGGGCAGTTTTGGTAAATTCCGTTTGCCACGTGAACCAAGGTATCTAAACCAACCACATCGACTGTTCTAAACGTTGCCGATTTTGGACGACCAATTACCGGTCCGGTTAATTTATCTACTTCTTCAATGGTTAGACCCATTTCTTTCACTTGGTGAAACAAACTCATTATACCAAAAATTCCAATTCGGTTACCGATGAAGGCCGGAGTATCTTTGGCAACGACCGACGTTTTTCCTAAAAATTGAGAACCGTAATTGGTTAAGAAATCTAAAACCGACTGACTCGTTTTTGGTCCCGGAATGATTTCGAATAGTTTTAAGTATCGAGCCGGGTTGAAGAAATGCGTTCCACAAAAATGCTGTTGAAAATCCTCTGATCTTCCTTCGCTCATAAATTGAATCGGAATTCCGGAAGTGTTGGAAGTGACCAAAGTTCCCGGTTTTCTGTATTTATCCACTTGTTCGAAAACGAGTTTTTTGATGTCTAAACGTTCCACTACTACTTCGATTACCCAATCAACTGAAGCGATTTTAGACATATCATCCGTCGTATTACCCGTAGTGATTCGGTTGGCGAATTTTTGACTGTAAATAGGCGAGGGGTTTGACTTTAGAGCGTTCGTTAAACTGTCATTTACGATGCGATTACGAACTACTTTACTTTCTAAAGTGAGTCCTTTTTTCTCTTCCGCCTCAGTTAATGCATTGGGAATAATGTCTAACAAAAGTACTTCCACGCCAATGTTGGCAAAATGACACGCAATACCGGAGCCCATGATTCCGGAACCGATGACAGCCACTTTTTTAATTGTTCTTTTCATTATTTATTTCTTATTGCGGGTTAGAATTTCAGCTGGTTTTTGTTTGTTTTATTTTTTTAAGTTAACAGTTCACCTATCATCCAATAGAACACGGATTAGTTGGATTAAATGGATTTTCGCTGATTTTTTTTATTTGCTTGGCGCAAAAGGATTTGAATGGATTCATTATGGCTTATAATTTTATCATTACTTCACTGAAAACTGATACTGCGACTGAATACTCCCAACTTCCATCTAAAAAATCTTCTTCTCATTAATCAAATCTGTAATTACTTCTGCAACTTCCATAAAGTTTTTTAATTGCTCTTCTGAAATGTTATCTCTGATTACCTCGTTGAATTTTAAAACGGTATTCCGTGATAATTCTCTTTTTTCTTTGCCTAATTCTGTTAGGTAAATTAACACTCCTCGACCATCTTCGGGATTTTTTTTGCGGACGATTAACCCTTTTTCTTCTAGTGTTTTTAAAGTCCTTGTCAAGCTAGTTGCTTCCATTCCCATCCGGTTACTAATGTAGGAGGAAGGAGTTCCTTCATCTTTATCAATGCTTAACAATGCAAATCCGATAGCCATAGAGCCATCGAATTTAGATGCCTCTTCATTATACATCCGGGCTACTGTTTGCCAAGTTGCTCGTAGAATATAATCTATTGTTTTATATTTCATTTTTTACGAAAACGTTTTCAAATATACTAAAATTTATTATGCACGCATAGTATTTTTTAAAATTTAACATTTTTATATTCACTTTTTTTTATCAAAATTTAAAATGTTTAAGGCAAAAAAAACTCTCCGATAGGAGAGTTGAGCGATTATGTTGATTTATAAATTTTATCATAAAGATGTTTGTATTTTTCACGAACAATCTTTCGTTTCAATTTCATTGTTGGTGTTAAATGTCCACCATCAATGGACCATACATCCGGAGTTAATTCAAAACGTTTGATTTTTTCCCAATTACCGAATTTTTCATTGGCTTCATCCACTTCTTCTTGAAAGCGTTCAATTACTTTTTGATTTGCTACTAAACCTTCATTAGATTCTGGGATAGATATATGGTGTCTTTTTGCCCATTCTCGCACAAAATCAAAATTTGGTTGAATAAGAGCAGCGGGCATTTTCTCCCCTTCTCCTATCACCATTACCTGTTCGATAAAAAAAGATTGTTTTAATCGATTTTCTATTAATTGTGGAGCGATATATTTTCCACCGGAAGTTTTAAACATTTCTTTTTTGCGATCAGTAATGCGAAGAAAACCATCACTATCAAATTCACCGATATCACCGGTGTGAAAGTAACCGTTTTTGATTACTTCGTTTGTAAGTGTTTCGTCTTTATAATAACCCATCATTACATTAGGACCTTTGCATAGCAGTTCTCCGTCTTCAGCAATTTTCACTTCAACTCCTTTAATGAGTTTACCTACAGTACCAATTCTAAATAACCCATTTCGCATATCGTTTACAGAAATTACAGGCGAAGTTTCTGTTAAGCCGTAACCTTCCATAACGGGTATTCCGGCAGCAGCAAAAACTCTAGCTAATCTTGGCTGTAAAGCAGCACTTCCGGAGACCATAACATTTAATTCTCCTCCAAGTGCCTCTTTCCATTTACTAAATATTAATTTTCGGGCAATTCCTAATTGTTTTTCATACCACCAACCGTTTTGGCCGTAGGGTTTGTATCGTAATCCCAGATTAATTGCCCAAAAGAAGAGCATTTTTTTAATTCCAGACAACTCAGCTCCTTTACTGTAAATTTTATCATACACTTTTTCCAATAACCGAGGAACAACTGTCATTACATTTGGATGGACTTCTTTTAAGTTATCGGTTAGTTTATCAATACTTTCAGCAAAATAAATTGATACGGAGTAATATTGATAGATGTATAAAATCAATCTTTCAAAAATATGGCAAACGGGTAAAAAGCTTAAGGCACGACTAGTACCTTCTGCAAATGGAATTCTCGGTGCACTATCCAGAACATTAGAAACAATGTTATTGTGAGAAAGCATTACACCTTTTGGTCTTCCCGTAGTTCCGGAGGTGTAAATAATTGTGGCTAATTCATCCGGTTTAACATTGTTTTTTCTGTCTTCCACTACATCCTGATTGGAAGTGTCTGCACCTAAAATTAGTAATTCTTTCCAATTTTTACACGTTGCAATTTCATCAAAAGAAAAAATATCTTTTAGCGAAGGGACATTGATTTTAATTGCAATTAATTTATCATACACTTCTTGGTCTGAAACGATACAATAACTGGATTCCGAATGATTTAATATATATTCATAATCTTCAGAAGCTATAGTAGGATAAATAGGAACGGTTTGAGCTCCTACTTGAAGCGAACCAATATCTATGATATTCCATTCTGTTCTATTTGTAGAAGAAATGATTGCAATTTTATCATTTTTTTGCACACCCATTCGAATAAACGCTCTCGAAATAGCATTTGCTTTATCTAAGTATTCTTGTGTAGAAGTTTTGATCCATTCTCCTTTATACTTAGTAACCAAACAATCCGGAATGTTGTTTTTTTCTAATTGATAGTACGGAAAATCAAAAAGTCGAGTTATTGAAATCATTTCTATAGTTTTTACGCAAATTAGAGAAAAAACAATCATTTTCAAATCATTTTCATAAAAAAAGGAGTTGAATTTTATCAACTCCCTGATTTCAAGAAATAAAAGAATAAAATTGACAATTAATTTTTTTAAAATTTAGCGTAATTTTTTTTTAGACCTGTAAGTTCTTGTTTTGTAAAGATTCTCAGCTACAACCAAATGAGCTAAAGCATCTTTTGATAGTTCTATATCTATTTTTGTTGGTTTAAGGATACTATCGTTTATTACCTTAAATTGCCTTGGCTTAGATTTGGGCTGTAGGACTACAACATTATCTTCAACCCGAAAAGCAAAATTATCATGGAATTGCATTATACTTCTCCCTTTAGTTTCAGCATTAATTTCGAAGATACTTCTTCCAATCATTGGTGTTTCGGCTTTTATTCCGCTATAACTCAAAATAGTAGGCGGTATATCAATTTGACTAGATTGTAAGTTGAAAGTCATCCCTTTTGGTACATTCGGACCAATGATTAAAGCCGGAATCCTGAATTTTTTTACAGGTACTAAATACTTTCCGTAAGTTCTAGTATTGTGGTCAGCGATAATTACAAAAATAGTATTTTTAAAATAGTCTTCTTTTTTAGCTAATTTAAAAAATTTACCAATACTAAAATCGGCATATTTAATAGCATTATTCACCGTGTTTTTATTTTTTTCATAAGGAATTATTCTTCCGTCAGGGTATTCAAAAGGCTCATGATTTGAAGTTGAAAAAAGCAATGAGAAGAAGGGTTTATCATTTAATGATTTAAAGTAGTGATTGGCTTTAGTTACCAAATCTTCATCACTGTATCCCCAAGTTCCTTTTAAAGCATAGTGTTGATTATCTTTATCAAAATCTGTTTCGTCAATAATAGTTCTAAATCCATTTCCACTGAAAAAGGAAGCCATGTTATCAAAATTGGCCATTCCTCCATATATAAAACTAGTATCATATCCTTCTTCTTGAAAGGCTGATGCTAATGTGAAAAAATGGTCTTGTGCCTTACTTAATTTCACGACGCTTTCTGATGAGCTTGGCAAAAATCCGGAAATCACTGCTTCAATACCACGAACACTTCTTGTTCCTGTACAATATAAATTGGTGTACAGCAACCCTTCTTTAGTGAGTTTATCAAATTCCGGAGTTAGCGGTAATCCGCCCAAAGAGCCTACAAACTCTGCCCCCAGACTTTCTTCTAGAATGATGACAACATTGTATTTTTCGGATATACTGTCTGTTTTATTGCTGTGTAAAAAAGGAATACTATCAAAAGTAAACCCACTTTTTTTAGTAGTCATGTATTTTTTTACCCTATCATAGGCTTCATCAATTGCCATTTTTCCATATAATTTTGAAATATTAGTTTCATTTTTAATGGAATAAATTGCAAATCCAAGTGTGTATAAAGAGTTTAATCCCAATGAATTAGTCATTTGGTCGGTTGAGAAGACAGCATTGCTTAGGTTAATAGGACGTTTAGATGTTAAGCTTGAACGTGCCCCAAAAACCAATAGAAATAAAAATACCGGCATTACGATTAATCTATTCTTTAAAGATTTAGGCTCAATTTTAAAGAGAAGTTTACTTTTTTTTATGCCAAAGTAGCAAGCTATTACTAAGGTTATTATTGTTAACAGTAGTGACGGTAAGTAACTTTTTAATAATGTTCCTATTACTTCTCTAGGATAAATTAAATAGTCCAGAAAAATTCTATTTGGTCTAGTATCATATTGACTGATAAAATTGACAGAAGTTATTTCTGTTAGTAAAATTATCAGCAAAAAAAACAGGAAATAGAGATTGATTGGTTTTTGAATGATGTGTAGAAACTTTCTGGGGGTAAATGTTAAAAAAACAAACGGGAGAAAGGAAAGATAACTCAGAAGAATAATATCAAAACGTAGACCTATGGGAAAGATATACCAATAGTTCTCCGTTTGTATTACTCTATCAATAAAATAAATAAACAGAATAAATCTACTTAAAGAAGTAATTAATATACCTAAGCAAAAAAAAATTAGTAACGGTCTTAAATAGGTAATATTTCTCATTTCAGTATTTGTAAAGTCAAATGTACTTTTATAAATACCGAAATTGATTAACAGTAACTTAATACTTACTTAATATTTGCTTAATTTTTTTCAATCCATTTTCTAGCGTTCACAAATGCTTCTAACCAAGGTGAAACTTCATCGTTTTGGTTTTTAGGATAATGTGCCCAATTCCAAGGAAAAGTAGAACGTTCAATATGCGGCATCATCACCAGATGACGACCCGTTTTATCGCACATCATTGCTGTATTAAAATCGGAACCATTTGGGTTAGCGGGATAATTTTCATAACCGTATTTGGCTACAATATTATATTGACTCTCTTCATACGGTAATTTGAATTTTCCTTCGCCATGCGATATCCAAACACCTAAAGTTGTACCTGCTAGTGTGGAAAGCATCACCGAATTATTTTCTTGGATTTTTACTGAAGTAAATCCGCTTTCGTGTTTCTGACTATCGTTGTGTTGCATTTTTCCGTGAATTTCATGTTCCGGATTGATAAGCTCTAATTCCATAAACAACTGACAACCGTTGCAAATCCCTACCGATAGGGTGTCTTCTCTTTTAAAGAAATTATCCAATGCCGTTTTGGCTTTTTCATTGTATAAAAAGGCACCGGCCCAACCTTTGGCAGAACCCAATACATCTGAATTTGAAAAACCACCCACAGCACCAATAAACTGAATGTCTTCTAAGTTTTCACGACCCGAAATTAAATCGGTCATGTGCACATCCTTTACATCAAATCCGGCTAGATACATAGCGTTTGCCATTTCACGTTCCGAATTACTTCCTTTTTCACGAATTATTGCTGCTTTTGGTCTTGGTTTTGACGTATCAATCTCAGGTTTTTTACCCTTAAAATGAGATGGAAATTGATACTGTAACAGTTGATTTTTGTAATTCACAAAGCGAGCAGTCGCCTTACCGTTTTTGGTTTGTTTTTGATCTAATAAATAAGACGTTTTAAACCAAGTATCTCTATATTTTTCAATGTCTAACGAATAGTTTCCTATTACTAAATTATTCGAAGCGGTAACAATTCCTAATTTATAGAAAGTGATATTTTCTTCATTCAAAAACGATTCAAAAACATTATCATCATTCGCTTGAAGCACAATTCCTATATTTTCAGAGAATAAAATTTTCAATATATCTTTTTCTTCAAATGAGTCAAAATCAAGTTTCGCTCCCAAATGATTATCAGCAAAACACATTTCTAATAAAGTGGTAATTAAACCACCGCTTCCAATGTCATGTCCGGCAGCAATTTCGTCGTTTTTGATTAATTCCTGTATTACATTGAATGCTTTTTTGAAAAAAGCAGCATTTTTGATAGTTGGTGTTTCTTTTCCAATAACATTTCTAATTTGTGCAAAAGAAGAACCACCCAATTTGAACTCATCTTGCGATAAATTAATATAATAAACCGAACCGGCTGTTTTTTGAAAAACAGGTTCAACCACTTTTGTAATTTCATTACAATTTCCGGCAGCAGAAATAATAACCGTTCCCGGAGCAATGACCTCGGTATCGGCATATTTTTGCTTCATGGAAAGCGAATCTTTTCCGGTTGGAATATTGATTCCTAGTTCAATAGCGAATTCCGAACAGGCTTCAACCGCTTCATATAAACGAGCATCTTCGCCTTCATTTTTACAAGCCCACATCCAATTAGCAGAAAGCGAAACACTTTTTAAACCCTCTTTAAGCGGAGCAAAAACGATGTTGGATAAGGCTTCACCAATCGCATTTCGACTTCCGGCTTTAGGGTCGATTAACGCTGAAATAGGAGAGTGACCAATAGAAGTAGCAATTCCTTCTTTTCCTTTGTAATCTAACGCCATGACACCTACATTGTTTAATGGTAATTGTAATGGACCGGCACATTGTTGTTTGGCCACTTTTCCGCCAACACAACGATCAACTTTGTTGGTCAACCAATCTTTACAAGACACAGCTTCGAGTTGCAAAACTTGCTCTAAATAGGTTTCAAAATCGTTTTCTCTATAATTAATTTCAGTAAAATTACGTTCAACCGAAACATCTTTCATAATCATTTTGGGCGAACTTCCAAACATATCGGCCAATTCAAAATCCATCGGTTTAGCTCCGGTAGTTTTTGATTCGAATGTAAAACGATGATCGCCAGTCACTTCTCCTACTTGATACATAGGAGAACGTTCTCTTTCGGCAATGCGTTGCAAGGTTTCAATATCTTTTTGACCAATTACCAATCCCATTCGTTCCTGACTTTCGTTGCCAATGATTTCTTTAGCAGATAGCGTAGGGTCGCCCACAGGTAATTCATCCAAATCGATTAATCCACCGGTTGCTTCCACTAATTCTGATAAACAGTTTAAGTGTCCGCCCGCACCGTGATCATGAATGGAAACAATCGGATTTTCATCACTTTCCACCAAACCACGAATGGCATTGGCGGCTCTTTTTTGCATTTCAGGATTTGAACGTTGGATGGCATTTAATTCTATTCCAGATCCAAAAGCACCAGTATCGGCAGAGGAAACTGCTGCACCTCCCATTCCGATTCGGTAATTTTCACCCCCTAAAATCACAATCTGATCTCCGGTTTTGGGTTCGTGTTTTTGAGCTTGCTCTGCTTTACCATAACCTATTCCACCCGCCAACATGATTACTTTATCGAAACCTAATTTTCGAGCATCTTCCTCGTGTTCAAATGTCAAAACAGAGCCTGTAATTAAAGGTTGTCCGAATTTATTACCAAAATCAGAAGCACCGTTTGATGCTTTGATTAAAATATCCATTGGGGTTTGATACAACCATTTTCTTTCTTGCATGGCATTTTCCCAAGGACGATTTTCATCCAAACGCGAATAGGAAGTCATATAAACTGCTGTTCCTGCTAGTGGAAGCGAACCTTGTCCGCCCGCTAGTCGGTCTCTAATTTCTCCACCCGAACCAGTTGCCGCACCGTTAAAAGGTTCAACCGTTGTGGGGAAATTATGGGTTTCTGCTTTCAAAGAAATTACTGAATCGAAATCTTTCGTTTGATAATAATCTGGTTTATCGGCACTTTTGGGAGCAAACTGTTCCACTTTTGGTCCTTTAATAAAGGCTACATTGTCTTTGTATGCCGAAACAATATCGTTGGGGTTTTCGGCCGATGTTTTCTTGATTAATTTGAATAGGGAAGAAGGTTTTTCTTCTCCATCGATGACAAAAGTTCCGTTGAAAATTTTGTGACGACAATGTTCTGAATTCACTTGAGAGAAACCAAAAACTTCGGAATCCGTTAAATTGCGTTTCAATTTGATGGCCAATGTATTCAAATAATTAACTTCTTCCTCGCTCAAAGCCAAACCTTCTTGTTTGTTAAATTCCGCAATGTCTACAATTTCTTTGATGGGTTCCGGTTGAATTTTGATGGTGAAAATATCTTGATTCAACTCCGTATATTTTTGGAATAACATCGGATCAAAATCGGAATGATTGCTCTCTACTTTATAAAACTCTTCAATGCGAATGATACTTTTGATACCCATATTTTGAGTAATTTCAACAGCATTTGTACTCCAAGGTGTAATCATAGCAGCACGAGGACCAACAAAAAAATCCGTTATGACGGATTTTTCTATTTTACTTGTATTGCCAAAAAGCCAATTTAATTTTGCGATATCTTGAGCCGAAAGTTCGTTTTGCGATTGAACTGCAAAAATGGTGTTGCTTTCGTTTCCGAAGAAATGAATCATATGAATCGATTTGTGTTGTTGTGAGTGCAAATTTACGTCTAAAAAAAGTAGTTTCAAAGTATATTTTTTCACTAAGTTGTGAACAAAAAAAAGACTGTCAACAAGACAGCCTTTATGGTATAAATTATTTTTAATTATTTTTTTCTAGTCATAATAATTTCCATACTCTTGTATTCTTTTCCTGAGAAATCAATATCAAACATTTCCATTTTGCGTGTGTTGTCATCAATGATAGTGTAGGTTTCTCTTACCGCTTTATCTTTTTTTGTAACCGGGTCTACCGTAGTGCCCGAGAAATTAATTGTTTTTGTTGCTTCATCATATTTTCCGGACATTACCATAATACCTGTACTCATATTATCAATCCAAGTAGAAGTGTACATTTGAGAAGCTTGATTGTATGCCAGTGTACTTTTTCCTTCAAAAGGCATCCCCATAAATTCACCTTTGTGAATAGTTTCTTGGTAGCGATCTCCATAAATCATTTTAGAATCAGCAGTCATGGTATTCTTCATGGGCTCAGCACCCGGTTCCATCCACATTGTCATGTCCTCATTCCAAGCACCACTTTCCAATGCAAGCATTTTGTGCGGTTCTCCAGGTGTCATATAGTCTTCCCAAGCTTTCGCAATAGTGGCAGAATCAGGAATAGCTACTGGTGTTTCTTCTACCTTAACAGTGTCGGTAACTGTAGTTGTGTCTGTTTTAGTTTCTTCTTTTTTTGCACAAGAAACAAGCGAAATAATCACAACAAGAGATAAAAATTTTAGTTTCATAATTTTATTGTTTTGTTAGGTTGTTTATGTAAAATTATGAAAAATTTTTTAATCTTCTTCAAAAATTGAATAATTAAAAGCTCCGATATCGTAAGGACTAACTCTTTCATTTCCAAGAATATCTAATGTTGATTGAGCAAAGATTGGATTAGCTTGACCTCTAGCTGCAGAATCCTCACCAATGTTTAGTTTATTTTTGATTACATTTAAAAATTGTGGATTTGCAATCGAATTATTTGTAGCGATGATACAATTAATATAATGAGTAGTATCTGTTGTAAATTGATAAAGTTCATTAGTCGAATAAATATTATTGATGTTATTAAACTTAATCAAACAATGGTCAAATTTAAAATTAAAAGTTGGATGGTCTGCTTTATCAATGAACATTTGAATTTGATTTGAACCGTAAATAAGACAATTCGTAAAAGTAGCCTCTTCCATAGGTTGAACTTCAGGATTAGCTCCTTCAATATAATTATTCAAATAGACAGAAAGTTGTCTGGAACTTGCCCAATTGTTATTAAAAGTAGAATGATTAAAATTGTATTTTCCACCGTATGAACATGCTAAAGCAATCTCTCCGGCACTATTTATGACGACATTTTCTCCTGAAATATAAGCTGTTCTAGCTAAAATTCCATAGTTGGAATGATCGTAAAGTTGAACATTTCTAAGTTTCACATCAGCTTCAGGATTACTTAAACCTGTGTTTCCTTCCACTAAAAGACCAACTACACCGTTTTTAATCACACAGTTTGTAAATTCGTTGTTCTTACTGCCTTGTGTCAGCCATATAGTTCCCCATTGACCAGGTACATCTTCGTAAAGTGGTTCTAGACGGTCACCCTGAAAAACGACATGGTTTTCCAATGGATTTTCCGGATTGGTAGAAGGTAAACCGTTGACTTTAATACTACCTTCGTTACCAATTATTAAACCGGATTCGGCGTGGAAATGAATTTCAGCACCGGGTTCTACAATTAATGTTTTGTTAGCCGGAACCGCAGCATAGCCATAAATTACATAGGGTTTAGTGTTATTCCAAATATATTCGTTGCCGTTAATGGGATCGTTTTCATCTAAAATGAATCCATAAATTTCTTCATCACCAATGGGTAAGGTTTCTGTTGTTCCATCATCAAATCGCTGGGGATATAAAAAATAGGCATCTTGAATTAACGTGACTAATTCTACTTTTTGCTCTGTTGAACCTTGACCGAAAAGAATCTGGTCGGTGTATAAAAAATCGCTTGGGTTGGCTTCTGCAATATCTACCGTAGTTTCAATAAAAATATACATGCTGTCTTTGGCGAGCATTTCTACATTTTCAAAAATGCGATTGTTGCCTACCATTCCATCTACTGTCATGCGGTATTTTGAATCCAATCCTTTTCCTAGACGAATAGAGGGAATGCTAATGTCTTCATCAGAGCGGTTGTATACTTTTAAAGTGTAAGTGCTTGAGCCTATATTACTAAAAACAGTATCAAAATAAATGGTATCTCTCGAAAATTCCAATCCACCCGAACTGGGTTTAAACTCAAAATCATTTCGACAAGAAGTTAAAGAAATAGCAAAAATGATAAATGACAAAAAAAGTAAATTACGCATGAGTCAGATTTTCGGTAAATTTAACCATTAAATTGAAATTGCAAAATCAATTAATTAAACGAATTTAAGGTGATTTTAGTTTACACGCCATTGAAAATCTCTATTTTTACCAAAAAATAAAAACTATGACTTTAGATAAAGTTGCCATACTTCAAAACTGTAATGATTTCAGCAAAAATACTTTAATGGAAACCCTTGAAATTGAATTTATTGATGTGGGAGAAGATTTTTTAAAAGCCAAAATGCCTGTCAATTCAAGAATTCATCAACCCATGGGTTTGTTACATGGGGGAGCTTCGGTAGCATTGGCCGAAAGTGTGGGAAGTGCCGCTTCGATGTTGTTTGTAAATGCAGAAAAACAAGAGGTGCGTGGCATTGAAATTTCAGCAAACCATTTACGAAGTAAACGAGAAGGAACTGTTTTTGCCACTGCTAAAATTATTCATCAGGGAAGAAGTATTCATCTTTGGGAAATTAAGATTGAAGATGAAGAAGGAAAACTAATTTGTCTCTGCAAATTATCCAATATTGTTTTACCTAAAAAGAATCAGTAAGGATGACAATTTTGTCTAAAGTTAAAATGCATTTGGAACAAAATTTACCTTTTGTCTTGTACACACTTCCGAATGAAAATAGACTATGCGGTTTTTTTCAAAAAGAGAATTTATTATATAATTTCACAGGACAGAGTGGGTTTGTTTTTGTTTCTTTTGATGGGAATAAAAAATATATAATTCCTTCGACAAATTCTATGTTTTTTGAAGAAAGAGTTCGATTGGATTCAAAAAATATTTTAGAAATAGAGAATCATTTTTCAAAAAAGGATAGAGAATATTTTGAAGAAATCGTTCTAAAAGCGGTCGATGAAATTCAAAATGGCGATTTTGAAAAAGTAGTGCTTTCTAGAAAAATTGTATTGGTAAAGAAGGTAAATTTGATTGAAACTTTTTCAATACTAATCAATCGTTACCCAACTGCTTTTCGCTACTTTTTTTATCATCCGCAAATTGGTTGTTGGATGGGAGCAACCCCAGAACAATTGATTAAGGTGGAAAACAATCATTTTGAAACCGTTTCGTTGGCAGGAACACATCAAAAAAATAGTTTTGAAAAATGGTCTACAAAAGAAATTCAGGAACAACAAATTGTGACCGATTATATTTTAGAAGCCATTCATAAAGAAACACTTTCCATAAAAGTTACGGAGCCATTTACGGTAGAAGCGGGTTCTATAGTTCATTTAAAAACGATTATATCCGGTGAAGTTCATTCGATAGAAAACACAAAAAAAATCCTTGAAAATTTGCATCCTACACCTGCGGTTTGTGGATTTCCTAAAGAAAAAGCCATACGATTCATTTTTGAGAATGAAAATTATGACCGAAAATTCTATGCCGGATATTTAGGTTTATGGAATGAAGATGAAGCATCTTGTAATCTTTTTGTAAATTTACGTTGTTTAGAAGTTGAAGAAAATAAAATAAACATTTATGTTGGTTGTGGGATTACAGGAGAAAGTGACCCTGAAAAAGAATTTTTTGAAACCGAACATAAATCACAGATTATGAAAAGTATATTGTAAATATGGATTACCAAATTGATATATTAGCTTTTGGAGCTCATCCGGATGATGTGGAATTAGGTTGTGCCGGAACAATTGCCAAAGAAATTTCGATGGGAAAAAAAGTTGCCATCATTGATTTAACGGAAGGTGAATTGGGAACACGTGGTTCGGTTGAAATTCGTTATAAAGAATCTGCGAGGGCTTCGGATATTTTAGGTATTTCGTTTCGAGAAAACCTAAAAATGCGGGATGGTTTTTTCAAAAATGATGAAGAACATCAACTACAGGTAATTAAAATGATTCGAAAATACCGTCCAAAGATTGTGTTATGCAATGCGGTAGACGACCGTCATATCGACCATGGAAAAGGAGCAAAGTTGGTCTCAGATGCGTGTTTTTTATCCGGTTTAAAGCGAATTGAAACGATTTTAGATGGCGAAAAGCAAGAAGCTTGGCGACCAAATGTTGTCTTTCATTACATCCAATGGAAAGATTTAAAACCGGATTTTGTGGTGGATATTTCCGGTTTTATGGATAAAAAAGTGGAAGCCATTATGGCATATGATTCACAATTTTATAATCCGAATTCTGATGAAACAATTACACCAATTGCTACTCAGAACTTTTTAGACAGCATAAAATACCGTTCTCAAGACCTCGGAAGACTCATTGGAACTGATTTTGCTGAAGGATTTACTGTGGAAAGATATGTGGCTGTCAATAGCTTAGATGATTTGCTGTAAAATATTGTAAAAATCTTTGCAAAATTAAAGGTTTGCACTATATTTGCACTCGCTAAAACAAATGGTGATTGTAGCTCAGTTGGTTAGAGCGTCGGATTGTGGTTCCGAAGGTCGCGGGTTCGAGACCCGTCTTTCACCCTTGCAACAAAAGCTTCGAGGTTTCTCGAGGCTTTTTTTTGTGCGTAAATACTAAAATCTACCTAATAATAATGTCATTTATAACATATATTTTAATTTATATTGAATTAATTTTTATGGGTAAGACATATTGACATCGAACTTGTTTTTCATTTTTAAAAGCTGGATACCAAGGTTCCTCAAATTTATTCATCACTCGAAAAAGTTCTTTTTTATAGTTTTCAGGAACCTTATTGACTACTTTGATATCACTGATAGTACCGTCTACTTCTACGATAAAACTACACACAATTTCAGAAACAAAAGTATCACTTTTAGGAAATTTAAAATTGCGGGATAAAAATCGATACATTGCATTTTCGCCGTACATCAATTTAGGTTTACGATCAACCTCGTTTTCCAAAAATACTTTTTCTCCCGGAACAGTGTGGTTTAAAATTTTGGTATAATCTTTATTGGTTTGTGCGAAAGAGGCCAATGATAATAACAATAAGAATACGTATGATTTCATTATTTAAAGAATTTGTCATAATAAAAACTCAATTTTTTTAATAAAAGTATGAAATTCTATAAATTAAAATGCAAAAGCACCAACTCATTTAAGAGTTAATGCTTTCAACCTAACTAATCAATTTATGAAAAACTACTTACTTTACTAATTCACTTTGGTTTCTAAAAATCAATTCATTATCAAAACTATCTAACAAAATGATACTTTCTGTTTTAACTTTTCCACTCAAAATTTCTTTAGATAGTTTATTGAGCACTTCTCTTTGGATGACACGTTTAACGGGTCTTGCACCGAATTGTGGATCATAGCCTTTTTGTGCTAAATAGTCGATAGCTTCTTGGGTAGCATCCAAAGTAATCTGTTGTTGAGCTAACATTTTTGTAACACTTTTTAGCTGTAACTTTACAATTTCTCTGATGTTTTCATTATTTAAAGGAGTAAACATCACAATTTCATCAATTCTATTAATGAATTCCGGACGAACGGTTTGTTTCAATAAACCTAATACTTCCACTTTAGCTGCTTCGGTTACAGCCTCTAATCCACCCTTCAGGTTCTCAAATTTTTCCTGAATAATATGGCTTCCCATATTAGAAGTCATGATAATAATTGTATTTTTAAAATCTGCTACACGACCTTTATTATCGGTCAGTCTGCCTTCATCTAGTACTTGTAAAAGGATATTGAAGGTGTCGGGATGAGCTTTTTCAATTTCATCTAATAAAACAACAGAATAAGGTTTACGACGAACAGCTTCGGTCAGTTGACCTCCCTCATCATAGCCCACATAGCCGGGAGGAGCACCTACTAATCTACTCACAGCGTGACGTTCTTGGTACTCACTCATATCGATACGAGTAATAGCATTTTCATCGTCAAATAAATACTCGGCTAACGCTTTGGCTAATTCCGTTTTTCCAACACCGGTTGTTCCTAAAAAGAGGAATGTACCGATTGGTTTTTTCATGTCTTGTAACCCTGCACGACTTCTTCGAACAGCATCACTAATCGCTTCAATTGCTTCCTCTTGACCTACTACACGATGGTGTAATTCATCTTCAAGTTTTAATAATTTTTCACGCTCGCCTTGTAGCATTTTTGTAACCGGTACGCCGGTCCATTTTGCTACCACCTCCGCAATGTCCTCTCTAGTTACTTCTTCTTTAATCAGTGAAGTTCCGGATTGGTTTTCTTGCAATTGAATTTGTAATTTATCTAAGTGTTCTTGAGCTTCTTTTATTTTACCATAACGGATTTCTGCGACTTTACCATAATCTCCTTCTCGTTCAGCACGTTCAGCTTCTAATTTAAAATTTTCGATTTCAACTTTTATATTTTGAATATTATCAACAACTTCTTTTTCGGATTTCCATTTGGCAAAAATTTCGTTGCGTTCTTCTTTTAAATTAGCTAATTCTAGTCCCAGTATTTTCAATTTAGCTTCGTCATTTTCTCGTTTTATGGCTTCGATTTCAATTTCTAATTGCATTATTTTTCGATCCAAAACGTCTAATTCTTCAGGTTTTGAATTAATTTCCATACGCAATTTAGAAGCGGCTTCGTCCATTAAATCAATAGCTTTGTCAGGAAGAAAACGATTTGAAATATAGCGTTGTGATAATTCCACCGCTGCAATAATTGCTTCGTCTTTGATGCGAACTTTGTGGTGTGTTTCATATTTTTCTTTAATGCCACGTAAAATTGAAACGGCACTTTCTGTGTCGGGCTCGTCCACCATAATTTTTTGAAATCGTCTTTCCAATGCTTTGTCTTTTTCAAAATACTTTTGGTATTCATCTAGAGTGGTGGCTCCAATGGCACGTAGTTCACCCCTTGCTAAGGCTGGTTTTAAAATATTGGCTGCATCCATAGCACCTTCACCACCACCAGCACCAACCAAAGTATGTATTTCATCAATAAAAAGTACAATATCACCTTCTGAATTGATGACTTCTTTTACCACCGATTTTAAGCGTTCTTCAAATTCACCTTTATATTTAGCTCCTGCTATTAAAGCACCCATGTCTAAAGAAAAAACAACCTTATCTTTCAGGTTTTCGGGAACATCGCCGGCAACGATTCGATGAGCCAATCCTTCGGCAATGGCTGTTTTACCTACACCCGGTTCACCAACTAGCATTGGGTTGTTTTTGGTTCTCCTTGAAAGAATTTGCAAGACTCTACGAATTTCTTCATCACGACCAATAACCGGGTCAAGTTTTCCTGATTTTGCTAATTCGTTAAGGTTTTTAGCATACTTGTTTAAGGCGTTATATGTTTCTTCAGCTGAAGCCGATGTTACTCGTTCTCCTTTTCGTAGTTCAGTTATAGCAGCTTCGAGTTCTTTTTCTGAGACTCCTTGATCTTTTAAAATTTGTGCCACTTTACTTTTTGATTTGAAAACAGCTAAGAGTAAATGTTCAATAGAAACATATTCATCATTCATTTTTTTTGCTATAATGGCTGCTTCATTTAGCATTGTTCCGGCCTCTCTTGAAAGCATCATTTCGCCACCGTTGACTTTAGGAAAGCTTTGTATTGTACTATCTAAAATTTGAGAGAACAAAGGAATATTGACATTTATTTTTTTCAAAATAAATGGAGCCACATTTTCGTCAACTTCTAAAATTCCTTTTACTATATGCTCGTTTTCAAGTTGTTGTTGACCAAAACCCTGGGCTATTTGCTGGGCTTGTTGCAATGCTTCTTGAGATTTAATTGTTAAATTTTTTAAGTTCATTTTTTTATATTTTATGCTTTTTACAAAGTAATACCTACTAATTAAGTATCTTTGTTGAATAGTTGTCAACTACTATTCCAATGTAAAATAGATGACAAAATGACTGCTTTTTAACTGAAGTAAGTCAAAAAATAAGTCAAAATGTCTTGAAATGTGTCAAAATGAGTTTTTTTACCAGTTTATTTACTAATTCGAATCAGGAGAAACCGTCTAAGCTGAAATGGATACAATTAACTGATTTGGGTCAACTGAATGAGTTAATGGAATTATCGTTTCAAAAACCTGTTTTGATTTTCAAACACAGTACACGTTGTAGTATTAGTCGGTTTGCATTAAAAAACTTTGAAAATGACTATGATTTTTCAGATGGCAAGCTTCAATCGTTTTATTTAGATTTGTTAGCCTACCGAAATATCTCAAATGAAATAGCTTCTCGTTTTGGTGTTACACATCAATCTCCACAAATTCTCCTTATTAAGGAAGCGAAATGTATTTATCATATTTCGCATGATGGGATAGTGTTTGAAGACGAAAAAAATGTTTTACTTTCTCTTGCTTAGGAGGTTTTAATTTTAATGAAGTTTAACTATTTTTAATTTATTTTTACCTGACAAAACAGTTATTCAAGTGAGAGATACAGAAAAACATCAAGGTCTTCGAAATCAATTAGTAAAATTATTGAAAGAAAAAGGAATAACAGATAATAATGTTTTGGAGGCGATACGTAAAATACCAAGGCATTTATTTCTTGATTCCGGTTTTGAACAATTTGCATACCAAGATAAGGCTTTTCCGATTGGAGCCGGTCAAACTATTTCACAGCCTTTCACTGTTGCTTTTCAATCACAATTATTAGCAGTTAAAAAAGGAGATAAAATACTTGAAATAGGAACTGGTTCAGGTTATCAAACAGCTGTTTTATGTTCGATGGGGGCAAAAGTATATTCGGTTGAGAGACAAAATGAGTTATTCAAAACCACTTCACTATTGTTACCAAAATTAGGAATTCGCCCTAAGCACTTATCGTTTGGAGATGGATATAAAGGTCTGATTAATTATGCTCCATTCGACAGTATTATTGTAACGGCGGGGGCTCCTGTAATCCCAAAACCTTTAATGGCTCAGCTTAAAATAGGAGGAAGGTTAGTTATTCCTCTTGGTGAAAAAGAACAAATTATGACTTTACTACTTCGTAAAAACGAGACCCAGTTTGAAAAACATGAATTTGGAGAATTTCGGTTTGTACCGTTGTTAGAGGATAAAAATTAGAAACTTTTCTTTACCCTATCAATATCTCGTTGGGTATCTCGGTCTTTAATGGTTTCTCGTTTGTCATAGTTTTTCTTTCCACGACACAAGGCAATTTCCATTTTTGCCAATCCTTTATCATTGATAAACATACGTAGGGGAACAATAGTTAATCCTTTATTTTGTAAACTTTTTTCCAAGCTTTTCAGTTCTTTTCTGTTTAATAAAAGTTTTCGTTCGCTTTTTGCTTTATGATTATAATGCGTACCAAAGGAATATTCTTCAATTTGTGAATTAATGACAAATAATTCATGTTTATGAAATTCACAAAAACTTTCTGTAATAGACGCTTTACCTAAACGGATAGATTTAATTTCAGTTCCTGTTAAAACAATTCCTGCATCATATCGCTCCAAAATTTCATAATCAAATTTGGCTCTTCTGTTCAGTATGTTGATCGTTTTTTGCATAGGAGTGCAAATGTATGAACAAATTTTTACGAAATCTAACATTTTATACTGTAGAAATATTTTTCATTCAATGACTTTTATCAGTAATCGTGTCTTTTGTTAAAATTACTTTTGAACTGTAATTTTAATAAATAATAAAAATGAAAAAAATAGTTTATGCATTTGTAATAATGTCATTGTTCATTACAAATTTCACACAAGCTCAGGAAGAAAAAAGTAGTGATTTTAAGAGATGGCAAGTTCGTTTAAGAGGTATTGGTGTAGTACCAAACGAAAGTGCTACTATCGGAATTATTGAAGGAGATGTAGCCATTTCTAATGAGATTGTTCCGGAATTGGATTTTACCTATTTTTTTACCAAAAACTTTGCAGCAGAATTAATTTTAGGCACAACAAAACATGATGTTAACACCGTTGGTTCTGATATTTCTGCCATAGGTGGACCAACAACTTTTAATGTAGATTTAGGAAGCGTAATGCTATTGCCACCCACATTGACTGCTCAATATCACTTCTTCCCGTTAAAAGACAAAAAATTTAAGCCTTATCTTGGAGCGGGAGTCAATTATACTTTATTTTATAATGTAAAAGAGGGTAGTATTGTGAAAGGTGTTGAGTATGATAATGCTATCGGTTTTGCTGCTCAGGTTGGTTTTGATGTTATGTTTGATGATACTTTTTTTGTGAATTTTGATGTAAAACGGTTGTTCTTAAAAACAGATGTTTCTGTAGATGCAACGAACTTAGCAGAAGGGTTAATTATTCCCGCTGAAGTTGATATAAATCCATGGATTATTGGCCTAGGTTTTGGTATGAAATTTTAATATAAAGAATTGGTTTATTTCTTCTATTTATTATTGAAAAGGTTGATGTATCTACATCAGCCTTTTTTTATTAACTATTTATTAACTATTTATTTTTTAAATCATTTTATTGTTATATTCGTTATACTAAAGCTAAAAAAGTATAAGTATGATAAAAAATGTAATCAAAATTTCAGTTTTGGCATTATTGGTTTTTGCTTCTTGTTCAAAAGAAGAAGATTTTAAAGAAGAATTAATTATTATTGAAAATCAACAAGACCCACTAACAGCCCGTCAGATTAATGACAAAATCAATTCATTTAATCAAAACGGTAAAAAGTTTTATTGGAAAGAAGCTAGTACACACATGTTGTGGAGTGCTGTATTAAAAGGAAATAATTTAGTTACCATTGGGTTTGGTAAAAACAACAATGATTTTGATCGTTCGTTATCCAATTCGGCGAACCAAATGCAAACCGAAATTTTAAATTTAATTAAACGTTATGAAACGGATCAGACAGAAGACATTCTGATTTATGAAGATTCATTTCTTAATTTAATTGACGTTCGAATTACCAAACAAGAAACATTAGAAGCTCTCCGAAGAAACCGAAATGTTCGCTATGTTGAACCGGCAGATTACCGCTATTTTACCTATGAAAATCAAGGGAGCCCGGGAGATAATGAAGTTCAATCAAGTTCCGGCTGTGGCTATAGTTCATCGACGTTAAGCACGGCAGATTATACAACTGTTGCACCTAATGCAAGAGTGCCTTGGGCTTTTTATAAACATAATATTCCGGCTGCTTGGAGTTTGACATCAGGAAGTGGTATAACTATTGGAGTAGTTGATACAGGTCTGTCACCTCAACAATCTCTGATGAATGGAAGTTTTAATACAGGGCAATCTTCAGGACGTTTTGTACAAAAATACGGAACTTATGTTGATTCTGTTTGGCCGTGGTCTACTACAACTGATGGTGTGAATGATTTGTGTAGTCATGGAACAAGCATGTCTTCTGTGGCAACCGCTCCTCGAAATAATGCCGGTTTGCCCGTTGGAGTAGCTTATAATGCTAATTTAGTTTCCTATCGTGCTTCCTCCGATGTAGTTTTGAATGGTTATCATGAACAAAAAGGGGTTCAAAATGCGTTTACTGCATTAGGAAATCGTTCAGATGTGAAAATCATTTCCATGTCTATGGGACATATCTTCTCAGTAGGGAGAATTACAGACGGAGTACGTTATGCCAATAATAAAGGGAAGTTAATTTTTTGTGCCGGTGGAACATCCACTTCATTCACCAATTTTGTTGGTGTAATTTTTCCTGCTTGGATGCCAGAGACGGTAGCGGTTACCGGAATAAAAGAAGCTTCTACCTACCAAAAATGTGATGTTTGTCATAGTGGGGCTGAAATTGATTTTACCATTATGATGGAGCGTGCCGGAACAGGTAATACAGTTCCGGTGTTAAGTTACTATAATAACCAAGCAGATTATGTAGGAGGATCATCTGTAGCTACTGCCACTACTGCCGGTATTGCAGCATTGGTTTGGGCTAAAAATCCAAGTTGGACAAAAACTCAAGTCCTTACTAAGATGAAACAGTCTTCACAATTTTACCCTACCAAAAACTCGCAATTTGGTCACGGAATCATCAATGCGTTGACAGCAGTTCAATAAAAAAACTGATTCGAAAAATGTTTGAAAAGCCTCTCAATTGAGGCTTTTTTTATTTATGATGCGTAAGTTTATGTTCAATTTTATCAGCAATAACAGTAATTGTATACAGATTCTCAAATTCATTTTCATTCATTTGCAAGTAAATTTCATCATTTAATAGAATATTTATTTGATTTGGAATCGTATTACTGTGCCCAACGATTAAAATGGTTTTACCGCGGTGCTTTTCAATAGTTTCTTTTAATGAGAATTTTTTAGCATCATAAAAAAGAACATTTTTTTGTTTGGAAGTAGCAATGGTACTGCATGTCATTTGAGTTCTTTTGGTGAGCGTGGTATAAAAGATATCAATTGATTTTTTTTCAAAAAGTTTTGTCCAACGAACAGCTCTCTTGATTCCTTCTTCCGAAAGTTCCGGATCATTAGAATTATCGACTTTTTCAGCATGACGAATAAGGTAAAGTGTAGTAACCTCGGATTGTGCTGTAGTTTGTTGAAAAACAAGTAGTAATAAATAAAATAGAATGGTTTTCATGAAATACTTTTTTATAAAAGTATAAATTTGAAAATTTCTACATCATTATTTTTGGGATATTATTTTCAAACCATTACTTTTGCCATCACTTTTCGGGATGTAGCGCAGCCTGGTAGCGTACTAGCATGGGGTGCTAGGGGTCGCTGGTTCGAATCCAGTCATCCCGACAAAAATCTCTTGAGCTTAGCTCAAGAGATTTTTTTTTTTACCTAAACTAAGCCAATTTTTTTATTTAAATTTTACTCTTTTTAAAAAATATTCAAAAAAAAATCGATAAAAATATTGTTTTTTAAAAAATTATGTTAAATTTGAGTCCCCTTAAATCTATTATTAACCTAAATTGTCTATTTATGGCTACTATTTATGAATCCATCGAAAACGAGAAAATTTCTTCACTCGTGTTTCCGAAATCCGATGTTTTAAGTAGAAACGAAGCAATTCATCAGCGACTCGCAGAGTTAAAAATGGCCTTAACATTCGGTAATCTCGATTATTTTAAGATTAAAATTTATTTTGAAGACAATCTCTCTAAAAAGGTTGTTGAGGCTAAAGTATGCGGTGTAACAAAGAACCGTGTAATTTTAACCCAAGGTATAGGTATTCCGATTAATAGAATTTATAGGACCTTCAAGTTTTATAATTAAATTATACTATTTATGATAGAAACAGTTACCTCTTTCTTTGAACCAATCGAGAAAGAAATAATTCATTCTTTGCATTTTCCGCAAATAGATGTTTTGGAAGATAAGCAATTAAAAAGAACCAGAATAGCAGGACTCTCAAGAGCATTAGCATTGGGTAATCTAGAGCATATTAAAACCAAAATTTACTTTGAAGATGATTTGTCCAAACGTGTTGTAGAAACTACTATTTGGGGAATTACTGACGATAAAGTGATTTTGAAAAAAGGAGCAATTATACCGATAAACAGAATCTATTATTCGCAATAGATTTCTAGTTAGTTTGTTAAGTTGAAACACCAACTGTGCCGGTTGGTGTTTTTTTTTTAAACTACATGATAAACGTAAAATAGATTTTTATAAATCTAAATAAATTAACTATTTCCAGATTCGTCAAATCGAAACTATGTATCTTTGTTATTCATTCAAAGATTTCATGCGATACTTTTTTTTACTTTTTTTCTCCATCTCCTTCGCTCAACAATCTCAAAAAGTTGATTTTAAAACGTTACACGCGACTTTACTTCCGAATCCGATTGAAAAATCAATTTCAGGAGAAGTAAAGTATGAATTTCAGGTTCTGTCTTCCATCGATACCATTACTATTGATGCGATTCGAATGGGTTTTTCTAACGTAAAAATCAACGGTAAAACCGTAAATTTTAAAAATTCTCAAAAAGCTCTACAATTATTTGAAGGATTTAAAAAAGGTAAAAACACGCTGACTTTTAACTACAAAGCTATTCCCAAACAAACGCTTTATTTTATCGGAGAAGGAGAAAATTTACAAATTTGGACACAAGGTCAAGGAAAATTCACCAGCCATTGGTTACCCAGTTTTGATGATGTAAATGAAAAAGTTATCTTTAATTTATCATTAGAATTTGATTCATCATTTGAAGTTCTTTCTAATGGAAAACTAGACGAAACAACGATTTACCCTTCACTTTCAAATCCAAATAAAATTTGGCACTATAAAATGAAAAAACCAATGTCATCTTATTTAGTGATGATGGCCATCGGAAAATTCGCCAAGCAAACAGCCAAAACTAAATCGGGAACGCCATTAGAATTTTATTTAGATGAAAAAGATGTAAATAAATTTGAAACAACGTACAAATACACCACCCAAATTTTCAACTTTTTTGAACAAGAAATAGGTGTGAAGTATCCTTGGGAAGTTTACCGCCAAGTTGCTGTTCGTGATTTTTTGTATTCCGGAATGGAAAACACCACTTCTACCATTTTTTCACAAGATTTTGTGGTGGATGAAATCGGGTTTAACGATAAAACTTATATTAACGTCAACGCACACGAACTGGCTCACCAATGGTTTGGTAATCTGATTACCGCCGAAACCGGTAAACACCATTGGTTGCAAGAAGGTTTCGCAACCTACTATGCTTTGTTGGCAGAGAAAGAACTTTTTGGCGACGATTATTTTCAATGGGAATTGTATGAAATGGCCGAGCGTTTGCAACAAGCTTCTAAAACCGATACGATTCCGTTATTGAATGAAAAAGCAAGTTCGCTTACATTTTATCAAAAAGGAGCTTGGGCTTTGCACTTTTTAAGAGAAAGTATCGGAGCAGAAAACTTTCAAAAAGCTGTCAAAAATTACTTGAAAAAATATGGCTTTAAAAACGTTAATACAACTCATTTTCTTAAAGAAGTTAACGCAGTTTCCAATTTTGATACAGCAAATTTTCAACTAAATTGGCTTGAGAAATCAGGATTTGAAGTCAATCAAGCACTGGATTTGCTAAAGAAAAACAGTTTCATAAAATCATATTTAGAATTGATCGAACAACAACCCAAACCGTTTGTGGAAAAAGCAGCCTTGTTTGAAACCATTTTAAAAAGTAACAATTTTTATCCTATCAAAGAAGAAGTGATTTTTCAATTGGCTGAAATTCCTTTTGAAGAGAAGGAAGAATTGCTAAACCTCGCTTTGGCTTCCAAAAATACCAAAGTGCGTCAGTCAGTTTCGCGAATTATGATTGAAATTCCACGCAATTTTCAGTCGGAATACGAAACGTTGCTCAACGATGATTCTTATATTACTAAAGAAATCGCATTGGGAACGTTATGGAAATTATTTCCCGAACGACAAGAATATTACCTCAATTTATCCAAAAACTGGGTCGGATTTAACGATAAAAATTTACGAATTTTATGGCTCACATTGGCCTTGATTTCAGAAGGTTACGAAGTGAATAATAAAGTAAATTTTTATGATGAGTTATTAGATTATTCTTCTCCAAAATACGAAAGTTCAATCCGCCAAAATGCACTAACCAATTTACTTTACCTGAATCCAAACGACCAAAACATTCTTCAAAATTTGGTCAACGCCACTACGCATCACAAATGGCAATTCACCCTTTTTGCACGCAATCAAATTCGGGAATTAATCAAAACTGAGCGACACAGAAAGTACTTTCAGGAGATTTTGCAGACATTAAATTCCGCAGAACAAAATCAGTTAAAGCGATTACTCGAAAACTAACTTATCATTTGAATTACCTCAAATTTCAAATAACTAATTGCCACATAACTAGGTGATTGTTTGTCTAATAAATCACTTAAAATCACTTCTCTCAACTTGTGCGAAGTATCCACGCGGTCACTCATATTCGACTTTCTAATCGACTGAATGATAGTGTTTTTTGCGGTGGTAATCACCGTCCAACATTCCTCTGTAATATAAATTTGTTGCGTCAAATTATGCTCAAATTCTTGTTCAATTTGCTGAATTAATAAATTCTCATATGCATTTTTATCATCCGAAAGCGGAGCCACACGAATCAATAATTTTGCCGGATTGATTCGTTCCAAATACAAAACCATTCGCTCGTACGCCTGCAAACGAATTGGCAACGACTCCTTTTGCAACGCCTTTCGCATCAAATGTTTTCGTCTGTCTTCCAGACCTTTATGATGCAAATGAAAAAATGAATAAGCCACAATTCCGGTTATTATCGCCGGCAGAGTGTACGACAAAAGTTCAATCCATTTAATTGATTCCATATTATTAGTTTTATGATTTGGAGCTGTTACTGCATTCCGATAGAAAATTTTGTATGCATCAAGTGCACATTTTCATAACTACAAAAATAGAATTTTAGTTGATAAATCGTAATAATTTTAATTGTAATAAATCACAAGTAAGCTTATTTTTGAAATTTGCTATAAATACTATGATACAAGAATATATCAATCAACTCAACGATGCCCAACGAGCACCGGTACTTCAAAAAGACGGGCCAATGATTGTGATTGCCGGAGCTGGTTCCGGAAAAACGCGTGTGTTGACCATGCGTATTGCCTATTTAATGAGTTTAGGTGTAGATGCATTTAATATTTTGGCCTTAACATTTACCAACAAAGCCGCTCGTGAAATGAAAAAACGTATCTCTGATATCGTTGGCAGTAACGAAGCAAAAAACCTTTGGATGGGAACTTTTCACTCCGTATTTGCCAAAATTCTTCGCATTGAATCGGAGAAATTAGGCTATCCGAGTAATTTTACTATATATGATACCCAAGACAGTGTGAGGTTAATTGGTGCCATCATCAAAGAAATGCAACTCGACAAAGACATTTACAAACCCAAGCAATTGTTGGGCAGGATTTCTTCGTATAAAAATTCATTAATCACCGTCAAAGCTTACTTCAACAATCCGGAATTAATGGAACAAGATGCTATGAGTAAAAAACCGAGATTGGGAGAAATTTATAATAATTATGTAGAGCGTTGTTTCAAATCTGGAGCGATGGATTTTGATGATTTATTACTCAAAACAAATGAGTTACTCAGTCGTTTTCCGGATGTTTTGGCTAAATACCAAGATAGATTTCGTTACATTATGGTCGATGAGTACCAAGATACCAATCATTCACAATATTTAATTGTCCGTGCTTTGTCTGATCGCTTTCAAAATATTTGTGTAGTAGGTGATGATGCTCAAAGTATCTATGCCTTTCGTGGAGCTAACATTAATAATATTCTGAATTTCCAAAAAGATTACGCTGATGTGCAAACTTTTCGTTTAGAACAAAATTACCGATCGACCAAAAATATTGTACAAGCTGCTAATTCAATCATCGATAAAAATAAGACCAAACTCGACAAAGTGGTTTGGACTCACAACCAAGACGGACCTAAAATAAAGGTCAATCGTAGCATTACCGATGGGGAAGAGGGGCGATTTGTGGCTTCCACCATTTTTGAAGAAAAGATGCGAAACCAAATGAAAAACGGTGAGTTTGCCGTTTTATATCGTACCAATGCTCAATCTCGTGCGATGGAAGATGCCTTGCGAAAACGAGACATTCCGTACCGAATTTATGGTGGATTATCGTTTTATCAACGCAAAGAAATTAAAGATGTGTTGAGTTATTTGCGATTAATCATCAACCCAAAAGACGAAGAAGCCTTGGTTCGGGTCATCAATTATCCCGCACGTGGAATTGGGGATTCTACTGTTGAAAAATTAACAGTGGCGGCCAATCATTACAAACGTTCCATTTTTGAAGTCATGGAAAATATAGATAAGATTGACCTCAAGCTCAACTCCGGAACCAAGCAAAAACTAGAAGATTTTGTAATGATGATTAAAAGTTTTCAGGTCATCAACGAAAACCAAGATGCTTTTTATTTAGCAGAACATGTGACCAAAAAAACAGGACTAATTCAGGAATTAAAGAAGGATGGCACACCTGAAGGGATTCAACGCATTGAAAATATTGAAGAATTGCTTAACGGTATCAAAGATTTTATCGAAGGGCAAAAAGAAATTGATGGTGCACGCGGAGCTCTATCCGAGTTTTTAGAAGACGTAGCCTTGGCAACCGATTTAGATAAAGATACCGGCGATGACGACCGTGTGGCGTTAATGACCATTCATTTGGCCAAAGGATTAGAATTTCCTACGGTTTTTATTGTAGGAATGGAAGAGGATTTGTTTCCTAGTGCGATGAGTTTAAATACCCGAAGTGAACTGGAAGAAGAACGTCGTTTATTTTATGTAGCCTTGACCCGTGCAGAACATCAGGCTTATTTGACTTATGCTCAATCCCGTTACCGTTGGGGAAAACTGATGGATAGTGAACCTTCACGTTTCATTGAAGAAATTGACGACAAATTTTTGGAATACGTGAGTCCGGTTGAAACCGGTTATCGCTATAAACCAATGATTGACAATGATATTTTTGGCGATGTGGACAAATCAAAATTGCGATTAGCGAAACCCACCAACGGAACACCACCTAAACGATATGGTGAAGAACCTTCGTCAACTCTACGTAAATTAAAACCTGTTGCCGGTAAATCTCCATCAACAAACAATTTATTTGATTCGGGACTTATTTCAGGAAATATTGTAATGCACGAACGTTTTGGAAAAGGTGAAGTGTTAAGCATTGAAGGAGTAGGAGCAGACAAAAAAGCAGAAATAAAATTTGATGTGGGTGGGATAAAAAAGTTGTTGCTTAGGTTTGCGAAACTAGATGTGATTGGATAAAGTTTAAAGGTTTAATAGTTTAAAAGATTATGGGCAAATGGTTTTTAACAGAAAATATTTCCCTAACCTTGTCATCCCGACGCAGGAGGGATCTTATAAAATAATGAAAAATTAAAAACTAAGCTTCTTAGTTTCTCAGCAACTCAGAATCTCAGCGACTTAGCAACTCAGAAAAAAAATGAAATACACCAGACTAACTAAAGAACAATTCGAAGCCTTACACCATGAATTTGCTAACTTTTTAGCCACACAATCCATTGATAAAAAGGAATGGGATGACTTAAAAACTAACAAACCCGAAGTAGCCGAACAAGAGCTCGATGTGTTTTCAGATTTGATTTGGGAAGGCGTTTTAGTACAAACTAAATACGTAGAACATTTTTCAAAAAATCATATTTTCCTTTTTAATTGTTTGGATACCGAAGTAAGATCGATTGTATTGAAAACATTGGAACCTGAAGTTGATTTTATGACTTCCAAAGGATTGGAATGGATGGTGAATAATTTATTTACCGATGCGATTGATATTCACGTTGGCAAAAAAGAATACCAAGGCGAACGCAATGCCGCTATATTTGACATTATCCAACAAGGAGCGATTTTAAGTGACGGACAATTATACCAACAAATTGATAATATTGTAAACGCAAAGTAAACCTAAGTACCTCAGAACCTTAGTACCTTTAAAAAAATGGACATCCAAACCAAAATTCAATCCCTTCGTGACGAACTCAACCAACACAACCATAACTATTATGTGTTGGATAAACCCACTATTTCTGATTTTGAGTTTGATCAATTACTAAAAAAATTACAAGATTTAGAAACGCAACATCCTGAATTTTTTGATGAAAATTCGCCAACACAACGAGTAGGAGGAAGTATTACCAAAAATTTTAACACTGTTGTGCATGAACATCGAATGTATTCATTGGATAATTCTTATTCTAAAGAGGATTTAATGGATTGGGAAGTAAGAATTCAAAAGATTTTAGGAAATGTAAATTTGGAATATACGTGTGAATTAAAATATGACGGAGCTTCTATCAGCATCACGTATGAAGACGGAAAATTGAAAAAAGCGGTCACGCGAGGCGATGGATTTCAAGGCGATGAAGTGACCAACAACATCAAAACCATTCGTTCGATTCCATTGCAATTAAAAGGAAATTATCCACCAAAATTTGATATTCGCGGGGAAATTATTTTGCCTTTTGCCGGATTTGAAAAAATGAATCTGGAACTAATTGAAATTGGCGAAACCCCTTATTCCAACCCAAGAAATACAGCTTCCGGTAGTTTGAAACTGCAGGATAGTGCCGAAGTGGCCAAACGGCCATTGGATTGTTTGTTGTACAATATTATTGGTAAAAGTCTCCCTTTTACAACTCAGTTTGAAGGATTAGAATATGCCCGAAAATGGGGATTTAAAGTACCCACGCAATCCAAATTGGCCAAAAATATGCAAGAAGTGTTGGATTACATTGCCTATTGGGATGTACACCGCCACGATTTGCCCTATGAAACCGATGGCGTAGTTATCAAAGTCAACAGTTTACAATACCAAGATGAATTGGGTTATACGGCCAAATCACCTCGTTGGGCCATGGCATATAAATTCAAATCGGAGCAAGTTTCCACCCGATTGAATTCGATTTCCTATCAAGTAGGAAGAACGGGAGCGATTACGCCGGTGGCTAATTTAGAACCGGTTCAATTGGCAGGAACGATTGTGAAAAGAGCTTCGTTGCACAATGCCGACCAAATTGAAAAACTAGACATTCGCATTGGCGATAAAGTTTTTGTGGAAAAAGGCGGTGAAATTATTCCGAAAATTATTGCCGTTGCAGAGCGTGGCAATGAAACCGAACCCACGCAATACATCACGTATTGTCCCGAATGTCAAACGAAATTGGAACGTAAAGAAGGCGAAGCCAATCATTATTGTCCGAATTTTTATGGTTGTCCGCCTCAGATTGTTGGTCGCATTCAGCACTACATTACCCGGAAAGCAATGGATATTGAAGGGTTGGGAGGCGAAACGGTGGCGTTGCTTTATCAAAATGGTTTAGTGAAAAATTATGCGGATTTGTATGATTTAAAAATCGAACAAATTCTTCCGTTGGAACGAATGGCTCAAAAAAGTGCGGAAAATTTAATCAACGGAATTGAAAAATCAAAAGAAGTACCATTTGAGCGGGTTTTGTATGCGTTGGGAATTCGGTATGTAGGCGAAACAGTCGCTAAAAAATTAGCGAAACATTATAAAAATATAGACGCTATTGCGAATGCCAGTTTGATGGATTTGATTTTAGTAGATGAAATTGGTGATAAAATTGCCCAAAGTGTCATCGAATTTTTTGAGAATAGCGAAAATAGAATAATCATTGAGCGTTTAAAAGCGGTTGGAATTCAGTTTGAATTGATTGAAAAAAACACGCAAGTGAGCAACAAACTAAGAGGAAAAACGTTTGTAGTTTCGGGTGTTTTTGAAACTTTTACACGGGATGATTTGAAAAAAGCCATCGAAGATAACGGCGGAAAAGTAGGAAGTTCCATTTCAGCAAAAACCGATTATGTTGTTGCCGGTGCGAATATGGGACCGGCCAAATTGGAAAAAGCCAATCAATTAAATATTCCGATTATTAGTGAAAATGACTTTATAGAATTAATCAATGAATAAACAAAAACCGGCTCTATACCTGTATTTCTTCTCCTGTTTATTGGTTTTGACAGCCATTTTTTTTGATATTGAGGAGTTAGAATTATTTGCCAAACCTATAGTAATTCCGGCAATCTATTTTTATTATCTACAACACCGATTTAAACGAATGAATTGGTGGTTTTCTATATCTTTATTAGCCTGTTTTATTGGTGAAATATTGTTTTTACTTGATTCGAATTTTGATGTATTATGGATAATTCTGTGTTTTTTTATTAGTTACTGTATTTTAATTAAATTCGGAGTCGATGATTTAGTGCCGCAAAAACTTTCTGTTTCCAATATCATGTTAGGAATTTTGATTGTTGTTTTTCTATTATTTGTCTTATTTTCCATCATCGATTTGATCGAACCTGAATCTACAGAACGTTATATCATCTTTTTGTTTTATGGATTAACATTAATGATTCTCACTGTTATATCATTACTAAATTTCTTTTCAGAAGCTTCCAAAGCTGCATTATATTTTTCAATTATGGCCCTGTGTATAGTGATTTCAGATGTATTTTATTCATTTTATCACTTTATCGAACCTATTGATTTATTTAATTATATTAATGTCTTTTTTCAATTAGCTTCTTATTATTGTATGGTTTCTTATTTTTTAGTTAGGATAGAAAAGCCTTCAAAATTTAACCGTTAATTCATTCGTATTTTGTATCGTTAAATTTTGTATATTTGCACGCAATTTAACTACAAATTGCAACCATGAAAGCACACACAACTAAAATCATCGGCGAAGGATTAACTTACGATGATGTTCTGCTGATTCCCAACTACTCTGAAGTTTTACCCCGCGAAGTAAGTATTCAATCTAAATTTTCTCGAAATATAACACTGAATGTTCCAATTGCCTCTGCTGCAATGGATACAGTGACCGAAAGTTCTATGGCAATTGCAATGGCTCAAGAGGGAGGTATAGGTGTTTTGCATAAAAATATGTCCATTGAGCAACAAGCCACAAAAGTCAGAAAAGTGAAACGAGCGGAGGCAGGAATGATTTTAGACCCAGTAACGTTACCATTAACCGCAACAGTTGGCGATGCAAAAGCAGCGATGCGTGAATTTAGTATTGGTGGAATTCCCGTGGTGGATGAAAACGGAATTTTAAAAGGTATTGTAACCAACCGTGATTTACGTTTCGAAAAAATAAATTCACGTTCGATTTTGGAAGTCATGACCTCAGAAAATTTAATTACAGCCGAAGAAGGTACGACTTTACAGCAAGCAGAAGGAATTTTGCAAGAAAACAAAATCGAAAAACTTCCAGTGATTGATAAAGACTACAAATTGATTGGATTGATTACCTTTCGGGATATTACAAAATTAACCCAAAAACCGATTGCCAATAAAGATAAATTCGGACGTTTGCGTGTGGCGGCTGCTCTTGGCGTAACGGCTGATGCGTTAGAACGTGCCACCGCTTTGGTAAATGCAGGTGTAGATGCGGTCATAATCGATACAGCTCACGGACATACACAAGGCGTTGTAACGGTTTTAAAGCAAGTAAAAGCCAAGTTTCCCAATTTGGATGTGGTGGTTGGAAATATTGCGACACCTGAAGCCGCTTTATATTTAGTAGAAAACGGAGCCGATGCTGTGAAAGTCGGAATCGGACCAGGTTCTATTTGTACAACTCGTGTAGTAGCCGGAGTTGGTTTTCCACAGTTTTCTGCGGTGTTGGAAGTGGCTGCAGCGATTAAAGATACTGGCGTTCCGGTGATTGCGGATGGTGGAATTCGCTATACCGGAGATATTCCGAAAGCGATTGCAGCCGGAGCGGATTGTGTGATGTTAGGTTCCTTATTAGCCGGAACAAAAGAATCGCCGGGTGAAACCATTATTTTTGAAGGAAGAAAATTCAAATCCTACCGGGGAATGGGTTCGGTGGAAGCAATGCAAGAAGGTTCCAAAGACCGTTATTTTCAAGATGTAGAAGATGATGTGAAAAAATTAGTTCCGGAAGGAATAGTGGGCCGAGTTCCATACAAAGGTGAATTAAACGAAAGTATGCAACAATTCATTGGCGGTCTTCGTGCCGGTATGGGCTATTGCGGAGCCAAAGATATTCCGACTTTAAAAGAAACGGGAAGGTTCGTGCGAATAACAGCCAGTGGAATAGGGGAAAGCCATCCTCATAATGTGACGATTACGAAGGAAGCTCCGAATTATTCGAGGTAAAATTTTATTATATTCATACAATATAGGCCCATGGTTTAAACCGTGGGCTATTTTTTTACCCAAGACAAAAATCCCCGACACTTACAAAAGCGAGCTTTCTTCAATTCAATTTTGTGGTAAGGTTTCGTGGTTTTTCATAGGACATTATTTGCTGGCGAGACAGGATTACCTTCGGTGAACCTGAGTGGAGGAAACCTTACCCAAAACAAAAACTCCCACTACTTACAAAAGCGAGCTTTTGACGTATCAGGAGTTTTTGTTTTGTGGGGAGAGCAGGATTCGAACCTGCGAAGATGTAATCAGCGGATTTACAGTCCGCCCTCGTTGGCCGCTTGAGTATCTCCCCCCTGCATAATGCGGATGCAAATATAGAATTGTTTTTACATTGTGCAAACCTTTTTACGCTATAATTTCCATTTAAATGATAAGGGTTTGGGAATGAGTAGAATAAAAAAATCCCCAATATGGGGACTTTACTTATCTTTATTTATTAAAAATTAGGAACCTAATAATTCAATAACTTTTGCTTTTAATTCTTCACCTCGTAAATCTTTGGCAACAATTTTTCCGGAAGCATCTAAAATAAAAGTTGCCGGAATACTTTTCACATTATATTTTTTTGCTATGGGTTCGTTCCAATATTGAAGGTTAGAAATTTGGGTCCAAGTTAGTTTATCAGCCTTTATAGCATCTTTCCATTTGTTTTCGTCACCTTCTTTGTCAAGAGAAACACCAATTATATTTAAACCTTTGTCATGAAATTCGTCATATAAAGCAACAACATTTGGATTTTCTTTTCGACAAGGTGCACACCAAGAAGCCCAAAAATCAATAATGGTAACTTTTCCTAGAGACTCTTTTAATGAAACCATCTTTCCTTCCGGATTGGGTGCGGAAAATTCCGGTGCTTGCTTGCCAACTTCGGCTGCAGAAGAATTGCTAATCATTTCTCCTACTGATTTACCCGGTTTAGTTTCCTTAATAGAATTGTCTAGATTATTAAATATTTTTTCTATTCTAACAAAATCAGCTTCAGGTTGGTAAAGCATACTTTGAATCATTAATACACAGATGTAGGCTTTTGGATTTTCTTCACAAAAAGTATAATTATAATTTTTCTCTTCTTCTTTTAATTTTAAAAAGCCATCTCGTAATGCATTTACTGTTAGTGTATCATTTGCTTGAACGGCTGTTTCCATTTTACTTTGGTTAATACTTCTGTAGTCAGCCATTTTCTTCTGAATTTTTGTCTGTCCTAAATTGTACTTTGCGAATTGTTCATTATTAAATGTACCCCCAATTTTAGATTTATTGATGCTGTCTTTTAAAACCGTAACATTTATTTCTCCATTTTCTAGAACAAATACAACCTTTCCGGGGATATTTTCCACTTGTAAAAAGTGAAGCTCCGGTTCATTAGAAATGCCTTTAAACTCAAATTTTCCATCCATAACTACGCTTGTATCTATGGATTTTAAACTCATATTTTCATCTTGCGTTTCAAGAATAATAAATTTCCCGTTTTCAATTCCTTCAGCACTTCCTTTTATAACAAATTCGTTATCCCCTAATTTATTACATGCTATAAACAAAGAAGCAGAGATAAGCAAAACAACTATTTTTTTCATTTTTTATGATTATTTATTTTGATTGCAAAAGTATTCAAAAAACATATAAAACTTGTATGGATTAACTTATTTTTGACTTATATAAAAATTATATTTTTTATTTATTTACAATACTTTGATGGTATTCTCTTATTTTTATCAAAACTTTTTTTAATTCAAAAATTATTTAAATAAAACATGGAATCAATTAGATGGGGTATTATTGGTTGTGGTAATGTAACAGAAAGCAAAAGTGGGCCAGCCTATTCAAAAACAAACGGATTTGAATTACATGCCGTCATGCGAAGAAATATTGAAAAAGTAAAAGATTATGCTTTTCGGCACAAAATACCTCACTATTTTACAGATGCTGATGAATTGATTAATCACCCAGAAATTGATGCGGTGTATATAGCTACTCCTCCTGATTCACATAAATTCTATGCATTAAAGGTAGCTCAAGCCGGAAAGCCCTGTTGTATTGAAAAACCAATGGCTTTAAATTATCACGAGTGCGTAGAAATTCTCAATGCTTTTGAAGAAAAGAAATTACCTTTATTCGTAGCTTATTACAGAAGGTCATTACCACGATTCAATCAAATAAAAGAATGGTTAGATTCAAATGAAATCGGTGAAATTCGTCATGTTAGTTGGTTTTTAAGTAAAAATCCCTCTCCGGTTGATTTAGCACAAACATATAATTGGAGAACCGACTCGACAATTGCACCCGGAGGTTATTTTGAAGATTTAGCCAGTCACGGTCTCGATTTGTTAGTACATTATTTTGGAGAAATTACTTCAGTCCAAGGAATTAGTCTTAACCAGCAAAATCTTTATTCTGCGAAAGATGCCATTGTTGCCAATTGGCTGCATAAATCAGGTGTAACGGGTTCGGGAACATGGAATTTTGGCAGTTTTGAACGTAATGATAAAGTAGAAATTATCGGTAGTAAAGGCAAAATTGGATTTGCTGTTTTTGAAGAGCTACCGATTCAGTTGACGAATCAAGATGGTTCAAAAGAATTGTTTATTAATCATCCCGAAAACATTCAACTCCATCATGTTCAAAACATGCGAGACCATCTTTTAGGAGTTTCTGTTCATCCTTCTCTCGGAAAATCGGCCGCTCACACTAATTGGCTAATGGATAAAATTCTAGGATTCTAATTTTTCAATAAATTTTAGAAATTTTTTTTTAATAAAAAAAACCGTCCTTTTCAGAACGGCTTCTTCACATTTGCTTACCTTGATTTTATTTTTTTAAAACGGTATTTAATACTAAATCTTTGTCTAATTTTTTGGTACAGAAAAACCAATCTTTACAATCTAAGTTTTCAGTATCATCCATGCGTTCTTTGGCTACTCCGCATGACCCTGCAGTGGGTACAATAACATCATCACCCGGTATCCAATCTGCAGGACATGCAATATCAAAAGCATCTGCGGTTTGCAACGCAATCAAAGCTCTGTAAATTTCATCAAAATTTCGTCCTATGCTTAATGGATAATATAAAATAGTACGGATAGTTCCTTTTGGATCTACAAAAAATACTGCTCTTACCGCTTTGGTATTGCTTTCTCCTTCCATGATCATACCGTATTTTTTGGAAACTTCCATCGTGATATCTTCAATCAAAGGGAATTTTACTTCAATGTCTTTCATTCCTTTGTACTCAATTTTTTCTTTTATGGTTCTTAACCATGCTATATGGCTATATAATCCATCAACTGAAAGTCCTAATAATTCACAATTTGCTTCTTGAAATTGTTTTTCCATACTGGCAAAAGTCATGAACTCAGAAGTACATACCGGTGTAAAATCAGCCGGATGACTAAAAAAGATAACCCATTTTCCTTCATAGTCTTTTGGAAAGTTGATGGTTCCTTGTGTTGAAATTGCAGTAAATTCAGGTGCTTGTTCACCAATTCTTGGTATAAATACTTGATTTTCCATTTTATGTTTTTTATAAATTAATATTTTTTTATGAGACAAATTTCGTCTGTTTATTCCAACTGAATTGTAACAAAAGTTTCACATAATAATATTTTTCTATTATTTTTTTTAAACGATAGATTATTGTTATTTAATTGTAATTAAAGTTCTTCTGTAACAAACGTTACAACTTTGGTTACAATGATTGTTTATTTTTGAAAAAAATATCATATCTCATGAAAATTATAAGTTTCCTAATCACTATATTATTTTTGACAAGTTGCCAAAATGGTAAAAAAGAATATCAAAAAGTAGAGGAACAAAATGCTATCACGTCCAATTTTGACCCACTTGAAGCGAAAAAATTAATGGAAACCCATTGTTATCTATGCCATAGTCCAACAGCTGATGAAAATCAAGGTAGAATTGCACCGCCGATGGTGGCCATCAAAGCCAGATATATTGATAGAGAAGGGTATAATAAAGCCGAATTTATCGAAAATGTGAAAGCGTTTGTAGCCCATCCTACAGAAGAAAAAGCCCTGATGTATGGTGCAGTAAAAAAACACGGACTCATGCCTAAACAAGTTTTCCCGGAAGGTAGTATTGAAAAAATAGCTGCTTTTATGTATGACTATCAAATTGAAGAACCCGAATGGTTTAAAGCTCATTGGGAAGGTCACGGCAATAAAAATTGGACGCAATCCGGTAAAAAACTTGAAGAAATGGAGACGACTAAAACCTATGCCGATATTGGTTTAGATTATGCTTTGGGTACCAAAAAAGTGTTGGGTAAAAATTTAATGGAAGCCATTCAGCAAAAGGGAACCATGAAAGCCTTGACCTTTTGTAACCATCAAGCGATTCCTTTGACTGATAGTATGTCAACGCAGTTTAATGCTACCATAAAAAGAGTTTCCGACAAAAATCGAAACCCAAATAACAAAGCTAATGCAGAGGAATTAAAATATATTGCTCAATTCAAGAAAGAACTGGCTGAGAAAAAAGAAATCAAACCCATTACTTTGGAAAAAGAAGATAAAATTCAGTTTTATTACCCAATTGAAACAAACACCATGTGTTTGCAATGCCATGGAAAACAAATTAAACCTGAAGTTCAACGCCAAATTCTAAAACTATATCCTAGCGATTTAGCCGTTGGATACATTGAAAACGAAATAAGAGGGATTTGGAGTATAACTTTTGAAAAGAAAAAACATGAATAAAAAAGCAATCATCATTACTGCAATTGGAGTGGTAATCGGACTAGTTGCTGGCTACTTATATTACCAACAAATTGGTTGCGTCAGTGGAACATGTGCCATCACCTCCAAACCGCTCAACAGTACATTATATGGTGGTTTAATGGGTGGTTTGTTATTCAATTTATTTGTAACTTCACCCAAAAAGAAAGATTAAATGAAGCAATTTTGGAACGAACGCTATGCCGAAAAGGAATTTGTATATGGTAAAGAACCCAATCAATTTCTAAAAGAAAATTTACATCAACTACCCACAGGTAAAATTTTATTTGTGGCAGAAGGTGAGGGGAGAAATGCTGTTTTTGCTGCTCAAAACGGCTGTATTGTTTTTGCATTTGATTACAGTGAATCAGCTAAAAATAAAGCAGTAACACTTGCAAAAGAGCAAAATGTAGAACTTGATTATTTGGTTTCTGATGTGATGGAATTACCTTTTGAACCTGAAAGTTTTGATGCGATAGTATTTATTTTTGCCCATTTCCCGTCTCTTATTCGCAAACAAGCTCATCAAAAGTTGGTCTCTTTTCTCAAACCTAATGGCAAAATTTTATTTGAAGCTTTTGAAAAAAATCAATTGCAATTTACATCTGGCGGACCTAAAGAACCAGCCATGCTATTTTCTGAAGACGAGGTAAAAGATGAATTTTCATCTATTAATTTCAACTTTCTTGAAACAGCAATTATTACTTTAGAAGAAGGACCGTTTCACCAAGGACAAGGTGCTGTAATTCGATTTATTGGAACAAAACATGAGAAAAACGAGTAAAGATTACATTTTTGTTTTCATTCAATTTCTTCTTTTTGGAGTTTATGCGTTTGATTTTTTTCAACCATTAGTAATTCCAAAATTTATAACAACTTTCGGAATGGTGATTGCTTTTATCGGTTTTATGATTGCACTGTTAACCGTTTTTGAATTAAAATCCAATCTTACCGTTTTCCCAACGCCAATCGAAAAAGCGGAATTACTTACGCACTGATTTTTTCGATACAGTCGGCATCCCATTTACACCGGAATTTTGATGTTTGCTTTCGGATATGCACTTTATAACTATTCACTGTATAAATTGCTCATTAGTGGTTTGTTGTTGATTTGGTTTTATTTAAAATCAACCTATGAAGAAAAACAACTTACTCAAAAATTCCTTTCATATAAAGAGTATCAAAGTAAAGTAGGGCGGTTTTTTCCGAAGATAAAACTTTAAAATGTTATTTTATTAGAGAGTTAGTAAATATTGTTGTCGTTATGTAATACAAGTTACATTTTAGATTGTATCCATAAATTACTTTTACGATAAACTATCTAAAGATGAAAAAATTACTTTTCACCAATTGGCATTTAATGCGATGGATTCGTTTATTTGTTGCTATCGGAATTACTTACCACGCCATCATCTCACAACAATATTTTTTCTTATTCTTTGCAGCCTTTTTTCTTTTTCAAGCTGTTTTCAATACATGTAGTTCGGGTAGTTGTCAAATTCCTAAATCTAAAATAGAATGAGTCACGAGATAAATACTGTCATTCAAAATAATGAATTGATCTTAATCAATTTTAAAACTTCATCTTGTGACCCTTGTGAAATGATAGAACCAACCTTACAACAGGTTAAAAATTCCATTGGAAAGCGAGTTGAAATCCATACTTTTGAAATAAACCAACTGCTTTTAAAAATAAACCAACTTCAAATTGATTCTTTACCTTTATTGGCACTTTTTGCAAACGGTAAGTTGATTTGGAAAACCAGAGAAGTACTTTCAAAAGAAGAAATCATCAAAAAAATGCTGGAAATAGAACCTTAAAACACAAAATTATGGATGTTGAAATATTAGCTCGAATACAATTTGCCTTCACGGTAGCCTTTCATTATATTTATCCACCATTGAGTATTGGATTAGGTTTATTGATGGTAATTTTTGAAGGACTTTACCTCAAAACCGGAAATAAAGAATACGAAGTATTAACCCGTTTTTGGCTCAAAATATTTGCTATTACATTTGGAATTGGAGTAGCAACAGGAATCATCATGGAATTTGAATTTGGTACCAATTGGGCCGTTTATTCCCGATATGTAGGGGATATTTTTGGAAGTGCACTCGCTGCAGAAGGATTATTTGCTTTTGGTTTGGAAAGTACTTTTTTAGGAATACTAATTTTTGGATGGAATCGCGTTTCACCCAAAGTTCACTTTATTTCAACCATTGGTGTTTTTCTGGGTTCTATGTTTTCTGCTGTTTGGATTGTCGTGGCCAACAGTTGGCAACAAACACCTGCCGGTTATCATATTGTTGGTGATGGTTTTAATGCAAGGGCAGAAGTAACCGATTTTTGGGCTATGGTGTTTAATCCTTCCAGCGTAGACAGGATAATTCACGTTTGGCAAGGAGCTTTTTTGGCCGGAGCTTTCATGGTATTGAGTGTACATGCTTATTATTTTCGTAAAGGACGTTATGAAGCTATTTCTATAAAAGCATTTAAAATTGCATTAGTAGTAGCAACAGTTGTGTCATTTACTCAGTTACTCTCCGGACATAGTTCTGCGGATGGAGTAGCAAAAAATCAACCGGCTAAATTAGCAGCAATGGAAGGACACTACGAAGCTTCTTCTCCTGCAGATTTGTATCTTTTAGGTTGGGTGGATAATAAAAAACAAGAAGTTTCAGGAATCGCAGTTCCCGGTGGATTGTCTTTTTTGGTTCATCAGGATTTTCAGGCTCCGGTAACGGGGTTAAATGCTTTTCCAAAAGAAGATCAACCAAGTCAAGTAAATGCCGTTTTTCAATTTTATCACATCATGATTTCAATTGGAATGTTCTTGATTGCTCTTACTTTTTATGCTTGTTTTTTATGGTGGAGAGGAAAATTATTTGAAACAAAGTGGTTGTTGTGGATTTTTTCATTTTCAGTCTTATTACCCCAAATTGCCAATCAAGCCGGTTGGTTTGCTGCCGAAATGGGAAGACAACCTTGGATTGTATATGGTCATCTTCGAACAAGTGAGGGATTTTCACAGGAAGTTTCGGCAAACCAAATTTTATTTTCATTGATTTTATTCTTAGTGATTTATACGCTTTTGTTTTTATTGTTTTTGTATTCACTGAACAAAAAAATCAAACACGGCCCTTTTAATGAGCAAGAAGCTAACTTAAATTCAATATACTAATGGAAAACATGGATACTTTTTTAGGAATTGATTACCCAACTTTGTGGTATTTAGTGGTTGGTTTGTTGTTCTCCGGTTATGCTATTTTAGAGGGCTTTGATTATGGTGCAGGTGCTTGGCATTTGTTTTTTAGAAAAGATGAAAGTCGTCGCATTGCCATTAATGCCATTGGCCCCCTTTGGGATGCCAATCAGGTTTGGTTAATCATTGGCGGAGGAGCACTCTTTGCAGGTTTTCCGGTGATGTATGCTACCATGCTTTCAGCCATGTATATACCGTTTATGTTGTTTTTAGTGTTATTGGTTTTACGTTCGGCTGCAATCAAATTCAGAAGTGCTGAGGAAATGAAATGGTGGCGAACAGCTTGGGATTATATTTATTTTATTTCCAATACTTTAATTGCTTTTTTATTGGGAGTAGTATTGGGAAATGTGTTACAAGGTTTTGCTATAGGACCTAATTATGCTTATCAAGGAGGAATCTTTTTTACTTTTTTATCTCCTTATGCATTAATGACTGGCTTTACTACTTTGTCACTTTTTATGACCCAAGGTGCAATATTCCTGTTGTTAAAAACGGAAGGTCGTTTACATGCCAGACTCACTTTTTTACTTCGTAAAGGAATGATTTTTTTCATCATCAGTTTTTCCATGACTTCACTTTACACCTTAATTTTTATTCCGGGTGTAACCGATAATTTCAGAGAAAATCCGGTGTTTTTTATTATTCCTTTGTTGGCTTTTTTGGCTGTAGCCAATGTACCTCGTTTGGTTTCTAAAAAGAAGTATTTTCAAGCATTATTATTTTCTTCACTCACCATGGCTTTTCTGTTGATGTTGGTGGCTTTTCAATTGTATCCTACCTTGTTGATTTCAACCTTGAATACGGAATATAGTATCACCATTTATAATGCCGCTTCTTCACAAAAATCACTAGGCATAATGTTGACGATTGTGTTAATTGGAGCTCCTTTATTGGCTTTTTATTTTCTATTTCTGTACCGAACTTTTAAAGGGAAAGTTATATTGGACGACACCAGTTATTAATTTTAGGTTATGTAACAATTGTTGCGTTTTGTTCTGTTAATTCCTTCTAACTTCGTACAATATTTCAAAACAAAATGGCAAAAATTGTAGTTTTAGGAGCTGGAATTGCCGGACATACGGCAGCAGCTCACTTGCGTAGAAAATTATCCAAAGAGCACCAAGTTTTAGTAGTTTCTCCCAATCGAAATTACCAATGGGTGCCCTCCAATATTTGGGTGGGAATTGGACGAATGAAATCAAAAGAAGTAATCTTTCCTTTGGAACCCTTATACAAAAGAAAAGGAATTGGTTACAAACAAGCCAAAGCCGTTTCCTTTCATCCCGAAGGCGATGCAACACAGGATAAACCCTATATTTTAGTCGAAGGTGTTTTTGGAGAAAAATTAGGTAAACAAGAAAAAGTAACATATGATTATTTAATCAATGCAACCGGTCCAAAATTAGCTTTTGATTTAACCGAAGGGTTGAATCCGGGAACCAATAAAGTGTATTCGGTTTGTACGTATGATCATGCAGAACATGCTTCAGAAGCTCTTCATCAACTGATTATTGAATTGAAAAAATCCAATAAAAAAGCAAAAATTCTTATCGGAACCGGACATGGTAAAGCAACTTGTCAAGGTGCTGCCTTTGAATATATTTTGAATGTAGAAAAAGAACTGCAAAAATTTGGTGTTCGCGATAAAGCTGATATTACTTGGATTTCCAACGAATATGAATTGGGCGATTTTGGGATGGATGGAATGTTGATGGAATATAACGGTTTCAACATGAAATCGAAAGATATGGTAGAAATGATTTTTGAAGACCGTGGAATAAAATGGATTTTGGGAGCAGCTGTTCAAAAAGTGGAAGACGGAATCGTATATTACGAAAATTTGGAAGGAGAATTTAAAACAGAAACCTTTGACTTTGGGATGTTGATTCCTGCATTTTCAGGTCATGGATTTCAAGCGTATGACAAAACCGGACAAAACATTACCGAAAAGTTATTCAAAGGTTTTATGGTTGTTGATGCTGATTATACTTCAAAACCTTATGAAGATTGGTCTGTTCAAGATTGGCCGGAAACCTATCAAAACCCAAGCTACAAAAATATTTTTGCACCCGGAATTGCTTTTGCTCCGCCACACTCCATTTCTAAACCCAGAAAAAGTAAAAACGGAACCGAAATTTTTCCTTCACCACCCAGAACCGGAATGCCATCGGGAATTACAGCAAAATTAGTAGCCGATAACATTATTGATTCTATCAAACTCGGTAAAGAATCGTTACATCACAAAGGTTCATTAGGAAATATGGGAGCTGCTTGTATTGCTTCTGCGGGATATGGACTAACACAAGGAAGTGGGGTTAGCATCACAACCTATCCCATTGTACCCGATTATAAAAAGTATGGTCAAACGGGCGGTCGTGATATCAAAAAAACATTTGGCGACATTGGTTTGGCGGGACATTGGGTAAAACTATCACTGCATTACGCCTTTCTTTACAAAGCAAAAATGAAACCTTTTTGGTGGTTGATTCCTGAATAAAATTTAGAAATTAACCAAAAAAGTTAATAACATTTAAAAATATAATTATGCAACGAATATCGATTTCTCAAAAAAGAAAAATGCAAAATCCATTCATTCAGTTTTTTAAATTTTTCTATTTGAACATACGGATTTTAAAAATTGTTGCTGGTGGTCATGGTGGCACTCGAACGTAGATTATTTCTTGAGGTTGAAATAATTTTTATTGGTTGAATGGAGGATACTTTTTAGGAAGTGTCCTTTTTTTATTTTACTTATCAACAATTCTACTTTTTAATTTGTTGATTTCTTATTTTTTAAACAGGATAAAAAAGTCTTATTTGAATTAAATTTGAGAAATCAAACTGCACATTAATTCTTCAAAAAAACAAATTGTATGGAAAAATATGTTATTAAAAGAAATGGAATTTTTCGACCATTTGAATTATTTAAAATTGAACAAGCAATCGAAAAAGCATTCCAAAGTGAATCGCAAATCTTTAATCCGTTAGTGGTAGAAGAAGTGATGAAAATATTAGACACTAAAGAAACTTGGGCTGTAGAAGAAATTCAAGATAGTATTGAAAAAGTGCTGTTTAGTATGAACTATTTTTCTGTAATGAAATCGTTCATGGTCTATCGGCACACCCGAAAAATGCAACGGGAACACGTGCTCGGATTGAATGAAGATACAACCTACGTAGATAGTACGCAAACTATTGAAGAATATATTTCGCAAACCGATTGGCGAATTAATGCGAATGCCAATACATCTTATTCAAATGCCGGCTTAGTGAATAATGTGGCCGGCAAAATTATTGCCAATTACTGGCTGGATAAAGTGTATACACAAGAAGAAGGCTATGCACACCGAAACGGTGATATTCATATACACGATTTGGATTGCTTGACCGGTTATTGTGCAGGATGGAGTTTACGCGTTTTATTAAACGATGGGTTTAACGGAGTTCGTGGACGTGTGGAAAGTAAACCTCCCTCTCATTTTAGAGAAGCTTTGGGACAAATGGCTAATTTTTTAGGTATTTTGCAGAGTGAATGGGCGGGAGCACAAGCGTTTAGTTCGTTTGATACCTATTTAGCCCCCTATGTTTTTAAAGACAACTTACGTTATGAGGAGGTACTGAAAGCCATACGAAGTTTTGTTTATAATTTAAATGTTCCCGCACGGTGGGGACAATCACCTTTTACGAATATCACTTTGGATTGGGTTGTTCCGAGTGATTTGAAAGAACAAATTCCTACACGCAATAATGCACACTTATTTCTACATCATACAACACCCGATTTGGCACATCGAGCAAAGATTAGGGGCGTTACTGAGGTTATTGAAATGCGGTATGAACATTTTCAACCGGAAATGAATATGATTAATAAAGCCTATTATACAGTGATGACAGAGGGCGATGCCAATGGACAACCCTTTACTTTTCCCATTCCCACAGTAAACATTACTGAAGATTTTGATTGGTATGGAGAAAACACCGACTTATTATTTGAAAATACGGCCAAAATTGGGTCGTCTTACTTTCAGAATTTTATTGGAAGCCAGTACACTTTTGATGCTAACGGCCAAAAAGTAGAAAACCCGAATGCCTACAAACCCAATGCTGTTCGAAGCATGTGCTGTAGATTACAACTAGATTTGCGAGAATTATTAAAACGAGGCAATGGTTTATTTGGCAGTGCAGAAATGACCGGAAGTATTGGTGTTGTTACTATTAATATGGCTCGTTTGGGCTATTTGAATGCCGGTAACAAATTGCAGTTGTATCAGCAATTGGATCATCTGTTAGCAATTTCAAAATCAACTTTAGAGAAAAAACGTGTATTTGTGCAAGAGATGTACGACCGAGGATTGTATCCGTATACCAAACGCTATTTGCCTCATTTTCGGAATCATTTTTCCACCATTGGTGTGAATGGAATTAATGAAATGATTTTAAATTTCACAAATGGTAAACACGACATTACGAGTCATTTTGGTTCTGAAATGGCCTTAGAATTATTAGAACATATAAGAAATTGTATGAAAGCATTTCAGGAGGAAACCGGAAATTTATACAATTTAGAGGCTACTCCGGCCGAAGGAACCACCTATCGTTTTGCCAAAGAAGATAAAAAGCGTTATCACGATATTATTCAAGCCGGTGAAGGAGAAAATATTTATTACACCAATAGTTCACAAATTCCGGTAGATTTTACCGAAGATCCGTTTGAAGCTTTAATGATGCAAGATGATTTACAATGTAAATACACGGGAGGAACCGTTTTGCATTTATATATGAATGAAAAAATCAGCTCACCCGAAGCTTGCAGAAATTTTGTAAAAAAAGTGATTACCAACTTTAAATTACCTTATATCACCGTTACGCCAGTGTTTAGTGTTTGTTCCGTTCATGGTTATTTGAATGGTGAACACGAATACTGTCCGAAATGCGACGAAATTTTGTTAGAAAAACTTAAATCAAACCACTATGAAATCACAAACTCAAACTAATTCTGTATTAGAACAACACAACGAATTGCGAACCAAATGTTTAGTTTATACCCGAGTAATGGGCTATCACAGGCCGGTAGAAAGTTTTAACATTGGTAAAAAAGGAGAACACAAACAACGCACACATTTTAATGAAACCAAGTGCTAAAAAAATTGTTCATAGCATCACTGCTTTTACTTTATTGGATTATCCCGACCAAACTGCCTGCATTCTTTGGTTTGCGGGATGCAATATGAAATGTAGTTATTGTTATAATCCGGAGATTGTTTTCGGGAAAGGAAGTTATTCCATTCCCGAAATACTTTCTTTTTTGGAAAAACGAAGAGGTTTATTAGATGCTGTTGTTTTTAGTGGTGGTGAATGTTTGTTGTACAAAGAATCCTTAGAATTAATGGTTTTGATTAAAGCGATGGGGTTTTTGATTAAAGGTGACACTAACGGTAGTAAGCCAGCACGATTACGGGAAGCTATTACCTTGGGTTTGATTGATTATGTTGCTTTAGATTTTAAAGCAACCCGAGCTAAGTTTAAAAGCATTACTGAATCTAGGTTTTATGAGCAATTTTTGGTATGTCTTTCTATTTTACAACAATCAAAAACCCCTTTTGAAGTGCGAACAACTGTTCACACCGATTTGTTAAATGAAAATGATATTGTCCAAATGACCCAACTTTTAGAAGATAATGACTATAATGGAAATTATTTTTTGCAACCCTTCAGAAATAATTCTATCACTTTGAAGCCACTCAATAATTCAAAAAATTTTGACTATACGCATTTATCAACTCATAACATTCGACTTTGCATGCGTTAATATGATTAAAATCATACCTAAGGGTTGTTAGAGTTAATACATTTGCTTTTTGTTGGAGAATTATGACTATTTTTGAAATAAAAAATGCTTTCTAAAACATGTGAATATGCCGTTAGGGCAACTTTAGTAATTGCAGCAGAAACGGAACAAGGTAATCGAATCAGTTTGCGAGAAATTGCACGTAAGATTGATTCACCTGAGTCGTTTACGGCTAAAATTTTACAAAAATTAGCCCGAAACAATATAGTTGATTCCCTGAAAGGAAATGGCGGTGGTTTTTTTGTTTCTAAAGAAAAACTTATTCAGGTTACATTAAGTGATATTATTTTAGCCATTGATGGAGAAGCTCTATTTAAAAGATGTAGTTTAGGTTTAAATGATTGTTCAGAAATTAAACCATGCCCGTTTCACAATCAATATAAACCTATTCGTGAGCAATTAAAATTAGCTTTAGATTCTACATCGTTAGCCGATTTAGTTAGTGGTTTAGTTTCTCATTCCACCTTTTTAAAAACATAAAAAAAATTTTAATTACAAATAAGATAAAAAAGTCCTATTTAAATGAATGTATCGACTTTACAACAAAAAATTACAGCCTTAAAGCAAACAAAAAAAGCAATACTATTAGCACATTATTATCAGTCTCCTGAGATTCAGGAAATTGCAGATTTTGTGGGTGATAGTCTTGAACTTTCCAGAAAAGCAGCTTTAACAAATGCAGAAATTATTGTATTTGCCGGTGTATATTTTATGGCAGAAACGGCAAAAATTTTAAATCCGTCAAAAAAAGTAATCGTTCCCGACATAAATGCAGGATGTTCATTGGCTGATGGTTGTCCGCCCGATAAATTTGAAGAATTTCTTAAAAATTATCCCAATCACGTGGTTGTTACGTACATCAATTGTTCGGCAGAAATTAAAACCCTAAGTGATTATGTTTGCACTTCTTCCAATGCTATAAAAGTAATTAGCACAATACCTAAAGAACAAAAAATTGTTTTTGCACCGGATAGGAATTTAGGAAATTATCTTATCAAAGAAACCGGTCGGAATATGGTTTTATGGGAAGGTTCTTGTGTGGTACACGAAGCATTTTCGTTGGAAAAACTAATTCGTTTACACCAAAAAAATCCTGATGCAGTTATAGTTGCTCATCCTGAATCAGAAGCTCATATTTTGCGAACAGCACACTATATTGGATCTACTTCCGGAATGATTAACTATATAAAATCTTCACCCAAAACAAAATTTATTATAGCTACTGAACATGGAATTTTGTATAAAATGCAACAAGAAGTTCCAGATAAAATACTCATTCCTGCACCTTCCAAAGAAGATAATACTTGTGCCTGTAGTGAATGTGCATTTATGAAAATGAATACGTTAGAAAAAATTTATACGTGTCTTTTAGACGAATCACCTGAAGTGTTATTAGAACAAGAAATAATCACAAAAGCTATACCCCCCATTCAACGAATGCTTCAAATTTAAACCTATGAAAACATGTGATGTATTAATTTCGGGCACAGGAATAGCAGGACTTTGCTTAGCCATTCATTTAATTGAACAACAACCTGATTTACAAATTATTGTGTTATCTAAAAACGATGCACAATTAACCAATACTTCCTTGGCTCAAGGAGGAATTGCGACCGTTTGTAACCGACTTACCGATAGTTTTGAACAACATATTCAAGATACGTTAGCAGCAGGTAGAGGAAAATGCAATACCAAAGTGGTAGAAATGGTGATTAAACAAGCACCTCAACGATTGAATGCATTAATCAAATGGGGAGCGGTATTCGATACCGAAAAAGATGGTCAGCTTGCTTTGGCCTTGGAAGGTGGTCATACTCAAAACCGCGTGGTGCATTACAAAGATCAAACCGGTTGGCATATCCAAGATGTTTTGTGGAATAGAATTAAGAATGAGGCAAACATTGAAGTGATTCCAAATGCATTTTGTGTTGATGTTATCACCAATAGGGATTCTGATGAAAATGAAGCTATTGGAATGTTGTATATGTTAGAATCACAATCAGAATTGAAAATTATTTATGCTAAAACAACGGTTCTTGCCACCGGAGGATGTGGTCAATTGTTTGCATTTACTTCCAATTCAACGATAGCCACCGGTGATGGAGTAGCTATGGCTTTTAGAGCAGGAGCAACAATTACCGATATGCAATATATTCAATATCATCCCACAGCATTGTATGAAAAAGGTAAAAGTAATTTGTTTCTGATTTCAGAAGCTGTAAGAGGTTTTGGCGGTTATGTGGTTAACTCACATGGTAAACGATTTTTATTTAATTCTGATAGTAGAGGAGAATTAGCGACTAGAGATATCGTTACAGCCGCCATTTTTGAGGAATTGAAGCACTCAGCTGAATCCTTTGTGTATTTAGACCTTCGTCATTTAAATCAAGACGAATTTGAAGATCATTTTCCTATCATTTATGAACGAATTATATCATCAGGTCTTCGTCCTGAAAAGGACTTAGTGCCCATTGTTCCTGTTGCTCATTATCAATGTGGCGGAATTACGGTAAATGAATACGGACAAACTTCTGTGAAAAATTTATATGCATTAGGTGAATGTTCGTGTACAGGATTACTTGGTGCCAATCGCTTGGCTTCTAATTCTTTGTTGGAAGCTTTGGTCTATTCGTTTAATGCCGCTCAACAAATAGTTACCTCTATTTACGGGATTGAACAAAAGTTTTCATGTACCCAATTGATTGAATTTGAATCCCCCGTAATCATTGATTCTGCTATTTTGAATGAACTTAAAGAGCAAGTGAGAAGCATTATGACCTACCAAGTTTTACAGGGTAGTCAAGAAGATAAAATGAAAGTTTTAACACAGTTGATTAAAATTCATACCGATTTAATGGAGTGTGTAGATTATTATTACCGTTGCCAAAATTGTTGTGAATTAGAGAACATGTTGCAAACTGCGATGATTATCGTGAATCAATCGTCCATTGCCTTGCATTTAGAAACAAACAAAAAAAATGAATATGCCTATAGTTGCTAAGTTTTATTCGTTTTCACCTCTAAAAATATTTGTTACATTAAGTGTTTTGTTTCTTTTATTTTCTTTTTCTATTTATCTAAAACCTCTTAGAAATAAAGAGCTTCGAAATTTATCTACACAAACACATGTGTCCGCAGGAAAGGAAGTTTGGCAACGAAACAATTGCCATACTTGTCATCAAATGTATGGATTAGGTGGTTATTTGGGACCGGATTTAACCAATATTATGTCTAAGCCGGGAAGGACAGATGCTTATATAAAAGGAATTATTACAAGTGGAGTCAAGCAAATGCCGGCTTTTCAGTTATCGGATAAAGAGTTGACAGATTTATTGTTTTTTTTAAAAGCGATGAATGAAACCGGAACTGCTAATCCTACCGATTATCAAATTAATATAAATGGTACTTATACGTTGAAAAAGTAAAATGAAAACAAGTTATTGGTTAATGCGTTTTGCGTTAGCACTTTTATTGTTAGGAATGTTTTTTGGTCATCTTGCCTCAGAGTCTTACCGTTTTACAGATGCAACTCAAGGAATATTACCTTTTCATGTGTTACGCCCCTTACATGTTAGCTCTGCATATTTTGGAATAATTATTGGTGGATTAGCTTGTGTATCACTTGCTTTATTTGAAATTTTTCCTAATCTGAAACTGTCAAAATGGCTTAAAATTCACTTGTTTTTGTGGTTTATTTCTATTAGTGGAATATTTTACAGTTATTTTACAAAAGATTTCTCCGGCAGAGAATATTGGGAGTTTAATCCTATCTGGGCTTTACCCATTTTTCTTTCGTTTGTCATTTTTTTATTTTTCATTTTGAAAAATTTGTTAACCGAAAAAAAATGGCCCTCTTATTATTGGATGTGGTTTACCGGAATTTTGTTCTTCCTTTTTGTTTTTTTAGAAAATTATTTGTGGATATTTCCTTATTTTAAAAATGATTTGATTTCTGATTTAACGCTACAATGGAAAGTAAATGGTTCAATTGTAGGTGCTGTAAATCAGCTTTTGTATGGATTCTCGCTTTATATGATGACAAAAATAAGTGGTAATTCGGAAATGGCTCACAAAAAAATAGCCTTTGCCTTATATTTTCTTGGTCTATTCAATTTGATGTTTAATTGGGGGCATCATATTTATTTAGTTCCTACTAGTCGATTTATCCATCATTTGTCTTATATCGTTAGTATGACAGAGTGGATTATATTTATAAAAATAATCTTAGATTGGAAAAAGCAACTTTCTGAGTCCAAAAAATATTATTACTTTTTCCCTTATCGTTTCATCATGGCTTCTGAATATTGGGTGGCCATCAACTTATTTTTAGCTTTGCTACTATCAATTCCGGCGGTTAATCTTTTTACTCACGGAACCCACATTACAGTAGCTCATGCCATGGGCACTACAATCGGGATCAACATGATGATTATTTTGGCAGGGGCTTTTTATTACATTGCACCTCCACTTTTAAATAAATTAACTAGGATTACTTTAAATACACTTTTTTGGCTTGTTCAATCATTATTGTTTCTTTTTATTTTTGTTTTAGTTATAATGGGTGTTAAAAAGAGTATTTGGCAGTTTAGCGATTCCTCTATTACGTTTTCTCAACATCAAAATAGTTTATCGTTTACCCTTGTTGTTTTTATTGTATTGGGTACCCTTTTGTTCTTTAGTTTGGCTGGAATTCTCCTTTTTTTAATGCAACAATCTTTTATTCAAAAATCTAAATCATAAAAAATAGTTATTTTTTTTACTGATGATATGAATTAATAATTACCTTTGCTAACCAAATGGTTAAACTTAATAGTTAGTTCAATGACAACAGAAGAAAAAATATTTGAAGCCGCCTTTAAAGTATTTCAAAACAAGGGCTTTATGGGAGCAAGAATGCAAGAGATTGCAGATGAAGCAGGAATAAACAAAGCAATGTTACATTACTTTTTTAGGAGTAAAGAAAAACTTTTTGAAGCCGTTTTTATGAATGCTTTTGGCAAATTAGCCCCTCAAATTAATGAGATATTCAATTCAGACGATGATCTATTTGAAAAAATAAAGAAGTTTACTGCCAGTTATATCACCTTTGTGATTGAGTATCCTTTTCTGCCTCAGTTTATTATTCAGGAAATGAACAACAATCCTGATTTTGTTGAAAAATTTCTCAAAGAAGAACAACGACCGAACCCCATAAAATTGGTAAAACAAATTGAAAGAGCAATTGAATTGGGAGAAATAATGCCCCTATCTCCAAAGCAACTTTTATTAGATATTTTCTCAATGACCGTTTTTCCATTTGCTGCTCAAACTTTAGTGAAAGGAATCATTGCTATTTCTGACGATGAATTTATAGCGTTAATGGAAGCTCGGAAAGTGCATATTTCCACTCAAATTATCAATGCAATTCAGAAAAGATGAAAAAATTAATTTTTAGTATAGTAATCTTGTTTGGGCAAGATTTTTGGGCTCAGGAGCAATTGACACTTGAAAAATGCTATGCGTTGGTTGAAAAAAACTACCCACTAGCCAAACAAAACAATCTGCTCCAAAATCAATCGGAATTAGAAGCAATAGTTTTAGCAAAGGATAAATTACCAAAAATTTCATTCCATGCTCAAGCTAGTTATCAATCGGATGTTACACAAGTACCGTTTTCTATGCCCAATGTAACAATGGAGCCGTTAAATAAAGATCAATACAGAGCTACCCTCGATATTAATCAATTGATTTATAATGGCGGAACTATTAAGGCTCAAACGCAACTTAAAGCAACTCAAATTAAATCGCAACAGCAAGTAGCTATCGTAAATCTATATCAATTAAAAACCCAGGTTAATCAATACTACTTTGGGCTTTTACTTTCGCAAGAAAGGCAGGAATTATTGCAAGCTAAAAAAGTACTACTTGAAGAGAAAAGTAAGGAGATTCAAACTGCTGTTAAATTTGGAGCGGTTTTACCGGCCTCAGAACAAGTGATTGAAGCTGAAATAATCAACATCAATCAACAGTTAAGTGATATTACTCTTGAACAACTGAAACTTTGGAAGAATTTAGAACTCTTGTCCGGACAAGTTTTTCATCCAACCACCATTTTATCCCAACCAACACATTTTGAGGCAGAAAGAAGTGGAATTCGACCTGAATTAGTCCTATTTGATTTGCAAAATCAACAAGTAGAAGCTGCTCAAAAAGTGATTGAAACTACCCATGCACCAAAACTAAACGCTTTTCTTCAAGGTGGCTACGGAAATCCGGCGTTAAACATGTTAAATAATTCATTTGAAACATTTTATATGACTGGCTTACGGTTAAATTGGACTTTGTTTGAATGGAATAAAACAAAAAAAGAAAAAGAGGTACTAGAATTATCCAAACAAATCATTTTAACAGAAAAAGAAACGTTTGAAGTCAATCAAAATCGTCAATTGAATGAATACAATTTTGAAATCGAAAAAATAAATGCACAATTGAAATCAGATTTAGAAATTATTCAATTACGTGAAAAAATTGTACGCTCGGCAGAAGCTCAAATGAAGAATGGTGTGATCACTTCATCAGACTATTTGAATGAGGTAACACATTTATTTGAATCTAAAATTAATGAAAAAACGCACCATATTCAATTACTTTTAGCTAAAGCAAACTACCAAATCATAAGCGGAATTTAAAACATCAACCATGAAAAAAATAATAATCTCATTTACAGCATTTCTACTAATTATAAGTTGCCAAAAAAATAATGAAAAAGCGGATGCTTACGGAAATTTTGAAGCCACTGAAATCATTGTTTCTTCTGAATCCAACGGTAAAATTGAATTTTTAAATGTAGAGGAAGGAATTCAACTTAAAAAAGGAACACTTGTTGGGTTAGTCGATACCTTACAACTGCATTATAATAAAGAACAATTAAAAGCCACTATTGAAACCGTTCAAGCAAAATCAGCTGCTGTTCTATCAGAAATTAGTGTTTTAAATGAACAATTAAAAACTGCTAAAATAGAGCAAACCCGAATTAAAAATATGTTTGCAGAAAATGCAGCTACAAAACGACAAGTGGACGAGATTGAAGGAAAAGTGAAAGTCATTGAAAAACAAATTGGCAGTGTGCAAACTCAAAACGCTCCCATTTTAAATGAAATAAAATCGTTAAAAGTTCAAATTGACAAATTAGACGATCAGATAAAAAAAGCTACTATTATTAATCCATTAGAAGGCACAGTTTTGACAAAGTATGCAGAACCATCTGAAATCACTTCATTTGGAAAACCACTTTATAAAATAGCTAATTTACATGAAATGGAATTACGCGTGTATTTTACAGAAACGCAATTAGCACAATTGAAAATTGGACAAAAAGTTAACGTTTCGATTGATGCTGAACAAGGAATAAAAACCTATGATGGCACAATCTCATGGATAAGTGCTCAGGCAGAATTTACGCCAAAAGTCATTCAAACGAGAGAAGAAAGAGCCAATTTAGTTTATGCAGTAAAAGTAGCGGTTAAAAATGAAGGAAGTATAAAAATAGGGATGCCTGCGGAGGTCAGGCTAACAAATTAATAATTATGAAAAAAATACTATTTCTAGCAATTGTTTTAATTGCAATGGGTTGTAAATCAACAAAAACTAATTTAAAATCAAACAGTATGAACCTTAAAAATTTGCATACAGAAAATAAGGCAGTAGCTACTCAACTGCTTTTTGAGCCTACACAAGGCAAAGTAGTTTCCTTACAGATAGCCAAGAATGAACAGTTAAAAGAGCATGTTACCACAATTCCGGCATTGTTGCTGTGTGTATCAGGTGATGCCACTTACAATGAAGAAACCGGTAAAAAAATACATTTGACATCTGGGGATTATGTTAAAATTCCGGTTAATGTAAAACATTGGGTTGACGCTCACGAGTTAACTAATTTTTTGTTAATTAAGTAACTATTTATATTTAAGGGTTAAGACCATGAGTATTTCTGTTCAGAATATTTCGAAATCGTATAAAAACATTCCAGCACTTCAAAACATTACTTTGGAGGTAAATGAAGGGGAACTTTTTGGTTTAATTGGACCAGACGGAGCCGGAAAAACAACTCTTTTCCGATTATTGACCACCTTGTTATTACCAAACGAAGGAAGTGCAACAGTAGCTAATTACAACATTTTGAAACAAGTGAAAGAAATACGCAATGCTGTGGGGTACATGCCCGGAAAATTCTCGCTGTATCAGGATTTAACTATCTCGGAAAACTTAGCCTTTTTTGCAACTATTTTCGGTACTACGATTGAAGAAAATTATGATTTAATTGAAGATATATATGTGCAAATAGAACCTTTTAAAAACCGAAAAGCAGGTGCGTTATCAGGTGGAATGAAACAAAAACTAGCCCTTTGTTGTGCTTTAATACACAAACCAAAAGTTTTGTTTCTGGATGAACCCACAACGGGTGTAGATCCTGTCTCCAGAAAAGAATTTTGGGAAATGCTTAAACGACTGAAGCAGAAAGGTATTACCATTCTAGTTTCTACACCTTATATGGATGAGGCCACATTATGTGACCGAATCGCACTCATTCAAGAGGGGAAAATCCTTAAAATTGATACACCGCAGGGAATTGTTGATGCTTATCAAAAAACCATTTATGAGGTTGCCAGTAACCAAATGCACCTACTGATTGAAGATTTAAAACATTTTCCATCGTATTACAGTGTTTTTGCTTTCGGAGAATTTGTTCATTATATTGATTTGAACAATTTTTTTGATAGTGAAACTTTGCGTAACTATTTGAAGGCAAAAGGACATCAAAGTATCATCCTTCAAAAAACAACCCCTACTATAGAAGATATTTTTATGGATTTATAAACCCATTTTACATGAACAATCTTTCGGAAAAAATTATAGTCGTAGAAAACCTTACCAAGCAATTTGGCCACTTTACAGCTGTTAAAGGAATCAACTTTCACGTAAACAAAGGAGAAATATTTGGTTTTTTAGGAGCAAATGGTGCAGGAAAGACAACGGCTATGAAGATGTTGATAGGAATTTCAAATCCTACTAATGGTAGAGCAAATGTAGCCGGTTTTGATGTGCACACACAAAGCGAAAAAGTGAAACAAAATATTGGTTATATGAGTCAGAAATTTTCGATGTACGACGATTTAACAGTGAAAGAAAATATTACTTTTTTTGGTGGAATTTACGGATTATCACGAAAACAGATCAACAGTAAGACGGAGGTGTTAATTCAAACATTGCAACTGGGTGATATTGCCCAAAAAAAGGTTGGCGACTTACCCTTGGGATGGAAACAAAAATTGGCATTTTCTGTAGCTATGCTACATGAACCTAAAATTGTTTTTTTAGATGAACCTACCGGAGGAGTAGACCCCATCACCCGCAGACAATTTTGGGAATTGATTTATGCTGAAGCTCACAAGGGTACTACTATTTTTGTAACGACACACTATATGGATGAGGCAGAATATTGTGACCGCGTATCGATTATGGTTGATGGTGTGATTGAAGCCTTGGATACCCCGAAAAACTTAAAAAATCAATTTCAAGTTAGTACGATGAATGAAGTATTTTTAAAGCTAGCCCGAAACATAGAATAACAAAATAAAAAGGAAGATGAAACGATTTTTAGGTTTTATTAAAAAGGAATTCTATCATATTTTTAGAGATAAACGCTCGTTGTTTATTCTTTTTGGTATGCCTATTGCCCAAATTTTGCTGTTTGGATTTGCCATTACCAATGAAATTAATAATGTAGAGATTGCTATTTTGGATTATTCGAAAGATACTGAATCACAAAAAATTATTCAAAAGATTAAAGCTTCTCCTTATTTTCATGTGGCAAATGAAATTGCGAATGAAAATGCGATTGAAAGCGAGTTTAAAAAAGGAAAAATAAAAGCCGTTTTACTCTTTGAAAAAGATTTTGCAAAAAAATTACAAACCGAAATGAAAGCTACGGTTCAAGTCATTACAGATGCTACTGAACCTAATATTGCCAATACGATAGCAAACTATACTCAATCTATTATTCAAAACCATCAAAGTCAAAAAAGTACAGTTCAAAAAAATACTACTGGGGTTGTCATACAAAGCCGTATGTTGTATAATCCTGAATTAAAAAGCGTCTTTAATTTTGTTCCGGGTGTTATGACCGTTATTTTGATGTTGGTTTCTGCCATGATGACCTCTATTTCAATTACAAGAGAAAAAGAATTGGGTACTATGGAAATTTTATTGGTATCCCCTTTAAAGCCTTTTCAAGTTATCTTGGGTAAAGTGTTTCCTTATATTTTTCTTTCTGTAATCAATGCCATCGTTATTGTTTCAATGGGTTATTTTATTTTTGGAATGCCAATTCAAGGGAGTATTTTATTGTTAGCCGTCGAGAGTATTTTATTTATTATTACAGCCCTTTCATTAGGGATATTCATTTCTACCATTTCCAATACCCAACAAACAGCCATGATGATTTCGTTGATGGGATTGATGTTGCCGGTTATCATATTATCAGGTTTTATTTTTCCCATTGCTTCGATGCCATTACCTATGCAAGTCATCAGTAGCATTATTCCTGCGAAATGGTTTATTATTATTGTAAAGTCGATAATGTTAAAAGGTGTTGGTTTAGAATACATCCTCAAAGAAACATTAATTTTAGTGGGAATGACCATTCTTTTTATTGGTTTAAGTATTAAAAATTACAAAACTCGTTTGGAGTAAATAATCGCACCATGAAAATCATTCTATTCATCATACAAAAAGAATTCAAACAGATATTTAGGGATAAAAGTATGCTTCGTTTACTCTTTATACTACCAATTTTACAACTTTTAATTCTTTCTAATGCGGCTACTTTTGATGTCAAAAACATTCGGGTAACCATTGTTGATTATAGTAATTCATCCTCTTCAAGAACTTTGATTGAAAAAATAAATGCAAATGCTTATTTTACTGATGCAGTGTTTGTTTCCACAACACAAGCCGGTATTGAGCGGTTAAATAGCGGTAAAACCGATGTGGTGATAGAAATTCCTATCCCGTTTGAAAAACAACTACAAAATGAGACTACCACTCAAATTCAGGTTTTAATTAATGCTATTGATGGAGCAACTGCGGGAGTTCAAAATGTATATCTTTCGCAAATTGTTCAGCAGTTCAATCAGCATATTCAGTTGGAAAACAAACACATTTTAAACAATCAAATAATGCCTAATCGAATTGAAACTATTCCTTCCTTTTGGTATAATTCGACACTTAATTATAAAACTTTTATGGTCCCTGGAATCTTAGTCTTGTTGATTACGATGTTAACATTATTCCTCTCGTCAATGAATATTGTGCGAGAAAAAGAATTGGGTACTTTAGAGCAAATCAACGTTACTCCGATAAAAAAATATCAATTTATTATTGGCAAATTATTTCCTTTTTGGATTATAGGGCTTATAATTTTAACTATAGGCTTACTAATTTCTAAAATTGTTTTCAATGTACCTATGTTGGGAAACATTGTATTGGTTTATTTTTTTACTTCTATATATTTATTGCTCATTTTAGGCTTTGGCTTATTTCTTTCTAATCATACCGAAACCCAACAGCAAGCCATGTTTATTGCTTGGTTTTTCATTGTTATCTTTATTCTAATGAGTGGTTTGTTTACGCCAATTGAAAGCATGCCAAAATGGGCACAAAACGTGACCTTATTCAATCCGATTCGCTATTTTGTTGAATTTATACGAATGGTTCTACTCAAAGGAGCCGGACTTCAAGAAGTTTTGCCAAATCTAGGGATAATAACTCTTTTTGCAATTGTCGTAAATGGTTTAGCCGTTTGGAGTTATAAAAAGACAAACTGATATTAGAGACTGAAATTTAAATTTATGTAAATATTTCTACCCATTCGCGGTATATTATTCCAGTCGGTGAAGGTAGAATAATAGGTGTCAAATAGGTTTTCAACTCCTGCATTCACCAATAGTTTTTGTGAATACCATTTAAAAGTATAACCCACAGATAAGTTTAAGATAGCATAATCCGGTGTTCTATTTTCCCCATAAAAAGGACTATAATTGGTTTGAGTCGCATTTCCAATTACATTTAATTCCGTTTGAAATCTATTCTTTTTATATTGTATTTGACTTTGGTATTGCAAAGGGCTAATAAACGGTAAATTTCGTTTTTCTGCATCTTTTCCATAACTGTATTGCAATTTAGTATTCCATGAAAAATAATCGTTAAATCGATAATCAAATTGAAATGAAGAATGAATTAAAATGGCAAAAGATAGTTGTTCGTAAATTTTGACTCCGCTTGCCCCAATAGTCATAGGAAGAAGATTGTCGTCAGGTATTCCGATGATATAATCCGAAAGATAAAATGCAGAAAAAGTAATGCCTGTTTTAATTTTTTCAGTTTTGTACCGAATATCAAAATTCCCTTCCACAGATTTTTCGTTGGAAAGATTGGGATTTCCTATATAATCAAACAAATCAAAACTATTAAAGATATAAAACGCATAGCCTTCTGTTACCGATGGAGCTCGTTCACCATAGCCGGAGCCCACTGAAAAAAACCAATCTTTTACTTGATGTTTGTATTGCAGAGAAATACTCTTTAAAAATCGATTTTGTTGGTCTGCCATTTCAGGATAAAAGATTTGTAAACTTTCCAATCCAAATTCATTAGCTACTTTATTTTGTTGAAAGCCAAACGAACCATTTATTTTTAGTGAGTTATGGCAAGAAAGTTCAATTTCATCTTCTAAATATAAACCATTATAAAGGGTTCTAACATCCGGCCAAGTGTACATGAACATCGCATTTTCATCAGGGTCACTTGGATACATGGTCATTTCGGCAATAGAACGATTGTAAAAGCCATTCACATTAAATAGTAGATGGTGCTTATCTTTTTTTGTTTTTCCTTTGGAATAATAACCATACGTATCGCTCCAACCCGGCATATCCATTCGAATGGGAACATTTGGTCGTTTGGAATCGTCCATAAAATGGGTAATCGTATTATAGTATAATTTGTTTTCCCAATGGTTGAGGAGTCCCGACTTTGGTGCGACTTCATATTTAAATGATGTAATTAGTGCACGAGCAAGCGAAATATCCATGGGCAAAGCCGGATAACCCACATCATTGGCTTCATCAAAAATAACAGAACCTTCAATCAATTTATTTTGAAATTGATAACCGGAAATGACAGAAGCATTCCATTTTTGAAATTGAGAATACTTTATTTCTTGACTATTTCCAGCTTTATAATTATCAGCTTTTCGATAGGTTACATTTGCATCGGCATAAAAAGAACTATCTTTGAAGTGCACCATTCCGCCTATAATACGTTGCTTGTTGTTGAATTCAAAGCCACTACTTAAACTACCCGACCAGCCCAGTTCGGAATATGTGCTTCGAAGTCGTTTCAAATCCAAAGAGCCACCAATGGTTGGTCCGTGACAACTACCTTCTTGCCCCGATGAAATAGTTGCTTCCGAGAGATTGGATATTTCTACATAAGAAGTCACCGGATCCATTTTATCGGTACAAGCTCCAAAAATCCGCATGCCGTCAATGGTTACAATTGTTCGCTCAGTTGCCATATTATTAATCATGGGTTCCCAAGCATAGCCACCTCGTTTAATCATATCAATTCTAGCAGATTGCTGCAAATATTCATCTAAACTTGCTAGGGGTTTTGCTTGTTTTTGATTTACTTGAGTTGGTTTACCTATTAGAATCACTTCACTGAGATTTACAGGTAAAATGCTATCTTTCACTTGCTCTTGAGTCCAACTAATGGTTGAAATCAATAGCATTGTTGAAACAATAAATTGCTTTTTCATGAGTAAGAGAAAAAGGCCAAAAATTTAGATAACTTTTGGCCGTTACTATTTTATTTAGAATTCTATTTCAAAGAAGATACTACTGGATTCAGTAGTTTCAGTAACTACCTCCCCTTTTAACACTTCATCAGAATCATTTAGTAATTGCAAATTAATTTTCCAATATCCGGTCATTGTTAAGGATACTTTGCCGTGGTAAAATTCATCAGAAGCAGATTGTGTTAAATCTAGATTATTTGGTGAACCATGGTTTCCCATACTCGGCATTCTGGGGTCAATTTTAAGGGTATAATTGTTTACTACCGGAAAGTTCATCATGTTTTCCATTTTATACATCCCAACGGTCATGTCATTTAGGGCCACTTTTGGGTTTCTGGGATCAATCAATGCAACAATGTAACGTACGTTGTCTGTTCCCATAAATGAGCTAACTACTCTTTTTTCGGTGGCTGGAACATCTACAACATCCGTAACAGTATAGTTTGTTTCATTAATAGAATAATCTATTTTTAAGTCCCAATATTCCGTCTCATTTTGGGGCATTTGAAAAACAATATATCCTTTGTATAAGGTTTCTTTACCATCTACTTTTTCAACGGTTGAAAATGGACAAGAGTGATTCATCATGGCCATGTGCATCATTGGCATCCATTCAATTGTTGCGTTTTGAATATAGTTATTTGTTGTTTTCTCTTTAATTCTTAAAAAGATTTCGTTGTATCCTTGTTGTGTAGTACCGGAAGCTGTGTAAATTTCAATACTATGAGTGTCATTGGTAAACTCTTTGACTTTTACCAAACCGTCTAATTCGTTAATAGGTGTTGAATCATCATCAGAAGAACAGGATGTAATCATTGCAAGAGCAAAAAGGAAGAATATTTTATAAAGTTTCATTGTAAATTTAATTTAAGTTATAGGAATAAGAACCATAAGCCCATTACAATAATGAGATGGAAATCACCGATTGAATCGGCTTATGGTAAAAATAAGATACTAGTATTGTGTGGATTATATATTAATCCATTTAGAAATTTTAAAATACGCAAGGGAAGATTACACAGTGGGCGGGTGAAAAATGCCGGTACTATGTAATCGAAAGTATAGTCTAGAATAAGCAACAGCAACCATTTGCTTTTCAACATCCATTTTGTTGAATTTGAATTCAGGAAGGGTTTCTAAAAATAGTAAATCTAAAATAACTATGTTTTTTGATTCTTGTGAGGCAGGAATGTTTTCTTTAGAAGCCTTTGCTAATTCAGCTTTTAAATGACATTTACCATTACACTCCAATTCCGGTTTTGCCTTGTTTTCACATAATTCTTTTAAGATATAATCATAATCCACCACATAATTCAAAACAGGGAATACGGGTTTGAATAAAAAGAAGAAGGAGAATATAATTATAAAATATTTCAAAATAATCTATTATTTATGACGCAAAGATAATGGTTAAAAAAAGATGATTTGTATGATTGCAATCATAAAATTTAGAATAATTAGTCAGGAAATTTGTATCATAATTTAAACTTATACTAATTATGAACAAAATGTATGCACTAGCAATTGGTTTGCTTTTATTCATTTCATGTGGAAAAGATAAAACCAATGCAGGAGAGGATTTTTCAAAGTCTTCTTCATCAGAATCTTCAACAGAATCGTCTTCATCAGATGCTTCTACTTATGATCCAAAACGTGGCGAAGGGAAATTTACAACTGTAGATTTGGGAACCGGCCTAGATGTGGCGATGGCTGCAGAGGGAGAAAAAGCAGCAGGCGTAAAATGTATGTCTTGCCACAAATTGACAGATGAACGTTTGGTAGGGCCTGGTTGGAAGGGGGTTACCGAGCGTAGAACTCCTGTTTGGATTATGAATTTCGCTACCAATCCCGACCCAATGATTGACAAAGATCCTGAATTACAGGCTCAATTGGAACTATGTTTGGTGCGTATGCCTAATCAAGCTCTAACCGATGATGAAGCCCGACATATTTTGGAATACATGCGTCAAAATGACGGTGTGAAGTAGTTTTAATAAATTAATAATGAATATAAATCGAAAGTATATGAAAACAAATTTTTTAAAAATTACTTCAGCTGTAGTTTTAGTTTCTGCTTTTATGGGATCGTGTAAACCCAAAAACACTAGTGATACAGTAAGTGGTGATGCCGCTCAAAAAGCCTATGTAGCTCCAGGTAAATACGACGAATTTTACAACTTTGTTTCCGGAGGTTTCAGCGGGCAATTAAGTGTGTACGGACTTCCGAGTGGAAGATTGTTTAGAGTAATTCCTGTTTTTTCAGTTGACCCTGAAAAAGGTTGGGGATATAGTGAAGAAACCAAACCGATGTTAAATACGTCACATGGTTTTGTGCCTTGGGATGATTTGCATCATACTGAAATGTCTCAAACTAATGGAGAAATAGATGGTAGATGGGTTTTTGGTAATGCCAACAATACGCCTCGAATTGCTCGAATTGATTTGAAAACATTTAAAACCGCTGAAATTATTGAGTTACCAAACAGTGGTGGTAATCACTCTTCTCCATTTATTACGGAAAATACTGAATATGTTGTTGCGGGTACTCGTTTTAGCGTACCTGGTGATTATGAAAATGGAGATGTACCAATTAACACTTACAAAGACAATTACAAAGGACATATTAGTTTTGTAAAAGTGGGTAAAGAGGGTGAGATGGATATCGCGTTTCAAATTATGACGCCCGGTGTAAACTTTGACTTATCGCATGCCGGTAAAGGTAAATCTCACGGTTGGTTTTTCTTTTCATGTTATAATTCTGAACAAGCTAATACTTTGTTAGAAGTAAACGCTTCTCAAAGAGATAAAGATTTTATCATGGCGGTAAACTGGAAAAAAGCCGAGGAATATGTAAAAGCCGGTAAAGGTAAAAAACAAAAAGTTCGTTATGCCCATAACACTTGGGATGAAGCTACCCATTCAGCAAAATCTGAAATTAAAACAGAAGTTTTAGTATTGGATGCCTCAGAGTTAAAAGATATTTGTTATATGATTCCTTGTCCAAAATCTCCTCATGGCTGTGATGTGGATCCAACAGGAGAATACATTATCGGTTCAGGGAAATTAGCCGCTTTGATACCCGTATTTAGCTATGACAAGTTGCAAAAAGCTATTAGTAATAAATCATATGAAGGCGATTATGGAGGAATTCCAGTATTAAAATATGAAGATGTTTTACATGGTGAAGTTCAAAAACCAGGCTTAGGACCATTACATACCGAATTTGACGGTAAAGGAAATGCTTATACAACCATGTTTGTTTCTTCGGAAGTAGTGAAATGGGATATTAAGACACTTGAAGTGTTAGATAGAGTTCCAACTTATTATTCAGTAGGTCACTTATGTGTTCCCGGAGGTGATAGTAAAAAGCCTTTTGGAAAGTATTTAGTGGCTTACAACAAAATTACAAAAGACCGCTATTTACCAACCGGACCCGAATTGTGCCAAAGTGCTCAAATATATGATATCAGCGGTGATAAAATGCAGTTGATTTTAGATTTTCCAACTATTGGAGAGCCTCATTATGCTCAAGCTGCTCCAGCCGATTTAATTCGAAACAACGGACAATTGAAATTCTATAAGCTTGAGGATAACAAACATCCATATGCCGCCAAAGGTGAAAAAGAAGCTAAAGTAGTTCGTGAAGGTAATAAAGTACATGTATACATGACTTCGATGCGTTCGCACTTTGCTCCCGATAATATTGAAGGTGTATTCTTAGGTGATGAAGTATATTTCCACGTAACCAATTTAGAACAAGATTGGGATGTACCTCACGGATTTGCTGTTAAAGGTGCCGATAATGGCGAACTTTTAATCATGCCGGGTGAAACCACAACCTTAAAATGGGTTCCGGACAGAGTGGGAACATTCCCATTCTATTGTACGGACTTCTGTAGTGCGTTACATCAAGAAATGCAAGGGTATATTCGTATATCTCCAAAAGGTTCAAATGTACCTTTACAGTTTAGCTTAGGTACAAACTTACCGGCTAGTAAATAATAACTCAAAGGGAGCATCTGTTTCTGGACGCTCCCTTAATTCAAAAAATATGAAAACAGTAAAAATATCTTTACTCTCAAAAGTGTTACTTTTGATTGTAACTGGTTTGTTTTTGGGTTCGCTCTATTTTCCAATGTGGCAGATTGATTTAGATGCCCCTCAATATCCTGAAGGTTTAAATTTAAAATTGTATGCAAACAAAATTGGTGGTGATGTAGAAATTATTAACGGCCTCAACCATTACATTGGTATGGCTACTTTACATACCGAAAACTTTATAGAGTTTAAAATTCTACCCTACATTATTGGTTTTTTTGGACTTTTTGCCTTAGTATCGGTTTTGATTGCCAAGAGAAAATTTGTATTAGCATTATTTGCTTCTTTTATACTTTTTACCATTCTCGCAGGTGTCGATTTTTATCGATGGAACTACGAATACGGCCACAACTTGGATCCTAATGCAGCGATTAAAGTTCCCGGAATGTCTTATCAACCACCATTAATTGGGTATAAACAATTATTAAATTTTGGTGCCTATTCGGTTCCGGATATTGGCGGATGGATGTTAATTGGTAGTGGTTTGTTAATTTTTATTGTGCTGACATTGGAATTCAAATGGTACAAAAGGTTTATGAAACCAAAAGCTGCCTTATTACTAATTCCTGTTTTTTTACTAACGGCTTGTGGAAGTAATGAGCCCAAACCTATTAAATTAAATGTGGATGCTTGTGAATTTTGTAAAATGCCCATTTCTGACGGAAAATATGGTGCTGAGATTCAAACCCAAAAGGGACGTTTTTATGCATTCGATGACATTTCTTGTTTAGTAAAATACTGTGAAGAAAATGAATCTACAAAGGTCAAAAGTTATTACGTGCATGACTACACTCAAAATAATCAACTGATTGATGCCACAACTGCCTTTTACATTTCTGGAGGTGACATCAATAGTCCCATGAATGGCAACATTGCTGCATTTTCAACACAGGCTGACGCTCAAATTTTTGGTGATAAACTAAAAGCAAAAGCAATTAAATGGAATGAAATTTTAAAATAAAAACTCTATTAATGCGACTACTTTTCATTTTCTTTCTTTGTACTTTTTCGCTACAAGCTCAAAAACTTGAAGTTGGAGCAAACAAACCGTACAGAACCATCAAACAAGCATTGAATGCATCAAATGATGGCGATACAGTTTTGGTTCATAAAGGTATTTACAAAGAAGGAAACATTCGTATTGATAAGAAAATTGTTTTCCTGGGAAAAGATTTTCCGGTTTTAGACGGACAGAAAAAAGTAGAAGTCCTCTCGATTCATGCGGATAGTGTGATTGTGAAAGGATTTAGAGTAATTAATTCCGGATTTGCAGCTTTAGAAGATCCTTGCGGAATTAAAGTGTACAATAAATCGTTTGTGGTTATAGAAGGAAATCAATTGGATGATAATTTCTTTGGTATTTACATCCAAAACGGAAGAAACTGTATTGTTAAAAACAACACGATTATTGCTTACGGCAAAGAAGAACAACAAATCGGAAACGGTATTCATGCATGGAAAAGTAATGATTTACAAATTATTGGAAACTCTGTCAAAGGTCATCGTGACGGTATCTATTTTGAATTTGTTCATGATTCGGTTATTTGGCGAAATATCGCAACTAATAATATTCGGTATGGGTTACATTTTATGTTCTCCTCCAATGATTCGTACATCACTAATATTTTCAGAAACAATGGTGCAGGAGTAGCCGTCATGTTTTCAAAAGATGTGACCATGATAAATAATTACTTTGATGAAAATTGGGGAGCTTCTTCGTACGGACTTTTATTAAAAGAGATTTCAGATAGTTATATCTATACCAATTATTTTAAAAACAACACTTCAGGTATTTACATGGAAGGAACCAACCGTATCAAAATTGAAAAAAATGTTTTTGAAGGTAATGGTTGGGCCATGAAAATTCAAGCAAGTTGCATGGATAATGAAATTGTAAACAATAATTTTCAAGGCAATACTTTCGACATGGGAACCAATGGAAGTTTAGTTTTAAATACGTTTAACAATAATTATTGGGATAAATACGAAGGTTATGACATTAATAAAGATGGATTGGGCGATGTTCCTTATCACCCACTCAGTTTATTTGCGGTTTTGGTTGAAAAAAATCCTTCGGCTATGTTACTGTTTCGTAGTTTCATGATTACATTGTTAGACAAATCCGAAAAAGTATTACCCAGTATAACCCCCGATAATTTTGTAGACAATTCTCCATTGATGAAGCCCCTGAAATTATGATAGAAATAAAAAATATAACTAAAAAATTCGGAAAGTTAAACGTACTAAATGATGTTACACTTTCTTGTAAAAAAGGAGAATGTATTGCGTTGATTGGACCAAATGGTTGTGGAAAAACCACTTTAATAAAAACCATTTTAGGAATGGTTTTACCCGATGGTGGTGCAATTGAATTTAATAATAAAAGCATCGTAAAAGAGTATTTATATCGTTCTTCTATTGGTTACATGCCACAAATTGGAAGATATCCGGATACTATGTCTATTGGAGGTGTCGTTGAAATGATTAAATCCATTCGGAATACCAATCAGGTATTGGATGAAGAATTATGGCACAGTTTTGAGTTGGATAAAATGGCGGATAAGCAAATGCGAACACTTTCAGGAGGAACCACACAAAAAGTAAGTGCAACGTTGGCTTTTTTGTTTAATCCTGACGTGCTGATTTTGGATGAACCAACAGCCGGTTTAGATCCGTTGGCTGCTGAAATTTTAAAAGATAAAATCATCAAAGAGAAAGAAAAAGGAAAACTGATTTTAATTACATCACATTTATTGAGTGAATTAGACGATTTGGTCACCGAGATTGTTTTTATGCAAGAGGGAAACATTCATTTTCATAAAAAAGTAGATGATTTGAAAATGGAAACCAATGAAACGAAAATCTCCAAAGCCATTGCAAGTATTTTAAAACAGAAAAAATGAATAGAATCATCAAAATCATATTAACCGACATCTTAAAAAACAAAATTGTTTTAGTTTATACCATTGTTTTAAGTCTGTTGTCATGGAGTGCTTTTGGCTTAGAAGATAATAGTGCCAAAGGACTTTTAACCATATTAAATGTCATTCTATTTACGGTTCCACTCGTGTCAATTTTATTCACCACTATCTATTTATACAATAGTTCCGAGTTTATAGAATTACTATTAAGTCAGCCCATTAAACGAAACAAAATCTGGCAAAGTTTATTTTTTGGTTTGAGTGCCTCGATGGTATTGGCTTTTTTTATTGGAGCGGGAATTCCACTGTTAATCAATGCCCCGAATGCTGTTGGATTGATGATGATTTTAATTGGATGTTTGATTTCGGTTGTGTTTATTGCGTTGGCTTTTTTATGTTCCATTCTTACGCGTGACAAAGCAAAAGGTATTGGATTTGCCATCTTAACCTGGTTGTATTTTGCGTTACTTTTTGATGGATTAGTATTGTTTTTATTGTTTCAATTGTCTGAATATCCTATTGAAAAGGCTATGGTTGCCGTAACAGCGTTAAGTCCGATAGATTTAGCCCGAATTCAAATATTATTGCATTTAGATGTTTCTGCGATGATGGGTTACACCGGAGCTATTTTTAAAGATTTTTTCGGAACAACAGTAGGACTTTTTGCTTCCTTCGGGTTATTGCTTCTTTGGGTAATCATTCCTTTTTATTTATCCTTGCGAAAATTCATCCGAAAAGATTTATAATCACCAAATTTAAAGTACGATGAGAAAAGATATAAAAAATCGAAGTGACATCATCCGATTAGTGGATGCTTTTTATGATAAAATTAAAACCGATCAAGTAATAGGTTTTATATTTAATGATGTTGCCCAAGTGAATTGGGAAGATCATTTGCCTAAAATGTATGATTTTTGGGATAATGTTTTGTTTTTTACCGGAAACTTTGACGGAAATCCAATGCAAAAACATAAAGAATTGCACAACAAATGTCCGTTAACCCATGCTCATTTTAATCATTGGAATGAAGTTTTCAGACAAACGGTAGATGAACTTTTTGTAGGGGAAAAAGCCGAAGAAATCAAAGATAGAGCGAAAAATATTTCAGATGTGATTATGTATAAAACCATACAATAATTAAAAAAAAGTTAAATATAAGTTGATTATGATTGAGGTCATAAACAAAGGAAATGTATCACTTTATCTTTGACGTATAATTAAAAAATCACATTCAATGAATACATTAGAACAATTAACAGTAGGCGAATATGTTGCCAACGACTTCAGAACGGCAGCTTTGTTTTCTAAATACGGAATCGATTTTTGTTGCAAAGGCAACAGAACTTTGGAAGAAGTTTGTGCAAAAAAAGACATCAATCCGACAGATTTAGAAAATGAAATCCAAGCGATTTTAGAAACTAAAAGCGATCATGCAATTGATTTTAAATCATGGTCACCTTCCTTACTAATAGAATATATTGTTGAAAAACATCATTCGTATGTGGAAGAAAAAACACCTTTGATACTACAATTTTTGGATAAACTATGCAAAGTGCATGGTGAGCGTCATCCGGAACTTTTTGAAATTAATTCTTTATTCAAATTAAGTGCCGGTGATTTAGCTCAACACATGAAAAAAGAAGAATTAATTCTTTTCCCTTTTATTCAAAAAATGGTGAAAGCTCAAAAAGAAAATCAATCCATTCAAGAACCTCATTTTGGTACCGTTGAAAATCCAATCGCCATGATGCAAGACGAGCATACCGTTGAAGGCGAACGTTTTGCAACGATTGCAACCTTAACTGATGGATTTACACCTCCGGAAGATGCTTGTTCAACATACAGAGTAGCCTTTCAAATGTTGAAAGAGTTTGAGCAAGATTTACACAAACACATACACTTGGAAAACAATATTTTATTTCCAAAAGCGATTGAATTACAAGCAAACTTTGTTTAGATTAAATTAAAAATCTACTCTTACTAACCCGTTAAATTTAAACATGACTGCTAAAAAGGTAGTCATTTTAATTTTAGGAGGAAATAGAATAGAATTGAGTTTAATCTAAAGGTTTTAAGTATTTTCAATAATCCTCTTTCTTTGATTTTAGTGGATAATTATTTACTATTGTAAAAAATAAATTATGTTTTCAAAATCTTGCGAATACGCTATAAAAGCGGTTATTTTTATTGCCAATAATTCTTTGTTGAATAGAAAAGTTGGATTTGTTGACATCGCAAAAGAAATTGATTCCCCGGAAGCGTTTACCGCAAAAATTTTACAAAAACTCTCTAAAGAGGGTATTATTCAATCGGTTAGAGGTGTGAATGGAGGTTTTTATATACCAATTAAGTTGATTAATAAAATCAATTTAGCTCAAGTAGTTTATTCCATTGATGGAGAAAAAGTTTTTAATAGTTGCGGTTTAGGAATGAAAAGGTGCAATGAAATACATCCTTGTCCGTTACATCAAAAATTTAAAACTATTCGCAATGATTTGCGTCAAATGCTTGAAACCACTAGTTTGGAAGAACTTGCGATGGGATTAAAATCGGGCGAAACCTTCTTGAAAAATATTTAAAAAAAGCGTGAGTACGACACATCACGCTTTTTTGAATTAATAATTAAATAAGAAAAATAAGTATATTATTTGGGTAATAAAACGTCTCCAATTACATGAATAATTCCATTAGAGGTTGGAATACTGGCTACAATTTCTGAGCCATTTACAAATGTTTTATCTCCCTCCTTGGTAATTTTAACTTTTCCACCAAAGACCATATCAAATTCTTGACCGTCTTGCATATATTCTGTTTTTAAAGAACCAACGTAAGTATGATACCCCAAGATATTTTCCAAATCTCCTTTTTTATCCGGTTTTAATAAACCCTCTACTGTTCCTTCAGGAAGTTTATCAAAAGCAGCATTGGTTGGAGCAAAGACTGTAAAAGGTCCGGCATTGCTTAACGAAGTAACTAAGCCGGCAGCTTGAACTGCAGCAACCAATGTAGTATGGTCTTTACTTCCTGAAGCCACCTGAACAATATTCGGATTAGAGGTTTCATCTACGACTCCTTCTTGTCCTACACTTAAGTCTACTCCATTTTCTGGAGCAGTAGATTGAGGAGTTTCACTGTTCTCTTTACAACTTAATACCAGCATAGACCCGGTAATAAAGAGAAGTTGAATTGTTTTTTTCATAATTAAGTTTCTTTAAAATTTCTGAATCAAAGTTCACATATTTAACAAAGAAATTTTATGAGTGAAATCATAAGAATGTACTTTTTTTAGACTTTTTTTCTATTAAAGTACACCATTCCGAAAATTCCAGTAAAAAGAATAATTGATACTATAAATAGCAACTCATTAGCATAAGGAATAAGCACATATTTAATGGAAAAGATTCCTTGAAGAGCTAAAATTAACTCGTTTAAAAATATTCCTACAATAAAAAGTACTAAAAAAAATACTGTTTTTGAAGTTCGATATACCAAATCATTGGTATATAGATAGGCTAACAAAAATCCGCTAATGATTGCTAATAGAACTAAATGAAGATAAGCAATCACAATGGGTCTGAATCCAAAAGCTAATTTACTGATAGCCGGAAAAACAGAACCGAATTGTAATACTAATTTTAGTGTTACGCAAAAGGCAATTCCAATAAAGAGAATTTTTAAAAATCCAGCGATGCGAGGGTTTAATTTAAAAATTGTAAATGATAATTTTACTAATTTAAACCATGCAATCAATTGAATTACAGCAGAAATTACTGCGAGTGCGTAAACCCAAGCCGGTAGTTTTAACCATAAAACCGATAACAAATAGGCAGGAATACAACTCCAAGCAAATAATTGAAAAACCGTTTTGTTTTCTTTGGTATTCTTTAAATCAGCAGGAATTAAACTGACAAACAATCCCGTGCAAGCAAACCAAAACCAACCGTTGTATTGAAAATGCAGATAGAAGTAAATAGACGATAAATATAAATCTTGTGGCACATTTTTAGTAGCCATCATATATGCCAAAGCAAAAGTCCCAATAGAAGAAAGAACTCCAAAATACAATGCAGCCAAAAACCATTTTTTGCTCCATGAACTTGACGGAATTTCTTTTGCGTCTTTGTAAAACAAAATGGCAAACCAAACAAAGACAAAAATACTCAAGGTTGAAAACAGAATGGAAACAAAACCATATCCTTGTATGATGAAACTGATTAACATTATATAGGCTCCAATTATATTAATCCGGAATAAAATATTGTATTTTGAAATTATTGATTCTGAAGTATAAAGAGATAAATAGCGAACCATCAACACCATTAACAATTGCGTAACCCATCCGGCAAATGCAAAATGTGAATGAGCATGTTGAATATTTTTTTGGGCAAGAAAGGGCAATTCAAAAGCAATTTTATAACGCATTAAAACACCCAAAAAAGCAACAACAAATAAACTAAATAATGATATTTTAATCCAATGTGTTAAGTTTAGTTTTTTCATTAAAAATATAATTTATGTTTTTCGATGCTCACTTTTTTAGATTTGTTCATCTCTGAAAGAGTTCTTATGACCGTTTCAACTCTCAATCCGGTAAAATCTGCAATTTCTTGTCGAGTATACGGTATAAATACTTTTTCAGTAGAACTTAATTTATTTTGCTTTTTATAATTTTCTAAAAAACATTTAATCCGATGTTCTGGATTTTGATTAATGATTTGTTTAAATGTTATGGTTTTATTATAAATGCGTTGTGCCAATAATTCTAAGAACGAGAGTTTTACTGAAGGATAATCTTCTAAAATTCTCATTAATTTTTCTTTTGATAATTTTATAATTACACTATCATGTAATGCAATTGCTGAAGTTGGATAAACTTCATTAATAAACAAAGGAGGTTCACCAAAACTATTTCCTTCACAAAAAACACCTTGCGTAAATTCTTTACCTTCATCATTCGAATTATACATACGAACGGAACCTTTTATAATTTGATAATAAAATAAAGCCATATCATCTTCATAAAAAATGACATCGTTTTTTTTATATTTTTTGGCGATAGCACCCCAAGTAAAAAGTAAATCTATGTCAACTTGCATCGCAATTTTAATTAAAGACACAAATATCTTTAATTAAAAGACGAATAAAAATGATAAATGTCATAAATAGGATTGTAACCTATGTTACACAGTAACAAATGTTACTGCACACCGATTTTTGTCGACTTAATTTTGCGTAATAAATAAGAAATAATTCTATGAAACAACTAAAAAATAGTCTAACAATTGGGGTGATACTACTTGCTTTATCCGCAATTGGTCAAGATACTTTACAACTATCCAAAACCGATTTATCAACCAAATTGACAGAACAAAATTTGCAACTCAAAATTTCAAATCAAACTTTTGAATCGGCTCGTTCGGATTATCGTCAATCGAATGCACTTTTTTTACCAAGTATTTCTGCTTCGCATACGGCAATTTCTACCAATAATCCATTGATGGCTTTTGGTTCAAAATTGAACCAAGAAATTTTGACTCAAGCCGATTTTAACCCTGCTTTGTTGAATGATCCTTCGCAAGTCCAAAATTATGCCACCCGAATTGAAGTGCTTCAACCCATTTTTAATGCCGATGGTTTGTATGAAAGAAAAGCAGCCAAGTCAAAAATGGAAGCCTATCAATTGCAAACAGAACGCACCAAAGAATATTTAGAATTGGAGGTAAACAAAGCCTTTATGCAACTTCAATTAGCCTTCAAAGCGGTTGGTGTTTTAGAAAAAGCCAATGCAACTGCTCAAGCCAACTTGAATTTGGTCAACAATTATTTCAAACAAGGAATGCTTCAAAAAACAGATGTGTTGGATGTGCAAGTTCGTGTGAATGAAATCGCAAACCAGCTTACCTATGCCAAAAGTAATGTGCGAAATACATCCGATTATTTAGCTTTCTTATTGAACGAAGATACTAAAGGCGGCATTTATAAACCGATTGAGAATTTAGAAAACGAAGTCAATCCATCATTAGAAAACGTTCAATTATCAACATCAAGAAAAGATTTTTTAGCGATGGATAAGTCTATTGAAGCTTATAAAAATATGATGCGTTCCGGTAGAATGAGTTTTTTACCTCGATTAAATGCATTTGGAAGTTATGAATTATACGATACCGAAATCTTTCAATTTGGAGCAAGTGGCTACACAGTAGGAGCTCAATTGTCTTGGAATTTATTTAATGGTTACAAATCCATCGGGAAATTTGAAAAATTGAAAGTTGAATTTCAAAAAGCAACAACGGAAGCCGAACAATATAAAAAACAAAGTCAATTAGAATTGAATAAAACCAATCGCCAATTAGCCGATGCTCAAAACAAAGTATCACTTTCTAAATTAGCTTTTGAACAAACCCAGGAAAGTTTCAGAATTCGTCAAAATCGTTTTGCTCAAGGGTTAGAAAAAACGTCTGATTTATTGATGACGGAAACACAAACGGCTCAAAAGGAATTGGAATATTTACAAGCTGTTTTTGAATACAATTTCACCAAAATGTATTTGGAATTTTTAACGAAATAAAAGCATCAAAAAATTAAAAAACTAAATCTCAATCTTATGAAAATCAAAATAACATCTCTACTTATTTTTTCAGCAGTCCTTTTATTTTCCTGCGGAAACGATAGAAAAGAAACCAAAGAATTACCTCCAATAGCAGTAAAAGTTAATGGTTCAATCGAAAATTCAACTAGTCCATTTGTAACGGCAAGTGGTAAAATTGAAGCCGAAAACAGTGCCAATGTCAGCACCCGAATGATGGGTTATGTAACCAAAGTTCATGTGAAAGTAGGTCAAAAAGTAGGAGCAGGTCAATTGTTAGTGAGCATTAACAACACCGATTTACAAGCCAAAAAAGCACAAGTTGATGCAGCCATTTTACAAGCAACTGCTGGTTATAACAATGCCAAAAAAGATTATGATCGTTTTGTAGCATTGTTCAATCAACAAAGTGCTTCACAAAAAGAATTAGACGATATGACTGCTCGTTTTGAAATGGCAAAAGCCGGTTTAGAAGGTGCCAAACAAATGCGAAACGAAGTCATGGCTCAATTTAGTTATGCCAACATTACAGCTCCTTTTGGCGGCGTGGTAACCAACACATTTATCAAAGAAGGCGATATGGCCAATCCGGGAATGCCATTGGTTAGTGTGGAAGGTTCTGGAAAATTGCAAGTAACCGCAATGGTTTCTGAAAGTGATATTTCAAAAATCAAACAAAGTATGGCTGTTTCGGTTATCCTAAAATCATTAAATAAAAAAGTGTCTGGAAAAGTGACGGAAGTGAGTCTATCAGCCAAAAACACAGGCGGTCAATATTTAGTGAAAGTCAATTTAGATGAAATGGATAAAACCATTCTTTCCGGAATGTTTGTCAACGTGCAATTTCCGATTGAAAAAACATCAGTTGTAAATGAAGGTTCAGAACAAGTTTTAGTTCCCGAATCGGCATTAGTAAAACAAGGTCAGCTTACCGGAATTTATACCGTTGGAAGTGGAAATGTTGCCATTTTAAGATGGTTACGCATCGGAAAAAATTACGGTGATAAAGTAGAAGTTCTCTCTGGCTTATCTTCTAAAGAACCATATATCGTTTCAGCTGAAGGGAAATTGTTCAACGGAGCGAAAGTTCAAATTAATTAGCCAATTGGTCAATTAGCCGATTAGCAAATTGACATATTGACACATTGTCAAATTAACACATTAAAATTATGCAAGAAGGTATATCAGGAAAAATTGCCAATTTCTTTATCAATTCAAAACTAACCATTCTATTGATGGTTGCGTTGATGATTATTGGTACGTATAGTTCGTTCTTAATTCCACGAGAAGAAGAACCACAAATTAATGTTCCCATGGCGGATGTAATGGTGATGTATCCGGGAGCAAGTCCATCTGAAATTGAAAGCAGAGTGGTGAAACCGTTAGAAAAAGTAATCGGTAACATCAAAGGGGTAGAACATATTCACAGCATGGCGATGAATGGGTACTCCATGATGGTAGTGCAATTTTATGTAGGTGAAAACAGTGAAGATTCGTATGTGAAATTGTACGATGAATTGATGAAACACCGCAACATGTTCCCAGCAGGGGTAATGCAACCAGTTGTTAAAACCCGCTCAATCGATGATGTTCCGATGTTGGGATTAACGTTATGGAGTGAAAAATATGATGATTTTGAAATTCGTCAGTTAGCAGAAGAAGTTACATCTGAAATTGAAAAAGTGAAAGATGTAGCCATTACCAAAGAAATTGGCGGAAGAACACGCGAATTGAAAGTGGTTTTAGACAAAGATAAAATGGCAGAAAATGGAGTGGATGCTCTAAGTATCATGCAAATGATTCAAGCCAATAACGGGAGTTCACAATCGGGTGCGTTTGTGCAAAATGATACAGAATATTTGGTCACCACCGGAAAATTTTTATCCACTTCTGAGGATGTTGAGAATTTAGTGGTTGGGGTGAACAACAATTTACCGGTTTATTTAAAACAGGTGGCTTCCATTCAAGATGGTCCGCAAACACCCAAAAACTATGTTTCATTTGGCTATGGAAAAGCCAATGAAAAATATACAAAATACAATTCAGAATACCCCGCTGTAACCATTTCAATTGCCAAAGTAAAAGGGGCTGATGCGATGAAAATTGCCGAAAAAATCTTGGATAAAGTAGAAGCATTAAAGAAAACACTTATTCCGGATGACGTACAGGTAGAAGTAACCCGCAATTACGGTGAAACGGCATCACACAAAGTAGGTGAGTTATTATTGCATCTTGGTGTTGCTATTATAGCCGTTACAGTTTTGGTAATGTTGGCCATGGGATGGAGAGGTGGTTTGGTCGTATTCTTCTCTGTTCCGTTAACGTTTGCCTTGACCTTGTTTAGCTATTATTTGTTAGGCTACACGTTAAATCGAATCACGCTTTTTGCTTTGGTTTTTGTGGTGGGAATTGTGGTAGATGATAGTATTATTATCGCCGAAAACATGCACAGGCATTTCAAAATGAAGCGATTACCATTTAAACAAGCTGCGATTTATGCGATAAATGAAGTAGGAAATCCAACCATTTTGGCCACATTCACGGTTATAGCGGCAATTCTTCCAATGGCTTTTGTGTCCGGAATGATGGGACCCTACATGAGTCCGATGCCTATAGGAGCATCTATTGCGATGTTGTTATCTTTATTCGTAGCATTAACCGTAACACCTTATTTAGGCTATCATTTATTGCATGAAAAAGAGGAGCAAGAACACAAAGAAGAACAAGGTTTGGAAACGTCTTGGATTTATAGAATTTACAAAAAAATAGAACAACCGTTATTGGATAATTCAAAAAAAAGAAATGCAATGTTCTTGGTAACTATTGTATTATTAGTAGGTTCTGTGGTCATGTTTTTTACCAAATCGGTTGCCGTAAAAATGTTGCCGTTTGACAATAAAAATGAATTCCAAGTGGTAATTGATATGCCGGAAGGAACTACTTTAGAACGCACTGCAGCGGTTACCAAAGAAATTGCTCAATACTTGTCAACCGTTCCCGAAGTAGTAGATTATCAAAATTATATTGGGGCTTCTGCACCAATAACCTTCAATGGTTTAGTACGTCATTATGATATGCGTGGAGGAAGCAACATGGCTGATATTCAAGTGAATTTGTTGCACAAAGAAGACCGTGATTTACAAAGTCATGATTTGGCGAAATTGGTTCGTCCGGAAGTGCAAAAAATTGCTAAAAAGTATGGAGCCAATGTAAAAATTGTTGAAGTTCCACCCGGACCACCGGTGCTTTCAACTTTGGTGGCAGAGGTTTACGGACCTGATTATCAAGAACAAATTAAAGTGGCTAATCAAGTGAAATCCATCTTGGAAAATACTTCCGATGTGGTGGACACCGATTGGATGGTAGAAGCTCCTCAAGTAGAATACAAATTGGAAATTGACCGAGAGAAAGCCATGTTAAACGGAATTGCTCCACAGCAAGTGGTGGGTAATTTGACGTATTTATTGCGAGAAATACCTGTTTCCAATTTGTATGACGAACGTTCTAACAATCCGGTTGGTATTACTTTATCCTTAAACGATGCAGATAAAACCTCCATCGAAGATCTTCAAAATGTAAAAATTAAAGGAAGTAGAGGCAATGTTGTTCCTGTAAGTGATTTGGTTAAAGTAACAACCGATACCTTGCAAAATACGATTTACCGTAAGGATCAAAAACGAGTAGTGTATGTATTAGCCGATATGGCAGGAGCATTGGAAAGTCCGGTGTACGCCATTTTAGGGATGAATGAGAAATTAGAAAAAATGCAACTTCCGAAAGGGTATAAAGTAAACGAATTGTATATGGAACAGCCTACAGACGAAAATGATTTCACCGTAAAGTGGGACGGAGAATGGCAAATTACGTTAGAAGTTTTCCGTGATTTAGGAGCTGCCTTTTTAGTGGTTATCATCATTATCTATATGTTGATTGTTGGTTGGTTCCAAAACTTTAAAACACCCATTGTGATGATGGTGGCGATTCCGCTTTCCTTGGTGGGAATTGTTTTAGGTCACTGGTTGTTAGGAGCATTCTTTACTGCCACATCCTTCATCGGTATGATTGCTTTAGCCGGAGTGATGGTGCGAAACTCGGTTCTCTTAATCGACTTTATCGAAATCAGATTAAATGACGGTATCGAAATCAAACAAGCCATAATCGAAGCCGGAGCGGTGCGAACCACGCCTATTTTGTTAACCACCGGAGCCGTAGTCATTGGAGCCTCAATTATTCTGTTTGACCCGATTTTCCAAGGATTAGCGATTTCGTTAGTGGCGGGAGCGATTGTTTCTACTTTGTTAACATTAATTGTAGTACCCTTAATTTATTACATTACTGAACGGAAGAAATGGGAAAAGAAAAGTGATTAGTCTTTAGTGAATAGTCCTTAGTGAATAGTAATTAGTAAACCTTAGAACCTTAGCACCTTAAAAAAATGAAATTAGTCCTTATAACCGCTGTCCATTCTTTCAAAAGAGAGATACAGCATTTGCTTAAAGAATCCGGTGTAAAAACCTATTCGTATCGTAACGTAACCGGATTTAAAGATGTATCAGAAGAAGCATTAGCTTCCAATTGGTTTGGCAGCGAAGTAAACGAAAATGAATCGATTGCTTTTTATGCTTTTGTTCCAATAGAAAATTTAGAAAAATTATATGCATTAATTCTCGCTTTCAATCAAGAATTAGAAACCAAATCCAAAATGCATTTGGCCACTTTTAACATCGAAAAATTTATATAGAAGGTACCAAGGTGCTGAGGAACTTAGGGACTAAATTAATAATAGTCTCCAACCTCAGAACCTTAGGGCCTCAGAACCTTAGAATCTTAAAAAAAATGAAAAACAGAATCGTACGCGGAATTGCCGGAACGTTTATTTTAATTAGTTTACTTCTGGCTATTTATGTCAACCAAAATTGGTTGTGGTTTACTGCTTTTGTGGGAGCCAATTTATTACAATCATCCTTAACCAAATGGTGTTTAATGGATGATATTTTAACGAAAGTGTTTAAAATAAAAGATTAATTGTTTTAGTTGATTGGTTGATTGAAGGGAAATCGGTAGGGAATTTTACTCTACCGGTTCTCCTAACACTATTCCTGAAACATTCCAAGCACTGAAACTATTTCCTTCTGGTTTTCCTTGCGGAATTTGAATACGAATGGAATGCTTTCCGGCTGATAAATCACCCAAATCAATCAACATTGGATTTGTTACCGTAGCCGGACACCAATTGGAGCGGCTGTAATCAGATGACGATAAACCATTGCTAAAATTCCCTGAAGCCGGATTAAACAACCTGTACGAACCGCAATCTTGTCGCCAAGGGATAAATGAAAAAGCAAGTTGTTCGTCTAAGTATATACTATTTTTCTTAGGCACAAATTCATCACCATTTTCCCAGCCGCCATGTCCGGTGGTAATGTATCGCAATTGTGCATTTTTAATCGGTTTTTCCAAACTAAAAGTAACTTCCAAACCTTTTTCAACCGAAAACATAGTGGCATATTCTTGTCCTCCCATTTCCATCACATTAGTCGTATTAAAAAGAGGCAAAGCGAATGTTGTTTTTTTAGTTTCGTTTTCTTGTGGATGAATTGTAATTTCTACTGAAACACGATGTCCGCCTTGGTCATAATTTCCAATAAAAGCTCCTACCCACATTTCTTGATCGCTTAAAATAGGTTGCAATTCAGAAATGTCTTGACGGTACGGAACTTCATTATACCACGTTTTGTCTTTTAACGAAATATGATTGTATTGCTTAATTCCAAACGGCGTAAAAAAACGCATTAACTCTGTTAAAGGTTGATAATCATCTTTTAACGCAACACCTTGATAGATTTTTCCATTTCCGTTTTGATAAATGGGTAAAGTATTTATGCCATGCTTTAAACCATTAAAAAAAGTATTTTCTCCTTTCATTGGAATTACAAATAGTGAACCTGTTCTATCATAAGCATCGCCGGTAGAACTGGTTTTTAACTCGGCAAAAATCGGACTTCCGTTTTTAATTTCCGGAAATTTTACTTTTCTCAAGATTACGGTTCCATTGGCAAATCGTAAAATACTATCGTTTGACTTCGATTTATCTGAAAAATTAATTGTTTCGTTTTCAAAAACAGTAAGTGTGATAAAACGGCTTTTCCAAAGTAAATCACGGTAGGTTAATCCGTCAGCGAAGTTAGAGTTTGGTAAAGCAATTTGAGCTGGTAATTTTTTTAGTTTTTCAATTTTGGTTGCGGTAATCACAAAGTTATTATTGCGGGTCATTTCTAAAACCAATCCTAAATTCTGACCCAAAACGGTTGGAGCACCTTTTACGTTGAGGTCGTTGGTATACCATAATTCAATTGTATTGGAATTGATGATTGTTTTTGCTTTTTTGCATTTATAACCTAAAATGGTTTTGGTTTCATTTAATAATTCAAAAGTTTGTTTTCCTAAGGCTAATGAATCTTTAGTGGCAATCGATTTATTTTGATTTAATTTAGTCGATTGAATTAAGTTTTGATTAGCTCTATCAATATAGATTTGTTCTAATGGAAAATCATTTTTACCGGAAAATATTCCCTCCGAACTAACTAAAGTTAAAAAAGAATTGGTGTAAACTAAAATTGGGTCTTGATTTTCAATTCTTGTTCCGTTACTCCACTTTTCATAAGTTAGCGTATAATTTTGACCAGAAATTAATTGAGTAATAAGTAGAAGTACTAAATATGAATATTTCATCTTTTTTCTGTAAAATTAAAATTTTACTTTTTAAAAGAAAGTTTTTTGACCTCTTGTAGAAAAAATATTTACCAAATAAATTATACTTGTATGAGATAAACTAAACCTTGACACTTTATTTGAAAAGGATTTTTTTCTTCCGTACCTTTACAAAAAAATAAATTTTATGTCAACTATATTAGCCTTTGCGGGAAGTAATTCTTCTACTTCAATTAATCATCAATTAGTTACCTATTTGACATCTCAATTAACAGAAAGTTCTTTCGAGTTATTCAAATTATCCGATATGGATTTAATCGTGTATAGCGAAGATGAACAACGCGATAATGGATTTCCATCGTCTATCAATCAAATTTACAAACACATTCAGTCTTCTAAGGGCTTGTTAATTTCTGTAAATGAACATAACGGTAATCCGTCTGCATTTTTTAAAAATGTATTGGATTGGTTGTCACGATTGGACAGAAAGTTTTTAGAAGGTAAAAAAGTATTTTTGTTGAGTACTTCAAATGGAGCCCGAGGAGGAATGAGTTCGTTGGAAGTAGTTAAAAATATGCTGCCACGATTTGGTGCTGAAGTTATTGACACTTATTCATTAGCTTCTTTCAAAGAAAATTTTTCTGTTGAAGAGACAAAAATTACCAACGATGAAATTAAAAATGAAATTTTACAGAAACTTCATCAATTTGAAGCATCATTAAAGTAATTTTTTAGTTAAAAATGCTAAGAAAAGTAAAAGTCTTTACCGTTGAAAATCCTGAAATTTTCAAGCAAAAATTGTTGATTTGGACCAATCAGTTTAGAGAAGTTGTTTTTTTAGACACAAACAATTATCATCAGAAATATTCCAATTACGATGTGGTTTTGGCTGTTGATGCTTTTACTTCTGTCAAAACCGACTATTTAAATGCTTTTGATGATTTAAATCAATATCAAACGCTTACAAAAGATTGGTTGTTTGGCTATTTGTCGTATGATTTAAAAAATGATACAGAGGCTTTAACCTCTAAAAATTTTGACGGATTAGAATTTCCTGATTTGTTTTTCTTTCAACCTAAAAAGTTGTTTTTTCTGAAAAATAATCAAGTTGAAATGCAGTATTTGAATTTGTGTGATGATGAAATGGAGGATGATTTTCGAACGATTTTGGTGATAGAGAGTAATAAGTTAGGAGAAAGGAGTATGGAGTTTGGAGCGGTAAGCAAAATCAATATTCAGCAGCGTATTTCAAAAGAAGATTATTTAAAAAAAGTGTCCAAAATGCTCGAATATATTCACCACGGCGACATTTATGAAGCCAATTTTTGTATGGAATTTTTTGCTAAAAATGCAAGTATTGAGCCTTTAGAAATTTATCAAAAACTCAACGCCATTTCGCAACCACCATTTGCCGTTTATTTTAAAAATAATTATCAGTTTTTGATTTCTGCTTCGCCTGAAAGGTATTTAAAAAAGGAAGGAACAAAAGTGATTTCCCAACCCATAAAAGGAACTGCCAAAAGAAATTCAGACCCCATTTTAGATGAGCAATCAAAAGTTGAATTAGAAAATAATCCGAAAGAACGTGCCGAAAACATTATGATAGTTGATTTGGTTCGCAATGATTTATCACGTACAGCTACAAAAGGTTCGGTAGCGGTAGAAGAGTTATGTCAAGTTTACACGTTCAAACAAGTACACCAACTAATTTCTACCGTTATTTCTCAAGTAGAAAATACTACTTCTCCCGTTGAAATTATCAAAACTACTTTTCCGATGGGCAGCATGACTGGTGCCCCAAAAATTTCTGCAATGAAAATCATAGAAGAATTAGAAGAAATCAAACGCGGACTTTACAGTGGGGCGGTTGGCTATTTTTCTCCGGATGGTGATTTTGATTTTAACGTTGTCATTCGAAGTATTTTATACAATTCCAAAAATTGTTATTTGTCATTTTCCGTTGGAAGTGCCATTACCTCAGAAGCCAATCCCGAAAGCGAATATAAAGAGTGTTTACTGAAAGCAAAAGCAATGTTTGAGGTATTGAATTAGAATGATATCATTCTCACAAAATTCCTTACTTTTGAACATGCTATTAAAATTCCAAAATCACCTTTCTGCTCAATTTCCTTTTCTTCAAGAGGCAAAAATTTTAATCGCTGTTAGTGGCGGGTTGGATAGCATGGTTTTGTTAGATTTAATCTCCAAAACAAATATTGAATTTGGAGTAGCACATTGCAATTTTCAACTTCGGGGTGATGAAAGCGATGAAGATGAAGATTTTGTGAAATCCTATTGTAAAGAAAATTACGTTCCTGGCTTTTTTCAAAAATTTGATACGAAGCAATTTGTAGAAGATAAAAAAGTATCCATTCAAGTCGCCGCCCGAAAGTTGCGATACGAATGGTTTTATGAATTGTTAGTCACCGAAAATTTTGATTTTGTGGCCACTGCTCATCATTTAGACGATCAATTGGAAACATTTTTAATCAATTTTTCTCGCGGAACCGGTTTAGATGGACTCACCGGAATTCCATCCCAAAATGATAAAATTATTCGACCGCTTTTAATTTTTTCAAGAGCAGAAATTGAAACTTTTGCAAGTGAAAATCAGTTGAAATGGAGAGAAGATTCCAGTAATGCTTCTGATAAATATGTGCGAAATAAAATTCGTCATCACGTAGTTCCTATTTTAAAAGAATTGAATCTAAGTTTTTTAGCTTCTTTTGAAACTACACTTCAACACCTCAATCAAGCTCAGTCGTTGGTGGATGATGCTTCGCGAATTGTATATCGAAAAGTTGTGAAAGATATTGATAATCAGAAAATAATCGATTTAGATGAATTGCTTCAACTTTCTAATTATCAAGCCTATTTGTACCAATGGTTAATGCCCTTCGGATTTTCAGCATGGCAAGATATTAATGATTTGGTAAAAGCTCAATCCGGAAAGCAAATTTTTTCAGAACATTTCAGATTGCTGAAAGATAGAGATACATTGATTATCGAACCTAAATCGGATGTTATTTTGGAAGAATATTTTATTCAGACAAACCAATCTGAACTTAATTTTCCCTTAAAGTTGAGGTTTTACAACGTGAGTGATATAACTATATCCGATTCAAAAACTATCTTTGTTGATGCAGATGCGTTAAAGTTTCCTTTAAAACTTCGAAAATGGCAAGAAGGTGATTATTTTTACCCTTTTGGAATGAGCGGAAAAAAGAAGTTGAGTAAATTTTTTAAAGATGAAAAATTTTCGATCATCGATAAAGAAAATGCTTGGCTTTTATGCTCTGAAAATCAAATTGTTTGGCTCGTTGGAAAACGCTTAGACAATCGATTTAAAGTAAACGAAAACACACAAACCATCATAAAAATTCAATTACTCTAATGAAGAATTTATTTTTTACACTCCTTTCCTTTTTTGTAATCAGTATTACACAAGCACAGATTTTAGATCCGGTAAAGTGGAAAACATCCATCGAACCAATATCGGACACGGAATTTTTATTAAAATTTGATGCAACTATTCAAAAGGATTGGCATTTTTTCTCTCAATTCACACCGGATGGAGGTTCATTACCAACAGTTTTTATTTATGAAAATTCAAAGAATAATTATCAACTAATTGGTAAAACAACAGAAAGTAAATACAAAAAAGTATATAGTGAAATTTTTGAAGTAGAGGAATATATGTTTGAAGGTTCTGCTCAATTTTCACAATTAGTAAAAGTGACAAATCCGGCACTAAAGTCGATTAAAGTGGATGTAGAATACCAGGCTTGTTTGGAACAATGTATTCAACAGTTTAAAAGTTTTGAATTTAAATTGCCAATAAAAGAAAGTGCCGTTATTGCTCCGGTTGAAACGGTTGATACTGTTGCTACAACGAATGATAAAACACAAGAAAAAGTAGCATCGAAAGAGCTAAAAACAGAAATTGAAAAAGAAACAAAAAAGGAGGAACAAAAAGGTCTTTGGACAATTTTTATCATCGCCTTTTTCTCCGGTTTTGCTGCGTTACTTACTCCATGTGTGTTTCCAATGATACCCATGACGGTAAGTTTCTTTACTAAACAAAGTAAGGACAGAGCCAAAGGAATTAAAAACGCCATTATCTATGGTATTTCAATTATCGTAATTTATGTAGCTTTAGGCTCAGCCATCACCGCAATTTTTGGTGCAGATTCGTTGAATGAATTATCTACAAGCGTTGCTTTTAATGTTATTTTCTTTGCCTTATTAGTCTTTTTTGCTGCGTCATTTTTAGGTGCATTTGAAATTGTTTTACCAAATTCATGGGCCAATAAAGTAGATCGTCAAGCGGATAGAGGAGGAATTATCGGTATCTTTTTTATGGCCTTAGCGTTAGCCATCGTGTCCTTTTCATGTACCGGACCCATTGTTGGAACGTTGATAGTAGAAGCCGCATCGAAAGGCGGAATTGCTCCGATTGTAGGTATGTTAGGCTTTTCATCAGCCATTGCTTTACCATTTATGTTATTTGCTTTATTTCCGGGTTGGATGAATTCCTTACCAAAATCAGGTGGATGGTTAAATACGGTAAAAGTTTCGTTAGGATTTTTAGAACTGGCTTTTGCATTTAAATTTTTATCGAATGCCGATTTGGTTTTGCAATTGCATTGGTTTGAAAGAGAAACATTTTTAGCGATTTGGATTGCCGTTTTTGGTGCTTGGGCATTGTATTTATTTGGAAAAATAACATTACCTCATGATAGTCCGCTCACCCATATTTCTGTAGGAAGATTGTTTATGGGGTTATTTGTATTGAGTTTTACAGTTTACTTAATTCCCGGACTTTGGGGTGCTCCATTAAAGATAATTTCAGGTTTTCCGCCACCACTAAATTACAGTGAAAGTCCAACAGGAATTGGAAGTGGAGGTGGTGCTTCAGATATAGGAGCTTTGCCAAAAGGAGCTCATTCCGGTCCGCACGGAATTATTGCTTTTCATGATTACGAAGATGGATTGGCTTATGCCAAACAAATAAACAAACCGATTTTACTTGATTTTACCGGTTATGCATGTGTGAATTGCCGTAAAATGGAAGACTATGTTTGGTCAGATAAAAAGATACTTTCTATTTTGAAAAATGAAGTGGTGTTGATTTCTCTTTATGTTGATGATAAAAAGGAATTACCAGAAAACGAAAAATATGTTTCTAAAGAAACCGGTAAAAAAATCAAAACCATTGGGAACAAATGGAGTGATTTTCAAATTACCAAATACAAAGCCAATGCTCAACCGTATTATTTAATTTTGGATACTGATGGAAATACTTTATCAGAGGAACCTGCCAGTTATGATCCGGACATCGATTTATACGAAAAATGGTTGCGAAACGGAATTGATAAGTTTGTAAAATAACCGAAAGGAGCCTAATGAGCTCCTTTTTTTATTCCACTCTTTTTTCAATGTAATCCGAATTTAGTAAGTGTAACGCTCCCATGTATTTTAATTTAAACGAAATTAAGTCGCCAATGTTATATTTGTTTTGAGAGTTTGTAATATCAACTACTAACATATCGGAACTGGCATCTACAATGGTGATATTTTCATCTTCTGTTTTCAAATATTGCGGTTGCATATCCAACAAACCAATGTCTAAAATAGCTCGAAGTGAAGTGCTGCTCAAGTCGTCTACGTTAGAAATAGAAAAGGAATTTCCGGCAACATTTTCGCCTAATTCTCCATCTGGAACATTCGGTTTTTCGGTAATTTCGATAATTTCGGCAAACAATTTAAAAACATCATTGTGCATGTTTTCGATGGTTTCTCCGGTAAATAAATCTTTCCCAAAAAACAACGCTTCACCAATGCGAAAATGATTCACTGCCATGGGTCGGGCATTTTTTAAAATAAGTGGAACGGCAACCGAAGTGCCACCCGAAACCCAAGGGATAGACACATTGAATTTGACTTCAATCAGTTGCTTATATAAACTTAATTGAATCAATTTGTCTTGCGTTGGCATCACGCCGCTCAAACAATTTAAGTTGGTTCCGATTCCGCGAACTTCTATATTGGGCAGTTGTAAAACTTCACCATAAAAATTGATGAGTTCTTCGCCCATCACACCTTCACGCAAATCGCCCATCTCAATCATGATGATGATTTTATGGATTTTATTTTGCTTGATGGCTTCTTCCGAGAGTAATTTGATGGTATAGATTTCGGTATTAAAACTCACATTGGCAAATTCCACAATTTTTTTGATACTTAACTTTGCCGGTGGTTTAATGTAAACGGTTTGAATAGCCGGGTTGAGTTTTTTAATTTTTTTTAAATTACTAATTCTAGAATCATGAATTTCGGTTACACCCAATGCAATTAGTTCTTTCAAATAAATTACATTACCACATAATAATTTAGAAACAACACCCCATTCGATATTTCTGGATTTAAATAAATGGTCCAAAAACCTATAATTTTCATGAAGTTTTGATCGATATAATTTGATAAAAGCCATTAGATTAAAATTTTTCTGGGAATTGATTTTGAAATTCTCGTGAGTAATTCATAATTTAATTGATTACTATTTTCACTAAACGAAGCCACAGAAACATCAACTTTTTCTTGGCTTCCGATGAGAATTACTTCGTCACCAATTTTGATGGAAGGAATATCCGAAACATCCACTAACATCATATTCATATTTACCGTTCCAACCACCATACATCGCTGCTGATTGATGATGACTCGACCTTTATTACTAAGCGATCGACTGTAGCCATGAGCATAGCCAATTGGAATGGTGGCAATTTTCATTTTTTCTTTTGCCATAAAACTTGTTCCGTAACCAATGAATTCGCCAGTATTGATTTTTTTGATGTTCATTACTCGACTTTTCCATGAGATTACTCTTATTAACGGATCAATTTTCTTCTTTTTGGAAGAAATATAACTTGCAAAAACTTCGGGACTTGGCCATAATCCGTATTGCATTATTCCGATGCGAACCATATCCATTCGGGTTTCAGGAAACATGACTGAAGCGGCAGAACAAGCGGAATGCTTTATTTTTGGGACTAAATTTTTTACACAGAAATAGGCATATATTTTTTCAAACCGCTCAATTTGTTGTTTGACTCTAAAGTAGTTAGACATGCTTTCAGCTCCTGCAAAATGAGTGCATAATCCTTTAAATTCGATGTGATTTTCTTCTTTTTTTAATAAAGAAGTTAAACCGTTCAATTCACTTTGAACAAACCCGGTTCGATTCATTCCGGTCTCCACTTCAATATGGATGATGGCTTTTTTATTTAATTTTTTACTAATCTTAATAGCTGTCTCCAATCGTTTCTTTTCAAAAACATAAAATTCAATATCGTTTTGAATAACCCATTCCATCAGTTCATCCGAAACAAAACCCATTATTAAAATAGTAACTTTTTGGGGAAGTTGTTTTTTTACCAGTTGAGCTTCAGCAACATCAAAAACAGAAAAATGCGTAACACCACTTTCGTGAGCCATTGTCACAAATTCTTCAATGCCGTGACCATACGCATTTCCTTTTACAACAGAGGAAAGCATGACGTTTTTGCCATACATTTTCTTCAGAAAAAGTAAATTGTTTTGATATGAATCGGGATTAAGTTCAATAACCGAATTAGTGTGCATGATTGATTTCCTTACTGATTTGATGAAATAGTTTTACGCCTGTTGAGATAATTTCATCCGGAAAATCATAATCCGAATGATGCAAAGCCGGCGATTCTTTTCCTGCTCCAAGTCCGAACATAGCACCCTGATAAATTTGTGTAAACAAACCAAAATCTTCACCCCAACTAAAAGGTGATTCCTTTTCAAGCACATCTAATCCTAACAATTTTGAAGCATTTTTAATGTGTGTAGTAGCATCAGCATGATTTTCATTTGCTTGAAATGATTCTGTCCATTTAATTTTACATTCTAAGTGATGGTTTTTTATAATTTCTTCGGTTACTTTTAGCAATTCATTTGAAAGTTTTTCCATTTCTCTATTGGTTTGGCAACGAATGGTGAAATGAATTTCACCTTTTCCTGCCGAAATGCCATACGCTTTTTGACCAAATGAACTATAAACAGGTGTAATTATGCTAAAGTTTTCTATTGTTTTATCAGGTTGATTTTTCGAATCAAATTGCTGAATAATTGATGCAATTGCCAATGCAGGATTTGTTCCATTCTCAGGCTCTGCAGCGTGTGCAACTTTTCCTTTCAATCGAATAATCATACTTTTTACTGCACAGGAAAATGTACCCTCTTTCACCACAATTTGATTTTTTGTAAATCCGGGTAAATTATGCAAAGCAAAAACATAATCCGGGTTTAGATTTTTAAAATTTTCATCCTTTACCACTTTTTGTGCACCGGAACCATTTTCTTCGGCAGGTTGAAACAATAAAATCACGTTTCCTTTTTCAGGACGTTGATGATACAATTCGCTGGCAAGTCCACACAAAATAGCCATATGGCCATCATGTCCACACTTGTGTGAAATACTATTTTTAACTGATTGATGTTCAAATGAATTGGTTTCTTTTATTGGAAGTGCATCCAATTCACATCGAAACAAAATTGATTTTCCTTCTTTTAACCCTTTATAAATAGCGATAATTCCGTTTCCGCCAACATTAGTTCGTATTTCATCCGGTGAATATTGTTCCAAAAAAGATACCACTCGTTTAGCAGTTTCAATTTCTTTGCCGGATAATTCAGGGTTTTTATGTAGCTCTTTTCTAAAGCGAATGAGTGATTCCAGTCGATGGTTTAAATTTTCCATAACGATTATTTGGTTAATCTCATTTCTAAATATTTGTTTGTAAAGCCTAGTTTTTTGTATAAATGAAAAGCCGGATTGTCGGGTTCAACATGTAGTGCGATAGCTCCAGTGGTAGAATCTATAGCTTTTTGCATCAATTTTTTGCCATACCCTTTTCCGCGTTGCGAGTTATCTACAGCAATGTAAACCAAAATATTTTCCGGTATATAATCTTTCATTCCTGTATTGTTAAGAATTACTACGCCAACAATTTTGTTATCATCAACGCCAATTATAATGGTGCCACCTTTGGACGGGTTCATTACGTATTCGATACATTTCAAAATATCTTCGGTTGTATCGCCATATTGTTCTAAATGAGTGAACAAAAATTCAGCAATAACTTTTGGAGTGTAAGTTGGATGATTGCCTGTTTGAGCAGTAATAAGTGTAAATACCATAATTCATTTTTATAAAAAACAGCAATGAGCCAGTAGGCTTTTTTCTATTTCTGTTAAATTTGATTATTTATGCCGTATTTGGGATTTTCCCATGGCAAATGAACAGTAAACTGTTTGTTGATTTTAAGAAGATTTCATTGTGTAGAAATCAAAAATTTGGATTAGTAGAATGAAATAAAATTTCATGGAGTTAATCTAAACAAATCAAATTGATGTTGCAAAGGTACAAAATAAAAAACTAAAGCTTTTTAATCTTTACAAAAATCCTTTTAAAATATGGATTTAAGCAAATAAAAATGAATCAAAATAGCTATTATAAAACTAATTGTTTACGAGTTTTTTTCTTAAATCAAAATGGTGAAAAATGATAAGTTGTACATTGTGATTCATTTTAAAAGTATTACTGCTGTTCGACTCTATTAGTTGATTCATATAAGCCAATTGAAAAGTCATTTTTTTAAATTGGTAACCACCACCAAGTGAAATTCTGTTTTGGTCTAATCGGAAATTATTTTTAATTTCATGTCCAACATTTAATAAAATTTCATCAGCAGCCATTAGGTAGAATTTTCCTTTTTCTTGATTTTTAAAATAGTATCGTGTTTGCAGTAAATAGCGTAATCGGTAGTTAAAATTAAATTCATTTTGAAGATGGTCTTCGATAATTTTTCCTCTAAATCGGCCTTCATAACGCAATCGGTGTAAAAACGAAAAATCATTTTGTTTATGACTTAATGTTGTTTGTCCCCACAAGCGATGTTCCGGCCGAAAAGTTTCATTTCCTTCCGGCGGATAAATTTTTCCATAAGCATAACCAACGGTAGATGTCATTTTATTTTTTTTTTCAAAATGATACGTAATTCCGGTTCTTATTAAACCAAAACTTTCAGGAACCCAATGGACATCATTCCACAATGAAATGTTATCTGTTATTTTTGTTTGTGTGATGTAACCGAGCCAAAGCTGTTGATTTTCAGTTATTTTATTTTGTGAAGAGCAGTAGGCGGATAGAAATGAAATCAATATTAGTTTGAGGTATTTTGAACGATACATTTTATTTTTTTTTCAAAATTAAAGCAAATATTCAAATCAATTTGTGATATTTGTCACATTAAATGTATACGCCATGTTAGTTAAAGTATTTGGAAGTGCCGTTTTTGGTGTGGAAGCCACGACGATTACAGTTGAAGTAAATATTGACAAAGGAGTGGGCTACCACTTGGTCGGATTGCCCGACAATGCCATCAAAGAGAGCAGTTACCGCATTGCTGCCGCTCTCAAAAACAACAATTATTCTTTACCGGTCAAAAAAATTACCATCAATATGGCTCCGGCTGATATGCGGAAAGAAGGTTCTGCTTATGACCTTACGATTGCTATAGGTATTTTGGTTGCTACCGGACAAATTCAAGCGGAGGAATTAGACCGGTACATCATTATGGGAGAACTTTCATTGGATGGTGGATTGCAACCTATAAAAGGAGCATTATCAATTGCCATTAAAGCGAAAGAAGAAGGCTATAAAGGATTTATTCTCCCGATTCAAAACGTAAAAGAAGCCGCCATCGTGGAAGGATTGGATGTTTACGGAGTAGAAAATGTTTTACAAGTCATTGACTTTTTTGAAGGAAGAGGCGATTTACAACCAACTGTTATTGATACACAAACGGAGTTTTCAAGAACATTAGATTTTCCTGAATTTGATTTTTCAGATGTAAAAGGGCAGGAGGGAATCAAACGTTGTATGGAAATTGCGGCTGCAGGTGGACATAACATCATTTTAATTGGCCCACCCGGATCAGGTAAAACGATGTTAGCTAAACGAATGCCGAGTATTTTGCCACCGATGACCATGAAGGAAGCCTTGGAAACCACCAAAATTCATTCGGTTGCCGGAAAAATTAAAGATGCCGGTTTGATGAGTCAACGACCGTTTAGAAGTCCGCATCATACGGCTTCATCCGTTTCATTGGTCGGAGGTGGAAGTTATCCGCAACCGGGTGAAATTTCGTTGGCACATAATGGTGTCTTATTCTTAGATGAATTACCGGAATTCAAGCGTGAAGTGTTGGAAGTCATGCGTCAACCTTTGGAAGATAGAGAAGTAACCATTTCCAGAGCAAAATTTACGATTACTTATCCTTCTTCCTTTATGTTGGTGGCCAGTATGAATCCGAGTCCCGGTGGTTATTTTAACGACCCTAATGCTCCGGTAAGTACTTCTCCGGCAGAAATGCAACGGTATTTAAGTAAAATTTCCGGTCCGCTTTTGGATAGAATTGATATTCATATTGAAGTGAATCCGGTTCCGTTTGAAAAATTAACCGAAACCCGAAAGGCAGAGAGCAGTTCAGAAATCAGAAAAAGAGTTACTCACGCCAGACAAATTCAATCCCAACGGTTTGAAGCCTTTGAAAATTTGCATTACAATGCCCAAATGGGAAGTAAATACATTCGTCAATTTTGTGTGTTGGATGATATTTCATTAAGTTTATTAAAAACAGCCATGGAACGATTGAATTTATCTGCACGAGCGTATGACCGAATTTTGAAAGTGGCCCGAACCATTGCTGATTTAGAAGCTGCTGAAAACATCAAACCGAATCATATTGCAGAGGCGATTCAATATCGGAGTTTAGATAGAGAAGGGTGGTTGGGGTAGGTAAAAATAAACTTTAATATCAAAAATAAATAAATAATACTTTGTTAATTATTCTATGAAAACGTAATATCTCGCACCCACCAAAACCGGATTTTCTTTTTCAATAGAAGCTAAAACAAACTCATTTTTGGGTGCTAAAACAGCATGTTGCAATTCTTTTTTATGCAGTTTTTCGTATGTTTCAAAATCAATCGAGTGATTATTTTCTAATGTTTCAAAGAGATTAATTTGGCTGATAACCGATTTCCAATTTTCACAAACGGTGGCTTCAAAAACCTTTGATTTGGAACCGCTTCCGTAGGCTATGAATCCCACTTTTTGGTTTTCTAAATTGGTGTTTTCTTTTGCATGGTAACATAAAGCGGAAAGCATTCCTAAGAAAATAGAACCGGTATAAATATTTCCTATTTGACCCGAAGCAATTTCAGATGGATAAATTTTTTGATTAATGAGTTCCAAATATTCCTGACTTTTGGTCAATGCTTTTAGTTTGTCTTTTTCAGTTTCGCCAATTTGATTATTGAGTAATTCAGGATTTTCATTCGCGAAAATTTCTATTAAGGTTCTTCTACCTTGATAACAATAAGGAAGATGCATCAAAATAGAAACCCAATTTTCATACACTTTTCCGGTTTGCTGACTTTCTTTTTTGAAATGATTATAAGCTTCCGTAATTCGATTGATGTAACATTGGTTGGAGTATTGACCATCAAAAACAGGTTGTTCTTTGTAAATGGAAACTTCATTTTCCAGAACGCTAAACCATTCCGAATTTTCAGATGAATTGGTTATATCTGATTTAGAAAAAGTTCTTCTTGGTTTAAAAAAGTCAAAAACACCTTCTGAGGAAACGCCAACTTCATTTGAAAAACTTAAAATTCTTGGGTTTGAAGTAATCAGCATGGCAATGGCACCGGCACCTTGCGTATATTCTCCACTAGATGCTAAATCATATTTAGCATTATCGGATGCAATGACGATTGCTTTTTTTGTTGTATTTAACCGAATGTAATCCAAACAATTTTGAAGTGCATCGACTCCGCCAATACAAGCAAAAGTTAAATCAACCACATCACAATTTCGAAAAGAACCTATCCCTAATTTACTTTCTAATAAAGATAAAGCATAGGAAGCGATAGGTTTTGAACTATCCACACCACTTTCTGAACCTACATAAATCCGTGTAATTTCTGTCGGATTAATGTTCTCTTGTTCAATTAATTTTAAAGCAGCATTGGCAGCAAAAGTAACTACATCTTGATTTTTATCCGGAAAACTCATTTTGTGTAAACCGAGTCCTTTAATCAATTTATCAGGTTCAATATTTCGCTTGTCTGCAAGTGAGGAAATGGGTAAGTAGAGTTTAGGAATATCAAAGGAAATACTATCTATGCCAACGTTCATTTTTAGAATTTTTAAAAAAGCAAATGTATAAAAGTGACAGTCATTAAGGGCTGAACATTTTATAAAAAATCCTTAATTCAAAAGCGAATTATGAATGCTTTAAAAAAGGGAATGATAATTTTTTAAATGAACAATAAAACGCATTTAAACTGAAATTAATTCAATTCAGCAAAAGTATCACCTTGTCTGATATCTCCGGTTTTAAATCCTTTACCAAACCATTTTACTCTTTGTTCTGATGTGCCATGCGTAAACGAATCGGGTACTACATGGCCTTGCATTTTCTTTTGAATAGCATCATCCCCAACAGCATGTGCTGCACTTAGGGCTTCCTCAATATCACCTTCTTCTAAGTATTTACTGTTGTAATGTGTCCATAATCCAGCATAAAAATCGGCTTGAAGTTCTAAGGAAACGGATAGTTTATTTCCTTCAGCTTTACTCATTTTTTGTTGCAATTGTCTTACTTTACCGGATGTTCCCAAAAGTGTTTGTACATGATGCCCCACTTCGTGGGCTATAACGTAAGCAATGGCATAATCACCACCTTGGGCACCAAATCGAGTTTGTAATTCATCAAAAAAATCTAAATCCATATAAATTTTTTGATCAGCAGGGCAATAAAAAGGACCGGAAGCAGAAGTAGCACCACCACATTCTGTTTGTACCGAACCCCTAAACAAAACCATACCCGGTTCTTTATACGTCATTCCGTTTTCTTCAAAAATTTCGTGCCAGACGTCTTCGGTATCTGCGAGAACAGTTGACACAAATTGGCCCATTTTTTCATCTTCTTCACTCAAAGGTTGTGAAGGACTTTCTGTAGATTGCTGTTGATTTAATTGTTCTAGTATTGGTGCAAGATTTTGAGCACCTTCGCCACCAAACATATTGATAAGAAGTAAAATAATACCAATTAATCCTCCACCGGCCACAACTTTTCCTGTGTTGCCCATGCCACGGCGATCTTCTACGTTTTTACTTTGTCTTCTGCCTTCCCATTTCATACAGCAATTTATTTTAGTGATTTATACTATCATAAATATATAAAATTATTTTACTTTTTCAACCACTTTGACACAATTTCTTCTAAGCTTCCTTTGATGATGGGTTTAGAGATATAATCATTCATTCCTATTTCAATACATTTTTCTTTTTCACCAACAACAGTACCGGCAGTTAAAGCAATTATGGGTAGGTTTTTTGATGATTCCAGTTTACGAATTTCAATAGTTGCTTCATAGCCATTCATGACAGGCATTTGTATGTCCATAAAAATAATATCTACTTTTTCTTCTTGAATATATTCAAGTGCTTCTAAACCATTGGATACAATAGTAATTGTTGCATTAGGGAGAATTTTTTTTAATAATGTTTTAGCTAACAATGAATTAATATTGTTGTCTTCAACAATTAAAACCTTTGCCTCGATTGGGTTTTCGTAGACAAACTCTTCATTTACAGTAATGTTCTTAGGAAACTCAATTGATTCTTTACTGGATGTTTGTAAATCGATATCAAAATAGAATGTACTTCCTTTTTCAGGAATACTTTTGAGTTCTAATTTACTATTCATTAACCCTAATAATTTATTGGATATACTTAAACCTAATCCGGTTCCACCATATTGTCTTGTGGTAGAACTGTCTTCTTGTGAAAATGCTTCGAAAATTTTGGATTGATTTTCTCTGCGAATTCCAATACCGGTGTCAATAACGGAAAAACGTAATCGGGTTTGATGAGAAGCAATCTTATCTATAACTGCTATTTGAAGTTTTACTTTTCCTTTGGATGTGAATTTGACTGCATTTCCTAATAAATTGATAAGGATTTGTTTAAGTCTAATGGAATCAATCCATACTGTTACGGGAACATCACTATTAATATGTAAATCAACATCCAGCTTTTTTTGAATTGCATCAAACTTAATCGTCTCGATTACTTCAGCAGCAATATCAGCTACTTTTGTTTCCTCAATTGATAATTCTAGATTGCCGGATTCAATTTTAGAAAAGTCCAAAATATCGTTGATTACACCCATTAAAGCTTTTGCTGATTGGTTAACCGTTTTCATGTATTTAGACTGAGCTTTTTCCAGATTAGAATGCATCAATAAATCTGTGAATCCAATAATTCCGTTTAAAGGAGTTCTAATTTCATGACTCATATTGGCTAAAAATTCAGATTTAGCTTTGTTTGCAGCAACAGCCATTTCTTTTTCTTTGATAGCAGCTTCTTGCAATTTTCTTTCGGTAATATCAATGAAGATTCCTTCAATGTATTCAATTTGATTATCTTTAATGATTACATCACCAAATTCTTCCACCCAAATAATTCGTTCATCCTTGTGAATGATACGATATATAAAATGTATTTTTTGTTTATTTTCCAGTGCATATTTTTGGTCATTAACTACTCTGTTTCTATCATCGGGGTGAATAATATCGATATACGAAATTTCATTATTTAAAAATAATTCTTTTGGATAGCCGGATAATTTTTCAATTTCATTGTTCAGATAGATTTTAGTAAATTTAGAATCGTATTTTGATAAATAAATTGTACCCGGAATGTTGTCGGCCAACAATCTAAAACGCTCTTCGCTGTCATTGATAATAGTTTCATTAATATTTCTCTCCAATGAAGCCGAAATATTGTTAACTAACGATTGTAGAATATTCACTTCATCTTCTGTCCAAATCCGTTCTGTTTTACAATCATCAAAACCGAGTGCACCAATTAATTTATTTTTCACAAGAATTGGAAAAATAAGTACTGAGAGTGTACTTTGAGATTTTAATAGTTCTTTATAATCACTTTCAAAGATGTTTCGGACAATTCTGTTGTATATTTTATTTGATTTTAGTGGAATAACAATATCCAAAAATACTTCATAAGGTACGTTTTGCAGCTTAGGATTATTAATTTGTGGATCAATATTTTCGTTGACCCATTCGTGTTTTTGAGAAATTAATCTTTTTTCTTCATTTGCTTCAAAAAAATAGACTCTATCTGCTTTTACAGCCTTACCAAGTGTTTTTAGAATATCATCGAAAATACTGTGAATGTTGCTATTGGATAATATTTTTTCAGAAATTTTAGTGATTGCAGTTAAAACATCACTTTTGTATTTCAAATTTTCTTCAATCTGCTTTCTTTTTAACGTTTCAATAGCCAACGAAATTATTTCAGAAACTGATCGTGTGAAATTGATATCTTCATTGTCCCAATACCTCAAATTTTCAACTGCTTCAAAGCAAATAATACCATAGAATTTTCCATCAATAAAAACAGGATAATCCAATAATGATTTTACATTATTTTCATTAAAGTAATTGTCTATAAATTCTGAGGTTTCCTTTTGACGTTTTACGTCAGAGGCGATAATAATTTGTTCTTTTTCTATAGATTCAAAATAAATTGGGAAATCTTTCTTTTTTAATACCAAATGGTTTGAATGTTTAAATTCTTTGAGTTCAAACAAATTGATGCATTCAATTCTATCTAAATAATAATTCCAAAAACTTATCCGTTGAATACCGGAAGCTTTGGCTACACTTTCAAAAATAATTTTTAAAATGGGTACAATGTTTTCATAACCTGCAAAGCTTGTTGTGGATAATTTTGTTAATGTATTGTTGTATTTTTTTATTTTATCTTGTCTTTGATTTCGTTCAATTTCCAAGTTTCGAATTAAAGTAATATCCCTAGCAATTCCGGAATAACCAATAATTTCTCCTAAATCATTTTTTTTAACAGTAATCTTTTGAGAAATCCAGACTTCGCTTCCATTTTTTTTCATAATTGGAAATTCCAATAGTCTAGGAATTTCTGTTTTATTTAGTTCTTCAGTATAGTATTGAATTAACTCTTTTTGATAATCTTCTCTAATTAATTCTCCAAAATGAAATTGTATTAATTCTTCTAAGGTGTATTGTAATAATTCGCATGAAAAAGAATTGATATAAGTAAATTTTCCTTTTTTATCTGTTTCAAAAATTAAATCGGTAGCAGATTCTACAAGGTTTTTATATTGATTTTCAATATTAATTTGTTCCGTGACATCTATTCCAATACCAACAAATAAATCTTCTCCAAATTCTTTATCAACCCATTGAATAAATTTGTATTGACCGTCTCTACATTTGAGTTTACGTTTGTATATACGATCTTTTTGATAATCTTGGTGGTAATCTTCTCCAATAAACTCCGGATCTTCGGTCAATTTCCAAAAACCCATCCCCAAAACTTCATCTACTTGATAACCAAGAATAGTGTTAATATTTTCACTACAATACGTTAGTTCGCCATTTTTTTTGGTAGCAATGACGAGCGAATTTCCTTTGTTCACAATTTCATTGGCAAATAAAAATTTTTCTTTTGTATTCAGAATAGAATTGTGTCGAACATAATTTAAGATAATGATGAGTATAAAACTGATAACACAAATAACACCAATTTTAAAATTAATTATTCCGGTAATTATTAAGGTTAGAAACAATATAAGAACTGATAAAACAAATAACCAATAATGTCTATTTTTTTTAAAAACATTATAAGAAAAAAAGAAGAGTATCAGCATAGCTGAAAAAGTAATCAATTCCATTGGTTCATAAACAACCAAATTTCTAAGTACAATTGATAAATAGACAAGATAAAAGAAAATAAACAAATGTCGTAACAAATTAAAAACCCGAATACTTTTTTTACTGAGTAAATAAATGCCTAAAAAAACCAAGCCAAAAATTAAATTTGATTTGACCATAGGCTGGTTTCGAAGTTCAAAAACGTTTAGAACAATTTCTATCAAAGGGATAATTATAGACAGCGATAGAAAGTACTTTTGATATTCAATTTTTGAAAATTCGGTTTCAGAAAAATCTTTTACAAAACTTCTATTGTAAGCTGCATTTCTCCTAAATACCAAAAAAGAAACAGTAAGTAGAAAAAGAACAAAAATGATTACAAACAACCAGTCTCTGCTTAAGGAGGTAGAGGTTATGTTTTGTATAAAACTAATTTTTAACTTTAATTGAAATATTGAAAAATCTTCGAAGTATTTCAGATAATTTAACAACGGTAAAAACCATAAATTATTTAAATGGGGCATTTTAAAGTGTTTGGCTATTTTTGTTAATTAGTTGATAAAATTAACAATATTATTTTATTCTTAATGTTATTTGAATTTTTTAATCAAATACTTTATTAACAACAGCCATTTTAAAATCACTATTTTTGGCTCAAATCATTTATAATGGAATTAAAATCTTTACTTAAGTTTTTTTTTAAATGGATTTTCTTGTGTATAATCATTGGAATTTGTTCAGGGTTGGCCTCCGGATTATTTTTATACAGTCTTGAATTTGTTACTTTTTTTAGAGAGTTAAATCAATGGATAATTTGGTTTTTGCCTATCGGTGGTCTTTTGATAGGTTATTTGTATTTTTTATATGGAAAAGAGGTAGTGAGTGGAAATAATTTAATTTTGGAAGAATACTCAAACTCCAAAAAAAGAATACCATTTCGGATGGCTCCTTTAGTGTTTTTTACTACACTAATTACTCATTTTTTTGGAGGCTCAGCAGGAAGAGAAGGCACAGCTATTCAGATGAGTACCAGTATTTCAGATCAACTTAGTTCATTTTTCTCTTTACATAATAGAGAGCGAAAAATTATCTTGGTTTGTGGTATAAGTGCAGGTTTTGCATCTGTTTTTGGAACACCATTAGCCGGTGCTGTTTTTGCAATAGAATTATTGTTTTTCAGTAAAGTAAGTTTAAAGAGTATTGTTCCTTCTTTTTTAGTGGCTTTTATAGCCTATTTTACCGTTGAATTTTTACCGGTTCAACACACACACTACATGATTCCATTTGTACCTAATATTACTATACAAACCCTTTTCTGGACTATTTTAGTGGGAATTCTTTTTGGTATTGTAGCTATGTTGTTTTCTAAAAGTACCCATTGGTGGGGAAGGCTATTTGTAAAACACATCAACTTTCCGCCTCTTCGTCCATTTATAGGTGGCATTGTATTAGCCTTGACTGTTTTTTTGATTGGAAGCACAAAATACATCGGATTGGGAATTCCAACTATTTTAGAATCATTTGAAATGCAACAGTGGGTTGGTATTTTTGCAATAAAAATTCTCTTCACCGGTTTTACTTTAGGAGCAGGATTTAAAGGAGGTGAAGTAACTCCTTTATTTTTTGTAGGAGCAACATTAGGGAGTTTTCTATCGCTTTACATTCCTCTTCCAACTGCTCTTTTAGCAGGGATGGGTTTTGTAGCTGTTTTTTCTGGTGCAACACATACGCCAATTGCTTCTACCCTAATGGGAATTGAGTTATTTGGATTACAAACAGGAATCTTCGTAGGAGTTGCTTGTTTTGTTTCTTATTTTTTTTCTGGTATGAATGGTATTTATTCTTCACAAGTTATTGGCGGTATAAAAAAGCAAATATATACAGGAATAAAAAATCGGTAGCTTAAAAGTTTTAATTGCTTGCTATTATTTCGTTATTCACAGAAAAAAAGTAACTTCGCAACCTATGGAAGAAAATCAAATCATTGAAACCAAAAAACTGCTTCAGCATTCAAAAAAAATCGTCATCATTCCTCATAGAAACCCAGATGGTGACGCAATGGGTTCAACATTGGCTTTGTATCATTTTCTTTCTAAATTAAAGCACCAACCAATTATCATTTCTCCAAATGAGTTTCCGGATTTTTTAGCTTGGCTACCGGGTTCATCAGATGTACTAATTTTTGAAAAAGATAAACACCAAGCTACAAACTTACTTGAAAAGGCAGATTTAATTCTCACCTTGGATTTTAATGCGTTGCACAGAACAGGAGAAATGGAAAACGTGTTAACAAAAGTAGAATCTCCATTCATTATGATAGATCATCATCAGGCTCCTGATGATTATGCTCAAGTTACGTTTTCAGAAACTCGTTATGGCTCAACATGTGAAATGATTTATGATTTTATCTTGGCAATAGCGAATGCGGACAGTATTGACAAAACAATTGCTACATGTATTTATACTGGTATTGTAACAGATTCAGGGTCATTTAAATTTCCAAAAACGACAGGTAAAACACATCGAATTGTAGCTGATTTAATTGATCGGGGGGTTGATAATACCGAAGTACACAATTTACTTTACAATAATAACACTTTTGAAAGCTTACAACTGTTGGGATCAGCTTTAAAGAATATGCATATTTTAAAGGAACACAAAACTTCTTACATAACGTTGACACAAGAAGAGCTAGATCGTTTTAATCATAAGAAAGGTGATACTGAAGGTATAGTAAATTATGGTTTATCTATTAAGGATGTTATTTTTACGGCTATTTTTATTGAAAATAAAGACGAAGGTATTATCAAAATATCTTTGCGTTCTCTCGGTAACTTTGATGTTAATGAGTTTGCAAGAGAATATTGGAATGGAGGGGGACACGTTAATGCCGCCGGAGGAAAATCGCTATTATCTATGTCAGAAACAATAACGCGATTTGAGAATATTGTAAAAAATCATCCCAAATTGAAATAACAATGAAAACTAAAACGTTGTATTATTTTCTTTTAATTGGCATGTTTTTAGCTATAAGTTGCCAAGATCCGGAAGCAAGAAGACCCATTCAAAAGTCGTCCGGAAGTTTTATGAAGGAATCTGTAAATCGGAATAAACAGTTAATTGCCAAAGAAGAAAAGTTGATTGATTCTATCATTAAGAGCAATCCTGAAAAAACGTATTTGGCTTCACAAAAAGGCTATTGGTATACGTATGAGGTAAAAAATGAAAAAGATACGCTTAGACCCAAAATGGGTGATGTGGCATTTTTTGACTATGAAATTTATGATATATATGGAAATGTTATTTATACTGCTTTGGAACTTCGGTCGCAAGATTATTTAGTGGATAAACAAGAGATAATGATAGGACTGAGAGATGGTATTAAGTTGATGAGAAAAAATGAAAAAGTTACTTTTTTGTTTCCTTCTCATATGGCTTATGGTTATTTGGGTGACAAAAATAGGATTGGCTCCAATGTTCCTATAAGATGTACTGTAACATTAAATGATTTTGAAAAGGAATCCGAATTAAAAAAAATGAAAAAAGAAAATAATACGAACAATTAATTAAAATTTGAATAATATAATGAAAAGATTACAATTTCTATATTTAACAATAGCTGCAGTTTTTTTTATTTCATGCGGTAATGATTATGACCATTTAGGAGATGGAATCTTTGCTGTAATAAAAACATCAAAAGGTGAAATTATAACAGCATTAGAATATGAAAAAACGCCAATTACAGTCGCTAATTTTATCACTTTAGCAGAAGGTACCAATGAGCACGTAACCGATGATTCAAAAAAAGGGATTCCGTTTTATGACGGATTAACCTTTCACCGTGTTGAGCCAAATTTCATGATTCAAGGTGGTGACCCTGCCGGAAACGGTAGCGGAGGTCCTGGGTATAATTTTATGGATGAAATTACGGATTTGTCGCATGATGGTCCCGGAATTTTATCTATGGCTAATGCCGGTCCTGCCACTAATGGCTCACAGTTTTTTATTACTCATGTTGAAACCAAATTCCTAGATGGCAGACACACAGTTTTTGGAAAAGTGAAAGAAGGACAGGAAGTGGTTAATGCAATTGTGGCTTCTGATGTCATCGAATCAATCAAAATTGTTAGAAATGGTGAGGCTGCTAAAAAATTTGATGCCGTTAAAGTTTTTAATGACCGTTTGCGAGTGGAAGCAGAAAACAGAAAAAAAGCAGAAGAAAAGGCAGCTGTTGAAAAAGCAAAATTTTTAGCTCAATACAAAGATGTAATCGATTTAAAATTAACTTTTTTTGAAGAGCAAAAGAAATTAGCTAAAAAAACATCTAATGGATTGCAATACTCAATTTATGAAAAAGGTAATGGTAAAAAGCCTGCTACTGGAACTACAGTATATGTAAATTATTCCGGTTTTTTTGAAAGTGGAGAATTGTTTGATTCCAGTTATGAAGATGTTTCAAAGGCGTTTGGAAAGTTTAATCAACAAAAAGCAGATGCCGGTGCTTACGTGCCTTTTCCATTTCAATATGGTAATAAAACCGGTTTAATCCCGGGTTTCTTGGAAGGTTTAGAAAAAATGAATATTGGTGACAAAGCCGTTTTATTTATTCCTTCCCATTTAGGCTATGGTGAAGCCGGTGCTGGAGGAGTAATTCCGCCCAACGCAAATTTAATTTTTGAATTAGAACTTTTAGAAAATTTACCAAACTAAAACATAATTAAACTATGAAAAAGTTATTTTTTATTGTACTCTTGAATTTTTCAACAATTCTATTGGCTCAAAATGAAAATGGTCTTTACGCCGAAATACTAACATTGAAAGGAAATATTCTACTCAAACTAGAATATGAAAAAACTCCGATTACAGTTGCTAATTTTGTTTCTTTAGCAGAAGGTACAAACCAAGAAGTTTCTGAGAGTTTAAAAGGTAAACCTTATTTTGACGGTTTAAAATTTCACCGTGTGATATCCAATTTTATGATTCAAGGAGGCGATCCAACAGGAACAGGTACTAGTGGACCCGGCTACAAATTTGCCGATGAAATTACCGATTTAAAACATGACAGACCCGGAATTCTTTCCATGGCTAATGCAGGAAAAGGAACCAATGGCTCACAGTTTTTTATTACGCATGTTCCAACACCTCATTTAGATGGTAAACACACTGTTTTTGGGAGTGTAGTTGAGGGGCAGAATGTTGTAAATGCGATTGCCCAGAATGATGTGATGGACAAAGTAAGAATTATTCGTATTGGTGATGCTGCTAAGAAATTTGATGCTCCAAAAGTATTTACTGGAAGACATGCTGCGGAAGAAGCTTTGCAGAAAAAAAGAGCAGAAGAGTTAAAGTTAGATAAAGTAAAGTTTAATGAGTACGTGCATAAAGCATTTCCAAAAGCAACAATTCTTCCTTCAGGATTAGCATATGTTATGGAAACAGAAGGAACGGGTTCAAAAGCTATGCCCGGAAATAATGTTTCGGTACATTATATAGGTGAATTTTCTGATGGTAAAAAATTTGACAGTTCTTATGATCGTAATCAACCAATTGATTTTAAGCTGGGTAATCGAATGGTAATTCCGGGTTGGGAAGAAGGTATTGCTCTGTTAAATAAAGGTGCAAAGGCAAAATTAATCATTCCGTATTGGCTTGCCTACGGGATTGATGGAAGACCACCCGTTATTCCGGCCAAATCAACACTCATATTTACAACAGAATTAGTAGACATAAAGTAAGTTGAATCTGTTTTTAAAAGTCAAATTTTCTTAAGAAATTTGACTTTTTTATTTCTATTGCTTAAAATAATTTTAATATGCTGCTTTTTTAGTAACTTTATTCAGAATTTTATAGCTTCTTGAAATGAATAAAGTAAAAGGATTGACCGTTGTTTTGTTCATTGTTGTTATTATTGAAGTAATTGCAGAATATTTTAGGTTTTTACCTCTGATTTATATATTCAAACCAATTATTTCAGTAATGTTAATGATTTTATATTGGTATAGTTCACAGCGAAAAGATATTTTGTTTTTTCTAACAATATTCACTTCGCTACTTACCAATGTATTATTTATTCCCCAGGATATTCACTACATTTTTATTGGACTTATTGTATTTGGTTTTCATCGAATAATTAATATTTTTTATGTACTTAGGGTAATGAAAACAAGAGATTTTATTCCGGTTATTCTAGCTTCAATCCCTTTTTTTATTATTTTTTTCTATATTTTTTTTGATATTGATTTGCTCTCAAAAAAAATATATTATATCATGATTATGCACAATAGTTTGATTTCGATATTTGGTGGTATTGCTTTGTCTCATTACATTATGAACGATAGTTCAAGAAGTTCATGGTTGTTAATATGTGTATTGACATTCGTAACATTACACTTTATCATTTTTATAGAAAAATTTTACATTCAATTGCAAATTTTTCGACCTATTGCAATGAGCTTGAATGCCTTTGCTTATTATGCTTTTTACAAGTTTATTTTAATCATTGAAAAATCTAATTCGAATTAATTTAGACAGATTTTTCAAACTATTTTCATTTAATTTTGAAGCACCTCATTATTTTTCTATCTTAGATGCTTAATAATCAATAAATAGAAATACCATATTTTTTTGAAATCTGCTCACAAATTAATAATACCGTTAACACTATTATTTTATTTAATTGTTGGTACATTGTCTTTTGCTGTTTATTTTGAAATAGAATGGATCATTCTTATGTCAAGATTGGGTGGTCTTTTGCTTATTTTTTTGATTTATTTATTACAATCGTTAAGAAGAAACAGACTTTATTTACTTTCCTTATTCTTTTCGTTAATGTCTATTTTATTATTGTTTTTTAAGACAGAAGAGGGAGTTTTATATGCCACTCTTTTCTTTTTAGTTTTTGAAATTTTAACAATAACCATAGTATTTAATTATTCAAAAAAAATCAGTTTTATTCCCATTGCTTTGGGTTTTTTACCCTTTTTATCTATTTGCTTTTATTTAATTTTTTTAACTTACTCTTCCTTAGGAATCAATTATTTACCATCCATTCTTAATGCTTTTATAATTTCATTTCTTGGCGGATTAGCTGTTTCCAATTATGTTATTGAAGAAGACAACATGAAAAACAGCTTCTTACTCATCAGTACATTATTGTTTACTATGTTGATTTTTGTTTTTATGATTGAGAAGTACTATTTGTCCGTTCAGGTATTTAAACCCATTCGTACAATTTGTTTTTTTGGAGGACATTATCTTTTTATGAGATATGTATTACTTGCAGAACATCAAACAATAATTGATTTGCCTTGCGAAGCTACTGAAGAATCTGAACTAAAATAGAAATCTATTCTTCCTAAATTAATTCCATAACAACCAACTTGATTAATTAATACATCCTGATTATCTAGATTTTTAACTACCGTTGGTTTTTCTAAAAACGTATGTGTATGACCTCCAATAATTAAATCGATATGGCGTGTTAATGAGGCTAATTTTATATCACAAATTTTATTAGGATCATTTTTATAAGCGTAACCGAGATGGGAGAGACAAACAATCAAATCACATTGTTCTTCAGACTTTAACTTTTTTACTATATCTATGGAAATTTCTACCGGGTCGTTGTAAATTGTTTCTTGATACATTTTTTTATCCACTAAGCCGGCCAATTCTACACCCAATCCAAACACACCTACCTTGAAACCATTTTTGTTAAAGATTTTATACGGCTTTACAAATGGAGCCATAATGGTGTTCCTGAAATCATAATTAGCAGATAAAACAGCAAATTTTGCATGAGGCATTTGGGCGGCTAAGCCTTCAATACCATTGTCAAACTCGTGATTTCCAATTGTTGTTGCTGCATAACCCATTTTTGACATTAGTTTGAACTCTAATTCACCTCCATAATAATTAAAATAGGGAGTTCCCTGAAAGCTATCACCGGCATCTAAAAGTAAAACGTTTGGATTCTCTTTTTTTATCTTTTCGATAAGTATGGCTCTATTAACAACTCCTCCCATATTGGGGTATTTGGGATGATTTGTAGGAAAGGGATCAATATGACTGTGAACATCATTAGTGTGTAAAATAGTTAAGTGCTTTAATTTTGACTCCTCAAATCCAGATAATGGCACACCTCCGAAACTAACTAATGTTGAACCGGCTATAGTATTTTTTATAAATTCTCTTCTTTTCATTTTACTTGTTTTATTCAACAATTATTCTTGGTAGAGTAGAAGCTTCAATGATGTCGACAGATTTAAAATAATCAATTAAAAGAGTTCTTATCTTGTAGTCTAGCTCAAAGAGTTTTATGTTTTTTTGAAAAAACAGCATATTGTCGCCGCCATTAACTAAGTAATCTGAAGTGGCAACATAGTAAACTTTTTCAAAATTTAATTCTTGTCCGTTCACAGTAACGGATTTTACATTTTTATTTGAATCCAATGTAACAAGTATTCCACTTAAAGGATGTGGTTTCTTTTCAGTTATTAAATAATGAATCATTTCCATGATTTGGCTTCCCTTTAAAGCAGCCACTACAATATTGTTTTCAAAAGGCATTACTTCAAAAGCAGTTCTTGTACTTACGTTTCCCTTTGGAATGATAGAACGAATTCCACCGTGATTCAACAAACAAATGTCAACTGTTTTGCCGTATCGTGTAGAAAAAACTGTATTGCTTTCACTCAAACAAACGTCAGCTAAAAAGTTACCAATGTTGGTTTGCCATTCTCCTTTACTTTTGTCTAAGGTTTCTGGGCAAAAAGCTAAAACACTATCCAAATCTTTATTGATATGTTCACGATAGGGTTTAATAAAGTTTTCAATTTCAGTTTCTGCTGCAGAGGTTGCTGATATACTTAATTGTTTACCTTCTATTTTTACAATTTCATAACTCGATTTACAACTGAAAAGGGATAGTAGAAATGTTATAAATAACACAAAATGTATTACTCTAATGATATAGTTTTTTAGTTTTAGCATCAAAAAAATGACTTTAATTCTATAAATTTGTAAACCAAGTAAAGGTACGATGTTTTTAAAATATTTTAGAACTTTTTCCGCTAAAAGAGTATTAAAAAAAAGTTCAATTAATGTAAATTCTACCGTTTCTAATCATCCAATTCAAACAGTTGGTGTTTTAATTGATGAGACGGTTTTTAACGACAAACAAGCTTTGATTCAAAATTTAATTGCAAAAGGAATTAAGCCGGAAAACATATCCGTTTTAGCCTACAAAGCAAAGTATAAAAAGAAGGAAAATATAACATATCCTCATTACAGCAAAAAAGATATAACTTGGCTTGGGACTATTGAAAAAAAAGAAGTTAAAGATTTCAAATCCTGTGTATTCGATTTGTTGATTAGTTATTATGACGAAAAGAAAACACCTTTACAAATTGTTACTTACAAGTCAAAGGCAGATTTTAAAGTGGGATTTGTTTCTTCAGACAAACGATTAAATCATTTTATGATTGATACAGAAATTCAGAATTACAATGTTTTTGTAGATGAATTATTCAAATACTTACGAATACTAAACAAACTATAGCTATGCAATCACTCATTGGAACAGGAGTGGCTTTGATTACTCCTTTCAAAAAAGATTTATCCGTTGATACGGAAGCTTTAACAAAAATTGTTCATTATCAAATCGACAATGGAATTGATTATTTAGTTGTTTTGGGAACAACTGCTGAAACTGCTACGCTCACTTCAAAAGAAAAAGAGTTAGTTATTACAACTGTTGTTAGGGCTAACAATAAAAAACTACCATTAGTGTTAGGTGTTGGCGGCAACAACACATTGCAGGTTATAGAAGAACTAAAAACAAGAAATTTAGCTGATTTTGTGGCCATACTTTCGGTTTCACCTTATTATAACAAACCCACTCAAGAAGGTATTTATCAACATTTTAAAGCGATTGCTCAAGCATCACCAATTCCGATAATTTTATACAATGTGCCGGGTAGAACTGCCAGTAATATATTACCTTCCACCGTTTTGAGGTTGGCAAATGACTTTAAAAATATTGTGGCAATTAAAGAAGCTGCCGGTGATATTGTACAAGCCATGAAAATAATCCAACAAAAACCCCAAGGCTTTTTAGTTATTTCGGGTGATGATATGGTTACGTTACCGATGGTTTTAGCAGGTGGAGCGGGCGTGATTTCTGTTATTGGAGAAGGATTCCCAAAACAGTTTTCAACTATGGTTAGGTTTGGTTTAGAACGAAGAGTTGATGATGCTTATCGGATTCATTATCAATTAGCGGATGCAATTGATATGATTTTTGAACAAGGAAATCCGGCTGGTATAAAAGAAATTTTTCATGTTTTAGGCTTGTGTGAAAATGTTTTAAGACTTCCTTTGGTTAATGTTAACGAAGACTTAGCAAAAAGAATTCGTTTAGCCGTAAAAAAAATCGTAAATTAGCACTGAATTTATTAATTAGAAAAACAGAATTATGTTATCAGCAAATGTATTGCAAGCATTGAATAATCAAATTAAAATGGAAGGAGATTCCTCTCAAGTATATTTAGCAATGGCCTCTTGGGCTGAAGTACAAGGTTTTGAAGGTATTTCAACTTTTATGTACAATCAATCTGACGAAGAAAGAATGCACATGCTTAAATTAATCAAATATGTAAACCAACGCGGTGGAGAAGCTAAAGTTGGAGCAACATTGGAACCTAAATTGGATTTAACAAATTATAAAGCTCTTTTTAAACAACTTTTGGAACATGAAATTAAAGTTTCAGAAAGTATTAATAATTTAGTTGGAATTACACTTGACGAGCGTGATTTTGCTACGCATAATTTCCTACAATGGTATGTAGCTGAGCAAATTGAGGAAGAAGCTACAGCACGTTACATTTTAGATAAAATTAATTTAATTGGAGATGATAAAGGAGGGTTATATCTTTTTGACAACGAAATGAAAAACTTTGTGAGTCCCACACCTCCAACGCAATAAAACAATGTTAATGTAAATATAAAAGATGCGATTTTTTACGCATCTTTTTGTTTTTTTACCACCTTTATAATACTCTGAAAAAAATGTTTTGTAGTCTGTAATTATTAACTACATTTGCAATCTTAATTTTCTTAGTATTTTTTTGAAAATTTGTATATAAAATTCACCCAATGAATAAATTATATTTTGTTTTTCTCCTAGCTGTAATCCTCAGTTCATGCAGTCCCTATCAAAAAGCATTGAAAAGTGAAGATATTGGAATGAAATATGCGGCAGCCGAAGAAAAATACAACAAAGAAAAATACAAGAAAGCAATTCGATTGTTTGAACAAATAGCACAGTCTTATAGAGGCAAACCTCAAGCAGAAAAAATGTTTTATATGTATGCCCAAAGTTTATATAAAACAGAACAGTTTTATACAGCCGGCTACCAATTTGAAAGCTTTGCTTCTGGTTATCCGAAAAGTGAAAAAGTGGAAGAAGCTGCCTTTTTGGGAGCTTATTGTTACTCTAAACTATCACCACGATATTCATTAGATCAAATAGATACAGATAAAGCAATTGAGAAAATGCAAGCATTTATTGATGTTTATCCAGATTCTCAATATATTACTCAAGCAAATGTGGTTGTAAAAGATTTACGAGAAAAATTAGAGTTCAAAGCTTTTGAAATAGCAAAACAATACCATACAATTGCAGAAGCAATTAGAGATTTTAAAGCCCCAATAGTTGCATTAGATAATTTTATTGCAGATTATCCTGGAACACCTTACCGCGAAGATGCATTTTTTTACAAGATAGAAGCAAGTTATAAATATGCCGTTAATAGTGTAGACTATAAAGTTAAAATGCGATTAGAAGAAACACTTGAAAATTACGATAAGTTTTTGAAGCAATTTCCGGAATCAAAGTACAAAGAAAAAGCCGATAAAATAAAAGAGGATGTTACTAAAATGTTAGCACAATATTCAAAATAATAACTATTTGTCATGGATTTAAAAAAGACCACAGCTCCTGTTAATACAATAACTTATGATAAGAGAGCTATTGAGCAATCTACAGGAAATGTATATGAGGCAATTACAATCATTGCCAAAAGAGCAAATCAAATAAATTCTGAAATAAAAAAAGAATTAATTGAAAAATTAGAAGAGTTTGCAACTTACAATGATAGTTTAGAAGAAATTTTTGAAAATAAAGAACAAATTGAAGTTTCAAAATTTTATGAAAAATTACCTAAACCACATGCGTTAGCTGTACAAGAGTGGTTAGAAGGAAAAATTTATCACAGAGATACAACCAAATAAAAATCCAAATGTCAGTTTTAAAAGGGAAAAAAATACTACTGGGCATCACCGGTGGAATTGCTGCCTATAAAACTGCTTCGTTGGTTAGACTTTTTATAAAAGCAGGTGCTCAGGTACAAGTAATTATGACACCTGCTTCAAAAGACTTTGTTACACCTCTAACATTATCAACCCTTTCAAAGAATCCGGTTTTTTCAGAGTTTTATAACGATGAAGATGAAAATTCTGTATGGAATAACCATGTTGAATTAGCTCTTTGGGCCGATTTAATGGTTATTGCTCCTGCAACAGCAAATACTATTGCCAAAATGGCTAATGGTAATTGTGATAACTTGCTTATGGCGACATATTTATCAGCTAAATGTCCGGTTTATTTTGCACCTGCAATGGATTTGGATATGTATAAGCATCCCACTTCGATAGATAATTTTCATAAATTACAACTTTTTGGAAATTGTATGATTCCGGCCGAATCCGGTGAATTAGCTAGTGGTCTTTCTGGTGAAGGACGAATGGCTGAACCTGAGCATATTATTTCTTTTTTAGAAAATGATATTTCTCAAAAATTGCCATTAAAAGGAAAAAAAATACTCATTACAGCCGGACCTACATACGAAGCAATAGATCCTGTACGTTTTATAGGTAATCATTCCTCTGGAAAAATGGGTTTTGATATTGCAACCGAAGCATCTCAATTGGGAGCTGATGTTATTTTAATATCCGGACCAAGTCATTTGAATGTGAACAATGAAAGAATAAAATTAATTCGGGTACAATCTGCTGAAGAAATGTATGTACAGTGTCATTTATTTTTCGATAATGTTGATGCAGTTGTTGCTGCGGCAGCCGTTGCAGATTACAGACCTAAAGCGGTAGCGAGTCAAAAAATAAAAAAAACTGATAGTGCTTTTTCCATCGAGTTGGAAAAAACAAAAGATATTTTGGCTTCGTTGGGAGCTATTAAAAAACATCAGTTCATTGTTGGATTCGCTCTGGAAACAGAGAATGAAATTGAGCATGCGAAATTGAAAATCCGGAAAAAAAACTTAGATTTGATTGTTTTAAATTCGCTAAATGATGAAGGGGCTGGTTTTGGCAAAGCGACAAACAAGATTACTTTTATTGATTATGCATTTCAAATAGAGCCCATGCCACTTAAATCAAAAGAAGAAGTAGCAATGGATATAGTGAATAAAATAATACAACATTATCATGCGTAAATTAGTCTTTTTTATTTTTTTGGTAACGTTGCATGTTACCAATGCACAAGAATTAAATTGTAGTGTAAAAGTAAACTCAGAAAGAGTAACGGCTACAAATCAACAGATTTTTAAAACGCTTGAGACATCGTTAAATGAGTTTGTAAACAAAACAAAGTGGAGTTCAAAAGACTTTAGCAGCAACGAACGAATTGATTGTTCGATGTTTATTAATGTTTCTGAATTTGCCAATAATGTTTTTACTGCGTCTATTCAAGTTCAAGCTTCGAGACCTGTTTATAATTCAACTTACAGTACACCAATTTTGAACATTAATGATAAAGATTTTACTTTTCGTTATGTAGAATTTGAAAATCTTTTTTTTAATCCCAATAGTTTTGATTCCAATTTGGTTTCAGTAGTTGCTTTTTATGCTTACATGATTTTAGCAATGGATGCCGATTCTTTTGAAAATCAAGGAGGAAATGAATATTTAGAAATTGCACAAAATATTGTTAGCGTATCACAATCGGGAGGAAAAGGATGGTCGCAATCAGACGGATTGCAAAACAGATTTTTCTTGGTAAACGATTTGTTATCAAGTACATTCGACCCAATTCGATTGGGTTTTTACGATTACCATACCAAGGGCTTAGATGTAATGGCTGATGATTTAACCAAAGGAAAAGAGGGAGTGAAAAATGCAATATTAACGCTATCAAAAATTAATGCTGTCCGACCCAATGCCTATTTAACAAGAGTTTTTTTTGATACTAAAGCAGATGAAATTCTATCTATATTCACAGGAGGGCCAAAAATTGATAATGCCGATTTAGTTGATAATTTGAATCGTGTTTCTCCTTTGAACGCATCCAATTGGTCTAAAATAAAATTTTGATAACTTTGTCAATATTATCTTTTCTTTCCTTTTTAAATCTAACAATAAATTGAGTACATTGCTTGTGTATTAGTTTTTACAACAAGAAATGCTAACTTCGTTATCTATAAAGAATTATGCCTTAATTGAAAAATTAGCGATTGATTTTTCTAATGGTTTTTCTATTATAACAGGTGAAACTGGAGCCGGAAAATCCATTCTATTAGGAGCCTTGGGTTTGGTTTTAGGTAAACGAGCCGATTTAACTTCGCTGAAAAACAAAGAAGAAAAATGTGTAATTGAAGCTCATTTCTCAATTTCTAATTATAATTTAAATGATTTTTTTGAAGTAAATGATTTGGATTATGATGATCGAACTATTATTCGTAGAGAAATTTTACCATCCGGAAAATCAAGAGCTTTTATCAACGATAGTCCGGTTAATTTAACAATTTTGGCTGAATTAGGAGAGTTGTTACTCGATATTCATTCCCAATATGAAACACGTGAATTAACAGATGAGTTGTATCAGTTTCAAATAATTGATGCTATTTCATCTAATCAATTATTGTTGGATGATTATGAAAGAAAGTTAAAAGTTTTTAAAAAACAAAAAGTTCAATTAGAAGAAAAAAAACATTTTTTAGCCAATGCTTTAAAAGAACAAGATTATAATTCATTTTTATACAATGAATTAATTGAAGCGAAAATAATTGAAGGAGAACAGGAAGAATTAGAAGCTAAATTGGAGCAATTAAGTAATGTTGAATTAATCAAAGAACAGCTTGAAAAAGGTATTGCTTTGGCAAATAGCGAACAATTTGGTTTATTGCTTACTGTAAAAGAATTTAAAACCGCAATTCAAAAAATTAGTTCATTTTCAAAAGATTACGCTCAACTTTTTGAGCGTGTTGAAAGTCTTTCTATCGAGTTAAAAGATATCGTGAACGAGTTAAATCACTTTACTGAATCAGTAATTAATGATCCTGATCAACTCATTTTAGTCAATCAAAAATTGCAAGTCATTTACAGTTTACAGAAAAAACATCAAGTAAATTCTGTTGAAGAATTATTACAAATTCAAAATGATTTGGAAGGAAAGGTTTTTTCGGTTACTTCACTGGAAAATGAAATTACATTAATACAAAATCAATTGAAATTAACAGAAGCTGAATTGAATGATTTAGCTAAAATAATCCATTCTAAAAGAAGTGAATCACTACCTGTTTTAAGTAATAAATTAGTAGAAAGTTTAAGTCAACTTGGAATGCCAAACGTACAATTTAAAATCGAGGTTCATTTTTCTGATACTTTTTATAATAATGGAAAAGATAGGCTTCAATTTTTAATTGCAACGAATAAAGGTTCTGATTTTGGAGTATTAAAAAAAGTAGCATCCGGTGGAGAAATGTCAAGAATTATGTTGGCAGTGAAAGCTATTTTAGCCGATTATTCTAATTTACCAACACTCATTTTTGATGAAATTGATACAGGTGTTTCAGGTGAAATAGCCAATAAAATGGGTGATATTATGAAAGAAATGAGTTCTAAAATGCAGATATTTGCCATCACGCATTTGCCTCAAATTGCCGCCAAAGGTAAATTACATTACAAAGTTTTTAAGTCCGATGAAGGGAATCAAACCAATTCTGAAATAAAATTATTAAGCAAAGAAGACAGAGTAATTGAAATAGCACAAATGCTTTCCGGTACCAATGTATCAGATTCGGCTTTAAATCATGCAAAAGCTTTATTGAACTAAAAAAAGAAGTATATTTGAACGATCTACAAACTAAAATAATACCAATATGTATAATTTATTAAAAGGAAAAAGAGGAATCATTTTTGGAGCTTTAGACGAAAATTCAATTGCTTGGAAAACTGCAGAGCGTGTGCACGAAGAAGGAGGAACATTTGTATTGACCAACGCCCCAATTGCTATGCGAATGGGAACCATTAATCAATTAGCAGAAAAAACCGGTTCTCAAATAATACCCGCTGATGCCACTTCAATAGCCGATTTAGAAAATTTAGTAGAAAAAGCGACAGAAATCCTTGGCGGAAAATTAGATTTTGTGCTTCATTCCATCGGAATGTCTGTTAATGTGAGAAAAGGAAATCACTATACCAACCAAAATTATGATTTTACCCATAAAGGATGGGATGTTTCTGCAGTTTCTTTTCACAAAGTAATGCAGGTATTATATCAAAAAGATGCCATGAACGAGTGGGGTAGTGTTGTAGCTTTGACGTATATGGCTGCTCAGCGTGTGTTTCCTGATTATAATGATATGGCTGATAATAAAGCCTATTTAGAATCTATTGCCAGAAGTTTTGGTTATTTCTTTGGTAAAGATAAAAAAGTAAGGGTTAATACAATATCGCAATCTCCAACTCCAACAACAGCTGGCCAGGGCGTGAAAGGTTTTGACGGATTTATTACTTATGCAGACAAAATGTCTCCACTTGGAAATGCAACTGCTTTAGATTGTGCAAATTATACTGTAGCTATGTTTTCTGATTTAACAAAAAGGGTAACATTACAAAATTTATATAATGACGGAGGCTTTTCAAATATGGGAGTTAGCCAAGATGTGATGGAATATTTCACCCAAGAATAAACCATTTTTTAACAATCTAAAAACACCTGTAAATTTTTTTGTAGGTGTTTTTTTTTATAATTTTATGGCTTAATTAATAAATAACAAAAAATGAAAAAAATTACTTATTTGTTCATGTTGATAGGAGTGAGTGCTTTTGCTCAATTTCCAGCTCCTTATTGCGGACCAATTACCTTTACTAATGCGGTGGAACCCATTACGTTAGTGAATTTTGCAGGTATTAACAATTCTTCCAGTAATGTTGTTGCGGGAGCAACTGCTCATGAAGATTATACCGGTGTTTCCGGTTCGGTTACTGCAGGAGCTTCTTACACTGTTACTTTAAAAGGAAATACAGACGGAAATTACGTAAATCGATTTATGGTTTTTGTTGATTGGAATCAAGATAATGATTTTGCAGATGAAAATGAAGCGTATCAAATTACACAAACCATAACAAACTCAACAGGATTAGATGCAATCGAAGCCACACAATCATTAGCTGTACCTGTTACAGCTTTGGGTGGTACCACTCGAATGAGAGTAAAGAAAATTTTTGCTGAAGTTGATTATACTAATCCTTGTTTAGGAACTGCTTATGGTCAAGTTGAAGACTATACATTGAATGTAACTGCTTCTTCTGATTGTGCCGGAACTCCTACGCCGGGAGATACAGTTTCGTCTGACGCATCTGTTTGTGCTGGAATTTCTTTTGATTTAAGTTTACAAAATAATGTTGCTGCTGCTGGCATTACATATCAATGGCAAGTATCAACAAATGGAGTAGATTATTCAGATATTGATGGTGAAACTAATTCAACACTTACTACAAGTCAAAATGAGGCTTCTTATTATCAATGTGTTGTAACTTGTGTTCCTTCTGCATCAACTCAAATAAGCACACCAATTATGGTGGGATTAAATCCCGGAAATCAATGTTATTGTACACCAATTTATACTGATGGAACTGTGGATGGCGATTTAATTTCTAACATTGAAATTGAGGGTACGACTTTATCCAATAATACCGGTGCAGTTCCAGGCGGATCTTCTTACAGTTACTTTTTTGGTCAGCCTAATTATACTGCAGAGTTACAAGCAGGAAACAGTTATAATGTAAATGTTACTGTTGGTTCGTTCGGTGGTCAAAATGTAGCAGTTTGGATAGATTATAATGATAATGGCCTTTTTGAAATAAATGAAAGAGTTGGATTTACAACAACTTCAATTGATGGAGATGGCTCTGCAACTTTTACAATTACTCTTGCTTGTAATCCACCACTTGGTACACACAGAATGAGAGTAAGAGATGTTTGGAATACTGCAGGAAATACAATTGATCCATGTATCTCTTATGGTTGGGGTGAAACCGAAGATTATGATGTAACCATTACAGCAGCAGTAGCTTGTCCTCAACCAAGTAATTTGACAGCATCAGATATTACTTCGTCTTTAGCTAATTTGAGTTGGGTAATAGGTTGTGCAGAAACATCATGGGATGTTCATGTGGTAGAAACCGGAGGCGGTTTGCCAAGTGGTGAACCTTCTCATCCTAATTCGGTAAGTCCTCTAGAAGTAGATGGTTTATCCCCAGACACAGCTTATGAGTTTTATGTAAGAGCAAATTGTGAAGGAGATGGTTATAGTTTATGGTCAGGACCTTATGTGTTTACAACGCTAAGTATTTTGCCTGATTGTGCAACAGTTATTTCTCCTGCTGATGGTGCTACTGATGTAGCGGTAGGAACTGTTCCTTTTTCTTGGGAACCAGCTACTACAGGAGGAGCAGCAACTTCATATGATATGTACTATGGATTAACTCCAGATGATGTTACTAATTTTGTTGGTAATTTTACTGACACTACTGTTGATATTGATTTAGATGGTTATGATACAACTTTTTATTGGATGATCGTGCCTATCAATTCGGGAGGTGAAGCAACTGGTTGTTCAGTTTGGTCATTCACAACTGTACCTTCACCAGGATTTTGTTTAAATGGAGGGTTATTTCCTGAAGACACTTTAACGCCTGATGTTTGTGATGGTGTAACTGAAAACGCAATCGTTGACAATGCTTGGGCAGGTGAATACGCTAATATTAGTGTAATTTCCGGTCAGACTTATTCCTTCAACAGCTCTGTTGCTACTGATTTTATTACTATTGGTTCAGAAGATGGTACTACTCCTATCAGTTATGGAACTACACCTTTAATATGGACTTCTGATGTAACAGGTGTTGTTAGATTTTACATACATTTAAATGATCAATGTGAAACAGAAAATTTAGATAGAACTCGTTCAGTTATCTGTGGTGAAACTTTAAGCACTGTATCATTTGATAATAGTAACTTTAAGTTTTATCCTAACCCAGTAAAAGATATATTAACTATTTCATATGAAACTTCGATTTCAAAAGTGTATGTAGTTAATCTTTTAGGTCAAGAATTAATCTCCAAATCAATAAACGCCAACGAAAGTCAATTAGATTTGTCAACGTTATCAGCAGGAACTTATTTAGTTAGAATTACAACCGAAGATAATCTTGAAAAAACAATCAAAATTGTGAAGCAATAGAAAGTAATTTAATAGATTTTCAAAAGCCATGCATCTAGCATGGCTTTTGTTTTTTATAGTGTATATTTGTTAAAATTTTGGTATGTATTTTTCAATTATCATTCCTGTTTACAACCGTCCTGATGAGATTGACGAACTTTTGGAAAGTCTTGTAAAGCAGGATTACAAATCTCCATTTGAAGTGGTCATTGTAGAAGATGGTTCAAGTATAGATTGTAAAAGTGTAGTTGAAAAATATTCCAACCGATTAAACATAAATTATTTTTTTAAACAAAATTCTGGTCCGGGAGATTCCAGAAATTACGGAATGAATAATGCAAACGGAGATTATTTTATCATTTTTGATTCTGATTGCATAATTCCTAAACACTATCTTTCAGAAGTGGATTTAGCTTTGAAGAAGAAATTTACAGACTGTTTTGGTGGCCCAGATAAAGCTTTAGATTCCTTTTCAGATATTCAAAAAGCAATTAATTTTAGTATGACTTCATTTTTGACCACTGGAGGAATTCGTGGAGCATCTGAAAAAATTGATAAATTTCAACCGAGAAGTTTTAATATGGGAATTTCAAAAAATGCATTTCTTGCCTCAGCGGGATTTGGAAATATTCATCCTGGAGAAGACCCGGATTTGTCAATCCGTTTATGGATGTTGAATTTTGAAACCCAGTTGATTTCAACTGCTTATGTATATCACAAAAGAAGAATTGATTGGTCTAAGTTTTATCATCAAGTGTATAAGTTTGGAAAAGCTAGGCCTATCTTAAATACTTGGTATCCTGAATACAACAAACCAACCTTTTTTTTCCCTACGTTATTTATTATAGGTCTCTTTATTGCAGTGGCTTTGGTGTTATTTTTAGGCTTGTTTTTTCCATTGGCACTATATGGGTTATATTTTCTGTTATTGTTTTGTATAGCAACTTATTCATACAAAAGCATATCAATAGGGAGTTTATCAGTCATCGCAGTTATTATCCAGTTTTATGGATATGGTTTTGGTTTTTTACAATCATTCATACTTATTCAATTGATGAATAAAAATCCTAAAGAAGTATTTCCGGAACTTTTTTTTAATAAATCAATCAATGACTAAAATTATAGGATTAACAGGTGGCATAGGTAGCGGAAAAACAACCGTAGCCAAGATGTTTATGGAGAAGGGTGTTCCGGTATATATTGCAGATGATAAGGCAAAAAAAGTAATGGAATCTCAAATGATAATTAAGCAAATAAAAAATGCTTTTGGCGGGGAGGTTATTTCAAATAAAAGTGTAGACAGGGTTAAATTGGCTCAAATTGTCTTTAACAAACCTGATAAATTGGAAATACTCAATAAAATTATTCATCCTGCAGTACAAAAAAATTTTAAAGAATGGTTGAAATTAAATGAAACAGCTCCATTTGTAATGAAAGAAGCTGCAATATTATTTGAAACAGGAGGTTATAAACAATGTGATAAAATAATTACTGTTGTAGCTCCAAAAATTATACGATTAGAACGTGTTATACGTAGAGATAAAGTAGATGAAATAAGTGTTCAACAAAGAATGAACAACCAATGGACTGATGAAAAGAAAATTGAATTAAGTGATTTTGTGATTGAAAATATTGATTTAGAACAAACTAAGATTCAAGTTGAAAATATCTTTAAAAAATTGAATAAAGTTTAATAAACGACTTTGATGTTAATGTTTGGTTAATCTATTAACAAAACAAATGTTAAAATCTTAATTTTGCGTTGATGAATAAGGTATTGTTTAGATTGCTTGTTATCTTAATGAGTTTATCGCTCGTTGGAATAATTTTTGTACAGGTATATTGGTTCAATTCTTCATTAGAAAATAACCAAGAGCAATTCAAGTTTCATGTAAAACAGGTTTTAGGGAATGTTTCGGAAGATATAAAAAATCAAGAAATATTAGCTTTTGTTGATAAGATTAATCAATTTAAGGACAGTACCGGAGCTGAAAAGGTTGAAAATACTGATTTTTTAGAATTTGGCTACTATGAGCGAAATTCTCAAACAAACGAAACAATAATTTATTCAAATAGTATTAATTCTCAAGATTTTACTATTTCATCTTCGTTCTTTGATAAAAATAAAGATAGTTTAAAAATTAAAAGCTTTTCTTCAAAACGAAAAACTGAAATTTACCATAATGGTATCGATAAATTTAATTTGCAGAATACATCTACTCCTGACTTAAAAATTGAAAAATCAGGAAATTTGGCTATTTTAGATAAGTTACTTTATGATATGTCTTTCAATGATATAGCCTTGACATATCCTATTCAGCGAAGAATTTCAAAAGAAAAATTAAAAGAACTTTTGCAAAGAGAATTAAAAGAATATGGGGTAAACACTTCTTTCGAATTTGGAATTTACAGTAATGGTTTGGCCACAAAAGTAAAATCGGATAATTTTAAATTCAATAAAAACGATACGTACAGTATTCCTATTTTTACCGACAATGAAGGGATGAGTAAATACCAGTTATTGGTGAGTTTTCCGGAAAAAAAGAAGTTTATTTTTTCTGATTTAATCGGAATTGCAATCTTATCCTTGATTTTTACGTTGATTATTATTATTGCTTATTCCAATGCGTTAAACCAATTGTTCAAACAGCGTCAGATTTCTGAAATAAAAACAGATTTCATTAATAACATGACACATGAGTTCAAGACTCCAATTGCTACTATTAATTTAGCTTTGGATGCAATTAAAAACCCGAAAGTAATTGAAGATAAAGAAAAAGTACATCGATACCTTCAGATGATTCGTGATGAAAATAAGCGAATGCATGCACAAGTTGAAAATGTTTTACGCATTTCTAAACTTGAAAAAAAAGAACTGGAAATTAACAAAGAGCCTTTAGATATTAATACAATAATTAATGATGCCGTAGACCATGTAAGTTTGATTATTGAAGATAGAGAAGGAAAAATTACAAAGCATTTTGATGCTAACAGAACAACGGTTTTATTGAATGAGGTTCATTTTACCAATGTGATAGTGAATATTTTGGACAATGCCATTAAATATTCTCCGGATAAGCCAATTATAGAAATTTTTACAGAAAACATTAAAGATTTTCTAATTATAAAAGTAAAAGATTATGGAGCCGGGATGAGCAAAGTAGCTCAAAAAAGAATTTTTGAAAAGTTTTATAGAGAACACACCGGAGATATTCATAATGTAAAAGGACATGGTTTAGGTTTGGCCTATGTGAAACGAATTGTAGAAGAGCATAACGGTCAAATAACCGTTGAAAGTGAAAAAGGAAAAGGAAGTACATTTAGTATCAAATTACCATTAATAAATTAAATACCACTAATAAAAATTAACCTATGGAAGCAGAAAACAAAAAAATTCTTTTAGTAGAAGATGACCCAAATTTTGGTGCGATACTAAAAGATTACCTTATGCTAAATGATTTTGAAGTCGTTTTAGCCAAAAATGGAATGGAAGGATTCGAAAAATTCAAAAAAGACACCTATGATTTGTGTATTTTGGATGTAATGATGCCTTATAAAGATGGTTATACTTTAGCCAAAGAAATTCGCGAAAAAAATAAAGAAGTCCCGTTAATTTTCTTGACCGCCAAGTCAATGAAAGAGGACGTATTAAAAGGATATAAAGTGGGAGCAGATGATTATCTGAACAAACCTTTTGATTCTGAAGTGTTGTTGATGAAAATCAAAGCCATTATGCAACGCAAACAATCCGAAAATAAAACTGACAACTTGAAATTTGAATTCCAAATCGGAAAATTTCATTTGAATTCTAAATTACGTTTTCTAACGTATCAAAATGATGAACCAATCAAATTGTCACCTAAAGAAAACGAGTTATTGAAAATGTTAGCCCTTCATGAAAATGATTTAATGCCACGTGAATTAGCCTTAACTAAAATTTGGAGAGACGATAACTATTTTACTTCCAGAAGTATGGACGTTTATATTGCCAAATTAAGAAAGTATCTTAAACCGGACGAAGATGTTGAAATTTTGAACATTCATGGTGAAGGTTTCCGTTTGGTTATCAAAAATAAAGTTGAATAATGTTAAAAAAAGCTCTCAATTTTGAGAGCTTTTTTATTAACGGTTGTTCACTATTTGCGATATTCTACTTTTAGAGCAAAACTTGTTTTTCCGTTTTTAGTCACTGTCATCAATTCCGGATTCTCTTCCGATAAAGCTTCTATTTTTACTTCGTCATTCCAATGCAGCTCCCTTAAAAAATTCATATCAAAAGCCTGAATTTGATGTTTCAATATCACATTGGCATTCAAACAATCCAAACACCATTCTAAATATTTCACATTGTTGGCATGATTCACAATATCCAAATCAGATAGTAATATGGTTTTATGTTTTAAAAATTCAAGGGTAACATTCAGCTCTATTTTCTCAAAGGATTTAGCAGTAGGCAATCTTTCAGGGTATAAAGTAAAATGTCCAAAAGGTAAAGCCAATGCTTCCGGTTTGCGTAATTCAGTATTAATGACCACCCAATAGGTAAGAGCTCCTGCCAATTTTTTGTCACCCAAATACAATTCCAAAGCCCTAACCGAACGAGAATCTTTCATTTCTACAATCCACGTTTTAACGGTAACCACATCACGCCATTTAGGTAAATTGCTTATTTCAACACGCATTCTACTCAACACCCAAGCCTGATGAAAGACTTGCATATCACTAAAACTCAATCCACCCAACTCAGCATGTAAACCGGCAGTAAGTTGTAAAATATTACACAATTCAGTGTGTTTTAATTGTCCGTTAGGGTAACACTGTATAAAATTAATTTCCCAATCTTTGGAAAATTCAGCGGTAAAATGGGGTGAAATGGACATTATTATTATGTTTTGGATTCTATTAAAGTAATAATCTCATTTACATTAGTTTGAAAATTAAACCAATTTACATTTTCAGTTCGTTTAAACCACGTTAATTGTCGTTTGGCAAAACGACGCGTATTTTTTTTGATTTCTTCCACTGCAAAATCTAATGTTGTTTTTTCATCAAAATAATCAAATAATTCTCTGTAACCAACAGTTTGCAATGCATTCAGGTGTTTATTTGGATATAGTTTTTTGGCTTCTTCCAATAAACCATCTTGCATCATTAAATCAACTCTTTGGTTAATTCGGTTATACATTATTTCTCTATCTGATTCTAACCCAATAACAATCGGAGTGAAATTTCGCTTATTTTTTTTCTGATTTAAAAAAGAAGAATACGGTTTTCCGGAACCCAAACAAACTTCTACAAATCGCATCATGCGTTGCGGGTTTTGCAGCGTTTGCGGATTTTCGCTACTTATTTTTTCAAAATAAACAGGATCTAATTCTTTTAATTTTTCTTGTAAATAATCTAAACCTTTTGATTCATATTCGGTTTTAATTTCTTTACGAATGGAAGGTTGAATATCCGGAAAATAATCAAATCCTTTCAAAATAGCATCCACATATAAACCGGAACCACCCACCATAATTTGAATTTTATTTTTTTCAAATAATTCATCCAATTTTAAAAGTGCTTCCCGTTCAAAATCACCAACATTATACGGCTCAAAAATCGATTTGTGCTGAACAAAATGATGCAAAGCTGCATTCAACTCCACTTCATTCGGAACTGCTGTACCAATTTCCATTTCTTTAAAAAATTGCCGACTATCACACGAAATGATAGCACAACCAAAATGTTGAGCCAAAGCAATGCTCAATGCGGTTTTGCCAATAGCCGTTGGACCAATAATTGTTATCAGAAATTGATTATTCATCTAAAATACTTCCGCAATTTTGACAAAATTTTGCATTATCTAAGTGGTCTTCAGATCCACAACTGTAACAATGTTTTTTGAATGATTTTTTAAGTAAGGTGTTTTTTGCAATCTCGGCTGTTATAATTCCGGTTGGAACAGCAATAATTCCATATCCTAAAATCATCACAAACGATGCAATGAATTGACCTAATGGGGTGATAGGCGAAATATCTCCATATCCCACAGTTGTTAGTGTAACAATACACCAATAGATACTAGTGGGAATGCTGGTAAAACCGGCTTCTGCACCCTCAACCACATACATCACGGAACCAATTATTACACAACTGATTAAAACAAAATACATAAACACTAAAATTCTTCCTCTACTGGCTAATATGGATTCTTTTAAATGTATAGACTGACTTGAAAATTGGGGGTGATTCAGAATTTTAAACAATCTCAAAAGACGCAAAGCCCTAATCGTTGTCAGAACGCTTGTGCCGGCAAAAAAAAGGGAAAGATACATTGGTAAAGTGGCAATTAAGTCGATTATCCCATAAAAGCTAAATATGTATCTAAAGGGTTTATTAATTGAGATAATTCTCAAAAGATATTCGATGGTAAAGAAAATGGTAATAATCCATTCACAAAACACCAACTCGTCATGGTATTTTTGGTCAAAACCTTTTACCGTTTCCATCATTACGATAAGTACACTGAGTAAAATTAATCCCAATAAAATTAAATCAAACAATCTTCCAGCAACAGTATTTGTACCATAAATTATGATATGCGTTTTTTGCCTGAAAACTTCAAATTTAGATTTAATACTTCTCATGTTGTACAAATTTAGTCAAAGTTAACTAAATTAAAACGGAATAATTTTCATGACTTTATGCTTTCGCAAATACCCATTGATGATATTTTTGGTATCTCTATTGTTTTGCATTGGTATGATAATGTTTCTTAAAACGTCAACATTTGTAATTTGATAGTTTAAATCAAAAAAACAGTAGCCTTTATAAATTCCGTTTTCTATCAACACTGCCGAGCGTTCTTCTAAGCTTCTCCCACGATCGATAATGATTCTGTTTTGACTTTCAAATTGATTACTTTTTATACATTCTTGCACTCTTTCGTTATATTCTTCAGGACTTACTTCACCTATACAAGCTCCATCACACTCTTTTATTTTATACTTAAAACACGAACTTTGTGTTTCATACAACCCATTTATCTTCTGACACAGTTGGTATTGGTCTGTCATTTTATATAACGCATTTTTTCCTTCTTGAATAGAGGAGAAGGAGGTTATTTCTTTTTTTCGACCATCCGTTTTTTGAAGGGAGAGGCTAATGTATCCTTTTTCGTTTTTTACAGGATATAAAGCCCATTGAAATAGCGTTTTTCGTTGAGCCCGATTGTAAATAGGTTTATTGATTTTGATTTCTTCACTTTCTTTTAAAAGGGCAATGAGTTCACTACCGGTTTCTTCATGCGTAACCGTGTAAACTTCCAGCTGTATTTTTTTACTTTTTCGATTGGTTCCTGTAAAATGTTGATTGACCCGTTTTTTGATATTTTTACTTTTTCCAATATAAATCAAATCACCTTTTTCGTTATGGATGTAATAGATACCGGTTTTAGTTGGAAGGCTTTCTACTATATCCAATAGTTTGGGAGACATGCCCGATTTGATATCTGTTTTGACAGAACTCTTTAAAATTTCTTTCTCAATATCTTTAGCCAAAAGCATCTTGAATAATTTCACCGTGGCCATCGCATCACCACTAGCCCTATGCCGGTCAGCAATCGGAATTCCCAATGCTCTTACTAATTTTCCCAGACTGTATGAAGTTTGACCCGGTAATAATTTTTTAGATAATTCAACCGTGCATAACGTTGGCTTTTGGAATTTGAAACCTAATCGTTTGAATTCAGTTTGTAAAATTCTGTAATCAAAAGACGCATTATGAGCTACTACAATACAATCTTCCGTAATTTCAATAATACGCTTGGCTACTTCATAAAATTTAGGTGCTGAACGAAGCATAGCGTTGTTGATACCGGTTAATTTAACTACAAAAGGCTGTATTGGAATTTCCGGATTAACCAAACTGATGAATTGATCCACCACTTCATGACCATCAAATTTATAGATGGCGATTTCGGTGATTCCTTCTTCGTTGTATTGACCTCCGGTGGTCTCTATGTCGAGTATTGCGTACAAATCAGTTGTCTGTTATCAGTTGTCAGTTTAGAGTTTCATCGAATTGTCACATTTTCAAATTGTCACATTATCGAACACCAAAGATACTACTTCCAATTCGAACCATCGTGCTTCCGCATTCAATAGCGAGTTGGTAATCGCCGCTCATGCCCATAGATAAAGTGGTCAGTTGGCAGTAGGCAGTTGACAGTTGGCTTTGTTGATCAAAAATGTTTTTTAAATGTAAAAATTCACGTTTGATTTGTTCTTGATTTTCAGTAAAAGTAGCCATTCCCATCAAACCGACAATGCGAATGTTTTCAAAGGTTTTCAATTCTTCTGATTGCAAGATTTCATTCAATTCTATTTCATCCAAACCAAATTTGGTGTCTTCTTCGGCAATGTGAATTTGCAGTAAACAATCCACTTTTCTTCGCCATTTTACAGCCAAACGATTAATTTCTTTCAGTAATTTCAAACTATCCACACCATGAATCAAACTTACATAGGGAATCATATATTTTACCTTATTTGTCTGAACATGACCAATCATGTGCCATTGAATATCCTTGGGCATTTGTTCCCATTTTTCCGTCATTTCCTGAATTTTATTTTCACCAAAAATGCGTTGCCCGGCGTTGTAGGCTTCCATCAAATCTGCAACCGGTTTGGTTTTGGAAACAGCAACTAAAGTTACGTCGGCTGGAAGGGAGGATTTTATTTGCAAAAGTCTGTCAGCTATATTCATTTTCAAATGACACATTAGGGTATTATAATTCATACACTATCAACCCGCTTCGAAACTTCGGTTCAATATACGTGCTTTTTGGGGGCATAATCAAATTATTATCTGCCAATGCTTTTATTTCTGAAATATCCGAAGGATAAAGCATAAAACCCACTTCAAATTCGCCTTCGTCTATTAATTCCTTTATCGTTAAAACCGATTGTTTTCCCGGTATGTATTCGATGCGTTCGTCGTTTCGTAAATCTCCGATTCCAAGCAGTGGTTGAAGTACTTTATCATACAAAATTTGGGCATCTAAATTTTCTAAAATTGTAGGATTATTGTTTTCTAATTTATAGAACAAAGCGTAAAAATTGCCATCCAAATACATCCCAAATTCAAATTTACTTTGTGGTCTCCACAATTCTTGTTCTTTGTTTTTGATGATAAAATGCTCATCTAACTTGGCGAGAAAACTTTTAACATCAAATCCATTTAAATCTCTAATAATTCTATTGAATTCGTATATTTTAACTTCACTTTCGGCTATGAGAAAACTCATAAAATAGTTTAACTTTTTATTTTCTGTATTTTTAAACTCATCATACAATAATTCAGCAGAGGCTAATCGATGATGGCCGTCCGCTATATATAATTCGGGAATTTTTGCAAACTGTTCTTGTAGCCAGCTAATATCATTGTCAGCATCAACTTTCCAAAGGGTGTGTCTTTCTTTTTTAGTTGTTGAAAAATGATAAATAGGTTGTTCTTTTTTTTTATTTAAAATCCAATTCGTTAGTTGTTTTTTATCTGGATAAGTAATCAAAACGGGCTCTGTATTAAATCCCGTTTGATGCAAATAATCCTTAAATAATTCTACTCTGTATTGTAGGGTATCCTCATGTTTTTTAATCACGTTTTTTTTATAATCTTCAATAGAAGTTCCGGCAACAATTCCTGTAAACGAATTGGTTTTCGTCTGAATTTCATAGACAAAAAAAACAGGTTTTGTTTCCTCAACAAAAACACCCTCGTTTTTAAAATCTTGGTATTTATGAGCCACACCTTTAAAACGTTTATCTAAGGTGATTTTTTGAGAATGAACATACGCCGGATGAATCACATGTAAAAATGAATACGGATTAAAACTCAACCAAGCCGCCAGCTCAGCCGAACTATAATCGTCATAATTTCGACAGGTAACTAAACCTACTTTATCCGCTGTAGGGCGGACAGCTTTGAAGGGGATTATTTTGCTCATTTCTGTTGTCGGTTATCAGTTCTCGGTTTTCGGTTAACTGACAACCGACAACCGATAACAATTAAATAAACTGCTTCGAAACTTTTTCCGCTTTCTTACTTTCCGAATAATCATAAAATCCTTCTCCTGATTTTACACCTAATTTTCCGGCCATTACCATATTCACTAAAAGTGGGCAAGGAGCATATTTTGGGTTTTTGAAACCGTCGTACATGACATTCAAGATGGAAAGACAAACATCCAACCCGATAAAATCAGCTAATTGCAATGGTCCCATAGGGTGAGCCATTCCGAGTTTCATTACAGTATCAATTTCCTGAACACCGGCAACACCATTGTAAAGCGTTTCGATGGATTCATTAATCATCGGCATTAAAATGCGGTTCGCTACAAAACCGGGATAGTCGTTCACTTCCGTTGGTGTTTTGCCTAATTTTATGGATAAATCCATGATGATTTTAGTCACTTCATCCGAAGTGTTGTAACCACGGATGATTTCAACCAATTTCATAATCGGCACCGGATTCATAAAATGCATGCCAATTACACGTTCCGGATGAACCACCTGAGCAGCAATTTGTGTGATGGAAATGGATGAAGTATTGGTTGCCAAAATCACATTATGGTCACAAACCTCACTCAATTGTTTGAAAATATTCATTTTTAAACCCACGTTTTCAGTGGCAGCTTCCACCACTAAATCGGTTCCCACCACACCGTCTTTGATGTCGGTATAAGTGATTATATTGGAAATGGTTTTGTGTTTATCATCTTCTGAAATCGTTCCTTTCGTTACCATTCTATCCAAGTTGGAAGCAATCGTTGCCATTCCTTTTTCCAACGATTTTTCAGAAATATCAATAAGTTTTACGGTAAATCCGCTTTGAGCAAAGGTGTGGGCAATTCCATTTCCCATCGTTCCTGCTCCAATTACTGCGATTGTTTTCATTATTTGTTTTTAGTTTTTTTGTTTAAAGTTTGCTTCTCTAGTCGCCTTTCAGGCTCGTGTCAAGTTTTAGGTTCACATACACTTGAAACCTGAAACAAATTATTTTTTCCTCATAGAATCAATAATCATATATGCTACTCTCAACGCCTCCGTTCCATCTTCCAACGTAACGACAGGAACTGTATTGTTGTTGATTGCATAGGCAAACGTTTCCAATTCATCCAAAATGGCGTTGTTCATCGAAACCTCAGGATTATCAAAATAAATTTGTTTTTTCACACCTTCCGCGTTTTGCAAAATCATATCAAAATCACCCGGAACTTCCGGTGCGTCTTTCATTTTTACTACTTCACACACTTTGTCTAAATAGTCCACCGAGATGTACGCATCTTTTTGAAAAAAGCGAGATTTCCGCATGTTTTTCATTGAAATTCGACTCGAAGTTACATTCGCCACACAACCATTTTCAAACTCTATTCGAGCATTCGCAATGTCGGGAGACTGACTCAATACTGAAACCCCACTGGCATGAACCGCTTTTACCTTCGATTTCACCACACTCAAAATCGCATCTATATCGTGAATCATCAAATCTAAAACCACCGGAACATCTGTTCCTCTCGGATTAAATTCTGCTAAACGATGGGTTTCAATAAACATCGGGTTGTCAATTTGATTTTTCACCGCAATAAAAGCCGGATTAAATCGCTCCACATGCCCCACTTGACCTTTAACATTGAATTCTTTGGCTAAAGCAATAATTTCTTCCGCTTCTTCAACCGTAGTGGAAATCGGTTTTTCAATAAAAACATGTTTTCCTGATTTAATTGAAACTTTAGCACATTTATAGTGTGAAAGGGTAGGTGTAACAATATCAATTACGTCGACAGCATGAATAAGTTTAGCGATAGTATCAAACTGTTTATAGCCAAATTCGGCTGCTATTTTTGCACCGTTATCCAGATTTTCGTCATAGAAGCCAACTAATTCGTATTTGGAAGATTGATTGAGTAATCGTAAGTGTATTTTTCCAAGGTGACCGGCACCCAAAACGCCAACTTTAAGCATACAAGTAAATTTTATCAAAAATAGTAATAATAGCAGAATTGGCAAATGAGAATGATTTAAATTATTACCCTTTTTTAATTTATCAATATCTTAATTTAATGTTATAACTGACAATTATCAGTTAGAAATTGCTGCAATATACCTAACTTTACTTTGTAGAATGAACGCTTAAGAGAGTACTTTTGATTAGTATTATTATAAAGACTGTTCATCAATAATTAACAACTAATAATTGACAACTGAAAAACTAAATATTATGAAACGTATACTTTTTCCAACTGATTTTTCTGAGGCGTCTAACAATGCTTTCTTGTATGCTTTAAAGTTAGCAGATGCAATGAAGGCAGAGTTAATTACATTACACGCTTATGAACTCCCTCAATTGCACATGGGAGGTATGCCTAATACACTCAAAGATGTATATGATAGTATTGAATTAGAAAATTTTGAAAACTTCAAAGATCAAATACCATTGCTACGGGAGATAGCTGAAAAACATAATTTAAGTCACGTTAAAATCAGTAATATTCTAAAACACGGTGACCTTATTTGGACAATTAAAAAGGTTACGAATGATGAAAACATTGATTATGTAGTAATGGGGACAAAAGGGGCTACAGGTCTAAAAGAAACTTTTTTAGGATCTAATACAGGTAGTGTAATGACAGAACTTGATGCCTATGTTATCGGTGTTCCTCAAAATTCAGAATATGAGGGAATAAAAAATATTGTTTTTACTACACGATTTAGAGAAAAAGATTTAAAAGCTTTAAAAAAAGTACTCAAGTTAGCAAAGCTATTTGAAGCAAAAGTACATTGCTTGTATATAAAAACTAAAAAAACAGATGTAAATCCTGTTGTTATAGAAGATTGGAAATTTCTATTTAATAAAGAAAATGTGGTCTTCCATATTTTTGAAGAGGAAAATGTTCAACAGACAATTCTCAATTTTGTAGATTCTTATAACGTAGATTTGTTGGCAATGTTAAATTACAAAAGAGGATTTTTCGAAGAATTATTTAAACAAAGCCTTACTCAAAAATTATCTTATCATGTTCAAGTCCCTTTGTTGGCAATACATGAAAACAGATTAGATTAAATTCTAATTCTTCGATTTTTGTATTATTACTATTTGGGGTTTTGTGTAGATCATTTTTCACTAACCCCATTTTTTTTATCATACTTAATATATTGTTATCTATTGTAACCTTTTTTAGTTGTTGGTTTGCAAAATTTAGAATTCTGAAAAAAAAAGTATTATTTTAGTACCATAAATTTTTATTTTATGGAAGAAAACAAGCCAAAAAAGGGTTTTGTAAACAAAGCTCTCGACTTTATTGAAAAAAAAGGAAATAAGCTACCAGATCCTGCTATCTTGTTTTTTAGTTTGATGATTGGTATTTGGATCCTCTCTGCATTCTTGTCCAATATTACATTTGATGTAATTGACCCCCGTTCGCAAGCTCCAATAGAAGTAATTAATTTACTAAGTGGCTCATCATTAGCAGCCTTTTTATCCAATATGGTTACAACTTTTACCAGCTTTGCTCCATTAGGAATTGTATTAGTTGCGATGTTAGGTGTTGGTGTGGCAGAACACGCCGGATTTATTAATGCGGGTCTAAAATCAATGTTAAGTATTACTCCTAAGGCTTTACTAACCCCTATGCTTATTTTGGTGGCAATTGTTTCTCATACAGCAACCGATGCCGGATATGTATTGGTTATACCATTGGGAGGAGTTATTTACTATGCAGCAGGTAGACATCCTTTATCGGGTATAGCGGCAGCTTTTGCTGGAGTCTCAGGAGGTTTTAGTGCAAATTTTGTGCCTTCCGGTATTGATCCTTTACTACAAGGATTTACACAATCTGCAGCTCAAATAATTAATCCTGTAATAGAGCTCAACCCCCTCAACAATTGGTTTTTTACTTCTGCTTCTACGCTGTTAATCGTATTAATTGGTTGGTATATCACAGATAAAATAGTTGAGCCTCGTTTAAAATCAGTAACTGTTAAAGTTACTGAAGAACAACCTACGATGGATCGATTGTTGCCTAAAGAGAAGAAAGCATTTTGGACAGCATGTTTTGTAATGATTCTATGTTTATTGGCTTTATTTTTGTGGTCTGCACCAGCAGATTCTGCTTTACGTGCAGAGTCAGGTGATTTAGCGGCCTTATCCGCACCATTAATGCGTTCAATTGTGCCGTTAATTTTTATTATTTTTCTTATTCCCGGTGTGGTTTATGGTTTGATGGCAGGCACTTTTACAAAATCAAAAGATATTATCGACAGTATGACCAAATCGATGAGTGGCATGAGCTATTATATAGTAATGGCATTTTTCTGTGCTTTGTTTATTGATGCCTTTACGAAGTCAAATTTAGGAGCATTATTAGCTATTAAAGGAGCTTCCGGATTAAAAGCTTTGGCTTTGCCTCCTGAAATTACTATAGTTGGTATAATTTTATTAACGGCTTTTGTAAATCTTTTTATTGGTTCTGCTTCTGCTAAATGGGCATTATTGGCACCGATTATGGTACCAATGCTGATGCAATTAGGCATTTCGCCTGATTTAACACAAGCTTCGTATAGAGTAGGAGACTCAGTTTCCAATATTGTAACACCTTTGATGCCGTATTTTCCGCTGGTGGTTGTATATTGCCAGAAATATGTTAAGAGTACTGGTATTGGTACATTGGTTTCTATGATGATTCCATATTCTATTGCTTTTATGGTGTTATGGACGATATTCCTTTTAGTTTATTGGGCTTTAGGAATTCCGTTAGGTTTGCAAGCAACCTATGAATATATAACACCATAATACATAAGAAGATTCAATAATATACTTTACAACCCGTATTTACATTCAAATACGGGTTTTTTTACCTTTAAATTTTGCTCCAAATTCTGTCAAAATAATAATTTTTTACGAAACAAAATTTTGATTGCAAATCTTGTCTACATTTTGGTTGATCTTCTTTTTCTTAAAGAAGTTGACAGAAAAATTATTTTACTTAGTTAAGTTAAAAAGTAATATTTAAGAATGGCAAAAAAAAACCGCAATTTCTCTTGAAATTGCGGTAGAGTATAATTGTTTTTCTGTTTAATTATTTAGCATAACCGGCATCACCAACATAGTGATTACCTCACCTTCATCTAATCCGTCAATAGGAGTTAGAATTCCGGCACGGTTAGGCAATGACATTTCCAATTGAATTTCATCTGATTGAAGGTTGTTTAACATCTCCGTTAAGAAGCGAGAGTTAAATCCAATTTGCATGTCATCTCCTTGATAGTCACAAGTTAATCTTTCTTCTGCTTTATTTGAATAGTCGATATCTTCTGCAGAAATATTTAACTCTGTTCCGGCAATTTTTAATCGGATTTGATGGGTTGTTTTGTTCGAAAAGATAGCCACACGACGAACTGAACTTAAGAATTGTGTTCTGTCAATGTGTAATTTATTTGGGTTTTCCTTAGGAATAACAGCTTCATAATTGGGATATTTACCATCAATTAATCTACAAACTAACATATAATTATCAAAAGAGAAAACGGCATTACTTTCATTGTATTCAATTTTCACTTCACTATCTGAAGTTCCTAAAATCCCCTTTAATATATTTAAGGGTTTTTTAGGCATTATAAAATCAGCTACTTCTGAAGCCTTTACGTCTGTTCGGGAATATTTTACTAGTTTGTGAGCATCGGTTGCTACAAAAATCAATCCTTCCGGAGAAAATTGAAAGAACACACCCGACATTACAGGGCGTAAATCATCATTTCCGGCTGCAAAAATTGTTTTGGTAATAGCTGTTGCTAATACTTCGGCAGGAACGAGTGTTGATGACGGATCATCTAACACAACTGCTTTTGGAAATTCATCACCGGAGGCATACGCCAAGGCATATTTTCCTGAGTTTGAACTGATTTCAATCGTATTATTGTCTTCTACAGTAAACGTTAGAGGTTGTTCTGGAAAGGTTTTTAAAATTTCCAATAATAATTTGGCAGGTACTGCAACACTACCTTGACTTTTACTGTCAATCTCAAGAGTTGCGGACATAGTTGTTTCTAAATCTGAAGCTGAAACTACCAAACTGTTATTGTTTAGCTGAAAAAGAAAATTATCTAAAATAGGAAGGGTGTTGCTACTGTTTATCACACTACCTAAAACTTGTAGTTGCTTTAATAAATACGAACTCGATACTATAAACTTCATTTCGGTTTTAATTTTATATCCCACAAATATAAAGGTAAGTATTGAAACAAAAAAAGTAATTTATTAACATCTAATGGGCATATTTTCTTTTTCTTATAAAGGAAAATAGAATAGCGAATAGGAGCAATAAAAAAAGTGGTAATGCGATAGTTAACAGTTGAATAAAAGTGTAATCATTCGCTACTTTATCTTTATCAAGAAAAGCTAATTTAACTTCTTTGTTTCGAATGTTAATAAGTCCACTATCATCCAGCAGATAATTCATGGCGTTCAATAGTAATTCTTTATTACCATATACTTGCTGTGTCCATTGATCTATACCGCCATTTAGAGGTTTTTTGTTTACGTAATTGTAGTTTACAATGTCACCGTCTGCAATCACAATCATTTTATTTCCCTTACTTTCATCTAAGTTAGTTTGAATGGAAAATGGTTTAATTCTATTTTTAAAACAAGAGGTAAATTTGCCTTCTAACAGCACCCCAATATTCTGATTACCATTGTTAAAGGACGCTTCGTTTAGTTCCTCCATAAATTCATACAAATTAATTTCAATAGGAGCACCAACTGCTTTAGATTGAGGAGAACTTTTTAGAAGAATTGTCTTTTTAATTCCATTTTTAAGTGTATCAATTGTATTAGCAAATTCTAATTTTATTAGGTTAATGTTTTTGTTAATTGTATGATTGTTATTCGACTTAATGATTGGTGAATATAACCAATCTATTGGAACATCTCCTTGTGCTGATTGAGCAGTAATAGGGGTTGAAAGTAAGTCCTGAACCAATTGGTAATTGATTCGCACTCCGTATTTAAAAAATAAATCATCTAGATTCAATTCTCTTGGATAGGCTAACGCTGTGTTGGTTTCATTTTGCAATGAATCAATATCAGCAACCACTTTGTCGATTAGCCACATGCTTTTTCCACCATTCATCACATATTGATCGAGTATGTATTTTTCACTATCTGTAAAAGCATCTGTGGGTTTAATGATTAAGGCAGCATCAAATCTATTTAGGTTTTCCAGTATTTTTTGAGGATTATCTTGTAATGAATCTAAATCAAATTCTCCGAGTTGATAATATTCTTTCAAATTTAACAGAAAATCGGCTTGGTATTTGTCTGCCAATTGACCATTTCCTTTTAAAACAGCAATTTTTTTCTTTTTTTCAGTGGTTATTTTTGTAATTGCATCAGCAAAAGCATATTCTAATAATTGTACAGAGCTATTGATGTTTTCTGAAGGAGAATTACCAAAATTATTGATTAAAAGAGGAACTCGAACTGATCTTTCATTTTGGTTGGTGATGGCCCAAGGAAAAATTTGAACTACTTCTTTCTTCCCTTTTTTAGTACTATTGACATTAGTAGGCATAAATCCCAATCTAATTAATTCTTCAACATACTGTTGAGCTTGACTTTCGTCCTCAAGTGGGTTTGTAAATTGAAAGATTAAATTGGAATTATAACTTCTGAACTCTTCTAAAATTTGTTTGGTTTCATTCTGAAGACGCTTAAACTCTGGTGGAAAATCACCTTCTAAAAAAACATCGATAAAAACAGGCTCTTCAATGTTTCTTATCAAATTGACGGTGCTTTCCGACAGGGTATAACGTTTATCTTGCGTTAAATCAAATCGTTTGAAATAGAAATTTCCTGCAATGTTTAGTAAAATGATTACCGCAAAAAGCAGTAAAAAGGGTAGTATATTTTTTTTAGTTTGGACTTTCATTCGTTTTTCAGGGATTTAAGTTGATACACAGTTGCAGCCAAAAATAAAACCGACACACTAACAAAATAGAGAACATCGCGAGTATCAATAACACCTCGACTGATACTTTTGTAATGAAAATCCATTCCCAACGAAGCTACAAAATCTGAAAAAGAAGCGGCAAATGTTGAAACTCCCTCAAATCCAAAGTAGAATAAAAAACAGAGTAAGACAGCAATAATAAAAGCAACAATTTGATTTTCTGATAGAGTAGAAGTAAATAATCCGATTGAAGTGTAAGCAGCAACCAAGAAAAATAAGCCAAAATAGGAACCAACAGTGCTTCCTAAATCAAAGCTACCGGCAGGAGAACCGTAATTCGAAATAACAAAAACATAAACTAAGGTTGGTAATAAAGCAATTATTATCAAAGTAAATGACCCTAAAAATTTACCATTTACAATTTGCCAACCAGATAAAGGTTTTGTAAGTAGTAATTCGATTGTGCCTTGTTTCTTTTCGTCTGAAAAACTTCGCATCGTTATGGAAGGAATAAGGAAAATTAAAATCCAAGGAGCTAATGTGAAAAATGGATTTAAGTCGGCAAAACCACTGTTCAAAATATTAAAATCTCCTTCAAAAACCCACAAAAAAAGACCATTTAGAATCAAAAAAACAGCTATTACCATATAACCTATTGGAGAGCCAAAGAATGATTTTATTTCTCGAAGAAGAATTGCTTTCATTTATTTTTTATTTGTTTAAAAGTTTAAAGGTTTAAAAGTTCAATAGAACAATATTAAACCAATTTAAGCGAACTTAAGGCAAAGAAACTAATTTATCAACACTCCAAGCTTCCGGTTTATCATTGAATAATTTTTTGGTATACTGCCAAACCTCATTAAACAATTCAGAATTGCGATAGTTTTCCAAATCTTTTTCTGTATCCCAAAAACTATAGGTAAAAAAAGTTTCCGGATTATTTTTGTCTTGATATAATTCTAACAAACGATTTCCTGTAGTATTTCGTATTTTTTCTTTCACTAATTCAAAATTTTCCAAAAATAGAGGAATATTTTCCTTATGAAAACTCATTTTTACAATTCGAATAAACATTTTATTTAAAATTAATTGTGATAGCATCTCGATAGCCAATTCCCAACAAACTTGTAGCTGTTCCTACCGTTGCGGCATTACTTCTAAATAAAGCAATTTCCAAATAACCCGCTTCGTTAAAAATAGCTAATTTTTCACCTTCATAATATTTAATAGGAAATTTTTCTGAAACAGCTACAGAGGAATAATTTGGTAAAATTGTTTTTAACGGTCTAGGCTTAATATCAATCTCGTAAGGTCTTCCTTTTCCTAATTCAATAAATTGTTTCTTAGAAATATTGATAACAATATTGCCAAAATGATCAATATAAATCACATTTCCCCTAATTGAATTCCCATCTTTTGAAATTATGGGTTGTAAATCGGTTATTTGTTTTAAAGCATTAATTTCTTTGCCAATGACAGTCAGTGTGCCACCTTTAGCTAAATGACAAGCAACAGTTTTAAAAATGTCCATATCTGTTGCGTCTTGATCCAAACGATCATGTATGTTGATTGCAACAATTTTTTGCGGAACAATGTTTTGTGTGAGCATACTCAATATTCCATTGTCTGCACACACAAAAAAATGATCATTCCACTGCATGGCAATATGCTCATTTTCTGTATTGCGTTCTGCGTCAACGCCTATTAAGTGCACAGTTCCTTTAGGAAAACTTTTATAAGCAGCTTGAATAATATAACTTGCTTCTGCAGCATTAAAGGGGTCAATGTTGTGAGATATGTCAATAATCTTTGCTTCGGAATATTCCGATAAAATTTTACCTTTTAAAGCACCAACAAAATGGTCTTTGAGTCCGTAGTCCGTGGTAAGCGTAATTATTGACATTCTTTTGTTTATAACTATTCGTATAACCTACGAAGTTTTTTGTTTAAATTTGAGTGATGCAAATCTACTAATTAAAAACTATTTTTTAATTTTAAAACTGTTGCTTTTGAACGAAAGAATTATTGAACTGCACGACATTGCCCCAAAAGAGTTTTGGGGAGCTCAAGATACTCATCTTGAAACAATCAAAAAATACTATCCAAGGCTAAAAATCATAGCTAGGGGGACTACCTTGAAAGCTTACGGCGAGAAGGAAGTATTAGATGAATTTGAAAATCGATTTAACCGATTAATGCTCCACTTTACCCGTTATAATAATATTGATACGAATGTTATTGATCGGGTGATTCAAAGCAATTCGCAAGAAGAGCAACGTATGCCGGATCATGATAAAATTTTGGTTCATGGTATTGGTGGTAAGCTAATCAAAGCGATGACTCCAAATCAACAAAAATTGGTTGATTTGGTTTCCAAAAACGATATGGTTTTTGCAGTTGGACCAGCCGGAACCGGAAAAACTTATACCGGTGTAGCGTTAGCTGTAAAAGCATTGAAAGAGAAACAAGTCAAGCGAATTATCTTAACTCGTCCGGCTGTTGAAGCTGGGGAAAACTTAGGTTTTTTACCCGGTGATATGAAGGAAAAACTCGATCCATATATGCAACCATTATATGATGCTTTGCGAGATATGTTACCTCCACAAACGTTGGAAGATTATATTCTGAAAGGCATTATTCAAATTGCTCCGTTGGCATTTATGCGTGGAAGAACCTTAGATAATGCCTTTGTGATTTTGGACGAAGCTCAGAATTCTACCCATTCTCAGATGAAAATGTTTCTGACTCGGATGGGAAAAAACGCCAAATTCATTATCACCGGTGATCCAGGACAAGTTGATTTACCTCGCCGAACCATTTCAGGATTGAAAGAAGCAATTCTGATTTTAAAAGATGTGGAGGGAATAGGTATTCTTTACCTTGATGATAAAGACATTGTGCGTCACCGTTTGGTTAAAAAAGTAATTGATGCCTATAAGAGTATTGAGAACTTGGATTAATTATTTCGCATTTTTTGACAAAATTTAGCCTTTTTCTTTTTTTGAAAAAGGCTTTTTAAATATTTTATTAATTCATTTTTTAGAGAATTTTAAAAGCGTGTTATAAATAAAAAGTAAGTTATAATTTTTATTTTTGCACTTCACAACAACACACAACCATGAACACAATTACAACTACCAATTTTAATTTTCCAAAACAAAAATCAGTCTATAGAGGTAAAGTCAGAGAAGTTTATACTATTAATGATAAAATTCTTGTCATGATTGCTACCGACAGACTATCTGCTTTTGATGTTGTCTTGCCAAAAGGAATTCCTTACAAAGGACAGATTCTTAATCAAATTGCAACTAAATTTATGCAATTAACACAAGATATTGTTCCTAATTGGTTGATTGCCACTCCAGACCCTAATGTTGCAATCGGGCATTTATGCGAACCTTTTAAAGTGGAAATGGTCATTAGAGGTTACCTATCTGGTCATGCGGCCCGAGAATATGCAGCCGGAAGAAGATTACTTTGTGGGGTAGAAATGCCTGAAGGATTAAAAGAAAATGACCAATTCCCTAATCCAATTATTACACCTACTACCAAAGCAGCTAATGGTTCGCACGATGAGGATATTTCTCGAGAGGCTATTTTAGCTCAAGGAATAGTATCTGAAGACGATTACCTAGTTTTAGAAAAATATACAAGAGCATTATACCAACGCGGTACTGAAATTGCTGCATCTCGAGGATTAATTTTAGTGGATACGAAATATGAATTCGGAAAAACAAGCGAGGGTAAAATTGTGTTAATTGATGAGATTCACACTCCTGATTCTTCTCGCTATTTTTATGCTGATGGATATCAAGAAAGACAAAATAGAAATGAAGAACAAAAACAACTTTCTAAAGAGTTTGTTCGTCGTTGGTTAATTGAAAATGGTTTTCAGGGAAAAGAAGGTCAACAAATTCCAAACATGACTGACGATTACATTGAGACTGTCTCTGAACGCTATATCGAATTGTATGAAAATATAATCGGAGAAAAATTTGTGAAAGCTGACATTTCTAACATTCAAGAGAGAATCGAAAAGAATGTTTTAAATTATCTCAATAAATAAGTTGATTTATACACTTCTTTAGCCAGGCCAATAGCCTGGCTTTTTTTATGTTACAATGTTAAAAAAATGTTATAAATAGTTATAAATGTAACTTTTAGGATTTGTTGTCGTCTATTTCTATATCAATCATCAAAAATTAATCAATCATTAATCAAAAAACGAACATTATGAAAAAATCAATTGTTTACTTAGGAATTGCCCTTTTGGGTTTTGGTACATTAGCTAGTGCTTCACCGGCAACTAAAACTACTTCAACTGAAGTAAATGTTTATGCAAAATACTATGCTACTCCACTTTGTGTTGCTATCAGTAAAGGAGAAGTAGATGTTGTAAAGAAGTTTATTGAATATGGTGCAGATATTAACGAAACAACCAATGGATTAACTCCGTTAATGTATGCTGCTCGATACAATCAAGTTGAAATTATTGAATTGCTTCTTGCAAAAGGTGCAAATATTAAAGCAAAAGATGAAAGAGGTTTTACAGCGTTAAATCATGCTGAGAATTCTAAAGCAACTGAAGCAATTGCACTTTTAAAAAATTATTCAAAAAAATAAAAATTGGTTTAGGTTAGTTGTAAATGTAAAATCCCATCTACTGAGCAGATGGGATTTTATTTATTTTATGATGGTTTGTTTTCGATCAGGACCAACAGAAACTACTTTGATGGGTACGCCTACTTCATTCTCTATAAACTCTATATAGGTTTTCAATTCAGAAGGGAGTTGTTCATAAGAACTCATTCCGGTTAAATTGGCTTGCCATCCTTTCATCTCTTTATAAATCGGTTCAACATTTTCCGGTTCGATATTGTATGGAAAATGAGCTATTTCTTCACCTTTGTAACGATAAGCAGTACAAACTTTTAAAGTTTTAAATCCAGAGAGTACGTCACTTTTCATCATATACAAAGCAGTTACTCCGTTTACTTGCACAGCATATTTTAAGGCAACCAGGTCTAACCATCCACAACGTCTTGCTCTTCCTGTAACTGAACCAAATTCATTTCCTACTTTGGCCATGGTTTGTCCATCCTCGTCAAATAATTCAGTAGGGAAGGGACCGCTTCCAACACGAGTTGTATAGGCTTTAAAAATTCCAAACACCTCTTTTACTTTATTAGGAGCAATACCTAATCCGGTACAAGCACCAGCAGCTGTAGTATTCGAAGAAGTAACAAAAGGATAAGTACCAAAGTCAATGTCTAATAAAGAACCTTGAGCACCTTCGCATAAAATTGATTTTCCGGCTTTTATAGCTTGGTTTAAATATTCTTCACTATCAATAAAAGTGAGTGACTTTAAAATTTCAATTGAAGCAAAAAACTCTTCTTCCATTTCTTTTAAATCGTACTCTAAATCCACGTCATAAAATGCAATCATGGCTTCGTGTTTGTCTGCCAAAGAACGGTAGCGTTCTTTAAAATCAGTCAATTCAATGTCGCCAATACGAATTCCGTTTCTACCAGTTTTATCCATATAGGTTGGTCCAATTCCTTTCAGAGTTGAGCCGATTTTAGCTTTTCCTTTAGCGGCTTCAGAAGCTGCATCTAATAAACGATGTGTTGGTAAAATTAGATGGGCTTTTCTCGAAATCAACAATTTAGATTTTACATCCATATTGAATTTTTCCAAGCCTTCTAATTCTTTCTGAAAAACCACCGGATCCATAACCACTCCGTTCCCGATAATATTTATGGCATTTTGATGGAAAATTCCGGAAGGAATGGTCCGTAATACATGTTTAATTCCGTCAAATTCTAGAGTATGCCCTGCATTAGGTCCACCTTGAAAGCGGGCTATAATATCATATTTTGAAGTAAGTACATCTACAATTTTTCCTTTTCCTTCATCTCCCCATTGTAGGCCGAGCAATAAATCTACAGTCATTTTTTGTTGGTTGTTTTTTTTAGGGAAGAATCCCTCATTTATTTGTGTTTGTTTATCATTCTGATGGTACTACCGGATTTTTTATCGTGTCCGTTTTTTTACTACCATACAAATAAAGTGAATGATTGTGAATATGAATACCAAAAATTTCTTCTATTGTTTTTTTTATTTGCTGAATTCTAGGGTCACAAAATTCAATAACTTCACCGGTATCTGTCATAATAATATGATCATGTTGTTTGTCAAAATACGATTTTTCATAATGGGCTTGATTCTGACCAAATTGATGCCTTCTTACTAAACCGCATTCTAATAACAATTCGATTGTATTGTAAAGAGTTGCTCGACTCACTCGATAATTTTTGTTTTTCATTTTGATATATAATGATTCAATATCAAAATGCTCCAAATTATTATAAATTTCCTGAAGAATAGCATAACGTTCAGGAGTTTTGCGATGCCCTTTTTCTTCCAAAAATTTGGTAAAAACGTTTTTTACGATATCCTGATTTTTATTATTTTCCATAGGATTTTCAATAAATGCAAAGATACATTATTTTTATATTTAGACGATTTTGTGAGCTATATTTCACTGAAGATTATTAACAAAAATTGTCAATAATTAATTCATTTTAGCATTTGTCATACGTGTTACTTTATCAATGCCATCAATTTTTTTGATATTCTCAATAAGTCGTTTTAAAATGGTATTGTTTTGAACAATTACAGTAACTTGTCCGTTAAATATACCTGCCTCTCCACTTAATGAAATACTTTGAATATTTACATGCATTTGGTTGGAAATCACTTTAGTAAGTTCATTGGTTAATCCTAACGTATCCATTCCCGTAATTTTTAAAATTGCTTTGAAGTCTTCTTGGGAAGAATCAATCCATTTTGCTTGAATGATGCGATATGCGTAATTTGATTGCAAACTAATTGCGTTTGGACAATCTTTTTTATGTACTTTAATACCATCATTTATTGTTAAAAAACCAAAAACATCATCACCTGGAATGGGATTACAACAACTGGATAGTTTGTAATCTAATTTATCTTGTTCTGCTCCAAAAACGAGCATATCAAAATTTTTGCTTATTTCGTATTTTTGAATTTGCTCAGGGGCTACACTTGGTGAACGTTTAATTTTTTTGAAAAAGTTCATTAAAGTACTACTCTTTTGAGCGGCAAAATCTTTCAATTGTTGGTTGTCTATTGTGCCTATTCCCACACGGTAAAATAAATCCAAGCTTGTTTTAAGTTTAAAATAAACCACTAGTTCATTAATTGTTGTTTCGTTTAGGCTTATTTTTAGATGTCGTAGCTTTCGGGTGAGTAATTCTTTTCCTTCTTCGGCAATTTTTTTAGTATCTTCATTGAGTACATTCTTTATTTTATTTTTAGCTCTGGAAGTGGTTACATAATCTAACCAATGTGAATTAGGTTTTTGATTGGGTGAAGTAATTACTTCAATTTGATCACCACTATTCAATACGTGATTTAAGGGAACTAATTTTCCGTTTACTCTTGTTCCACGTGTTCTTACACCAATTTCAGAGTGAATACTAAAGGCAAAATCCAATGAAGTTGCTCCTTTGGGTAGTGATTTGATTTCTCCTTTGGGTGTAAAAACATAAATTTCTTTGGAATAGAGATTTAGTTTAAAATCCTCTACAAAATCAACTGCATTCGAGGTAGAATTTTCCAGGGCTTCTTTTAATAAATTAAGCCAAGTATCTAAGGTGTTTTCTTCTGAAATTCCTTGTTTATACTTATAATGTGCTGCATATCCTTTTTCTGCTATTTCATCCATTCGTTCACTGCGAACCTGAATTTCAACCCATCTTCCTTTGGGGCCCATTACAGTAATGTGAAGTGCTTCATAGCCGGTTGATTTAGGCGAAGATATCCAATCACGAAGTCGGCTTGGACTCGGACGATAATGATCGGTAACAATTGAATAAATTTTCCAGGCAATAAATTTTTCATCGTGTTGGTTTGATTTGTACACAATTCGCAAAGCAAATTTATCATACACTTCATCAAAAGTAACTCCTTGAGCCAGCATTTTTCGACGAATAGAATAAATTGATTTTGGTCTGCCTTTAATGGTGTATTCAATTCCTTCTTCGTCTAAGGATTTTTTTAATACATTCGAAATAGATTCAATGTAGGCCTCTTGTTCTTCTTTACTTTCTTTTATTTTGCTAACTATATCGGAATAAACATTAGGTTCGGTGTATTTTAACCCTAAATCTTCTAATTTTGATTTAATGTTGTAAAGCCCTAAGCGATGAGCTAAAGGAGCATAGATGTACAATGTTTCCGAAGCAATCTTTGCTTGTTTATAATCCACCATCGATTCCATGGTCTGCATATTGTGCAAACGGTCGGCCAGTTTGATGAGAATAACCCTAACATCGTCGTTTAATGTGAGCAACATTTTACGGAAATTTTCGGCTTGCATCGAAATTTCCTGATCGGTTTTTACTTTGGCAATTTTAGTTAATCCGTCCACCAATTGAGCTATTTTCGGATTAAACATTTTTTCAATTTCTGCCACAGTTGTGGGTGAGTCTTCCACAACATCATGCATTAGAGCAGCGGCAATGGCTGTAGCACCCAGACCAATTTCGGAAGCAACAATTTTTGCTACAGCAATAGGGTGGAAGATGTAGGCTTCTCCCGATTTACGTCGTTGATCTTTGTGAGCCTCCACGGCCACATCAAAAGCTTTCCGGATTATTTTTTTATCTTCCGGTGTAAGTGTTTGGTAACTAATGCGAAGTAACTCTTTATATTCCTTAGCAATGGCTTTATTTTCTTGTTCAATCTCAACTTCTGTCATAGCAAATTCTTAACTAACTAAAAGTAGGAAATTGATTTGAATTATGCAACAATAAAAAAGCTGAAATTTAATGTAGTTTGAAATCTGCAAAAGGGATTTTTGAGTACTGATTTAATTGTGTCAAATTACAAAAAACCTCTCTGGCGTTTTGCTTCAAACAATAAAATAGCCGCTGCTACAGATACATTCATCGAATCGATTTCACCTTGCATGGGAATGATGATATTTTGTTTGCTATTGATTCGCCATAATTCAGTTAATCCGGTGGCTTCTGTGCCAACAACCAAAGCCGTAGGCAAAGTATAATTTTCTTGATGATATGCATTTGCGTTTTGCAACGTTGCCGAATAAATGGCAATATTCTTCTTTTTTAAATATTCGATAACTTCCTCACTCGTTGCAACTGCTATTTGATTAGTAAATAAACATCCTACACTTGAACGAACCACATTTGGGTTGTAGATATCACTTTTTGGATTGGCTATAATCACTGCATCGATGTTAGCAGCATCGGCAGTTCGTAACAAAGCACCCATATTTCCAGGTTTTTCTATTCCTTCCGCAACTAAAATGAGTGGGTTATCAGATAATTGTAAATCGGATAAGTCATGCGATTTACATTTCGCTACCGCTAAAATTCCTTCGGTTGTGTCGCGATAGGCTAACTTTTGATAGACTTCTTTTGAAATTTCAATGTGATCGGAAACAGCGATTTTTTTCAATTCTTTTTCAGAAACTAATTCGGGTAAAAATAAAATGGTCTCTATTTGATAACCTCCTTTGATAGCCAAATCAATTTCACGTTTTCCTTCCATTAAAAAAGTACCTGTTTGCTTGCGGATTTTGACTTTTTCCTGCAATTGTACCAATGATTTAATGAATGGATTTTGTACCGAAGTAATGATTTTCAAAGTGATGAATTTTGTTAACAAAGATAGGTAATTTTATGTTTCAGATGACCGACAACCGACAACTGATAACAGGCCTACAAAATCCCTCTTGCTTTGATCTCCAAATATTTATTTATCGTGTCCAATGTTAAATTTTCCGGTTGTGTGAGAATAGAATAAATACCGTATTTTTTAAGTTCATTGACAATTAATCGCTTTTCGAACATGAATTTTTCAGCAATAACTTTATCATATACTTCTTGGATGGTTTCTGCTTTTTTATGAATAAGTTCGTTCAATTCTGTATTTTGAAAAAAAACAACTACAAGTAAATGGTTTTTGGCAATACCTTTTAAATATGGAAGTTGACGGTGTAATCCATCTAAGGTTTCAAAATTGGTGTAAAGCAAAAGCAAACTACGTTGATTGATGTTTTTCTTTACATCGGTATATAATCGACTGAAATCACTTTCAAAAAAATCGGTTTTGATATTATACAAACATTCCATAATCAATTGCATTTGCGAGGAACGTTTTTCGGCAACGACTCTATTTTCTACTTTTTTGGAGAAGGTAAACATACCGGCTCTATCATGTTTTTTTAAAATAACGTTTGATAAAACCAAGGTTGCATTGATGGCGTAATCCAATAAACTTAATCCGTTAAAAGGCATTTTCATTACTCTTCCTTTATCAATAATCATGTAAACTGATTGCGATTTTTCGTCTTGAAATTGGTTAACCATCAAACTGTTTTTCTTAGCGGTTGCTTTCCAATTCAAGGTGCGAATGTCATCACCTTGAATGTATTCTTTAATTTGTTCAAATTCCATTGTATGACCGATACGCCGAATTTTCTTTACACCGTATTGAAACAAATTGTTTGAAAAAGCCATCAAATCATATTTTCTAAGTTGAATATAAGATGGATAAGTAGGTACCATTTGATCTTTATCAAACGTAAATCGTCGCGAAATGATTCGCAATGGCGAAGAAACATACACATTCAAATTACCAAAAACATATTCACCTCGTTCAACCGGACGAAGAAAATACTGAATATCATCTTGTGAAGAACCTTTTATTTTTCGATTAATATTGAAATTTCTCACTTGAAATTGAAATGGAATTTCATCAATTACTTTAGTAAAAATTGAAAATGTATAATAATTTCGAATGGAAATACTAATAGGATTTTCATCGCCATTTGATAATTTTTCAGGCGATATTCGGGTTGCATCTATTCCTGTTTTTGCTGTAAATAGAATAATACAATCTAATATTAAGAAAGATGATGTGATAAGCAGAAAATACCACGCTAGATTATAAAACAAGGGAAAAAAGAAACTTAGCACAAAGACAGCTATGATGCCGCCTAGCAAGTAAAAAAAGAAATTGTTAATGTAAAGTTGTTTAAAACCTTTTTTCAAAATGAATGCGTTTTATCTTGGAATCTCAATCGATTCAATAATTTGTTGAATAATTTCTTTGCTTGTGATGCCTTCCATTTCGCGTTCAGGAGTTACAATCACACGGTGTTGCAAAACAGGAATAGCTGCTTCTTTAATGTCTTCCGGTGTTACAAAATCACGTCCGCGAAGGGCTGCAAACCCTTTAGCAGCATTTAAAATAGCAATGGAAGCACGAGGAGAAGCTCCTAAATACAAAAAGCCATTTTCTCTGGTGTTCACTACTAATTTGGCAATGTATTCTAATAAATTAGGTTCCACTAAAACTTGTTTCACTACTACCTGAAATTGTTTAATATCCTCAGCAGTAAGTAAGGTTTTGATATTACTTAATTTATTATCACTTAATAAGGCGTGTTCTTTTTGAAGAATGGTAATTTCTTCTTCTAATTTTGGATAATCGATATTGATTTTGAACAGGAAACGGTCTAATTGGGCTTCCGGTAAACGATAGGTTCCTTCTTGTTCAATTGGGTTTTGAGTGGCAATAACCAAAAATGGAGCGGTCATCGCATACGTTGTTCCGTCTATGGTGATTTGTCGTTCTTCCATCACTTCAAACAAAGCAGCTTGAGTTTTTGCAGGAGCACGATTGATTTCATCAATTAAAATAAGGTTGGAAAAAACGGGACCTTTTTTAAATTCAAATTCTGATTTCTTTAAATCGAAAACTGAAGTTCCTAAAATATCCGAAGGCATCAAATCGGGTGTAAACTGAATTCGACTAAATCCGATACTCAACGTTTTGGCTAATAATTTTGCTGTAATGGTTTTGGCCACACCGGGTACACCTTCGAGCAAAACATGACCATTGGATAAAATAGCTACCAACAATTGGTCAATCATTTTGTGTTGACCTACAATTACCGTATTCAATTCTTCTTTTATGGCTTGAATACTTTCTTGCAAGGGTTTTAGGTCAATGCGGGATTCAAAGTTGACGTTTTCTTCTGGTTGCGATGGGATTTGATTTTCTTCCATATATCTATTTTCTTTTAATTCAATTTATTTTGTTTTCTAAAATCTTTTCGAGTGTGTTATTTAATTCAATCAAATCTGCTTCTGTACTTTTAAATGTTTTCCGTTGACGTTTAATCAGTAAAACAACTTTTTCAATTAGGGAAATATCTTTTCCGGTTTTTTGATGTACTTTTTTGATAAAATCATCGTCTAAATTTTGTGTGTCGATTAAATAGTCTTGTCTTAATTTTTCAAGGAAATAGATAATCTTTTTTTCCATTATGGTATCGTGATTACCCTCTTGGAAGTACAAATTTCCAATTGTTTTAGTAAAATCAACGGTAGTGTTCTCTAAAGGTTTAACGATTGGAATGATTCGTTGTTTCCGCTTGGCGTTAAAAATCATAAAGATAATCATTCCGATTAAAAACAGATACCAAGCCCATTTTAATCCGTCATGACTGAGGATAAACCGCAATGGTGATTCAGAAGCAGTACTATTATAAGTTTTATTCGGATACCAAAAAACAGTTCCTTTCGGAATGTAGGATAAAACGTTTTCGGCATACTGATAATTTCTATCCTTCAGTAAGTAATAGTTGGTAAAGGCAAATGGTTGTGTATGCAAATAGAAATGACCATTACCATAAGGGACTTTGATAAAATTAACATAGGTAGAGTCTTCTGTGTGATGGTAGCCTAGTACTGTTGTTTTTAAAGTATCAAAGGAAGAAAAATGATAGCCGGAGACACCCATTTTCATTTGGTATTCTTTATCATCAATTTTGTTATTAGCCAAAGTGGTTGTAATTCGATCATTGAAATAATGGTTATTACTATCAAAATGAAGAGAATCTTGTAGTTTCTGCGAAAAAGCATTCATACTTAAAAAAGCATTATTGCCGTGCGAAACAAAATACAAAATTTCATCTGTCGATGATTCGTCGATGTTATAGTAATTATCAATTGATAAAAATGTACCCTTGACAGCGTAGGTATTTATCAATGTATCATAATCATAATGAGTATCAAAAAATTCATACGGTGTAACCCGAATTTCTGTTAGGGTATCACCTTTGAAATACTTGTCTTTTTCATCTTGAAAAACTTTTAATCCAAACGGTATTTTAGATTTGATGTCAAAACTGGGCATCCAATTGACAGGTCTCGGACGATTAGCATCTACCACAACGATTAAAGCCATCATTGCAACTAAAAAAACAACATATATTTTAATTGTTTTACTCATTCGATGGATTTGATAATTTTTTCAAAAGCATTTTTAGCTTTTTCAAAGGTTGTTTCATCCAATTCAAATTCGCCGTACCAAATGTAATTGTACAAATAGGAGACATATTCAAAATCTGATTTGAAGTTAAGGTCTTTAATTTCATACAAGTAATCGGAATTAGTTTTTTCAATATCCCATTCGATGATGTTTTGATTGGCCATTTTTTTCAAAAGCCACAAATAGTAATAGCGAATGCTTAATCTATTTTCTCCGGAGTTTAGGGTTTCTTTGATAAGTTTTTCAAAATCAACTAAATGTAGGTTTTTCTCAATATCTTCATAATGAATCACCTTTTTATCGGATGATTTTCCAAAAATCCATTGACCTTCACCATTCATGATGGATTTTACAATTAGATAAATGACAAAAACAATAAGAATAACAGCAAGCGATTTGATCAAAATATCGACCATTTTTCCGGAAACGGTGTCACTGCTCAAATTGAATAGATTTTTAAAAAAATCGGCTAACCATTGTTTAAACCGATCCCACCAATTTGATTCTTTTATGGCTTGTTCATAAATATAGTCATTGTCTTGGTAGTTATCTTTAAAATTTTCTTCAAATACTCTGTTTTCAATAGTTGAAGAATCAATTTTGATATCTCTTTCGGTGAAAATAACTTTTTCTACATTCACTTCTTGATAGGTCAATGTATCTTGCGAAAGAGAATTGACACAAGTAAACAAAAAGAATATGTAGAGAAACTTATTCACTATCCGTTCCAATCAAATCGATATCATTAATCGTATTTCTTTTTTCATTTTCTTCTCTTAAACTGTAATATATGATGCCATTATTAACAAGCAATAAATTATTCAAAATTAAGCTAAATAGTATTGAAATACACATTACAATAACCATCATAATGGCAAAAGTAGAAAAAGCTTCTTCTTGCGATCCTTGGTTTTCTAAACTTGTGAAAATACTCGCAATACCAAGAATATATGGGATAATTGAAAAAATACTCACCACAATTTGAATAATAAAATACATCACAATTGTGGATCCAATGATTGGCCAAAAACGCTGTTTTAGTTTTTCAAATCCTCTTCCAAAGGCATCGAAAATTCCAATTTCAGTATTCAAGTATTCGTAGAAACTCAATTGAACAAAAGCCAGTAGTGCCGGACCCAGAATAAATAGTAATAAAAATCCAACCAAAATAAACATCAAAGCTACCACTAATCCCATGATAATTAACCCGGCAGTTATTCCCAATAAAAATAAGACAATAAAAAAAATCAACATTTTGCCAAACTTTGATTTTAGCTCTAAAATAATCTCTTTGGATTCAAAATGGCTTCCATTGTATTTGTCATATAAACTCATATAAATGACGGGGTAGGCATAATTGAGTAAGGATATAAACATCACCAACAGAAAAAACAGTAGGAATACACCAATAATCAATCCGATGTTGTTGTTGAAATAATCTTCTAAAAAATTTGGAGCAGAAGAGCCAATATTAGCAAACATCATTTCAAAATACACTTTGAAAACAAAATAGGTGAGTACCATCAGCAATATTAAAAGTGTACCATTGATGATAAAATAGTTTTTAAAAAAATGTTTTCCGGTGACTTTAAAAAAGCTAAAGGTATCACTAATATAATCGCTAAAATTTCTTTTCTTGAAAAGTTGAAACATAGATTTACTTTTTTAATGGAAAGGCTTTTATTTTTTTGTTCACTATAAAAGGAAAAATTAAAAAATAAAATGAAATGAGACTCAATGTGGTTAAAATAATAACTACATTGAGCCAGTTGGGCATTTCTAATGAATATCGAGTAACGAAACCTTCTAAAAAACCAGCTGCAATTGTAAAAGGCATTGTACTCAAAAATATTTTCAACCCGTTTTTGAAACCAATTTTGAAAGAATTTAAACGAGAGTAAGTTTTAGGAAATAGGATGGAAGCTCCTAAGATAAATCCAGCCGCTGTTTCAATTACAATGGCAAAAATTTCCATGGATCCGTGAATCCAAATACCACGAACACTTTCCCAAAAAACACCCTCTTGATAAAAAAAGTATTGAAAGGAGCCAAGCATGATACAGTTTTGTAACATTATATAAAAGGTGCCAACACCAACAAATATTCCCCAAATAAAACATTGTGCTCCTACATATAGATTATTCATTGTAATAGCAATAAATCCACCCCAATTACTACCGCTTTTATACACAGCTACCGGATTACCATCTTTGATGTTTTCGAGTGTCATGTTCACATAATTATCACCAAGAATGAGTCGAACAAAATCAACATCGTATTTGGCAGAAATCACACCAATTCCTGTACATAAAAAAAACAAAACAAAAGCATAGACCAAGTAACGTCTGTATTCATATACAATCAAAGGAACTTCGGTAGAGAAAAAATAAACAATTCTATTTTGCTCTGTGCGTTTTGTTTTATAAATCTTTTGATAAATTTGTGATGCAAGATAATTGAGGTATACAACCGTCTTACTTTTAGGGTAATAGGTTTGTGCATACGATAAATCATTGACCAAATGGATATATAAACTAGCCATTTCATCCGGATTTTTTTTAGCTTTGCCAAAAATAGCTTGCTCAAATTCGAGCCATTTTGCTTTATTTTGCTTTATGAATGCAACTTCTCTCATGGTTCGCTAAAATATAAAATATGTCAGAATTATCTATTACAACAACACAAAATGTTACGATAAATTTTACAGCTGCTTCGGTTGGGCATAGAATGTTGGGCTATTTACTTGATTTTCTGATCAAATCGGCTTATGTTATCGTAGTCTGGGGTATCTTTTTTTATTATCTTGGAATTAATCAACGAATGCTTGGTTTAGACAATTGGTCATATTATGCTATTATTATTGTTGTGTATTCTCCGGTTATATTTTATTCATTAATTTTTGAAAGTATATTAGAAGGACAAACCATAGGTAAACGATTACTTCAAATGAAGGTTGTTAAAATAGATGGTTATCAGGCTTCATTTGGCGATTATTTAATGCGTTGGCTGTTTCGCATTATTGATGTAAATTTAAGTAGTGGAGTAATTGGTTTAATTACCATGATTACCAGTTCTAAAACACAACGATTAGGCGATATGACTGCCGGAACCGCTGTAATTAGTTTGAAAAATGATATCAACATCAATCATACTATCTTGGAGGAAACAGATTCAGCTTATGTACCAACTTATCCTTTGGTTATCAAATTAAGCGATAATGATGCCCGAATTATTAAAGAAACATTTAACGTTGCAGTTGCCAAACGCGATTATGCTACGTTGATTAAACTTCGTACTAAAATTGAAGAAGTAACCGGAGTTAAAAATATTTCGGGAAATGACACCGATTTTATTAGAACTGTTTTAAAAGACTATAGTTTTTACACTCAGAATATGTAGTTCTAATCTAGAATAAAAAAACAAATTATGTTTCACCTCCTCGACGTTATCGGAACCATGGCTTTTGCAATTTCCGGTGTTTTAACCGCTTTGAATAAAAAACTCGATCCGTTTGGTGTTTTTATCATTGCTTTTGTGACAGCTGTTGGCGGCGGAACATTGCGAGATGTTCTTATAGGCAGGACACCAGTAGGCTGGATGCAAGACCTGACTTATGTATATGTGATTTTACTTGGTTTTGTACTCGCTCTAATTTTTAGGAAAAAGCTTGACCGATTGCGAACGTCACTTTTTTTATTTGATACGATTGGTTTAGGTGTTTTTACGTTAATTGGTTTAGAAAAAGGAATTGAAACAGGTTTGCATCCCATCATTTGCATTGCTTTGGGAACGATGACGGCTTGCTTTGGCGGTGTTATTCGTGATATTTTATGTAACGAAATTCCAATTATCTTTAGAAGAGAGATTTACGCGACCATTTGTATTATTGGTGGAATGGTATTCTTTGCCTTAAAACATTTTAATCTGAATAACGATGTGTTGTATTTAGTTACCTCGTTAGTTATCATCACGATTCGTTTGATGGCTGTAAAATTTAAGTGGTATCTACCAACTATTGGAAAAGTTTAACGCGTGATATAAAGAAATCCTTGTAATGGTTTTGGATAATCCGAATCATTTAGAAAAAGTAAATAAAAATAAGTTCCATCGGCAGAAATGTTTCCGTTCCATTTCACTTCTTCGGTGACTTCGCCACGCCAATCTTCGGTGTTTTGATTTCCTTTCCAAATTAAATGTCCCCATCGATTGTAAATTTCGATTTCAAAGTTTAGGAAGATATTACGCAATCCATCAATAAAGAAAAAATCGTTAAAACCATCTTCGTTGGCTGAAATAAAATTATATACCGTGGGCGGACAGTTTTTAGTAATCAATTCAAGCGTAGTGATACTATAGCAGAATTCATTTTCTACTCGAATGTAAAGAATTGTTCCTGTGTTTGTTTGATAATTAGTCAGGTTGATGATTGGATTTAGATTTAGTTCAGCATCCGAAAGTGTTTGATGGAAACTGACAGTATTTGAAAAATCAATCAATAAAGAATTTTCAATAGCAGATATATCAAAAGTTCCAATGCCGAAACCTTCGTTACAACTAAAAATAGGTTCCAATGAATTAAATTCAGGTGAAAGTAAAAACGAAATTTCTACCACATCAACATTATTGTTTTCGTTAATTTCATTCACAACTCCGGTTCCATCACCTAAATCATCCACTGAAAATGTCAATTCAAAAGGATTAGAAATTTCACTCGGAATAAAAAGTAAAATGGTATTAGATTCACTGTCATTTACTTCAATACTATTAATTGTATTGGTTGTTTCAATCAAAACACCGTTGGCATAAATTGAAATTGGCGTATTCGCCGGAAGTGGGTTGGTTGCCGTTTCAAGATTGTAAACCGTATAATCAACAACAATTTCTCTGGAATCACATTCCAAATAAAAATTATCTATTGTGATGGTTGCATCCGGAACCTGACTATTTAATTTGGTTACAACGGTATTAATCATTACAAAATCCTGACCGGATGTGAGTGCTATTTCAGCCGTTTGATCACCGGGCTGAATATAATTTTGGATATCATACACATCCAAATCCATATTGTATAAACTGTTACTGCCGGTAATAGAATTTGTTCCGTTAAAAGCATTGTTGGACGGATTTAACGGTGGATTACTTAAAATACTTTCGTTAATTCGTAGCGTTTCATTAACAGAGATGTTAGAGTCACCTTCCCAAGCAATAAAGCCAATTTTAGCTCCTATATTATCGATTACATTGAGACTATTGAGAGAGAAATTTAAATTTTCATTTCCTAAACTAATGTAGTCCAAACCATCATATACATTCAGTTGATTCAAAGGCAAATTGTCATTTTTATAAATCAATACGATAGCCCAACCTGCAAAATTGGTTGCATTGGTGCAGTAGTCAGGAATAATTTCAGATAAATCAAATTCTGATAATGTATAGGTGCCATTTCCGGTTAAAAGTACTTGTTCTGTAACATCTTTAAAGGCACTAAAAAAAATTAAACCTGAGGTTGATTGTGTTAAGTTAAATGTGCGATCCGGTGTAATATCGATATCATTTAACTTTACATTAAAATCACCCGGGCCTGAGCCTGCCCAGTATAGGTAGGCTTTTTCTAATTCATCATCCGGTTGTAATGTCAATTCTGCCGAAGCAGAAGTATTGATGATACAAGGAGAATTCAAAATCCCAAGATTTTCCTGCGTATTCAATGTGTTTCCAATAAAAGTAAAATCAAAACGACCATTAAATTGCTGATATAGTTGTACTTCCTGCCCGAACGCCGGGAATAAAAAAAAATGTAACCACCATAACAGAAAATAATTGTATTTTCGTTTCATATTGAATCGTTATCTTTATTTGGGATTTAAAGATACTGTTTTTATTTATTAAGATTTATATTTTGCAAAAGTTCGTGCCAAGTTATACCGTCAGAAAATATACTTCAGCAGATTATACGGCTTGGAATGACTTTATCGCTCAAGCTAAAAATGCCACTTTTTTGTTTCATCGCGATTTTATGGAATACCATCAAGATCGCTTTGAAGATTATTCGTTAATTATTGAAAATGAAAAAGCATGGGTAGCGGTTTTACCGGCAAATAGAGTAGAGGATGCTATTTTTTCTCACCAAGGTTTAACATATGGCGGATTTGTTTTTAAACATATTTTAGACCCAATAATTATCAATGCAATTTTTGAAGCTGTTATAGATTACTTAAAAAGAAATCAATTAAAAACTCTTTTTTTAAAACCTATTTTGCCTTTTTACACTGAAGGAAGTTTTATTGAAATAGAATCTGTATTAACACAAAATAAAGCCAATTTGTATCGGAATGATATGAATTTGGTTGTTAATTTTAAAAGTCACTATTCAATTTCAAAAAGTAAATTAAAACATTTTAGAAGAGTATCTTCTTTGGGTTTAGAAATTAGAATTGATAACAATTTTCAATTATTTTGGGATGATGTATTGATTCCGAGATTAAACGTAAAACACAATGCAAAACCGGTTCATTCTGTTGAGGAAATTATATATTTACATTCAAAATTCCCTCAACATATTAAACAGTATAACGTATATTTAGATGATGAAATTTTAGCCGGAATTACACTTTTTATTTTTAAAAACGGAGTGAAATCTCAATATGGAGCTACAACTTCTTTGGGAGAAAAAATGCGAGCATTGGATTTTTTATTTATTAATCTGATTAATGAATTGAAAGATAAAGTTTCTTTTTTTGATATGGGAACCGTGAGTACAAACCAAGGCGAAATTTTTAATCCGGGTTTACTAAAACAAAAAGTTGAATTAGGTTGTTCTATTTTTACACAAAGTCATTATTCCATCGCCTTATGATTAAATTTTACGATTTAAAAAAAGTCAATCAACGTTATGAAGCAGCTTTCCATGAAAAGTTCGAACAATTCATGCAACGAGGTTGGTATATTTTAGGCGATGAAGTAGCTTTATTTGAAGAAAATTTTGCAAACTATTGTCAGTCAAAACACTGTGTTGGTGTTGGAAACGGACTCGATGCATTGGTTTTAATTTTTAAGGCCTATATCGAATTAGGAAAGTTAGAGAAAGGAGATGAAGTGATTGTTCCTGCAAACACCTATATTGCCAGTATTTTAGCCATTTTGCAAGCCGATTTAGTTCCGGTTTTAGTTGAACCAAAACTTGAAACCTTCAATTTAAATCCCGATTTAATAGTTGAAAAAATCACTTCTAAAACAAAAGCCATTTTAGTAGTTCATTTATATGGTCAATTGACTGAAATGGATAAAATTGAAGCTATAGCAAAGCAAAACAACTTATTAGTTATCGAAGATGCAGCCCAGTCGCATGGTACGGATTCAGGAGTTAAGAGTTCGGAGTCAGGAGTCGGCATTGCGAAAGCTTACAGCTTTTACCCTTCTAAAAATTTAGGTTGCTTAGGCGATGGAGGAGCAGTGGTAACCAATGATGATGATTTGAATAGCATCATTCGAGCCATGCGAAATTATGGTTCCGAGAAAAAATATGTGAATGATTTTATCGGAATCAATTCGCGTTTGGATGAATTGCAAGCCGCTTTTTTAAATGTGAAATTACCTGATTTAGATGCAGATAATCAAAAACGGAGAGAAATTGCTAATCGTTATTTAGATGAAATTAAAAACGATAAAGTTGCCTTACCTTTTTATGATGGTTCAACTAATCATGTTTTTCATTTATTTGTCATTCGGACAGAAAACAGAAATGAATTACAAGAATATTTAAAAGAAAACGGAATTGAAACCATGATTCATTATCCTGTTCCGCCGCATCAGCAAAAAGCTTTGAAAGAATTTAATTCGTTATCTTTCCCAATCACAGAAAAAATACATCGGGAAGTATTGAGTTTGCCAATTAGTCCTGAGTTAGCGGAGGAGGAAGTGAGTAGAATAATTTATGCACTAAATCACTACTAATTGAAATTTTTAAAGGATATAATCGGTGCAGCTTGGTTCAAAATATCCTCATTGAACAGTTTTGCTATACTTTTAAGGATCGGATTCGGACTGGTCATTTCAAAAGTTTTGGCTATCTATGTTGGTCCTGCCGGAATGGCGTTGGTTGGAAATTTACGTAATTTTCAAACTTCTCTTGAAAGCTTTGCAACGCTTGGTTTTCAGAACGGAATTATAAAATATACCGCACAATTAAAAGAAGATAACAAGCAATTTAAGAAATTAATTTCTACAGTTTCTATTACTATTGCCCTGTTCATCTTACTTTTTGGAATTGGATTGTTTATTTTCAGAGAACCCATTTCGTTCTATCTTTTTAGCTCAGAAAACAATTATGAAATAATTATTAAAGCTATAATTTTTAGTTTACCATTTTATGGGTTTTCACTTTTTTTTACTTCCCTAATCAACGGATTAGAGAAATACAAAAAAGTCGTTTATATTTCAATCATTGGTAACATCATAGGATTCTTTTTTTCTCTCTTTTTAGTACTAAATTTCAATGTAAAAGGAGCTTTATTTGCAATGGTTTTAGCTCCAACAACTAATTTTTTTATAGCTTCATTTTTTGTTTTTAAAGAAATTAAGTTATTCCAATTTATTCGATTAAAATTTTTCGATAAAAGGATTCTTAAAAACTTAAGTTCTTATTCGGCAATGGCTCTTTTTTCGGCTATAACCGGACCAATGATTTATATTTTTTTACGAAATCACCTTATTGATACAGCCGGAATTAATACAGCCGGATTTTGGGAGTCAATGAGCAGAATTTCAAGTTATTACATGCTTTTTGTGTCATCGTTGATGAGTATGTATTTTCTCCCACAATTAGCCGTTTCCAATGAAGAAGAGACTAAATTAATTTTTCGAAATTACTTCAAAACAATTGTTCCCTTTTTTTTGTTAGGAATCGTGTTGATTTATTTCTGTCGTAATTTGATAATATCGCTTCTGTTTACAGAGGAATTTCAACCGGTTTCAAGTTTATTCTTTTGGCAATTACTAGGCGATTTTTTCAAGGTTTGTTCATGGATATTAGCATTACATTTTTTAGCCAAAAGACAAACGTTTGCCTATTTTGTAACGGAAATACTATCTTATTCGATGTTAATCATTTTCGGTTACTTTGCAATCAATTATTTTGAAGCAAAAGGAGCGGTTTTAGCTCATGCAGTAACCTATGTGTTTTATTTAATAATACTTTCAATTAACTTTAGAAAATACTTGTTTTAATGAAAGAATCATTATCCTCATTGCGTTTTTTCTTTTCTTTTTTGGTGTTTATTGGGCATTTAGGGCTAACAAAAGTTTCCGTCGGGCATGCTTTTTTTATAATTTTGAGTGGATTTATTTTAATGTATGTTTATGAAAAAAGACTGATTTCCAATTCAATATCAAAGAAAGAGTTTTTTTTAAAACGACTACAGAGAATATATCCGCTTCATATCATTACACTGCTTGTTTCTATATTATTTGTGATTTATGAAATCCATGAAAATTTTATTTTTTTTTCAGCAAAGTTTTTTGTCAACTTTTTTTTATTGCAAGCTTTTATCCCTTTGGGTGAAATCTATTTTAGTTTTAACGGAGTATCTTGGAATGTCTCAGTATTAATGTTTTGTTATTTTGTTTTTCCTTTTATTGTTCCGTATTTTTCTACAATTACATTGAGAAAATTTACCTTTTTTATTCTTTCAGTTGTTGTTGGGATTTTTATTATGATGTTTTTTGTTCCCCAAAAACTGCATCATGCATTGTTCTACATATCTCCATTTTTAAGAATTTTTGATTTTATTTTTGGAATCTATTTGTTTAAATTGAGTAACTATTTCCTCAAAAAAGAACATAATTATACTGTGTTAGAAGCTTTTTCATTATTTGTTTTTTTTAGCTTTTTTATAGTGGCCAATTTGTTTCCGGAGATTTTTTTACCTTTTGCGTACTCAATTTATTTTTGGATACCTCTCGGTTTTTTAATATTGATTTTTAGTGCAGAAAAAGGAATAATTTCTAGCTGTATTTTAAAAAAATCGATATTTCTGTTATTAGGAGCTTTAAGTTATCCTTTTTACATGTGGCATCAATTAATTATTCGATTTTTTGAGCGTTTTGACTTTGGATATAATGGAAATGCCAAATTGATTTTTTTATTTTTGATTTGTTTGACACTAACAATCGTTGTTAGTTATTTTTATACCATATTGGAAGACAAATATTTAAAAAAACTTATGAATAAAATCAATTAATTTTTTGGAAAGGAGAAATTGTCCTATTTCCAAACCTCCAAATACTTCTTCGCAATCCGCACATAATCATGTTCTTTTTCAATAAAAGCTCTCGCATTTTTTCCAATTTTGATGATTTCATTTGGGTTTTCAATTAAGATGGATAGTTCTTTCACCAATTCATCCACATCAGGCAAAGCATTGATGGCAACTCGTTCAGTTAACTTATAATAATCAATAAATTCCTGTTCAGCACCTGTAAATACCAATTTTCCTTTTGCCATTGCTTCTAAGGCATTGTAACCTTGATCATAGGCATAAACTTGGTCTAAAAGAATATGAGCTTTGTTATAAAGTGAAATGTAGTGTTGATAAGGAATGTTTTCGGTGATAATAATTTCTACTTTATCAGCATATTTTTCCTCGATTATTTTCAACGCTTTTTCAAAAAAATGAATTCCTTTTTTACTATAGCTCAATCGATTAATTCCTAAAAAAATAATTACTTTCTCATCCATTTTTAACGCAGAAAAATTTATTTTCTGCGTATTGATGGGGTTTGGAATGAAGTTTACTTTGTAATTCATTTTTTCCATCGGAATTTTATAATCCAAATCCGAAACAATAATAGAACTTACATTGTCTTTCACCCAATTGAAAACAGATGAATAGTTGGGTTGAATGTATTTTAACGAAAAATGGTATTGTTTTTTAAGAGAAGAATCATTCAGATACGGACTCAAAATAGAATGTTTCATTTCGTTTTTTAACAAATACTCAATTACCGGAGTTTCATCTCCACAAACCAAAAGTGAAGCCTTATTATTTTGAGTAAATAATTTTTTATAAAAAAATAAGGATACTTTCGGATAGAGTTCCAACGCATCCGAATTAATCAATTGAACATGGTCAAATCCTTTTAATTTTGGTAAAATCAAATAAAATCGAATGGCTCTTTCAATTTTTTCAAAATCAAAATTAAAAAATTGTTTAAAAGCATTTCGCACTTTTTTTGTAATCCAATAGTTAGAAAAAAGAATTGGTTTTATTGAAAAATCTGTGTCGTAATTCTTAAAATGATCACCACCGCTTACAATATATACTTCATGACCCAAAGTAACTAATCCTTCTTTTAGGGAATTGTGTAAACGGCTATATTCTCCAATTAAAAGTATTCGCATGAATGAAGATGAAATCTTTATATTTGTGTAAATATAAAATAAATTGACAAACCATTTTAGCCGTCATGATTTGGAAATTATTATTTCAACGATGAATCAAACTTCGTTGGAATTTTTAGTTCCGATGTTTCCGATGAGTCATTTTTCAGCATTTTCTATTTTAATTATTAATCAAACGACCAAGAACAACTTGTTAACTTCTGAATTTGAATCGGTTAAAGTAATTAATTCGTTTGAAAAAGGATTGTCTAAAAGTCGTAATTTAGGTATAAAAAATGCCACAAAATCGATTTTGATTCTAACCGATGATGATGTTGTTTTTGCTGATGATTTTTACAAAAAAGTGATTGAGGCATTTACTAATTCACCAAATTTAGCCATATTTAGGTTTCAGGTTCAATCATTTAAAAAGAAATTTTTAAGAAACTATCCAACAAACTTTATTGAAAGTTTAAATAAATTTGAGTTACTAAATACGATGTCGGTTGAACTTGTTTTTAGAAAAAGTGTTTTTGACAAAACAACTATTTTATATGATGAAAACTTTGGATTAGGTGCAAAATTTGAATTTGGAGAAGAAAATTCTATACTTTTAGATTTCAATAAAGAAAATATTCCTATCGGTTTTGTTCCTGAAGTTATATGTTATCATGATGAAAAGCACTCTTCGATAAGTACAAGTAAACCGACGGTTTATTATTCTTCCGGAGCTTTTTTTTATCGTAATTTTGGTTCAACGTATCAATTTTGGGTACTTTTAAAATTATTTTTCGAATTAAAGCAAAGAAAAATATCATTTTCAGATGTATCAAACCTTTACAAACAAGCAATTTTAGGAAAAAATGACTATAAAAAAATCAGTATCTGATTGTGAACTAATTTCAATACCAAAAATCCCTGATACACGTGGAAATCTCTCGGTAATAGAAAATAATTTAATTCCGTTTGAAGTCAAACGCGTTTATTATTTATATGATGTGCCGGCAGGAGCAGAGCGAGGAGGTCATGCTCATATAGAGCAAAATGAATTGCTCATTGCTTTAAGCGGTAGTTTTGATGTGATTTTAAATGATGGTCAAACTGTTAAAACAGTTACTTTAAACAAACCTTATGAAGGTTTATTGATTACAGAAGGCATTTGGCGTGAACTTAAAAATTTTTCATCCGGTTCAGTTTGTTTGGTTTTGGCTTCAGAAATTTTTATGGAAGAAGATTACATCAGAAATTTTGACTCTTTTTTGATGGCAAAAAATCAATGATAAACAGGTGGTTGAGCAACGAAAAGGTTGTATCTTGATTTAACAAAATACAGTAGTCGCAATACAAAAGGAGGAAGTATAAATAACAATTTAATCTTCCAATTCAAATTGTTAGAAGAAATGTTTTTTTTGTAAAAGCAGTATGTTGATAAATCACCAATTGTTCTGTGTTTCAAGGCATATTCTGTTCGATATAAATCCAAAAATTTTTTTAAAGAAGGATTTTCTTTTTCTTCAATGGCAAACTTATCTAATTTTGAAAAACGTCTTCTTTTGGTTTTGCTCAAAGAAATTCGGTTTTCAGCGGCAATTTGGTAATAAACCGAAACTTCATTGTCAAAAGCAACAGGATATTTTAAAGCAATTCGAATCCATAGATCGGTGTCTTCACCAGCACCAAGGGTAATTGTTTCATCAAAATTTCCAACTTCATCAAGCACATTTTTAGGTACTGCTACCGCACTAGTCCAAGCTATTCTGAATTTCATACTCGAATGAAAAAAATCCGGGATAATTCCACTCCATTTTTCTGTTGGAATGGTATCAAAAAATGGCTGAATTATTTTTTTTTCTGAATAGTAAAATTGATAGTTTGTAGCCAATAAGCCGGCTTCAGGATAAGACTGATGCAATTGAAAAAAAGATTCTAAATGCTGTGAAAACCAATAATCATCTGCATCTAAAAAAGCAATTAACTTTCCTTTTGATTGGCTAATTCCCAAATTTCTGGCTTGAGAAACACCTTTGTTTTCAGTAGAAATTAACCGTAGTCGATTATCTGTAAATGTATTTACTGTTTCCTCGCTTTTATCAGTAGAACCATCATTAATCACAATCACTTCATAATCGGTAAACGATTGACTAAAAACACTTTTCAATGTTTTTTCAATTGAATTGGCTTTGTTATAAAGCGGGATAATTATAGAGAAATAAGGTTGCATCAGATTACTTTATTGAACAAATATAACCTAAACGATATAAATCAAAAAGGAATAGATTTGGCTTCTTACTCAAGATATTTTTTTTTAAAAGTTGTTCAGAAATTTTAAAAATAAATCGTGCAATAAAAAGTAAACGAAATTTTTTTATCAAAAAGTAATAGGATAGAAGAGGATTTAATTTTTCTATCGCTTTTTTGTTTTCTAAATGGTGTTTTCTGGATACAACACTTTGTAGCGATTTTTCAAAAAACACTTCGTTGGGCTCTAGTCCAAGGTGATAAATAGCATTATCAATGTGATGAATAGGTATTTTTTTTACATAAAGTTGGTAAGCAAAATAAATATCCATTCCATAAAACTTTTCGTTTTCAGCGTAATTCAGCTCTAAAAATATTTTTTTTTGAATGAGCATATTACCTGAAAAAACAAACTGATAGGGTTTTTTATTTCGAAATGAAGCAGGTTTTTCTTCTCTATCCTTTCCATATGTATAGCGAAGAATTTGATAAGATTTTGGTTGATTTTCTTTATACTTATATCCGCCAAAAACGATAGTTTGTTTGTTGTTTAGTTCGGCAATATATCTTTTGATAAAACGTTCATCTTCGGGCAACACATCAGCATCTAAAAATAAAACCCAATCAAATGTTGCCATCTCGGCTAAAAGTTGTCTTGTTTTTGTTCTGCCAAGGTTTAATTCATTGGTGTAATAATAACAATTGGTTAATTCTTTAACTTTTTGGGTTTCAATTTGAAAAACAGGTGCAGATTTATCATCCAAACAAATGATTTCGAAAGTTATGGAACAAGCTATACATTGTTGGTGTAAGTTTTGAACAAGTTCAATGACAGAATAATTATATGTAGGAATGAGAATAGATAACATTATTATAGTTTGAATAAGCCATATTTAAAAATACACCAAATGGCTCTAAATCCATCTTTCCAATTTATTTTTTTACCTTCTTCGTAAGTTCTGCCGTAATAGGAAATACCAACTTCATAAATTCGAATTCCCTTGATACGTGCAATTTTTTGAGTAATTTCGGGCTCAAATCCAAATCGTTTTTCTTTTAATGGAATAGATTTTAGAATCTTAGCATCAAACAATTTATAGCAGGTTTCCATATCTGTCAAGTTTAAATTACTGAACATATTAGATAAAAAAGTTAAAAATCGATTGCCAATTGTGTGCCAGAAAAAGAGGATTCGATGCGGCTTGCCACCCATAAAACGAGAGCCATAGACAACATCAGCATATCCTTCTAAAGCAGGTTTAAGTAGAATGTTGTATTCGTTTGGGTCATATTCTAAATCGGCATCCTGAATGATAATATAGTCGCCGCTGGCTTCTTTGATACCTGTTTGTATGGCAGCTCCTTTTCCCATATTAGAATGATGTTTGTAATAGCGAATCTCTTCAAAATAGTTATTCTGAAATGCAAGGACAGCTTTTTCAGTATCATCGGTTGAAGCGTCATTCACTATAATAATTTCTTTTACCAAAGAATCATGAAGTACAACCTGATTAATTTTATTTAATATGAAATGAATAGTTCGAGCTTCGTTATATGCTGGAATAATAATAGATAATTTTTTCGGATTGCTTTTGTTTTCCATAAAATTGAAAATAAAACCCTATTTTTGGTCAGTGTTTTTAAATGAGCAATTTAGTTCTTTTCAACAAAAACCAAACTTATTTATATAATTTTATGACACTTTTTTTAAAAAAGTACAATAATCATTTTCTTTTAGTTGGAATAGGATTAGTTTGGATACTATTGCTGATTGGGTTATTAGACATCAATTTGCAAACAATTATTTTTCCGGATGCTTCCAATTACAATGAATCGGCAACAAATTTATTTTGGCATTTAAGAGGACATTGTAATAGGCCACTTTTAATGGCAACGATTTACGGTTTGCCTTTACTTTTAGGTGCTTCAGATACTGATTTATATGTAATTGCACAATTTATCAATGCTTTTTTATGGCTTCTAACAATTGTTTTATTCTATGAAATTCTACTCCAGCAAACCACAAAAAAAATAGCTTTTTGGTTAACAATAGTATTCATCAGTTTTATGGGAATTACATTATATAATTTTCATTTTTTAGCGGAAATTCCTTTTCTGTTCTTTTTAGTCTTAAGTTATTATTTTCTTCAAAAATACAATCAAACAAAACTATTTAAGTGGTTAGTATTTGCTTTAGCAATTCTGTTTTTAAGCATGTTGATAAAACCGGCAAGTAAATTTTTTGCTTTGCTGATGCTGATTTATTTTATGAGGATATTAATTAAAAATTATAAACAAAGGATAATGATGTTTTTGTATGCTTCAATTGGTCTATGTTTATTTCAAGCAGTTGGTATAAAATACCAATTTGGTGATTTTACAATCAGTTATATCGATAGTATTACTTTTTATAATTATTTATTTTCTAAAGCTGATTGTTACAGAAAAGGAACTGAATTTGACCAAATGAATAATCCGAGAGCAGATTATCTGTTTACATTTAAGGTACACGAACAGAAGAAAATAGTCAATGAGGATATCAAAGAGCAATTAAAGAATAATAAAGTTAATGTTGTAAAAGCGTATTTACATAATTTTTTTTGGAATACTATTTCTGCAAATACTGTCCCAATAGCTTATTCAAACATTACTAATTCTAAAAAATTTGAAGTTACCCAATCTGTTCTTATTTGGGTTTCAAAATATCAAAACAGAATAATGACAATTTTGGGACTTTTGTTGAGCATGTTTACTTTAGTAAACTATAAAAAGCATAATTTTTTTATACTTTTTACTGCTCTCTTGGTACTATATGTTATTGGGATTTCAGGTATTTCAAGTAATCAAGGTGATCGCTTTCACATTATTACATACCCATTTACCCTTATTTTACTGGCAAAATATCTCACAGCTAAACCGTTCTTTGCACCACTTCAAAAATAGTGCTGTCTTCACATTTTAGTGTTTTTGCCGGGAATTTCATAATTAAGGCATAATCATGCGTGGCCATAATGATAGTTTTTCCGTTTTGGTTGATTTTTCGCAACACTTCCATTACTTCAACACTCGTTTGAGGGTCAAGATTTCCGGTTGGTTCATCGGCTAAGATTAATTCCGGATCGTTTAACAAAGCTCTGGCAATGGCAACACGTTGCTGCTCACCACCCGAAAGTTGGTGAGGCATTTTATGCAACATTGATTTCATGCCTACTTTTTCTAAAACTTCATCTATTTTGAACTGCATTTCTGCTTTATCTTTCCAACCAGTAGCTTTCAATACAAATTCTAGATTTTCAAAAATACTTCTATCTGGTAATAATTTAAAATCTTGAAACACAATACCAATTTTTCTCCGCAAAAACGGAATTTCTTTTTCTTTCAATTTGGCTAAATCAAAATCTACTATTGAGCCTTCTCCTTGTGTGAGAGGCAAATCTGCATACAGAGTCTTCATCAAACTACTCTTTCCGGAACCTGTTTTGCCTATAATGTAAATAAAATCACCTCTGTTCACTTCCAAAGAGATGTTTTTTAATACCATATTTTGGTCTTGAAAGATGTTTACGTTTTTTAGTGAGGCAATTGTAGTCGACATAAAGTATAATTTAAGTGGTAAAAGTACTAAGTTAAGGATGGTTTTCAAAATTTTATTTTTTTAAAGTTACTGAGTGTTTGAGCTACTGATAAACAGAGTTTTAAATTGATATAATTTTACTCTCCAATTTGTTGGAAAAAAATGATAAAGATTTCTACATTTCGGCTAGCCTTTACTTTGGAGTAATCAAGTGGGGGAGGATTAACAATTGTTTACAACCTTGTTCATAATAAACACCTTTGTTACTTCGTTACAACGATAAGCAAACCTTAAATTTGTATTTTAAACAAAATTGATTCATATGCAAAAGAAAAACTGGTTCTTGTTTCTGTTAATGTTGTTAATATCTAACAATGCTGTAGCACAACAAACCGAAATCTACACTCATGATTTAAAAGAATATAATCGTGCTATTGAATTGTACAAGGAAAAACAATATTTGTCTGCACAAATTATATTTAAAAAAGTAAAAGAAGAAAGGGATAGCGAAGAGTTACAATCAGATTGTGCCTATTACATAGCCAATTGTGCCATTCGACTGAGTCAACCGAATGCTGATTTGTTGATGGAAAAATTTGTTGCGGATTATCCTACCAGTTCTAAACATAACCAAGCCTTCATAGAAGTTGCTCACTATTATTTTGATGAAGGAAAATTTCCGCAAGCTTTGCAATGGTTTGAAAAAGTAGATGAAAGTAATCTTACGGCTGGTGAACGGGAACGATTTAATTTTCAAAAAGGGTATGCCAATTTTACCGGAGGAAAGAAAAAAGAGGCGACCAATTATTTCAATAAAGTGGTAAATTCTAAAGAATATGGTTCACAGGCAAAATATTATTTGGGCTACATGTCATATGAAAAAGACGATTATAAAGTAGCCAATGAATATTTTGATCAAGTGGAAGGTGAGCAAAAGTACAAGGAGAAAATGTCTTACTACCAAGCTGATATGAACTTTAAGCTTGGAAATTTTCAAAAAGCAATTGATTTGGGAACAGTTGCTATGGCAAAAAGTGACGCCATAGAAAAATCAGAATTAAATAAAATTATAGGCGAAAGTTATTTTAATTTAAAACAATATGACAAAGCGATTCCTTACCTAAAAGATTATAGAGGAAAAAAAGGGAAGTGGAGTAATACTGATCACTATCTTTTTGGATATTCATATTACAAACAAGGGGATTATGAAAATGCAATCAACCAATTCAACAAGATTATAAGCGGAAATGATGGCGTTGCTCAAAATGCTTACTATCATTTGGGAGAAAGTTATTTAAAGACAGACAAAAAACAACAAGCGTTGAATGCATTTAAAAATGCTTCTGAAATGGAATTTGATCTAAAAATTCAAGAAGATGCTTTTTTAAATTATGCCAAATTAAGTTATGAAATAGGTAATTCATACCAATCGATTCCAGGAGTTTTGGCCGCTTTTTTAGAAAAATACCCCAATAACCCCAACAAGTTAGAAGTTGAAAACCTATTAATTAACTCTTACATTACTTCAAAAAATTACAAAGGGGCTTTAGAGTTAATCGAACGAAATAAAAATTTTTCCAATAAAGCAGCTTATCAAAAAGTTACATTTTACAGAGGGTTAGAATTATACACCGATGGTGATTTTACTGAAGCCATGAAAATGTTTAAAAAATCAATTGCCGAGCCAAGAGATGCAAAATTTACCGCTCGTGCCACTTTTTGGAAGGGTGAGACCGAATATGTGTTGGATAATTTTACCGATGCATTGCTAACATTTAAACAATTTTATGGTTTTGCTGAAGCTAAATCTACCCCGGAATACAAAAACATCAATTATAATATTGGTTATACACATTTTAAATTGAAAGAATACGAACAAGCTGGAACCTATTTTCAAAATCATATTGATGCCGTAAAAGACGATAAAGTGCGTTTGAATGATAGCTATTTACGAATGGGTGATAGCTATTTTGTTTCGGCTAAGTATTGGCCGGCTATGGAAGCTTATAACAAAGCCATAGAGTTAAAAGGTGTTGATGCCGATTATGCTGCTTATCAAAAAGCATTAAGTTATGGTTTCGTAAACAGAAATGACAAGAAAATAGAAGATTTGAATACATTTCTTAAAAGTTATCCTAAATCACAATACCGTGATGATGTTCTGTTTGAATTAGGAAATACATATACTAATAATAATAAATCTGATTTGGCCTTAAAAACCTATGACCAATTAATTAGTGAATATAAAAATGGTTCTTTTGCTGCCAAAGCCATATTACGACAGGGATTAATTTATTACAACGATGAAAAACCGCAATTGGCTATCACAAAATTGAAAAAAGTGGCAGCTGAATATCCAAGAACACCGGAATCATTGGAAGCAGTGAATACCGCTCGCCAAATTTATGTAGATACCGGAAATGTAAATGAATATGCCGATTGGGTAAAAACATTAGATTATGTAGAAGTTTCCGATGCTGATCTAGATAATACTTCCTATGAATCAGCTGAAAAACAGTATTTACAAAACAACCCCAAAGGAGCAATTACAGGATTTAGCAACTATGTTACTCGTTTTCCAAATGGAATTCATTCGTTAAAAGCTAATTTTTATTTAGCTCAATTGTATTTTGCAGATGGTTTAGAAAACAATGCCATTCCACATTATGAATTTGTAGTTTCTAAACCGAGAAGTGAATATACCGAACAAAGTTTGGCCCGTTTAACAGAAATTCATTTAAAGAAAAAAGATTATGCCAAAGCCATTCCGGTTTTAAAACGTTTAGAAACAGAAGCTGATTTTCCTCAAAATGTCACATTCGCACAATCGAATTTGATGAAATCATATTATGAACAAAACGATTATACAAACGCTGTTTTGTATGCCGATAAAGTGTTAGCTAATCAGAAAGTGGATGACAGAATTAAAAGTGATGCTCAAATTATTATTGCTCGTTCAGCCATCAAAACTAACAATGAAGCGAAAGCAAAAACAGCGTATGCAAAATTGCAAGCCATTGCAAAAGGTGAATTAGCTGCTGAGGCTTTATACTATGACGCCTATTTTAAAAACAAAGAAGGAAAATATGAACCGTCGAATGTTGTGATACAAAAATTGGCAAAAGATTATTCAGGATATAAATATTTTAGTGCCAAAGGATTAGTTTTAATGGCTAAAAATAATTACGCATTGAACGATAGTTTTCAAGCAACTTATATTTTAGAAAGTGTAATTAAGAATTTTGAAGAGTTTCCAGATATAGTTGAAGAAGCTCAAAAAGAATTAGACGCCATAAAAGCCGAAGAATCTAAACGCAATTCATCCATCCAAAACTAATTTATTGTACAAAAATGATAAACATGAAGATTTCAAATCTAAATAAAACCATCGCAGTAATTCTTTTTTTGATTAGCCAAACTGGTTTTTCTCAAAAAAAAGATGAAAATATAGGCACCGAAGTTGTAAACATTGTTAAACCGTATTCTGCTACTATATCAGACGCGTTTAAAGTAAAAGAAATACCTTCTTTAGATGACGATGAAAATACCAAAAAAGAAGAAATTAAATACAATATTTTTTCATTTCCGGTTGCCTCTACATTTACTCCGGCAAAAGGTAAAGCGGCAGGTGTTGATAAACCTAAAAAAGAAAAATTATTTTCTAACTATGCTACGCTAGGTTTTGGAAATTATGCAAGAATTGTAGGTGAATTGTTTGTTACCGAACAATTGAGTCGTTCAGATTATGTGGGCGGAATGTTCCGACATCATTCTTCGCAAGGCGGAATTGAAGAAGCGATTTTGGATGATAAATTCTATAACACTTCGTTGGATTTAACCTATGGAAGTCAGCAACGCAATTTTAATTGGAACGCCGATTTAGGTTACCAACACCAAATTTATAATTGGTATGGCATTAACCAATCATATTACAACCAAGACGAGACTTTTTATAATGCAATTGATCCTTCGCACACATATCATAATTTTAATTTGGGTGGAAAAATTGGTGTTGAAGAGAGTTTTTTTAGCGGTGCCAGTTTACTTTTTAACCGTTTTTGGGATAATTTCGGTTCTGCCGAAAATCGTTTTCTACTAAAACCTTCATTTGAGTTTGATATCATCGATGCTGCCGTAAAAACAAATGTAATCGTAGACTATGTTTCCGGAAGTTTTGAACGCAATTATTTTGATTTGGATGAAATTAAATATGGTTTTACAAACTTCGGATTAAATCCTTCTATTTCTCTAACGCAAGATGATTGGGCTTTTGATATTGGTGTTTCGCTTTTTTACAGTGCAGATTTAGAACATAGCGAAAGTAAGTTTTTTATCTATCCAAACATTACAGCTTCTTATAAATTAGTAGGTGATTTGATGATCTTTTATGCCGGGGCAGATGGAAGTTTACAGCAAAATACCTATCGAGATTTTACAAACGAAAATCCGTTTTTGTCACCGACTTTGTATGTAGCACCAACGAGTAGACCGTATGATATTTTTGCTGGTTTAAAAGGAAAATTAGCCGGAAATATAAGTTATACCATCAGAGGTTCTTTCATGCAGGAAAATGATAAAGCGTTGTTTAGAAATAATGTATTTCCGTTGGCTACAGATCCGGCATTACCCAATGATGTTGAACCGTATGCTTTTGGAAATTCTTTTGATGTTGTTTATGATGATGTAAAAACACTAAGCTTTTTTGGTGAAGTAAAAGCTGATTTATCCAAAAACATTTCAGCCGGAATCAATGGAACTTTCCGAAGCTTATCTGCCAAAAATCAAGATGAAGTATGGAATTTGCCCTCCATCACTTTTGGAGCAAATCTAGATGCTAACATTACAGAAAAATGGTATGCCGGATTGAATCTATTCTTTGTTGGAGAAAGAAAAGACCAAGTTATTGCACCGGATATTTTGAATGATCCTGCTTTCAATGCTTTTACAACCAAAACGTTAGACAGTTATTTTGATGTGAATGCTAATGTAGGTTATAAATACAACGAACGTTTAACTTTGTTTTTAAGAGGAAATAACCTATTTAATCAATCGTATGAAAAGTGGATGAACTTTCCGGCTCAACAAATTCAAGTGGTGTTAGGAGCAAATTATAAGTTTGATTTTTAAGTTTATTAAACCGCAAAGATTACTCAAAGTCCGCAAAGTTTTAAATGAACCTTGCGGACTTTTTAACTTAGTTCCTCAGAACCTTAGCAACTTCATAAAATGAAACAAAAAATCATTCTACACTATTCCAATTTCCTCCAATCCAAAATCGATTCACTTCGTCAAATGATTACTGATTTAACCGAAGATGCCAAAAACGATGCCAAAGGTTCTGCCGGAGATAAACACGAAACGGCTTTATCTATGATGCATTTGGAACAAGAAAAACTCAATCAAAAACTGAAAGAAGTTATAGAAACAAAATCCATTTTTGACTCCATTTATTTTGAAAAAACGAATGCTAAAGTAACAACCGGAAGTTTGGTTTTAGCCAATGATATTTACTTTTTAATTTCGGTTAGTTTGCCAAAAGTTGAACTGGGAGGAAAGACCATTTTTGCGATTTCTCCTCAAGCTCCGTTAGCTCAAATGTTAATAGGATGCGATTTAGGCGACGAAATGTCGCTCAATAATGTAACATACATAATCCAATCCATTTCATAAAATTTAAAGATTGTAGTTGAAAACTTCAAAAATCGAGTTTTAATGTTTTATATTTTATAAAAAATCATTCTATTGGTTATAATTTATAATCAATTATTTTATTTGTGTTTAAATAAATAAACACATTATTCATTTTTGCTTCATCAATTAAAGTATAATAGAAAAGTAAAAATATTATGTGTGGAATTTTAGCCATTATAGGAAAAGGAAAAGATGAATCATTGGTTCAAGAATTGTCTAAGCGAATGTCGCACCGCGGTCCGGATGAGAGTGATTTGCATGTAACAGAAAATGGACACATTTTAGCTCATGAGCGTTTATCAATTGTTGATTTGCATACCGGAAAACAACCTATTCAAGGAACATCATCTGCTTGGATGATTCACAATGGCGAAATTTATAATCACCAAAAATTAAGAGACGGGATTTTAAAGGATCACAAATTCAGAACTACATCCGATTCGGAAGTAATTGTGCATTTATATGAAAAATTCGGTTACGATTTTTGCGATATGCTTGATGGAATGTTTGCTTTTGTAGTGGTTGATGGGGATGATTTTATTGCCGGTCGTGACCCTCTCGGTATTAAGCCTCTTTATTATGGTATTGATGAGCGTGGCAGAATGTACTTTGCTTCCGAAATGAAAGCAATAGCCGATCAATGTAAAACATTTTCCACTTTTCCACCCGGACATTATTACACCGAAAAAACCGGTTTTGTAAAGTATTACCAACCGAAATGGGAAGATGAAACATTGGCGGTTGAAGAATTAGACTTGAAAGCCATACGTGAAACCTTATCCGAAAGTGTTCGGAAACGTTTGATGAGCGATGTGCCAATTGGTGTTTTGCTTTCCGGCGGATTGGATTCATCATTAACGTCTTCTATTGCATCTCGTTACATGAAAGAGATGGGTAAAACTTTGCATTCGTTTTCAATAGGTTTAGATTCCGAAGCTCCGGATGCTCAAGCAGCTCGAAAAGTGGCGGAGTTTTTAGGGACACAACACCACGAAATTCATTTTACAATACAACAAGGAATTGAAATTTTAGATAAATTAATTTGGCATTTGGAAACGTATGATGTTACCTCGGTTCGAGCCAGTACACCTATGTACTTTTTATCGAAAGCTATTACTGATATGGGAATCAAAGTGGTGCTTTCCGGAGAAGGAGCCGATGAAATTTTTGGAGGCTATTTGTACTTCAGAAATGCACCAAGTGTAGAAGATTTTCAAAAAGAAACAATTGAACGTGTGCAAAAACTATTTACAGCCGATTTACTGCGTGCAGACAAATCTACGATGGCTCATGGATTAGAGGCAAGAGTTCCGTTTTTAGACAAAGCCTTTTTAGAATTGGCCATTAAAGTAAAACCGGAAGAAAAAATGCCTTCAGCCTATGATGGAATTGAAAAATATATCCTTCGTAAAGCTTTTGATACTCCGGATCAACCGTATTTACCTCATGAGGTATTATGGCGTCAAAAAGAGCAATTTTCAGATGGAGTAGGGTATAATTGGATTGATACGTTAATCGATTATTGTTCCGGTCAAGTTACAGATGAAGAATTTGAAAAGGCAGCTGAGTTGTATCCCTACAATACACCAGTTACCAAAGAAGCCTTTTTTTACAGAAGTATTTTTCATAAACATTTTCCGCAAGTGGCGGCAGCTCAAACGGTTCGAAAATGGATTCCGAAATGGCAAGAAAACCAAGATCCGAGCGGAAGAGCCAATGCGGCTCACGTAAAGGCAGACACAACCATTGCAAAAATTAAAATTGATATACCGGTTTAAAAGAGTTCAAGATTGAAGTTTAGTTTGTTTGTTAAAGGCGTTCTCGTTGTGGGGAACGCTTTTTTTATTTACAAGTCCAAATTAATTAATAAGTGGGGTTCTTAATAATGAAATTATAACAATAAATTAAAAGATTGTTTAGAGAAATTCCTTCAAATAAATTTTGTAATAATAAAGAAAGTAAATACTAATAAAATCAGCCAAAATAAATCAACAATTTGTTAATAACTTATCTTCTTTGTGAAGGAGTTAGCATAGAAAATCCCTCACAATTCCGTATATTTGCGTGTTTGACAAAAAATACATTTTAGCATAAAGTTTATATGAGCGAAGAAATTAAAAAGAATAATTATTCGGCAGATAGTATTCAAGCCTTAGAAGGAATGGAGCACGTTAGAATGCGTCCTTCCATGTATATTGGAGATACTGGTGTAAGAGGGTTACACCACTTGGTTTATGAAGTGGTTGATAATTCGATTGATGAGGCATTGGCCGGGCATTGCGACACTATTAGTGTAATTATTAACGAAGACAATTCTATTTCGGTAGAAGATAATGGACGGGGTATTCCGGTTGATATACACAAAAAAGAAGGCGTTTCTGCTTTAGAGGTAGTAATGACCAAAATCGGGGCCGGAGGTAAGTTTGATAAAGATTCTTATAAAGTTTCAGGAGGTCTTCATGGTGTTGGTGTTTCTTGTGTGAATGCACTCTCCGATCATTTAAGAGCCACTGTTCACAGAGATGGTAAAATATATGAGCAAGAATATGAAAGAGGAAAAGCCCTCTATCCTGTCAAACAAATTGGCACAACAGAGAAAAGAGGAACGATTGTTACGTTTAAACCGGATGGAACAATTTTCACTCAAACATTAGAATATTCCTATGATACGTTAGCGGCAAGAATGCGTGAGCTTTCTTTTTTGAACAAAGGAATTACCATTACCTTAACTGACAGACGAAATAAAGATGAGAAAGGTAATTTTCAAGGAGAAGTTTTTCACTCTAAAGAAGGTCTGAAAGAGTTTGTTAAGTTTTTAGATGGAAACAGAGTGCCTATTATAGCTTCTGTAATTAGCATGGAAAACGATAAAGGTGAAATTCCGGTGGAAGTAGCATTAGTTTATAATGAAAGCTATTCTGAAAACATTTTTTCCTACGTGAATAATATCAATACACACGAAGGTGGAACGCACTTGCAAGGTTTTCGTATGGGATTAACCCGTACACTGAAAAAATATGCAGATAATTCAGGGTTGTTAGAGAAGTTGAAATTTGAAATTTCAGGGGATGATTTTCGTGAAGGTTTAACAGCGATTATTTCTGTAAAAGTGGCAGAACCTCAATTCGAAGGACAAACAAAAACGAAGTTGGGTAACCGTGAAGTCGTTTCTCCGGTAAGTCAGGCTGTGGCAGAAATGCTAGAAAATTATTTAGAAGAAAATCCTAATGATGCTAAAATCATTGTTCAAAAAGTTATTTTAGCCGCTCAAGCCCGTCACGCAGCGAAGAAAGCTCGTGAGATGGTACAACGCAAAACCGTATTAGGTGGGGGTGGATTACCGGGTAAACTATCGGATTGTTCTGAACAAGATCCACAAAAATGTGAAATTTTCCTAGTAGAGGGAGATTCAGCAGGTGGAACGGCTAAACAAGGTCGTGACAGGGCTTTTCAAGCAATTTTACCTCTTCGTGGAAAGATTTTGAATGTAGAAAAAGCAATGCATCATAAAGTATTCGAAAACGAAGAAATTAGAAATATCTTCACCGCTTTGGGGGTAACTGTTGGAACGGCAGACGATTCGAAAGCCTTAAATTTGGAAAAATTACGCTATCACAAAGTAGTCATCATGTGTGATGCCGATGTGGATGGAAGTCATATATCGACATTGATTTTAACCTTTTTCTTCCGTTTTATGAAAGAGTTAATCGAAAACGGTCACGTTTACATCGCTACTCCACCTTTATACTTAGTTAAAAAAGGTAATAAAAAAGAATATGCATGGAATGATGATCAACGCGATATGATTAATCAGCGTATGGGAGGTTCTGCTTCAATCCAGCGTTACAAAGGTTTAGGAGAAATGAATGCAGAGCAACTATGGGAAACTACTTTAAATCCTGACTTTAGAACATTACGTCAGGTTACAATTGATAGTTTAACCGAAGCTGATCGAATTTTTTCAATGTTAATGGGAGATGAAGTACCACCCAGAAGAGAGTTTATAGAGAAAAATGCAGTTTATGCAAATATTGATGCATAAGTTAATTTAGATAATTTAAAAATAATTAAAATGAAAGTTACCATTGTAGGAGCAGGAAATGTTGGTGCAACATGTGCCGACGCAATTGCTTACAGAAGAATTGCCAGCGAAATAGTATTATTAGATATCCGTGAAGGTTTTGCTGAAGGAAAAGCATTGGATATTATGCAAACGCAAACAACGTTGGGGTTTAATACTAAAGTTTCAGGAAGCACAAACGACTATTCAAAAACAGCCGGAAGTGATGTAGTTGTAATAACTTCAGGTATACCTAGAAAACCCGGAATGACTCGTGAAGAATTAATCGGAATTAATGCAGGAATCGTTAAGTCTGTAGCTGAAAGTTTGTTGCAACATTCTCCTAATGCAATTGTCGTTGTAGTTTCTAACCCAATGGATACCATGACTTATTTAACTTTAAAAGCAACCGGATTGCCTAAAAACAGAATCATCGGAATGGGTGGAGCTCTAGATAGTTCTCGCTTCAAAACCTATTTGTCTCAAGCATTAGATAAACCTGCGAATGATATACACGGTATGGTAATTGGAGGTCATGGTGATACAACAATGATTCCATTGACTCGTTTAGCAGCTTATAATGGTGTACCTGTATCTGAATTTTTATCTTCAGAACGTCTAGAAAAAGTGGCAGCAGATACAATGGTAGGTGGAGCTACTTTAACTGCTTTACTTGGGACATCTGCGTGGTACGCACCCGGAGCTTCAGTAGCTTATTTGGTGGACAGTATTTTAAATGATCAAAAGAAAATGATACCTTGTTCTGTATTGTTAGAAGGAGAGTATGGACAAAATGATATTTGTATCGGTGTACCTTGTATAATTGGTAAAAACGGAGTAGAAAAAATTGTAAGCATTGATTTGAACGAGGATGAAAAAGCAAAATTTGCGAAAAGTGCAGATGCCGTTAGAGCAATGAATGGAGATTTAAAATCAGTTTTAGCCTAATTTTTTTCGTTTGATATATAAGAGACTGCATTTTTGCAGTCTTTTTTTTGAGATTAATCAAAAAATTTATTGGTTAATCCTATTCATAATTATATATTTGCACGTTTTATAAAATCGAAAAGACATCCTTATTTTCTTTTCGCTAATAAATAAAAAACCTTAACCAACAAAAATTAATTAATTCGAGTAATAATGCAGAGTAAAGGACTTATTAAATTTTTCGCAATTTTATTTGCATTGGTGTGTATATACCAACTTTCATTCACTTTCGTAGCTAATAAAGTCAAATCAGATGCCAAAGCTTTTGCCGGAAATGATGTTGCTAAAGAAGCCAAATATTTAGATTCAATTGGCAGAGAAAAAGTATTTAGCTTAGGGTTTACTGATTACACCTACAATGAAGTTAAAGACAAACAAATCAATAAAGGTCTTGATCTTGAAGGGGGAATCAATGTTATTCTTCAAATATCGGTAAAAGACATTTTGGTTGGTTTATCAAATGAGTCACAAGACCCTGTTTTTAATAAAGCTTTAGCTGATGCAACAACAAATATTAAAGGAAATCAAACTTATCTGGATGCTTTTTTTGAAGCATTTGATGCTGCATCGCAAGGAAAGGTAAAATTAGCTTCTCCGGATGTTTTCTTCAATAAGAATTTAGATGGTGAGATTGATTTAAAAATGAATGATGAGCAGGTTAAAGCAGTTATTCGAAGAAAAGTAAACGAATCCGTTTTAAGTGCATTTGAAGTATTAAGAAAACGTATCGATAAATTTGGTGTAACACAACCCAATATCCAACAATTAGGAGAAACCGGTAGAATATTAGTTGAGTTACCTGGTGCAAAGGATGTTGATCGAATCAAAAAATTATTACAAAGTACAGCCCAATTAGAGTTTTGGGAGACACACAAATTTGAAGAAGTTGCTCCCTATTTAGGTCAATTAAATGAAGCATTAAAAGCTACTGAAGTAAAAGTAGAAGTAAAGGAAAATACACAAACAGGAATTGACTCCTTATTAACAGATTCTTCCAAAGATTCATTAGCCAATACAAAAGGAAATAACCCATTGTTTGATAAAATGTTGTCGTATGGCGGTGGACCAGTTTTAGGTTATTTTGCCCCTAAAGATACAGCTGCAATTAATGGTTACTTAAACAGAGACAGTAGCAAAGCCTTATTGTCTCCTGAATTGCGTTTTGCTCGTTTTGTTTGGGGTAAACCAACTACAATTGATAACGAGAAAAAAGAAAAAGTTGATGCAGTTGAATTATATGCTTTAAAATCGGATGGTCGTTCCGGAAAACCTGCTATAAGCGGTGGAGTTGTGGTTGATGCCAGAGATACTTTTGACCAATTTGGTAAACCGGCAGTTTCAATGCAAATGAATGGAAAAGGTGCAAAAGATTGGGAGGAATTAACAGGTAAGGCTTTTACACAAAAAAGCAGTATTGCAATTGTGTTGGATAATGTGGTTTATTCTGCTCCAGGGGTTTCTTCCGGACCAATTTCGGGAGGAAATTCTGAAATTTCAGGAAACTTTACAATCGATGAAACAAAAGACTTAGCAAACGTATTGAGAGCCGGTAAATTACCAGCTAAAGCAGATATAGTACAATCGGATGTGGTTGGACCATCATTAGGACAAGAAGCTATCGATAATGGTATGCTCTCTTTCCTTATAGGTATGGCTTTGGTCGTGCTTTGGATGATTTTATATTATGGTAAATCGGGTGTATACGCCAATATTTCATTATTAGTAAATATTTTATTTATCTTCGGAATTTTGGCGAGTTTAGGTGCTGTCTTAACATTGCCAGGTATTGCGGGTATCGTTTTAACAATTGGTATGGCGGTAGATGCTAACGTAATTATTTTCGAAAGAGCAAAAGAGGAGTTAGATTCCGGTAAATCATTAGAAGAAGCTGTAAATTATTCTTTTACTTGGAAAGGAGCAATGTCTTCCATTTTTGATGCCAATATTACAACTGCTTTAACAGCATTAATTTTATTAGTGTTTGGAACCGGACCAATTAAAGGTTTCGCTACAACTTTACTTATCGGTATTGGTACCTCTTTATTTACATCGATCTTTATTACGCGATTATTTTTGGACTGGAGCATCAGAAAGAACCATAATTTAACATTTTCAACTCCAATGACACACAATTGGTTTAAAAATTTAAATATTGATTTCTTGAGTAAAAAGAAAATTGCCTATGCAATATCCGGTGTATTAGTAATTGTATCTTTAGTATCATTATTCTTTGTAAATGGATTAAATCAAGGTGTTGACTTTGTGGGAGGACGTACTTTTCAAATTAGATTTGATAAAGAAGTAGTGGCTAGTGAAGTTAGTTCTACCTTGACCAAATCGTTTGGTACAAATGTAGAAGCCAAAACATTTGGAAGTGGTAATCAGTTAAAAATTACTACGAAATATAAAGTTAATGAAGAAAGTGAAGGGGTTGACCAAGAAGTAAACAGAAAACTATATGATGGATTAAAGTCTTATTTTCCTTCTACTTCTTACGAAAACTTTGTAACCAACTATGATGGAAAAGAAATTGGTATTCTACAAGCATCAAAAGTAGGACCAACTATTGCAGAAGATATTAAAACTAATTCTTACTGGGCAGTTTTAGGGTCTTTATTGGTTGTTTTCCTTTACTTGTTAATTAGTTTTAGAAAATGGCAGTTTTCTTTGGGAGCTGTTGGAGCTGTTTTCCATGATGTAATAATCGTTTTAGGAGTTTATTCATTATTCTGGAAGTTTCTACCGTTTAATATGGAGATAGATCAGGCATTTATTGCAGCTATTTTAACGGTAATTGGTTATTCGTTAAATGATACGGTAATCGTATTTGACCGTGTCCGTGAATTTTTAGGTACACATGAGGAAGGTACTTTTAATCAAGTTGTAAATAAAGCATTGAATACTACTATCAGTAGAACTATCAATACTTCTTTGACCACATTAATTGTGTTGTTTGCCATCTTTATTTTAGGAGGTGAAACGATTCGAGGTTTTGTATTTGCTATTTTAGTGGGTATCTTAGTGGGGACTTATTCATCTTTGTTTATTGCAACACCAATTATGGCTGATACCGTTAACAAACAAGAAGAAAGAAAAAGAGCTTTGAAGAAAGAGTAACAATAAACGTTGATATAAAAAGAACCCGGCAATAAGTCGGGTTTTTTTTATGATTACGCTTTAGTATTTATCTATCAGTATACTTCTATGTTAATGTTATTAGGAATAGTATGAGGGTAACAAGAGATAAAACTTTTAAGGCTTACACTAAACGATTATTTCTGCTGAAACTGTTAATTATCTTCTTCAAATAGAAAACATAATCAATGTGTACTTAATTTTCCTAGAATAAAAAAACCGACTTGTTAAAATCGGTTTATTAAAAATAGCGATAAAAATTATGCTTTCTTTGGTCTAAAAATATAATATAATCCAATTAATATAAACGGAATACTTAACCACTGTCCGGTTGTTAATGCATTAAAAACAGGGTATTTTTCAAACCCACCTTGACTGGCTTTTACAAATTCAACAATAAATCGAACTGACCAAAGTAAAACCATGAACATTCCAAAAAGCAATCCTTCTTTTTTTCTGGCATCTGTTTTCCAATACATGAAGAACAAAATAAGAAAAACAAAAATATAACCAAATGCTTCATATAATTGAGAAGGATGTAAAGCAGGTACTTTATCTAATAAATAAGAATAGTCAGGATTTTCAACAATGGCTTTGTATGCTTCTTTTGGATTCTGGATTTTGGTGTTCAAAACGGCTTCATTTTTACTGTAAAAATCCTGAACAAATTGAACTCCAAAAGCAGAGTTAGTTTCGTGACCTACAATTTCAGAATTGAAAAAGTTTCCTAATCGAACAAAAATTGCTCCACTCGCCACAGGAATCACAACCCGATCTAATACCCATATTAGCGATTGCTTCATGATTTTTTTACTAAAGTAAATCATAAAAAGGATTATTGCTATTGCAGCTCCGTGACTGGCTAAACCGGAGAATCCTGTAAACTCAAATTGAGGTTTTGTTCGAATTGGCAAGAGAATACTCAACGGATCTTCTCTGAATAATTCGGATTGGTAGAAAATAACATGACCTAATCTGGCTCCGATTAATGTGGCAATGACAGTATAAATAAATAAACTATCCAGTTTTTCTAAGGATTCATTTTCTCTGATAAAAATGTATTTCATGATATACCATCCCAAAGCAAAAGCAACCACAAACATTAAACTGTAAAAGCGAATAGTAAGAGGACCAATGTCAAAACCTTCAGAAGGATTCCACACAAAAGCCAAAAAAGAGATACTCATAGAATTGTTATTTGACGTAAATGTAAATGAAATTCATACAATTTGCAATTTCGAACATCTAATTAATTCTTAAAAAATGAAATTAGGGCACCGGATCGTAGCCACTTTTTCCCCAAGGATGGCATTTGGAGATGCGTTTTACAGAAAGCCAAATTCCTTTTACAATACCATATTTTTTAATGGCTTCAACTGAATAATGCGAGCAAGTAGGTTCAAATCGACAAGTTGCCGGGGTTAAAGGTGAAATGACTACTTGATAAAACCGAATTAGAAAAAGAAAAGGAAACTGAATTATTTTTTTAAACATTGATTTTATTGTAGAAATGAAATAAACCGGTCAGCAATATCTTTATTCTTTAACATTGAAATTATAACTAATTGACACTAAAACTTGTTCCGTCTTTTCCGTCTTTCAATTGAATACCAATTTCTAAAAGTTGATCTCTGATTTGGTCTGATAACGCAAAATTTTTATTAGCTCTTGCTTCGTTTCGCATTTGAATCATCAGATTTACTATACCTTCTAATTTTTCGGAATTATCATTTGAATTTTGTTCATCAGTTATACCTAAAACATCATAAATGAATATCTTTAAAGTGTTTTTTAGTTCTTTTAAATCACTTTCAGATATCGTTTCTTTTCCATCATTAATTAAGTTGACAAAACGAACACCTTCAAATAACTGTGCAATTAGGATAGGAGTATTAAAATCATCATTCATAGCATCATAACAACTTTTTTTCCAAGCTGAAATGTCTAAAGTAGAGGAGGAGCCGGTTTTTAATTTATCCAATAAATCCATACCTTCCATTAAACGATTAAATCCTTTTTCAGAGGCAACAATTGCATCGTTTGAAAAATCCAATACACTTCTGTAGTGGGCTTGAAGCATAAAAAAACGCGTCACATTTGGTGAGAATGATTTACTTAAAATTTTATTTTCACCACTAAAAATTTCATTTGGTAGAATAAAATTACCGGTTGATTTGGCCATTTTTTTTCCATTCAAAATCAACATATTGGCATGCATCCAAAAGTTGACCGGACTATGCCCGTTACAAGCTTCATTTTGAGCAATCTCACATTCGTGGTGTGGAAATTTCAAATCCATTCCGCCTCCGTGAATATCAAAAGTTTCGCCTAAATATTTGGTACTCATTGCTGTACATTCTAAGTGCCAACCGGGAAAACCAATTCCCCACGGTGATGGCCAACGCATGATGTGTTGTGGTTCGGCTTTTTTCCATAAAGCAAAATCTTGCGGATTATTTTTATCCGAAACACCGTCTAAATCTCTGGTGTTGGCAATCATATCTTCAATGTTTCTGCCGCTTAATTTGCCATAATGATTGGTTTCATTAAATTTTACAACATCAAAATAAACCGAACCATTCGATTCATATGCAAAACCGTTATCAATAATTTTTTTGATAATCTCTTGTTGTTCAATGATATGTCCGGTTGCAGTTGGCTCAATACTTGGCGGAAGAAAATTTAATTTATGTAAAATGGTATGAAAATCAACCGTGTAACGTTGTACAATTTCCATTGGTTCCAACTGCTCAATGCGTGCTTTTTTAGCAATTCGATCTTCACCTTCCTCTGCATCATTTTCCAAGTGCCCAGCGTCGGTAATATTTCGGACATAACGAACCTTGTAACCCAAATGAAGAAAATAGCGAAAAATCACATCAAAACTCATAAAAGTGCGAACATTACCAAGGTGCACATTGCTGTAAACCGTAGGTCCGCAAACATACATCCCAATGTTTCCATCATGGATAGGTTTAAAAACTTCTTTTTCACCCGAAAGCGAATTATATATTTTTAAGGTCTGATTTTCGTATAATTTCATTACTATTTTTAAATTTTAACTCCAAACTACTTCCTAAAACTTTGTATCCAGTTTAATATAATCTAAAAATTCTCTTCTAACTTTTTCATCTTTAAATTTTCCACCAAACTCAGAAGTTACGGTACTGCTTTCAATATCTCGAATACCTCTGGAGTTGACACATAAATGTTTTGCGTCGATTACACAGGCAACATCTTCTGTATTGAGAGCTTTTTGCAATTCTTTTACAATTTGCATTGTGAGACGTTCTTGCACTTGGGGACGTTTCGCATAATAATCTACGATTCGATTCATTTTCGATAGTCCGATTACTCTTCCACTGGAAATATAGGCTACATGTGCTCTACCAACTATAGGAAGAAGGTGATGTTCACAAGTAGAATATAATGTAATGTTCTTTTCTACTAACATTTCACCGTATTTGTAACCATTTTCAAATGTAGAAGAACTTGGTTTTTTGGCAGGATTTAAGCCTCCAAAAATTTCTTTTACAAACATTTTTGCTACACGATTGGGTGTACCTTTCATACTATCATCAGATAAATCCATACCAAGTGTAGTCAAAATGTTAGTTACATCTTTCTTGATTAACTCAATTTTTTGCTCATCAGTTAATTCAAATGCATCTTTTCGTATAGGATTATCTACTGATGTTCCAATGTGGTTTTCACCAATTTCATCGGAAAAATTATCGTTAGTATTCATTAAATTTTAAATAAAAATTGTTGTTGTGTAAAGTTTGCAAAGATAAATAAAACAGAGGAATTTTTTGGAATAAATACTTCAAATGTAAAAATTAGAAATTTTAAGATAATTATAAGTTAAAAATATGTAAATTTCGGGCTTAAAAAATTCCAAACTATGAATCTAAGAATACTATTTTGTTTTATTAGTTGTTTTATAATCAGTTCTTTATGTGCTCAAAATTTAATTCCGAATGGTGACTTTGAACAAGGCAATGGAATTGGGTTTCAATCCGATTATAATTTTATTAATCCCGGGGCAGGACAAGCGAATAGTATTCCGCGACAATATGCAATTATTGATAACCCATTTCTGCTCAATACGAACAATTTTATCAATTCAGGTGACTACACTACTGGAACCGGATTAATGATGGTGTGTGATGGAGCTTCAGGTCAATCAGAAATTTTTTGGAAAACCAATGGTGATATTTTATTAGAGGCAGGACAAACCTATCGTTTTCGGTTTTTTATACGTTCGGTTAATGCAACCAATCCTCAACCCGAAATTGGTTTCCGAATAATGGCTGCCGCCGCCACATATTTTAATGCAACCTACACGGTAACAGATCCTAGTACAGGATGGCAAGAAGTGAGTTACGAATATACTGTTTCAGAGCCTGGTGCACCAAACAGACGATTTGAATTATACAACGTTAATCAAAGTGCTGTTGGTAATGACTTTGCGATAGATGAAATCATTTTAGAAAGATTAGATGCACTAGAAGTTAACTTTTCTGCGTTAAATGTATCATGTTTTGGAGCAAACGATGGTTCAATCGTAGTGTACGGATTAGGAGGAACACAACCTTACACTTCTTATTCGATATCCGGACCTGTTAATGTTACAAATACAACAGGTGTTTTTATTGGACTTCCTGCCGGTAGTTATACTGCATCTGTAACCGATTCGGATACCAATACAGCCACAGTTGGTGGCATTATTATTACAGAACCAAATGATATTACAATTTCTCCGGATAGAACAATTTGTTTGGGAGAATCTGCAACTCTAACTGCTTCGGGTGCAGATGATTATCTTTGGTCAGCTGTTCCGGCAGACCCTTCTATTTCTGATCCAACAAGTGCTTCCATTGTAGTTACACCTGATGTAACAACTACTTACACTGTTAATACCACTACGGTTACTCCAAGAAATTTAATTTTTAACGGAGATTTTAATTTGGGTAATACAGGTTTTACAACTGATTATCAATATTTAGATCCAGTGAATCCGGTTGGTGTTCAAGGTGCGTATGCGGTTGTTACCAATTCGCAAACTTGGTTTGCCGGTTTTTCAAATTGTACAGATAATACTACCGGAACTGGTAATATGATGGTTTTAGACGGCTCAATTGCTAATGCAGGAAACGATAAGGTTTGGTGTCAAACTGTTCCTGTTACACCGGGACTCAATTACACTTTTTCGTATTGGGTTCAAACTGTTGCTACTCCAAACCCTGCCAACTTAGAAGTGTTAATCAATGGCGTTTCTATTGGTTCAAATCTTGCTCCCTCCACTACTTGCGGATGGGTACAGAGATCCTATACATGGAACTCAGGTGCAGACACAGTTGCTGAAATTTGTATCTATGATAGAGTTGTTACAGCTCCGGGAAATGATTTTGCCATTGATGATATAGAATTTGTAACGGATGCAACATGCAACCTTTCAGCTTCTGTAACAGTAACTGTTCAATCAATATCGGCAACAGCTGCTTTTACTATTGGTGATTCAACGGAATGTCCGGGTCCTAGAGTGTTAACTTTTTCAGGAACCCCAAATACAAATATTACCGTTCAATCGAGTTCAGGGGCATTTTATAATATTCCAATTAACTCAGCGGGTACAGCTTCCTTTACAACTCCGTTTTTAGCCGATACAACAACATTCACATTAATAAGTATTTTCCAAAACCCTCCGGGTTGTACAGCTCCGTTAACAGGAAGTGTTACTATTACAATTAGTCTAAATGGATGTGCGACAGTAGAAGCAGGAGGGGTTGATTTAGGTGATTCTGCCTCTGCACAAATATGTGAAGTTGGAGATTGTGTTGATTTAGAGGCCAGCTATGTAGATTTAGGATCAACTACGGCTTATACAGTGAGTTCAATTGACTATTGCCCACAGGCTGCGTATAATGACCCAACTTACAACCCTATTAATTTAGCAACGGATGATGTTTGGTCTTCAACAATTAATTTACCGTTTAATTTTTGCTTTTTTGGAAATATTTATTCCACTTGTCATGTTGGATCTAACGGTACTATTTCATTTGACCCTAGTATTGTTCCCAATAGTGGTAGTCCTTGGAATCTATTAGGTCAATCTGTTCCAAGTCCAGGTTTTCCTATCAGAAATGCAATTTATGGTGTTTATCAAGATACTAATCCTGCTTTAGGTCCGTCTCCAAACGAACGTTTTGCAGGGTGGAAATTAGTAGGAACTTATCCTTGCCGAAAATTGATTGTTAACTTTTATCATTTTGGTCAATTTCAATGTGGACAAGGTGTTGGTTTACAAACCTATCAAATGGTTTTATACGAGGTGTCAAATATTATTGAAGTTTATATTGAAAGTAGAACGCCTTGTAATACATGGAATACGCCTGCTGGAGGAGGTGTTGTTGGTATAATGAATCAAGCAGGTACTTTAGGATATGTTCCACCGGGAAGAAACACCACAACCCAGTGGTCAGCATTTAATGAAGCATGGCGTTTTACCCCTGCTGGTCCATCGGCCACAACATTTGAATGGTTAGAGAATGGTTTACCCTATAGTACTGATTTAAGCATTACTGTTTGTCCAACAGTAACAACCACTTACACTGCTGTTGCTACTTACAATCAGTGTGGTCAGATAACAGAGGTTGAGAGTGATTTTCTAGTAGAAGTTTTTCCGGATACAGGTAATGATCCTGATGATTTAAACGAATGTGAAAACCTTTTTGATTTAACTGAAAATGATGCCGTAATGATTGGAACTGGAGATCCGTTTGCTTTCAGTATTGGCTATTTTACATCTGAATCAGATGCAGAATTATTACTAAATCAAATTCCAAACCCAACAAATTATGTTGCTATTAGTAATCCGCAAACTATTTATGCGAGTGTTTTGGATTTTAATACTGGTTGTAATCGAATTAAAGAATTTGAAATACAATGGAATTCTTGTGATTTAGATCCGGATGCAACGGATTTGGTTTTATGTGATGAAGTAACACTTAACGATAATTTTGAAATATTTGATTTAACCGAAAATGATGATGATGCATTAAATGGATTAGATCCAACGTTGTACACTGTTACATATCATACCAATCAAGCTGATGCAAATGTAGGAGCAGCTCCCATTGTTCCTGCTAATGCCTATAATGGTACTACGGAAACAATTTATGTTCGTGTGGAAGAGAATGCCAATCCATCTGCATTTGGAACTACTTCATTTAGCTTAACTGTAAATCCGAGTCCTTCAATTGCTGATATTTCAATTGATGTATGCTCGAATGATTCATTCAATGAAACACCAGTTACTGCTGGTACTGATGTTGTACCTGCGGGGACGACTTATACATGGACGGTTGCAGCACCGGTAGGTATTACAGGTGCCTCTGATGAAGCTACTCCTCAGTCAAGTATTGGTCAAACTTTGACAAATACAACAGATGCACCTTTACTTGTTACATATACAGTATTAGCTTCAGTAGGTACTGCCCCTAATATTTGTACTTATACTTTTGAAATAAATGTTGTTGTTAATCCTAAACCAAGCATTTCTGATTTTACGCCATCGATTTGCTCCGCCCAAACTTTCACGGTAAGTCCAACCACAGCAGGAACCGATTTAGTTCCTATGGGGACAACTTATACTTGGACGGTGGTAGCACCGGCAGGTATTACAGGAGCATCGGATCAGGCATCTGCACAAGCTAATATTAGTCAGACTTTAACTAATACAACAGATTCATCACTTGATGTGGTGTATACGGTAACAGCCTCTGCCGGTGTGGCACCGGATGTTTGTACTGATACCTTCACGGTAACGGTAACGGTCAACCCCTTACCGAATATAACCGATAAAGCGGTTGTGATTTGTTCAGAAGATACTTTCTCGGTAACGCCTGTTACGGCCTCACCGGAGATAGTACCAACGGGCACAACTTATACTTGGACAGTAGTAGCACCGGTAGGTATCATAGGAGCTTCTGACCAGGCAACTGCACAAGCCAATATTAGTCAAGCCTTGACAAATACAACTGACGCTCCTCTTGATGCGGTTTACAGTGTTACGGCCTCAGTGGGTACGGCCCCGAATATTTGTACCGATACCTTTACGATTACGGTAACGGTAAATCCTAAACCAAACATTACTGACAAAGCGGTTATCATTTGTTCAGAAGACACTTTTACGGTAATGCCTGTTACGGCCTCACCGGAGATTGTACCAACGGGCACAACTTATACGTGGACGGTTGTAGCACCGGCAGGTATTACAGGAGCTTCTGACCAGGTAACTGCACAAGCCAACATTAGTCAGACTTTAACTAACACAACAGATTCTCCAATCGATGTGGTGTATACGGTAACGGCCTCTGCCGGTGTGTCACCGGATGTTTGTACCGATACCTTTATGGTGACAGTAACGGTTAATCCTAAACCAAGTATTTCGGCTTCTATGCCCTCTATTTGTTCGGGTCAATCTTTCAGTGTTACCCCAACAACCGGTGGTTCTGATTTAGTTCCGGTAGGGACAACCTACACGTGGAATGTTGCAGCACCGGCAGGCATTACAGGAGCCTCCAATCAAGGCACCCCACAAACCACTATTAGTCAGACTTTGACTAACTCAACGACAGCTTCTTTAGATGTAGTGTATACGGTAACGGCTTCTGCGGGCGTGGTACCGAATGTTTGTACGGATACTTTTGTGATTATTGTAACGGTTAATCCGCTACCTATTATTGATAATAAAGTAGCTGTGATTTGTTCAGAAGATACTTTTACAATCACTCCGAGCAATACTTTGCCGGATGTGGTTCCAACAGGCACAACTTACACATGGAGTGTTTCATCACCCGCTGGTATTTCGGGAGCTTCTAATCAGGCAACACCACAGCCAAGCATTAGTCAGACCTTGACTAATTCAACCGATGCTGCTATTGATGTGGTATATACGGTTGAGGCAAGTGTTGGTACGGCACCCAATGTTTGTGCCGATACCTTTACGATTACGGTAACGGTTAATCCAAAACCATTTATAGAAGATAAAACAGCTACGATTTGTTCAGAAGATACCTTTACTTTGTCTCCAACCACAACAGGTTCAGATTTAGTTCCTGTGGGAACAGCCTATACGTGGACGGTTGCGGCACCCGCAGGTATTACGGGTTCATCCAACCAAGGAGCACCACAAACGCAAATTAGTCAGACATTGACTAATTCGACCGATGCAGCCATTGCTGTTGTATACACAATTACGGCCACTTCAGGCATTGCTCCTGATTCGTGTAGCAGTACTTTTGACTTAACGGTAACGGTCAACCCAAGGCCTTTTATAGCGGATGTTGTTCAAGTGATTTGTACCACGGAAACTTTTACGGTTACACCTGTTTCAGCCGGTACGGACTTAGTTCCGGTAGGGACTACCTATACCTGGACGGTTGTATCACCGGCAGGAATAACAGGAGCTTCTAATCAAGGCACCCCTCAAACAAATATTAGTCAGACTCTTACCAATGCTACAGAGTTACCTATTGATGTGGTTTATACAGTAACAGCTGCTTCCACAGGTTGTACAGATACATTTGAGATAACAGTTACTGTTAATCCAACCCCTTTAGTGGCAGTTAATTCCCCTACGGTTTGTTCGGGAGATTTAGCTACCCTAACGGCGAGTTCTACTACACCGGGCACTTATGCTTATGCGTGGACAGTGCCGGCGACAGTATCCAATCCTGGTAATGTAGCGAGTTTTACTACCACAGAAGCCGGAAATTATAGTGTAATTATTACCGATACTGTAACAGGATGTGTTTCAGCAAGTGCCTCAGGAACAGTTAGCTTATTGCCATTACCAACGGCCAGTGTTTCGGGAGATGTAACGATTTGTCCAACAGGAGAAGCAACAATCACCTTTAGTGCTACACCGGGTACTACTATAGAGTATACCATTGGTGCAGGAGGTATTCAAACGCAAGGCATTGATGCTTCCGGACTATTTACCATTACCGATACGTATACCACTACAACAGTCTTTACTTTGGTAGGTGTTTTCACGAGTACCAGCCCGGTTTGTTCTGTTCCCTATAATCAAACGGCTACGGTAACGGTAGCACCGGCACCGGCGATTAATTCGCATCCTGATTTAGTCCTTTGTGATGATAATAATGACGGTATCGGTCAATTTGATTTGGCTCAAACCGAAAGTGTTATTACGGGAGGAGCAACAGGATTGACAGTATCGTACCACGAAACATTGGTTGATGCTCAATTAGGCGGGGCCCCGATACCGAATCCGGCAAATTACTTATCAATTAATCCATGGCTTCAAACCATTTATGTTCGTGTCATTAATACAGGAGCTACGGATTGTCCTTCGATTACGACGTTTGATTTGATTGTTAATCCATTTCCTGTGATTAATACGACACCGGATGATTATGAGTTATGTGATGATGACACAGATGGTATTCAAATCTTTGATTTATCCTTGCGTATTGCCAATGTTTTAGACGGATTAGATCCAAGTTTACACACTGTAAGTTTCCATCAAACAGAAGCAGAGGCAATTCTTGGTACTCCGCAGCTTCCAACAACATATAGTAGTTCAACACAAACTGTTTGGGTTCGTGTAGTAATCAATGCGACAGGATGTTTTGATGTGGCACCATTAGAACTTATTGTTCATCCCTTACCGATTGCTAATTTACCAACGCCATTAACCTTGTGCGATGACAATAATCCGGGTGATGAAGAGGAAGAATTTGATTTAACGCAGGCTATAGCCGAGATTGTGGGCACACAACAGGGGCTGGAAGTTACCTTCCATTTCACTTTGCTTCAAGCACAACAAGGCACTAATGCGTTACCAACTTTATATACCAACGTAACCAATGTGCAAACCATCCATGTTCGGGTATTTAATCCGGTTACGACATGTTATTCAACCACTACGTTAGATTTACGTGTGGAGCCACTTCCGATATTATTACTTCCAATTGACCCAATTACCTTGTGTGATGATAACAATGATGGAGTAGCTACTTTTGATTTAGGAGCTCTTATTCCGGATTTGCTCAACGGAGCATCAAACATCACTGTTAGTTTCCATGAGACTGAGCAAGAGGCATTGGATGGAAACAATGATTTACCACTTTCGTATTTAAGCATCTTGCCATGGCAACAGTTCATTTATATTCGAGCAGAACATAATACAACGGGTTGTGTTCGTGTGATGATGTTAGAATTAAACGTAAATCCAAGACCGGAAGTACCGACAGATTTAGAAGACTTAGTTCAATGTGATACCGATGGTAATCAGCAAAATGGATTGAGTATATTTGATTTAACTGTACAAACACCTATTGTCCTAGCGGCTCAAAGTGGAGTGGCTTCGGATTACCAAGTAGGTTATTTTACTTCCGAGGCAGCAGCCATTGATAATATTGGAGCTATTGTAAATGTTACAACATATCCCAATACCAGTAATCCACAAACTATTTGGGTACGTGTAACCCATTTAGTTACAGGTTGTTTCCATACGGGTAGTTTTGATTTGATTGTCAATATCCCTTTGGCACTCACCGTGCCGGATCCGATATCTTTGTGTGATGAGGCGTTGCCAAATGACCAATTCACGGAATTTGATTTGACTATTCGTGATAATGCAATTACAAATGGATTGGGTGGTTATAGCGTTACCTACTATCCGAGTTATCAAAATGCGTTGGATGATGCCAATGCGATTCAAGACCCAACGGCTTATACCAATGCTGTGGCAGCGGTGCAAACCCTAGGTGTTCGCGTAACGAGTGAGGCAGGGTGTAGTAGTTTTACAACGTTGACCATTCGGGTGATTCCAAGACCCGAACCACTGTTTGACCCTGAACCGATAGAAGTATGTGACAATAACAATCCGGGGGATGGTTTAGAGAACTTCGATTTAACACAACGTGAGCTATACATTTTAAACGGAGCGAGTTTAACAGAGTTTTCGTTAACGTATTTTGAGAGTTTAGCTGATGCACAAAACGAGACCAATCCAATTCCTGATCCAACCAATTATGACAGTACCGATTCGGATACGCAAATAATTTATGTTCGTGTAACCAGAATACCAACCAATCCGTTAGAGCCAAGATGTTATGAGATTGTTGAACTTCAATTGATTGTAAATCCGTTACCGGACATTGTATCTCCTGTTAATTTATACCAATGTGTGGCATTGAATCAATCGGTGTTACCATTCACTTTAAGCCAGGCCAATGAAGATGTGTTGGGAGAGGATCAAAGTGAGGCAGACTTTACGGTAACTTATTATGCATCACAAGTTGATGCAGAGGCGGGTAGTCCGCAATTGCCAACTATTTATACAAGTACAAGTGTTTTAAATGCACCCGAGACCATTTATGTTAGAGTAGAAAACAATGTTACCGGATGTTTTATAGTAGGCACGGTAGATTTAATAGTTGAAGAAGGAACCATAGCCAATGCAATTCCTGTAGATGATCCGGCCGTGACCAAGTGTGATGATCAAGACGATACTAACGATGGTAGAGCCGAATTTAATCTGGATGCGGACGTAACGCCAATTTTAGTAGGAACCAATAATTATCCTGATACGGTAGTGTATTATTTTGAAAGTCTTACAGTTGCACAAGCGGCTGCAGCAGAGAACGATTACAGCGGAGCCTTAAGCGGAACCAATTTAACAGCCTTTATCAACACAACACCAATGAGTCAGGAGATTTATGCTGTTTTAGTTAATCCAAACACGCAAAGTGGATGTCCTACTATTGTGCCGGTAACTCTAACCGTTCATAAGCTCCCCGAACCAACGGTTCAAGACGATTTTATTTGTGCCGATCCCTTAACAGGAGCAATCATCAGAGAGGCAATATTAGCGAGTGGGTTAGACCCTGCAACACATGAGTTTCAGTGGAGTGATTCTAACGGGAATATATTGGGAACAGGAGCAAGCTTAACAGTAAATACTCCGGGAGCCTACACCTTAACGGTTATCAACACTGAAACAGAACCTGAATGTTCAAACACTGTAACGGTAAATGTGGTTCAATCCGAGCAAGCTACTTTGAGTTATGTACAGAGTAATTATTTTACAGACAATGCGACCATTACAATTTTTGCAGAGGGAATCACTATTCCGGATCAAGGCAATGCCAATTATGTTTATAGTTTAGATTACGGTCCGTTCCAAAGCAGTAATGTCTTTACCAACGTAAGTGCGGGAAGTCATTTGGTTACTGTACAAGACCTAAACGGTTGTCAAGATGCCACAATTGAGGTGTATGTAGTGAATTATCCATTATTCTTTACCCCTAACGGAGATGGTTATAATGACACGTGGAATATTTTTACCTTGAGAGACACTAATCCTAACGCAAAAATTTATATATTTGACCGCTATGGAAAATTCCTGAAACAAATAGCTCCGCAAGGCCAAGGTTGGGATGGAACATTCAACGGTGAAAACCTCCCTTCAACCGACTATTGGTTTACGGTAGAGTATGTAGAAAACGGACAAAATAAAATATTTAAAGCTCATTTTTCATTAAAAAGATAGAAATAAAATTATAACCAATAAAAAACTCCTGATTAACCCTCAGGAGTTTTTTTTATCGATGAAATTCACTTCACTATACATTAATCGTATAAAACTTCATTTGAACGAGTTTAAAGTTAATTACTTTGTCTAATCATTAGATTTACAATTATTTAGTTAAAAATGTTTATAATGAAAAGGATTATAGTAATTTTTATAATGAATTTCTTCTTAATCGGATGTGAATCAGAATCAACAGAGCTTGAGATGCAAGGATTTAATTTGCCTGAATGGCTGAAAGGCGATTATGAAGGAGTTCATACAGGAGAATATCTACGTATATCAAATGATTATGTTTATTTTAAAGTGGAAAGTCAAGAATTTCATTTTTTTCCTAGTATGATAATTTTAGAAACAGAAGATGAAAATAAATATATCATCACAACCGAAACAGATGTTTTAATTTTCAACAAAACAACATTGAATGAGGAAATTAATTTTCAATTTAATGATCTAAATCTAGGCTGGTTTAAGAGTAAAAAGATTGAATAGTTAGTGTTAAAATAAAAATTTTATTTCTTGTATACTTTCAAAGCTTCTTTTAAAATTCTAACAGATTTAATCAAGTCTTCTTTCTTTAATACGTATGCAATTCTAACTTCATCTAAACCAACATTTGGTGTAGAGTAGAATCCAGCTGCCGGAGCAACCATAACTGTCTCTCTATTAAATTTATAGGATTCTAGTAACCACTGTGCAAAATCATCGGCATTTTTAACCGGTAGTTTAGCAATACAATAAAAAGCACCTTTTGGGGTAGCAACCTTTACACCTTCAATTTGATTTAATTCGTTAATTAATGTATCCCTTCTATCTTTGTATTCGGTAATAACCTCATTAAAATAACTTTGCGGGGTCTCAAGTGCAGCTTCACTAGCAATTTGAGCAAAAGTAGGAGGGCTTAATCTAGCTTGGGCAAACTTCATTGCTGCGGCCATCACTTCTTTGTTTTTAGAAACGATGCAACCAATTCTTGCTCCACACATGCTGTATCGTTTAGAGACAGAATCAATCATAATTGCATTTTGCTCAATTCCGGGTACATTCATGACAGAATAATGATTCTCGCCATCGTAAATAAATTCCCTATAAACTTCATCTGCAATTAAAAATAAATCATGTTTTTTTACTAATTCAGCTAATTGAAAAATTTCTTCTCTAGAATATAAATAACCTGTAGGATTTCCGGGGTTACAAATTAAAATTGCTTTTGTTTTTGAAGTAATCAATTTTTCAAAATCAGCAATAGGAGGAAGGGCAAAACCTTCATCAATAGTAGAAATAACAGGAACAACTTTTACCCCGGATGCAGTTGAAAAACCATTGTAATTAGCATAAAATGGCTCAGGGATAATAATTTCATCATCAGTATCCATTGTACTTCCCATTGCAAATAGCAATGCTTCCGAACCACCGGTTGTGATGATAATATCTTCAATATTGATTGGTAAATTATGTTTTTGATAATATTCAGATAATTTTCGTCTATAACTTTCAAATCCGGCAGAATGACTATATTCTAAAACTTTTATATCAATATCTTTAATAGAATTTATTGCAACATCAGGTGTTTTGATATCGGGTTGACCAATGTTTAAGTGATATACTTTTGTACCTCTTTTTTTAGCTATTTCAGAATAAGGAACCAATTTTCTAATTGGTGATTCCGGCATTTGTTGTCCTTTTTTGGAAATCTTAGGCATGTGAATAATATTTGATATGCAAATTTGCAATTTTTTTTACTCAGTCTCAATACTTTTTAAGGATATATTTAGTAAAGTTGATTGCTAGAGCAATTTTTTGTAACTTTATTAAAATATAGTTTATGAAAAAGGCTTACATTTTTTTATCTTTTTTGTTTTTTTCTGTTGTTGTATATAGTCAAGAAGGCTTTCAGTATTATTCAAAAAAAAACAAAGTAACAATACCTTTTAAATTAATCAATAATTTGATATTTATTCCATTAGAAGTTAATGGCGTTGAATTGACCTTTTTACTTGATACAGGTGTTGAAGAGTCTATTTTATTTAGCTTGGATGAGAAAGAAGAGTTGAAATTTAATAATGTTGAAAAAATAAAATTACGTGGTTTGGGAAGCTCTGATTTTATAGAAGGACTCAAGTCGTCAGGCAATCGTGTTGTTTTTAAAGATGCTATTGTAGATCAAAATCATGACATTTATATTATTCTTGATGAGGAATTTAACTTTTCAGGAAGTGTTGGAATTCCTGTTAATGGAATTATTGGCTATCAATTTTTTAAAAATTTTAAAGTTGAAATCAATTATCTAACGAACAAAATTCAAGTGTATAACCCAACAAAAATGATTAAAAAGAAAAAGATAAATAAGTATTGTGTTACAGATATTGTTTTTCATAATAACAAACCTTATTTAAGCTCATTATTTAATTTAGATTCACAAAACGTTCAAGGCAAATTACTTTTAGATGTTGGGAATAGTGATGCATTTTGGCTTTTTGCTGGTAGAATAAATGATTATTCTTTTACAAAAGAATCTTTTGATGATTTTTTAGGGAAAGGATTTAACGGAGATGTTTTTGGTAAAAGAACAAAACTTGATTCTTTTTCCTTTGCTGATTTTACTTTTTTAAAACCCTATGTTGCCATTCCGGATTCAACTTCGTTAGCTAATGTAAAATGGGCAGAAAATCGGATTGGCTCAATTGGAGGAGAAATTCTTAAACGCTTTCATATCATTTTTGACTATAAAGAGAATAAACTATACCTCAAAAAAAACAGAAATTTTAAAGACCCTTTTCACTATAATATGAGCGGAATAGAAATCAATCACGCGGGTCTCCAATGGGTTCAAGAAGAAGTTAATTTAAATAGTATTTTAGTAACTAAAAATGATGATTCTTATGGTGTTTCTAACAATAACAGTGATAGATTCAAATATAAATTTATTCTCAAACCAATTTATATAATTGCTCACATACGTAAAAACTCACCGGCAGATCTTTGTGGATTAAAAAAAGGTGACATTATAGTTAGTATTAATGCTCATGGCACCAATAGGTACTCATTGCAAGAAGTAAATAATTTATTAAAGTCTCAAGATGGAAAAAAAATTAATTTTGAAGTTGATCGTGGAAATAGAAGATTGAAATTTACATTTTATTTAAAAAGTATTCTATAAAAAAATCCCTTCATTCGAAGGGATTGAATTTTTATTGCATCGGACCAACTTTTTTCTTTTCCATTAAATTAACTTCAGGACGTTCTAAAACTTCTCCCTTTATTTTGAGGTGAACTTTTCCGCCTTCTGCATTAACAGCATTTGTTTCAACAGTAATACTTTTTCTAATTGGTCCGGTAGCCATATTGTATTTGACTTCTATTTTATCCGATTTTCCGGGCATAATAGGTTCTTTCGGTTTAGAAGGTACTGTACAACCGCATGTTGATTGGACGTTAGTAATGATTAATGGTGCATCTCCGGTATTGGTAAATTCAAAGACGCGAACTCCATTGTCGTTGTCTTTATAGACTTTTCCATAGTCTATCGTATTGTCCTTGGCCTTAAACTCAATTTTAGGCCCTTTTTGGGCAAAAGTTGATAAACTCAAAAAGCTAAATACAGCAAATAATAAAATTTTTTTCATGGTTATGTGTTTTTGGGTTTTGTAAAAATAGTCACTTTTATTCAAACTACAAATACTAATTTCTTTTTTAATACTTCTCACTAAATCGTTACTTTTGCATTTAATTACAAAAACCAGACCAAACTGATAATTCAGAGATTAAATAACACTCAATCAGTTTATAGATAACCATTTAATTAATTTATATGTCTATTCCTGCTCAATTTGATGCCAAGCAAGCCGAACAAAAATGGTATGATTACTGGATGAAAAACAACTATTTTCATTCAAAACCAGACCATAGAACTCCATATACAATAGTAATTCCTCCACCAAACGTGACAGGAGTTTTGCATATGGGACATATGTTGAACAATACCATTCAAGATGTTCTAATTCGTCGTGCTCGTTTAAAAGGATTCAATGCTTGTTGGGTTCCTGGAACTGATCATGCATCTATTGCAACAGAAGCAAAAGTAGTAGCCAAATTAAAATCAGAAGGAATTAATAAATCTGATTTAACGCGTAACGAATTCCTAAAACATGCTTACGATTGGACTGACAAATATGGTGGAACAATCTTAGAACAATTAAAACAATTAGGATGTTCTTGTGATTGGGATAGAACCAAGTTCACTATGGATGAAGATATGTCAGCTTCTGTAATCAAATCTTTTGTGGATTTATACAATAAAGGAATGATTTATCGTGGATATAGAATGGTAAATTGGGATCCAGAAGCAAAAACTACATTATCTGATGAAGAAGTAATTCACGAAGAACGTCAAGGAAAATTATATTACATCAACTATAAAGTAGAAGGTTCAAACGATTTTTTAACCATCGCAACAACACGTCCGGAAACAATTTTTGGAGATACTGCTATTTGTATCAATCCAAATGACGAACGTTTTACACATTTAAAAGGTAAAAAAGCGATTGTTCCTATTTGTAACAGAGTAATTCCAATCATTGAAGATGAGTATGTTGATGTAGAATTCGGAACAGGTTGCTTAAAAGTAACACCAGCTCATGATGTTAATGATAAAGAACTTGGAAACAAACATAACCTTGAAATCATCGATATTTTTAATGAAGATGCTTCTTTAAATAGTTTTGGATTACATCATCAAGGAAAAGATAGATTTGTTGCTCGTGAAGAAGTTGCTAAAGAACTAGAAGAAACAGGAGCTTTAGTAAAAACTGAAATCCACATGAATAAAGTGGGAACTTCAGAAAGAACAAAAGCCGTTATTGAACCAAGATTATCGGATCAATGGTTTTTGAAAATGGAAGAATTGGTAAAACCTGCCATCAAAGCCGTTTTAGAGGATGAGGAGATAAAATTATATCCAAGTAAATTCAATAATACCTATCGTCATTGGTTAGAAAATATTAGAGATTGGAACATTTCACGTCAACTTTGGTGGGGACAACAAATTCCCGCTTACTATTATGGTGATGGTAAAGAAGATTTTGTGGTTGCTGAAAACATTGAAGAAGCTTTAATTTTAGCAAAAGAGAAAACCAACAACCAACAACTAACAACCGACAACTTAACACAAGATGAAGATGCTTTAGATACTTGGTTTTCTTCATGGTTATGGCCAATGGCTGTTTTTGGAGGAATTTTAGATCCAGAAAGTGAAGATTTTAAATACTATTATCCAACAAATGATTTAGTGACTGGTCCAGATATTTTATTCTTTTGGGTAGCTCGTATGATTATTGCAGGATATGAATACACAGACAAAAAGCCTTTTAGCAACGTATATTTAACAGGATTGGTTCGTGATAAACAACGTCGTAAGATGTCAAAATCATTAGGAAATTCTCCTGATCCATTAGAATTGATTGAAAAATTTGGAGCTGATGGAGTTCGTGTTGGATTATTGTTGAGTGCTTCAGCAGGAAATGATATCATGTTTGATGAAGAGTTATGCAATAATGGTAAAGCTTTCGCTAATAAAATTTGGAATGCTTTTAGATTAATCAAAGGTTGGGAAGTAGCTGATATTGCACAACCAGAAGCATCTAAAATTGCGATTGATTGGTACGAAGCGAAGTTGCAACAAACTTTAGCAGAAATTGAAGATAACTTTGAAAAATACAGATTGTCTGACGCTTTAATGAGTATTTATAAATTGGTTTGGGACGATTTCTGTTCTTGGTTCTTGGAAATTATAAAACCTGCTTATCAACAACCCATTGATAAAATTACTTTTGACAAAGCGATTGAGTTATTAGAAGCTAATTTGAAATTATTACACCCATTTATGCCTTTCTTAACGGAAGAAATTTGGCAACATATTGACCAAAGAACTCCAGAGCAAGCCTTGATTATTTCTGAATGGCCAACTATGAAAAACACAAATGCTGATTTAATCACTGAATTTGATTTTGCAGCTGAAGTTATTTCTGGAATTAGAACTATTCGTAAAGATAAAAACATTTCGTTTAAAGAAACCATTGATTTAAAAGTAATCAATAATGAAAAAGCTACTTTAAACTTTGATGCTATAATTTTAAAATTAGGTAACATTACAAAGTTAGAATATGTAAATGAAGCTGTAAATGGAGCATTAACGTTTAGAGTAAAATCAAATGAATACTTCATTCCTATTGCTGGAAGCATTGATGTTGCTGCAGAAATTGAAAAATTGGAAGCTGAATTAAAATATACCCAAGGTTTCTTAAAATCCGTTCAAGGAAAATTAAATAATGAAAAATTTGTAAACGGTGCTCCGGAACAAGTTATTGCAAATGAACGAAACAAAGAAGCTGATGCGTTGGCAAAAATTGCAACTATAGAACAAAGTTTAGCGAGTTTAAAATAAGTTAAACACAAAAATCCCGATTTAGTTCGGGATTTTTTTTTGTATATATTCTTATTTCTTTTTGTTTTTTTCGTTCATCATCAGCATAACAGCTCCAATTAATCCGAAGATGACTAAAAGAAAAACGCCAATCATAATGAAAGCACCGTTATCCCAAGAATATAAAGCAAAAGTCTGTTTAATCATTTTGTTAGGTTTTTAAGTTGAATCAAAATTAAAAATCAAACAGTAGATTTTTTATGATAATTATCAGTTATAAAAATTTTGCTTTTAATTCGGGAGTCGGAATCATGCATTCATCTTTTTTTCCATACCATTTATAACGGTTTCTAGCGATAAGATCATACACAAAATTGCCCAAGTTTCCGGTAAACGATAAGTAACCAATAATTTTATGCCAAGTATTTAGTTCTTTGGCAATTCGCATTGCTGCTTCGGCTTTATGAAAATAGGCAACGCCGGGTTCATAAAGCACTATACTATCCACTTTCGTCGGATTAACACCAATGTATTTGAGAATTTTTTCGCCTAATTCTGACTGCAAAGCAACAAAGCGAAAAATGTCTTTTTTATCGTGTTTGATAATAAATTGAACCGAAGAATCACACAAATTGCAAACTCCGTCAAACAAAATTATTCTTTTATCGAGTGGTAATCCTTCCATTGTTTTTATTTTTTTGCCTCAACCAATTCCAAAACATCTAAACTCACTTTAGAGGTAAACACTCCATAGTTTACGGTTGCTTTGTTTTTTTCAATGGCGTCCAAAGTTCCAACTGCTTTTCCGTCAGACATGCGGACACGGTCGCCAATTTTTAAGATTGGTTTTGGTTTTTCTGATGCTATTTTTTGAGCTTTTGCTTTCTTTTCTTTTTTGATTGTTCTTATTTCTTCAACTTTTGAATTTACTTCTTTGATGATTTGTTTCTGAATAACTTCTTTTTCCTTAATTTCTTTTGCAGTCGCTTTTTTGCGTTTGGAATTTTCAATTTCAACCATTTTCAAAAACTCACCAATTAATACTTTTTTGTCTTTGTTATTGAAATATTTATTCGAAAGTTCATCAATCTTTTGTCCAATATAGATTAAACGTTGATTCGCGTCATACAATTCTTGATAACGTTCTAATTTTTCCTGAATTTTAGCATTGATGGTTTCCATCTTTTTGCTTTCTTCTCGGGCTTTTGATTCTTCCTCTTTTAGATTAATTGACGTTTTTTCTAACTTTGAACGTTCTTTTTGCAACGTTGCAATGGTTTTATCAAAACGAACTTTTCCGCCTTCAATTTTCTTTTTTGCCCGATTAATCAATCCATATGGGATGCCATTTTTTTGAGCTACTTCAAATGTAAACGAACTTCCGGCTTGTCCTAATATCAATTTATACATTGGTTCCAACGATTTTTCGTCAAACAACATGTTCGCATTAGAAGCAAAAGGTAATTCGTTGGCTAAAATTTTTAAATTGGAATAATGCGTTGTAATAATTCCGAAAGCTTCCCGATGATAGAATTCTTCCAAAAAAGTTTCGGCTAAAGCACCTCCTAATTCCGGGTCTGAACCTGTTCCAAACTCATCAATTAAAAATAACGTTTTAGCATTACATTTTTTCAAAAAGTAATTCATGTTTTTGAGTCGGTAACTGTATGTACTTAAATGATTTTCAATCGATTGATTGTCACCAATATCCGTTAAAATTCTATCAAATAAAAATGTCTCACTTCGTTCATGAACGGGAATCAACATACCGCTTTGCAACATCAACTGTAATAAGCCAACTGTTTTTAATGAAATGGTTTTTCCACCTGCATTGGGTCCGGAAATTACAATAATTCTACTTTCATTTGTTAATTCAATGGTTTGCGGATAGGTAATTTCGTTTTTACTTTTGTTGTTTAAGTATAAAATAGGGTGGAAGGCATCTCTAAAAAAAAGTCGTTTTTCTTCAATTATGGTTGGCAAAATCGCATTGATTTTCAAAGCATATTTAGCCTTTCCGGCAATTAGATCGATATCACTCAAAAACTCTTGATATTGAATCAAAAGTTCTTTAAACGGACGAATATCATTGGTTAATTTTTTAAGAATTCGAGTAATTTCTTCGCGTTCTTCATATTCTAAATTACTCAGTTCTCTTGAATAACGCAACGTGGCTTCGGGTTCAATGTAGGCAATGCTTCCGGTTTTAGAACTTCCTAAAATGGAACCTTTTACCTTTTTTCGATACATGGCTAAGACAGCTAAAACACGACGATTTTCTACAAAACTCTCTTTAATTTCGTCTAAATAACCTAAACCACTGTATTGACTCAAAGCCGTGCCAAAACTTTGATTTACTTTGCCACGTACAAGACTCATTTCTCTTCGAATATTGATTAAATCCGGCGAAGCATTGTCTTTAATTTCGCCATATTTATCAACCACTTCATCAATTTTTTGAATGATAAATTTGGTAAATTCAACTTGAAGTGATTTTTGATGTAAAGTTGGATAATAATCTGCAAATTTTTTCAAAAAAAGCAACATCGTATTGGTTGTTTCAGATAATTGAGCAATTTTTCTGAAACTGCCTACTTCTAGGAAACTGTCTTCAATTCCGATGAATTTAATTTCAGTGCTGATGCTATCAAAACCGTGATTCGGGAGAGCATTATTATTTGAAAAAGAAGATAGATATTCTGATGTTTGCAAAAGCGAATCCTTTAAGAGATTTTTATCACGAAAAGGAATAATTGCGAGAGCCTTCTGCTTACCCAATTCTGTATTACATCGATCGGATATAGTTTGCAGAATGGTAGAGAATTCTAAATCTTTTAGGGTTTTATCGGTGATTGAAATCATTTATTAGCGTAGCAATTTTAGGCAAATTTAGCGATAATTTTTCTTTGTTTTATAGTGTTTAACTTCAATTTGAGAAGTATAATTATCTTTGTAGAAATATTTTGATATGCAAGTAAAAATCCATTCATCTTGGCAAACAATTCTTGAAAATGAATTTACAAAGCCGTACTTTCAACAGTTGATTTCATTTGTCAGAAATGAGTATAATCATCATACTTGTTATCCAAAAGGAAGCCAGATTTTTGCGGCTTTTGACCTTTGTCCGTTTGAAAATGTAAAGGTAGTCATCATCGGTCAAGATCCTTATCACGGTCCCAATCAAGCCAATGGATTATGTTTTTCTGTTAATGATGGCATTACATTTCCTCCATCATTACAAAATATTTTTAAAGAAATAGAAAATGATTTAAAGATTCCGTTTCCTAAATCAGGTAATTTAGAACGGTGGGCAGACCAAGGTGTTTTGTTGCTTAATGCTACTCTAACTGTTCGACAATCGGAGGCAGGAAGTCATCAAAATAAAGGTTGGGAGACGTTTACGGATGCTGTTATTCAAGAAATTTCAAACCGAAAAGAAAACGTTATTTTTCTACTTTGGGGTGGATTTGCCAAAAAGAAAGGTGCCAAAATAGATAGAAAGAAACATATTGTTTTAGAAACAGGACATCCATCACCATTAAGTGCCAATCGTGGACTTTGGTTTGGAAACCAACATTTTAGTAAAACCAATCAATATTTGAAAAGTATGCAAAAAAAAGAAATTATTTGGTAGCTTTCTAATCGATTGTATCATCCGTATAATTATCCAAATCCCTGCGGTCTTTTTTGGTTGGTCTTCCTTCGCCTGTTTTTCTGTAATGTTCTTTCGATAACTTTAGTAATTCCAGATGAGCAAAACTTTCTGCAGGCGTTTCATCTTTTCGATAAATGTCGACCAATTTTGCCCCTACACGATTTTCCGGAATGGCCAAAACTTTAATTTTATAGGTAATTTGTTCTTTTCTAAATGTAATAACATCACTTGGAAAAACTTCACGTGATGGTTTTGCAACCTGATCATTTACAGTAACATGATTTTTTTTGCAAAGTTCAGTTACCATATTTCGGGTTTTAAAATAACGCACACACCACAAGTATTTATCTATACGCATACCTTTTTTCAGAATTCTTCGTTAATTGTGATACAAAAATAAATCAAAATTGTATCTTGCGACACTTATTTAAAGATAATATTACACTAAACCTGAACAATAATTTAATTTAAAATGCTATTAAAAAGATTAAAAAATGTTTTACTGATTTCAGTATTTGCTATGGTCATTTTTTCTTGTAAAAAAGATGATGATGATGTGTCAATTACACCACCAAGAGACAGAACTGAGCAATATAACGCTGATAAAGATTCAATTCAAAAATATTTAGAAACACATTACATGACTGTTGATGCCAACATGAATGTAATGATTTCTGAAATTCCTTCAGAGAATAGTTCAAATTATACCTCGATAATTGACCAAACAGATTATCCTTTGCAATTTATTGAAGTTAAAAATGATAATAGACAAACCTATCTAAAAGGTGGTCGGGTTGATGATCCGGTAGACTACAAGCTGTATTACATTATACTGAACGAAGGTGGAGGACAACGACCAACAACTGTTGATTCTTCTTTTGTAGATTACAGAGGTTGGAATTTTAGTAATGTTGAGTTTGACAGGACTTCTTCACCCGTTTGGACGTCTTTTCCTTCAAGTACAAACGAATTTATCTCTGGATTCAGACAGATTTTACCTTTGATAAAAACACCGGAAACTGTGACAGAGAATGCAGACGGTACTTTTACGTATACTAATTATGGTAATTGCGTCGTGTTTATCCCTTCCGGATTAGCTTATTTTAACCTATATGCGGGAATTAATATTCCTGCCTATTCTAATATTGCTTTTCAAATAAAGTTAAAAGGATTACGCTATAATGACCATGACAGAGATAAAATTTTATCCAAAGATGAAATTTACAACCCTACTGGTGATACTGATATAGGATATTTTAATCAAGATTCAGATGGTGATGGGATTCCCGACTTTTTAGACACAGATGATGACGCAGATGGTATTTTAACGCGAAATGAATTGAAAATTCCCGGAACTACACCACAACAATATTATCAATTTAACGATATTCCGGATTGTTCAGGAGATCAAGTTAATCCAAATAGATTAAAAAAACATTTGGATTCAAGTTGTCAATAAACAACATATAAAAAAGTTAAAAATCCCGATTCAAAACTTTGAACCGGGATTGTTTTTTTGAGGTAAAAAGGATAAGCTATTTTCGATTGATAACTTTTTCAGCTTTAGCAATAATTGCTTCGGCATTCAATTGGTATTTTTCCATCAGTTGAGCAGGTGTGCCACTTTCGCCAAAACTATCTTGAACAGCCACATATTCTTGCGGAACAGGATTATTTAACGATAATGTTCTTGCTACACTTTCACCTAAACCGCCCAAAATATTGTGTTCTTCCGCTGTAACCACACAACCCGTTTTAGCAACCGATTTTAAAATGGCTTCTTCGTCAAGTGGTTTAATGGTATGGATATTAATTACTTCCGCAGAAATTCCTTTCTCTTCCAATTTTTCGGCAGCAAGCAAAGCTTCCCAAACCAAATGACCGGTGGCAATGATAGTTACATCTGTACCTTCATTTAGCATTACTGCTTTTCCGATAATAAATTCACCATTTTCAGGAGTAAAATTGGCTACACTAGGACGACCAAAACGTAAATAAACCGGACCATGATGGTCAGCGATAGCCAAAGTTGCTGCTTTTGTTTGATTGTAATCACACGTATTGATAACGGTCATTCCCGGTAACATTTTCATCAAACCTATATCTTCCAAAATTTGGTGTGTTGCCCCATCTTCACCTAAAGTTAATCCTGCATGTGAAGCACATATTTTCACGTTCTTATCAGAATACGCAACCGATTGACGAATTTGGTCATAGACTCTTCCGGTAGAAAAATTAGCAAAAGTTCCAGTAAAAGGAATTTTACCACCAATCGTTAATCCGGCCGCAATACCAATCATATTTGCTTCGGCAATTCCGATTTGAAAAAAACGTTCCGGATGATTCTTTTTAAAATCATCCATTTTTAAAGAACCAATTAAGTCCGCACAAAGTGCCACTACATTTTCATTTTTCTGACCTAATTCAGTCAAACCTGCTCCAAAACCCGAACGGGTATCTTTATTTCCTGTATTGATATATTTTTTCATGAGATTTTCAAATTTTAATAATCGCCTAAAGTAATTGGGTTTTGAGCCAATGCTTTTTCTAATTGCTCATCATTTGGAGCTTTTCCGTGCCAAGCATGTGTATGCATCATATAATCAACACCATTACCCATTTCTGTGTGAAGTAAAACACAAACAGGTTTTCCATTACCGGTTTTTGCTTTGGCTTCAGTCATTCCCGAAATGATAGCTTCAATGTTATTACCTTCCTTGATTTCTAAAACATCCCAACCAAAAGCGGCAAATTTCGCTTTTAAATCACCCATGTTTAAAACTTCATCCGTTGAACCGTCAATTTGTTTCCCGTTTAAATCGATGGTGGCAATATAGTTATCCACTTTATAGGCCGAAGCATACATCATGGCTTCCCAATTTTGACCTTCTTGTAATTCACCATCACCATGCAGTGAATAAACTAAATGAGAATCATTATTCAATTTTTTAGCTAAAGCAGCTCCAATTGCTACAGACATTCCTTGTCCAAGTGAACCTGATGCCACTCGAATACCCGGTAAACCTTCGTGCGTAGTAGGATGTCCTTGTAATCTTGAATTGATTAATCGAAAAGTGGCTAATTCAGATACTGGAAAATAACCACTTCGGGCTAAAACACTGTAAAAAACAGGCGAAATGTGTCCGTTTGATAAGAAAAATAAATCTTCATTTTTTCCATCCATATCAAAACCTTCATTTCTGTCCATTAAAACTTGGTATAAGGCGACAAAAAATTCTGTGCATCCCAAAGAACCTCCCGGATGACCGGAATTTACGGCGTGAACCATGCGAAGAATGTCTCTTCTGACTTGTGTTGATAAGTCGTTTAGTTGTTGTGTGTTGGGTTTCATTTTATGTAAAAAGTTAAACTTTGGCAAAGGTAATTCAATTATTATATTTTGACTAATTCGCTTCACTCTAATTTTTGAAAGTTTTCAAGAAATATTGTTAGTAAACCTAAAGTTATGTAACTTAAATTATTCACAAAACAGATGTACAAAAACTGAATTCTTATATCTTTGCCAACTGTAAAAAACAGATATGAAGTTTGATTTATTGACGACTGACCCTCATTCGCAAGCCCGTGCCGGCTCGATTACCACAGACCATGGTGTAATAGAAACGCCTATTTTTATGCCGGTAGGAACGGTTGCCTCTGTAAAAGGAGTACATCAACGCGAATTAAAAGATGATATTAATCCTGATATTATATTAGGAAATACTTATCATTTATACCTTCGTCCGCAAACCGAAATTCTTGAAAAAGCAGGCGGTTTGCATCAATTTATGAATTGGGATCGCAATATTTTGACCGATAGTGGCGGTTATCAGGTCTATTCACTTTCTTCTAATCGTAAAATAAAAGAAGAAGGAGTAAAGTTTAAAAGCCACATTGATGGATCCTATCATTTTTTTTCACCTGAAAATGTAATGGAAATTCAACGAACAATCGGTGCCGATATAATTATGGCTTTTGACGAATGTACACCGTATCCATGTGATTATAATTATGCGAGGCGTTCGATGCATATGACGCACCGATGGTTAGACAGATGTATCAATCATTTAGAGAAAATTCCTTTTAAATACGGATATGAACAGACTTTTTTTCCAATCGTTCAGGGAAGTACTTACAAAGATTTGCGTCAGCAATCTGCCGAATATATTGCCAATGCCGGAGCACAAGGAAATGCAATAGGTGGACTTTCAGTAGGTGAACCAGCAGAAGAAATGTATGCTATGACTGAAGTTGTCACTGCTATTTTACCAAAAGAGAAACCTCGTTATTTGATGGGCGTTGGAACACCCGTTAATATTTTAGAAAATATTGCATTAGGTATTGATATGTTTGATTGTGTAATGCCAACTAGAAATGCTCGAAACGGAATGCTTTTTACAGCCAACGGCACAATTAATATTAAAAATAAAAAGTGGGAAGATGATTTTTCACCGATTGATGAAACGGGGATTACTTTCGTTGACACTGAATATACAAAAGCTTATTTACGTCATTTGTTTGCTGCAAATGAGTATCTTGGCAAACAAATTGCCACTATTCATAATTTGGGGTTCTATATGTGGTTAGTTCGTGAGGCAAGAAAACATATTATAGCAGGCGATTTTAGAGCATGGAAAGACCAAATGGTAAAACGAATGAGTCAACGTTTATAAATAAGAAGTTTGAAATTAGAATTTAGAAGCAATAGTTTTAACTCAAATTTCTAAACTCAAATTTTCTTTATGAAAATAATTGATAAATACATATTAAAGCGATATTTACTTACCTTTTCGGTGATGCTTTTGTTATTTATCCCTATTGGTATTGTAATTGATGTTGCTGAAAAAATCAACAAAATTTTAGAAAGCAAAGTACCCTTTTCTGCAGTAGCTATTTATTATTTAGACTTTACAATTTATTTTGCCAACTTACTTTTTCCAATCTTTTTGTTCCTTTCAGTTATTTGGTTTACTTCAAAATTAGCAAATAATACAGAGATAATAGCCATTTTAAGTTCAGGAATATCATTTACGAGGTTTTTGCGGCCATACATAATAGGTGCTACGATTGTTTCGATATTTGCTTTACTTATGGGTTTTTTTCTTGTCCCGAAAGCTAGTAAAGGCTTCAATGATTTTCGCTATACTTATTTAAAAAACAATAAAGAAATTAGAGAAAACTCAAATGTTTTCAGACAAATTAGTGATGATGAGTTTTTGTATGTCAGTAATTTTAATTCTGTATCTAAAACTGCATTTAATTTTACTTTAGAAAAGTTCAAAGGAGAAAAACTTGATTACAAAATTACCGTAAATCGATTGAAATGGAATGAGAAAGACAGTACATATACCATGTATAATTACCAAAAAAGAAAAGTTGGAGCTTTTGGCGATATATTGGAAAAAGCTGAAAAAAAAGATACAGTATTTAGTTTCGATTTAGAAGATTTAACGCCTGTTATTTACATTGCTGAAACCCTCACATTACCGGACTTAGTCAGATTTATTGATAAAGAGAAAGCAAGAGGTAATGCTAATGTCAACACTTATTTAGTTGTATTATACAGAAAATACAGTTTACCCGTGGCTGCATTTATTCTAACCATTATTGCGGTTTCTGTTTCATCTATGAAACGTAGAGGCGGAATGGGAGTTAATTTAGCGATCGGAATTGTTATTGCTTTTACTTATATTTTCTTTGATAAAATTTTTGGTACAATGGCTGAAAAATCAAGTATTCCACCGATTGTTGCCGTTTGGTTTCCAAATCTAGTTTTTGGTATTTTAGCAGTATATTTACTTAAAAATGCAAAACGATAACCTTAAAAGTTATTTGCACCTTCACGTAATTGTTTTTATTTGGGGGTTTACGGCTATTCTAGGTGAATTGATTTCGCTTGATGCATTACCATTAGTTTGGTTTAGAATGCTTATGGCCGTTGGATTTATTGTTCTCTTTCTGTTTTATAAAAAAACAGATTTTATAATTCCGCGAAAAATCATTTTGACTTTTTTGTTTTTAGGTTTAGTGATTGCTTTGCATTGGCTTACCTTTTTTAAAGCAATAAAAGTTTCTACTGTTTCTGTCACACTCGCTTGTCTGTCCACCGGAGCTTTTTTTGCTTCATTTTTAGAACCTATTTTATACAAACGAAAAGTTGTTTGGTATGAGGTCTTTTTCGGATTATTGGTTGTAGGTGGACTTTATATCATCTTTAATTTTGAAGGAGAATATTATTTTGGAATTATTTTAGCATTAATCTCAGCTTTTTTATCGGCACTTTTTTCTGTTATAAATGGGAAATATGCTAAAATGTATGACGCAAGTGTAATCTCATTTTATGAGCTTTCTGGAGGTGTTCTTTTCTTTTCGGTTTATCTATTCGCAACAAATAGTTTTTCAAAAGAGTTCTTTATGCTTCAACCTTTTGACTGGATTTATTTAATTATATTAAGTTCAATCTGTACGGCATATGCATTCATCGCTTCAGTAAAAGTAATGAAATTCATAAGCCCTTACACTGTTATGCTTACTATTAATCTGGAGCCAATTTACGGAATTCTACTAGCATTGTTGATTTTCAAAGACAAAGAAAAAATGAGTCCAGAATTCTACATTGGGGCAATTCTAATTCTTATAACCGTAATAGTAAACGGAATAATTAAATACCGACTCAAAAATAGAAGAGATTAATTTTTTCTGTTTTTTATAACTTAACACTAAAAATAGCTTTTCTTAACAAGATAAAATTTTATCTTTGCTATACAAACTAAACTAAAACTAGTTAAAACCTATGGAATATTTAGATTTTGAACTTCCAATTAAAGAATTAGAGGACCAATTGGATAAGTGCCAAATTATTGGTGAAGAATCCAATGTAGATGTTACAGCAACTTGCAAGCAAATTGAAAAGAAATTAGAAGAAACAAAGAAAAAAATATACAAAAATCTATCCGCATGGCAACGTGTTCAACTTTCACGTCATCCAAGTAGACCCTATACAATGGATCATGTTAAAGCTTTATGTGGCGGAACGTTTTTAGAACTTTTTGGTGATAGGAACTTCAAAGATGACAAAGCTATGATTGGTGGATTGGGGAAAATTGGCGGTCAATCTTTTATGATTGTTGGTCAGCAGAAAGGATTTAATACCAAAACACGACAGTATAGAAATTTCGGAATGGCTAACCCGGAAGGCTATAGAAAGGCTCTTCGATTAATGAAAATGGCCGAAAAATTCGGAATTCCGGTTATTACTTTAATTGATACTCCGGGTGCATACCCAGGTTTAGAGGCAGAAGAAAGAGGGCAGGGAGAAGCTATAGCCAGAAATATTTTTGAAATGCTCCGTTTAAAGACACCAATTATAACAGTAATTGTGGGAGAAGGTGCTTCCGGTGGAGCATTAGGAATTGGGGTTGGCGATAAAGTTTATATGCTTGAAAACACTTGGTATTCTGTTATTTCTCCCGAATCATGTTCGTCTATTTTATGGAGAAGTTGGGAATATAAAGAACAAGCCGCTGAAGCTCTTAAATTAACTTCTTATGATATGAAAAAACAGAAGTTGATTGATGAAATTATTCCTGAACCACTGGGTGGAGCTCATTATGATAGAGAAACAACATTTAAAACAGTTGAACAATATATTATTAAAGGATATAATGAACTAAAAGATTTATCAACAACTGAGCTAGTAATGCAAAGGATGGATAAATACAGTAAAATGGGCGAGTTTAAAGAATAATTCTTACATTATAAGTAGTAAATCCGAAGCCCTTAAACTTCGGATTTTTTTATGGTTATCAACAATAAAAATTAAGTTGTTAACATCGATTTATTAACAACTAGTTCAAGCATTTTTTTTTATTATAGTTACTTTAGCCTAATGGAAAATTTACGAAATATTAACCCGATTAAAGTAGATAAAACTACAATAATAAATTTAGAAAAAGGAAAGCTACCTCCACAGGCTCTTGACCTAGAAGAGGCTGTGTTAGGAGCGATGATGATTGATAAAAAAGGGGTTGATGAAGTAATCGATATTCTTCAACCGGATGCTTTTTACAAAGATGCTCACAAATATATTTTTGAAGCGATTGTACAATTGTTTACAGACACTCAACCCATTGACTTATTAACCGTTTCAGCACAATTAAAAAAGAATGCGAAATTGGATTTGGTTGGAGGTGATTTTTATTTAATTCAACTCACCCAAAAGATTTCTTCTTCAGCTCACATTGAATTTCATTCCAGAATTATTTTACAAAAATTTATTCAAAGAAGCTTAATCAAAATATCATCAGAAATTATAGAAGAATCGTACGACGAAACCACCGATGTCTTTGATTTATTAGACAAAGCTGAATCAAAACTATACGAAGTTACGCAAGGAAATATCAAACGAAGTTCTGAAACAGCTCAGAGTTTGGTTATTCAAGCCAAAAAAAGAATCGAAGAAATTGCCAACAAAGAGGGCTTGAGTGGGGTAGCAACCGGTTTTGATAAATTGGATAAAGTAACTTCGGGTTGGCAACCCAGTGACTTAATTATTATTGCCGCCCGACCCGGTATGGGTAAAACAGCTTTCGTACTTTCAATGGCTCGAAATATGGCCATAGATTTCAATCAACCCGTGGCAGTATTCTCTTTGGAGATGTCCTCAGTTCAGTTAATTACGCGTTTAATTTCTTCAGAAACCGGATTGTCTTCCGAAAAATTAAGAACCGGAAAACTTGAAAAACACGAGTGGGAACAATTGAGTGTAAAAGTAAAAAACCTCGAAAAAGCACCACTTTTTATTGATGATACACCCTCACTTTCTATTTTTGATTTACGAGCAAAAGCAAGACGATTATCCTCTCAACACGGCATAAAATTAATTATAGTTGATTACCTTCAATTAATGACTGCCGGAGGAGGAGGTAAAGGAGGTGGAAATCGTGAACAAGAAATTTCAACTATCTCTCGAAACTTAAAAGCATTAGCTAAAGAATTAAGTGTTCCGGTGATTGCGTTATCTCAACTCTCCCGTGCCGTAGAAACGCGTGGTTCCAGTAAAAGACCTTTACTTTCTGATCTTCGTGAATCGGGTGCGATTGAGCAAGATGCTGATATTGTTTCTTTTATTTATCGTCCTGAATATTATAAAATTGATGAATGGGACGACGACGATCGTTCGCCAACAGAAGGTCAAGCCGAGTTTATCATAGCAAAACACCGTAATGGAAGTTTAGAAAATATACGTCTGAAATTTATTGGCAGTTTGGGTAAATTTGACAACTTAGATGATTTTTCATCCGGATTTGGTGATTTACCTTCACGAATGAATGCAGAAGATACGACATTTATAACTAAAAATCTTCCTTATGCCAATGAAGCATTTGGAAGCAATATAAATAATGAAGAAGACGATTCGGATGTGCCATTCTAAATATTTTACTCAATGAGTCAAATAAGTTTGTTGGTAGACTAATTTGACTCATGAGTTGTAAATTTTATCATTTTCTTCACACAAAATCGTTTATCTTTGACATAAGAACATTTTTTGCCCGCTTAAAAAATTGCAAATTTTGAAAAAAACGATTTTTTATTTTATTCTATTTTTAATTTCTTTTACGGTTAAAGCCAATTTCATCCTTTTACCGATGGATGAGAGCACGCAACAAAATCACCTAAAAGCCTACGGAATTACCTATTGGGCTTTAGAAAATGATTACAAAGCCAGTTGGTTGCTCAATTACCGTGGCGGTTCATTTTTATTGCCAGATGCACCTGAAATTAGAAAAGAATGCCAAATTCGAGGCGTTTCGTTTGAGCTTTTATCAGATGGTCAAGCCAATCAAATTTTGGAAGAAATCAGTAGTCCCTCGCAAAATATGGAATCGGTAGTATTAGAAAAAGCACCCAAAATAGCCGTTTATACGCCAAAAGGAAAACAACCTTGGGATGATGCAGTAACCTTAGTTTTAACGTATGCCGAGATTCCATTTAAGACAGTTTATGATGAAGAAGTTTTATCTGATCAATTGCTTCTATATGATTGGTTACATTTACATCACGAAGATTTTTCAGGTCAATACGGAAAATTTTTCGGAGATTATCGAAATGCACCTTGGTATATTGAACAAAAAAAAGAGGCTGAAGCCTTGGCGGCAAAATTAGGTTATTCAAAAGTTTCAGATGCAAAATTGGCAGTCGCCAAAAAAATTCGTGATTTCGTAATTGGTGGAGGGTTCATGTTTGCGATGTGTTCAGCAACCGATAGTTTTGATATTGCCCTTTCTGCAGAGGGAGTAGATATTTGCGAACCCATGTTTGATGACGATGCAAGCGAACCCAATTACCAATCAAAAATTGATTATTCCAGAACGTTTGCTTTTCGTGATTTTATTTTAGAAAGAAGTCCTACTGTTTATGAGTTTTCAGATATTGATATGACGACCAAAAGACGCATGCCGATGGAAAAAGATTATTTTACCTTGATGGAATATTCTGCCAAATGGGATCCAATTCCAACCATGCTTTGTCAAAATCATACCATGTTAGTGAAAGGTTTTATGGGTCAAACTACTTCTTTTGACAGTGAACTAATAAAATCAAATGTTTTAATTATGGGGCAAAATCAGTATAATAATGAAGCTCGTTACATTCATGGAACCAAAGGAAAAGGTATGTTTACCTTTTTTGGTGGCCACGACCCTGAAGATTACCAACATTTAGTTGGCGACGCTCCAACAGTTTTAGATTTGCACCCAAATTCACCCGGTTATAGGTTAATTTTAAATAATGTTTTGTTTCCGGCGGCGAAAAAGAAGAAGCAGAAGACGTAATTATTAATAAATAAAAAAATCCAAAATCAATTAACCTTGATTTTGGATTTTTTATTGGACATTGGACACTTTTTTAACCGAGTAGCATTAACTCAAATTCTCCTCATTCTCTTTATCCAAATATTCCTGAACAATTCCAATGGCATTGGTTACCACATCACTTAAAGCAGTGATAAACGTTCCGTCCTCTGCAATAGTAATGGCATGTTTGATGGCTTCAATTTCTTTTGAAATAATTTCATGTGTTACAGGACGATTTGCCTTTTTAATTCCTTCTAAAATTAAATCGATAATTTCCTGTTCGGTTCTTCCACGCAAGTGTTTTTCTTGACGGATGATAATGTGGTCAAACATTCTTGCGGCAATTTCCGCACAATCACGAATATCTTCGTCTCTTCTGTCGCCAACTCCGGCAATAATTCCAATTTTTCGACTGGCTTCGATATTGCTTAATAAATCTTCGATGGCTAAATAACCCGCCGGATTATGGGCAAAATCAATCATCACTTTGAATCGTTTAAACTCAAAAATATTCATTCTACCGGGGGTTTGTGCTACGCTTGGAATAAATGTTTGCAATGAAAGACTAATATCTTCGGTTTTAAATCCATATAAATAACCAGCTAAAGTAGCAGCCAGTACATTTTGAATCATGAACTTTGCTTTTCCACCCAAAGTCAATGGAATATGAAGAGCTTTCTCAACCCGAATTTTCCAGTCTCCTTTTTTAATGGTGATAAAACCATTTTCATAAACGGCAACAATTTTTCCTTCTTTGCTTAATTTTTTGACAAAAGGATTGTCTTCATCCATTGAAAAATAGGCAATATTGCAACTCAAATCAGTAGCAATTTTTAAGCACTGTTCATCTTCAGCATTTAAAATTGCCCAACCGTCCTTTTTTACACTTCTAACCACAACGCTTTTTACACGTGCTAAATCATCCAAAGTATCAATGTCACTTAAGCCCAAATGATCTTCTCTAATATTGGTAATGATGGCAATATCGCAACGGCTGAAGCCCAATCCGGCTCTTAAAATACCACCTCTGGCTGTTTCTAATACGGCAAATTCTACGGTTGGATCTTTTAAAATATATTCGGCACTAATCGGACCGGTAGTATCGCCTTTTTCCAACATATGATTTTGGATGTAAATTCCATCTGAAGTTGTAAAACCAACTTTGTATCCATTGTTTTTAACAATATGTGCTAATAGTCGAGTTGTAGTTGTCTTTCCGTTTGTTCCAGTTACCGCAATAATCGGAATTCGACTTGGTTTTCCGGGAGGATAAAGCATATCGATAACCGGTGCTGCTACGTTTCGAGGCAAACCTTCCGAAGGAGCTAAATGCATTCTAAAGCCGGGAGCGGCATTAACTTCTAAAATAACTCCGCCATTTTCTTTTAATGGTTCTGTTAGGTTTTCAGCCATGATATCTATTCCGCAAACATCCAGACCAATAACTCTTGAGATGCGTTCTGCTAAAAAGATATTTTCGGGATGCATCATATCGGTTACATCTACTGAGGTTCCTCCGGTGCTTAAATTTGCTGTTGATTTTAAATAAACAATTTCTCCAGAGTTTGGAGTTGATTCCAACGAATAGCCCAATTTGTCCAGTAAATCTGTCGTATCTCTATCCACAGTAATTTCAGTAAGTACATTTTCATGGCCATAACCTCTGCGAGGATCTTGATTGGTAATGTCAATCAACTCCTGAATGGTATGCTTTCCGTCTCCGATAACGTGAGCCGGCACTCTCTTGGCTGCTGCCACTAATTTATTATCGATGACTAATACTCTAAAATCAAAGCCTGTAATAAATTTTTCAACAATTACACGGCGACTGTATTTTTGAGCATGAGTTAATCCTTTTACAGCATCTTCCCATGTGACAACATTAATAGAAGCACCTTTTCCATGATTCCCATCTAATGGCTTAATTACAATTGGGTATCCAATTTTTTTGATAGTAAGTTCTAAATCTTCTTCGTCTACACAAATTGAACCACTGGCAACGGGTATTGAAGCCATATCTAACATGCGTTTTGTTTCTTCCTTATCACAAGCAATATCTACTGCAATGTTACTCGTTTTACAAGTAATTGTGGCTTGAAAACGCATTTGATTTACACCATATCCCAATTGTACTAAAGAATTTGTTCCAAGTCTAAGCCAAGGGATATCTCTCGAAACAGCTTCTTCTACAATACTTCCTGTTGAGGGGCCCAATCGAACTCGTTCTCTAATTTCCCTCATTTTTTGAATATCAGCTTCTAGATCATAAGCTGTACCGGAAATTAATGCTTCGGCTATCCTCACAGCACTTTCAGCAGCAAACATACCCACATTTTCCTCAGTGTAACTAAACACAACATTATATACTCCTGAGGTTTTTGTTTCCCGAGTTCTTCCAAACCCTGTTTCCATCCCGGCTAAGGTCTGTATTTCTAGTGCTATATGCTCAATAACATGACCCATCCACGTACCACGTTCAATACGCATAAAAAATCCACCTCGTACACCCTCTGAACAACGATGTTCAATCATCGTTGGAAACATGTTCTCTATACGTTCTTTGAATCCTTCAATTTTGTTGGTGGGAAATTGCTCCATTTCCTCTAAATCCAAACGCATTTGGATTAATTTTTTTCGTTGAACACTCCAAATATTTGGTCCGCGAAGGGCTTGAATTTTTAATATTTTCATAAATTTTAATTGAAAAAATAGTTAGTTTTTTATAATGATTTTGTTAAAAATAAGAAATTATTGATTTACTGAAATAATTTTTTATTGGTTTTCTCAAAATTTATTTGAAATGGTTAAAAAAGTAAATGCATGAATTAAATTTTTGTTGAAAAATGTTTACGTTTCTCAAAAAATAAATCTCACTTTCAAATTGATAAAAAATGAACTGTTAGTTTTTATATTTTGTTACTTTTGTTGCATGAATACAAAAGGCAAATTAATTATCATAGGTGGAGCTGTTGACAAAGGCAGTTTTACAGAAGCAAGTTTTGATCAAGATGTTTCAAAAAATATGAATTTTTTTGAAACGGGCATTTTAAAACGAATTATAGACGAATCAAAATATAAAGATAAATCCAGAATTGAAGTCATTACTACGGCATCAAAAATTCCGCGAGAAGTTGGTCCGGAATATGTAAAAGCCTTTCAATATTTAAACGCTTCCAATGTTGATGTGCTACACATCGAAAGACGTGAACAAGCTTCGGAAGAAGTAATAATTCAGCGTTTGAAAGCAGCCGACGTGGTAATGTTCACAGGAGGAGATCAACTTCGATTATCATCAATCTTAGGTGGAACATTGTTTCATGATCTTTTGTTGGAAAAATATAAAAATGACCATTTCATTTATGCAGGTACTTCTGCAGGTGCAGCCGCCGCCTCTAATAATATGATTTATCAGGGAAGTAGTAGTGAAGCTTTACTAAAAGGGGAAGTAAAAATAACATCCGGTTTAGGATTGATTGACGATGTTGTAATTGACACACATTTTGTGCAAAGAGGAAGAATCGGTCGATTATTTCAAGCAGTTGTTGGAAATCCAAAAGTATTAGGAATAGGTTTAGGTGAAGATACCGGACTTTTGATTACTGATAATACCAAAATGGAAGCTATAGGTTCAGGTTTAGTTATTTTGGTTGATGGGAAAGAGATTAAAGACACCAATTTAACACAAGTTGAATTAGGTCAGCCCGTTTCTATTAATCATTTGGTTACACATGTAATGAGCATGGGGGACACATTTGATTTAAGTACCTTTAAAATGCACATTCATTCTTCTCAATATATTTAAAAACAATAGAATGGAATTCTAATATTACCATTAAAAATGATGAAAATAATAATTCACGGTGGCTTTTTTTCTGAATCAACAACAAATTTAGAAACTAAAACTGCAAAGCAAGAAGCCCTTCTAGAGATTATAAGGGATTCTTATGAATACCTTAAAATACATACAGCTTTAGAAACGGTAGTTTATGCTGTTTCATTATTGGAAGACGATGCATTATTCAATGCAGGAATCGGTTCTCAAATTCAAAGTGATGGAAAAATAAGAATGAGTGCCGCATTAATGGACGGAACAACTATGAAAATGAGCGGGGTAATTAATATTGAAAACGTTAAAAATCCTATCCAAGTGGCTAACGTTTTGATGAAAGAAGACGATAGAATAGTGGGTGGGAGCGGAGCAACGAATTATGCCAGAAAGAACGGTTTTGAAGTTTTCTCTACTGAGATTCCACAACGAAAAATGGAATACGAAGCCAAATTAAAATCTACCGGAACCGGAACAGTTGGATGTGTTGCCTTAGATTCTTATGGAAAAATTGCTGTGGCGACTTCTACCGGAGGAAAAGGTTTTGAAATTCCGGGACGTATTTCAGATTCAGCTACAGTTGCAGGAAACTACGCCAATGAATTTTGTGGTGTAAGTCTCACCGGAGTAGGTGAAGATATTGTAAGTGGAGCAGTAGCCGCCAAAATAGTTACGCGAGTGACAGACGGTTTTTCATTGGAAGAAGCATTTAAGAAAACTTTCGATGAACTCAAACCTTTTGACGGATTTGCCGGAGCTATTGCTATTGACAATAAAGGGAATATTTTTCACCAAGACTCACATCCTACAATGGTTTTTGCTAGTTTTGATGGGGAAAAAGAAGTAGTTTTTAGGTAATTTAATCAACTAGTTGAAAGGAGGCTCTATTCTTTTAAATAAATCTTGATTAGAAATAATAAGAGTATAAAGAAGATAAAACCCAATAGTACTTTGAAACTGCCTTTGTAATGTAATTTGTGGAGAGACAAATCTTTTCGGTATACATAAATCAGGGCTATCACAAAACAAACCACAAAAAAACCGGCAAAAATAGTTTGACCTTTCGAAAACATTGTATTATTTTTTAACAAAAATAGTTAATTGTTTTTGATTTAGTTCCTGTAACCGCTTTTAAAAAAATGGTTATTTTTATCAATTAAATTTTAAACGTATGCAAAAACAGATTTTAGCCGTTAAAGCATTTCATAGTGCATTTGGATTGGGTGCAAATGAATTTCCTACCCCAAATTTAGGTGAAAACAAAAACCTTCTTCGCTTTAATCTAATGAAAGAAGAAAATGAAGAGTATCTTGAAGCTGCTATGAATGAAGACATTATTGAAATTGCTGATGCTTTAGGCGATATGTTATACATTTTGTGCGGAACCATTATAGAACACGGTTTGCAACACAAAATTGAAGAAGTATTTGATGAAATTCAACGTAGCAATATGAGTAAATTAGGCGAAGATGGAAAACCAATTTACCGCGAAGATGGAAAGGTTTTAAAAGGGCCAAACTATTTTAAACCTAATTTTGAAGCTATTCTAAAATAAAAATACTGTTGTCGGTTATCAGTTGATGAAAACCGACAACGTGTGAATGGTTAAACTTTTACCGTCCATCCAAAAGTATCCTTGGCTAATTTATATTGAATATTGGTCAATTTTTCTTTTAATTGCATAGCATACGAATTTTCTAACTTAGGCAATTCATAATAGTTGTCTTGATAAGAAAACCCAACTATAGGATTTACGACAGCAGCAGTTCCCGCACCAAAGATTTCTTTTAATGAGCCGCTTTTTGCCGCTTCTATTAATTCGGAAATTAAAACGGACCGTACTTCAACTTCAATTCCATCTCGTCGGGCAATATCAATCAAACTTTTTCTGGTCACTCCATCCAAAATACGTTCTCCGGTTGGAGCAGTATACAAAGTATCATTAATTCTAAAAAACACATTCATTGTTCCGGCTTCTTCCAATTTTGTATGGGTAGCGTCATCAGTCCAAATAATTTGCTGAAACCCTCTTTCATTAGCTAATTTGGTGGGATAAAACTGAGCAGAATAATTTCCGGCTGCTTTTGCAGCACCAATTCCTCCATTGGCAGCACGACTGTAATGTTCTGCAATAATTACTTTCACTTCACCTGAATAATAAGCACGTGCTGGGGAAAGAATAATCATAAAGCGGTATTGTGTAGAAGGTTGAGCTATGACTCCAGGACCAATTGCTATCATAAAAGGTCTGATATACAATGTATTACCTTTGCCTTTCTTTACCCAATCACGTTCTAAATCTAAAATGGTTTTCAAACCACCCATAAAAATTTCTTCAGTAACTTCAGGCATTGCCAAACGTTTTGCCGAGTGGTTAAATCGTTTAAAGTTTTCATCCGGTCTAAACATCCAAACTGCATCATTTTCATCTTTATAGGCTTTCATGCCTTCAAAGATCGCTTGTCCATAGTGAAAAACTTTTGCCGAAGGATCAATCATAAATGGTTCATACGGTTTTATAATCGGTTTTTGCCACGCTCCCTCTTTAAAATCACAAATCAACATATGGTCAGTGAAAATATTTCCAAATGTTAGGTTTTCAAAATCTACATTACTGATTTTTGATGTTGAAGCTTTAACTATATCGATTTCGTTAATAAGATTTGAACTCATTTAAATTACGGTTTTAATATAAAAGTTGAATTAAGTAATTGATAAGCAGTATTTTATGAATTTAAAAAATATAAACTTTAAAACTTGCTTATGATTTTGCTAAAATATAAAAAAAACAGTAGTTTTTTGAAAGTTTTATAAAAACATCAGCAGTAGAAACCATTTTTTTAAATTTCTTTAATCTAAGTATAAATTATTGTGTTATTATTATTTTGAACTAAAATTTATTGGAAAATTAATTCGAAAAGAATTAAACTACTTATTTTTGTAGTTCATTTAGTAAAGATAAATTATAGAGTAATGAAAAAAACAATTTTAATGATTTTTGCTGCTTTTTCAATAGTAGCTTGTAAGAAAGAAGAAACGAAAGAAGTTGCAGTTGTTCAAACTGAAAATTTTAAATCATTTGGTGATTCAATAACAACCGAAGGAGTAATTTCAAAAGAGGAATTATTAGCTAAATTTGAAACTTTAAAAGAAGGAGATACAGTTGAAGTTAAATTTCGTTCAGAGATTAAAGATGTTTGTCAAAAGAAAGGTTGTTGGATGAATATGAATTTGAATGAAGAAAAAAATACGTTTGTACGTTTCAAAGATTATGGTTTTTTTATGCCGTTAAATGCAGCCGGAAGCGAAGCAATTGTAAATGGTAAAGCATTTATTTCTGTTGAAACTGTAGAAGAATTAAAGCATTATGCTAAAGATGCCGGAAAATCTAAAGAAGCGATTGATTCCATTATGGAGCCAAGAGTTACTTATTCGTTTTTATCCAATGGTGTATTAATCAAAGAATAATGAAAAAAATATTAATTGTAGGGTGTTCAATTTTGTTCATGATTGGTTGTCAAAATAAAAATGAATCTACTGCAGTGGATAAGAGTGATTCTACAGCCACAACAAAAAAAAAATCGTTCGAAATGTATGAGCTGTCAGAAATGGCTATGCTTATGGAACAAATGTATGTGGACAATCAGCGGTTAAAAGAACGCATAGAAAAAGGTGAAGATGTAGGTGAATTTCCATCACATTTTGCTAAAATTCATGAAGCTATAATGACCGACCCATCTGAGAATGATCAATTTTTTAAAGAAAATGCTCAAGTTTTTTTAGCTGCTCAAGAAAAGATTTATAATGATCCGACGAATGCAAAAGAACATTACGCCGATGCAATTCAAGCATGTATATCTTGTCATGAAGTAAAATGTTCCGGGCCCATTCCAAGAATTAAAAAATTACAACTCAAACCTTAAAATTTGAAAAGAGAAATAATTATCACTTCGGATGGTTCCACTTCCATCCATTTGCCGGAGTGGGAGGAGAGTTATCATTCGAAACACGGAGCCATTCAGGAAGCTCAACACGTATTCATAAAAAACGGATTGTCACTTTGCAAAGGACAATCCGTTTCTGTTTTAGAAATTGGTTTTGGAACTGGATTGAATGCTTTTATCACCTTCTTAGAAAGTAAAAAAAATAATCAACAGATTGATTATGTTGGTGTGGAAGGCTTTCCAATTTTACCTGAAGAAGTATTGCAGATGAATTATGTTAATCAACTGAATGCAAACCACTTTGAATCAAAATTTAAAATGATGCATACTTCAGATTGGGAGAAAAATGTAACAATTTCGGAACATTTTCGACTAATCAAACGACAGCAATTGTTCAACGAAATCAACGATCAAAATCAATTTGACATCATTTATTTTGATGCTTTTGGTTATCGCGTTCAACCGGAATTGTGGAGCGTAGAAATTTTCATCAAAATGTTTGAAGCATTAAAAGTGGGAGGAATATTAGTCACCTATGCTTGTCGCGGACCAATTAAAAATGCGATGAAAGAAGCAGGTTTTCAAATTGAAAAATTAGCCGGACCTCCCGGGAAAAGAGAAATGTTGAGAGGGTGGAAGGAGTTTTAAGTTTTTAAAAATTTAAGTATTTAAAAGAAAGATATGTACAAAGTCACAGATTACACCATTTACGGTGAAGAAATGCAGTATGTTGAAATCAATTTAAGTCCGTCAGAGTCTGTTGTGGCTGAGGCTGGTGGTTTTATGATGATGGAAGACGGAATCCGCATGAAAACTATTTTTGGAGATGGAAGCGATGCCGGTGGAATTATGAACAAATTGTTTTCAGCAGGTAAAAGATTGCTTACTGGGGAGAGTCTATTTATGACGCTTTTTGAAAATAGTTATCCCAATCAACGAAAGATAGCCTTTGCCTCACCTTATCCGGGAAAGATTTTACCCATTGATTTGAATTCTGTTGGCGGTAAATTTATTTGCCAAAAAGATGCGTTTTTATGTGCCAATCAAGGAGTTAAAATCGGAATTGAATTTTCCAGAAAATTAGGAAGAGGCTTGTTTGGCGGAGAAGGTTTTATCATGCAAAAACTTGAAGGTAGTGGAATGGCTTTTATTCATGCCGGTGGAACCATGGCAAAAATTGAATTACAACCCGGCGAAATGATTAAAGTAGATACCGGTTGTGTGGTGGGGTTTACACAAAATGTAGATTATGATGTACAACTTGTAGGAGGAATACGCAATACTATTTTTGGTGGCGAAGGTTTGTTTTTTGCTACTTTAAAAGGTCCTGGCACAGTATATATACAATCGTTACCTTTCAGTAGATTAGCAGGTAGAATCTGGGCTGCAGCTCCTCAAGGTGGAGGAAAACACAAAGGAGAAGGAAGTATTTTAGGTGGTTTAGGAAATCTATTAGATGGCGATAATCGTTAAATTTTAGCTAATTGATATGTTAAAAATCTAAGAGCTATTTTTATTTTTAGTAAATTTACAACACGTTCTTTAAAACCAAATTCTACACAAAAAAACGAAAAAATGACAAGACCGATGTTTGCTTACACTAAGAAAATCTTAGAAAGCGTAAGTTTTGATCCTAAGCTTTTTAGTAAAGAACTCATAAAAGCAATGAAACAATTATTGCCTTATGAAATTGAACAACTAAAGGATTGGTTGTTAAACTTTACTAAAGAAAAACCAGAACTAAGGAAATGTTTAATTTATGTTAATCAATAAAACTAAAGGAGCCTAAATAGCTCCTTTTTTTATTTTATTTCTTTTGAATCGGACTAATTATTTGAATGTCCTGAAAAGCAATTGCTCCACGAACTACACCGCTGATTACATTACGCAGGGCATCAATAATGTGGATTTTCAATTCGTTCTTAGGATAAATCAAACTCACTTCTCTTGCTGGCTTTGGGTCTTTAAATTGTCTGAGTTTGGCTTTGTCTTTTTCTTTTAAATCTAACGTATGCAGATAGGGTAAAAGGGTAGTTCCTAACCCCTCATCTGCTAATTTAATGAGGGTTTCAAAGCTTCCACTCTCAATGTGAAAATTAAATTTATCTGAATTTTCAGGGTTATTTTTGCACAAATTTAGAATACCATCTCGAAAACAATGCCCATCTTGCAACAATAAAATTTCGTCTAAATTCAAATCTGAAACTTCAATTTCCTTTTTCTCAAAGACAGAATGATTTTCCGGAATATAAGCAACAAAAGGCTCATAGAACAAAACAATCTCCTTTATTTTCTCTTCTTCCAAAGGAGTAGCAGCAATGGCAGCATCTAAATGACCATTATTCAATTTTATGATAATCTCATCTGTATTCAATTCTTCAATAATCAAATTAACTTTTGGATACTTTTTAATAAAATTATTAAGAAACATTGGCAAAAGTGTTGGCATAACAGTTGGAATGATTCCTAACCTAAACTCGCCACCAATAAATCCTTTTTGTTGATCTACAATGTCTTGAATTCGATTAGCTTCGTTGACAATGTTTTTGGACTGATTTACAATTTTCTGACCAATCTCTGTTAGTTGAATAGGTTTCTTTGTCCTGTCAAAAATTTGAATACCAAGTTCTTCTTCAATTTTTTGAATTTGCATACTCAGGGTGGGCTGAGTAACAAAACATTTTTCTGCTGCTAAAGTAAAGTTCTTGTGTTCTGCAACGGCTAACACATATTGAAGTTGTGTAATGGTCATTTTGATAGTAAATTATGATGCAAATATAAAAACTATCAATTTTAGTTATACAACAAAATCTTATTTTTTAGTAATTTTATAAAACATTAATCAATAATTCAACACAATGAAAACAAACAGTTTAGGTTTAGATGTAAAACAAACAGAAGTTTTAGCAGCCGAATTAAATATTTTGTTATCCAATTTTCAAATTTATTATCAAAATTTAAGAGGATTACATTGGAATATAAGGGGAAAACGTTTTTTTGATCTTCATCTAAAATTTGAAGAATTATACAACGATAGTCAATTAAAAATTGATATGATTGCCGAGCGAATTTTAACATTAGGGGGAAGGCCACTTCACACTTTTGAAGACTACATTAAAAACAATAAATTATATGTTGGTAGAGATATTTCTAATGATGAAGAAGCCGTAAACCTAATAGTTAATTCCTTGACTCAATTGTTGAAAATTGAAAGAGTAATTCTAAAACAATCAGATGAAGCCCTAGATGAAGGAACGAATTCTATGATGAGTGATTTTATCAAAGAGCAAGAAAAAACGATTTGGATGATGAAAGCTTGGCTAGAAGAAGAAATATAGTTAAATTTATTCTAAATTACATTATTGTTTTAACAATTCTGCTAATGAAAAAGTATATTTGTAATCTATGAGAATACTTGTTTCCATTGTATTGTTCTTATTTCTTTCTTTTTTGTCTTTACCAACATTAGTTGGTCTCTTAGACAATAATGATACAGATATTTCTATGGTTTATAATTTATCTGAAGAAGAAGAAGTGCTTAAATCATACAACTTTAAGGAAGCCATAAAAACAAGTAAACAAGTTACCTTTATTTGTCTTGAATTAGTGATTTCTAAGAAAATCATCAATGATAATCAAGAAAAATACGATTCCTTTTTAGAAGAAATATTCTCTCCTCCTCCTGAAAAAATAATTATAAGTTAGTCTTCGTTTTATTGCGAAGATGATAGTTTGTAGCTATTATTTATAATTATTTTTATAGTCAATGACAAAAAAAATCAATCTTTTAGGCCACCTAAAATCCGATTTTTCATCAGGATTGGTGGTGTTTTTAGTGGCACTTCCTTTGTGTTTAGGAATTGCTTTGGCATCCGGTGCCCCACTTTTTTCCGGTATTATTTCAGGAATAATAGGAGGTATTATTGTTGGATTTTTAAGTAAGTCCCACATTAGCGTAACAGGTCCGGCTGCCGGATTAACAGCTATTGTTTTAACCTCTATTAGCGACTTAGGGTCCTATAATATTTTTCTAACAGCAGTTATTATTGCTGGAATTTTACAACTATTACTTGGGTTTCTAAAGGCAGGAAGTATATCAAATTATTTTCCAACTAATGTAATTGAAGGCATGCTTGCCGGTATTGGAATTATAATTTTTCTGAAACAGATTCCACACGCAGTTGGCTATGACAAAGTCGCAGAAGGAGACACGTCTTTTTTTGAGAAAAGCGGATCAAATATGTTTGAAACTATTGCTGATGCATTTAATTACATCAACTATGGTTCTATTATCATTACAGTTGTTGCTTTAACAATTTTGATAGTATGGGATAAGGTTCCTTTTTTGAAAAAGTTAAAATTAGTTCCGGCGGCATTAATTGCCGTGTTTTCAGGTATCATAATTAATGAAATTTTTATCAGAACGGGAAGTTCACTGCAAGTCTCAAATGACCATTTAGTTTCATTGCCAACACCTTCAACATTAGATGAATTTAAATCAATGTTTGTTTTACCCGACTTGTCAATAACTGTCTTATCTAATTCAAAAGTTTGGATTGTAGGAGCAACCATAGCGATTGTGGCTTCAATTGAAACGTTATTATGCATTGAGGCGTCAGATAGAATGGATCCTTACAAACGATTCACTAATACAAATGTTGAACTAAAGGCTCAAGGGATTGGAAATTTTTTAAGTGGTTTAATTGGCGGATTACCAATGACTTCAGTCGTTGTAAGATCTTCTGCTAATGCCAATGCCGGAGCCAGAACAAAATCTTCTACCATAATACACGGTTTATTATTGATGATTAGCGTTCTTACTATTGCTCAATTCTTAAACAAAATTCCGCTCGCCACATTGGCTGCAATATTACTTTTAATCGGTTATCGATTAGCAAAACCAGCACATTTTATTCACTTTATTCAAAAAGGAAAGTACCAATATATCCCTTTCATTGCTACTGTTGTTGCTGTCGTTTTTTTGGATTTGCTGAAAGGAGTTGCGTTAGGTATGTTAATCAGTATCTTCTTTGTCTTAAAAGGTAATTTTAAACGAGCGTATTCGTTTAAAAAAGAGGAATATCATGATGATGATGTTATCTATATTCAATTAGCTCAAGAAGTATCTTTTTTAAACAAAGCTGCAATTAAAAACACATTAAATAATTTACCTGAAAAATCAAAAGTAGTTATTGATGCATCTGACACGGTTTACATTGCACACGACGTAATTGATTTAATTGAAGAATTTAAAACAATTAGAGCTGTTGATGAACAAATTGAACTAAAATTGATTGGATTTAAAGAAGCTTATAATTTAGACAATACTGACGAAGGACAACATATTTCCTTCAAAAAAGAGAACTAACCTTAATAACAAAATAAAAAAATGAACGATTTTTATAAAAAGATAATAGAAAACAACAAACAATGGGTTGAGAGCAAACTAAAGCTAAACCCAAACTTTTTTGAAGGCTTATCAAAAGGGCAAAACCCTCCTCTTTTATGGATAGGGTGTTCAGATAGTCGTGTACCTGCAAATGAAATTATCGGAGCTGCCCCAGGTGAAGTTTTTGTTCATAGAAACATAGCTAACATGGTAATTCATAGTGATATGAATATGTTAAGTGTTTTGGATTATGCCGTAAATGCTTTGAAGGTAAAGCACGTAATTGTTTGTGGACATTATGGCTGCGGTGGAGTAAAGGCTGCCATGGGTAATAGTTCTATAGGCATTATTGATAATTGGATTAGACACATAAAAGATGTTTATCGTCTTCACCATAAAGATTTAGATGCTATTGAAAATGAAGAAGATCGATTCAATAAATTTGTTGAAATCAATGTAAAAGAACAAGTGTTTGATTTAGCAAAAACATCTATTGTTCAGGCTGCTTGGAAATCCGGTCAAGAACTAACAATTCATGGTTGGGTTTACGGCCTTAATTCCGGCTATGTAACCGATTTAGGAGTGAATTTTAAAAATAACGATGAGTTGGACGAAGTCTATCAATTAAAGTTTTAAAAAAAGTCCATCTTCGGATGGCTTTTTTTAATCTAAATTCTCATTAAAAGCTGAAGGAAGCAGTTGGGGAATAAATTTTATTAATATAGGTAAGAGCAAACTACCACCGGGTAATAAAAAAATGGTCAATGATGGAATTGTTTTGCAAACATCAAGCAACTGTTTTTTCATGCGTTTCTTCTCGTTATTATCTAATTCCCGAGTAGTTGAAGCAGCAAGCAATTTTACCAACTCTTTACTTTCCGTCAACTCCTTTAATAGTCGTTTTTTGTTTCTCGTAATCAGCATTACAACACTTTGCGTTGTTTGATCATAAAAATGCTTAATCGGGTTGGAATAATTAAAATACGGAATATCGTTACGATACTTTTTAATGAAAGCATCAATTACAGTCAAACTTTCAATTATATAAAATTGCTCTATTAGCAAAATTGAACCCAAATCATATAAAAAAGCGACTTCATTTCTTTCCATTTTTTCATCGCCCCAAATTGCCATTCCGGCTAAATCCATGATATAAAATTTTTCCAAATCGTTTTCAAGAAAACTAAAATTCAGGGCATTCAAATCATTTATTTTAAAACCTGAAAATTTAGTGTATCGAACAGATGTTTCAAACAATTTTATTAGTAAATCATCATACTGAGACTTATTTGATTTTGTTGTTAACGAAAGGGATACGACACCTACAATAATTTCTTCCAGTTTTTGAACATAATCTTTAGTAAACTTACCCTTTATCAAATAGTTATAAAAAGCCAAAACATCGATAAACAAAAGTGCATTTGTAAGAATATGTGAAAAGTTTTTACTAATAATATTGTCATTCGTTTGTATTCTGGAATCAATGATTTTTTCCAATTGAATGGTTTTACTTTCACTAGGCAAGATCTTTTTAAAAAATGAAAATCCTTTTGGGTGCATGAAATTATAAAAATCAAAAGCCAAATCAATAAACGTTGATTTTTCTGCATTTTCGTTCGTTAACTGATAAATACCAAACAAGGTGTTCAGTAACGCAACTTTGGTAACTTCTTCAGAAGTCCACCCCTCTGTTGACAATGGTTCTTGGGTATCTATTATAACAACATGACCATAAATAAATCCAGTTTCTCTGGTTTTGCAATAAAAATCTTTGAGACTATACAGATTGGTAGCACTCAACAAGTAATATGTGTTGAAAAATTTATCTACCCAGCCTTGTGCAGAAGGATTAATCATTGCTTTAATTTTTATGCAAAGCTATTGTTTTTAAAACAAAAATTCCCGAAAATCAACTTCGGGAATTTTAAATTTTAGTTATTTTTATTTAAAGTAGGAGAACGTTTCATTATTCTCAATTTTAAGTAACGATTCATAAATTAATCGAATTACATTTTCAACATCTTCACGATGAACCATTTCCACGGTAGTGTGCATATAACGTAGCGGTAGCGAAATTAATGCAGATGCAACACCACCATTACTGTAAGCAAACGCATCAGTATCTGTTCCTGTTATTCTAGACGAAGCTAAACGTTGAAACGGTATTTTCTTATCCTCGGCAGCTTGAATAATTAAATCGCGTAAATTGTTTTGAACAGCCGGAGCATATGTTATCACAGGTCCTTTTCCAATTTGTGTTTCCCCTTCAATTTTTTTGTCTATCATAGGAGTAGTAGTATCATGACAAACATCGGTAACAATAGCAACGTTTGGTTTGATGGTTTTAGTAATCATTTCAGCACCACGCAAACCAACTTCCTCCTGAACCGAATTAGTTATGTATAGACTAAAAGGTAATTTCTTTTTATTTTCGTGCAGGAGTCGGGCAACTTCAGCAATTATAAAGCCTCCCATTCGGTTATCGATAGCACGACAAACAAATTTATTGTTGTTTAATATCATAAATTCATCCGGATAAGTGATAACACAACCTACATGTACACCCATTTTTTCAACTTCTTCTTTGGTTGAACAACCCAAATCAATAAATAAGTTATCAATGCGAGCTGTTTCCTCTTTGCCTCTATTTCGTGTATGAATAGCAGGCCAACCAAAAACACCTTTTACAATTCCTTTTTTAGTATGAATATTTACTCTTTTGGATGGTGCAATTTGATGATCGGAACCACCATTACGTATTACATAAATAAGCCCATTATCAGTAATATAATTTACATACCAAGAAATTTCATCAGAATGTCCTTCAATTACCACCTTATAGGATGCATCCGGATTTATCACACCAACGGCTGTACCATAGGTATCTGTAATAAATGTATCCACGTAGGGCTTTAAATAATTCATCCAAAGCTTTTGTCCATTTGATTCATAGCCGGTTGGAGAGGCATTGTTTAAATAATTCTCTAAAAATGTTAATGATGTTTTTTTTAGTATGGTTTTTGTAGACATAGATTTATATTTTTTTGCTAAAATAAGAATAACATAACACAGTTATAGTATAAATCTTTACTTTTGATTTTTTATTTATGAGAAAAATGAAGCCTTATTTAGTCCTTTTTATATTATTTTTTTGTACAAATCTTGTTGTAGGGCAAGAAGAAACCAAAAAAGACTCAACTGTAATATACTATTTAATTGGTAATGATTCCATTTTGAGAACTTCTTTAGATTTAGAAGAGGTTGTTGTTTCAGGAAAAAAATCGACTAAAATAGATGAAGACCGAAAAAAATTTCTCCTTCTCCAACAACGAGTACTGAAAGTTTATCCCTATGCAAAAATTGCTGCAGATAATCTTACCAGGTTAAATCAAAATATGAGCAAGTTTAAAACCGAGAGAGAAAAAAAGAAATACTTTAAAATTGTGGAAAATTACCTTGAAAATGAATTTGAAGAACAATTAAAAAAATTATCACGAAAACAAGGACAGATTTTAGTTAAGTTAATTCACAGACAAACCGGAAAAACTACCTATACGCTTGTAAAAGATTTAAAAAGTGGATGGAAAGCTTTTTGGGCAAGCAACACTGCTAAAGTATTTGATATTGAATTAAAAGAAGAATACGACCCATTTACAGTTACTGAAGATTTTCTAATAGAAAGTATTTTAATAAAAGCATTCAATGAAGGACGATTGCAAAGGCAACCACCTGCAAAGCCAATTGATTATGTTGAATTATCAAGTGTTTGGAAAGAAAAAGTTGAAACAGCTAAAGAAAAGCGACAAAACAATTAAGGCATAATAATATGAAGCACTTGGGTTTTCAAAAGTATTTTTTATGACTAACTATTCTATTTTGAATACTTTATTGTTATTTATTGATTAAAATAATAATAAAAGATACCCTTCATCGATTTTATTTTCCAATAAACAGAATTTTTTTTTTAATCGTTTATTCTATCCTACTTTTGAATCACCATAAGTTAAGTAGGTTAAGTTTATGGAATAAATTTGGGGCAAAAAGGGTGGAAGAAATTTCACCTTTTTTTATTTCACTTTATATGTTTATATAATAAGTATCGTTAAAAATCTTATCGCTTCAGACTAAAATGGCCTCTGTGAATTCTACCGTCATTTCTAAAAATCATAAACCAATAATCTGTTGAAAACAAAGGCTGACCATTGTAAGTCCCGTCCCAACCTTCTTCTTTAGAATTAAAGACAGTTATAAGTTTTCCATAACGGTCAAAAATATGTACAATAAAGTTTTCTTCTAAATTGGAATCTTTTATAAACCATTTTTCATTGTAGCCGTCCCCATTTGGCGTAAAAAACTTCGGATAGTGTAAAAGCCAAACTAATTCTGTTACAACTCCACACCCTAAGGAATCTTCCACATAAACAGTATAAACACCGGGTAGCAAATTTGAAAAAGTGTTTTCATTCTGAAAATGCAAACCATCTATAGAGTAAATATGAAATCCGTTGTTGTTTGAATTTACTGTTATACTGTTTCTGTTTTCTGTCCAATCTTCTGTTATTATCGACTCAATGATTGGAGGTCTAGAGATTGAGATTGTACTATCTTTGGTATTTGTACAGACTAAATTTCCATTAAAATAAGTTGTTACAGCCTGCACAGATATAGTATAAACACCTTCTGAATGAATTGAAATTTCATTTCCAATAGTTCCATCAGACCATTCATAAACAGTATTTTGAATTGGGTTATCTAATGTAATTGTAAAAGGCAATTCATCACAATAAACATATTCTGAATTAAGAGGGATTGAAGGAATTTGCCCAACAAGTAAATCAAAATCATAAATTTCGTAGCATGAGGGCAATTGATTTAAAACTATTCTGGCATAGATAGTTTGCGGGTTAGAACTTGGGTTGTAATTTTCAGTATTCGTAATGGAATTGACATCTTGTTGAGCATCCGTAAAGTTGGTATAAAACCGAATGGTATAGTCATCAAGATCATCCGGATTAATCATGATTGGGATTTGAACGGTTAAATCAAAAACTTCATTATCAGTAACAATTGGAACACAACTAGTTATATTTATTGGTGCTTGACTATTTATAACTGATTTTAGTGTATCAACATCAAACACTTGCGTTTTAATGTTTCCGCATGCATCTTCAATTTGAAGTGTATAGAGTCCTAAAGGTAAATTATAAAAGAGGGGAGAAGTACCATTGTTGATATTGATAATTTCTCCATCCTTTAAGATTAATTTATATTGAATAGGAGCTTGACCAATAGCATTAACCACGACATCTAATGTACCATCGTCAGTACAAGGTGAGCGGTTAATATCCAAAATTTCTAAGGCTTCATTAAAAACAAAGCTAGGGGTTAAAATTTCTAAACAAATTTTATTAGCCGACGTTTGGTTTGTAATTTCATTCCCGTTTTTATAGGAGTTAAATTTTCTCACGATTCGAAATTCCCCATTAAAAACAAAATTATAATTTATTGAATTATTTGTTAGCAATATCGAATTTGTATTATTAGGGTTTGATTCCGATGGATAAATAGCATTCGTTTCCGGATGTCCCCAACTATCCGATAAAGGATCAATACGCTTTTGTAGCCAAAATGATTGCCCACTTGTTCCATTACTATCATAAAACAGACTTACATCAAAAGAACCACAATTAAATATAGGATTGAACGAAGCATCATTTATAATATATTCATTTAAGCTTATAGTAATAGAATTTGTAAAGCCACATTCATCTTCTACCTCAAAAGTATAGTCGCCAGGAGTCAGTTGATTCATAAAAAAAACACCATCATCTACTGTAATAAATTCAGATGCATTATAAGGAATTGATTGAGTAAATGAATTTGGAGCTTGCGTAATTATTACACTGGTAATACTCGCATTATTACTGTCAATACGGACAGCAGTTTTACCTATTTCACAACCCACTCTTTCATTAATTTCTATTCCTTCATTAACAAATATCGGAACTTCAATTTCATTTAACTCATAAGTCGTATTACATTCATCAGTTATTGATATTTCATATAATCCGATGGGGACAGGGTCTAATCGAATCACGCCGTCAACTATTTGATTAGTCACATCGTGTGGTAGCGGATGAGGATAACTTGATGGAGCAACTAAAACTGTAGCTCCAATTATTTCATTAATTGGGATCGAAATACTTATAAATCCACTATTGTCATAACACCCATTGTTTCCAGTTGTAATAGACGGAACAATGATGTTTTGAACAATTGAAAATGAAACTGTTTGGTTCCTGCCACAAGCATCCGTTATTGTAAAACTATAATTACCTAAGGGAACTAAATTTGTATCACTTCCAAAAACAATGGTATCTTCGTAATACATTCCAGGGTAAATAGAATTATAATTTTCGGGGATAAATGATGAAGGAATGGTGTTAAAACTTAATTGAAAAGGCGGTGATAAATTAGCTGTATGGATTGAAAAAAAGTTTGAGTCGCACGGTAACCTATGTAATGTTACTGAAACGGAACTTTCTATATTGGCCGTAAAATTGTGATTGGTTGTTACTCCACAATTATCTGTTATCGAAATTGCATATGAAAAATCAGTTGAATTAAAATTAGGCAAGGTTTCGCTTATTGATGTTTCCAATGCATCACCCGATATAATAGTTCTATTAATTGTATAGTTTGGTGAACCGTCAGGAGGAAAAATTGTATACGTTACTTGTAAAGGGTAAGCAATAGTATTTCCATCTTGCGAATGTATCACATTAGATACAACAGTAAACGCACAAGAAGGAGGATTGGTATTACTTAAAGTCGGATTTTCGATAACCAATTCTGAAGGCGAATACGAAACCGTAAAAGTGGTTACAATTCCGATACCGCATTCATCAAAAACACGAATAGCATATGTTCCTTCCGGTAAATTTGTGAATGTATTGGACACTTGCGGGGGATATAAAACCGGTCCGGATGTAATTTCAAAACTTGCAGCAACCCCTGAATTAACAATTACACTAACTTGACTTACATCACTACATGATTGATTTATATAGTTTATTGCATAGGTGAGTGGTACAAATGTATTAATAATGGTTGCTGTGGCTTCAGATGTTGTAGTTTGATTTGCAATGGTCTCGGTTGCCACAACTAAATACTCACCTGCGACCAATCCGTTTATTACAGGCCCTGATGGTGTAGCATAGGGCACATTTGTATTAGGGAGTTTATAAACCACAAAAGTTATGGAACCCGATTGATCGGCATTTGTAATTAAAAATTCTATTGAACCATTACCCGGGCAATTTTCATTTGTAACAATCAAATCTAGCTCAAAAGCCAAAATTGAATGAGTCAAAAATACAAACAGCACGGATATGTATATTTTTAAAGTACTCATAACTGTTACCTAATAAAAATAGAGTTTGGGCAGTTAACTCAAGAATTGAATTGGCAGAATTAGTATTTAGAAATCGTTTATATTTCTATAATAACAACTTAGCTAATTACTGTTTCTTTAGTAAATTTACTGATAATTTTTATTGTTAAAAACGAAGAATTAGAAATAAATATTATTTAATTCTTTTTATCAATAAAAAAACCGATTAGATAACTAATCGGTTTTTGCGGAGAAAGAGGGTCTTGTCTACTAATAAAAATAACCAATAAAATCAATACTTCGCAAAGTATATTATTTAAGTGACTCCTTGACTGACTCCTCAAAATTGGGAAACAATTAATCTAAATTCAAAGTAGTCAAATATAAGGATAAT
>NZ_JAWKMW010000005.1:0-432924 GCF_041392085.1 Flavobacterium sp. | reverse complement strand
TCTGTTGTGTTAGTTAAAGTCTGACTAATGTTGGCTTGTGCAGTTGCCTGGTCAGAAGCTCCCGTAATACCTGCCGGTGCTGCAACCGTCCACGTATAAGTTGTGCCCGTTGGTACAATCTCCGGTGAGGCAGTAACAGGCGTTACCGTAAAAATGTCTTCTGAACAAATGATAACCACTTTGTCAGTAATGTTTGGTTTAGGATTTACCGTTACCGTTATCGTAAAGGTATCAGTACAAATATTCGGGGCCGTACCTACTGAGGCCGTGACACTGTAAACCGCATCAAGAGGAGCGTCAGTTGTATTTGTCAATGCTTGACTAATATTGGCCTGTGCAGTTGCCTGGTCAGAAGCTCCTGTGATACCTACCGGTGCTACCACTGTCCAAGTATAAGTTGTGCCCGTTGGTACTATCTCCGGTGAGGCCGTAACAGGCGTTACCGTGAAAGTATCTTCTGAACAAATCACAACCGCTTTATCTGCAATATTCGGTAAGGGGTTGACCGTTACTGTTACCGTGAAGGTATCAGTACAAACATCCGGTGCCACACCGGCAGAGGCTGTTACCGTATACACCACATCAAGTGATGAATCTGTTGTATTGGTTAAAGTCTGACTAATATTAGCTTGTGCAGTTGCCTGATCCGAAGCTCCTGTAATACCTGCCGGTGCTACCACCGTCCAAGTATAAGTTGTCCCCATAGGAACTAAATCGGTTCCTGCTGTGGTTGGACTTACCGTAAAAGTCTGAGCTGAGCAAATCGATGGCGTAAAATCAGAAATGCTTGGTTTAGGATTTACCGTTACCGTTACCGTAAAGGTATCGGTACAAATATTCGGTGCAGTACCCACTGAGGCTGTAACACTGTAAACCGCATCAAGAGGAGCATCGGTTGTATTTGTCAAGGCTTGACTAATATTGGCTTGTGCAGTTGCCTGGTCAGAAGCTCCTGTGATACCTACCGGTGCTACCACTGTCCAAGTATAAGTTGTACCCGTTGGTACAATCTCCGGTGAGGCCGTAACAGGCGTTACCGTGAAAGTATCTTCTGAACAAATCAAAACCGCTTTATCTGCAATATTCGGTAAGGGGTTGACGGTTAACGTGAAGGAATTAGTTCCAAAATTAGAAGGGAATGCGATTTCTACCACCCGTACATAAATCGTTTCATTAGTTCCGTCATAAGTATTTACAGGTGAAATTGGGAAATCCCCCGTGTTTGCATCGGCTTGGGTGTTATGATAAGTCACTTCATAGAGAGTTGGATCCAATCCGCCCAAAGCGTCATCATCATTCTCCGTTAAATCAAATATTTCAAAATCATCACCTGGGGTAACCTCATCACACAATACTAAATCCAATGGTTGAGGATCTAGTGTACAAGGCAATTCAATCAACTGAAACGATTGAATAACAGAACATTCACTACCACTAAATATATCTACTACACCAACATAAATAATTTGACCAGACCCAGTGCTGACATACGCTGTAGGATCAGGAATATAATTAAAAAATTCAAAATCTTCTTCTGTTAATGCATAGTTTAATTCAAATGCAAACGGATCTAAACCATTTAAAACAATCGGTGTATTGACTGTTAAATCGTAAACATTATTAGGTGCACAATTCTCTAAATCAAGGGGTTCGGCAACCGGTATTGGCGGATAATACTCAATAGTTATTGTGTCAGTAATAGGGCAAGCAGGTCCGTACGGATAAGCAATAACCGTATAATCACCAGGTTCAGAAACTACTAGTGTAGGACTCGTTTCTCCAATTATTAAATCGGGACCAAAATACCACTCGTGCACAATAGATGCATCAAGACCAGTATCCAGTTCAACGGTATCACCAATACACAATGCAGTACCTCCGGCTTCTACAAAATCTGAACCTAAATCGATTGGGTTTACATTAAAACTATTAGCTTGCAGAAATACAGCCGAATCCCAACCATTATCTCCAACATTAGCAACAGCCAACTTGATATGATAAAGCTCACCACATTGAACGGTAGAAGATGCCGTTAATACAGTTGTAAAACCATCATACTGAACAGAAGTACCTCCACAGTTATTTACATAAAACCCTGAGTTTGCTCCACCAGGTAATACGGCAGGACAACCATTTGCAAAGCCTCCATTAACTGTATTAATGGTTATCGGGATAGTTGTTGATGGTATTAAAGCAATATTAATGGCTCCACCTGTATAAGGTCCGGCAATACCGGGTCCACTTAAAAAAAAGCCAAAAACATCATTAAATGTCGAATTTACAAATTCAGGGTATTCTTCAGAACCAAAAACAAAATTAAAACTAAGTTCAGTTCCCGTAGGAATAAAATCAAATTCTAAAATAGAGGTGTTTTGAATACCTCCGTTTGCCAAACTAGCTAAATCCGGATCTCCGGCCGAAGGTGTTGCTGTTACCTGAGAGGCATTATTCTGATTGTTAGGCCCCAAAGCCAATTGAGCGTTTCCTGTGGACAAAATAATTCCAGAGTTGATACCTAAATTTGTTGGTGTTACACCAGTTGTAAAATATCCTGCTTGATCTCTTGCAACCGTTGCATTTACTGCACTACCATTGAATGTTATATTGGAAACCGTTACACCACTCCCTAACAAAACATCTTGCACTAATTGAGCAGGTGTAAACGTTGTATTATTCACAAACAATTGCGCATGTAAGCAAAAGGGAAAGATTAAAAGAATTGTTAAAAGTAATTTTTTTTTCATATAATAGTAAAAAATGTTCTAACAAACAATTGTTGCTAAAACACTTGATAAAGTTGTGTTAATAAAAATTTAATGTCCAAATATAGCTAAATACAAAAAATAACTTTGTTAAATTTGCAGAAAAAAGCTCAAATGACTAAAATATCGATAAAGTCTACCCAAAATCAGACAATTTTGAAATTTGAATTGCAAGATTTTATTACAAAAAATAAAAGTTATGAATTCAAAAACATTGATGAAGCGACTGTCAGTCCGCTAGCACAACAATTGTTTTATTTACCTTTTGTTAAAACGGTTTTTATCGCCGGAAATTTTATTGCCATAGAACGCTATAATATTGTGGATTGGAATGATGTGAAGGATGCTGTAGCTGAACAAATTGAAGATTATATTGACAAAGGAGGTATAATCATCAACGAAACAAGTGTTGAAAGTAAAAAACAACCGATAACAATCTATGCCGAAACCACGCCGAACCCGTCTGTATTGAAGTTTGTTGCCAATAAAATGTTGACTTCCAAAACGGCGGAATTTAAAAATATTGACGAGGCTTTTCCATCAACTTTAGCGAAAGAACTGTTCAAATTTTCGTTTGTGAAAGAAATTTTTATGGATGAAAATTATATTTCCATTACAAAACACAACAGTTTTGATTGGCAGGAAGTTTCAAATGAGGTTAGAATGTTTATTAAGGAATATATTGAAAACGGCAATGAAATAATAAATGAAAGCCTTTTAATCTCAGTTCCAAAAAATGAAAAACAAACTAATTCAAATTTTGATTCGCTTGACGCAACATCACAACAAATCATCAATATTTTAGAAGAATATGTAAAACCTGCTGTTCAAGCCGACGGAGGAAATATTCTTTTTGATTCGTATGATGAAAATGATAAACGTGTTAAAGTTGTTTTACAAGGAGCTTGTAGTGGTTGTCCTTCTTCTACCTTTACATTAAAAAACGGCATTGAAAACATGTTGAAAGACATGTTGAAAGACGAAAGTATCAAAGTCGAAGCCATTAATGCTTGAGACAAGAACGATTAAAAAAATCCTTGAAGGTTTATTATTTTCAAGGATTTTTTATTTTTATTTTTTGCTCTTTACATGCATGTTGAATTCTTGAAATAATTCCAATAAATTCATTGTCGCTTTGATCAAATCATTTGTTTCCAAAAGAAGTGCAAAATAAAGTTTACTGTTTTTAGGACTTGTCTCTACAGTTCTAATACGAGTAATTTGCTTTTGGATTAATTGAGAAACATTCTCCAAAATAGTTGCCTTTTCACGTAAAACAACATCCAATTGATCAAAGTTTTTGTTTTCAAAAATAGATTCGATGGTGTCAAACAATTTTTGAACATCTGTATCAATACTTTTTAAATCACGTATTTGATTGAATTTCAATTGCTTATGGTTATTGTTGATATGCGAGTAGCTGTTCTGTGTGATAAAGGCTAAGGATTGAATCATATCTTGTAAATAGCCTAAAATCATTATATAAAATTTACTTGCCTCAACAGAGGTTTCGTCTAAATTTTTAATAAAATAATAAACGTTGCTCTTAAGTTCATCAACTTCTCTTTCTAATTTTTTGAGCGATTTTTTATTTTCTTTTAGTTTAGCCAAATCCTGTAATCCCAGGTTATCAATAACATCACTATACACTTTATTAGTTGCACCGATTACTCGAGAAATCTGCATTGAACTTTCACTGATAATCTCATTGATCGTAACAATATCTTCACGCTTCAATTTAACTAACTCTTCCTCTTCTTTTTGTTTTTTACTATGCCTTCTGGCACTTCTGTATAAAATAATAGCCAACAAAACTAACAAGCCGATGAATGCATACACCTCGCCTGTTTTTAAGACAAACGCCATGATAAAAGCTCCTACAAAAGCAACCCCTGCCGTTACAAACCATCCTCCTATTACATTGAATACACCTGCCACTCTGTATACAGCACTCTCTCTATCCCAAGCTCTATCCGCAAAAGATGTTCCCATCGCAACCATAAAGGTTACATAGGTTGTTGATAGAGGTAATTTTAAAGAAGTTCCAATGGAAATTAATATACTGGCAATCATTAGGTTTACAGAGGCTCTCACCATATCAAAAGCGGGTTCGTCTTTACGTTTTTTACCTTTTATTTCCGGTTTTTCAAATTGTTTGTCTATTTTTAGCTGTACCGATTGAGGTAAAAAATAATTAATTGCCTGTCCCAAATACACCCCACTTCTCACAATAAACCTTGACAACATATTGGGTGAAAATTTTTCAACGCCATCACCCTGACGAGATAAATTTACTCCCGTTTCAATAACACTTTTTGCTTTTTTTGATGTCCAAAGTGTAATAACCATAACTAATCCTGCAAAAGCAAGGAAATAGAAAGGAGCTACGATTGTTTCATCTGCCAAAGCACCCATCATTAGCTCGTCACCCGAAAGACCGGCGGCAGAAAATATTTCATACGAATTAAATGCTGCAATTGGCACCCCTATAAAATTAACCAAATCATTTCCTGCAAAGGCTAGGGCTAAAGCAAATGTTCCGATAATAATAATTATCCGCAAAATATTTATTTTGAAAACACTTATTAAAACTTGTGATAATAGGGTGAAAAACAAAAAATTAATTCCGATAATTACTAATTGATTCTCTTGAATCCATCCGTACGTTTCTTTGCTAATAAAAGAAACTCCTTTTAAACCCTTAATCAAAATAAAGAACGTAATAGCCGTAATTGCTAACCCTCCAAACAATGACCCAATATATTTTAACCTTTTTTCGTAATGAAAAGTAAAGATTAACCGAGATAAATATTGTACTAAACCTCCTAATCCAAATGATAAAAGTACAGAAAGTAGTATACTTGATACAATTTCAGATGCCTTTTTGGTGTTAATGTAGGTCCCGAGACTATGCGTACTGTCTTCGGAAATAAAAATATGATACAAAGCCAAACAGACAGCTGCACCCAATAACTCAAAAATAATAGATACTGTTGTTGAAGTTGGCAATCCCATTGAGTTAAAAACATCCAATAAAAGAATGTCTGTAATCATTACTGCTAAGAAAATAATCATTACGTCATTAAAACTGAACATCGAGGGGACAAAAATTCCACTTCGGGCAATCTCCATCATTCCACTTGAAAATAAAGCTCCGCAAGCAACTCCAATACTTGCAACAATCATAATTGTTCTAAAAGAAACTGCTTTTGAACCAATTGCCGAGTTGAGGAAATTTACTGCATCATTACTAACGCCAACAACTAAATCAATCAAAGCCAAGACACCCAATACAACGAGCATCACTACATATATTTGTTCCATTTTTAATGGTTAATAATTTAGTGCAAAATTCTACTAACTATTTCAATCTAATGTTAAGCGAATGTTATCAATTTTGGTCTGTTTTTTTTGATTTTTTAATAAAAAACACTACCTTTAAAGTTTAAAATATATCATTATGGCAATATTAAAAGTAATTGAAGTCCTTTCCAGCTCCGAAATTAGTTGGGAGGATGCTACACGCAAAGCAGTTGCTCAAGCAACAAAATCATTAAAAAACATTCGTTCAGTGTATATTCAAGACCAAAGTGCCTCTGTCAAAGACGGCCAGGTTTCAGAGTTTAGGGTTAACGTTAAAATCACTTTTGAAATTGAATAAATAATAAAATTTGTAATTTTAAGCGTTCTCAAAAAGAACGCTTTTTTTATTTATGAACGAATTAAACTTAGAGTCTAGCCCGTATTTACTTCAACATGCCAATAATCCTGTACACTGGAAAGCATGGAATTCAACAACGTTAGCCTATGCAAAAGAAAATCAAAAACTCATTTTAATCAGCATCGGATATTCTGCTTGTCATTGGTGTCATGTGATGGAACATGAAAGTTTTGAAAGTGAAGAAGTGGCAAATACTATGAATCAACATTTTGTTAACATTAAAGTTGATCGTGAAGAGCGTCCTGATATTGACGCTATTTATATGAAAGCTGTTCAATTAATGACAGGAAGAGGTGGTTGGCCTCTTAATGTTGTTTGCCTTCCGGATGGGAAACCTGTATGGGGAGGTACATATTTTCGAAAAAAAGATTGGATTATTACCTTAGAGCAATTGCAGGAATTATTTTATTCAAACCCTGAAAAAATGATTGAATATGCTGATAAACTGCACGAAGGAATTGAAATGTTAAGTTTAACAAATGAAAAATCAACTGATTTTGATATAGCTATTATAGAGCCTTTGATAGAAAAATGGCAAAAAAGTTTCGATTGGGAATATGGTGGTTATACACGTGCACCAAAATTTATGATGCCAACCAACTATCAATTTCTATTGCACTATGGGCATTTGACTAAAAATAAAAAACTAATAAGCTATGTAAATCTAACATTAACCAAAATGGCTTATGGCGGTCTTTTTGATACAATTGGGGGTGGCTTTTCTCGTTATTCGGTTGATGTAAAATGGCATATTCCGCATTTTGAAAAAATGGCTTATGACAACGGGCAGCTTTTGTCACTTTATGCGAATGCATATAAATTGACAAAAAATGTTTTATACAAAGAAATAATCGAAAAAACCGCAAATTTCATTGAAAAAGAATGGTTAACTGAAGAAGGTGCTTTTTTTTCTGCTTTGGATGCCGATAGTTTAACTGCTGAAAATCATTTGGAAGAAGGTGCTTTCTATGTTTGGACAAAAGAAGAGTTAAAAAATATTATTCAAGATGATTTTGAATTATTTTCCGAAACATTTAACATCAATGAATTTGGACATTGGGAACATGAAAATTATGTTTTGATTCAGAATAAAAGTTTAGAAGAAATTTCAGAAAAAAATAATCTTTCAATTGATGAACTTCAACTAAAAAAGAAAAAATGGGAACAACTTCTTTATGAAAAAAGAGAAAAGAGGCCAAAACCTCGGTTGGATGACAAATGCATTACCTCTTGGAATGCTATTTTATTGAAAGGATTCGTGGATAGCCATAAAGCTCTAGGAGAACAAAAATTTTTGAATATTGCGATAAAAAATGCTTATTTTATTGTCAACAAAATTTGGACCCCAGAAGGAAATTTGACGCATACTTACAAAAACAATAAACCTTCTATCAATGGATTTCTGGAAGATTACGCGTTTTTGATTGATAGTTTCATTTCACTATATGAAGCTACATTTGATGAAAATTGGCTTTTACACAGTAAAAATTTAACAAATTATTGTTTGGATCACTTTTATGATGAAAAAAAACAATTGTTTCGGTTTACTTCAGATTTAGATGAGGCTCTGATTGCTACTCATTTTGAAATTGAAGATAATGTGATTCCGGCCTCCAATTCGGTTATGGCTAGTAATTTATTTAAACTAAGCATTTATTTTGAAAATTTGCATTACGAAGAAATTTCCAAAAAAATGGTTTTACAAATGATCCCTTCTATTGATTATCCGTCGGCCTTTTCAAATTGGTTGATTTGTGCTTTACATTTTTCAGACTATCAAAAAGAATTAGCTATTTGCGGAAATAAATGTTTAGTTCATCTACAAGAAATTAATAAAAAATATATTCCCTTCTTACTCCTTTCCGGTTGTGAAGAAAAATCAGATTTACCCTTTTTAAAAAATCGATTTAATAATAACGAAACATTATTTTATATCTGTCAAAACAAAACATGTTTAGTTCCTAAAACTGATATTTTGGAGATTTACAAAGATTTAAACCTCTAATTTTAAAAAAGTTAGTTAAATTTGGTAGATTTGACTTCATTTAAAAAATTAATATCATGGGATTAGGAAGTTTTTTTAAAAATTTATTTGGCACAGCCAAACAATCAACATCTGAAACAGTTGACAAAGCAGAAGAAGTTTTAGACCAAGCAAAAGCTAAAGCATCTGAGTATGCAGAAAAAGCAGAAGATTTTGTAGAAAAAACTGTTGAAAACATCAAGGAATCTTATCCTGAAGTAAAAGAAAAAGTAGAAGATTTTGCTGAAAAAGCAAAAGAAACTGTTTCTGATTATGCCGAAAAAGCCGGCGATGCAATTGAAAATGTTGTGGATGATGTAAAAGAAAAAGTAAGTTCATTCACTTCATCTGTAAAAGAAAAATCACAAGACGTAGCTGAGCAAACAAAAGAAAAAGTAAACAAAGTTTCAGAAGACTTAGAGGATAAAGTTGACGAAATTAAACGTGTTGCAGACGAAAATGCTGATTAATTTTAAGTTTTCTTTATTATAATTGCTGTTTATATCCTTTACCTTTGTATCCTTTAAGCACAGAAAAGGAATTGTTTTTTATGGATTTGATAACGGTAAACACAGAATTTGTTACAAAGTATTGGGATTATTTTACAACTGTTTTGATGGAATATTCTCCAAGATTAATTTCGGCTACCATAATTTTTGTAATAGGATGGACAAGTATTCGTCTTATTAAAAAAATAATCATAAAGATTATGACAAAAAGGGAAATGGAACCTACTTTGTCGAAGTTTTTAGCTGACATTTTAATTTGGACACTTAAATTACTTCTTTTTGTAACTGTAATCTCTCGATTGGGTGTAGAAAACTCTTCCTTTGTTGCCATTATAGGTGCAGCGGGTTTAGCTATTGGTTTATCTCTACAAGGTTCCCTGTCAAATTTTGCGGGAGGAGTATTGATTATCATGTTCAAACCTTTCAAAGTAGGTGATTTTATAGAAGCTCAAGGCGTTTCGGGAACTGTAAAACAAATTCAAATTTTTGTAACACAATTAGCAACTGTTGACAATCAAATTATTTTTATTCCTAATGGAGCTTTATCAAATGGCAACATTACCAATTATACCTTTGCAACTACGAGAAGGGCGAATCTGATTATTGGTATAAGTTATGGTTCGAACATTAAAAAAGCAAAAGAAATTGCAATGGCAGTGATGGAAAATCACCCATCTGTATTAAAAGAGCCTGCTCCTGTAGTCTTGGTTGATAGTTTAGCTGATAGCTCAATAAACCTGGCAATACGTCCGTGGGCAAATTTAGAAGATTTTTTTACGATGCGTTCGGATATTTTAGAGCAAATCAAACTTCAATTTGATGAAAACGCTATTGAAATCCCGTTTCCGCAAAGAGATGTTCATATTAAAGAGGCAAATCCTAAGAAATCATAAAGTCTTTTAAGTAAAAAGGTTCAAAATAAGCTACGTCCACAAAACGATTAGCTCTAAATAAACCGTAACTTATTGTAGCCATTTCTTTTGCCGAAGGAAAAACAATTTCGTCTAGAAACACAAAATTTTCTTTTTGTAATATTGCCTTAGCTTTTTGAGTACTATCGCCAACAAAATAGATAGTTTCATTCCATCCTGAAAATGAATCAACAGTTAAAATTTCTGCTTTTGTTTCCCTAATTTTTTGATGTTCTTTATCAAAAATTGCCGCATACACTTCCATTCTTCTTGCATCAATCATTGGTACAATTAAGCCCACTTCAATTGCGACTTGCGAAGCTAAAACCTCTAATGTGTCAACTGCAATTAAAGGAATACCTAAGGCATAACACAATCCTTTAGCGGCAGAAACTCCAATTCGTAAACCGGTATAAGATCCAGGTCCTTGGCTTACAGCAATAGCGTCTAGATTTGAAAAATGTATATTGGCTTCGGCTACAATTTCTTCAATAAAAACATGCAACTTTTCAGCATGCGAATAGCCCATTTCTGCAATTTCTCTAGAAACAATAATTTCTCCGTCTTTTGCTAAAGCAACTGAACAATTTTTGGTTGATGTTTCTATGTTAAGTATATATGCCATAATTGAAATTGAATGTGCAAAAATAAAATATAAAAAAAAGGAAACTAAATTTTAATCTAATTTCCTTTCAATTATTTACAGAAATAAAACTATTCTTTTATTTCTTTGTTTTTGTCTTCTTCCGATTTAACAAAAACTAAATCTCCGGAATTTAAATCTTTGGTAACGGTTGTATAAGGACCAACAATTACAACATCTCCTTTTTTTAATCCCTGAATGATTTCAATATTCGAATCATCTTGAATACCCGTTTTTATCACTCTTATTTTTGCCTTATCTCCTTCTTTAACAAAAACACATTCTAACTTTTTATCTGTTTTTTGAACAATAGCTCCTTTTTTGTCACCCTCCTCTTCCGATTTAATATCTACTTTGCTAGAACTCAATGTATCCGATTTCATGACCACTGCACTAATGGGAACAGCCATAACTTTTTCTTTTCTTTTAGTAATAATATCAACTGTGGCAGTCATTCCCGGGCGAAAAGGCGAATAACTATCCGGCTTCCCTTCTATCAAATCTAAATAAGATTCTTTTAGAATTCTAACTTTTACTTTAAAATTGGTCACTTGGTCAGCAGTTACAGCATTGCTTGCAGAGTTAGAAATACTAGTCACAATTCCTTTAAATTCTTTTTTTAGGTAGGCATCAACTTCAATTTTTGTAGAATCACCAATACTCACTTTAACAATATCATTTTCATTTACGTCAACTTCAACTTCCATGTTGTTTAAATTGGCTACACGTAAAATTTCAGTTCCCGTCATTTGTTGCGTGCCCAAAACTCGTTCACCTAATTCTACCGAAAGTAATGATATTGTTCCGTCTGCCGGGGCATAAATAGTGGTTCTTCCTAAATTATCTCTTGCTTCGGTTACTGTTGCTAAAGCACTTTGTACGCCGTAATAAGCCGCTTGTTTGGCAGCCTGAGCCCCTTCAAAAGTTGCTACTACTCTATCCCATTCGGCTTTTGAAATAATTCCTTTTTCAAACAATGATTTGTTTCGATTATAATTTGCCTGTGCTTCTCTAAATGTGGCTTCAGCCTGGCTCAATCCAGCTTTTGTATTAGATAATCCTGCCAAAGATCGATTTAAGCTTGACGTGTATAAATCAGGATTGATTCGAACTAATAAATCTCCTTTTTTTACTAATTGTCCTTCTTTTACAGGCAATTCAATGATTTCTCCTGAAACTTCAGAAGATATTTTAATTTCTGTTTCAGGTTGAATTTTACCCGTTGCCGAAACGGTTTCAACAATTGTAATTTCATTAACCAAAGCAGTTTCTACTTCTTTTCCTTTGTTTTTATTTCCGATTACACCTGTTTTTGAGAGTGTAATCAATAAAATAATTAATCCTATCGCGATTCCTAAAATGGTATATATTACTTTCTTTGACATATTTATTGTTTTTGAATAATTGGTATTCCGAAATAAAATTCTAATATCTTGGTCCTAAATATATAATCATACTTTGTTCTTAGAACTTCAGATTGAGCGTTGACCAATAGTGTTTGCGATTGATTAAAGTCAAAAGCATTCATTAAGCCTACTTCAAAACGTTCTTTCGCATAATTAAACGCTTCTTGTCTGGCTTCTAAGGTTATAAGTGCTGCTTCATAGGACTTCAACGCCCCCTTTACATCTGTGAAAGCAGTGAAAACATTGCGTTCTAGTGTTAACTCTTCTTGTTCATAAGCAATTTTACTTCTTTCCAAAGCCACTTTTGATCGTTGAACATTGTTTCGTGTTGCAAAACCATTAAAAATTGGAATTGTTAACTGAACACCAAAATTTTGTCCTTTATTAGTATCGAATTGATCTAAAATTGGTGACGGTTTTCCTAAAATAGCATTAAAATTTGGTTGCAAAACATTTTGATTGGTTCCCTCTACCACTCCAATTACTGTTGTTGGATTGGTAGGATCTAGTTCAACTCCCGTAACACGGTCCAGATTGGAAGCCCTTGTACTAAAACTGTAGAAGCCTTGTAATCTGGGTTGGTAGGCTCCTCTAGCTATGGCAACATCTTTTTCTGCTATCTCCAAATTGGTTTGTGCAATTTTTAATTCCGTTCTAGTTTCTTTTGCTTTTTGATAGATTGACTCCGGAGTTTGAAGTAATAGAGGCGTCTGATTTGCTTCGTATTCCCTATCGATAATGTCAAAATCTTTAAATTCATCTAATTGTAATAGTTGAGCAAGACTTAGTTTTGAAATCAACAACAAATTTTCTGCATTAATAACTAATTGTTCACTTGAAGCCACAGTTGCTTTGATGTCTAATAAATCACCTCTAGGTATTAATCCTGCTTCTAACAATTGTTCAGAGCGTTCCATTTGTTTCTGATTATTGAGCAATTGTTCTTTTTGTACTTTTAGATTTTCTTTGTTAAATAAAATTTGCAAAAAAGCATTGGCAACATTCAACGCAATATCTTCTTGCATTTTAGTAAGTTGATATTGACTAGCTAATTGCGATAAGTTTGCTCTACGAAGACGGTATTGATTTTGTAATCCATTATAAATATCAATGCCAACATTTAATCCGGCAGATGTAAATTGTGTCGTTTGATTTTCTAACAAACCGGTTGTAATATTTTGGTTCAAACCAATATTCCAAGAATGAGATGCTGTTGCATTAGCAGAAGGTAAAAAATTACCTAATGCAGCATTTCGTTCAATAGCAGCTAACTCCTTGTCTAGTGCTGTATTTTTTACAGATATATTGTTCTCTAAGGCATGATTTACACATTCTTCCAACGTCCATTTCTTGGTTTGTGAATTGGCACTAAATCCAAAAAAAAGTAAGCTAAACCAAATTGCATTATTCACAAGGAAACGTTTCATTAAAATTTTTTGAATTAGTTGAAACATCAATATACAAATTTATTTTGTTATAATTTTATACCCATAGGACGCATAAACTATTTTTGTGTTACAACAAAATGAAAAATTCTTAAAATAAATTACATTTATAGCCTTAAATGAGATAATCAAATGAAATATATTTTACTACCGCTTATACTTATAATTTTGCTTTGGATTACCTCATCATGTTCCGGTACAAAAAAATTGGATTTGACAAAACCTGAACCGAACAATGCTGATCCAGTCGAAATTGAAACAACTACTTCATTTGTAAATCTCCCTATTACTATCCAAATAAAAGACATTGAAAACCAAGTTAATAAGCTTTTACATGGTTTAATTTACAATGATACTATTTTAAAAGATGATAATTTGCAATTAAAAATTTGGAAGCAAGCCCCGATTAAGATAGAAAATGAAGGCGATAAAATAAAAACAATTTTACCTTTGAAAGTAAATGGAATATACCGTTATGGTTTTGAAAAAATGGGTATTCAACTTTACGATACCAAAGAATTTAAACTGAATGGTATTGTTACCTTAATTAGTGATGTTGGTTTAACGAATTGGCAACTTAAAACCAATACAAAAATAAAATCATTAGATTGGACAGAACCTCCAGCTATAGTAATATCTGGAAAAAACATTCCAATTACTTATCTAATAAATCCAGCAATTCGACTATTCAAATCTACAATTGAAAAAAACATTGATGATGCTATCAAAGAATCATTGAATTTTAAACCTCATGTACTCGATGCTTTGGACATCATAGCCACCCCCTTAGAAATGAGTAAACAATACAATAGTTGGTTTAGGGTTATGCCTATTGAATTATATGTTACGGATGCCGTTTTACAAAAAAAAGAAATAAAAATGGAGATGGGATTAAAGTGCTCAATGGAAAGCATTGTTGGAAAAATCCCCGAAAAAAAATTTGATAAAAACAAAATTGTACTTAAACCGGTTGCCAAAATGCCGAATCATATTTCGGCAAATATTATTGCGATTTCATCTTATGAAGATGCTTCCAAATTGATAACCTATAATTTTAAAGAACAAGAATTTGGCGACGGGAAACGAAAAGTGAAAGTGACAAAAGTTAATCTTTGGCACAAAGATGGAAAAATGATTATTGCTTTAGATATGATAGGAAGTATTAACGGAACAGTATATCTTTCCGGTTTTCCTCAGTATAATCAAGAAACAAAAGAAATTTATTTTGACCAACTGGATTATGTTTTAAATACCAAAAGTTTTTTACTTCGCTCAGCCAACTGGTTAGCTCAAAGCTATGTTTTACGGAAAATACAGGAAAGTTGTCGCTATTCAATAAAATCAAATTTGGAAGAAGGTAAAGTCAATCTCACAAAATATCTTCAAAATTATTCACCAACCAACGGTGTCTTCGTTAACGGAACACTGGATGAGTTTGAATTTTTAAAAATTCAATTAACAAATAAAGCGATTGTGGCTTTTATAAAAGCAAGCGGTCAAGTAGATGTACAAATTGATGGATTAGACTAATCAGAAGTTGTGTCAAAAACTGATTTTTTTTTAAATTTCATCCGATACACTACATAAAAAACAATAGCTACCATGATATATGGAAAAGCCATCAGATAGACAATTCCGTCATTTATTGCTTCTGCTTTTGATTCGTCTCCTTCGCTTTCCAAAGCAGCTCTACACATAGCACATTGTGCTGAGGAGGAAAATCCAATCAGAAATATAATTATACTAACTAAATAATTAAAAAGTTTAGTGAACATAGTAAGGTGCAATCATGAAATAGACAATCACTCCGGTAATTGCTACATACAACCAAATAGGAAACGTGATTTTAGCTATTTTTTTGTGTTTATCAAATCGTTCTGCTAAGGCTTTTACATAAGTTATCAAAACTAATGGTATTACAGCTATTGACAAAACTATATGTGAAATAAGAATAAAAAAATACACATAACGTATTAAGCCAACCCCTCCAAATGGAGTACTATCTGAAGTCATATGATAGGCCACATACATGACCAAGAAAACAACAGAACAAGCAATTGCACTTTGCATAAACATTTTATGTTTCTTGATTTCACCATTTTTTATGGCGTAAACGGCTAAAATTAATAACATGGCAGTCACTGCATTAATTACAGCGTAGATAGGGGGTAAAAAAGTTAACGATTCAACATTTATGCCGTAATCTTTTAATTTTACTTTGAATAAAACTGCAACTACAACAGGTATAGCTATAGAAAGTGTGATAATTAATTTGTTAAACTTTTTTTCAATTGAATATTTTTGGTCGTCGCTATTTTGTTCCATTTTATTTTTCTTCTAAAAGTACTTTTATATCCTGCTTTAGTGCTTGAATTCCTGATGCTTCAATACCATCATAATAGACGATTGGATTACCAAAATCATCTTTACGGCTTCTAATATTACCTTTTTTATCAATCAATGCAAATAGGCCTGAATGTTCAAAACCACCATCGCTTTCTTTGTTTTCTCCGGCAAAAATACTAAAACCTTTGTTTGCTAAGTCGTAAATATAAACTTTATCTCCGGTTAAAAAGTTCCAATTTGGATTGGTAACCCCTAAATGTTGAGCATGTTGTTTTAAAACTTCTGGAGTATCATAGTCCGGATTGATAGTAATGGAGACAATTCCAAAATCGTTCTGCTTTTCAAAATGATTTTGTAAGTCTACCATGTTTTTATTCATAATAGGGCAAATTGTCGGACAAGTAGAAAAAAAGAATTCTACCAAATAAACTTTTCCGTCATAATTTTTGTTAGTAATTGTTTCGCCGTTTTGATTTATAAGGCTGAAATTTGGTGCTTTTCCAATTTTCATCAGTAAATCCTCAGCCGTTTCACTATGACCCGGTGTATTAAGGCGGTCTATTTTGGTCACCTCATCATTCGTAATCCTATTAATAATTTTAGGAATAAAAATAATTCCAAAAACCAATATTATGAACGAAATTCCGATATACGATTTGTTTTTCATTTTAATTATTTTTTTCTATCCGCATTGTTTTTCTTTAATGCTAGACGGTATTCTGCTAAAATTATTTTAATATCGTCGCCCATTTCATTGTGTAAATCAGCTGCAGAAATGGAGTTATATCCTTCTTTATATTCCGGTTCTCCTTTTTTATTTTTCCCTTTCCTACCTCTTAGATTTCGTTCTTTATCAACAATAAAAACATTAGGTGTTCTTACGTTTTTATCTAATTGCCCAATTAAATTCAATTGACTGTAATATTTTTTTATTTCGTCAGATGACGCAAAAATATAATTCCATTTAGACATGTCTGAGATCCTGGCTAATTCTTCTTTTAATTCTACTGCTTGTGCTTCTGTCCCGTAAGGTGCTAAGCAAATTAATTGAAAATCTTTGAAGCCCATTACCTTTTCATAAATCTTTTGATTCAGATTAAAAGCATCACCTTTATTGTAAAGAATTTCAGTTCCGGGAAAAACCAAAATTGTTATTTTACCTTGTAATGAGAATTGTTCTCCTTTTTCATTCTTCCAATGATTTAAGTCCGGTATTGATTTGGTAACTGTTGGTAAATGCGTAAAGTTGTGTACTCCCGAAGCAAAAAAAAGATAAGCTACAATAGGAAGAATAAACAAAGAAAACAGCACAATATTCTTTTTCATTTCAATCGCTTTTTATTAAGTACAAAAATAAAAAAAGGTACGCAAAGCGTACCTTTATATTCATCTAATATCATGTTAAAAATTCCATTTTATGATAGAAGTTTTATATACCTCATAAATATAATCTCCTTCTAACAAAAAGATTAAAGCGATATAAAGTGCAAGAAAAACAAACGTCCAAACAACTGCTTTTCTTAGACTAGACCTTTCGTCTCTCATATGCATAAAATCCCATGTGATATAATATGCTTTAACGATAGTTAAAAACAAGAAAATTAAATTTAGAGGAATTAAAAAAACAAAAGGAGCTAGAATTATATTCATCAAAGTTGCACCTAAACCTCCTTCAAAAGGTGAAATCCATGGGTGCATTAAAGCGGCTGGTTTATAAATCCCCAACACTACCTCAATTGCTGTTACGATAGATAAAAAGATAAGTACTCCCCAAATTTTTTGCTCATTCGACTTGAATTTAAGTCTGCCTCTAAATATTGCTAAATTATGCTCGTGTGCCATTTGTAAAATCTTTTTTAAAATTAAACCAAGTAGAAGAATGTAAATACGAATACCCAAACTAAATCGACAAAGTGCCAATATAGCCCAACTTTTTCTACCATTTCGTAGCTTTTTCTTCTTTCATAAGTTCCTAAAATTACATTTAGGAAGATGATAAAATTAATCACAACACCAGAAAACACGTGGAATCCGTGAAATCCTGTTATAAAGAAGAAGAAGTTGGCAAACTGTTTACTACCATATTCATTTCTAACCAAATTTGCTCCTTGAACTACATGCACTGCGTCATTCAAACGAGCTAACGATTCTTCTCTGGTTAAAATAGTTTTATGTTTTTCTTTATTTAATGTCGGATGAACACCTTTTTTATCATTTTTATCGAAATAAGCTTCTTGGGTTCTTACGTAAATATTGGGGTTAGCTTTGAAACCTTCAACAACTTCAGCAATTGAGTAGGTTGGTAAAGAACTTTCACTGGTAAACCAAATGCCACTTTTACGTTCGTGTTGAACACGATCATGAGGCAAATTTTTTGCGAAGTCATCTAGTTTAATTCGTTTTCCATCTTGGTCAACAAACTGAATAATGCTTCCACCTTTGGTTTCAATAGCACCATATTCACCTTTAATAAAATTTTTCCATTCCCATGCTTGTGACCCAACGAAAACAAGACCTCCCAAAACGGTTAAAAACATATAAAAAGCTACTCTTGATTTTTTCATGTGATGACCTGCATCAACGGCAAGCACCATCGTTACCGATGAAAAAATCAAAATAAAAGTCATCAATGCTACATAAAGCATCGGTAAATCTTGGCCGTGCAAAAAAGGAAAGTGATTAAATACCTCATCAGCAATTGGCCAGCTATCGGCAAATTTGAATCGAGAAAAACCATAGGCTGCTAAAAACCCTGTAAAAGTTAAAGCATCTGATAAAATAAAAAACCACATCATCATTTTACCATAGCTTGCTCCCATAGGTTCATTTCCGCCGTTCCAAATTTTTTCTTCAGTTGTAGTAACTGTCGCTCCCATATTTAGTTATTAGTTAAAAAGTTCCCAAATTTACATTTTTTTTCTATTGGTAAAAATAGAAAAATAAAAACAACAAAATCCACAATATATCAAGAAAATGCCAAAACATCGCACCTAGCTCAATTCCAAGGGTTTGAGTGGAGTTGTATTTCTGTTTAAAATGATTATAAATTATGATTAAAAGTGCTATTAGCCCTCCGAATAAATGAGCCAAATGTAAAATTACAATGATGTAAAGGAAGGAGGTGTTGACTGTACTTTCACTCCCAGTGAAAAAGAATCCACTATCAATAATCTGTCCGAATCCTATGAACTGAAAGATTACAAATAAAATACCCAAAACCAAAGTTACCAACAACCATAAAGAAGTCCCATTCCTTTCATTTTTTTTTATTGTTGTTAAGGCAATATGAAAAGTTAAACTGCTGACAATAATAATAATTGTACTTATAATAAAGGCATTCGGCATTACGAAGTCTTTTATCCAATCTTTTCTGGACGAACTCACCACATAAGCACTCGTCAATCCGGCAAACATCATTACCATACTAATCATAGCAAACCAAAGCAACAATTTGTACGATTGTCCTTTTCTGTTTTGATATTCCTGAGCGGTCATTTCCATAATTATCGTAAAAATTTATCGGCAATATAAACCAACTGAAGAAGGGTTATATAGCTCACACTAATCAACATTAATTTTCTAGCAGCGTTGCTATCGCGTTTTTTATGTAATTCAAATCCGTAGTATAACATCCAAATGCCGAGCAAAAATACGACAATTGCTGAAACCGGCGTTAAATATAATCGACTTCCTATTATACCTATGTACGGAAAAATTGCGGGTAATAACGAAGCTATAATCAACCAAATGGTGTATAAAATTATTTGCAAGGCAGTCCCTTTATCCTTTTCACCGGTTGGCAACATAAAAAACCCTGCTTTTTTGTAATCATCGTATAAAAACCAACCTATTGCCCAAAAATGTGGAAATTGCCAAAAAAATTGAATTAAAAATAAGGTCCCTGCCTCTAAACTGAAATCGTCCGTTGCGGCTACCCATCCTAACATAAACGGAATAGCTCCCGGAATGGCTCCCACAAAAACAGAAAGCGGTGTGATGGTTTTTAATGGCGTGTAAACACTCGTATATAAAAATATTGAAATAGCCCCAAACATAGCCGTTTTAGGATTAATCAAGTACAAAATAATCAAACCAGTCAACGTTAAAACAAAAGCCAAAACAAATGCTGTGTTGACCGACATTCTTTTTGCCACTATTGGACGATTTTTGGTTCGTTCCATCAAACCATCTAAATCTCTTTCAATAATCTGATTAAATGCATTTGATGCCCCAACCATACAATATCCACCAAAGGCAAGCATTAATAATGTAGACCAACTAAAAGTTGAAATATCTAAAATTCCCAAAAAATAACCTGCGATGGATGAAAAAACAACACTTATCGATAACCCTGCTTTTGTGATTTGTTTGAAATCAAAAAAAAGAGATTGAATTGTAAACGAATTTTGGGTTGCGTTCAAGACTTGCTTCATTGTTTGTAAACTTCGGCAAAGATACAAATTAGAAACTTTAAAAAGAATTGGACAAATTAGAAAATTGGTGTTAAATTAATAATCAAAATACCAATTAAATAAATCTGCTCTCAACCCAACAGAAAACCAAGATGAATCTTGCTTAAATGTTGTAGCCGTATTTTGAGTCGGATCAAAGTTTCTATAAATGTAATGAGCAAAAACTTTTAGATTAGATGCCGGATTTACTAAATAACCAGCCTGCAAATCGGCAATCATGATGGTCGTTTTATTTCCTTGACCTATACTAACACCTGTATCAAAAGGCCTTTGATCGTCATAATCTTTATAGATGTTTCCTCCGTAATTGAATGAGTTGTCTGCAGTATCGAAATCTAAGCCTCTAATTCCATACGTTAATTTGGCATCACCAAACCATCTTCCTTTGAAATAACGAGCTATAGCAACCACTTCTCTGGCATTTCCACCCCATTGATGACCAAGACTTTGGTTGTTATGACCATAATTTGTAATAGGTGAACTATGTGCATACACATAAGGTCTAATGTGATTATACTCTAATTGCAACAAAAGATTCTCTACATTAAAAGCATTGTAATATTTTGCTCCAATTTGATAACCGAATTTATTTTTCCAACTTTGATTGGCCTCCCTGACATCGGCAAGTGAAAATTCATCTATTAAAAATTGACTGTATAATCCCACTTGATTACTCCATTTATATTTTGCTGTCAATCCCAAAAGTGCATTTCCTGTTCTAGAAGAAGATGTAAATTCAACTGTTCTGTAGAAAATAATTGGGTTAACAAAACTAAAATCAAAACCACGGTCATTTGTGTTTGTCCAAATTACCGATTCAAAAAAACCAATGTTTAAACGTTTAGAAGCATTCCAACTTAAATAATGATTGGCCATATATTTAGTTGCATAAGTTCCGTCAACGGTCGCTTCCGGACGAATATCTTTTAACCACATATAGGTATTGGTATATTTTATTTTCCAAAAAGTAGTATTGATTTTGAAATAGGGGTACGGACTAGCTCCATCGCTCGTTAAGAGTGAACGATATCCTTCACCAATAAAATTTCTTCCATAACCCAATTGAAGATTAATAAAATCGCTTGGCGTATAGGTTAAATTTGCTTCAGATAAGGGGAAATCATACGCATCATCTTTAAATCGTTTTGCTATTCCAACTCCTGGGATTACTGCAGGATTACCCCCCGAAGGAGCAATACTTTCGGCATATTGGTTGTAATAATCGGCAAACCTACCCTGACTTTCATAAATGGAAGTGGAAAAATTGAGTTGCTTACCTAAGCCTCCTTGAATTTGAAGACCTCTCGTATTTTGATAGGTATAACTAATTTCACTTGGACTACTTTTTCCTATCCTTAAATCTAAAATCGGGTTCATAGTGAACCAATAGTCTTTTCCTTGGATGGCAACTAAATTTTCATTCCAAAGTTTTCTTCCCCACCAACCTGTTTTATTCTTCATTACTTTTTGATTTGCTTCCTCCAGATTGTAATATTTATTTACTTCTGCGTATGTATAAGGTTTAGAAGCTGTGTGGTTATTTGTGCCAACTTGATTTAAGGCTGCATCAAACTGGGCATAATTACTATGTGAAAAAGGAATGTTTAAATGACTTTTAAATTGTGGATTAGAAAATTTTTCACTTTTAATGCTCTCATATTCATCTAATTCATTTTTATTTACTTTGAATTCTGAAGCACTTTTTTTCTCAGCTTCTATTTTTGCCAGTTTAGCTTGAACTGGGTCTTGTAGCGGTATATATATTCGGATGGAATATCTTGAATAGGTTGGATTTCCTGCATATGTTGGTGGGCCAATGGGATCCATTTCATCAAAAACCCTTTTGATTTCTTCGTTTAATTCCGGATAGGTAGCATCCGAATATTGCATTACAAATTTCCCTTCTTGATTTACTTCAAACAAAACAATAAAATTTCCTTTAAAATTATTATCCGTTACGCTTTGCGGTACTCTAAAATTCGTGAATACTTTTTGCTGTACTTCATCATAAAAACAACTTTCCAACGTTTCGTTGAATTTGTTTTCACAATTTGGAAAAACAGGAAATTGCTCAACCTTTTTGTCTTGAGAACACAAAAAGTTAGATGTTATAAACACTAAAAGAACTATATATTTTTTCATTTGAATCACTATTAATAATTATCTTCGGTAGTTAAACCCTCAGAGATAGCTTTGGCAGAGGATGTTCCAATTCTTTTCACCCCTAAATTAATCATAGCCATAGCTTCTTGATAAGAGCGAACACCCCCAGCTGCTTTTACCGGAAGAGGAGCACAGTTTTCAAGCATCATGATAATAGAGGGAATTGTTGCTCCGTTGGGTTTGCTATTTTCTGTTTGATAAAATCCTGTGGACGATTTTACAAATACGGAGGTGTAACAATCTTCTTTAAAGTTTGCAATTACAACATTTTTAATCAACGTTGACAATTGGATAATTTGGTGGTCAGACAGAGCCGCCACTTCAATAATCCATTTCACTGTTTTGTGATTTGACAATCCTATTTGAGTACATCTTAGAATTTCTTCTTTCACTGTATTTATATGTCCGGATTTGAATAATTCATAATTACAAACAAAATCCAATTCATCAACACCATCTTCAATGGCTTTTTTTGCTTCGGAAAGCTTTTCTTCTATACTTGCATTTCCCTCATGAAAGCCAATTACAGTACCAACCAACACTTTGGATTTTGCTTCCGTAATCATTCTTTTTGCTAAAGCAACCATATCAGGTCTAATCATGATTAACTTGAAATTTTCCTCAATGGCTTCCAAAATAAACCCTTGTACTACTTTTTTATTTTCTTCATAGGACAAGCCCGCCTGTTCAGGCGTTTTTAAATAGGTTGAATCTAAAAATTGTTTAATATCCATTGCGTAAAAATAAAAAATCCCACTGAAGTGGGATAGTTTTTAGGTATAAATATTTTAATTATTTAATCTAAATGTTATTGGAATTCTATAGCGAACATTAACCGGCTCTCCTTTTACTTTTCCGGGTTGTAAATTTGGCAACCTGTTAATTACACGTAAAGCTTCTTTTTCAAGATCCTTATCATTGAACTCAACTTCATCAACCGGTTTAACGCCAGCAATAGTTCCATTCATTGTCACGATAAACTCGACTAAAATGGATCCTTGGCTATTTTTTTCTCTTGCTCTCTCCGGATAACGTAGGTTTCTTTGTATATATTTCTTCATTTGCTCGTTAAAACAAGCTCTTTGCGACTCTCGATTTAAACCTACACAAGCTTTAAAAGTTGGCAACTCATCTAATTCATTTCTCTCGTAAACTTCTTTTTTGATTGGTGTTTCAGTGGTTAATGATGGTGTATTTGATGATTCAACCTTAGCCAAATCTTCCGTATGTGAATCATCTGTTGCGGTTAACTCTGTTTCTACGGACTCATTTTCTAAATTATCAATTGGTTTAAATGTAGTAACAATTGGCTTTCTAGGAGTTAATTTAGGTTTGGGGTTAGCTTTTGCAATTTCTTTTTGAGGTTCTTGTTCTACCTTAAAAACATCAAAAAATGGTTTTTCAGAGATATCAATAATCTCTTTTTCTCCAAACGATTCTATTTCTGAAGCTGGAGTTTTCAATTCTATAATAAAATAAACAGCAATTAAACTTGCTAAAAGCCCAAGTTGAAAATATAATTTTCCATTGTGCTTTACATTAGGATAGTCATCTAAATCTCTCATGGTTTCTAAGGATTAGTTATAAAATAGAAACCAAAAGTTATGCCAAAAAAATAATCCACTCAAATTGAGTGGATTACCAACTTATTTCATTATCTATTGATCTAATTTAAATGTAATTGGGATACTCATCGTCATTCGTACAGGCTTACCTCTTTGCTTTCCGGGAGTCATTTTTGGCAATTTAGTCATGATTCTTCTGGCTTCTTTTTCCAAAGTAGGATAAGGAGCTCTCATATTAGCAATGGTTACATTACCATCTTTTTCAATAACAAAACTTACAAATACTTTTCCTTGATGACCTGCATCAATAGCTGCATCCGGATAACTAAAGTTTTTCTTAATATGAGCCTGTATTTTCTCCTGAAAACAATCTTTTCTTTTGTCTTTTGGTACACTTTCACAGCCAGGAAACAATGGCACATCTTCAATAATAGCAAACGGCACATCCACTTCAGGTTCTTCCACTTCCGCTACAACCACTTTCTCGGCTTTTACAACTTCCTCTTTTTGGTTGGTTTCAGTAGATTGAATCTCAACCTCTTTTATTTCCTTTTTATCTTCAACCACTTTAATTACTTCTGGAGCTGGTGGGGGTGGCGGTGGGGGTGGGGGTGGTGTGTTAAGTTGCATTGTTACCGGCACATCTTCGTCTAAGAAACTATTGTCTACCTTTTTATCAAGACCAGACAAATCTTTTTCATATGTTTTTAACTCTATTGCAAGGTAAGAAAGTATTGCAATAGCAGCTAATCCAAGTTGAAAATAGAGCGAACTATTTCTTTTAGGATCAACGTTTAAGTTCTTTTTTGGTTCCATGATTCGTTAATTGAGTTGCTAATATAGCTATTTATGAAAAAAATTAAAATTATTTTATAAAATTTAACCTTTTCCTGTTCAGCAGTATAAAAATTGATGCTAAAAAACTACCAATAGTATTCGATAAAACATCTGCCAATTCAGGTTTCCTGTCTTCGGTTAAAACACCTTGTAATATCTCAATAATTATGCCATAAAATACAGTTGCCAAAAAAGAAAAGACAACAACTTTTCTCAATGTGGTTTTGTTTAGAGCATTCAAAACAAGTAACAAAGTCAGAATAAAATAAAAAACAAAATGAACATATTTATCTGAGTTAACCGGGGCAATTTTAGGAAAACTATTAAAACTTGTCAAACTTAATGTAGTAATACAAATTACCCATAAAAATAAGGCAAGTAAAAGCAAGTTTTTTTTATGCACCAATTAAATCTTTGTAGGCTTCACTGGTTAATAATTCCTCCACATCGGCAGGATTAGAAACTTTTACCTTAACCATCCAACCCGCTCCATAGGGGTCAGTATTCACTTTTTCTGGACTTGTTTCCAATTCTTCATTGAACTCAATAATCTCTCCAGCTAACGGTAAAAATAAATCAGATACTGTTTTTACAGCCTCAACAGTTCCAAAAACTTCATCCTTATCTAATGTTTGATCAAGTGTTTCCACTTCAACATAAACAATATCACCTAATTCTTTTTGAGCAAAATCCGTTATCCCTACTGTAGCAATATTTCCTTCCAAACTAACCCATTCGTGGTCTTTGGTATACTTTAAATTTGATGGTATATTCATTCTTGTCTTTTGTTTGTACAAATTTAAATTTTATACAATGATTTAAAACTATTTTTTTATTTATTTTTTTAATTAATTTCCAAAGTTATATCGCAAGGTAAATCCTGCTCGAATATTAGTTAAAGGAAATGCAGTGGATATTACTGCTTTAGAAAACGTATGATCATAAAAGAAAATCGCAGTTAGGTTTTTGCTAAAAGCATAATCCGCGGTTAACTTTGCAGACCAAATATTTTGTCCTCCGGATAATTGATTGTTATCATAGTCTAAATAACGAACAATTGTTTTATTATCTCTAAATGAAAAATCTGTTCGAATGTTGAGATCACTTTTTATTACTCCCTGAGGATTATCGGCCAATGAGGAAGTAAAGGTTACATCCTTGAAACGGAAACCAAGTCCAACAACATATTCAAGTCCTTGAATTTCTGTTAGCAAGTTATTATCAAAACTTAAAGACAAAGCTCTGTCTTTTTTCATTTCGGCCAAAAACTTAAACGAATTTTGCATTTCAAAATCAATACGAATCAAGGGATTAAACTGTTCGACCAAGTTCACATTTTGCATAAGTGTTTTGTTATAAAAATTACCTCCTTGGTCAAGTTGGTTAGGGTTTTGTTCATATTCAAAATTTGAACGGAACGAATTAATTGTATATGCCGCTTTATAACTGTGCTGCAAAGAGAAACGTTTAAACCTGTCTTTAAAGAACTTATACCGCATCAAACCACTGTACTTGATAGTCCAATTAGGTAAAGGAATATCACGAAATGCACTTAGTGAAATTCCTCCAGATTCTTTTCCGGAATAAGCTGCTAAGAAAGAAGGAATTAGTACTGCTTGACTGTTTCTACCAAAACCTATAGGAAAACCAAAATTTGGATTAGAAGTATCTGTTACTCTTGGAATTTCCCCAATATAGTATTGAGCAGCCAATCGGTTGGCAACTTGCAAACGATTATCTCTAAAATCTTGGAAAGCTTGAGAATTAAATTCATCACTTTTTTGGAAAGCTGTTTTTATCAATACAGTTGAAATGGTAAAATTACCGGTTGTATAAGGCGATCTTGAATTATATATACCGTTTTCTACATCATATTGCTCGGAGAAGTTTTCCATATAATTTCTGTCTGCCGTTAGGTCTATCGTGAAGTCAGGGAATAAATCAACTTTTGCCGTTGCATTGAGTTGTTTGGTGACAACCTTTGTAAAGTTTTGATTAAATTCCGGGTAGATTGTTAACCAACCTCTTCGAGCGGCTTCATATCGCACATCTTCTTGAAGTCCAAAAACAAATCCGGTGGTGGGCTTAGATGTGCCAAAAAATCCAAGTGATTGAGTATATCCTGGCAATACAGTTCCTTCGTTTTGAGTATAATTTATTTGAATATTTTTGACACTTGTTAATACTCCTATTAAACCATCCAAAAAAACATTTCCTTCTGTTTGTTGTGGCTGTCTTGTACTTACGATTTTTTCTCCTGGTTTTGGTGCTGCTGGTTTTGGTTGGGCTTTCTTTTTAGTTTTGGATAATCCAATATATTTATAAAACAAATCCATATTCATGGTGGCATTCAAACGATGTGATGCCGAATTTTGGATAGTGTTCCCAAGGTTATAAACTAACCCGTCTTCGGTTTCAAATGTAGCTAATGCATCAGAAGAACGCATCCAACTATAGGTCCCTGTGTACGAATAATTCGATTTTAAGAAACTTAAAAACGGTAATTTATTCAAAGGAATATCATAATTCAACACAAACTGTTGATTGTGTTGATCAGGTGTTCCCGGATCCCAATAATCATCAAAAATTCGATTGTCTTCTTCAGGAAATCCTTCTTCATCAAAATAGTTTCGCACTATATTACTTCTACTAACATTATAATTTAATTTTAATGACTTCGTCAAATTAAAATTGAACCCGTATTGGTAATTAAACAAATAATTTCTTCTGTACAAAGCAGAAAGTGGTATTCCTTCTACTTCAACTTGTCTGAATTGTTGGCGATTATACTGTCTGATTATGTTTGAACTAAAGTTAATATTGGAAGGCAAATAATTAAAATTGAAATCACTTAACAACTTCCAATATTGCGATTTCTTCATAAACTTATTTTTCTTTAATGGTTCAATAGGTTTATTTTGAAATGTATGAGCATAATCAACAGCTGTTCTCGTCTGTTGATCTATATAATCTTCAATTTCATAATTGTGTTTTTCTACTTCGTTAAACGAATGCGAAAGGGTAAAATTTTCAACATCGTACACACGAGCTTTTTGTTCAGGCCCTCGTTCTTTTCTTACACCAATAAAGTTAATACTTTTACGCTTAGTATAATCAATTGCTCTTTTCTCAATGTTTTCTCTCTCTGCAGCATCAGTAGTTATATCTAACAATTGCTCTAATCGTATATCTTGATTATAGGGATCATATTCCGGTGTAATGGTTTGCTCACCTACAGCATAGTTAAATGGTAAATTGATTCCCCATTTTTTAGGCAACAATTGCCCAACATTGATATTAGTGACGATGTCGTATTGTTGCATATCCTCACGGCTTCGTTCGTTAACCCCTTGCTCCAAGGCTCCAAAACCAATGGTACTCATTCTTCCTGTTGCTGAAACCGTTGCAAAATCTGCCGCGTTAGCATCCAAATTTAATATAGTCGCAAAGCCTCCTTTATTTTTTAAACCAGCTACACGTAATTCATTGAACCAAACTTCACCCCGAATACTTTGTGTTTCAACAGCTCCGGTTTTATTGTTTCGAAGACCAATCATCAATGTTCTTACTAATCCGAAATTAGGGTTTCCTTTAATCCCTAAACGCAGTTTATTTGGTTTTGAAGCTGCCGATGGATCTAATTGTTCTTCATCTTGAAAATAAATTTCATCAGGATTAGGGTTGGCTCCGTTTATAGATAAAATTTTAAGTTGTGTAAGCAATGCTAACTTCAAATCAATTTCATTTTCTTCAGGCCAAACTTCTTCGGCAACAGTTGAACCGTGAGGTGTAACTTTTAGTGGAATTTCAACTTGATAGAAATTTTGGGTAAAATCATTTCCAAAACGAATAAATGCAACCATTTCGTCATCTAATAATCTTTCTGCATCCACATTATTTTCTATTGCTTCCGCATGAATAAACATTTTTAGTTTTTCAAACTGACGCATATCTACTTCTAAATTTTTAAATACAGCTCTAGAATCTTGTGGCTCTAAACCGCCAGGTAAACTGGAATTCTTTTTCGTAACACGCAGAGACAACGATTGCTCATTTTGATTAATTACAGTATTATTATTGTAAAGTTGTTCTCTATTTACGCCGGGAGGCATAACATAACGAATGGGTGTTCTGTTACTGTTTTCCTGAATATTCACCGATTGAACATCAAAACCTGTATTGTCGTCTTCATCCTCTTCTACTGTTTCATTTGGGTCTAAGGTTCCTAAATACCTTCTCCACTCTCCTCTAACTAATTCCAAAACACCAAAACGCACAGTTATTTCCTCTGTAAAACCAGTCATAAACATTCTCATAAATCGTATGGAACGAAAATCGGAAATACTACCAATTTTGTTATCAAATTGAGAAACCGGAATTTTAAATTGTAGCCATCTCGCAGCCGGCAAACCCGGTCCGTCACTACTAGGTGGTGTAGCAGCAACAGAAACAATATCTGTGATATAATTTTGTCCAACCGATAGATTAGGAGACACTTCAATTTTATATTCAAAATACGCGTTAATCGTATTCATCGTATTGTCTCGGTTAATATCTTCAACATCGGGCAATGTTGAATTTCCACGGTTATTATCTGAAACACTCACCGGTGAATTTCGTTCTAATCCGTTATAGTTTTTATATCGTTCAATAACGTTACCGGTAGCATCTAAATAAAATTGATAATTATCTGCAGCCGGATCTTGGAATGAAGAAAACTGAGGAGGTAAACCATCCAAAGTTAATTCTTCTGCGTCATTCACTCCGTCGAGTCCAACATCTTGAAGAGCTCTATTACCGTCTTCAGTATCAAAGGCATAAATCAACGACTGAGAAGCCGGTACCTTACCCCAAAAAGTTGGAATTGTTGGCTGTGTTGAACCAACCCCCGGTAAACCGTTTTCATATTGTTTTCTTCCATCTTTTAGAACATCTTCTGAAATTTCTCCTAAGTTTAAATAAATTTCTCCTGTATTTGTTGGATTAAATTCGTCTGTTCCGTGATAAGGATCCATCATCCAAAACTGGATATACTCAACGTTTCCTTGCTCAAAATTAGTTGAGTTAATGGCACGCATAATTCCCCCAAAATTTGTTTCCGGATTAGGTAAAGTATTTTCAGGAGTTGTATCGGGACTATAATTATAAGGCCCTCTTTCTGTTGGGAAATAAGTTAAATCTAACGTATTAATAACGGTTTGTTGACCTTGAGCAATATCTGTTACTGGAAAAATTTCATTGATAAAAATTCTTCTTGTTTTATTCAACGCCATCTCTTCATCAGAAATACTACTTGGTCGTTGACTCGTATAAAAAATTGGGTCAACTGTATACCATGCTAATTTTGCTCTTTTGAAACCGGTATTTCTGCCTGTTAGTGTTTCTCCAAAATCATAAGTACTTTCATTATTGTGAAGTGGCACACTCGACAAACTCCAAGATAATGCAGATTTCATGTCGATAGTAGTTTGCGAACCTTCAAAATCATCCACATAAAGTGTGGATTCTCCGTCAAAATTATCCGCTTTAGGTGTGTCCGGCTTCAAAAATGCAACTTCACCTCGAACAGAAATATTGGATGGAACATCCGTGTCTATATTGGGTAATTTATTTACTAGTCTAGTTAAAAAGGGAAGTTCTGTTGAATAGTTTCCATTAAATCCAAAAATAGAATTATTTACAGATTCTTGTCCAAAACTCGATTTTTGCGTAAATGGTCTTTCCGTCATTCGCAAGTAAGTAGCTCCTATTTGAAATTTATCTGAAAACTTATGCTCTACATTAACCCCCATGAATCTTCTTGTTTGTTGACCAAAAACAGAGTTATTTTCAACAGAAATATTTATAGGTGTTCCTGACGCTTGTAAAGAAGGATCTAAGATTCGTACTCTACCTAATTGATAATTTACGGTGTAATCAATTCCTTCAGCCAAAGTACGCCCACCTGCAGTAACTACCACCGACCCTCTAGGGACATTAAATGCTCCTATTGGGATTCCATCTCCACCGGTTGATTTATATCTCCCTTTCAGCAAAAACTTATTTTTTTCACTTTCTTGAAGAGCATCGGCCTGAGTGCTTCGATACATTTTTCGGTAAACATACTTCGTTTGATTTGCATTATATCCGGAAACAGTGTTGTTGTAATCTTCACCCGGACTTGATTTTAATTTATCAAATAAATGCTCTCCAAAAGGTTCAACCGTAGTAAATATTAATCGTCCGTTTTGAGTATCCACTGTTAAACCGGGAACAAAATCATAGAAACCATCTCCTCCTTGTTGAGGGTCATTTGTATAATTTAATCTATCTACGTTAAAAACCCTCAACAAAGGTGTTTCTGAAACTTCGTCTTCCGGTGATGGCAAAGGGTTTGTAAGTGTAATATAATTAAGTGGCGACGGATCTGAATATAAAATATTAAATCTAAAATCCTCCTGTTCTAACTGAAATGCCCCCGGTATTTGATAGATATTTTTCATCATCAAATTCCAAATTGGTTTTTCAACATTCGTTAAATTACTCTTTAACATTTTCAAAATTAAACACTGGGTCACCGGAATATTGGTTCCCGGATCTACGACGGTAGATTCCACACCATCATTTCCAAATTCTCCAACTTGATAAACTTCATCTCCAATTGTATATTGATAAGCAACCGCAATAACTTCGTCGTTGGCTAATTTTTGTTGAAGTGAAATGTAACCCAACTGTGGATGATAAGTAAACTCATTTGATGTTAGTTTACGGGCGTTTTCCAATTTCGAATAATCTAAACCTTCCACGGCATTGTAGTTAAATCCTTCGTTAGAAGTTACAATCTCCCTAATTTGAGGACGTAATAAACCGCTACCACTTTGAATTAAAGCAGGGTCAAAATCATTGTTTGAGTTCTTCGACGGGGTGTTCGCTATTACATTAAAAAAACCTGCCGGAATCGGATCAATTCCAACAATTTCTGTATCTGTAAGTCCCGGTAATTGTGATTCTCCTAAATCTTGAATGGCAATAATATTTCTTAAATTATTACCTTCTTGAGAGGTATTAATTCTATTTTGACGATTTGTAATCCAAACTTCTATTCTAGTAATTTGTACACGACTATCAATCATTGGATATTGTCTCAGAGAAGCATCATATCTACTTCGGAAATATTGAGATAGAAAAAAGTGTCTGTCAGCATCATATTCCAATGCAAATAATTGAAAATCTTGTACGGTTCCTCCTCCTTCTGCTGTTACCGAACGGGTCTGTGATTTTTGTTCGGAAAACACCCCAGTAATTGTAGTTCTACCAAATTGAAACTGTGCTTTTACACCAAATAAACTTTGGGCACCACGAATCAAAGTATTGTTTAGTGGCATGCTCACATTACCTACTTCAATATTTTGTAGAATAGCATCTTCATCAGGTGTATATTCTAATTTGATTAAGTTCTGAAAAGCAAAAGTAGATTGCGTATCATAATTTGCGTTAACACTTAATCTTGTACCAACCTTACCGGTTAAACTCATGTTTATACGTTGGTCAAAATCGAATGTAGTTGTGGTTCTGTTTCTTGGTGAAAAAGACGGATTATCTTGCTTGGTATAACGTATGCCCAAATCCATTTCGACTGATCCCCTGGGTTGGACATCAATTGTATTACTACCAAAAATTGTTTCAAAAAAACCAGAATTTACATAATAGCGTGGCAATAAATCTTTTTTAGCATCTTCTGCTCCTTCTTTTTTGCCATCAATGGCATCTAACTTTTGTTTGAAATAATTACGCATTGATTCACGAAGTACTAATTCTTCATACTCTTTTGGCGTAAGAATAACGGGGTAATTAATGTTAAATTCTCCTATTTTACTATTGTATATATACCTATCAGTGACAGGATCATAAGTGTAGGCCGATACAATACTTGGCGGATTATTTAATGTTACTTTTCCAACATTATATCCAACAGAATCTGTCGGTGTTTCATTATCATCTTCTTGGGAAAATACAGTACAACTTAAAAGAAAAATAAGCCAAAAAAAGAGAACTTTAAATGACGTAACAAAATTAAAATTATAAATAGTTTTCAAGAATTATAAATTTTTTAATGCTTGTTTAATTACTGATTCCACAGAGGTATCCGGATTTTCTTTCACTATTCTGTCTACCACCTTTTCAGCCAATTTTTTGTTAAAACCCAAAACCTCCAATGCAGATAACGCTTCATCTTTATTTGTATTGTTTAAAGACATTGAAACTTCATCTAAATCATAGACCTTTAACACTTTTTCTCTCAAATCCAAGATAGCTCGTTGAGCTGTTTTTGCACCTATTCCTTTAATTGCTTGAATTGCATTAACATCTCCTGAAGCTATTGCTTTTAAAATTTGTTTAGGCTCCATAGAAGAAAGCATTGTTCTGGCAATACTCGCTCCAATACCTGAGACGGAAAGTAACAATTTAAAAATTTCTCTTTCCGATTTTTCAACAAAACCAAATAATGTGTGAGCATCCTCTTTAATTTGAAGATACGTAAACAATTTTACATTTTCTGAATTTGGAATTAATGAAAAAGTATGCAACGAAATGTGCAATTGATAACCCACTCCGTTGCAGTCGATAACCACATCAGTAGGTGTTTTCTCTACCAAACGACCTTGTATATGAGCAATCATGAAAGTTTTAAGTTAATTTTCAAATGTAACAAAAATCTTTAATTATCAACCAACAAAACGATTAATAACATAAAATTTAGTTAAAAACTAACTTTTAAAGATTTGTATCTTTTCTCTTTTTCCTGAGCATCAACTACTGCCACAGCGGCCATATTGACCATTTCTTCCACGCTGGCTCCTAATTGAAAGATGTGAACCGGTTTATCTAAACCCAGCATAATTGGTCCGATGGAATCCACTTTATATAATTCTTTCAACATTTTATAGTTAATATTAGCCGCCTCTAAATTGGGGAAAATTAGTGTATTAACTTTTTTTCCGGCCAATTTAGAAAATGGAAATTTATCTTTCAACATTTCTGGATTCAAAGCAAAATCGGCTTGAATTTCCCCATCTACAATTAAATCCGGATAATATTTGTGTAAGTAGGTAACTGCTTGACGTACTTTTTCAGATGTTTGACTAGAGGATGAACCAAAATTCGAATAAGAAACCATGGCAATAATTGGCTGCAGACCAAACATTTTGACTGTTTTAGCCGTCATTAAAGCAATTTTTGCTAAATCATCTGGGGTTGGATCTACGTTTATTGCCGTATCAGAGAAAAATATGGGGCCTCGATTGGTCATCATCATGTTGGTTGTAGCAATTCTGGTTACACCTGGTGCTTTATCAATCAATTGCATAATCGGCTTAACGGTTGACGGATAACTTCTGGAATAACCTGTAACCAAAGCATCTGCTTCGCCTTCATTCACCATCATAGAAGCAAAATAATTGCGTTCCCGCATCCATTTTTGTGCATCTAACAACGTGATGCCTCTTCGTTTTCTGGCTTCCCAAAAAGAATTGGCATATTGCATACGTTTACCATCTAATTCTTTTGTTTTGGGATCTAAAATAGGAACATCCGCGTCAAATCCAATTTCTTCTTTTAATTCTAAAATGGTTTCCTTGTTTCCTAAAAGGATTGGTTTCCCAATCCCTTCTTCCATTACAATTTGAGCGGCTTTCAATACGTCTAAATGATCTGCTTCTGCAAAAATGATTCGTTTTGGGTCTGTTTTCGCACGATTCGCCAACAAGCGAACCATTTTATTATCAGAACCTAATCGCTCTGCTAATTCTTCTTCGTATTTTTCCCAATCCGAAATAGGATTTTGAGCCACTCCCGATTCCATTGCTGCTTTGGCAACTGCCGGTGCGACAATCGTTATCAATCTTGGATCAAATGGTTTTGGAATAATATAATCGCGACCAAAGTTTAATTTGGTTTCGCCATAAGCAATATTGACTTGTTCCGGCACAGGCATTTTGGCCAATTCCGCTAACGCATGAACGGCGGCCATTTTCATCGCTTCATTAATTTTGGTTGCTCTTACATCCAACGCTCCTCTAAAAATATATGGAAAACCGAGTACATTGTTCACCTGATTAGGATGATCGGAACGTCCTGTTGCCATGATAATGTCTTTTCGGGTAGAAATAGCCAAATCATAATCAATCTCAGGAACAGGATTAGCCATAGCAAAAACAATGGGGTCGTGAGCCATATCAAGCAACATTTCCGGTGTTAAAATATTTCCGGCAGACAATCCTAAAAAAACATCGGCTCCTTTCATGGCATCACCTAAGTTAGTGCCTTTTGGTCCGGAAGCATATTTTTGCTGCAAAGGTGATAAATCAGTTCTCTCTGCATGAAGCACTCCATCTTTATCAAACATAATGATATTTTCAGCTTTTACACCCAATAAAAGGTATAAATTAGCACAAGCCAAGGCAGCTGAACCGGCTCCGGAAACAACAATTTTTATTTCATCGGCTTTTTTATTGGCTAGTTCTAAAGCATTCAACAAGGCTGCAGAAGAAATAATTGCAGTACCGTGTTGGTCGTCATGCATGACCGGAATGTTTAATTCCTCCACTAAACGGCGTTCAATTTCAAATGATTCAGGAGCTTTGATGTCTTCGAGGTTTATTCCCCCAAAAGTCGGAGCGATATTTTTAACCGTTTCAATAAAGGCATCAATATCTTTTGTGCCCACTTCAATATCAAACACATCGATATCAGCAAAAATTTTGAAGAGTAACGCTTTTCCTTCCATCACGGGTTTTGAGGCTTCCGGACCAATATCTCCCAATCCTAAAACAGCCGTTCCATTAGTAATTACTGCAACCAAATTTCCTTTGGCGGTGTATTTATAAACATTATTGACATCTTTGGCAATCTCCAAGCAAGGTTCGGCCACACCGGGTGAATAGGCCAACGACAAATCACGTTGAGTGGCGTATTTTTTAGTAGGAACCACTTGAATTTTCCCTGGATTTGGTTTTGCATGATATAAAAGGGCTTCTCTGCGTTTGGTGTCTTTGTGCATGAATTTAATTCTTCTATGTTTGACTCACAAAGGTAAGAGAGTTATGGAAAAAAGGAAATTTTAATGGGAATTCTTTTGGAGCTAAAGCTTTATTTAATCTTATTCTTTTAAAATTTTATTTTCGTAATATTCTTTGCTAAAATAAAACTGAGTAAACTTCACTCCATTAATTATCTTCAGACTTTTATCAATTTGTGTTGCATACATAAAAGACCTTGGTGATAATCCTTGATCTTTATCTTTATACTCCACTAAATCAGATTCTTCTCCTTTAATCAATTTTGAATAAATAACTTCTTCTAAATTGAACAAAATTTCTTCATGGTAAACAAAATGAAAAGCTTCTTCAAACTTCTCTTTTTCACCAGAAACATATTTTTTTCTCACCTTACCATCAACTACAAAATAAATATGATAATAAACTCCTAAAGCAGGTGAATGCAAATTGTGATCATATTCCTCAATAATTACAATATTTGAAAACTCTTGTTCAAATTCATTAAAAAAGGCATTGATAGCTTGTTTTCTGAATTTTGAACCGTTTTTGTCTAGTTTATCTAAGTATTTTTTTTGATAATAATTATCAATTTCATTTCGTAATTGAATTGATTTGCATGAGACTAAAGTTACTATTAGACAAATGAAGAAATATTTAACATTTTTTTTCATTTTATTTTACTAAAATTGACACTACTTTTTTATAAAATTAATATTCCTCTTCAACCCTTCCAACTTAGTCCTTTTAACCGCTGAATTTTTAAACACTTTTTTAAAAACATCATTGGTGATTTCTTGCCAATCTTTTTTGGTAAAAGAAAGCAATTCGGGATTGGCTTGAAAAAGCGGTTCGCTATGTGATTTTGAAAAACGGTTCCAAGGACAAACGTCTTGACAGACATCGCAACCAAACATCCAATCATCGAATTTGCCTTTCATTTCGGCGGGAATATTTTCTTTTAATTCGATAGTGAAATAGGAGATGCATTTGCTGCCATCCACCACATACGGAGCAACAATGGCTTCGGTTGGGCAAGCATCAATACAGGCTGTGCACGAACCACAATGGTCGGTGGTTGGAGCATCGTATTCTAATTCTAAATCCACAATTAGCTCAGCAATAAAATAGAAAGAACCCACTTTTTGAGTGATGAGATTGGTGTTTTTTCCCATCCAACCCAGACCACTTTTGGCTGCCCAAGCTTTGTCTAGCACTGGTGCGGAGTCGACAAAAGCTCGTCCGGATACTTCACCAATTTCAGTTTGAATAAAGTGTAAAAGTTCTTTGAGTTTTTCTTTGATGACAAAATGATAATCTTGTCCGTAGGCATATTTTGAAATTTTATAACTTTCTTCGTTTTGAAATTCGGATGGATAATAATTCAGTAATAACGAAATGACACTTTTGGCTCCATCAACTAATAACGTAGGATTTAAACGTTTGTCGAAATGGTTTTCCATATAACGCATTTGACCGTTCATGTTGTTATTCAGCCAATTTTCCAGTCTGGGGGCTTCTTCTTCGAGAAAACCGGCTTTGGAGATTCCGCAGGAAAGGAAGCCGAGGCGAAGAGCTTCATGTTTAATGATAAATGAAGGATAATTTTTGTTCATGGATGGGAGCGGGAAGATGGGAGATGGAAGGAATTTGGGTTAATTTTCTGCTAATATTTTAATTGTGCTTTGAATGCTAATGTCATATTCATTAAATCAAAAGCATCTTTATATAGTTTATTGAATAATTCTTGATTGATATAATTCCTCCGGTTTGCTTTATGTAAACAAGTAACTACTTCTGCAATGGAACGAACAGAATATCCTAAAAAACGATTGAATTCGGGTTTTGATTGTTCAATTGAACCTTCAGAAATATTTAACGCAATTGAATCGGCAGCTCTTGAAATTTGGGAGGATAAATTATAAATTTCTCGTTTGGGAAGACTTTCTGCTAAAAGATTAATTTCTTCACCAAAATCCATCGCCTTCTGCCAAATAATTAATTTTTCGAATTTAAAACTCATAATTAAAATTTAATTTAAAATACAAATTTATCTGCTTTTCTTCCCGCTTCCATCTTCAATCTTCCCTCCTAAAAAAGTCCTCCTTGAATATTCGTTCTAATTTTACCCAAATGTTTATACGCTTTTTCTGTCACTTCTCTTCCCCTAGGAGTTCGCATAATGAAACCCTCTTGAATTAAGAATGGTTCATAGACTTCTTCGATGGTTTCGCCACTTTCGGAAACGGCTGTTGCTAAGGTTGATAACCCTACTGGTCCGCCTTTAAATTTATCAATGATGGTGTTTAAGATTTTGTTGTCCATTTCATCTAAACCGTGAGCATCAACATTTAGAGCTTTTAGAGCGTATTTTGCAATTTCGATGTCGATTTTTCCGTTACCTTTTATTTGTGCGAAATCTCGAACTCTGCGTAATAATGCATTGGCAATACGAGGTGTTCCTCGACTTCTTCCTGCAATCTCGATAGCGGCTTCCATAGAAATTGGCACTTTCAAAATGGACGCACTACGTTGAACAATCATGGTCAACAATTCTGTATTGTAATATTGCAATCGACTTTGTATTCCGAAACGAGCTCGCATTGGTGCGGTAAGTAAACCTGAACGAGTGGTTGCTCCAACTAATGTAAATGGATTTAAATTTATCTGAACTGTTCTTGCATTGGGACCGGATTCGATCATTATATCAATTTTGAAGTCTTCCATTGCAGAATACAAATATTCTTCTACAATTGGACTAAGACGGTGAATTTCATCAATAAAGAGAACGTCTCTGTCTTCTAAATTGGTAAGTAATCCGGCTAAATCGCCCGGTTTATCTAATACTGGTCCTGAAGTAATTTTGATCGCAACCCCTAACTCATTCGCTAAAATATTCGCTAAAGTCGTCTTTCCTAAACCAGGTGGACCGTGAAAAAGAGTATGATCTAGAGCTTCTTCCCTTTGATTGGCAGCTTCAACAAAAACTTTTAAATTTTCTAAAACCTGATCTTGACCGGAAAAATCATCAAAAGAAAGAGGTCTTAATTTTTTTTCAATGTCAAGATCTTCAGGATTAAAACCTTTGTTTGTGGGATTTAAATATTCATTCATAATCACAAAGATAATAATAGTTTAGTCTGATTTTGTATTTCAAAAATGAATTATAAAAAATAAAAAAGCCCTTTCAACAAATGAAAGGACTCTTTTAAATATGAATTAATAATGTATTGATTAGTGATGTAATTGTTCTTCATTAGGACCCATAGGAACCGTTTGCGGCACAAAATCGCTATCGTGTCCGGGTTTACTATAGTCGTAGGGCCATCTATGCACTTCAGGAATAGCTCCAGGCCAGTTTCCATGCATATGCTCAACAGGTGCTGTCCATTCTAGAGTATTTGATTTCCAAGGATTCATTTCCGCTTTTTTACCATAGAAAATGCTATGGAAGAAATTCCAAATAAAAACTAATTGGAATGCCCCACCAACCAATGCGAACATGGTAATGATAACATTTACATTTTGCAAATCATCAAATAAAGGGAAAGCTGTATTAGTGTAATAACGTCTCGGTAAACCGGCCATTCCTATAAAGTGCATCGGGAAGAAAACACCATAAGCACAAACTGCAGTTACCCAGAAATGAACGTATCCTAAGTTTTTATTTAACATTCTACCAAACATTCTTGGGAACCAATGGTAGATTCCGGCAAACATTCCGTATAAAGCAGAAATACCCATTACTAAGTGAAAGTGAGCTACAACAAAATAGGTATCGTGAACATTAATATCAAGTGTACTGTCTCCTAAAATAATTCCTGTTAAACCTCCTGTAATGAAAGTGGAAACTAATCCTATAGAGAATAACATTGCAGGATTTAGCTGAAGGTTACCTCTCCAAAGTGTAGTAATATAATTGAATGCTTTTACTGCAGAAGGAATAGCAATTAACAATGTGGTAAAAGTAAACACAGAGCCTAAAAACGGATTCATTCCGGACACAAACATATGGTGACCCCATACAATTGTTGAAAGGAAAGCAATCGCAATAATTGAAGCTATCATTGCACGATAACCAAAAATTGGTTTGCGGGCGTTGGTAGCAATAATTTCAGAAGTAATCCCTAAAGCCGGTAAAAGTACAATATAAACTTCCGGGTGACCTAAAAACCAAAACAAGTGTTCAAATAGCACCGGTGAACCCCCTTGGTAGTGTAATACTTCTCCAGAAATAAAAATATCAGAAAGAAAAAATGAAGTTCCGAAACTTCTATCAAAGATTAATAGCAATGCTGCTGATAATAGTACAGGGAATGATACAATACCAATAATTGCTGTAATAAAGAAAGCCCATATAGTTAGAGGCAATCGAGTCATTGACATCCCTTTTGTTCTTAAATTAATAACCGTAACCACATAATTCAGTGACCCCATCAAAGAGGAAGCGATGAAAATGGCCATTGAAACCAACCATAAAGTCATACCGGCTCCTGAACCCGGAATCGCTTGAGGAAGGGCACTCAAGGGAGGATAAATTGTCCATCCTGCTGAGGCTGGACCAGACTCAACAAACAATGAAATAATCATAATTACACTGGACAAAAAGAACAACCAATAGGATATCATGTTCATGAAGCCTGAAGCCATATCACGAGCACCAATCTGTAAAGGAATTAACAGATTACTAAAAGTACCACTCAATCCGGCTGTTAAAACAAAGAACACCATAATTGTTCCATGAATAGTAACTAATGCTAGATAAATATCATTACGCATCACACCGTCCGGAGCAAAATTATCTCCTAACAATACATTAAAAATTTTAAAGGATTCCTCCGGCCATGCCAATTGCATTCTAAACAATAGAGACATTGCCACACCAATAATACCCATAATCAATCCTGTTATAAGGTATTGTTTGGCTATCATTTTATGGTCAATACTGAAGATATACTTTGTGATAAAGGTATCTTTGTGGTGATGTTCGTGTCCGTGATCGTGTTCGTTTGCGTGATCGTGTGCTGACATAATCTTAAATTATAATTTTTGTTTAGCTATTTTTTCTCTATAACTTGAGCTACTAACGTTGAATCGACAACAACTTTTGCAGTATCTTTTCCAATTTCAATCAACTCTTCTTCCGGTTGTTCTTGAGCTTTTATGACTTGTGCTATAGTTTGTTTTTCATTTAACCATTTAGTAAAATCTTCTTTACTATCGACTACAATTTTCATTTGCATATTATAATGTGAACTTCCACAAATTTTATTACACAATAAAAGATAATCGAATGTATACGGATCTAAAGCCGGTTTGCCCTCTGCAACTAATTGCTTACTTTTTTCTGCTCTTATTTTGTTAATGTTCGCAACTTTTTCTTGCATTTCCGGAGAGTTGCGCATATCCAGTGTTGTAACTGTCGGCGTAAAGGCAAATTGAGTTACCATTCCAGGAACACAATTCATTTGAGCTCTAAAATGTGGCATATAAGCAGAATGTAAAACATCTTGTGACCGAATTTTAAAAACAACTTTAACCCCTTCTGGCAAATGTAATTCATTCGCTTGAATATCATCTTGAGCATTTGGATCTGCTAAATCAACACCTAATGTATTTACACCTTCAATATATCTAACATTAGCTTTTCCTAATACATTATCTTCACCTGCATATCTTACTTCCCAACCAAATTGTTTTGCATAAATTTCAACAACCATTGGGTTTTCAGTTTCTTCATCCACAAACATAATATTTGTCCAAGCATACAATCCGTAAAGAATTAAACCAGCCAAAGTAATCGCTGGAATAATACTCCAAATCATTTCTAATTTATTATTGTCTGCGAAATACAACGCTGTCTTCCCTTTTTTACCTCTGTATTTGTAGGCAAAATAATGTAATAAAGCTTGCGTTATAGTTTGAACGAAGAAAATTAGAATCATGGAAATCCACATCAAACGGTCTACTTCAACTCCATGTTCAGAGGCAGAATTACTCATTAATGGAAAATGACCGTACTTCACAACGCAAAAAATTGTAGTAATATAAATGAAAACTAGAAAGGCAAACATTAAGTAACCATTTACATTATTATCATTATCATTAGCCACTTGAGAATTATCAGTATCACCTCCTATTTGAGTTAAATCAAATATTTTAGTTAATTGCCATATGGCTACTGATACTAAAACTAAAACAACTAGTACTAACAAACTTGTCATCTGTCTAAATCTTTAAATATTAATAATGAAAATGTTTACTTTCTTCAATAAACGGATTTCTTTTGGGTAAAAGCGGTGCTTTTGTTAAAGCCGTAAAAACAACAAAAATAAATAACCCTAGGAAGAAAAGTAAAGAACTAATTTCTGCTACTCCAATAAACCATCTATCTCCCACCGTTGCCGGCATAATCATATTAAAGAAATCAACATAGTGGCCTAACAAAATAACTACTCCTCCCATTACTAAAATCCAAGTAATACGTTTAAAATCTGTATTGATTAGAATTAGAAACGGAAAAATAAAATTCATTACAATCATACCAAAGAAAGGTAAATTATATTGTTCTATTCTTGTAACAAAATAAGTAACTTCTTCGGGTATATTTGAATACCAAATTAACATAAATTGCGAAAACCATAAATAGGTCCAAAACACACTAATACCAAACATAAACTTAGCAAGATCATGGATATGACTGGTGTTTACATATTCTAAATACCCTCTCGATTTTAAATACAAGGTTGTCATGGCAATCACTGTAATACCACTTACAAAGAATGAGGCAAACACATACCATCCAAACAATGTTGAAAACCAGTGAGGGTCAACAGACATTATCCAATCCCATGACATTATAGATTCCGTAACGATAAAGAACACTAAAAACCCCGCTGATATTTTGAAATTCTTTTTATAAAATGCATTATCAGAAGCCTCATCTTGAGCCAAACAATTTTTTCTAGAAAAGTAGCGATATAAATTCCAACCCAAAATAAAAACTGCTGCACGAATTAACCAAAACCATTCATTTAAGTAGCCATTTTTTCCTGCAATTAATTTATCAAATTTAGGGCTTTCAGGATTTACCAATTCAGGATCCATCCACACAAATAAGTGATTAAAATGCAATGCAGAAAGTACCAATAAAACAAAGAAAATTAATGACCCAATAGGTAAATATGCAGTTAACCCTTGCATCACACGGAATAAGACAGGAGACCATCCTGCTTGAGCAACGTTTTGAATTGCATAAAAAGCCAAAACACCTAATGAAATCAGCATGAAAAATATAGCAGCCACATAAAAAGCAGCCCAAGGCTTATTTTGTAATTGATGTAAAACATGGTTTAAATGTTCTTCGTGTTCTGCGTGTGCAGCTGCATCATTTGCAGCATGAGCATGTGTATCATGAGCATGTGCATCATGAGAACCATGATGAGCATGTGCTTCGGCCTCAAGAATTTTTTCTACATCGGCAGTGGTTTTTGGAGCAGAAATAAAACTATATCCAATTCCCAACAATCCAATAATCATCAGAATAATGGAAAAAACTTTTAATTTACTTGAAAAGGTATACATATCTATACAATCTTGTTGTCAATAATTATAATTTACTTTTTAACTGAAGAACATAATCAGTTACTAACCATCGCTCATGTTGAGACAATTGATTGGCATGAGAACCCATTGAATTTAATCCATAGGTAATTACATGAAAAACACTTCCTTCAGTAATTTGTCTGTCAGCATAGCTTGGAACTCCTAAGAATTTTTCTCTTTCTACCAATTTACCTTTTCCGTTACCTTGCTCACCATGACAAATCGCACAATAAATTCCGTATAATTCTTTACCTTTTGCTGCTTCTTTTTCAGAAATTGAATCAAGAGGCGAAGTAAGATTTAGTTTTGCCAATTCATAACCGGCAGTTGAATTTTCATAATCATAAATTTCGAAACCTCTCTTTATGCTTCCTTGAGGTGGTACTTGGGCGGTTTGACCTTTTAATTGATTTTGTCCATTAAAAGCATCAGACTCTGCATACGTTTCATAACCTACAGATTGATACATATTAGGGAAAAATTGATAATTTGGACTTTTACTGTCAAAGCAAGACGTAACGGAAACCGCAAGTCCAAACAACATGGCTATTTTAAATAAGCTTTTCATATTTCTATCTTAATGCTTTTCTACAACTTTAATTTCTACTGCTCCTGTTTTCTTTAAAAAGTCAGACAACTCTTGCTCATTATCATGAACTGATACTTCCATTAAAAAATGGTCATCAGTTGTTCTAACATCAGGATTTTCTGCTGCTTTAAAAGGCCATAATTTACTTCTCATATAAAAAGTAATCACCATTAAGTGAGCAGCAAAGAAAACAGTTAACTCAAACATAATTGGCACAAATGCAGGCATGTTTTCAATGTAACTGAAACTTGGTTTTCCTCCAATATCTTGTGGCCAATCTTGAATCATGATATAATTCATCATCCATACTGCAACAGATAAACCAACACAGCCATATAAAAAAGATGCAATAGCTATTCTTGTTGGAGCTAAACCCATAGCTTTATCTAAACCGTGTACAGGAAAAGGTGTATAAACCTCTTCAATATGGTGATGAGCTTTTCGCGTTTCTTTAACCGCATCCATCAGGATGTCATCATCATTATATAGTGCTTGTATAACTTTAGTACTCATAATTTCTTACTACTAATTATCTTAATGATTGTGGTGATCGCCTTCTTGTTCTCTTTTTCTTTTATAATTATCCCCTGAAGACTTCAAGATAGTTTTAACCTCTGCTTGAGCAATTACAGGGAATGAACGTGCATATAATAAGAACAACACGAAGAAAAATCCGATTGTTCCGATAAAGATTCCAATATCAACAAAGGTTGGTGAGAACATCGTCCAAGAAGATGGAAGGTAATCTCTGTGTAAAGATGTTACGATAATTACGAAACGCTCAAACCACATTCCTATATTTACAACAATTGAGATTACAAAGGAGAACATGATACTAGTTCTAAGTTTTTTGAACCACATAAATTGTGGAGAAAACACATTACAAGTCATCATCGCCCAATATGCCCAAGCATAAGGACCTGTTGCTCTGTTTAAGAAAGCATATTGTTCATATTCAACTCCGGAATACCACGCCACAAATAACTCTGTGATATAAGCAACTCCCACAATAGAACCCGTAATCATAATAATGATATTCATCAACTCAATGTGTTGAATGGTAATGTAAGCTTCTAAATTCGAAACTTTACGCATGATAATCAATAATGTATTTACCATCGCGAACCCTGAGAATACCGCACCCGCAACGAAATAGGGAGGGAAGATTGTTGTGTGCCATCCCGGAATTACCGAAGTGGCAAAGTCAAAGGATACAATGGTGTGTACAGAAAGTACAAGTGGAGTAGCTAATCCTGCAAGCACTAAAGAAACTTCTTCAAAACGTTGCCAATCTTTTGCTCTTCCACTCCACCCGAAAGATAGAACAGAGTAAATTCTTTTTGTAAAAGGAGTTATGGCTCTGTCTCTTAACATCGCAAAATCAGGAAGTAAACCGGTCCACCAGAAAACTAGGGAAACTGAAAGATACGTAGAAATTGCAAATACGTCCCAAAGTAAAGGCGAATTAAAGTTTACCCATAATGACCCAAATTGGTTTGGAATTGGAAGTACCCAATATCCTAACCATGGACGACCCATATGAATAATTGGGAATAAACCTGCTTGCATTACTGAGAAGATGGTCATTGCTTCTGCAGAGCGGTTAATGGCCATTCTCCATTTTTGACGGAATAATAACAGTACGGCAGAAATCAATGTTCCGGCGTGACCGATACCAACCCACCAAACGAAGTTAGTAATATCCCAAGCCCAACCAACAGTTTTATTTAATCCCCATGTTCCGATACCGGTAGAAATGGTATAAATCATACAACCTAATCCCCAAAGGAAAGCAGTTAATGCAATTGAAAATACAATCCACCATTGTTTATTTGCTCTTCCTTCAACAGGAGCTGCGACATCTACTGTTACATCGTGATAAGATTTATCACCAATAACTAAAGGTTTTCTAATGGGTGCTTCGTAGTGAGACGACATAATCCTTTATAGTATTTCTTATTAATTAAATTTTAATTACGTATTTCTAACTTTAACATGATAGAATACATTTGGTTTTGTTCCAACATGTTCTAACAAATGATACATCCTGTCGTCTTCTACCAACTTGGCTACTTCACTTTCTTTATCATTTACATCTCCAAATACCATGGAACCGGTAGAACAAGCACTTGAACAAGCTGTTTGGAATTCGTCTTTATTAACCGGACGACCTTCTTTTTTCGCTTTTAAGATAGTGGCTTGTGTCATTTGAATACACATTGAACATTTTTCCATTACCCCTCTTGAACGAACATTTACATCCGGATTCAATACCATACGACCTAAATCGTCATTCATGTGGAAATCGAATTCATTATTTTTGTTGTATAAGAACCAGTTGAAACGACGAACTTTATATGGACAGTTATTAGCACAGTAACGAGTACCCACACATCTGTTGTAAGCCATGTGGTTTTGACCTTGACGGCTGTGAGAAGTAGCGGCTACAGGACAAACTGTTTCACATGGAGCATGGTTACAATGCTGACACATTACCGGTTGGAAAGCTACTTGAGGGTTTTCAGCAGGATTTTCCATTTGACCAAATCCTCCTAACGAACCTTTTTCTCCGAATAATCCATCAAATTCCTCTTTTCTTTTCACATCACCTGCAAACGTTTCTTCAGAAGAATAATATCTATCAATTCGCAACCAGTGCATATCTCTACTTCTTCTTACTTCTGATTTACCAACTACAGGAACATTATTTTCAGCATGACAAGCTATAACACAAGCACCGCAACCGGTACAAGAATTCAAATCAATTGATAAGTTAAAATGATGCCCAACAGATCTATCAAAACTATCCCATAAATCTACTTTTGTAGCTTCAATAGGTTTATGATCGATAGAAACCATTGGCGGTGGATTCCACTTCTTAGCATCTTTTTCTGTATTGAAAATGGTTAACGTAGTTTCTTTGATAATATCACCGCGTCCCATTAATGTTTTTTGTGATTGAACACACGCAAATTCGTGCACACCTTCTTCAGGCTTTATTGTAACTGTTTGTGTTCCGTTAAATCCTTTGTACAAAGCATAAGCATTCACACCCACTTGCATTGCTTCTTTCAATGAAGCTTTTTTACCATAACCGAAAGCAAGACCTACGGTGCCTTTGGCTTGCCCGGGCTGAATAATAACAGGAACTTTTTCTAATATTGTATTGCCCACTGTAACGGTAACATAACTACCGTTAAGTCCACCATTGGCAACTATTTCATTACTAACACCTAACTTATCCGCATCTGCTTTAGATATGGTTAAATAGTTATCCCAAGATACTCTGGTAATAGGATCAGGGAACTCTTGTAACCAAGGATTGTTGGCCTGTTGTCCATCACCCATACCTGTTTTTGTGTATAAGTTTAACTCATATTCGCTTGACTTAGTTTGAGCTAAGGAAGAAGCGGCTGCTGAAAAATCAACACCGGCTGCACTATTAGATGTTGTAGTAGCAGAAACAAATATTCCATCGTGAACTGCTTGATTCCATGATTTACCGGATAAAATTCCGTTAGACCAAGTTTCTTTTAAATAATCATAGTAGGTTTTATCACTTCCATTCCACACTAACAAATTATCTTGTAACTGACGAGAATTGAACAATGGGCGAATTGTGGGTTGTGTAACTCCATAAGTGCCTTTTATAATTTCAACATCTCCCCAACTCTCTAAATAATGTGGAGCAGGTGCTGCGATAGTCGTTAAAGAAGCCGTTTCGTCTTCTTTTAATGAAATAGCAACAGAAAGTTTTGTTTTTTTCAATCCTTCAGCAAAGGATTTTCCTTCAGCCAATGTATAAACCGGATTTACTCCACTCATAATTAGGGTGTGTATTTTTCCGGCATTCAAATCAGCCAAAAGTTGAGCTACTGCTTGATTAGATCCTTTTCTGATTTGACGTGTTTGATTTGGATTAAAAGCTTCACTATTTAATTTAGCATTGATTGCTAAAACTAATAATTGAGCATTTTTATCATCGATACCGGAAACTAAAACTCCTTTAGAACCCGATTGATTTAATTGTTCTGCAATTTTTACAATTTCAGCTTCGTTTGCTAATTTCCCCACTGAAACAGGGGTTCCCGTAACTATACTGAAGATTTTTACTAAAGCTAATTTTTGTTCTGCTGTAGACATCGGAATTCTTTTGTCTGCCGCAGCCCCGGACAACGTCATGTTTGCTTCTAACTGAATGTGTTTTGACATTTTTCCTTGTTTAGGAACTCTACCCTGTGCATATCCTTTATCATAACCACCTCCTTGCCAGTCTCCTAAGAAATCTGCTCCAACAGATACAATAGTAGAGGCTTTTGAAAAATCATATTCTGCTAAAGCTCTTTCACCATAAACTTCTTCAAAAGCATCTAATGATTCAGAAGAAGAAACAGCATCATAAACAACATGCTTTGTTGTTGGATTATTTATAATAAATTCTGCAATTAATTTATCAGTAGAGGGACTTGCTAATGTACCGGTTAAAAGAACAACTTGACCACCGTTAGCTTTAGCATCTGCTAAGCTAGCTTTTACTTTGGCATCAACCTCTGACCAAGAAGCATCCTTTTGATTGAGTTTGGGTTGCTTTAAACGCATGTTGTCATACATGGATAAAACCGAAGCATGTACTCTTGCGTTGGCACTAAAATTAGCCCCTTCAATTGTATTGTTTTCTATTTTGATTGGACGACCTTCGCGGGTTTTAACCAGAATATTTGCAAAATCAAAACCGTCAAACATGCTTGTCGCATAATAATCTGCGATACCGGGAATAATTTGCTCCGGCTGTACCACATAAGGTATTGACTTGATAACCGGTCCTTCGCAGGCAGCTAACGATGCTGCAGCGGTACTAAAACCAACGTATTTTAAGAAATCACGTCTTGAAGTAGAAGAATTCGACAAACTGTCTTTGTCTCCCAAAAACTCGTCCGTTGGTATTGGCTCAACAAATTCATTGTTTCTTAACGTCTCAACAATAGAACTGTTATCGTTTAGCTCTTCAACACTTTTCCAGTATTTTTTGTTTGATGACATACTGTATATATATTAGCTTCTTAATTAATTAATAGTGACATTTTCCACATTCTAAACCTCCCATTTGTGCAGCTGTCAATTTCTCTACACCATATTTTTTAGATAGTTCTTCGTGGATTTTTTTATAATATTCGTTGTCTTGTAATTTCACATCGGTTTCTCTGTGACAATTAATACACCAACCCATAGTTAATGGCGAATGTTGCTTCATGATTTCCATTTCCTCTACCGGACCATGACATGTTTGACATTCAATTCCACCTACCGTTACGTGTTGGGCGTGATTAAAATAAACTAAATCTGGAAGATTGTGAATTCGAACCCATTTTACAGGCTGTGTTTTACCGGTGTATTTTTGATTGGCTTTATCCCAACCTACTGCATCATATAATTTTTGGATTTCGTCATTATAATTTACACCATACTCATTTCCTTCAGCCAATGTTGCCTCAGCAACTTCAGAAATGTTTTTATGACAATTCATACATACATTTAAGGATGGAATATTAGAATGCTTACTTTCTCTGGCAGCTGAGTGACAATATTTACAATCTATTCCGTTATCTCCAGCATGAATTCTATGTGAATAATGAATTGGCTGGATAGGCTCATATCCTTGATCTACTCCGATTTGCATGAACCATCCGTACACAAAATAAGCACTTGCCAACAAAAAGAAAATAACTGAAACCAAAACTAAAAATTGATTTTTAGCAAATGCCTTCCAAATAGGTAATGATTTTTCACTTTTTACAACTTCAATTCCGTTTGCTTTGGCAATTTTGCTCAACACATTGTTAACTAAGAACAACATAACAACCAACATACCTAATACCAAAGAAAGGGCACCAAGTATAACCTCGTTTGAAATTCCTCCCGATTGAGCAACGACACCCTCTGTACCTGGTGTTGGTGCAGGCGGAGCAGCAATCGGCTCCATAGTGTAAGCAATAATATTATCAATATCTGCAGTTGACAATTGAGGAAAAGCCGTCATTGGCGACTTATTGAATTCATTGAAAATTTTATTGGCTCTTTCGTCTCCTGATTTGATTAAATCGGCACTATTACGAATCCATTTATACAACCATTCTTTTTCATATTTATCTCCTACTCCCCTTAAAGCAGGACCTGTCATTTTTGCATCTAACTTGTGACAGGCGGCACATTGTGCATTAAACAATGCTTTCCCTGCTACAGGGTCACCAGAAGCACCCTGAGCCTCAGCAACTGGACTTTCAGTAGCCGGAGCAGCAGCGTCTTGAGCAAAAATTTGAAAAGAAAAACTTAGCATGAATGCTAAACTAAACAGCAGAATTCTTGAAATCGAATTAGGGTTACCCACCTTTTTCATATAGTAGAATATAATTTGTCGACTTATTTTGGTATGATTTTTTCTATAGTTCTCTATAAAACGTACATTTTATTTTAAACTCCGACAAAAATACGACTTATGAACTATTCTCAAAACCTTAAAATAACCTTAAATAGTAATTTATATTTATTCTAAATAATATTTATTGTTTTGTTTTATTTCATAAGCTGTACATTTGCATTAAAATCAATTCATTATGTTATTTACACAAATAAAAAAGTTTGTTTATTCCTTATTTTTACTTGTTTTATTATTTATAAATTATGAGCTTAAAGCACAAAGTGTAACAATCGAACAAGATGCGAAATTTGAACACTTATTAAATGAGAAAAGAAAGGCAAATGCATCGTTAACTGTGAATGACAGGTGGAAAATTCAAATTTTTACCGGGAATAATGAAAATTCTAAAAAAGAACTTATTTCATTTAAAAGAGAATATAAAGATTTTGATGCAACGATTGTATTTCACACTCCGGTTTACAAAGTTTGGGTTGGTAATTACAAAACAAGGATAGAAGCTGAAAGAAATTTGAAGGAATTAAAAGAAAAATATCCAAATGCTTTTTTGATAAAACCGAATAAGTAAAAGTATAAAACTTATTAAATAAAAAATCCCGATTAATCGGGATTTTATTGCGTTTATTTTAATTTTTTCTTTACCTCTACTTGGCTGAAAGACTCTATAATATCATTGATTTGAATATCATTATATCCTTTTATCTGCATACCGCAATCATAACCTTTTGAAACCTCCTTAACGTCATCTTTGAAACGTTTTAACGTTGCGAGCTCTCCGGTATATATAACCACGCCTTCTCTAATTAATCTAACTTTAGAGCTTCTGATTATCTTACCATCGGTTACCATACAACCGGCTATTGTGCCAACTTTAGATATTTTAAATGTCTCACGTATTTCGGCGGTTCCGGAAATTTCCTCTTTTAACTCCGGTGACAACATACCTTCCATTGCATCTTTCAAATCATCAATTGCATCATAGATGATTGAATACGTTTTGATGTCAATTTCTTCTTTATCGGCTAATTGTTTTGCATTTCCGGCAGGACGTACATTAAATCCAATAATGATTGCATCAGAAGCCGATGCTAATAATACATCTGATTCGGTAATTGCACCAACGCCTTTATGTATAATTTTAATTTGAATTTCTTCAGTAGACAACTTAGAAAAAGAATCGGAAAGAGCTTCAACTGATCCATCTACATCTCCTTTCAAGATAATATTTAACTCTTTAAATTGTCCTAAAGCTATACGTCTTCCAATCTCGGCAAGCGTAATGTGTTTTTGTGTTCTTACTGATTGCTCTCGCATTAATTGAGAACGTTTTGCTGCAATTTGTTTAGCTTCACGTTCATCTTCATACACGTTGAATTTATCACCGGCAGTAGGAGCACCATCCAATCCTAAAATTGAAATTGGTGTAGATGGACCGGCTTCTTTTATAGTATTGCCTCTTTCATCATGCATGGCTTTTACTTTACCATGATTTTTTCCGGCTAATACATAATCCCCTATTTTTACAGTTCCCGCTTGTACTAAAACTGTTGAAATATATCCTTTCCCTTTGTCTAAGAAGGCTTCAACTACGGTTCCAACAGCCGGTTTATTCGGGTTTGCCTTGAGATCTAAAATCTCTGCTTCCAACAAAACCTTTTCCAAGAGCTCTTTTACACCAATTCCCATTTTTGCAGAAATATCGTGTGATTGAATCTTTCCTCCCCAGTCTTCTACCAATAAATTCATACCGGCTAATTTCTCCTTAATTTTATCCGGATTAGCATTCGGTTTATCAATCTTGTTAATAGCAAAAATCATCGGAACACCGGCAGCTTGTGCATGACTTATAGCTTCTTTTGTTTGAGGCATAATATCATCATCAGCCGCAATTACAATAATAGCAATATCGGTAAGTTGAGCTCCACGGGCACGCATGGCCGTAAACGCCTCGTGACCGGGTGTATCCAGAAATGCAATTTTTTGACCATTCTCCAATGTTACACCGTAAGCACCGATATGTTGCGTAATTCCTCCTGATTCTCCTGCAATAACATTTGCTTTTCTAATATAGTCCAACAATGAAGTTTTACCATGATCCACATGCCCCATTACCGTTACAATAGGAGCTCTATGTACCAAATCTTCTTCTCTATCCTCTACTACTTCAATAGCATCCTCAATGTCTGTAGTTATAAATTCTACTTCGTAGCCAAACTCATCTGCAACAATTGATAACGTTTCAGCGTCTAATCGTTGGTTCATCGTCACCATAATTCCCAATGACATACATGTTCCGATAACTTTAGTAATTGGAACATCCATCATCGTGGCAATTTCACCGACAGTAACAAATTCCGTAACTTTTAGAATTTTGCTTCCTTCTTCGATTGCTTTCAACTCATCATCGGTACGTTGACGATGTGATTCTCTTTTGTCTCTTCTGTATTTTGCTGCCTTACTCTTATTTCCTTTTCCTTGGAGTTTTTCTAAGGTTTCTCGGATTTGTTTTTGTACTTCTTCCTCTGTTGGCTCAACTTTGGCTACTATTGCCGGACGTTGTCCTTTGTTGAATCCCGGTCTTGGCGACTGTCCTGGTCGCATTGAACCACTTTGTGCATTCCCTTGATTTTGAGTTCCAGCATGTCCACCATGCTTAGATTGGATTCTTTTTCTTTTATTTTTATTAGAATCATTTGATCCAGCAGATTGGGTAGAGGGTTTTGATTGAGCTTTTGGCTCCTCCTTTTTCTTTTTTGGTTTTTCAAATTGAGATAAATCAATTTTTTGTCCTGTTATGGTAGCTCCCGATAATTTTTGATATTGAGTTTCAAACTTCTCATCAGTTGGCACTGAAGGTGAAGATGGAATGTCTTTTTTAGGCTCTTCTTTTTTATCAGCGATTGGTTTAGAGTCCTTTTTTTCAACAAAAGAATTTGCCTTTTCCTCTTGAACCGGTGATTTTTTTTCAGAAAAAGCCTCTGTTTTATTTTCTACTGACTGTTCAACTTCTGTTGAGGATTGCCTTTTTACTTCTAAATCAATCTTCCCAACTTGCTTAGGTCCACTAACCGTTGCTTTGGCTTTAATAACTTCTTGTTGTTGCTTCAGCAGTTCTTCCTCATGCTTTTTCTGCAACTCCAATTCTTTTTCTCTTTCTACGCGAAGTGCTTCTTTTTCTTTACGCTTTTCTTCACTTACTTCTTTAGAAGCTTCTTTATTTCCTTTGTCACGGGCAAATTCATTACAAAGAATTGAATATTCACTTTCAGAAATTTTTGTATTTGGACTTGCTTCAATAGAAACACCTTGGTCTTTTAAATGATCGACGGCTCTTTCTAAAGAAATATTTAATTCCCTTAAAACTTTATTAATTCTTATGTTCTTTTCTTCAGACATATATTTTTTTTAGTGTGTGTTCTTTTTTGTGAAGTTTATCCTTCAAATTCAGATTTTAAAATTCGCATCACTTCCTGAACTGTTTCTTCTTCTAAATCTGTTCTTCTAACTAAATCTTCAATCGAATGTTTCAATACACTTCTTGCTGTATCCAGACCAATTTTTGCAAATTCATCAATTACCCATTCATCGATTTCATCTGAGAATTCTGCTAATTCTACATCATCTTCTTCTTCAGCAATATTTCCTTCTCGTATAACATCCAACTCATAACCGGTTAATAAACCTGCTAATTTAATATTGTGCCCGCCACGTCCAATGGCTTTTGAAACTTCTTCTAATTTCAAAAATACTTCAGCTCTTTTTTTCTCTTCATCAATTTTTATTGAAGATACTTTTGCCGGACTCAATGCTCTTGTAATAAATAACTGATTGTTACTTGTATAATTGATAACATCAATATTTTCATTTCCTAACTCGCGAACGATTCCGTGAATTCTAGAACCCTTCATTCCAACACATGCTCCCACAGGATCAATTCTGTCATCATAAGAATCTACAGCTACTTTTGCCTTTTCCCCAGGAATTCGGACTACTTTTTTTATCATGATTAGTCCATCAAAAATTTCCGGAATCTCTTGTTCAAATAATTTTTCCAAAAACTTTTCGGAAGTTCTTGACATGATAATTTGAGGTTTATTCCCTTTCAATTCTACATTTTCAATAATTCCGCGAACATTATCGCCTTTACGGAAAAAATCTGATGGAATTTGTTTCTCTTTTGGCAATACAATTTCATTTCCATCATCATCAACCAAAATTACTACTCTTGGACGAACATGGTGCACTTCTGCGGTATAAATTTCCCCAATTAAATCTTTAAATTGCTTGTAAAGATTGGTGCTATCGTGTTCGTGAATTTTAGAAATTAAATTTTGACGAAGAGCTAAAATGGCTCTTCTTCCTAAATCGATTAGTTTAACTTCTTCCGAAACATCTTCGCCAACTTCAAAATCAGGTTCAATCTTTCTAGCCTCAGATAAAGAAATTTCTGAATTTTCATCTTCTACCTCTCCATCTGCCACCACCACACGATTTCGCCATATTTCCATATCTCCTTTATCAGGATTAATGATAATATCGAAATTGTCATCTGAACCATATTTCTTTTTTAAGGCATTTCTAAAAACATCTTCCAAGATGGCCATGAGGGTCACACGGTCAATTAATTTATCGTCTTTAAACTCTGAAAATGATTCAATTAAGGCTATATTTTCCATGCTGAATACTTGCTTTATTTTAAAATGTTATGGTCACAATTGCTTCTTTTATTTCTGAATACGGTAAATCAATCCTATTTTCTACCGTCTCTTTTCCTTTACCAATTTTCTTGGGCACTCTTGCCTTCCAAGTTAAGGTTATATATTCCTCATTAACACCTGACAAAACTGCTTCTATTGAATCAGAAGCCGTTTTTACTTTGACCGTTCTTCCGATGTTTTTTCTGTATTGCCTAATCAGTTTTAGTGGCGAAGAAACTCCTGCCGAAGCTACCTCGAGAGAAAAATCAACTTCTTCACGATCTAAGTTATGCTCTATTGCTCTACTGATATCAATACAATCCTGAAGTGTCACTCCATTATCGCCATCCAAAGTTACGATAATTTTCATACTTTCAGTGATGGTCAAATCAATCAAAAAAACACTTGGCTTTTCAGACAAACCCTGATTTAATAAATGAACAACTTTATCTCTAAATGTCATATTTTTATAAAAAGAGGCACGCATTGCGTGCCTCATTATTTACATTTTAATCAAATAACGGTGCAAATATAACGATTTTTTTTATAATTAAAAATTCATTGCGAAATCATAAAAATTTTTGTACCTTTATTTTTTTAAACAACCTAAAAAACCAATCTATTTTACACGACTTTTATGAAAAAAATTTTAATTCCAACCGATTTTTCTCAGCACGCAGAATACGCTCTCAAAGTAGCGGCTCAAATCGCAAAAAAACATGACGGAGAGATCATATTACTTCATATGTTAGAGCTTCCTCATCAATCCGGCGACCAGGTAAGTAGTGGTCATGCTATTCCTGAGCTTATGTTTTTTAAAAATGCAGCAATTGATAAATTAGAAAGCTTGATGGATGCCCCTTATTTAGAAGGTTTAAAAGTATCCGAAATTATTCAATTTGAGTTGGCTTTTGATGGCATCATCAACCTAAGCAAAAAAAATGATGTAGATTTAATCGTTATGGGTTCTCATGGTGCAAGTGGATTTAAAGACATGTTCATTGGTTCAAACGCAGAAAAAGTTGTTCGCCATTCTGAGGTTCCCGTTTTAATCATTAAAAAAGAAATTCCTAATTTCAACATCAATAAATTTGTTTTTGCGTCTGACTTTGCTGATGAAGTGAAAAAACCCTTTACCAAAGTGGTTGAAGTAGCTAATAAGTTTGGAGCAGAACTAAATTTGGTTATGATTAACACTCCTAATAGTTTTAAATCAACTTTAGTAGCTCAAGAAATTATGGATACGTTTGTTGCACAATTCAAAATAAACAACTATTCCACTCATATTTTCAATGACGCAAATGTTGAAAAAGGAATCCTGAATTTTGCTAACAGCATCAACGCAGATTTAATTGGGATGTGCACCCACGGCAGAAAAGGCCTTTCACACTTTTTCAACGGAAGTATTAGTGAAGACTTGGTAAATCATGCCGTGAAACCGGTACTAACTTTTAAGATATAATTTACTGTTTAATAAAAACAAAAAACCCACTCTTTAAAAGTGGGTTTTTTTGTTGGTCCACTAGGACTCGAACCTAGAAAGACGGCACCAAAAACCGTAGTGTTACCATTACACCATGGACCAATAAATGCTTGAATGCGGGTGCAAATTTATAATATTTTTTATTTAAAGCAAATAAATGAAAGAATTTTATCTAAAATATTTTAGTGGCTATTCAACATCCTTTCGATTAAAATTCAAAAAACTACTGACATTAAATAAGAAAATTTTGTTAAGTCACCCACGTTTACACAAAAAAACAGTTTCTTTGTAATTAGATTCAAGCATAAAATATCTAATATCACTAATGACAACATTCAATTTTAACAAGTGGAATACTGTTGTAGGCTGGTTTGCTTTTACCGTTGCCTTACTTACCTTTTCATTAACTGTTGAACCAACACTAAGCTTTTGGGATTGTGGCGAGTACATAGCTACTTCCGCTAAATTGCAGGTCGGTCACCCACCAGGGGCACCTTTATTTCAAATGATGGGTGCATTTTTTGCTATGTTTGCCCCAGACGATACAAAAGTGGCCCTCATGGTAAATATGATGTCTGTGTTTTCTAGTGCATTTACAATATTATTCATGTTTTGGTCATCTACACTATTATTGAGAAAAATAATTGCTCGATTCAAAGAAATAACAAAAATAGATGAACTAGCTATTTTAGGTGCTTCTTTGGTAGGTGCATTAGCCTTTACATTTACAGACAGTTTTTGGTATAATGCTGTGGAAGCCGAAGTGTATGCCATGGCCACTTTATTAATTTCGCTATTATTTTGGTTAGGTTTACGTTGGGAAACCGAGATGCATTCTCCTCGTGGAAACAAGTGGCTTTTATTAATCTGCTTGGTTGTTGGGCTTTCGTTTGGCGTACACTTTATGGCTTTGTTGACAATACCATCCATCGGTTTGTTGTATTTTTTTAAAAATTACAAAACCATCTCCGTTAAAAATTTCATCATTGCTAATGTTGTTGTCGTGGCAATTTTGTTGTTTATATTCAAAATGCTTTTACCTCTAACCATGTCGCTTTTCGGGAAAACAGAGGTTTTTATGGTTAACACCTTTGGGTTGCCTTTTAACTCAGGTACTATTTTTATGACCTTATTTTTAATCGCTTTCTTTTACTTTGGCTTAAAGTTTACCCGAACAAAGAATCTTCCACAATACAACACGATATTATTATGCGTTCTTTTTGTACTTATTGGGTTTTCAACTTGGATGATGTTACCTATCAGAGCTAATGCAAATGTAGTAATTAATGAAAATCGCCCTTCTGATGCTCGTGAAGTGTTAGCTTATTACAATCGAGAACAATATCCGCAAAATCCACTTTTCTACGGCCCACAATTCACAGATATGTTTGCGGGATTAGATCCTGACGAGCCTTACTTAGATAAAGCTCCTAATTATGAACGTGACTATAAAACTGGTAAATATATAATTACTAACAATTATATTAATGCCATACAAAACAGTCATCATGCCCATAAAACCATTCTGCCCAGAATGTGGAATGGTGAAAGTGCTCAAAATTACATGGAATTTACTAATGTAGTTGATTTTAAAATAGATCCTGAATATGCTCATGAAGAAGAATTAGTCAATATTGTATCACAATTTAGACAAGCTTATAGTTCCGGCAGATTAGATACAGAAGATTACATTTCATTTTTAAAAGGGTATGGAAATTACCTTATCGTAGAAAAACCTAAAACTTCAGACAATTTTAAATTTATGTTTGAATACCAATTTGGGTATATGTATGTTCGTTATTTATTGTGGAATTTCGTTGGAAGACAAAGTGACGTCCAAGGAAAATACGACAATGAAGGAAATTGGCTGAGTGGCATCAATTTTATTGACGAAGTCTTTTTAGGATCTCAAGAAAACTTACCTCAAGATGTTGTCACCAATAAAGGAAGAAATGTGTATTACTTTTTACCTTTTATTTTAGGAATTATCGGTTTGTTATACCATTCTAAAAAAGATTTAAAAAGTTTTTATGTACTACTTGCCTTATTCTTGTTTACGGGTATAGCATTAAAAATTTACCTCAACGAAAGACCTTTTGAACCTCGTGAAAGAGACTATGCCTTGGTTGGCTCATTTTATGTTTTTGCTATTTGGATAGGTATTGGTGTATATGCCATTTTTGACACTTTAAGGAAATGGTTGCAACCTAAGATTGTCTTACCGATTGTATTTATTACTACGCTTTTAGCGGCTCCTATACTACTGGCTTCTCAAAATTGGGATGATCATGATCGTTCCGGGAAATATACCGCTCTAGCAAATGCAAAAGGTTATTTAGAATCATGCGAGCCCAATGCAATTTTGTTTACTATAGGCGATAATGATACTTTCCCTTTGTGGTATGCTCAAGAAATCGAGGGAATTCGCAGAGACGTTAGAGTAGTTAACACCCAATTATTTATGACGGATTGGCATATAGATCAAATGAAAGCAAAAGCATATGATTCAGAACCCTTGCCAATTTCATTTAAAAGAGAACAATATGCCGGAGACAAATTAGACTACTGCGTTTTTAATGAAATAACTCAGAATCGTTGGGAATTAAAAAGTTTTATTGATTTTATCAAAAGTGACGACCCTAACACCAAACTTGAGATGCAAAGTGGCCAAAAGGTGCACTTTTTCCCTACTAACAAAATTAGATATACCGTAGATAAAGATGCTGTAATCAAAAACAAAGTGGTTTCAGAAAAATTTTATGATTCAATTGTGCCGTACATGGATATTGATATTAAAGACAGGGCTATTTACAAAGCAAGAACCATGATGTTTGATATCATCCAGAATAATAATTGGAAAAGGCCAATTTATTTTACCGGTGGAAGTGATAGTGACGAAGATTTTCTTTGGATGAAACAATACCTTCAATTAGATGGATTAGTTTATAAATTGGTCCCCATAAAAACACCTTATAATCCCGAAAACGGACAATTAGAAATGGGTATGATAGATAGTGATAAAATGTATGATATTGTGATGAAGTGGGATTGGGGAAATAGTGACGGTGATATTTATCACGATGTTGAAACACGCAGAAACAGTATAACTTATCGCTTAAATCTATCTCGTTTGATGCAGCAGCTTATTGTTGAAGAAAAAAAGGACAAAGCTAGGAAAGTTATTGAATTAGCCTTGGAAAAATTACCACTAGATAAATATGGTTTTTATACTTTATTAGAGCCTTTTGTAGGAGGGTATTATGATTTAGGTGAAATTGAAAAGGCACGAGAATTGACATCCAAATTAGCCAAAAAATACAACGAAAATCTAAATTATTATGTTAGCCTAAAAGCATCCGAACAGAATGATAACATCTATGAAATTGTCAAAAATTTAGAACGTTATCGTTCTTTGATTCAGGTTATAAAAAGCAAAAAGGATACTGTTTTTTATGAAAAAAACAGAAAGACATTCAACAGTTATAACAAAATATTTGAGCGATTTGGTCGTGATAATGAGTAAAGAACAGAGCCAATAATTTGGCTCTTTTGTTTTAAAGCTATGGATTCCCTTTGGATTAAAACGAAACCAATTATAAAAAAACTTTTTTCAAATTATGTTTGGAGTATTCCAAACAACGAGAAAATAGTGTTTTTAACTTTTGACGACGGTCCAATTCCTGAAATAACCGATTGGGTTTTAGCACAACTAAAAGTATATAATTACAAAGCCACTTTTTTTTGTATTGGTAATAATGTTGAAAAGTATCCTACTCAATTTAATAAGCTAATCTCTGAAGGTCATGCTATAGGAAATCACACCTATAATCATGTAAAAGGTTGGAATACATCAACCAAAGACTACCTTGATGAAGTTGAACTATGCTCGAATATTATTCAGCAATCAGCCAGAGAAAAAAAACATTCAACCCTTTTTCGTCCACCCTATGGTAAAATCACACCTGTACAATCTAAAAAATTGCGAAAATTAGGGTATAAAATAATCATGTGGGATGTACTGAGTGCCGATTATAAAAAAGAAATTTCTAAAGAAAAATGTTTAGAAAACGTATTAAAAAACATTGAATCGGGAAGTATTATTGTTTTTCACGACAGTATAAAAGCATTTCCGAATTTGGAATATACACTCCCAAAAACGCTTGAATTTCTATCCGAAAACGGATATCAATGTGCTATAATCCGTTAGACTTGCTCTTGAACCAAACCAATAATTGTATTGGCATCTAACTCTCCTGATTGCCTCCAAACCATTTGGCCTTCCTTATAAATCATCAAGGTAGGAAGACCTTTGATACGAAGAGCATCTGCAAGTTCCTGATTTTTATCAACGTCTATCTTAATTACCTTCGCTTTATCACCCAAAGCAGCGGCAACATCTCTAATCACAGGATGCATTGCTACAGATGACTCATTCCACTCCGTGTAAAAATCAATTAGCACCGGAACCTGAGCATTAATAAGTTCACCAAACTTTGACATAAGGACAAATTTTATTTAAATTTAAACCTATTTTTTAACATAATTAATACAAATGTAGCATATTTTACGAATTACGCTACTTTTTCTCCTTTTTTTAGTTCTATAACCGTAATTTCCGGCATGATACCAACTCTACCCGGATAGGCATGGAAACCAAATCCACGATTAACATAGATGTATTTACCCATATTTTCATATAATCCGGCCCATTGTTTGTAGACAAACTGTGCTGGAGACCAACTGAACCAACCCGGTATTTCTATACCAAATTGTAATCCATGAGTATGACCTGAAAACGTTAAATGAAAATCCTTTTCATGTTTGTTTATTTCTGCATCCCAATGACTTGGATCATGACTCATTACGATTTTAAACTCTTCTTTTGATAATCCTTGAGAAGCTTTGTTTAAATCGCCTGCTTTTTTAAAACTCACCCCCCAATTTTCAACTCCTACTAAAGCTATTTTATTTTTACCCTTTTGTATGTGTTTATTTTCATTCAGCATTAATTCGAACCCTATTTGACTATATAGTTTTTTGATTGCTTCAAAATTTTCTTCCTTTTCTTCTTGCGAACTCCAACGAATGTATTCTCCATAATCGTGATTTCCTAAAACTGAAAAATTTCCATATTGGTGTTTTTTGATTCTGTTAAAAGTTTCAATCCACGGAAACATTTCTTTAGCATGCGTATTTACTATATCGCCTGTAAAAAGAATCATGTCTGAATCTTGTTCATTGATTAGATCAATAGCATAATTAATTTTTTCGGCATTATCAAAACTTCCGCTGTGTACATCCGATATTTGTGTAATTGTAAATCCATCAAAATCATCGGGTAAATCTTGAAAAAATAATTGTTGCTTAATAACTTTGTAATTGTATTTCCCTTTTGTCATTCCATAAATCAAAGAGGTAAAAGGTATAGCTGCTAATCCTAAAGCTAATTGACTTAAAAATCTTCTTCTTTCAGGCAAAAACGAATTGGTTTTTGTAGTTCCTGAAAAATAAGTGAGTGTACCAGAAAAAAATCGAAATATATCCTCAAACAGCATGAAGATAGTTAAAATTAATTTTGGAATCACTATTATAAGTAATAGCCCGAGCGTAAACATTGTCATTTTAGTTTGACCAACGCTTCTATCGAACTTGGTAAACTGATAAACAATAAAAAAAATAATAGAAAGTGAAATGATTACATAAGAAATGAGAATCCATTTGTTTCTAGCAACTGTTTTAACTGCTTGATAAGCGTAAACCTCAACGAGGGCAACAAGCAAAAATAGAATGAAGAGTCTTAAACCCATTTTTTTATACTTCTAACAAAAATACATTAGATAAACTTTATAAATTAGCTTTAAAGAATAATTTAACATATATTTGAAATCAAGGACTTAATTTATTTAAAATTGTTTATAGATTATGCCATTCTTACGTGTTTTAATCGTTGAAGACGACCCTATCATAGCAGAAGACATCAAAGAAATGCTTACCAATGTAAACTATTCTGTCCAGGGAATTGCTTATGATAAAAATGATGCGTTGGAAATTTTGGATAAAACAAAACCCGACTTGGTATTACTTGATTTAAATTTATCGGGAGAATATGAAGGTTTTGAAATCGCAAACTACATTAACTCCAAAAAAATACCTTTTATATACCTAACTTCCTATTCTGGTAAAGAAATTTTAGACAAGGCAAAAAATACTTTGCCAATGGGTTATATCGTAAAACCATTTAATGAAAGAGAGCTCTATTCTGCAATTGAAATTGCTATTTATAATTTTTCAAAATTCCTGATTCCTATAGACCTAAACAGAGAAAATATCAACAAGCTGATTACAAACGAATTAACACAAAAAGAGTTTGAAATATTAAAAGGGTTGTATGAAGGCAAGAACAATCAGCAACTTGCTGAGGAAAATTTTGTCAGTTTAAATACCGTAAAAACACATTTAAAAAATATTTTTGAAAAAATGGATACCCATAGCCGAAGCGAAACGATTGCAAAAATAAACGAAATTTTGCGTTAACTTTTTTTCGGAATTTCAATTTTAACATGTGTCCCATCAGCTATATCTATTGATAAATTAGCTTTTAGTTTCTGAATAAAAGATTGTATTAAACGTTGTCCGAAAGTTTCTTCTTTTTCATTTTTAATAACCTCCTCTTTCATGCCAATTCCGTTATCGTTAACTTGTAAAACATATAGCTTTTCGAACTCTTTCATCTCAATAGAAATCTCTTGTTGGATGACTTCTTCTTGATTAGGAAAAGCATGTTTTAAAGTATTGGTAACCAATTCATTCACAATAAAACCAATTGGTATTACAGATTCAACATCCATCAATATTCCTTTAGCATTACATTTTACCTCAATATTTCTATTTCCTTTCGAATACGAATTCATAATATTGGCAACTAAACTCTCAAAATAATTTTGAATGTTAACTTTTGTCAAATTTTCATCTGTATAAAGATGCTTGTGTAAAATAGCTATCGACTCAACTCTATTTCTTCCTTTTTGCAAAGCTTCCAATGCTTTCTTGTCTTCAACATATTTAGATTGTAAGTTCAACAAGCTAGAAATCATCTGCAGATTATTTTTTACCCGATGATGTGTTTCATGTAAAAGTAATTCCCTGTCTTTTAAAGCTTTTTCAATGATATTGTTTTTCGCTTTTATTTTAGCATACAGTTTATATAATGCAAAAGAAGCTACTGATACAATTCCTAATCCAATTAAAAAAAGGATTAATAAGGTTTTAAATCGTGAAAGTTTGGCCTCTGAAATTTCTTTTTCTTTATTTAATAGTTGAATCTCGTTGTCCTTTTTTTGTTGATTATATTGCGATTCCTTTTCGGCAATTATTTCAAGTGATTCTTCAGAAAAAATAGAATCACTTACTTCTTTATATCGTTTAAAATTAGCCAAAGCCAAATCGATTTCTCCTTTTTTTTCATATGCTTCGGAAAGTAAATAATAAGCTGTTTGTCTTTGGTTTAACGATTCATGTTCTTTATATATAAAAATATCTTGCAAATAAGGAATAGCTTCATCATAACGCTTTAACTTAATCAATACTTCTCCCATATTTAAACTAGATTCACAAACATTATAAGTACTACTAAGCTTCTTGCGAATTAAATATCCTTTTAAATGTTCTTTATAGGCATCTTCTAATCGGCCTTGTTTTTGCCTTAACAAACCTAAAAAGTCATGGTGAAAACCCATTTCTCTTAATGTAGGAAAAACAACATTTAGCTTTTTCTGTTCCATCAAATGGTATTCTGCTCTTTTGAAATCACCAAGTTCTGTATAAACATATCCTAAATTTGCATTTACACTTGACATTCCTGCACTGTCATTTAATACTTTAAACTGCTCTAAAGCCTTGATGTATAAATCTTTTCCTTTCTCAAATTGATTAAGATTTAAATAAAAACTTGCAAGCGATTTGTTTATTTCTGCTTTTTCAATGGGTTTGCCTATTTTATCGTAAATCTTGGAAGCCTCTAATAAATGTTTTTGAGCTAAAACATTATTTCCAACAAACATGTTAATACTCCCTATAAAATAACTGCTTCTGGCAATTTCTAAAGAGTCATTACTTTTCTTAGATAGACTATAAGCCTCATTATAATTTTCCAGTGAAGTGGTATAATTTCCTTGCCAACGATGACTTGCACCATAAATACAATGCAACCGAATTTTCTCTTTAGTACTTTTTTTATTTAAATAATTTGCTTTGATATCATTTCCAATTTCCTCAGCAAGTTGAGGATTTCTTTGGACCAAATGCTCTCCTAACAAAAACAAGGCTTCTTTCTTTTGAACTTTATCCTTAGACGATTGAACAATTGTTTGTAAACTATCCTGATAAGCGTCTGGCTTAGCATCTTGAGCATTAAAAATTAGACTGGTAAATAAAAAGAATAATAAAACAATTTGTTTAACTCGCATAATTTATTGTAGTGACTGATGACAAATTTAATAACACTAATTTAAATAAAAATAACCCAAAAGGGTGAAAAAGGAAATTTTTAAAATGCAGAATTTTACATCATCTTGATTTCCCAAATCACTTAACCTTCCATTAAAAAAAATACTAAAATTAATCTAATAAAGTGATGAAAAAAATTGTACTAATCATTTTGTTTACAGGTTTATCTGTAAATGCACAAGTTGGTATTAATACTACTACTCCGGACGCATCTTCGATACTTGACATTTCGGCTACAGATAAAGGTGTTTTGGTACCGAGAGTAAACCTGCCTAATGTAACAACTTCACAGTTAGACGGAACAAATACTGCTGCCACAGGATTAATAATTTGGAACACTAATGCTACTACGGTTGGTGGAAATGGAGTGGGCTTTTACTTTTTTAATGGTACGCAGTGGATGCCCATCACACAAGCACCAACAATCGATCATGATTTTTACGAAGTTGGTACAACCTCTCCTCCAAATTCTATCGCCGATAACATTTTTAAATTAGGAAAACTTAATTTAGGTACAAGTTCCACTTCTAATTTTGGTTCAACCTTGTACGTTCAAGATTTTAATCCAAGTAATAATTCTGGTTTATCTGTTGCTCGCTCTCTAATGTCTCCTAATACATCCGGACGGAGCAGAGGAATTAATTTAGCTTTACAAGGATTTAGTACTGATAATTATTATGGTTTAGAAAATTCTTTATCCGGAACATTCTCTTCAACAAGTTCAAATTTTTATGCTATAAATTCTGCCAGTAACTCACAAGACTTATTACTGTATGACGGTGTTTTTTCTTCAAACGCTGGAAATGGCAGAATGTTTGGTTATCGTTCAACTTTTACTTCAAGTATTACAAATACCGGCAGCAAGTATGGTTTTTACACATCTATAGACGACTCATTACCAGGTAATCATTATGGAATTTATTCTAATGTTTCAAAAAGTGGCAGTTTTGCAGGATATTTTCTAGGAAATGTTTCTATCGGAACAACCACAGGAAATAATTACATTCTTCCAGCCTCTAGAGGAACTAATGGTCAAGTAATGCAAACCGACGGGACTGGAAATGTTTCCTGGGCAACACCGTCTGTCTCAACAGATGATCAAAACCTTGTTACTCCAACCTTAACCGGTACAACTTTAAATTTAGGCATAGAAAACGGCATAGGAACTTCTATTGATTTAGCTTCGCTTCAAGACGGAACCGGGACCGATGATCAAACCATTGATAACTTCAGTTTAAGTGGATCAACTTTGCGACTTTCATTAGAAAATGATGGGCAACCGCTTCAAACGGTAAACTTAGCATCCATAAATACTGATGACCAAAATTTGATTACCCCAACTTTAGCAGGAACAACTTTAAATCTAAACATTGAAAATGGAACAGGAACTTCCATTGATTTAGCTCCGCTTCAAGATGGAACGGGAACAGATAATCAAACCATTGATAATTTTAGTTTTAATTCTACAACTAATATTCTAACCTTAGAAATTGAAGATGATGGGATTATCCCTCAAACAGTAAATCTTTCCAGTTTAGCAGGAAATGATGTGGATTGGTATGAACAAGGAACAAGTAATGCACCAAATGCTATAACCGATGATATTTATACTGAAGGTGACGTAGATATTAATAATGGAATTCTTTCTATCACAACACCTACAAATAGCTCTGGAGGACTAGTTGTTAGTAAAACCATTTCCAATGCTGGGTCACTAACTTACAGTTCAGTAAATAATTTTGTTTCATTATTAGGGAGTAATAATTCTTTTATGTACAACAACGTTTATACTGGTAATGGGACAGGGAGTCAAACCTTGCTTCAAAATACTTTCTCAAGCACAGGAGCTTCCTTTTTAACGGGTATGAACAATAGTTTTAATAACAACAATAATTCTACACAATCCTATGGTATTCAAAACAATTTCAATATAACTGGTTTTGGTTCAAGAGTTGGTTTTGAAAATAATTTTAGCACCGTTAACGGAAATGCAACCGGATTAAACAACATTATAACAGGAGGTGTAGGCACTCTTTATGGAACGAGAACGCAAATAACAGGAGGAACAGGAACAAATTATGGAAATGTAGTTAGTATGACAGGCGGGACAGGCACTCGCTATGGTTTTCTTGCCGATATTACAGGAACAGGAGCAGGTATTGAATACGGAATTAGGACCAATGTTGAAGATATTACAAACGGTTATGCTGCCTACTTTCAAGGGCGTACTTCATTAGGACAAGGAACAACCAATCGTTACTTAATGCCCGGAACAGACGGTACAGCCGGACAAGTCATGGTGACTGATGGATCCGGAAACCTAAGCTTTCAAAATGTATCAGGTGGTGATGTGGATTGGTTAGAATACCCTACCAATACGAATCCGGATAATATTAATGACAACATATATCATTTAGGAAGAACTGCAATTGGTATTAATGATAATACCGATGGATTTAATTTATACAGATTAAAAATTGATACAGGCACTGGAGATTATGGAGGATTGTATATCGAAAACGACCAAGGAGGTGCTGGCATTAATGTAGTAAACTCAGGTTCCTACACAACAGGAGGAGTAGTACAATCTATTAGTTTACGTGATGAATCTACAGGAACAAGAAATAAGATAAACCTATATAATTCCCTAGCAGGTTCAGGGGCTGGGATGACTGCACAAAGAAATTGGTTTATTTCATTTTCTAATTATGATACTGAAATAGGGGTTAGAAATGATTTATGGGGTGGGTCAAATGGAACTAAATATGGAACTTATAACGATGTTAGAGGTGCTGGTTTAGGCTCTAAATATGGTTCATATAACATCATTGAAACTACTGCTGGAGGTACCCACTATGGGGTCTACAGCGAAGCATTAAAGTCAAATAGTTATGCTGGCTACTTTTTAGGAAATGTGTCAATTGGAACTACGACTGGTAATAATTATGTATTTCCTGCTACAAGAGGTACCAATGGCCAAATTATGCAAACCGATGCATTTGGTAATCTAAGTTGGGTAACTCCAAGTATAGGCGAGAGCACCTCCGCCAGTAATGGATTAACAGAAGTAGGGAATGATATACGATTAGGTGGAGCCCTTATTCAACCTACAGTAATTAGTCAAGGTGTAAATAGCTTTGATATTAATTTAAACAGCACGGGTGATTTTGCAATACAAGACAATGGAGTTGATGCTTTTATTGTAGAAGATACCGGCGATGTTGGTATTGGTTTAAGTAATCCAAATTCAAAATTAGATATATTAGAAACTGACAACACTGATTTAATTGCAGTAAGAATTACCAAAACTGATAATTTTACAGGGTCAACTTATGGCCTCAATATTAATAAAACAGCTGCAGGAACAGGTAGAAGTCATGCTATTTTTAATGAATCATCTGCAACTGGTGCTGGAAATAATTATGCTATTTACAATCTTACTGACGGAACTGGTACTGGACAAAAATATGGAGTATTTAATGAACTAAACTCTACCGCCATAGGGAGTCAATATGGTACCCGCAACTGGGTTAGAGGAACCACCTCTGCAGAGCAGTTTGGAACTTTTAACAATATGGAAAATGGCAGCACTGGAGACCAATATGGAGTATATAATGGAATGCGTTCTACAAATGCATCAAACATGTTTGGTGTATACAACGAATTCTTAACAGCAAATTCCAGTAGCTCTTTGATGGCAGGTGTCAGAAATCGATTTACTAGTGGAACCCCAGGAGCAAATGGTTTTGCAGGAACTTTTACAGATTTTGCAATCTCTGCTAACGGGACTTATTACGGTACTCGGAATGAATATGGTGCATCATCTACAGGAAATGGAATTAAATACGGTACTTTCAACCAAATTTCTGCTTCTGCAGGAGGTACCCATTATGGTACCTATAACGAAGTTGCCGCTTCTAATGGATGGGCAGGCTATTTTGTGGGAAGAAATTATATTTCAGATCGTTTAAGTATAGGTGAATTAAACAATAGTAATGCTCTATTGAATATAAGTGGTATAAGTGATGGCACTGTCTCTCATATTGAATTAGAACAATCCTCTGCCAACACAGGAGCAAGAATTCGCTTTAAAAACGCTACTGAAATCAGCAATGAGTGGGTTCTCTTTGGTAGAACCGATGATACCCCGGCAGATAGCAGATTCAATGTTTTTCATAGCGGGGGTGCCGGAAATATTATAGTTGCAACTGGTGACGGAAAAGTAGGTATTAATATGACTCCATCCACAAATGATTTAGAAGTAAGCGGAACTGCTTCAAAAGCAACTGCTGGTAGTTGGTTAGCAAATTCAGACAAACGTTTGAAAAAAAATATAACTACAATTAACCCACAAGAGGCATTAAAAAAAATAATAAGACTTAGAGGTGTAAATTATGAGTGGGATGATAATTCTACTAATATAAATAGACCAAAAGGTTATCAAATGGGTTTTATTGCTCAAGAAATTGCTGAAATTTTCCCGGAAAAAGTAACTAAAGATAATCTTGGGTATTTACAAACAGCTTACGGTGACTATGACCCAATCGTTTTTCAAGCCATCAAAGCCTTAAACGATAAAATTGAAAATTTAGAAAAAGAAAATACCCAATTAAAATTAGCATTAGAAAAAATTAATGCTCTCGAAGCTAAGTTAGAACAAATGAATATAAAATAAAGTTGGTGTTTTATAGTGGTTGGAAAATGTCGAAATCAGAAATTGGTTTCGGCATTTTTCTTTTTTAGCTATCAAAAATGTATCTTTGAATTCTTCAATATTTAAGGATTATGTCAACGCAAAAACGTCTTTTTCTTCTCGATGCTTACGCTTTAATTTTTCGTGGGTATTATGCTTTTATCAAGAATCCAAGAATTAACTCCAAAGGAATGGATACCTCCGCTATTATGGGGTTCATGAATTCGCTAATGGATGTGATTAAACGCGAAAAGCCAGATCATTTGGCGGTTGCTTTTGACAAAGGGGGAAGCGATTACCGCTTGGAAATGTTTAAGGAATACAAAGCCAATCGCGATGAAACACCCGAAGCTATCAAAATTGCAGTTCCGTATATTCAGGAATTATTGAAAGCAATGCATATTCCGATTATCGAAAAAGCAGGTTATGAGGCGGATGATTTGATTGGAACACTTGCTAAACAAGCTGAAAAAGAAGGCTATCAAGTGTTTATGGTAACACCTGACAAAGATTTTGGTCAATTGGTTTCTGAAAATATTTTTATGTACCGTCCCGCACGAATGGGAAATGACATTGAAATTTGGGGTATTGAAGAAGTGAAACAAAAGTTTGAAATTGAACATCCGTTGCAAGTAATTGACTTCTTGGCAATGATGGGTGATGCTGTTGATAATATTCCAGGGCTTCCGGGAGTAGGAGAAAAAACGGCTAAAAAATTCTTGGCAGAATACGGTTCAATTGAAAATTTATTGGCTAACACGCATGAACTTAAGGGTGCTATCAAAGAAAAAATTGAAGCGAATAAAGAAAAAGGATTGCTTTCCAAAAAATTAGCCACCATCCTACTCGATTGTCCGGTGACTTTTGATGCTACCGATTATGAATTGTCCAAACCCGATGTAGAAAAAACCGATGCCTTATTTCAGGAATTAGAATTTCGTCAAATGAAAACTCAGTTCGATAAATTCTTTGGAACCGGAAAAGAATATGATGAAATTGAAACCAATGGGAATGAAAAACCAAATACTCAAACAGTAAAAAAACCTACTCCAAAAAAATCCAGCGATGAACAAATGGATTTATTTGGATTTTCAGATGATGATTCAACAACTTATCATTCAGGATATGCTACTTTGGAAACCACTGAACATCATTATCAAATTGTTGAAGGCAATTTACCTGTCAATCTACTTGTTCAAAATCTTATGAATCAACCTTCTGTCTGTTTTGATACTGAAACTACAGGAATTGATGCTTTAAACGCGGAGTTAGTTGGAATGTCGTTTTCTTATGAAAAAGGGAAAGCTTTATATGTTCCATTTCCAGAAAACCAAGAAGAAGCACAGATTTTAGCCAATAAATTCAAGCCTTTCTTTGAAAATGAAAAAATTGAAAAAATTGGTCAAAACTGTAAATACGATATAAAAGTACTGTCAAATTATGGAATTCAAGTAAAAGGGAAATTGTTTGATACGATGATTGCACATTATTTGATAAATCCTGATATGCGTCACAACATGGATGTTTTGAGTGAAACTTATTTAAAGTATTCACCAAAATCCATTGAAACTTTAATTGGTAAAAAAGGCAAAAATCAACTTTCTATGCGACAAGTTGAATTAGAAGCTATTAAAGAATATGCAGCTGAAGATGCCGATATAACCTTGCAACTTAAAGAACATTTTCAACCGATTTTAGAAAAAGTTGGAACCAAAAAATTATTCGATGAAATCGAAATTCCATTAGTTCCAGTTTTAGCGGCGATGGAAATGGAAGGCATTAATCTCGATGAAGATTTCTTAAAGAAAATGTCTGTTGAAATGGCTAAAGAAAGTAGTGCTTTAGAACAAAAAATCTATGAAACTGCCGGTGAAAAATTTAACTTAGCTTCCCCAAAACAATTAGGTGATATTTTGTTTGAAAAACTTAAAATTGGTGGAACAAAACAAAAGAAAACCAAAACTGGACAATATGCAACCGGCGAAGAAGTATTAAGTTATTTGGCAAAAGACAATGAAATTGTTCGTGACATTCTAGAATGGCGTCAAATGGTAAAATTGCAAAGCACTTATATTGATGCTTTACCTGAACAAGTTGATAAAAAAACAGGTCGCGTTCATACCGATTATATGCAAACAGTTGCGGCAACAGGAAGATTAAGTTCTAATAATCCCAACCTGCAAAATATTCCGATTCGTACGGAACGTGGAAGATTAATCAGAAAAGCATTTATAGCTCGAGATGAAAATTACAAACTCCTCTCTGCCGATTATTCTCAAATCGAATTGAGAATTATTGCTGCACTTTCTGGTGAAGAAAATATGATTAAAGCTTTTCAAAATAATGAAGATATTCACAGAAGTACAGCCGCAAAAGTATTTAATGTAGCTTTAGAAGAAGTCACAAAAGAGCAACGTAGTAATGCCAAAACAGTAAATTTTGGCATTATTTATGGCGTTTCTGCCTTTGGATTAAGTAATCAAACCAATTTGTCACGTTCTGAAAGTGCTGCCTTGATTGATGCTTATTATAAAACATATCCTAAACTAAAATCGTATATGTCTAATCAAGTAGATTTTGCAAGACAAAATGGTTTTGTAGAAACAGTTTCCGGAAGAAGACGTTATTTGAAAGACATCAATTCAGCAAATGCAGTAGTTCGCGGAGCTGCTGAACGTAATGCCGTAAACGCACCAATTCAAGGTTCGGCTGCTGATATCATAAAAATTGCGATGATCAATATTCATAAAAAACTAACCGAAGAAAATTGGAAATCAAAAATGTTGTTACAAGTACATGACGAGTTGGTTTTTGATGTTCATAATTCTGAATTAGAAAAAATTAAACCTCTAATTAAACATGAAATGGAAAATGCATTCAAACTTGATGTTCCATTAGAAGTAGAAATGGGAATAGGTAAAAATTGGTTGGAAGCACATTGATAATTATTTGACGCAACCATTTTTTGTTAAAAGCATCTACTGAAAAATAATTATGATGGTCAAACAATTACTGACTCTAGCATTTGTTTGTTTTCTCTTTGACTTTTTTCAATTTAATCACACACAGGAAAAACTTGATTTAATCCTAAATTTCCATGTCAAGTAGACACTGTTTGGAGCAGCTTTTTTACTAATGATTAGTTTAATCCTTATAGACTGAAAAGCCATAATTGTTTAGAATAAATCTATTTTTGAATTAGTAAATTTGTTTTTATAAAATAATGAATATGTTAAAAAATCAAGTTGAAACAATTCTTCCCACGGAATGGGGAAACTTTAGAATGATTGCCTATTCTGCAAATGAAGGAGAATGGATGCCTCACTTGGTATTCGTACATGAAAAAACAAATTTTGAAACTCCTATCCCTGTTCGAATACATTCGGAGTGTATTACAGGAGATATTTTCCACTCAACCAAATGCGAGTGTGGGAAACAATTACATCAATCTCTTGATTATTTTCAAGAAAATGGTGGTGTATTGCTGTATTTACGTCAGGAAGGCAGAAATATTGGAATTATCAATAAAATGAAAGCCTATAATTTACAAAAAAACGGTAAAAATACAGTTGAAGCTAATTTAGCATTAGGTTTACCAGCAGATGGACGTAATTTTGAAGATGCTGTGCAAATTTTACAAGATTTAAAAATAAAATCTATTTACTTATTGACCAATAATCCAGAAAAAATAGCTGCTTTTGAGCAATCATGCATCCAATTAATCGATAGAATTCCTATTCAAATTAAAGCTACTGTTCACAATCAAAACTACTTGGAAACCAAAAAAACATTTTTCAACCATTTTTTAGAACTATAAAATGTTTTTAAAGGGGAAAAACATAGATTTTTTGTTTCTTCACTCCGTTAGCATGGTTTGTGCTGCTCTTCTTGATTTATTTTACAATCAGTTTTTGCTTACCTACTTTTTAGGAGCCATTTTGTTTAGTATTTATGTCGTTCAAAATTGGAAATCGTTCACAACCTACAAAAAATGGGGTGGGATTCCAAACATTATAACGTTAACTCGCTTGGGACTACTCTTTACAATTCCTTTTTTCACAGAAACAACAGAACTAGCACTACTTTCGCTAGTAGTCGTTAGTTTAGATGGTTTAGATGGTTTCTTAGCTCGAAAATTGAATCAAGTAACTACTTTTGGCGGGAATTTAGACATGGAAGTAGATGCATTTTACTGTTTACTTTTTTCTCTTTTAATTAGTAGCAAACATACTGAATTAAGTTGGATAACTATCGGTGGCCTATTGCGTTATCTCTATAAAATAATCACGTTTGTGTACAGCAAATCAACATTTGTTGAACAAAAAAAGAAATATGCTCGTTTTATTGCGGGATTTTATTTTGTGTCATTTCCTTTATTTTTTTTCTTCGCAAACACAATCGGAATTTATCTGATTACTACCGGAACTGCCCTAATAATTTTTTCATTTTCAATTTCTTTTTATGAATTTTTTACCTTTCGAAAATGAAGATTTTTATTCTCACAACCAATATTCATTTTAAAATTAGTGGTGGAACCATTTTTAATGCTCATTTAAATGAATTTTTAAATAAGTATACCGAAACAAAGATTGAAATTATTGAAGAGGTAAACACTTATCCCTTTGACAAAAATTGTCATTATATTCTGGATGGCATACTAATTTCTGAAAACATTACTTTATCCAAATTGGCTAACTATTCCATTACGTTTTTAATTCATCTTTGGCCTTCAATCCTTCAACCTACAAATGAGAAAAAATACTTATTTGAACAAATTGAGCGAGAAATCGGTAAAAATTTCAAACTTCTTTTTACAGGAGAAAACTCCAAGAAACACCTTCTTGATACCTTGGAAATTTCAGATGCTGGAATCATTATTCAACCAGGTGTAGATTTAAATTGGAGACACAAAACATCATTTCCTGATTTACCTAAAAAAGTCATTTATCTCGCTAATTTTATTGAAGGGAAAGGTCATTTTCGTCTGCTTGATGCAGTTGCAAATGCAAAATCGAATACATTGTCAATCGATTGTTATGGTGAAATATTATCGGATGATTATTTTCAAAAATTTATGTCTATTAAGCCAAAAAAAATTAATTATAAAGGAAAAATTTCCCATCAAGATATTAATGCATTACTTTTAAAGTATGATTTATGTTTTCACTTTTCAGATTATGAAAGTTTTGGTATGGGGATTTTAGAAGCAATTGCCACGCATCTTCCGGTACTCATTACACCGGTAGGTGATTTTAAAAACAACCAAAAATTAAAATCAGCTGGAGTTTTGGATACTTTTGATCCAAGCCTGATTGCTGCTAAAATAAACGAAATTAGTACAGAGAAAGAAACATACCATTCTTTAATTCAAGCGGTTTCTAAGGTAAAAGTAGCCACTTGGGATGAAAATTTTAAACCACTATTAGCTCAATACAATCTTAAATGATATTATTTGCTTTTCTTTTTGGCTATGTTACGTTAGTGATTGAATTAGTATTTTTTCACGTACCAAGTGTGGCCAATACAAGCAATTTTTTTGTCAAAAATAAAAATTATCCAAAAGTAGAAAGTGCACTAATTCAAACCATTTATCGATGGTCTTTTGCCAAAAAAGTTATCCTATTATTTATCCCTACGATTTTGGTTAATAGCTATTTTCTATTTCCTTTTTTCTATTTTTATCCAATGGCTGATTCTTTTCAAATTTTTAAACCCGCTTTCGAATTACAACTATTAGGTGTTTTGTTCGTCCTTTTGGGAAGAGCAATTACATTCGGTTCGATGCTTTATATCAGAAAGGAAAACAAACAGAAAAACGATTCGTTTAAATTGCATACCAACGGAATTTTTAAGTACACCAGAAACCCGGGGTTAGATGGTATGTTTCTGTTTTTTATTGGCTTTGGACTCATTTTTCCAACCTATATAAGCTGGATTGGTTTAGTAGGCTATTTTGTATATATGCTTTTTCGAGTGCGAATTGAAGAAGAATTTTTAAAAGAATTATTCAAACAAGAATATACGGACTATTGTGTAAACACCAAACGCTTTTTATTATTTTGAACGCAACTGAACTAGAACAAAAAACCATCGAAAAATGGTTTAACACAACTTACTCGAAACGTGGAGAAAGTTATCTTCGCCCGAAGGAAGCCTATCTTATTTTTGCTGAATTATTACAACTCCAACCCGCTAAAAACTTTTTAGATGTGGCGTGTGGTTTAGGGAGAATGTTAGAAGTTAGTCAACTTTATAAAACAAATAACTATGGCATCGACATTTCCGAAGTTGCTGTTGAAAAAGCAAAACTGAAGTTGCCCAATGACAACATTGTAGTTGGAAATGCAGAGCATTTGCCATTTGAAAACTGCACATTTGATTATGTAACCTGTCTCGGCTCTTTAGAACGCATGATTGATAAAAAGAGTGTTTTAGAAGAAATAAACCGTGTGACAAAACCCGATGCAAAAATTTGTTTGATGGTTCGAAATGCCAATTCCTGGCGATGGATTTTTACCAAAAAAATGCTTTTTACTATTAATAAAAAAGGACATCAAGATGCCAAAACCTATCAGGAATGGAAGTTACTTTTTGACCAACACCATTTTATAATTGAAACCTGTATTGCCGATCAATGGCAACTGATGAAAATTAAAAAAATCATCAGTTTTGGCCTATTTAAAAACTATAAAAAAGTAAGCAAAAGTTTCGTCCCTCTCCAATTTGCTAATGAATTTATATTTATTTTGAAAAAGAAGTACTAGTTTGAATACCGCAAAAGACATATCGCAACTTTACAATTCGCTTTTTGAATTGGAAGCTAAATTCAAGAAAGAAGCTGTCTATCCAATACATAAGCAATTACATTTCTCTGAGCGATTTTCAGACATTTATGAATTCCTGGTTTCGAAAGTAGACTGCAAAGGAAAAACAATTCTTGATGCGGGATGTGGCGTTGGATTTGGTAGTTTTCTTTTTGTCAAAAATCAAGCAAAAGAAGTAGTAGGCATTAGCGTGAGTATAAGAGAAATTGAACGAGCCAATGAAATAAAAACTAAACTAAAAATCGAAAATTGTCAGTTTCAATTGGCCTCATTTGATGAAATTTCAACCTCATTTGACCTTATTTTTTGTGTAGAATCGTTGAAGCATAGTTTAGACATTCAAAAGTCATTCACCACTTTACTAGATGCATTAACGCCAAACGGTCAACTTGTTATTGTAGATGACTTTTTTGACGGTCACGAGAATACCATCAGCCAACAATTAAAAGAAAATTGGCATTTAAACAGCCTTATTTCAGAAAATGACATACAAATAGATGATGCTAATTTTAGTATAAGTAGTGAAGATTTAACTCCCTTTATGCGATTAAAATCACTTTTTAAAATTTATACTCAAAGGCTGTTTTTTAGGTTGTTTAAAAAAAATTCCCCTTATAAAAAACTATTTAAAGGCGGGGTTTTATTAGACCATTTGTATACCAAAAAACAAATGAAATACAAGTTGTTGATCATTACTAAAAATAGATGAAAAAAACAGTAGTCTATACGTTCACCGGAATCCTTTCCCCAATTCTGATGTTGGTATTACTCCCTATTTATTTAAAATTTCTGACACCAACAGAATATGTAGTGCTTGCGTTAACCAATTCCTTTTTGGTTGTTTTTTCCATTTTTTTCAACTTGAAAACAGAACAAGCTTATAGAACCATTTTCTTTTACGAGAATGAAAATAAGGTCAAACAACTTGCTCTTTTTCGAACTATATTTCATTTCAATGTCATTTGTACGCTCGTTTGGCTGGTTTTGTTTTTGTTTTTTGGCAAAAACCTTTTTGATGTACTGTTCAAAAACGACATGCAGTTTTTCCCTTATTCGTATCTGATATTTTCTAGTTTTCTTGTTGGCAACTTAAACAACTTATTTTTTATTTATTTACAAAACAATTCTAAAGTTAAAGCGTATAGCTTGTTTAGTATTGTTCTTGCTCTTGCCACACATGGTTTACAATTGTGTTGTGTCTTTGTTTTTCACACTTCCTTTTTTGGATTTTTAGCGGCGGCTCTTATTGTAAATTTACTCGTACTCTCGTTTATATTATTTAAAAATTCTACTTTATTTCAGTTTTCGATTTCCAAAAAACTTTTAATGGAATCACTCCGTTTTTCATGGCCTTTTTTACCTTTTTTAGTTTTATACAGCATAGAAAGTCAAATGGACCGATTTTTTATAGAACGTTTTTTGACCCTTTCAGAGTTAGCCCGCTATGCCGTTTTAATAAGCATTATCGGAGCAACGAATACTTTTTTTAATGCTGTTGACAATGCTATTCGTCCGGATTTGTATAGTAATTTAAGCGATAAAACGTTTTCAAATCCAAATAAAATTCAAGAACAATTGGATTTTTATCTATGGATTGGATTAGTTGTATTTAGTTTTTTAATCGGGTTTGGTTTTAATATTGATTGGTTTTTACAAAATGAAAAATATGTCGGACTAACCACTTATTTCATCCCTATGGTTTTGGCCTTTTTCCCTTTAATTGGCATTCGTTTTATGGCCTTAATCCTTATTTACAAGCAAAAAGTTTCAAAATTAAACAACGTACTTTTGATAAAAATTATCGTCATGGCGGGAATGTTTTATCTCTTGATTCCAATCATAGGCATCAATGGGGCTATCCTTTCCATAGGCATTTCAAATCTGCTTAATTTGGTGATTTTTTATTTTATGATAGAAAACAAATTACTCCCATCAAAAAAAGTGATGGCTTTTATCGTTGGATTCATTGCGTTGAATCTATTTTTACTTTTTAAACCACAAACAAAGTTTGTATATTTGATAGCATCCGGACAATGCATTGTGCTTGGATTGTTATTTGTTCATTTTTATCGAAAAAAATTAAAATCTATTTTGCATTAAATGAAAATCAAAGCGATTTATTGGGAATTACTTTTAGAAATCAAAGCGATTTATAAAACGATTGATTGTAATCGAGAATCTATTTTGATTTCACATGAACTAAAAGCACAAAAAAGTTTTTCCACTTCATTGCCGTTAAACAGTATTGCTATTATTCGGTTTAATCCTGCACACCTTCAAGCGGATGAATTTTACGATGTAGCTTTTGCAGATGTTTTTCCAAAAAAGGTAAAGAAAATTTTTTTACTTTACTTAGGTTATTTTTTAGTCAATCGAGCAGCAGAAGTTCCGTTTACTTGCGTACATATAGCCCAAACCATTGATGGGAAAATTGCCACCCCAACCGGAAAATCAAAATGGATAGGCAATCACGAAAATTTAATCCATTCGCATCGCATTAGAGCCTTAGTAGATGCTATTTTAATTGGAGGAAACACTTTTCGAATTGATAAACCGCAATTGAATGTACGTTTAGTCAAGGGTGAAAACCCAATAAAAGTGATTGTTGCCAATTCAACACTAGCCTTAGAAACACTTTCAACCGGTAAAACCTTATTAATGAGTTCTACTGATTTGGATTATGGTAATTTACCGGCAGAAACTGAAGTAATTGTTGTTAAAAATGAAGATGGTTGGATTAACTCCACAAAATTATTGAAGGAATTGAAAAAAAAAGGAATTCATTCGGTTTTAATAGAAGGTGGATCTCAAACAATTCGGAAATTTATAGAAGAAAATACGCTTTCACGGATTGAGTTTCATATCGCTCCATTACTTTTTGGCTCAGGATTAAATGGAATAGAATTAGAAGAAATAAATGAACTTTCCGGTGCTATTCATTTAAAAAATCCGACTTATTATAAAATTGGCAACGCCATAATGACTGTCTCAAATTTATAACGTAATGAATTACAAATCCTTTTGGCATCTACAAAACAATCACTCAGAAATTATTTCGGAAAGTATTGAAATGCCTAATTCGGATAAAATAGAAATCAGCAGTCTGTATTCTTCCATTAGTTTGGGAACAGAAACAATTGTATCACAAGGAAAAGTTCCTCCGTCTTTACATGAAAAAATGGCTGTTCCTTACATGGTAGGTTCTTTCAATTTTCCTATAAAATATGGCTATTCTTTGGTGGGAACAAACAATAACGGAGCGTTAATACACGTGATGCATCCGCATCAAACAACATGCTGGGTGGAAGAAAAAGATTGTTTTGTATGCTCCGAACAATCCGATCCAATTTTAGCGACACAATTGGCCAATATGGAAACCGTAATTAATGCCATTTGGGTTTCGGATGTTCAACCCAATCAAAAAGTGTTGGTTTGCGGACTCGGAAGTGTGGGTGTGCTTTTGGCTGAAACATTGAGAGGTTATTGCCAAGCCGTGGTTTATGTAAAAGAAAAGGACGAAGGAAAAGTGGCGATTTTAGCAAAAAATGGCTTTACAATTGCAAAAGAAACCGATGCATTTACCCTTTCTTTTCATGTTTCAACGAGTGAAAAAGGGTTACAATATTGTATTGACCATGCTGCTGAGGAAGGGAAAATTATAGAATTAAGTTGGTATGGAAATCATCCTATTCAGTTAAATTTAGGTGGCAATTTTCATTATAACCGATTACAGATTATAAGTGCTCAAGTTTCTGCCATTCCATTGATAAAGAAAAATTCAGAAGATTTTTTTAGTCGAAAAAAACTAGCCGAAAAACTAGTGCATACTATTCCCATTCGTGATTATATTTCACTTATTCCGTTTGAAGAGTTACCTTATTTTTTTAACCACAAAATCAATACTAATTTTATAACTGTTGTTAAATATTAAACTATATAAACGATGTATTTTGTTAAAATAAGAGAAAGCATAATGATAGCCCACTCCTTAAAAAATCCTTTTTTTGGTCCTGCACAAAATGTACATGGAGCCACCTATGTTGTAGATGTTTCTTTTAAATCCGAACAACTTGATGAACACAATGTTGTCATCGATATTGGTTTAGCTCACAAGATTGTGAAGGATGTTTTGAAAAAGTTAGACTATCAAAACCTAGATGATTTAGAACTATTTAAAGGAAAATTGACGACTACAGAATTTGTAGCAAGACATATCTTTGAAGAAGTTTCTGCAAAAGTAAAAAACACTTTTTCGGGAAAAATAGGCGTTACTATAAAAGAAAATCCAAGTGCTTGGGCTGGATTTGAACCTTAATTTTTATAAATGATAATTTTATTACTTTTTTTACTGTTAAATTTTTCTCTTTTCCTTCCAAGGTATTTTTTTCATAAAAATACAAGTGAATTTTTTCCAATAAAAGAAATCTTTAGTAACAAATCATTTCAGTTTAAAAAAATAATCAATCGATTTAATGAAGATATCTTCCGAATAAATTTTGAATTTGTACTTTTAGTACTTGTTTTTCTTTTTTTAAAAAGCACAATTCCTTTTTTTTGGGCAATAGTCATTTCGTCATTTTTTTACATATTTACGCTTGTTCTTTTTTACTATCATTACACTATTTTAGGAATCTACAAAACGTTTCCATGTATAGCATCCGATTGGCAACTGATTAAACAAGGACTTCGAATTGCTCTTAATGGCTATCGAATACAATTAGTATTTGGCTTTTTTTTAAGTCTAGTAGTTCTTACAATCTTAGTTTACATAAACGGTATTTTAATTAAGCTAATTTATTATGGTGATGCAAAAATGTTAGTCCTTTTTTGTTTCAGCATAATAGGAGTCACTCTCGTAAATTCTTTAGCAAAAAAAACAAACCCATTTGTCTTTAAAAAAGAATTTGATTTTAATTATCTTCGTTTTTTCACAATTCAATTTTCAATTTTAGTCCTTCAGTCGAATCGTTTTTTTTGTAAAAAAACCAAAATGGAATTAACTAATTTGACTAAAATTATAGAAAATGAAGCTTATTCAGTTGAAAAAGACATTTCTTTACAAAGCAAACCAAACATCTATTTTATAGCCATCGAATCTTATGGTGCAATTCTACATGAAGATCTTTTTTTTCGTGAAAAATATACCAAACTGATGACCGAATTTAATCAAAATCTACAATCAAAAAATTGGCATATAACAAGCAGCTTCTCAAAATCTCCTGTATCCGGAGGCGGATCATGGATGGCATATTCAAGTCTTTTGATGGGCATCAACATAACTTCAGATTTTCTTTACCGAAAACTGTTTTACGAACGAAAAAAATACAAAACACAATCTATACTGGCTATTTTGAATGAATTTGGATATGCTACCAATCTTATAGCGGCCGTTGGCGGATATGATAATTTTCAGATAGAATGGGACGAAACATTGTCTTTTTTGGGGGCAAAAAATGTAATAAAATTTAAAGACTTAGAATATAATGGCGAAAAGTTCAACTTCGGCCCTTCGGCACCTGACCAATATATGCTACATAAATCGAGAACTATTTTAAAAGAAAAGTATCCTAATCAACCCATTAGTTTTTTTGTAGAAACAATTAATTCTCATGCTGATTTTGAAACCCCCACACATTTGTTTTCAAATTGGGAAGAATGTAATTCCGCAGAAAGAAAAGCATTTAAACCCACCACAAGCCAGAACAACAATATAAAAGAAAACTACTTTGCTGCTATTGAATATCAAATTAAAACAATTACAGAATTTGTTTTGACGGAATACAACGAGACCATTTTCGTGATTTTTGGCGACCATCAACCCCCTTTACTTACCTCTGAAAGAAATTCATTTAAAACCCCTATTCATATAATTGCTAAAAATAAAAATTTAATATCTGATTTAAAATTGGAAAGTTTTGTTCCAACAAACGAAAAGAATAATCAGAAAACTGAATTAAGTCATGAAAACTTAAAATCATTGTTTCTAAAAAACTTCTTTAAACATTACCATAAACAAACCTAAACCCTCCTTGTTGAATCTCGTTGTCTCAATTCTGTTTTAACAACTGTAGTCTTAAACGTTGGTGTTTCTTGTTTATTTTCTAATTTTTCTATTAAAAGTTTAGCCGCTTCTTCACCTATTTCGGGTCCGTGTTGGCTAATGGTTGATAAACTTGGTGTTAACCTACGAGACCAGATACCATCAGCAAACCCAATCACACACAATTCTTTTGGTATCTGAATGCCTTTTTGAATAGCCATTTTCATTGCCATTGTTGAGGCATGTTCATCTAAAGCAAAAATTCCGTCAATTTCTTTTGTGGCAATTAATTTTTCCAACCGTAAATCAAAATCGTTATGGTTGTCGGTTTTGATGATATACTGATTATTAATTTCAATTTTATTGTCTTTTAAAGCCCTTTCATAACCCAATGCCCGGAGTTTCCCCACACTTAAATTATCAATACAAGACAGAAGTGCAATTTTTTTACATCTTAATTTAACTAAGTGATTGACTGCTTCAACAGATGATTCAAAGTCGTCCACAATTACTTTGTCGCAATTTACATCATCCATTGTACGATCAAACATAACAATAGGCAAACCCTCTCGAAGAATTTCTTTAAAGTGTGAAGATACATTCTTCGTTTGAGATTCTTCTGCAACAGACAATATAAACCCATCAACCGTTCCATTACTTAATAAATCCATTGCTTGCTTTTCTTTGTTAAAGGATTCATTAGAAATGTAGGTGATTACATTGTACCCTTTTTCATTTGCCTTTTTCTCGATTCCACTAAAAACTTTGGCAAAAAAAGGATTTAATATATTGGGTATGATAACGCCTATTGTATTGGTTCGTTGATTTTTTAAATTCTTGGCCATTGAATTAGGCCTATAATTTTGAAGCTTTGCATATTCTTGGACCCTTAATTTAGTGGGTTCACTAATCTCATGACTATCACTCAAAGCTTTGGAAACAGTTGAAACGGAAATTCCTAAATCTTTTGAAATCTGCTTTAAGGTGGCTTTTGGCTTCATGTTACAAAAATTTAGATGTAAAAATAAAAAATTATTAATAGATTTTAGTCTTAAATGATGTCATAAACAACAATAATGATGAATTTTTAATAAAAACCAGTTTTTTTAGTTTAAAATAGTTTGACATCAAACGTTGCTATCTTCTTTACAGTATTAGAATTAGCTACAATTTTAATCAAAAAACAGTACCAAAAAAATATTCTGAAGAAGCTATTTGCTTTTATCATAATTAATTGTACTTTTGCATCCCCTTTATTGGGGATGGAATGTTTAATTAAAATAAATTATTGTGAACACATTAAGCTACAAGACAGTTTCAGCCAACAAAGCTACTGCAGACAAGCAGTGGATTGTTGTAGATGCTGAGGGTCATAACTTAGGTCGTTTTGCTTCAAAAGTAGCAATGCTATTGAGAGGTAAATATAAACCAAGTTACACTCCGCACGTTGATTGTGGTGATAACGTAATCGTTATCAACGCAGAAAAAATCAACCTGACTGGTAACAAATTGGATGACAAAACGTACATCCGTCACACAGGTTACCCAGGTGGACAAAGAAGCTTGACTGCTAAAGTAATGCAACAAAAAAACCCTGCATTATTGGTAGAAAAGGCTGTAAAAGGAATGTTGCCTAAAAATAAATTAGGGGCTCAACTATTCCGCAATTTAAATGTAAATGTTGGTTCTGAGCACAAACATACCGCTCAACAACCAAAAACCGTTAACTTAAACGATCTAAAGTAATGGGAGTTATTCACAAAATCGGTAGAAGAAAATGTGCTGTAGCACGTGTTTATGTTTCAGAAGGAACAGGAAAAATCACCGTAAACAAAAGAGAATTTGAAAACTACTTCCCAACAGCTACTTTACAGTACAAAGTTATGCAACCGATGTCTATGACTGAAAATGCAACTAACTTTGATGTTAAAGTAAATGTATATGGAGGTGGTTCAACCGGTCAAGCTGAAGCTGTGAGAATGGCTATCGCTAGAGCGATGTGTGAGGTAGAAGCTGAAAACAGAGCTATCTTAAAACCAGAAGGACTACTTACAAGAGATCCTAGAATGGTAGAACGTAAGAAATTTGGACAGAAGAAAGCTCGTAAGAGATTCCAATTCTCTAAACGTTAATCGATTTACAAAATTATTATTAAAAAAGTTATTGTTGTTATTATTCCGAAGCAATCGGAAAATTAGTTTAGCATCTAAATGATGAAGACCAGAGAAATTCGCTACTCCATCATTGCTAATCAACAGAACGTAAACTAGTACAAAAATGGCAAACAAAGTTGAAGTTAAAGACTTATTAGAGGCTGGTGTTCATTTTGGACACATGACTCGCAAATGGGACCCAAACATGGCTCCTTACATTTATATGGAACGTAATGGTATTCATATCATTAACCTATATAAAACAGCTGCTAAAATTGAAGAAGCGAATGAAGCTTTGAAAAAAATTGCAGCTTCCGGTAGAAAAGTACTTTTTGTAGCTACCAAAAAACAAGCAAAAGATATCGTAGCCGAAAAAGCAACAGCCGCTAACATGCCGTATATCACAGAAAGATGGCCTGGTGGAATGTTGACTAACTTCGTTACTATCCGTAAAGCGGTTAAAAAAATGGCTTCTATCGATAGAATGAAGAAAGATGGCACTTTTAATACACTTTCTAAGAAAGAAAAATTACAAATCGATCGTCTTCGTGCTAAACTAGAGAAGAACTTAGGTTCTATCGCTGATATGTCAAGATTACCTGCTGCATTATTTGTAGTAGATATCAAAGCGGAACACATCGCAGTAAAAGAAGCTCAAAAATTAAACATTCCAGTTTTTGCAATGGTTGATACTAATTCAGATCCCCGTGAAGTGGATTATGTAATTCCGGCAAATGATGATGCTTCTAAATCAATAGACAAAATTTTATCTTTAGTAACCGGTGCAATCGTTGAAGGTCTTACGGAAAGAGGATCTGAGAAGGAAGCTGAGGTTGCAGAAGATGCAGTAGAAGAGACAGTAGCTGCCGCTCCAGTTGCAGAAGCTGATTCTACTTCAGAAGAATAAACACTACAAATTCCGATAGGAAAATTCCAAGTTCCAAAAGATTATCTTTTTAAAATTGATGATTTAATAAAATTGGAATTTAGAATTTGATTACCGGAATTTGTTTTTTTACAAAAAAATTAAACACTTAAAAATAGATACAAAATGGCAACAATTACTGCTGCAGACGTAAATAAATTAAGACAAATCACCGGTGCAGGGATGATGGACTGCAAAAAAGCTTTAGTAGAAGCTGATGGAGACTTTGATTTAGCCATCGAAAACCTTAGAAAAAAAGGTCAAAAAGTAGCCGCAAACAGAGCAGATAGAGAATCTACAGAAGGTGCTGTTATTGCTGTTGTTAACAACGAAAAAACAGCTGGTGTAGTGATTTCATTAAACTGCGAGACTGACTTTGTGGGTAAAAATGAATCATTTGTTAAATTAGCTCAAGACTTAGCTGCTTTAGCTTTGAACTTTACAAATAAAGAAGATTTCTTAAATGCTGATTTCAACGGAATGACTGTTGCTGAAAAATTAATTGAGCAAACAGGTGTTATTGGTGAGAAAATTGAAATTGCTTCTTTTGAAAGATTAGAAGGTGCTTTTGTTGGTTCATATATCCATGCCGGAAACAAAATAGGTACTTTAACAGCTTTATCAGCTTCTGTAGCCGGTGCAGAGGAAGCTGCTAGAAATGTTTCAATGCAAGCCGCAGCCATGAATCCAATTGCGTTAAACGAAGCTGGAGTTGATGTAGCAATCATTGAAAAAGAAATCGAAATTGCTAAAGAACAATTAAGAGCGGAAGGTAAACCAGAAGCAATGTTAGACAACATCGCTAAGGGTAAAATCCAACGTTTTTACAAAGATAATACTTTGGTGAACCAAGATTACATCAAAGATAGCTCTATGAGCGTTGCCGCTTATGTAAAATCTGTTGACGCTAATTTAACCGTTACCGGATTTAAAAGAGTAGCCTTAGGATAACTATCAATTCCTTTTCATATTTATAACCCCATTTTTAAACAAAATGGGGTTTTTATTTATGTAAAAAATCAAAATCCCATCCGGTTTTCACTCCGAATGGGATTTTTAAACAAACAAATAAAACCTATTAACTAAAATTGAACGTCTCGGCTAATTCTTTATAGACAATTTCCCCGTTAACTATATTAAGTCCTTTTCCTAAATCAGGGTATTTTTCAGTAGCCAATTCCCACCCTAAGTTGGCTAATTTTAAAACATAGGGCAACGTAACATTTGTTAGTGCTAGTGTAGAAGTATAAGGCACAGCACCCGGCATATTGGCCACACAATAGTGCACCACATCATCAATAATATAAGTTGGATTTTCATGAGTAGTAGCCACAGTTGTCTCAAAACAACCTCCCTGATCAACGGCTACATCTACCATAACAGTTCCTGGATGCATTTCTTTCAACATGTCTCTAGTAATTAATTTAGGTGCTTTGGCTCCAGGAATCAAAACCGCTCCAATAATTAAATCATGTGTTTTGATATGCTTTCTAATATTATATTCACTCGAAAATTCGGTTACTACATGACTAGGCATTACATCATTCACATAACGTAATCGTTTCATATTAATATCCAAAATTGTTACATGAGCTCCTAAACCAGCTGCCATTTTTGCAGCTTGAATACCAACTATTCCGGCACCTAAAACCAATACTTTCCCGGGAGGAACACCCGGAACCCCACCTAACAAAACCCCTCTTCCTTTAATTGGTTTCTCCAGGTATTTTGCTCCTTGTTGAATAGCCATTCTTCCTGCAACTTCAGACATTGGCGTGAGCAATGGTAACGAACCATCTTCTTCTTCCACTGTTTCGTAAGCAATACATATTGATTTAGACTCCAACATGGCAATTGTTAATTCTTCACTGGAGGCAAAATGAAAATAAGTAAAAATAACTTGACCTCTTTTAATTAACTTGTATTCTTCTGTTATAGGCTCTTTGACTTTTACAATCATATCTGCATTGGCATAAACCTCTGCTGCTGATGAGACTAAAATAGCACCTACCACCGCATAGTCCGAATCAAAAAATCCGCTTCCAAATCCAGCATCTTGTTGAACATAGACAGTATGATTGTTTTTTATGAGTTCAAAAACTCCTGCCGGAGTCATTCCAACTCTACTTTCATTATTTTTAACTTCCTTAGGAACCCCTATTTTCATTACTCTATTATTTCAAATTATTGTACAAATTTAATAACAACCCTACATATTTATACACTTATTTGTAATTTTTATTGTTTTTTAAATAAACACCCCTATTTTGAGCACATACCTCAAATTAATGTATTGATTTTTTATATTTGTTTAAAAACTAAACTAGATGGAACCTAAAAAAAGATGTGCTTGGTGTGAAAAAGATGATTTATACCGTAACTATCATGATGAAGAATGGGGTATTCCGGTATACGATGATCAAAAACTGTTTGAGTTTTTAGTTTTAGAAACTTTTCAAGCCGGAGTGAGCTGGCATTTGATTTTAAAAAAACGAGAAAATTTCAGAAAAGCATTTCTCAATTTTGATTATCAACAAATTGCTTTATTTGGTGATTATGAAGTGCAAGAATTGATGAAAGATGCCGGAATTATTAGAAATACCTTAAAGATTAAATCTGCAATTGCAAATGCAAAAGCTTTTATAAAAATACAAGAAGAATTTGGTTCTTTCTCTAAATTTATTTGGCGTCATGTAGACGGAAAACCTATCATAAATAATTTCACTTCCCTAAGTGAAGTACCTACTTTTACCCCACTGGCAGAAAAAATTAGCAAAGATTTAAAAAAACGAGGTTTTAAATTCATTGGTCCAACTACTATGTATGCTCACATGCAAGCAACCGGAATGGTAAATGATCATTTTTTGGATTGTTGGAAAAGAAGTTAAACCGAAGATTTTAGTATTTTGAGGTAGTTTTCTCTAGAAATTTCAAACGCCCCTAGTTTTTCTAAATGATCATTGTGTACTTGACAGTCTAGTAAATGGTAATTTTCCCACTTCAATTTTTCTATTAGAGAGACAAAAGCCACTTTACTAGCATTTGGAACCAATGAAAACATGCTTTCGCCACAAAAAACTTTTCCTAAATCTACACCATATAATCCGCCAATTAATTTACCTTGTTGCCATACTTCAACCGATTGGGCAATTCCTAAACTGTGTAACTTCATATAAGCTTCGTACATTGAATCAGTTATCCAAGTACCTTTTTGACCTTTTCGCTTAATGGTTTGACAATGTTTGATCACATCTGAAAATTTCTGATTAAATGTAATATCAAATATTTTACGATTCAAAATGTTGCGTAGACTTTTAGCAACTTTATATTCGTTTGGATTTACAACCATTCGTTGCGGTGGGCTCCACCACAAAATAGGTTCATCCTCTTCAAACCATGGAAATATCCCTTCTCGATAAGCCAAAAGCAATCGTTCAGTACTTAAATCGCCTCCAACAGCCAAAATTCCTTCGTAGGAAGCCTCAGAAACAGGCGGAAAATATAATTCTTTACTTAAGAAATACATAGGTTAGATTGTCAAAATAAGAAATTCCAAACCCCAAAAATAAATTTGGAATTTGGAATTTGTTTATTCATTACATTTTAAATTAAAATGGTAAATCGTCGTGTTCTTCTTCATTAAAGTTAGTTGCCGGCTCAAAAGCTTCTGCTGCAGGAACCGGTGGTATTTGATTTACAGAAGCCTCCATTTGCAGACGTTCAATTCTCCATCCTTGAATAGAGTTGAAATACTTTGTTTCACCTTGTGGATTTACCCATTCTCTTCCTCTCAGATTAATGGAAACCTTTACGCCTTCTCCCACTTTATAGGAATTCAACAAATCACATTTGTCTTGTGTGAATTCTATCATAATATGTTGCGGATACTGTTCTTCAGTTGTAACTACTACTTCTCTTTTTCTAAATGATGCACTAACTTGTTGTTCTGGGTTAATGACTTTAATTTTTCCTGAAACTTCCATGATATTGATTTTTTAAAATTATTAATTTGGCTTATATCAAACCCGTTTGGCTAATAATACTTTCCAAGCAGATAACGCATCTTGTCTGTTGAGAAATTCTTTTGCTTTCAAATGCACCTTCTCTTCATCGGAAGAACTCAAAACACCTTTTACCTGGATATTCTTGTTTACAAATATATTAATTTCTTCAGTGGATGGCAAACTTTCTACATTTCCTAACATTCCTAAATCATTTCCATCAAAAACGTTACTTTCTTTAATAAAATCAGGGATTTGATCCACCCCAATTCCGAGTGTTGCCAACGGTTTTGGAATTTCAAAAAGCCCTTGATTTGACCGAGAATACCAATTGGCTCCCATTCGAGAAACTAAATCGATTTTGTGTTGATCGATGTTGCCGTTTTCGTCTAAAATAGATTCTTTGATGTGTAATTTGACAACTTCACATATAATCAAATTGCCAGCTCCTCCTTCATTTCCTAAACTAATAATTTGATTGACTTTGCATTCAAACTGAACAGGACTCTCAGCTACCCGAAAAGGGTTAACCAATTCTGAAGGCAACATAGTTAAACCCGCTTTAAGAAACTCATTTACGCCCTCAGCATATTCAGTACTGGACAATGACATTTGCTGAACAATTTCAAAATTAACAACATTTATCACTACTTCCTTTGTGGCTTCGCAATTCATTAAAGTATGTTTGATGGTGTTGTCTCGTACTCTTCTGGCCGGAGAAAAAACCAATATAGGTGGATTAGAGCTAAACACATTAAAAAAACTAAACGGAGACAAATTCGGATTACCATTTGTATCAACCGTACTCGCAAAAGCAATGGGCCTTGGGCCAACCGAACTTTGCAGATAACCTTGTAATTTTAAAGGAGAAACATCTTTTGGAGAAATACTAACCATTGTTTTTTAGTTTATACAAAAGTATAAAAATTGAAAACTATTTGATAATTGAATTTTTCAATTCACACAAGATTTTAGTACTTTTATCCTAAATACCTATTTATGCAATTTTCTGAAAGCAGAAATGTAACCCGATGGTTTTTAATTCTCACTTCTTTTGTGATTGTTTCACTAATTCTTTGGAATACGTATACTTTTTTTCAACTTTTTAAAAATGAAGAGAAACTAAAAATGGAACTTTGGGCCGAAAGTCTCAAAACGGTTAACAATGCCAATCCGGAAACCGACGAAATTGAATTACCTCTTCAAATCATTAATAACAATAAAACAATTCCGATTATTGTGACAGAAAACAACACAATAATCAATCAAATTAACATTGATGATAACATCATTTCAAATAAAGAAAAACTTAGTCAGTTTCTTGATAAACTAAAAAAAGAAAACACGCCTATTGTAATTGAATACAATCCAAATAAATTTTGGTATTTGTATTACGGCAATTCATCGTTACTCACTAAATTAAAATATTATCCTATTGCATTAATTTTAATTATTATTCTGTTTAGTGCTTTGGTTTATAATTATTACAGGAGTACTAAAGTTGCTACGCAAAACAAACTTTGGGCCGGGATGGCAAAAGAAACCGCTCATCAAATTGGCACACCACTTTCTTCCTTAATTGGCTGGTTAGAAATTTTAAAATTTGAAAATGTAGAAGAAAATACAATCAAAGAAATTGAAAAAGACATCATTCGATTGCAAACCATTGCCGATCGATTTTCCAAAATTGGTTCAGAACCTGCATTAGAAAAATTAGATTTGGTGACGGAGACCATTCAATCATTCGATTACCTAAAAGCACGTTTTTCTAAACAAGTTGAGTTTTCATTTTCAGCACCTACCAAAACCATTTATGTCAACCTAAACCCTACTCTTCACAGTTGGACAGTAGAAAACCTGGTAAAAAATGCTATTGACGCCATGAAAGGTCGGGGAAAATTATCGCTAACTATTATTGAAGACGAAAAAGAAGTGAAGATTTTAGTTACTGATACAGGAAAAGGAATTCCGAAAAAACAATTTAAAAAAGTATTTGAACCCGGATATACAACCAAAAAGAGAGGATGGGGTCTTGGTCTTTCATTAACAAAACGTATTGTAGAAGAATACCATAAAGGAAAAATTAGGGTTAATCAATCAGAAGTTGGCAAAGGTACTACTATGATTGTAATTTATAAAAAGCTATGACAATCAATTAGTTGTGCTTTTTTTTATTACTTTTATATTTCAATCCTAAAATTATATTTATGGAATTTTTGTATTTTTTACTCATTGGAGCTATCTCCGGATGGTTGGCCGGGCAACTTTGGAAAGGGTCAGGTTTTGGTTTGATTGGCAACATCGTTGTCGGTATTATTGGTAGTTTTGTTGGCGGATGGCTTGCCGGTAAATTAGGAATTGGCGGCGGCGGTTTGATTTGGCAAATTTTAATTTCGGCTGGAGGAGCTTGGGTACTGCTTTTTATCATAAGCTTGATTAAAAAATAAAAAAATCCCGATAAATTCGGGATTTTACTTTATAAAGCATTCTTAATTTTTTGCAGTGTTGCTTCAAATACTTCTTTAGATAAAGTCACTTTCCTTTGAAACCGCATATCATCCATATCTTGCAATGGAATAAGGTGAACATGTACATGCGGTACTTCTAATCCAACCACAGCTACTCCAATTCGTTTACAAGAGATTGCTTTTTCCAAAGCTAAAGCAATTTTTCTCGAAAATTTCATCAATGCTAAATAATGGTCTTCTTCCATCTCAAAAATCTTATTGATTTCTTGTTTTGGCACGCAAAGTGTATGACCAATAGCGTTTGGATTTACATCCAAAAAAGCAATAAAATGTTCATCCTCAGCAATTTTATGGGATGGAATTTCACCATTTACTATTTTAGTGAATATACTTGCCATTTTTTTCTTAGGAATTAGTCTCTGGTAATTTCTAAAACTTCAAATTTTAATACTCCGTTTGGCACGGTTATTTCTGCAATATCTCCAACGGATTTCCCTAACAACCCTCTTCCAATAGGCGAAGTAACCGATATTTTACCAGATTTTAAATCAGCTTCGCTCTCGGCAACCAAAGTATATTTCATTTCCATTCCATTCGCTTGATTTTTTATTTTTACGTTGGACAACACTAATGCTTTAGAAAGATCAAGTTGCGATTCGTCAATCAATCTGGCATTGGCATAAATTTCTTCCATTTTAGAAATTCGCATTTCCAACAATCCTTGTGCTTCTTTAGCAGCATCATATTCTGCGTTCTCAGACAAATCTCCTTTATCCCTGGCCTCGGCAATAGCCTGTGATGCTTTAGGACGCTCAATATGTTTTAATTGTTCTAATTCTTCTTTTAATTTTTTTAACCCCTCAGCGGTGTAATACGAAACTGTACTCATAACTTCATGTGTTTTTTAATACCATTCTATTCTTCAAAATTCATAAAAAGATGAACTTTGACATATAAAATTTATATTTTTATCGTTATATAAAATAGAAAAAATCCCCTTTGAGAGGATTCCTTTCAACAAAGATAGTATAATTTTTAATTATTTGAAAATTTATTCTTTTAGAAGGACATTCAAAGGTAATTAAATTAAATTTGCTTAACGAAAAATTATGCTCATGAAAAAAATTGTTTTGTTTTTGGTTGTTTTGATTTTCTTTTCAGGATGCGACGATGAAAATTTTAATAATAATAATCCTTATATTCCTAATTATTCCTTTTCAATACCTTTTAATTTAGATTTACCATTATACAGTAGCTTAAAATTTCCCGGAGAAGGCATCTTATATGATGGACAGAACGCAGGGTCTATTGGCATTATTATTTTTAATACCGGAAGTGGATTTAATGCATTCGATGCCGCTTGCCCAAATCAGCAAATTTCTTCTTGCTCAAGATTAATTTTACAAGAGCCCAATGTGGTTTGCCCTTGTGATGAAGAATCATACAGTTTGTTTACCGGATTAGGCAACTTGGAATATCCCTTGAAAAGATACCGTGTTGAAGTGATAAATGAATCAAATATTCGGGTTTATAACTAAAAAATCCTGACTTAACAGTCAGGATTTTTTATTAATTAAAACAAGAGTGTTACACCTACTAAAAAATTGATTCCGGCTTGTGGATAAAAACCTGTTCCTTCAATGGTTGTTATTGTTCCCGGTGATGAAAAATCGTCATCATACGTATAGAAATACCCATTGCTTTCGTATTTCAGATTAAAAACATTGTTCACTAAAGCATTAAATCGTATGGTTTTAAATACTTTTTTAGTTTCAATTTCATAGGAAACATTTAAATCATTGACAAAATAAGCATTTAACTTAGAGCTTTCCGCATCAATATTTCCCATATATTGTTCGCTTACATACTTTGACAATAATGAAAGCTGTAAATTTTTAACCGGAATAAAAGTCAAATTACTTCCAGCAATAAAATTAGGTGAAAAAGCAATATTTGTTGAACCCAAATTTTTTAGTACGCCATCTCTCTGAAAAACAAAATCTTGGTTTTTATTTTGACTTATTGTGAAATTGGGTTGTAAAAACAATTTATCTGAAAGTTTCAACGTGGCATCAACTTCTAAACCAACTCGGTAACTATCTCCGCTATTGGCACGAATTGGTGCTCCAACATCATTTAATTCTCCGGTTAAAACTAGCTGGTCTTTGTACATCATCCAATAACTGTTGATATTCAACTTAATATTTTCTGTTGCATATCGCCACCCTAGCTCAAAATCATCTAATTTTTCAGGTCTTGGACTTCCGTTTTCGTAGTCGTTTCGGTTTGGTTCTCGTTGGGCTTTAGCATATGAAAAATAAAAGTTGTTATTCTGATTTAAAGTAAAAGTAATTCCTGCTTTGGGATTGATAAAATTAAAATTGTCGTTCACAATTCCGGTATCTTCGCCATTGGCTTTAAATCCAACATTTCTGTATTGAACATCTCCAAAAAGTCGCCATTTATTAGTTAAATTATAATTCATTTTCGCAAAAACATTGACATCGGTTTTGGTTGAAAAATCGTCATAATAGCGGTCTCTTATTTCGCTTTGCGAGGCAAATTCTGCCCAAATGATTTCGCCAAAATGAGATCCTTCATATTTGTTTGCTCCTCCCCCAAAAATAAAATCGACTTTATCTTTTTTGTAATTTAAAGAAAAAGTTGTTCCGTAAAAATCATTATCCAACCAACGACGACGAATTAAATCGGTTACATCGATGGTTTCTCCTCCTAAGGATATTGGATTTAAACCATAATCAGCAAAATCTTCATCCTCTCTGTATTGCTCAAAATATCCTTTACCTTTTGTATAGTGAAAGGCTAAATTCGTACTCCAATTGCTGCTCCAACGTTCATTCCAATGCAATTGATAATGATCTTGCTGATAATTATCTGTTTCATTATCATAGAATTTCATGTTTCCTTGATCGTCAAAATACATTCCGGCTACATTAAAGGTTCTGTCATTTTCTAACAATTCAGGGTCTTCTAAACCATACCACGCTTGATAGGTTGTTTGAATTCCTCCAAAAACAAGAGCTTTAATTAAACTGGTTTCACCAACATACGTTCCTTGTAAAAAGTACGATTTTAAATCGGAGGAAGCTCTGTCAATATAACCATCAGAAACCACATTTGATAATCGTCCAGCAATTTCAAATTTGTCATTCATCAAACCCGTACTGAATTTCAAAGTATGCTTTCGTGTATTAAAACTCCCAAACGAATTGGAAATTTCCCCACTTGCTTCATTTGCATAAGAATCAGTCAATAAGTTTAAACTAGCTCCAAATGCTCCCGCACCATTAGTTGAAGTTCCAACACCACGTTGTAATTGTAAACTTTCAGTAGAACTGGCAAAATCGGGCATGTTTACCCAAAATGTGCCTTGGCTTTCAGAATCGTTATACGGAATTCCATTGATAGATACGTTCACTCGTGTTGCATCGGAACCACGCACTCGAATTCCTGTATAGCCCACTCCTGCACCAGCATCGGTTGTAGTGACTACTGAAGGAAGATAATTCATCATTATCGGAATGTCCTGACCCAGATTTCGAGATTGAAATTCTTCCTTGCGAAGATTGGAAAAGGTTACAGGCGATTGTTCATTTACTCGAACGGCTGAAACCAAGACTTCGTCTAAAGGAATGTCTTTAGTTTTGGTTGAATCTGTAACGGCTTGTTGCTCCTGCGAAAAACCGATAAAAGAAAATAGAAAAAAACTCGCAAAGCAATACTTACTTGGTGTTTTTATGCCAAACTGGCAATTGTTGAATAAAGTTTTCATTCGTAAAAAAATTACGAATAAAAGGGGTAATTATTCTTTGTTAATATTTAAAATTGATACTCTTGACATCAAAATAAACGTGCACTTTTATTTCTTTGTCTACTCCCTAAACAGCATTACCTGTTCCAGGTTCGTTGGGTATGATCTCAGCTCGTTTTTTAGAGCACCCCTTTGAGACGGGGCAAAGGTAATAAAAGAATTTCAATGGCAATAACAAAAATCAATGGCAATGATAAATTTCTTTTACCCATTGGCATTCACCTTTTACCTTCTTCAAACATCCGGACGTTTTCTGTTTTGTTTAATTTCTGAAGTAATTCTTTTTTCATTGATTCTTTTCTCAACAGCAGCACGAGGAACTTTTGTTTCTTTTCTTTCTTTGGGTTTAACCAGAGCATTTTGAATGATTTTCAAAAAACGTTTTGTGACAATTTCTTTATTTTTGAGTTGGCTTCGGTCTTCATCACAGTTTAGGCTAAGAATACCTTCTGAAGTTAATTTTTTCTTTAATTTTTCAGAAAGCAGTATTTTTTCATCACTATTGAAACTTTGCGAATTAATCAAATCAAAAGTTAGCACCACTTTTGATGAAACTTTATTCACATTTTGCCCTCCAGCACCACTGCTTCTCACGGCTTTAAAAAAAAGTTCTGATATGAGTTTATCGGTATCCAATTACTGAGGTTGATGAGCTGTTTTTAATAAATCGTTTACTGTTTTCACTGGGTTAAAAGTAATGAGGGGAACTTCGACAAAAATAGTAAGCCATTTTGCCATTGCTCCATTCCAAAGTCCAGGCAATTCATATGCTTTTAACTCTCGACCACTTTTGTTTTTGTGTACGATAAAACCACTCGAATGATCAACAAATTCTGTTAAGTCGAAATTTCCTCCACGATAATTTCTAATTCCGCATACCAAATCAACCGGATTAAAGTGAGTAGAATCAGAGAGTATTTTCATTTGACTAACATCTTTATGATCGATTTGAGAAGATTCTACAATTTGGAGAAAAACCAACCCTTTTTTGTCTCTCACCCAAAAAGGCCCTCCTCCAGGTTCTCCTTCATTTTTAACCATACCACAAACTCGAATGGGTCTATTTAAATAATTTCTAATGTAATCAACTTTGCTTTCTTTTGTATATTTTGAAAAATCTTCAACAACTTCAAAATGCAGTTTAGTTTGGATAAACAACACTATTTCATCTAATAATTCTTTGGAAATAATGTCCTCATCAAGTTGTTTAAGATAATTGAAAATTTGATACTGTTTTTCTAATAAAATACCTGCCAACGCCTTTTTATATAAGGCAATTTCATTAATATGATTTTGAATTACATTGTCAATGTTTTTAATAAAAACGATATCTGCATCTAATTGATTAAGATTTTGAATCAATGCTCCATGTCCACCCGGTCTAAAAACTAAACTATCATTTTCTTCTCTAAAAAAATGATTCTCGGTATCAAGAGCAATGCTATCTGTTGATTTGTCTTGATAGGAAAAGTTTACTTTAATTTCTATATCTGAATTGGCTTCTATTTTCGGTTTTACCAGTTCAATTACTTTTTCAAATTCCGGTTGATGCTCTTCAGAAACCGTAAAATGTAAATTTGCTTTGTTATTTGAAGTTGCATAAGCTATGGCCTCTTGTAAATGCTCTTCAATGGGAGTGGCAATATGAGATTTATACTTATGAAATGGTAAAACGCCTTTGGGTTTATTAGCAAAATCAAATCCGGTATTGGAAAGTAACGTTTTGACAAAGGCATAGTTTTTAGTGTCATATCCCCAAGAATCATATTCCGAAAAGGTATTTCTGAGTTGAGCAATGACATCCTCATAAAAGGGGAACTTTTCTATTCCTATTAAAAAAATTGATAAATTTTTAGCTTTTTTTCTATTAATGTAGGCGTTAATAGATTCTTCCCCTAATTTATAATCATTAATAAATTCACTTAAAAACTTAAACATTCTACTAGCTGCACCAGATGCCGGCACAAATTTCTTTAATTTCAAATGACTTTTTTCTTTCTCAAAAAAAGTGGCATAATAGTTTGCTTCATCGACTGAAAGGGGTTCTATACCATCTTTAAGCTTAGCAGGTCTGTCTAAATTTAAAGAAGGTACACCGTTGATTAAGAAATGTATCTGATTTTCAATTTTTTCGAAATGCATTTCTTTAGCTTCAATTTGAATACAATCAAAAGAATTTAAACCCAATTTTTTAGCCATTTCTAACCTTGATAGAATAGTTAACGCTCTCTGAAATCGTTTTTCTTTAGATCCTGAAAGTTTTATATATGGTTTTTTAAATCGAATTAAGTTTTCCTCAAACTGTTGCAAAGTCAGTTCCCGTTCGTTTGGCTTGTCTCGTAAATCATCTTTCTCCCATGGAACATCTACGTCAGTCAAAAAAAACAAATCATACTTGTGCTTTTTTGCGGCTTTTTCTAGGGCTTCATCACACTCACCAAAATACAAATCTGAAAAAACTTTGGTTACCAACAAACTTGTGTCGCTAAACAAATATTGGTTTGCTTGTTTTAATCCTTCATTCTCTAATTTGGTTTGACCAATTGCAATGGGCAACAAATCTTCTTTTCTACAAGTTTGTTTTTCAACATCCCACTTTTGTTGAAGGTAATCACGGGCAAATTCAGGTATCCAAACTGTATTATAATGTTCTGCCAATTGTTTAGCTAAAGTAGTTTTGCCGGTACATTCAGGCCCATAAAGGGCAATTTTTATGATGCTTGATGATAGTTGTTTAAGATTTTCTTCCATTCTATGTAGCCAAAAAAGGCAATTATTGTAAATATAAAATACTGAATACTGGTGAGTGTATAACCTTTATAAAAATACAAAGGAATTGAAATAATATCCCCAATAATCCAAAAAATCCAATTCTCAATTTTTCGTTTGGCCATAAGCCACATTCCTACAAAAAACAGGCCTGTAGTTAACGTATCCACGTAGGCAATTGTACTTGTAAATTTATTAAAAAACGTGTAAACATTCATGACAAAAAATATAGCTGCGATAAAAACTATTCCGCTAACTTTTTTTTCACTTTGATTCATCCATGAAATGGGAAACTTGGTTTGACCATTTTTTTTTCTGGTCCAATTGTACCATCCATAAATACTCATGACGGTATAATAAAAATTGATAGTCATGTCGCCTAACAATTCCCATTTCCACAATAAATAAATAAAAATTCCAGTGCTGATGATACCGGTTGGAAAAACTAAAATGTTGTTCTTTTTGGAATATAAAACACTGATTAAACCAAAAATAACAGCAATCAGCTCCATCGCAATATCAAGTCCTGAATACGTTTTATATTGTGAAAAGAAAAAATCAATCATGTTGGCTTACAAAAGTTCAAATTTGATAAAATTGCCTGAATTGTTCATTACCTAAAGTTAAAAAAATTACTATCGTTTTCAAATGCAGTCCCAATAACAACCATATCTGCACCGGAATCAAATGCCGTTTGGATGGCTTGATGCGAACGAATACCACCCCCAACAATTAGCGGAACTAAAATTTCATTTGAAACTGCTTTAATCATTTCAAAAGGAACTGCCAGTTTAGCTCCACTTCCCGCTTCCAAATAGATTAATTTATTTCCCAAATATTCTCCTGCTTTGGCAGTTTTACAAACCATTTCAAAATTATTTCTGTTTAATGGTAAAGTTTGACTAACGCGTTCTACAGCTGTTTGACTTCCACTTTCAATTAGCAGATAACCTGTAGAAATGATTTCCAAATTGGATTTTCTCAATAATGGAACTGCATTTACTTGGTGTTCAATCAAATAATCAGGATTTCTTCCCGACAGTAAGCTTAAAAACAAAATTCCATCTGCATGAAGCGAAATTTGCGAAGGATTTCCCGGAAATAAAATAATCGGTAAGGTTAATTTTTCTTTGAGCAAAAAAATCAATTCATCTATCTTATTGGATTCTACTATACTCCCGCCTATTAAAATATGTGTTGCCGGACTCTTTTTTATCTTTTCAATCAAATCTGACAATCGATTTAATTCAACTTTATCAGGATCTAATAAAATGGCTAATAATTTTTTATTTTGGCTTTTTGCCAACAGTATTTCTTGGTAAATTTCTCTCATGATTCGGTTTCCCAAAGCCAAACTAAAGTGTAATTTTCAATTTCAGTAAAGTAAACTAAAAATTCGCTTTTTAAGGCATTAAAATCTAACAGTGCAGTCGTTTTCTTTTCATTCATTTGAAAAGGACGAACAAAAATATGGTCTTTAAAACTAATTCCGATTTCATTTCTAACTTTAAAAACGGCTTCTTTTATACCCCAAATCACTGTTAACATACTGATAAATTCAGAGGAATTATTTTCGTATTCATAAACAAATTTTTCTTCGGCAAATTTATATGCGATTTTTTTTACCAAATCACGTCGAAGCTCAAGATCAATTCCAATATTTTTATTTGATAAAATAATTACAGAAAAACCGAAAGAATGTGAGATAGAAATGTTAACTCCATCATTCAAATGAGGCTTTCCGAACTCATCATAATACAAATCAAAATCAGAATAACCGTTATATTGCAATAACATTCTTACGGCCAAAAAACCTTTTTGATGACTTTCGGACTTCATGCCTTCCAGCCTAGCCAATGATGTATCCTTTAACGAAACTTCACGAAACAAATCGTTATACGATTCCGTTATTTTCCATACAAAAAGAGCTGTATTATCATCAACTTCTATTCTTTGGTAAAATGGCATTGCTGAGGTTTATTTATCGATTTGTATTTCAAAATGTTAGCAGTTTAAACAAATCACAAAAAATAAAAAAAGGTTTTTTAATTCCTTCTGTATTATGTAAATTTGTAAAAATTTTTGCTAATATAATTATTTTATAAATGAGTACACAAACAATGCCTTTCGTTGCTTTTAAAGTGAAAGATATTTCACTAGCCGCTTGGGGAAGAAAAGAAATTGAATTAGCCGAAGCGGAAATGCCCGGTTTAATGGCACTTCGCGAAGAATACAAAAACAACCAACCTCTAAAAGGTGCTCGAATTGCCGGTTGTTTACATATGACTATTCAAACGGCCGTTCTTATTGAAACACTAATTGCTCTAGGGGCAGAAGTTACTTGGAGCTCTTGTAATATTTTTTCTACACAAGACCATGCTGCCGCTGCTATTGCCGCTGCCGGTATTCAAGTTTATGCTTGGAAAGGTTTAAACGAAGAAGAATTTGATTGGTGTATTGAGCAAACCTTGTTTTTTGGAGAAGACAGAAAACCCTTAAATATGATCTTAGATGATGGTGGTGACTTAACGAACATGGTTTTTGATCGTTATCCTGAGTTGATTCCCGGAATCAAAGGTTTATCAGAAGAAACTACAACAGGTGTTCACCGTTTGTACGAAAGAATGAAAAACGGAACGTTACACATGCCGGCCATCAATGTAAACGACTCCGTTACAAAATCAAAATTTGACAACAAATACGGCTGTAAAGAATCTGCTGTTGATGCCATTCGTCGTGCGACTGATGTGATGTTGGCAGGAAAAAGAGTTGTTGTATGTGGCTACGGAGATGTTGGGAAAGGTTCAGCTGCTTCATTTAGAGGTGCCGGTTCTATCGTGACTGTTACCGAAATCGACCCAATTTGTGCTTTACAAGCTGCTATGGACGGTTTTGAAGTGAAAAAATTAGACACGGTTATTGGAAATGCTGATATTGTGATTACGACTACCGGAAACAAAGATATTGTGGTAGGAAGACATTTTGAGCAAATGAAAGACAAAACCATCGTTTGTAACATTGGGCATTTTGATAATGAAATCGATATGGCTTGGCTAAACAAAAATCACGGTGGAACGAAAGTAGAAATCAAACCTCAAGTTGATAAATATACTATTGCAGGAAAAGATATCATCATTCTAGCCGAAGGTCGATTGGTAAATTTAGGTTGTGCAACCGGTCATCCGAGCTTTGTAATGAGTAATTCGTTTACAAACCAAACGTTAGCTCAAATTGAATTATGGAATAACAGTTCTGCTTATAAAAATGAAGTGTATATGTTACCAAAACATTTGGATGAGAAAGTAGCAGCATTACACTTAGCTAAATTAGGAGTTGAGCTAGAAACTTTAAACCAAGAACAGGCCGATTATATTGGTGTGGAAGTTCAAGGCCCATTTAAACCTGATTATTACAGATATTAATAACAATAAAAGTTTAGTTTTAATAGGTCATTTGAATATTTTTTTTCAAATGACCTATTTTTAAGCTAAGTTTTAGGTAAGAAAAAATTTAAAATTTATACAAAAAAAAACGTCTACCAAAAGGTAGACGTTTTTTTTAATCTTTAATTACCTTACCATCTTTGTCAAAAAAATGATACTGTAAAAACGTGTAAGCATCACGAGGTATTATTTTCACCCATTTTTTATGTTCAAAAAACCATTTTGAACGTAATGATGGAAAACCTTTGGTTAGATAGGCTGCCACAAAAGGATGGGCGTTAAGCACCAATTTTTTATGGTCTTTTAATCGTTCAACATCAAGAGAAATTTTATCAATCACTTGAATTGGAGCATCAATTTCTCCTTTTCCGTTGTTTGGATCTTCTTCTCTTGTTTTTATGTTAACTTCTGGTCTTACACGTTGCCGTGTAATTTGGATTAATCCAAACTTACTCGGTGGTAAGATTTTGTGTTTGGCTTTGTCATCACTCATTTCCTGTCGTAAGAAATCAAAAAGTACTTTTCGGTTTTCGGGATTTTGCATATCGATAAAATCGACTACAATAATTCCGCCCATGTCTCTTAAACGCAATTGTCTGGCAACTTCTGCTGCTGCAATTAGGTTTACTTCCAAGGCTGTGTCTTCTTGATTTTGAGCTTTATTAGAACGATTTCCGCTGTTCACATCAATAACATGAAGAGCTTCGGTGTGCTCAATAATTAAATATGCTCCTTTGCTCATCGATACCGTTCTACCAAAAGACGTTTTGATTTGTCTTTCAATATGATATTTTTCAAAGATGGGCAATTCTTTCGATTGGTATAACTTGACAATAGATACTTTTGAGGGATCAATTTCTTCAATTGACTCCTTAGTTTGCTCAAACAACTCTTCATCGTCTATATAAATTCCTGTAAAGGAATCATTAAAAACATCTCTAAGTATAGATGAAGCTCTGTTCATTTCACTTAGAACTTTTGACGGATGATGAGCCGTTGGTAATTTTTTACACATGGCAGTCCATTTACTAAGTAAATGCTGCATGTCTTGGTCTAGTTCGGCTATTTTTTTGCCTTCTGCTACTGTGCGAACAATAACACCAAATCCTTTTGGTTTGATAGATTGTACAAGTTTCTTTAAACGGTCTTTTTCTTCTTTCGATTCTATTTTTTGAGAAACAGAAACGCGATCTGAAAATGGAACCAAAACAATATATCTTCCGGCCAATGAAAGCTCTGAGCTAATTCTTGGTCCTTTGGTTGAAATAGGTTCTTTAACGATTTGTACTAAAACCGACTGATTGGCACTCAACACATCGGTGATGATGCCGTCTTTGTCGATTTCTTTTTCAAACTGAAAGTTTTTAAGGGAGAAATCTTTTAGTTTACCTGTGCTTACAAGTTTAGTGAATTTTAACATAGAAGATAAGTTGGGCCCTAAATCATGATAATGCAAAAAGGCATCTTTCTCAAATCCTAGATTTACAAAAGCTGCATTAAGTCCCGGTACCGGTTTTCTGATTTTGGCAATAAAAATATCGCCTACTTGAAAACCGCTTTTTTGCTCTTCTTCTTTGTGTAATTCAATTAGTTTTCCATCTTTTAATAAGGCAAAATCTACAGCTTCAGAACTTGACCTGATGATCAACTCTTTATTCACGTTGTAAATTTTTATCCAAACAATTTAGTTGTCGGTTGTCGGTTGTCAGTTAGGGGTAAAACCCGTAACTCGCAACTTATAACCAATCAACCATACGTAAGGATGGATTAAACAATATTTTAAACAGGTATTTTTACCCGGTGAAACAGTTATTGTTTTTTACTGTCTCATTTCAAAGAACTTTTTGTAAAAGAAAAAAGTAGTTTAGAACTACTTTTTCTTTTTGTGACGGTTAGCTCTCGCTCTTTTTTTACGTTTGTGCGTCGCTACCTTGTGTCTTTTTCTCTTTTTTCCACTTGGCATAGTGTGATTTTTTTGGTATTAATAATAATTTATACTGTAACTTCAGTGTTTGTTTTTACACCTTCAACAAAAACCTTAGCCGGTTTGAAGGCAGGTATGTTGTGTGCAGGAATTTTGATTGTAGTGTTTTTAGAAATGTTTCTTCCTGTTTTTTCGGCTCTGGTTTTAATGATAAAACTTCCAAAACCTCTTAGGTAAACATTGTCTCCTGTCTCTAATGAGTTTTTAACTTCTTCCATAAAAGACTCTACTGTTGCTTGAACATCTCCTTTTTCAAGTCCTAATTTTTCTGAAATCTTCGCTACGATATCTGCTTTCGTCATTTTCTTGCGTATTTAATTTTATGTGTAAATTTTTGAGAGTGCAAATATACAAATTAAAAAAACAAATATTCAAGCATAATTGATTAAAATTTAATTACATAAACTTATACTTTTGTTAACCAATTCAAATTTATGACTTTTTCTAATCGGCTTATCTCATGGTATTTAGAAAACAAACGTAATTTACCATGGCGAAAAACAATAAATCCTTATCATATATGGCTCTCAGAAGTTATTCTGCAACAAACCCGAGTTGCACAAGGTTTACCTTATTACATTAAGTTTACTGAAGTTTTTCCCACTGTTTTTGATTTAGCGAATGCTTCGGAAGAACAAGTTTTAAAACTATGGCAAGGATTAGGCTATTACTCCAGAGGCAGAAATCTTCATAAAACAGCACAAATCGTAGCCTTTGAGCACAAGGGCATCTTTCCTAAAACCTACAACGAATTATTAAAATTAAAAGGAATCGGAACGTACACGGCGGCGGCAATTGCTTCATTCAGTCAAAAGGAAGTTGTTCCGGTGGTAGATGGCAATGTTTATAGAGTCTTGGCTCGTTATTTTGATTTGGAAACTGATATTTCATCGACTTCAGCAAAAAAAGAATTTACCTCGTTAGCCAATGAATTAATTGATAAAAAACAACCCGATGTATTTAATCAAGCTTTAATGGAATTTGGAGCTTTACAATGTATTCCCAAAAAACCAAATTGTTCAATTTGTGTTTTCAATGATAGTTGTGCCGCATTACAAAAGAAAAAAGTAGATTTGCTTCCAATAAAATTAAAAAAAACGAAGGTAACAGAACGATTTTTTAATTACTTGGTTTTGGAAGATGAAAACGAGCAATATGTAATTCAACAAAGAACAACAAAAGATATTTGGTATAATTTATACGAATTCCCCTTGATAGAATCCAAAAAAGAACTCAACGAAAAAGAAGTAAAAGAAAAACTTTCTACTACTTCTTTTTTTACAAACAAATTACTCTCTTTAAAACCGTATGATGAGAAAAGCGTCTTACACATTTTGTCTCATCAACGACTAAAAATCAGGTTTTGGGAAATAAAAGTAGAGGGTATTCTTAGAGAAGGAATATCAAAAGAAGCAGTAAAAAAACTTCCTTTTCCTATTGTGATTTTTAATTTTATTGAAAAGAATTTCTAAACTGTTATTAAATTTGTAACTTTGATACAATCCAAAAACAACTTAAGAACATTATGAATGGAACTTTAAACAAAGTGATGTTAATTGGTCACTTAGGCGACGACGTAAAAATGCACTATTTCGAAGGAGGTAATTGTATAGGCAGATTTCCATTAGCTACCAATGAGGTTTATATAAACAAGACGACCAATGAAAAATTAACTTCAACAGAATGGCATAATTTAGTTGTACGTAACAAAGCGGCTGAAATTTGCGAAAAATATCTTTCAAAGGGAGACAAGATATATGTAGAAGGAAGAATTAAATCCAGACAATGGCAAGCCGAAGACGGTCAGACAAAGTATACCACCGAAATTCAGGTAACAGAGTTTACTTTTTTAACAACTAAAAAAGAAACTGAATTAAACAAACAAAATCAAGACTCAACTAAAAACGCTTCTTTTGACAACCACAGCGGAAGAAATTCAGATAATGACGATTTACCGTATTAAAGTATAACCAATTCTTAACCATTTGGACGCAGACCCCGCGAGTTTCTCGGAATTAATTAATACAAGCTTACTCCTTGGAGGACTTGGAATGATACTGTTACTGTTTTTTTCTGCCTTGGTATCAGGTGCAGAAGTTGCTCTTTTCTCGCTTTCACAGAAAGATATTGATGATTGCATCGAAAAAAATGAAACAAAAGGTAATTTAATCTCCAAACTTTTAGAACGACCCAAGAAATTATTAGCGACCCTATTGATAGTCAACAATTTTATTAATATAGGTATCGTTATTATCTTTTCGTTTATTAAAAATGATTTGCTAGGAACTATTTATCCTGAATGGTTACAGTTTGCCATCGAAGTTGGGCTAGTAACCTTCTTAATTTTACTCTTTGGCGAGATTTTGCCAAAAGTTTATGCTAATCGTAATAATATCAAATTTGCCTACATGGTGGCACAACCCATCCATTTCCTCAATATGATTTTGTCCCCCATCAATATGCCTATGCGGGCAGTGACAATTTATTTGGAAAATAAACTTGGCAAACAAAAGACCAATATCTCCGTCAATCAATTGTCGCAGGCGTTAGAATTGACTTCTTCGGAAGATACCTCTCAGGAAGAACAAAAAATTTTGGAGGGTATCGTTTCCTTTGGAAATACAGATACTAGTCAGGTTATGAGCCCGCGAATTGATGTTTTTGGTTTAGAAATTCAAGAATCATTCAAAGAAATATTACCTAAAATATTAGATAAAGGTTACTCTAGAATTCCAGTATACCGAGACAATATTGATCATGTTGAAGGCGTTTTATATGTAAAAGATTTGTTGCCTCATATAGATAAAACTGATTTTGATTGGATAACCTTACTTAGAGAACCGTTTTTTGTTCCTGAAAACAAAAAGTTAGATAATTTACTAAAAGATTTTCAAGGGATGAAAAACCACTTGGCTGTAGTTGTAGATGAATACGGTGGAACATCAGGTGTAATTACCTTAGAGGATATTATCGAAGAAATTGTGGGCGATATCAGTGATGAGTTTGATGACGAAAACATCAACTATTCACAAATTGACGACAAGAATTTTCTTTTTGAAGGAAAAATAAACCTGAAAGATTTCTACAGAATTGTAGATGTTGACGAAGATTTATTTGAAGACAAAAAAGGGGAAGCTGAAACGTTAGCCGGATTTATTTTAGAAATTATCGGAACGTTTCCCAAAAAAGGACAAAAAATAAGTTTTGATAAATGCTTGTTCACGATTGAATCGGTTGACAAAAAACGCGTAAAACAAATTAAAGTAACTTTAGATGCCTAAATCAATTTTATACTTCGGATTTCTATTTGTCATTTGTTTATTAATAGGATGTAAAGAAGACGTTTTGCCGAAGCCATCCGCTCAATTGCGACTGGATTATGAAATGGCAAATTACATGCAGTTTGACAGTCCGTGTGCCTTTAATTTTGACCATAATGTGGACACAAAAGTAAACGTGAAAGACAATTGTGATGTCACGATTCAATATCCAAAAATGAAAGCTACGGTTTATTTAACGTATCGAAAAGTGGAGAACAACATCGATGAATTGTTGAAAGACGCTCAAAAACTTACCTACGAGCACGTGATTAAAGCCGATGATATTGTGGAAACTCCTTTTATCAATACCAAAGATAAAGTGTATGGTATGTTTTATCAAGTGGGAGGAAATGCCGCTACTAATACGCAATTTTATCTAACCGACAGCATCCAACACTTTGTAACCGGTTCGGTGTATTTTTATGCCAAACCTAATTTTGATTCGATTATGCCGGCAGCGAGTTATATCAAAGACGATATGCAAACGTTGATGGAGACAATGCGTTGGAAGAAATAAAAAAACCTTTGTCAAAAATTGATAAAGGTTTTCAATTGTGTATTATCCTAAAATATTTATAAAGTTTCTGCTTTTTTAGAAGCACAACACGCTTTTTTCTCACCGGAAGAACATGATTTTTTTTCTTCAGAAGAATTGGCTTCTTTTTCTTTATTCTTCGCTTTCTTTTTCTTTTTGTCTTTGCTAAAAAGCATTGCTTTGTCGGCAGTATTAACAACATCAGATACTTTATAAGTTTTCCCATCGGCAGCATTTTCTACGGTTTGCACCAATACTTCCGGTGTTAGCACATTGGCATCATATTCGATGGTTGCTTTTTTGGCCTCAAAATCGATTTCTGCTTTTTGAACGCCATCTAATTTGGCTAATTTTTTTTCTAAATGTCCGGCACAGCCCACTTCGCAATGCATGCCTTCAACAGTAAAAGAAGCCGTTGCCAATTGGGCAGGTTGTGCTTGTTCTGTATTTGCCGTTGTGTTTTCTGTGTTTTCTGTTGCTTCTTTTTTGCAGCTTACCATCATTAACGTTGTTAAAGCAATAGCTGCGATTGTTTGTGTGAATTTCATAGTTATATTGTTTAAAATGAGTGATATAAATTTTATTTATACGATATTACAAAAATAACATTTTTTTCGCTTTTTATTTGCCAAAATTAACGGAGTTTTGTGATGCGAAATCACCAACCATGGAAAACAAAAACTTACGATTCGTTTATTTAGCCATTTTGGCTCTCGTTTGGGGGAGCTCTTTTATCCTTATAAAAAGGGGATTGACCGGTTTAACGCCTTTTCAGCTGGGCTCATTGCGAATGGTTTTTGCCGGGTTGTTTTTGTTGCTTATCGGATTCAATAGTTTGAAGCAAATTCAGCTTCGACATTGGAAATACTTGGCTTTAACTGCTTGTTTTGGCACGTTTGTTCCAGTGTATTTGTTTTCCTATGCTCAAACCGAAATTAGCAGTACGATTAGTGCGATTCTCAATTCGCTCACACCATTAAACACCTTATTGCTCGGTATTTTATTGTTTAAAATTGACTTTCAACGTCGACAGCTTTACGGTGTTTTCTTTGGGCTAGTCGGAAGTGCATTGCTAATTTTGAATGGAGCCGCCACGCATCCGAATCAAAATTACAGTTATGCGATTTTATTAATTATTGCCTCTATTTGCTATGCTTTGAACGTAAATTTTATTAAACGTTACTTATCCGATTTAAATCCACTCAGTATTACCACCGGAAATTTTGTAGTGATGTTGATTCCAGCTTTTGCAGTTTTGTTTTTCTCTAACTTTTTCGAAGTAGTTCAAGTGGAGAAAACACAAAATGTAATAATTTACATTGCTGTTTTGGGTATTGTTGGAACTGCTTTAGCCAATATTTTATTTTATAAATTAATTCAAATCTCTTCTCCGGTCTTTGCTTCTTCGGTTACGTACTTAATTCCGGTAGTAGCTTTTTTTTGGGGATTATTAGATCATGAAGGTTTAACGTTAGTTCAACTTTTAGGAGCGGTAATTATTATGTTTGGGGTCTATCTTTCGGCTAAGAAATGATTTTTTTGTTTCAGTTTGAAGCATAAAAAAAGACTGCCATTGCTGACAGTCTTTAAAAAATTATTTACTTGCTGATTATTGAAAATCTGCATCGCTAACTCCTTCGTTAATCATAACTTCCGAGGTAGTCATTTCTAACTCCATCCCGATGTTTAGCGTTGTTTTATGGGGAATTTTAACTCCTTTCACTTCTTTATAGTCGGCATAATTGGTTGTTTGAGTCATTTTTTGTCCCATTTGCTCCATTTCTTTTGCTTCGGCTACTTTCAACCCTGATTTGACATCATAATAATAGGTAGTCTTTCCGTTTTTAACTGCATAAGCATCAGAACCACCAATGTTTTCAATTCCTCCTAAAGTAATAGAGTTATCACTTAATAAGTTCAATTCTTCAAATGGATAGGCAGATGCTTTCATTTCGCTTAGTTCTTCAGCAGAAAAATCTTTGCGTTGACCTTGTTGCACCATATAACCACTATCTTTTGTTACCACTTGCTTCATCATCGTCATTCCCATCGCTTTCATTTCAACCATCATTTTGTTTTCTGCACTTACTTTTGTGGTCAACTCCAAAGCTGTTCCTTGAATCGTTCCACTAGACTTTGTCAAAATGGTTTTTACATCAGATACGGCTTTTTGTCCTCCAATGGCAGCAATATACTTTTCTAAAACTGATTTAGCCGTTACATCAGCACTTACCTTTTTTTCTTCAGGCTTTTCAACTTTATTTCCGTATTTATCAAAATAGAAAATTGGAATGTTTAATTTTTCTAAACCAGGTAAAACATCACTAGCTTTACTAACAATAACCACTCTCAAATTTTCAGCTAAAAAATATTTTTTAGCAACTCTTAAAATATCATCGGCAGTTACCGCATTGATGTTTTTAATATAATTTTCATAGAAATCAGCTGGTAAATTTTGTGTTTTAGTTTGCAAAGCATACCGAGCAACCGTAGCAGGTTTTTCAATATCCATAACAAACTTACCAATATAACCGGCTTTTACATTTTTCAACGTTTCATCGGATACTTTTTCTGTTCTGATACGTTTGATTTCTTTCAGAATTTCAACCACAGCACTGTCGGTTACTGCATTTCTAACTTGTGTAGTGGCACTGAAATTAGATGTGTACTTATTTCCTCTTAATCCTGATCGGGCACCGTAAGTCCATCCATGAGCTTCTCTTAAATTCATGTTCAAGTAACTGTTAAAATCACCCCCTAAGATTTGATTGGCTACGATTGCTGCAAAATAATCTTTATCCGTCATTTTTAAATTAGTGATGTGAACCGCAGCAATTTCTGACTGCACTGCATTGGGAGCGTCAACAAAGTTAATTTGTGTGTACTGTACATCTTTGGGATCAGAATACGTTACTTGTGGAGCTACTCCTTTTTTCCAAGTAACAAACAATCTTTCAACATTAGCTTTTACTTCAGCAAATTTTACATCACCCACAATTATTAAATAAGCATTTTCTGGGGTAAAGTAAGTATTATAATTTTGATTTACATCTGCTAAAGTTACATTGTTGATGGTTTCTTCGCTCACGTATTCACCATTAGGATGATTTTTTCCATAGGCCAATACTCGCTGAACTCTTCGAGCAATAGAAGGAACACTTTTTTCATCTGCTTTTAAACCCTCTATTAATTTAGCTTTTTCTTTGTCAAATTCTTCTTGAGTAAATACCGGATTTAATGCCCCATCGGCCATTAATTCCAATATTCGGGTTGCATATTTAGAAAGCCCGCTTGCATAAGCTCCACTTGCATCAAAATTAATATTTGCTCCCAAGAAATCAATTTCTTCATTAAACTCATCTTTAGATATCGTTTTTGTTCCATTACCAATTAGACTACTTGTTAAATCAGAAACTCCTTTTTTAATACCCTCTGCATAAGGAGCGTTATCGATTGTTAGATTGTAGGAAACTCTGGGAAGCTTATTGTTTTCTACTACCAAAACTTTTAATCCGTTTTTTAATTCGAACGTTTGAGGTTTACCAATATTGATTTTAGGAGCCGGTCCCGGTTTTGGTTGAGGTCTGTCTTGTGCTTGCATAGAAAGTGAAATAAACAAGCTCGTTGCTATAATGACTATTTTTTTCATGATTGATATCTTAATTTTGAGCTTTATCTGATTTAGGAGCATAATCTAAAAGTAAACGTTGATTTGGGTTAAGGTATTTTTTTGCCGCCTCTCTAATTTCCTCTCTGGTAATTGACCTGTAAATTTCTATTTCAGTATTAATTAAATTTACATCGCCATACAACATGTGAAAAGTAGCTAAATTACCAGCGATTCCTTCAACAGATGCATTACTGTTAACATATTGACTCTCGTAGATATTTTGTAGCTTTTGGTGCTCTTTTTCAGAAATTAAATCAGTTTGAAGTTTTACGATTTCTTCATCAATCTCAGTCATTAAGTTTTCCGGTGTATTTCCACCCATAGGAAGACCATACAAAATATACAATCCATAATCTTCCTGACTAAAGTTGAACGCACCTACTTGAAGAGCCATTTTTTTATCATCAACTAATTTTTTATACAAACGCGATGATTTTCCATCAGACAAAAGGGTAGAAATCATATCTAAAACTCTTGCGTCTCTAGTTTTCATCGAAGGTGTTCTGTAAGAAGCAACCACCATTGGTATTTGAATGTTAGGATCTTCATATCGAGCCCTGATGGTATTTGTAATAGGATTTTCTTCTATTTTTTCTCTAGTAACAGGAGCTCCTTTTGGAATCGATCCAAAATATTTATCTATCCAAGCTCTAGTCTGAGCAGGATCAAATTGGCCAGCAACTACTAAAGTAGCGTTGTTGGGCACATAGTATTTTTTGTTGAATGCTTGAAACTCCTCTAAAGTGGCTGCATCTAAGTGTTCCATTGAACCAATAGTTGCCCAACGATAAGGATGTTTTGTAAACATATTCTTTTTTACTTCAGCAATTAAATTACCATAAGGTTGATTGTCAACACGCAACCTCTTTTCTTCTTTCACTACTTCATTTTGTGTATCAACACCTATTTGATTAATTACAGGGTGAAGTAAACGTTCAGATTCCATCCACAAGCCTAATTCTAAATTATTTGAAGGAAAAATCTCGTAATAATATGTTCTATCATCAGATGTATTGGCATTGTTAGTCCCTCCATTACCGGTTACAATTTTAAACCATTCACCACGTCCGATGTTTTTTGTTCCTTCAAATAAAAGATGTTCAAAAAAGTGAGCAAAACCGGTTCTTTCCGGATTCTCATCTTTTGCACCTACGTGATACATTACCGATGTAATTACTACGGGAGCAGAATTGTCCTGATGTAAAATTACATGCATACCGTTATTGAGCGTGTAATGTTCAAACTCCACTTTTTGAGCAGAAACTGTTCCTCCTGCTAGCATAAGAACTGAACTTAAAGCCATTAATGATTTTTTCATAAAATTAATTATATATTTTTGTTTGAATAGGTATGCAATTTCGTGATTTTGTTACAATTTTTTTGTTTTTCAGTAAAAAAAAATACTTTTTTAATCAAAATTTGACATCACGAAATATAATTTAAATTTTTAAGTTGCACAAATCAATATTAGTTGTATATTTGCAAACTCAAAAAAATAATTTAAACATATTGTTATGTACGCAATCGTAGAGATAGCAGGGCAACAATTTAAAGTAAGCAAAGACCAAAAAGTATTTGTTCACCGTTTAGCATCTGAAGAAGGAACTAAAGTTTCTTTCGACAAGGTTATGTTGTTAGACGATAACGGAACAGTTACTATAGGCGCCCCCGCTATAGAAGGTGCTTCAGTAGAAGCCAAAGTGTTACAACACTTAAAAGGTGATAAGGTAATCGTTTTCAAAAAGAAAAGAAGAAAAGGATACAAAAAGAAAAACGGACACAGACAGTCTTTTACACAAATTGTAGTTGAAGGAATTTTAGCTTCCGGAACAAAAAAAGCTGCTGCCAAATCTGAAAGTCCGAAAGCACCGAAAACCACAAAAAAATCCGATGACTTAACTATTATTGAAGGTGTCGGACCTGTTGCCGCCGAGGTTTTAGCCGCTGCAGGGATAACATCCTTTGCTAAATTAGCTAAAACTAGTGCTGAAGATGTTAAGACTATTTTAGAAGCGTCAGAAGCCAAAGTTTCCCATTTAGACCCAACAACTTGGGCTCAACAAGCTCAGTTAGCAGCTGATGGTAAAATGGATGAATTAAAGAAATTACAAGATGAGTTAAATGGCGGTAAAGCTGTTTAATTTTAATATTAACTTATAAAAACCTAACATCATGGCTCACAAGAAAGGTGTCGGAAGTTCCAAGAATGGTAGAGAATCAGAATCAAAACGTTTGGGCGTTAAGATTTATGGTGGTCAAGCAGCAATTGCCGGAAATATCATTGTTAGACAAAGAGGTTCTAAACACAATCCGGGAGAAAACGTTTACATTAGCAAGGATCATACTTTGCATGCAAAAGTTGACGGAATTGTCAAATTTCAGAAAAAAGGAGATAACAAATCGTTTGTATCTATTATCCCTTTTGAAGCTTAACTAGAAACTGTTATTAAAATACCGAAACCCATTTCTGAAGAAATGGGTTTTTTTATTTCCTTATTTGTAAAAAATATCCCCAATAAACATCTACTAAATTTTTACTTTTAATACGAAAAATTATTGAAAAAGCTATACAACTCAGTAATCAACAAATCTATAGTTGAAACAAGATTTACTGTTATCCTATAAATTAAAAATAACAAATCCATGCCTTTATACCGTTAATCACTTCCGCTTTGAAGCGAAAAAACACACCATCAATTCAGCTGCTTCTTTAGACAAAACACCTGAAACAACCTCCGTTTTTGGATGAAGTTTTGTCCCCATTGACAAAAAACCACGTTGTTCGTCTCGAGCACCAAACACAATTTTGGAGATTTGACTCCAATACAAAGCACCGGCACACATTTGGCAAGGTTCTAAAGTAACATACAATGAGCACCCTTTTAAATATTTTCCGCCCAAGAAATTGGAAGCAGAAGTAATCGCCTGCATTTCAGCATGGGCAGTAACATCGTGGAGTAATTCAGTTAAATTGTGTGTTCGAGCAATTATTTTATTATCTATCACAATCACTGCTCCTACTGGAATCTCACCTTTTTCAAAAGCAATTGCAGCTTCCTGCAAAGCTTTTTTCATAAAATATTCATCATTGAAAGGGTTTTCCATAGAAACAAAAATACAATTTCAATTCGTACATTTGTGTCATGCATACAAATTTATTGGCACATATCGAATTTCCTTCTGATTTACGAAAATTAAACGCAACTCAACTCCCTCAATTGGCACAGGAATTACGTGATTTTATTATTGATATTGTTTCGGTAAAAGAAGGCCATTTAGGAGCGAGTTTAGGTGTGGTAGAATTAACCATCGCTTTGCATTATGTGTTCAATACCCCCAAAGATTTGTTGGTTTGGGATGTGGGTCATCAAGCCTACGGACATAAAATTTTAACCGGACGAAAATCTGTTTTTCATACTAATCGACAATTCAATGGTATTTCCGGATTTCCTAAACGAAGCGAAAGTGAATTTGACACGTTTGGAGTTGGGCATTCATCCACTTCAATTTCCGCAGCGTTGGGCATGGCGATTGCATCACAACTGAAAGGTGAGAACAAACATCATATTGCTGTGATTGGAGATGCTTCGATTGCGAGTGGCATGGCATTTGAAGGGTTGAATCACGCAGGTGTTACCGATGCTGATTTACTTGTTATTTTGAATGATAATGCCATTGGAATTGATCCAAGTGTTGGTGCATTGAAAAATTATCTCACTGCGGTGAAAGAAGGGAAAAATCCAAAAGTGAATAACATGATTAAGTCGTTGAATTTTGATTATTCAGGACCGATTGACGGACATGATATTTTTGGAATTATTTCGGAATTGGAACGGTTGAAAAAAGTAAAAGGTCCAAAGTTTTTGCACGTCATTACCACCAAAGGAAAAGGGCTAAAAAAAGCAGAAGAAGATCAGGTAAAGTATCATGCCCCGGGAAAATTTGATAAAATTACCGGTGAAATTCATTTAAAAGAAGAAAAGCATCTTCCTCCAAAATTTCAGGATGTATTTGGTTTGACTTTGGTAGAGTTGGCCCAACAAAATGAGAAAATTATCGGTATTACACCCGCAATGCCTACCGGAAGTTCACTTAAATTCATGATGGAAGCTTTTCCTGACAGAGCCTTTGATGTTGGAATTGCCGAACAGCATGCTGTAACTCTTTCTGCAGGAATGGCCACTCAAGGTATGGTCGTTTTTTGTAACATCTATTCTACCTTTTTACAACGAGCCTATGATCAGATTATTCATGATGTAGCGTTGCAAAATCTACCCGTCATCTTTTGTTTAGACAGATCGGGTTTGGTAGGCGAAGACGGAGCTACTCACCACGGCGTTTTTGATTTAGCTTATTTGCGATGTATCCCTAACATGATTATTTATTCTCCTAGAAATGAGATTGAATTACGAAATATGCTTTATACCGCTCAGTTAGGTTTGAGTCATCCGATTGCGATTCGTTATCCAAGAGGGAGAGGAGAAATAATTAATTGGTGTCAAACCTTTCAAAAAATTGACATTGGAAAAGCTTCTTTATTGACAAAAGGTAAAAAAGTTGCCATATTATCGAATGGTTTCATTGGCCGAAATATAACTATAGCTTTAACCCAATTGGAAAATGCTGAACTTTTTTCGCAGTATGATTTTCCGTTTGTCAAACCTTTGGATGAAACTCTTTTACACATCATTTTTAAAGAATATAGTAGCATTATTACTATTGAAGAAGGAACAATATTAGGTGGATTTGGGTCTGCTATTGCGGAATTTAAATCAAAAAACAATTACATCATTCCTCTTAAAATTTTAGGGATTCCAGACCAATTTATTGAACAAGGAACAATTGATGAACTACAGCGTTTTAGTGAAATTAATGTGAAAAGTTTGATTTCAATTTTGTCAACTTATTGAAAATGGTCATTTTTGCCATTATTTTTTAATTTTAAAATAGATAATGAGGTTTTCCATACTTTTACTTTTCCTATTACTCTTTTATTCTCATCCATTATTTAGTCAAACACTTGTTTCGGAAAGCGATACAATTCCGAGAGATACTACTTATTGGACCAAGAAGAATATTGCAGGTTTAGATTTTAGTCAAATTGCCTTTATGAATTGGAATGCGGGAGGAAATAGCTCAGTATCTGGATTGCTTAAAGGTGATTTTTCTCGCAAATATGTTCGAGCAAACGTAATTTGGAATAATGAAATGTCGCTACGTTACGGCATCAACAAACAAGAAGGAAGAGAACTTCGTAAAACAGATGATGCATTTTCATTTCTTTCCAATTATGGCTATAAAAAACATCCTGAATCGAATTGGTATTATTCTGCTCGTTTTAGTTTTGCTACGCAATTTACTGATGGTTACTCCTATCCAAACACAGATGAGCCAATATCGAGGTTATTTGCACCTGCTTATATTTTTCTTGGAGCAGGTTCTGAATATAATCGGAAAGATTTGAATATGAATTTTTATTTTTCTCCTTTAACCGTAAAAACAACGCTTGTACTAGATCAACGTTTAGCTGATATGGGATCATTTGGTGTGACTAAAGCAATTTACGACGAAGAGGGAAATTTAGTTAGAAGAGGTCACAAATCAAGAACCGAATTTGGTTTGCTTTTTAATAGCTATTGGAAGAAAGAATTCTATAAAAATATGTTTTTTGAACACAGACTTTCTCTCTATTCCGATTACATAAATAACTTTGGAAATGTTGATATAGACTGGCAATTAGGCGTAGATTTAGTTGTTAATCAATATGTTAAAGCAAATGTAGGCATTCACATGATTTATGATGATGACATTAAAGCCAAAGAAGAAATTGCCGGCGAACAAGTGACTGTTGGCCCAAAATTGCAACTAAAACAAGCGTTAGGAATTGGCGTAACCTATGCATTTTAGCTATTTGACGAAATAATCTTATTCAATAAAAGAGCATTTCCATCGGTTAATAAAGAAATATAATGCGAAATATGCAGTAATCTTTCGTATAAATTTGCTTTTTCTACTTGGTATTTCTCCGGTAATAGTTTCAACAATAATTGGTCATAATTGGTCATTTTTCCTTCGTGCTTATTGTTAAAAGCAGTGATGAATTTGTCTAGCAAATTGTTAATGATATGATAACCGGTAATTTCCTTTTGGATAACTTCCTGACTTTGATAAATCTTTTTTACACTCAATTTGATGATATCATCCATTTGGGCTTTATATTTGCTTTTATCGGTTAACGCAAACGGAAACTTTCCTTGCAAGATTGCTTCTTCATTTTCAATAAATACACGCACAGCATCATTGATTAAGCTTCCAATCGCCAATGCACGTAAATAGCTGATACGGTCTTCTTTGGTTGTTAAGGAATTATATTTGGACGAATCGATACTTTCTTTTACTAATTTGATTAAATATTCTAAGGCAAAGTCCTCCTCTACTAAACCTAAATTAATCCCATCTTCAAAATCAATAATGGTGTAGCAAATGTCGTCTGCAGCTTCCACTAAATAGGCTAACGGATGTCGTTCATAGCCCAAATCATCTCCGGATTTATTTGGAATTAAGCCTAATTCTTCGGCTACTTCTTTAAAAAAAGCTTTATCTTGCTGAAAGAATCCATACTTTTTATCGGCTATGGCATTGGTTGGTTTTTTGGGTAAACTTTCTTTGGGGTATTTCATAAAAGCTCCCAAAGTAGCATAGGATATTCGCAATCCGCCTTCGATACCGGCTCGGTTTCCGGTGAGCACAGAAAAACCGTTTGCATTTCCTTCAAAATCGATTAAATCTTGCCATTCTTTGGCGGTGAGCTGGCTTTTATATTGCTGACCGTTTCCGTTTTTAAAATATTCGCCAATCGCCTTTTCTCCTGAATGTCCGAAAGGTGGGTTTCCGATGTCGTGAGCCAAACAAGCGGCTGCAACGATAGCTCCAAAATCATTCATGTGAAAACCGTGAGCTTCTTTAAGGTAGGGGTATTTTTCGATGATTTTTTTACCAACTAATCGACCAATGGAACGACCAACTACTGATACTTCCAAACTATGCGTTAGTCGCGTATGAACAAAATCAGTTTTTGAAAGTGGAATAACTTGTGTTTTATCTTGTAAGCTTCGAAAAGCGGCCGAAAAAATGATTCGGTCGTAATCGACTTCAAAACCCAAACGAGTGTCGTCTTGTTCTATTCTGAGTCGTTTTCCTTTATCGCCCTGACGTTTTAAGGATAAAAGTTGTTCCCACTTCATAGTTTAATTTTATAATAAATTATCTGTTTAAAGGTGTTTTTTCATGCAAATACTATTTTCAACACCTATATATTGACCATAGTTTTCAATAATCTGATAACCCATTTTTTGATATAAAGAAATGGCGTCTTTTAACTCAACACCTGTTTCAAGAATAGCTACTGAATAGTTTTCCTCTCTTGCCCAATTCTCCAATTCAGTTAAAATCGCTTTTGCTACTCCTTTTCCTCTTTGTTCGGGAAAGGTAAACATTCTTTTTATTTCGATTGTTTCAGTATCATATTCTTTGTAAGCTCCAATGCCGACAGGAATTTTATTTTCATAGGCTATTAGTGCATTTTTTAATAAATTCGATTTATTAAATTGCGAATAAAATGCATGGTCTTCTCCGTCAATAACCTGCAAATAATCATCGAGTTGTACAACCAATTTTTGAAAATCGGTATGATTGGATGTTGTTCGAAATAAAACAATCATTGTAGTTACTTTTTATCGTTTGCTAAAAAGAAATTCTTAGATTTTTTTGGGTATTGATTATAACTGATGTCACTTGGATTTTCTATAACCGATTTGATATTAATTTCATCGCCTATTTTGAAATTGGCTTCGGTATATTTGAAGTCTAACAAATATTCTCCGCAGAAATAATTGCCTTTTTCATCCTTTTCGATGATGCCGGAATAAACTCCTTTTTTATCTTTTGACATGTTTTTTGAATTGATATTCAAATGTACGAATTGAAAGTTGAATTAAGAAGAAATTGAATGGAATTGGTTGTGAAGTCGGTTTTTAGCCCCGATAGAAGTGAAAAGCCTTTTGCAGGATTGTTGCATTTTTTCTTGGCAAAAAAAAGCAACCAACGGAAGCTCTTTTTTGCCTTAGAAAAAAGCAACAAGACAAAAAAGCTTGAAACGGATAGCGGGAAATAGCTCATAAAAAAAAGTCACACATTACTGCGTGACTTTTTTATTTACTGTTTTGAAAATATTTAGTCGGCTAAAACGATTACTTTGTTGTCTTTCATTTCGATGGTTCCCGAATTGATTTCTAACGTATAGGTTTGGTCATTTACTTTAGTAAACTTTGCAGCCACATCTTTATTTATTTTGAAACTTGAGGCAACAATTTTTACAGTTCCTTGTTTTAAAATAGAAACAATTGGTGCGTGATTATTTAAAATTTGAAATGAACCGTCAACTCCAGGTAAGGTGATTGATGTGATTTCGCCTTTAAATAATGTAGCTTCCGGGGATACTATTTCTAAAATCATTTTGTTTAGTTTACATTCTCAGTTTACAGTCTCAGTCCTGAAAACTGAAAACTGAAAACTGACAACTTGATTATGCTTCTGCTAACATTTTTTGTCCGGCTTCGATTGCGTCTTCTATGGTTCCTTTCAAGTTGAAAGCAGCCTCTGGAAGATGATCTAATTCTCCGTCCATAATCATGTTAAATCCTTTGATTGTATCTTTAATGTCTACTAATACTCCAGGTATACCTGTAAACTGTTCTGCAACGTGGAATGGTTGAGACAAGAAACGTTGCACACGTCGAGCACGTGATACAGCTAGCTTATCATCTTCAGAAAGCTCTTCCATACCAAGAATGGCAATAATGTCTTGTAACTGTTTGTACTTTTGAAGAATTTCTTTTACTCTTTGTGCACACTCATAATGATCTTTCCCTAAAATTTCAGGAGTTAAGATTCTAGAAGTAGAATCAAGCGGATCAACTGCAGGATAAATACCTAACTCAGCAATTTTACGAGACAATACGGTTGTTGCATCTAAGTGGGCAAATGTTGTAGCCGGAGCAGGGTCAGTTAAGTCATCTGCCGGTACATAAACTGCTTGTACAGAGGTAATAGAACCTTTTTTAGTAGAAGTGATACGCTCTTGCATAGCACCCATTTCCGTTGCTAAAGTGGGTTGATAACCTACCGCAGATGGCATACGCCCTAAAAGAGCAGAAACTTCAGAACCTGCTTGCGTAAAACGGAAGATATTGTCTACGAAGAAAAGCACATCTTTCCCTTGGTCTGAACCTGCTCCATCACGGAAGTATTCTGCAATAGAAAGTCCCGATAATGCAACACGAGCACGAGCCCCTGGTGGTTCATTCATCTGACCGAATACAAAAGTAGCTTTAGACTCTCTCATACCCATTTTATCAACTTTAGTTAAATCCCAACCTCCATTTTCCATAGAGTGCATGAAATCTTCACCGTATTTAATAATTCCTGACTCTAACATCTCACGAAGTAAGTCATTCCCTTCACGAGTTCTCTCTCCTACTCCAGCGAATACTGAAAGTCCACCGTGACCTTTTGCAATATTGTTAATCAACTCTTGAATCAAAACCGTTTTACCTACACCGGCACCACCAAACAAACCGATTTTTCCTCCTTTGGCATAAGGCTCGATAAGGTCAATAACTTTGATACCAGTGAATAAAACTTCGGTAGAAGTGGATAATTGGTCAAAACTAGGAGCAGGTCTGTGAATAGAAATTCCATTTTCCCCTGTTTTTGGCAAATCTCCCAAACCATCAATGGCATCACCAATCACATTAAAAAGTCTTCCATAAACATCAGCACCTATTGGCATCTGGATAGGAGATCCGGTAGCAACAACTTCTGTACCTCTACTTAATCCGTCTGTAGAGTCCATTGAAATGGTTCTAACAGTGTCCTCGCCAATATGAGACTGTACTTCCAATACTAATTTTGTACCATCTTTTTTATTGATTTCTAGTGAATCATAAATTTTTGGTAATTCTGCAACTTTAGAATCGAACACTACATCTACTACAGGTCCGATGATTTGGGCAACTTTTCCTACTACTTTTGACATTGCTTATGTATTTATTTAATAGCTATTTATGTTTATTGTAAACACGTCTTTTTTCAGAGTGCAAAGATAAATTTTAAAAATATAAAATCAATAGCAAACAGATGTTTTTTTTAGGTTTTTTTGAATAAGTTGAAGTTGTGTATGTCTAAACTTAAAAATAGTGTAGAAAAACAAAAAAACCACCTTATTATAAGGTGGTTTTGAAGAAAATATTTATAACTAAAAATTAGCTGAATCTTGAGGGTATAATATTCTGTAATCACCTATGTTTACCCCTTTAAAATTTGACCCATAAGTAGCATTAATTGCTTCAAAAAACTTGTTTGCAATTAACGCATAGCCTCTTGGACTTGGATGCACACCATCTAAAGAAAATCCTCCACCGGTTACAAAGTTGGAAGTCACAGTAAAGTTATTGGCAGTAATTCCTCCGTTTGAAACTTGATTTAATAATGAATTAGCATCGACAAAAGCGAGCCCTTTAGCAGATGCTAAAGATTGAATTGTAGCATTGAACGCATCTGTCGCCGTTTTGACTTGAGCAGTCTCATCGGCAGTCAATACCGCACTATCTTGCATTGGATAGGAAACCCCAACAGTATTAAAAGGAGCCGGTGCTGCAGTTGTAGTTGTTCCTATTATTCCACTTGCTGTTAATACAATATAATCTCTCGAACCCATTGCATTACTAGCATGTCTGGTTTGACCGAACAAATTTCCTAAAAAGGCAGCTGTTGGGCCTCCATAGATAGGAGTAAGTGCTGCTGTAATTTGAGCAGAAATATTAATTAACGATTCATCAACAATTAGTAAAGGGTTTGCCTCAACGGTAGCCGAATTTCCGTCGTCTGCCATTAAAGTAACATAACGAGCAGGAAGCCCTGCACCAGCTAAAGCTGCATTAATACCTCCAAATAATTGATTTAAAGAAGTTGCATTAGCACTTGGTAATCCCGGAATAGGGTTGGTGGGAACAGTTGTAAAATAGGGGACCGAAGTAACATCAGGAATATTCGCCACAACTCCTTTTGCACCTCCTGCTGTTAAGCCATCTAGTATAGTTGAGTAAACACTAGCAAATACTGTTGGGTCTGTTATGTCATTTCCTCCGTAGGTTGCAGGATTTAAATTTCCTAATTGATTTGTACCCGCACCTCCAGAAGTAGCATAACCTAACACATCATTATTTCCAATCCACAAAGAAAAAAATGTTGGGTTTTGAGCAACAGCATCTCCTAATACTGTAGCAGATGGTGAAGAAGCAAAGCGAACATAGTAAGGATTAGATTGTCCTAAAGCTACACCTGCAACATTACCGTAACCAGGAGCTACTAAATGATAACTTTTTGCTCCCGGAACACCCATGTTGTTAAAAGGTCCCGATAAAACATTTGAAACCTCTGTTGAAGGAATTTCTGATACCGGAACCGGTCCTGATCCGTTAAAATATAATCTTGGTCCTGCAATTAGGTTTCCTCCCAAGAGTAATCCTCCAACGTTATCATTCATAAACGGAATTTTAAATTCTCCTCCTCCAACTAACGCGAATTGACTTGCTAAAATAGCAGGAAATGAATTTGCTTGTCCTTCCATAAAAAGAGCATTATCACTATAACCTGCTGTTAGTGAATTTCCTAAAGAAACATATTTAGAAAAATCCGCAGACCCTGCAGTTAATGGTAATCCATCGGCAGTTTCATTAACAACTACTGCATCATCGTCACTACATGCTATCATGGTTAAAGCAACCAATAAAAGCCATTTATTATTTTTTATCATTTTCATATAGGTTTATGTTGTTGATTATTGATTAATAGTTAGTCCAACAAAGAATTGTTGACCGATTGCTCCAGCACCTAAAACTTGAATATACTCTTGTCCTCCAAGGTTAGTTGCTCCCACTTTTATAACTGTTTTTAATTTTGGAATGGCATAGTTAATTTGAGCATCGATAACGGTAGCTTCTTCAATCATACCATCAACAAAAGTTGATTGCCATAAATATTCCGAATTCCATCTTGCACTGACATTAAACCCAAAATTCTTAAACAATTTATCATTACTTAATGATCCTTTTACTCTGTGCTTAGGTGTATTGAAACCAGCTTCAAAACTTGGATCTAAAGCTTGGTCAAAACTAAACTCAGCATAGTTGTAATTTGCACCAATTTCAAAATCTTTGTAAATTTTGGTAGAAAGGCCTAAACCGAAACCTAATGATTTAATTTCAATATCTGTATTTGTATACAACTGATACGCTCTGATATTCCCTGTTTGAATTGCGTGTAATGTTTGGAAGCCAGGATCTGTTGCTCCTGCTCCGGGATTTGGAGAATCTTGTGCGGTTCCATACAAAGGCGCAACAACATTTAGGTTTCCAATAAAATCATTATAAATATTATAGTAACCGTTAATGTCGTATGCGAAGTTTTCAAACTGACCTCTATATCCTAATTCAAAAGCTTTTACCGTTTCAGGTTTAACCAAATCAACATTTGTTCTTTTTAATAATGCAGAAGCTGCAACCGGATCTGAACCTGCTAAAGCCGCAAATGCCTGAACCGATGTTGCAGTATACGAGTTGTAATAAGCATTTTGTCCTGTTAACACCACTGAACTACCTCCGGCGAAAAATTGTCCCTCAGCAGTAGATACAGGTAAAGTTTCACTGTAACGGTCTAAGTTATCCGGTGCAGATCCGATTAAAACCGCATTACCTACATTAAATCCAATATATTGATCTTGGGTAGTTGGGTTACGGAAACCTGTTTGGAAAGATGCTCTAAAGTTATGATTTTTTCTTTCATCCGGTGAGAAAACCAAAGATACCCTTGGCGAAAAATTCCCATCGAAATTTTGACTTTTATCATAACGGGCTGAACCTGTGAACTTAAATTTATCTTGTAAAAATTTCTTTTGAACTTGGGTATAAACACCGTATTCTTCGTAGTCTATTGGTCCAAATTCAGGTGTGTCTGTATAAATTCTACCAAATGAATTCAAGTCATAAATCCTGTACGAACCTCCTATTTGTATTTCAGCAAACTTTAAGATATCTCTAAAATTATAATTTGCATCTGCATGATAAATCTTAGAGTTATCCACTAATTTAGAACCTGTTAGCACATCCGGGTCGGCAATTACCTCATTAAAAGCATTAATAAATTCGGGGGTTCCAGGCAAGAATCTTCCTGAGTCAGCAGCTAATCTAGCTGATGCATGAGCTTGTGCCGGAGTAGCTCCACCTAACGTAGATTGAACATATGCCCCTGCATATTGGCCAAACCAAGTGGAGTCCGGTTTCCACTTTCTGTTTACATTTACAGCGGTAAATTCCATATCATAGGAATTACCTCCGTCTTCAGAAGTTACGTATCCTCTTGCAAAGAAATTTTTACCCATCACTTCTATCTTATGTTGCTGCATTTCAAATCCATTTAGGTAATATCTATTCGCTCCTTGATAAACGGTATTTCCAAATCCAAATTTACTTTGCCATATAAACTCAATCTCTTTTGCCCACTCGGAACTTCCGGTTGCCCATGGTTTGAAATGTAAAGAAAAATCAATTTTTGCATTTCTAACTTTATTGTCCGTAATATCTACTTCGTTATAACCCGTTCTGGAAACATTTACATTTGGTAATACTGCGTTGAAAACAGTAAATTGAGCGGGTGTAATTGCTCCCGCATTAAGTAAACCAGAAGCTACACTTCTAATGTTAGTAGAAACTACATCACCATAAACGTTAATACCATTATAGTTAGGATCTGTTCTATCTGCCCCAATTTTGTTTACCAAATCTTTATCTCTGTAGTCAGTTGCATACCAATCGGTTCCACTCATAAACGTAAAGTTTGCTTTGGCAGCAAAATGCGGAGTAAATGCTTTTGCAGCTCTAACTCCATAATCATAATATATATTATTCCCGGCAGCTTCCTGACTTGTTTGTCCTACTTTTGCATAAGCACTAATCCCTTGGTGGGTAAAAGGACTCTTACTGGTCATAAATAATATCCCGTTAAAGGCGTTTGCTCCATACAATGCTGAAGACGCCCCAGGCAATAATTCAACACTAGCTACATCAATCTCTGATACACCTATTAAGTTTCCTAACACAAAGTTCAATAAAGGTGATGAGTTATCCATTCCATCTACCAACTGCATAAAACGCGTGTTGGCAACCGTTGCAAACCCCCTTGTATTGATAGACTTAAAAGACATACTACTTGTATTCATATGAACTTCTTTTAGGTTCTCTAAACCATCGTAAAAAGTTACCGATGCAGATTTCTTTATATCTCTAACACTCATTCTTTCAATCGTTACCGGAGATTCCCTAACTCTTTCCGGTGCTCTTGAAGCAGACACTACAATTTCGTCAAGTCTTGTTTCTTCTTCAGCCAATACAGCAGAAACTTTTTGATTGTTTGACTTTATTTCTTCTCTTTTGGTCGCAAAACCAATTGAAGAAATCTCAATTGTAAAAGGTGGTTTTTTTTGGGTTGTTAAGGTAAAATTACCATCAAAGTCGGTTGTCGTACCTATATCTTCGCCAACAATTTTAATGTTAGCCCCTGGAATTGGCTGATTTGTATTATCAGCAACTGTTCCTTTAATTGTTGTTTGAGCAAAAGAAATGCTGCAAAAAAACAATGTTAGAAGAATAATTTTCACTTTCATAAAGTTAGAGTTTTTGTTAGTTTACGTTACCAAAGTACAAATATTTTTGAAATTAATAAAAAAAGTGAATTAATTTATCACATTTATCATTAAAAACACCTCGTTTTTATACATTTCACAACGCAAATCCTTGCATTATTTTTAGTTTTTTAGTTTTTTTAGCTCAATTTACTATGCGTTCATATAATTTTATGAATATTAAGTAACAATTTAGCAACTTTAGTAAAAAATAAAAAAAGTGAACATCTTCATGTTCACTTTCTAATATTAATTACAGGAAAATGAATTACTCCACAGTCACTGATTTTGCCAAATTTCTTGGTTGATCTACATTGCAATTTCTCATAACGGCGATGTGATAAGAAAGTAACTGCAACGGAATCGTTGTTAAAAGAGGTGATATTGCATCGGATGTTTCCGGTATCTCGATAACGTGATCAGCTAATTCCCGTACTTGTGTATCGCCTTTGGTCACTACAGCAATAATCTTTCCACTTCTCGATTTAATTTCTTGAATATTACTCACAACTTTATCATAATGCCCCATTTTGGGTGCAATCACTACAACAGGCATTGATTCATCAATTAAGGCAATCGGCCCATGTTTCATTTCAGCTGCCGGATAACCTTCGGCATGGATATAGGATATTTCTTTTAATTTAAGAGCTCCTTCTAAAGCAACAGGAAAATTATATCCTCTACCTAAGTATAAACAATTAGGAGAATCTTTATAAATTTTTGCTATTTCTTTAGCAATTTCATTTGTTTCGAGTGCCTCACCTACTTTGTCAGGAATCATTTCCAATTCCAATAAATATCGATGATAATCAGAATTTGACATTGTTCCTTTGGCTTTTGCTAAACGTAAAGCAATGAGTGTTAATACTGTAATTTGAGTGGTAAATGCTTTAGTCGAAGCTACACCAATTTCCGGTCCGGCATGGGTGTATGCTCCAGCGTCTGTTTCTCTAGAGATGGAAGAACCTACGACATTACAAACTCCAAAAACAAATGCTCCGTTTTCTTTAGCTAATTTAATCGCCGCTAAGGTATCCGCCGTTTCACCGGATTGAGAAATTGCAATAACAATATCTTTTTTATTAATGATTGGGTTTCTGTATCTAAACTCAGAAGCATATTCAACTTCAACAGGAATTCTGGCAAACTCTTCAAAAATATATTCTGCCACCAACCCAGCATGCCATGAAGTTCCACAAGCTACAATAATAATGCGTTCAGCATTAAGGAACTTCTCAAGATTATCTTCTACACCGGCCATTTGAATAATTCCTTTGTTGGAAAGTAATCTTCCTCGATATGTATCCTTAATAACGTTAGGTTGTTCATAAATCTCTTTGAGCATGAAGTGATCATAACCTCCTTTTTCAATCTGCTCTAAGTTCATTTTCAACTCTTGAACATAAGGATCAACCAACGTATCATCTTTTATTTTTCTGACTTTGATAGGTTTATGTAATCGAACAATAGCCATTTCCTCATCTTCCAAATAAATTGCGTTGGATGTATATTCGATAAATGGAGAAGCATCAGAAGCAACAAAAAATTCCCCATCTCCGATTCCGATAGCCAATGGGCTTCCTAATCGAGCAACAACAATTTCATTAGGTTTGTTCTTGTCAAAAACGGCAATTGCATAAGCACCAACAACTTGATTTAATGCTACCTGCACGGCTTTACCTAGCTTTAGATTTTCATTTTTCTGAACATCCTCAATTAAATTAACCAATACTTCAGTATCTGTGTCAGAGTGAAAAACATAACCTCTTTTTATTAATTCTTTTTTTAATGGTTCGTAATTCTCAATAATCCCATTATGAATAATGGCCAAATTTCCGGAGTTAGATAAATGCGGATGAGAATTTACATCATTTGGTACTCCATGGGTGGCCCAACGGGTGTGCCCCATTCCAATTGTTCCAAAGAAATTATTATCCTTTTCAGACACTTCTTCCAGGTCTGTTACTTTACCTTTTGTTTTTGAAACTTTGAGTTCTTTACCATCGTGCAGCATTATTCCTGCACTATCGTAGCCTCTGTATTCAAGACGCTTAAGTCCTTTGACAACAATTGAATAAGCATCTCTTTTTCCAATATATCCAACAATTCCACACATAATTTTAATTATTTAGTCAGGTTTGGTATAATAAATTTCTAAACGTAATCTTTGGTCCAAAGGTACAGAAGATTTACTTCCATACAACACTGTTCCTAAAGGATTCATTATTGAAGCAATTGGCACCTCTTTTATACCGCTTGCCGTTTCATTTCTCAATCTGTAATTTCCAACATTTCCAATTGCTTCTGTGACAACTAAACCTAATCTAACATTCGTAGAATCAGGGTTTTTAAACAGATTGGCGATGTGATTGGTGATTCTGATTTTATAAGTAACTCCCTTTTCATCTTCTAATTTAATTATACCGTCATGAATCAATTTTCCGTATTTTGGTTTGGTTGAATTAACAGTAAAATCATTGTAATAATCTATCAGCGGTATCTTGTTCTTCATGTCATACAAATATATACGATCGGGCTCAGCATTTTCCCCCATTGCATTACGGTCAATTCTAAAAATTAGATTGGCCTCATTAATCAACCATCCATTTGCCCGATATGCTTCTAATTCTGCAGACTCTCCATTTTCATCACGTCCAAACAAATCAATAACCGCCATAGAGCCTGCCCCTCCGTTTAAGTATAACCGTTCATCACCTAGGGTTGCATCAGCAGAGGTCAATGCGTTAGAATAATTTGTATTTCTTTCTTGACTGGTTAGGCAAACTGTATTCCCCGTAAGGGTTAGTTCTAATGTTTTCTCTTCTCTAGACCCTACTGCACCTTGCTCATATTTTATGGTAATTTTTCCACCACTAAAGTTAATCATCGCAAGACTACTCCCATTCGGTTCAACATCTGAGGCTTCCACTTTAAAATACAACCCTCTAAAGTATTCTTTGAAAACATTATTATTAACCAACTTATTCTGGTCATATCCTTCGATAATCTTTTTTTGAAAAAAATCTTTGTTTAATTTTAAGTACATTCCAGGCACCGATTTTGTGGTTGTTTCCTCTTCATCATCATCAACAGTTGTAACTGAAATTTCGGCCGGATTAAAAAAGAATTGATCATTTTCAGAAACATCAGTACCGTTGTTTAACCGCTCACCATGTGAAATAGACGTTCCATCGGGAGAAGCTCCTCTTTTATTGTTTTCAAAATCGGATAATTGATTAGAATAATATTTTTGTGCTTCTGAAAATTCAGTTGATGGGTCAAAATCTCTTAAAAAGTAACCATTTTCAAAAACACTTAGTTTTAACTTTGAAGTTCCATAAACAGAATCGAGTTCATAAGTTGATACACCTTCTTCATCGGTATCTCCTTTTGTACTGAAATAAGGAACGTACAAGATAACCTCTGTAATCTCCGGAGACGCTGTAAAAGTTGGAGTCGTTGTTGGAAGCGATACTTGTGTAACAAAATGAGCAGTAGTCTTCCCGAATGCAGTATTATTATATATTCCCAAAGGATTAATTGTTAAATTATTGGTTTGTACAGCTCCTAAATCTTGATTATAGGCAATTACTGTTGCTTCTTGGTCTTTTTCTCCAAATTGAAAATGGTCTTCACCAAGCACATTACCTCCAATCGTGTTAAATTCCTTGTCACAGGAAAAAAGAAAAAATGCAGTTGCAACAACAGAAGCGTATTGGATAATTTTCTTTGATATCATAAAAAAATAAAATTTATAGAACCTTGTTTTTATAGAAATTGGTGTAATGTTCAGGGTATTCCTCTTTCGGGATGAAAGGTAAAAAAGGTTTTCCTGAAGCTTCTATAAATTTTGTTAAACTTGGTGATAATTTTTCTGAAGCAACTATCACCGCATCAGAATGTTCAACGGAGGCTTTTATTAAATTTTCATAATTAGGCTGTTCTAATATAGCAATAGATTGATGTGGAACCCCGTCAAACTTAATTTTATTGATGAGTTCCATATCTAGGTTCCCATCAAATGACTGAGCATAAACAGATGTTATGATTTTAGTCTCTGAAAAAAGTGCCTCATCTTTGTAAAAGTGTTTCATATATATAGGCAACAAAGATGCCATCCAACCATGAACATGAATAATATCAGGAACCCAATTTAATTTTTTAACCGTTTCCACCACTCCTTTAGCAAAAAAAATCGCCCTTTCGTCATTGTCGCTATACAAATTTCCATCTTCATCAGAAAAAGTAGCTTTCCGTTTAAAATATTCATCATTATCTATAAAATAAACTTGTATTCTCTCTCTCGGAATTGAAGCAACTTTAATAATTAAAGGCATATCTAAGTCGTTCACAACTAGATTCATACCCGACAACCTGATTACCTCATGCAATTGATGCCTCCTTTCATTGATATTACCATATCTTGGCATGAAAATTCTAATCTGACCACCCAAATCATTTACCATCTTGGGAACGTCATAAGACATAATTGAGACTTCATTTTCAGCTAAATAAGGCACTACCTCAGATGATACATACAATATCCTCTTATCCTCCATACGTTTTGAACTTTATCTTTTGAGTTTTTAAAGCATGCAAAATTACAAAATTTTATACAGATATTTAAGTAAAATAGTAAGTTTGCATCAAAACAAATCGATTTTATATGCTCATTTTCAATAAACAAACCGACCTCAAAGCCTATTTAGCATCCTTTTTGGCTTCAAATACCTCTATCGGATTTGTTCCGACTATGGGAGCATTACATGAAGGACACTTATCTTTACTCCGAAAATCACTTCAAGAAAACAAAATGGTTGTGATGAGTATATTTGTAAATCCCACTCAATTTAACAACACTGAAGATCTGGAAAAATACCCAAGAACATTAGACAGAGACATAGAAAAAGTTATTAGTGTTAGCAATAATATAGTTATTTATGCTCCTTCTGTAGAGGATATTTATACAGAAAATATTATTGCACAATCTTTTCATTTCGATGGTTTAGAGCATCAAATGGAAGGAAAACATCGTCCGGGACATTTTAATGGGGTTGGCACTATTGTAAAGAGATTATTCGAAATAGTTCAACCCTCAAAAGCCTACTTTGGCGAAAAAGATTTTCAACAATTACAAATTATTAAAAAATTAGTTCAAAAATATAAAATACCTTTAAAAATTGTAGGTTGTCCAATTCATCGAGAAAAAAACGGATTAGCAATGAGCTCGCGTAATGAACGCCTCTCTGCAAGCGAAAGAGAGGAATCTGCTTTGATTTTCAAAACATTAAAAAACGCCAAAAAAATGTTTGGCACGAAAACTGCTAATGAAGTTTCGAATTTTGTTAAAAAAACATTTGAAAATCATCCTCAATTTTCATTAGAATATTTTCAAATTGCAGATGAAACCACATTAAAACCATGCATACGCAAATCCAAAAACAAAAAATACCGTGCCTTTATTGCTGTTTTTGTTAACAACATTCGATTGATTGATACTATTTCATTAAATTAATTACCTTTGCACCATGCAAATTCAAGTTGTAAAATCCAAGATTCATCGCGTAAAGGTGACTGGAGCAGATTTAAATTACATCGGCAGTATTACTATCGACGAAGCTCTGATGGACGCTTCTAATCTTGTTGAGGGTGAAAAAGTTTCTATCGTTAACATAAACAACGGTGAACGTTTAGAAACATATGTTATAAAAGGCAATCGCAATAGTGGCGAAATTACCCTAAATGGGCCGGCTGCACGAAAAGTCCAAAAAGGAGACATTATTATTATCATTTCTTACGGTATTTTAGATTTTGAAGAAGCAAAATCATTCAAACCGGCTCTGGTTTTTCCTAATGAAAATGACAATTCGTTGACTTAATCCTTTGAAACAGAATATTGGTAAATGGCTATCTATTTTACTTCCTATTCTACTAGGATTGGCATTGGTTATCTATACTTACAATAAATTTACACCCGAACAATTAGAAGAAATTAAACTGCAGTTTAAAAATGCTGATTATTTCTACATCTTTATTTCTTTACTAATCAGTGCCCTAGCATTATGGTCAAGAGGTTACCGTTGGAAATATTCTCTCGCTCATCTTGGATATCATCCTAAAATTTCTACAAACGTTATGGCGGTTTGTATCGGCTATTTTATTAATATGTCTATTCCCCGTTCTGGTGAGGTTTCACGTGCCTTGATTTTAAAAAAATATGAAGATGTTCCGTTTGACAAAGCTTTTGGAACCATTATTGCAGAGAGGGTTGTGGATACTTTTTTTTTATTTTCATTTATAGCATTAGCTTTTTTTCTGGAATTTAATGTATTAAAAGCTTTTGTTTTAGACAAGATTCCATTCGAAAAACTAATATTTATTACAGGGGTTGGAACTTTTGCATTGATAGCTTTAATCTTACTGTTCCGGTACTCGAATTTTAAGATAATCCTATCCATCAAACAAAAAATCTCAGGTTTAGTAGAAGGTGTTTCAAGTATTTGGAAAATGGAGAAAAAATGGGCTTTTCTTTTTCATTCTCTACTGATATGGGCAAGTTATTTCTTTATGTTCTATATCACCATTTTTGCATTACCCGAAACCAGTAATCTAAATTTAAGTACTGTTGTCATTTCATTTATTGTTGGTGGTATTGCTATTACTTTGACCAATTCGGGGTTTGGTGCCTATCCGTTCTTAATGGCAGAGATTCTATTGCTTTACAACGTTCCTGAAACTGCCGGAACTGCTTTTGGTTGGTTAGTGTGGACTTCTCAAACACTTATGGTGGTCATTCTAGGCACATTATCATTTTTATTACTCCCTATTTTACACAAAAACAAATAATTTACTATCTTGCTTTCGAAAAAAATTAGGCCTAATCTTAATTTCCAAAACCGAAACACGATGAAATTCATTCCATTCCTATCTGTTTTTTTGTTTTCCCTGTATAGTTATGCTCAAAAAACCGTTGTCCCCTTTTCTTCTGAAAAGTTAGGCGGAGACCGGGATATTTACCTATCACTTCCGCCCTCTTATGACAGGGATGAAAACCAAAAATTTCCTTTGCTTTTAGTGCTAGATGGCGAATATCTATTTGACCCTTTTCAAGGGGCTTTAAAATTCGGAAATTACTGGGATGATTTACCGGAAGTAATCTTAGTAGGAATTTCTCAAAACAAAGAAGAAGAACGGTATGCTGATAGTGAATTTGATGAAGAAAGCGGTCTGCCAATTGAAACAGGGACTAATTTTTTTGATTTCATTGGAACAGAGTTAATGCCTTATTTACAAAAAACATACCGAATTGCTCCTTTTAAAATAATTGCAGGTCACGATACAACTGCCGGTTTTTTAAACTTTTTTTTGTACAAAGAGAATCCTATTTTTGATGCCTATATTTCTTTAAGTCCTGAGTTAGCATTAGATATGGAAAATAGAATTCCAGAAAGACTAAATGCTATTGCTAAACCAATTTATTATTACCAATCAACATCAGATGGTGATTTAAAAAAAATTCAAACAAGAATAAAAGCTTTAGACGAAAAAACAAAAACTATTCAAAAAGAAACACTCAATTATAAATTTGATGAATTCTTAGGAGCTTCCCATTATTCGTTGGTTTTGCATTCAATTCCGAATGCATTATATCAATTTTTTGCTGTTTATCAACCCATTACGACGAATGAATTTAATGAAAAAATTGTTACGTTAGAATATGGCTATGTTGAGTATTTGAAAGAAAAATATAATACGCTCGAAAAAACACTCAACATCAAAATGCCCATTCGTTTAAATGATTTTAGAGCAATTGAAGCGGCTATCGTGAAAAATAAAATGTATAACGAATTTGACGAATTAGCTATTCTTGCAGACAAACATTACGGCAAAACAATGCTGTCTGATTATTATATGGCTCAGATGTATGAACGAAAAGAAGATTATAAAAGAGCCCAGAAAAAATATTTAAGTGCTTTTCAAAAAGAACCTATTGGGGATTTAGATAAAGACATGATGTATGACAAATCGGAAGAAATGAAGCAATTAATGAACTAAATGGCTAAAATAAAAACCTCCTTTTTTTGTCAAAATTGCGGTACACAATATTCCAAATGGCAAGGACAATGTAACGCGTGCAAAGAATGGAATACCATTGTGGAAGAAGTCATCCAAAAAGAAGAAAAAACCAGTTGGAAGTCCACTTCTGAAGTAAAAAAAGCTCCCAAACCGCTCCGAATTAAAGATATAGATTCTTCACAAGAAATTCGTCTCGACACTTCTGATGGCGAATTAAATAGAGTGCTTGGTGGCGGATTAGTACCCGGTTCTTTAACCCTTTTGGGTGGCGAACCCGGTATTGGGAAAAGTACATTATTACTTCAAATTGCTTTAAAATTACCTTATAAAACCTTGTACGTTTCCGGTGAAGAAAGCCAGAAACAAATAAAAATGCGTGCCGAACGAATTGAAAACCGTTTTGAAAACTGTTTTATTCTTACGGAAACCAAAACGCAAAACATCTTCAAACAAATTCAAGAAATGGAACCGGAGATTGTCATCATCGATTCCATTCAAACCTTGCATACCGATTATATTGAATCGACTGCCGGAAGTATTTCACAAATTCGCGAATGTACCGCAGAACTTATCAAATTTGCGAAAGAAACCAATGTTCCGGTATTGTTGATTGGACATATTACAAAAGACGGAACGATTGCTGGGCCCAAAATTTTGGAACACATGGTCGATACGGTTTTACAATTTGAAGGCGACCGCAATCACGTCTACCGAATTCTACGGTCGCTCAAGAACCGATTTGGCTCCACCGCAGAAATTGGCATTTATGAAATGCAAGGTTCAGGTTTAAGAGAAGTCGCTAATCCATCGGAAATATTGATTTCGAACAAAGATGAAGAACTTTCAGGAACAGCAATTGCTTCAACCCTTGAAGGCATGCGACCGTTGATGATTGAAATTCAGGCTTTAGTCAGCACCGCAGTTTACGGAACGCCACAACGCAGCACGACCGGTTACAATGCCAAACGATTGAATATGATTTTGGCGGTTTTAGAAAAACGTGCCGGCTTTCGTTTGGGAGCAAAAGACGTATTTTTAAATGTGACAGGCGGAATTTCTGTCGATGATCCTGCAATTGATTTAGCAGTGGTTGCCGCTATTTTATCTTCCAACGAAGACATTCCGGTGGGAAAAGATTTTTGTTTTGCGGGAGAAGTAGGTTTAGCCGGAGAAATTCGTCCCGTAAACCGCGTAGAACAACGCATTTTGGAAGCCGAAAAATTAGGTTTTTCTACAATTTTTGTTTCGAAATACAATAAAATTTCGTTGAAAGAAACATTGATTCAAGTGAAATTGGTGGCGAAGATTGAAGATGTGGTAGGAGAATTGTTTGGGTAGTTTATTTAAATTTTTTCAAAAACTCCTCCTTATAACCCAACGAAATCTCAATCTCCGTTTCATCAAAAAGCGTGACATATCCGCCTAACGATTTGTGATACGATTTTACAAAATTTAAATTGATGATGTGTGATTTATGTACTCGCATAAACGGAAACTCCAATAATTCATCAAAATGTTTCAAAAAACGACAGACCATTTTTTTGGTTCCGTTGGCCAAATGAATATTGGTAAAGTTGCCATTGCCTCGCAAACGGACGATTTCTTCCATTTTCACGACTTCAAAACCCTCTAATGTAGGTAAAATCACTTGTTGTTTCTCGATTTTAGTCTCGCGGAAATTTTGAACAATGATTTGATTTCGATTAAACAATTCCTGCTTCATCAATTGTTGTTGCACTTTGTTGACGGCCAAAATCAATTCTTCTATGCTGATGGGTTTCAATAAATAATACGCCGCACTTTGGTTCAACGCCTTCAACGAATATTCGGAAAAAGCGGTGACAAAAATGGTTTCAAAATGCAAATTCTTACAGCCTTCCAACACATCAAACGCATTTCCAAACGGCATTTCTACATCTAAAAAAACCAATTGCGGTTGCAGTTCGTGCAACAACGGAATGGCTTCCCGACTGTTTTCTGCTTCGCCAATAATCTCGATTTGCGGACAATATTTTGCCAAGTAATTTTTCAACGCTTCGCGAGCCGCCGACTCATCTTCGACAATGACACTTTTTATTTTTTGAAAATCGTTCATACAATTTTGGTGGTTTTAGAAAAATAAAGTGTGACCAACGTTCCGTTTCCGTCTGAACCGCTGGAAATGGTATACGAAATCTGCTGATGATACAAATCGTTCAGCAAATTAATCCGTTCTTCCACATTGTTCAAGCCTCTGGATTCGTGCACTTTTTGATTTTGAGTTTTCAATTCCCTGCTTTTCTCAACACCAATGCCGTCATCTTCAATCAAAACTTTTATCAACTGATTATCTTCTGTAAAAGTCACTTTCAATTTTCCTTTGGTTTCTCGGTAACGCAAACCGTGCCAAATAGCGTTTTCCAAATGGGGCTGAATCAACATATTCGGAACCCAAATCGCATCTGCATCCAACTTTTCATCTATTATAATTTCATACTCAAATTTGTCCTGAAAACGTAAATGTTCTAAATCTAAATATTTTTTAATCTGCTCTAATTCATTGGCTAACGAAATAAAATCTTTGTTCGATGTTTCCATCATATTTCGCATCAAATTGGAATAGGAAGTCAAATATTTATTGGCTTCCAACTCATTATTTTGAGCAATAAATTGGTTTACACTATTCAAACTGTTGAAAATAAAATGCGGATTCATTTCTCTTCGTAACGATTGTAGGGCAATTTTCTTGTTCTTGGTTTTGATGGAGAACAACGCTTTTGCAATCAGTCCCAACAAAATCAACATCAAAATCACGGAGCCAATCAACACATAATTGAATTTATTTTTCTTCGTAATCAACTCATCTTTCAACGCACGTTCTTTCTCCAGCTGTTTGATTTTTTCTTCCGTAACTTGAAAAATTTTCGCATCTACCAACGAACTGTCTGCTTGAATCATGCGGTCAAAATCATTCAGAAATTGATCATACAATTCAATTGCTTTTGCTTGATTGCCTTTTTCTCGATAATAATCTGATAAAGCCAACATTGCTTTCTTTGCATCAAAAGTACGTCCGTTTTTTAACGCCAGTTGATACGTTTTTTCCAATAAAACAATCGCATCGTCTTGGTTTTCATTTTTAAAATACAACCCGGCCAACGCTTGCTGCTGCTCAATTTGTTGCGAAACACTTCCGATTTTTTCCGCTTCCGAAATGGTGTTTTTGGTGATTTCAATCGCTTTATCCAAGTTGTTTTCCGAAGCATAGACTTTCGAAATCTCACTTTTTATTTTTAGAACTTCTTCCGGTTTATCTTTGGAAACAGCAATGGCCTTTTCATAATTTTCAATTGCCATTTCTTTGTTTTCTGATTTTAAATCGACTACAGCTTTTTGTTTATACACTTCCGCGGCATCATCCAATTTTCCTTCTTTCTCCAAAATTTTGATGTTGGAATCTAAATAATCCGCTTGTACTTTCGGACTTTTATTTTGCAATCGGCTCGCATCATTCGAGTTCATCCTTGAATAACCAACATCTACCGCCTCTTCACTCGCCGATTGATAGTTTTTGATTGCGTCTTTCACTTTGTTTTGCTTCTCCTGAACTTGAGCAATCGATCGGGTTGTACTCGCTATTTTATCTTTATTTTTTTGCTTTTGATAAATCAGCAAAGCTCTTTTCAGATAGTCTTCCGCTTTGGCGTAATCTCCTTTTTTATCCAACTCATTCGCCAATTCTACATATTTATCTGCGGTACTTTCTGGATTACTTTTAGACAATGTTTGCTCCACTTCCTTGGCTTTTTTGCTCACAGAAGATTTGCTCAATTTGGTTTTGACACTGTCTTGAGCCATCATGACCAAAGGAAAAAACATTGCCAATAGTACTATTTTAAATCGGATAACCATCTCATTTATATTATAGTGTAAAGTACGAAAATTAATTCGGGTTTAAAAAACGATTTCACCAAGTCAAAAAAGGGTTTCACCAAGTCGACCAAAGTTGAATTTGTATGAAAAGTAATTTTATCAAAAAAATTAATCAAAATCAACATAATATGAAAACAAAAATCATGCTTGGAATGTCTGCTTTAGTAAGTTGTGTTCCGTTTATTTATTTGTTAGGAAATGATTCAGCATCAACAAAAGAACTTCCCAAAAAAGAAATCACTCAACACGAAATGATGGAAGACGAAGAACAACCGTGTGTATTTATGTCTTTGATGGGCGAACAATCTATAGAAGGTTCAGCCACAGTAAAAACGAATTCTAAATTCATGGAAACCATTTCCAAAGGGGAAGAATGGCTCATTCAAGCTCAAAATGCCGATGGTGGCTGGGGAGCCGGTGCACGCAACAATCAATCGGAAAGAAATCCACACGCTGTTTCATCTGACCCGGCTACCACGGCAATGTCGGCAATGGCATTATACCGTTGTGGATTTTCTATGGAAAAAGGTCAGCACAAAGAAACCCTTAAAAAATCTGTTTTATTTCTGTTAAATGAAATCGAAAAGAACCAAAATTCTCCCTACATCACACAAATCAGGGGCACGCAAATTCAAGGAAAATTAGGCGAACACATTGATGCTATTCTCACGTTGCAATTTTTTAACCAATTGCTTCCTACTTTGAATGATGACTTAATGAAAAAAAGAGTGAAAGAAGGCATTCAGGTTTGCGTGGATAAAATTGAAAAATCAATGGGCGATTCCGGTAAAGTGGGGAGCTCGGGTTGGGCTGGGGTTTTACAATCTTCGTTTGCTAATTCAGGTTTAGAAATGGCGGCTAAAATTGAAGATATAAAAGTGAATAAAAACAAAATTCAACAAGCCAGAGCATACCAAAAAAGCAATTACAATCCTGAAAGTCAATCCGCTAAAACAGAGGATGGTGCGGGAATTATGCTCTATGCCGTGAGCAGTTCGGTTAGAAATAGTGCCGAAGAAGCCAAAGAAGCCGAACAAGTCTTTAAAAAAGCCAAAGCCGAAGGCAAAATCGAAAGAGATGCTGTTTTAAACGAGCAAAATTTAGAACGTTTAGGCTATTCCAAAGAAAAAGCAAAATCGTATGATGTGGCAACAAAAGTGTATCAATCTGCGAAAGTTACTGCTATGCGAGAAGATGTATTGAATGGATTTGGAAACAACGGTGGTGAGGAATTCTTGAGCTTCCTTCAAACCGGTGAATCGATGGTAGTGAATCACGATGATGATTGGAAAAAATGGTACGACAACATTGGTGGTCGTATGATGCAAATTCAAAATGCAGACGGTAGCTGGAACGGTCATCACTGCATTACGAGTCCTTCGTTTTGTACAGCGACTTGCTTGATGATACTTTCGATAGAAAATGACATTAAAAACCTTCAAAAATAATTTCAACAATTTAAAAAACACAATCTCATGAAAAATTTAGTTTTAACCTTTGCTTTACTTACTTCTATGGTGATGTTTAGCTGTGAAAAGAAAATCAACGCTGCTACTCTTGCAGAGAATACAAGTGGAAAAAACAGTCAACAACAAGAAGAAACCACTTCAGAAGGAACCATTCAAGTTGCTTTATTGTTAGACACGTCGAACAGCATGGACGGGTTGATAGAACAAGCCAAATCCCGTTTGTGGAACATTGTAAATACCTTGACTACCTTAAAATACGAAGGAAAAACACCCGATATTGAAATTGCGTTGTATGAATACGGCAACGATGGATTGAGCAGTGTTTCCAATTTTATCCGACAAGTCACGCCGTTGACCAATGACTTAGATTTAATTTCGGAGAAACTTTTCGCTTTGCGTACCAATGGTGGTAACGAATATTGCGGAGCGGTGATTCAAGATGCGTCGCAAAAACTGACCTGGAAAGACGGCATACAAAACATGAAACTCATTTATATTGCCGGAAATGAACCGTTTACTCAAGGTACCGTCAACTACAAAGAGGCGATTGCCGATGCGTTGAAAAAAGGCATTTACATCAACACCATTTATTGTGGTGGTGCAGAAGAAGGTATTCGCGGGTTGTGGAAAGACGGTGCCGATGTGGGACAAGGCAAATATTTCAATATTGATTCCAATGCCAAAGTGCGGTATATCGTGACACCGTATGACGACCAGATTTCACAATGCAACGTGCGGTTGAACAAAACGTATATCGGGTATGGTTCTAAAGGAGCCGAGAAAAAAATGGCTCAGGAAGTGCAAGATGCCAATGCTCAATCCATTTCGGGAGCTAATTATGCCGAAAGAGCGGTGAGCAAATCTAAAGCCGTGTATAAAAATGACAGTTGGGATTTGGTGGACAAAGCCAAAAAAGACAGTAAAGTTTTAGACAACCTTAAAAAAGAAGAGCTTCCGGCAGAGTTAAAAAACAAGTCAAAAGAAGAAATTAAAACGTTTGTAGCCCAAAAAACCAAAGAACGCGAAACTATTCAAAAAGAAATGGATGAACTTTCTAAAAAACGCCAAGCTTATATTGATACCGAATCAAAAAAAACCAAGTCGCAAGACGATTTGGGTAATGCCATAACAACCTCTATTCATAGTGTTGCCAAAACAAAAGGTTATGTTGTAGTGAACTAATTTTAGTTGGATTGTGGTTGAACCGCCTTGAAGTAATTTGGGGCGGTTTTTTTTAAAACTATAATTTATACCTAAATTATTCTCGATCTAATATTAATTCATTCGGTATTATAAAACTTGAGGAATCAACTAGAGTTCCATCAGGACAAGTTGTTTGAGGAGCTATCTGGTTGAGTCTGTTTTTTCTTTTCCATTTTAACGTGCCAGTAGGATTATCAAGAAAACTTAATCCTCCATCAGGTATAAACTCAAGTATTAAATCAGCATCTTTTTGCCTTCTACAACTTGAAGTAGGTTCATTATAATTCAATTCTACCTTATTCGAACTTTTTATAATATTACCATAAATTAGTCCATCAGTAGGAGGTACAGGAGTTGTATTATATATTTCAGTATTATTTATTTTGTAAATCATCGTGATAGATAAATAATCTTCAAAATTTCGATCATTAAAACCAGGAAAGCCCTTTTGTTGATGCAACTTTTTTGTAATTGAAATTTTTAAATAATTTATACCATCATTATAAATCCAATTGCCTAAAAATTTAGTTAGGGTATTATTAACATCCTTATAATATATTGGACTTGAAGTATTTAATTCATTATATGTAAATTGGTTTTCAAGAGGCACAATAATTTCTTGTGCCCTAAATGTAATAAAAGTGAAAATTAGTAGTATCGTGATAGATGTTTTCATTCTTTTGTTTGTTTTAATTTGTTAAAAAATTCCAAATATAATTTCCATTTGCGTCAGTTTCTAAAGCAACAAAAAGACCAAAACCCGTGTCCAATTTTTTGAAAAAATTTATAAAATTAAGTTCAAATTTTGCATCAGCTAGATTTTCATTACAACCTCCATTACATTGTTGCTCAGTTCTTATTATTACATCTTTTTTGAAACCTTCTGAAATAACTTCTATATAAGTTCTTCCTTCACTATTTGTTGCACCATTCGTCAAATAATCATTAAAATCCTCAGCTTTTTGTGGATCTGTAACACGTAAAGCAAATAGTCCACGTCTAGAAACTAAAATAAAAGAAATGTTTCCGTCCCTAGCTAGAGGTATACCAGCATTGGCACTCTTCTTCTGCTTAAAAAATTCAGACATACCGTAAACATCCTCTATACTAAAAATTGGTGCTAATTTTTCTACTCCTCCATCTGAATTTACTTGAGAATTATTATGATGAACATGAACCCTAACTTCCGAATTTGATAAAGCATTAGGAAATTTAATACCACTAAAATTAGTTTGGGAATCTGGGATCTGATACTCTTCATACACGTTTCCAATTTGTATAGTTCCATTACTTGCAATTCTTCTAAATTCACTACCTTGTTCTTTAACAATGGTATTCAAGTTCTGTTCCATTTGTTGAATTCTCGTCTTTATTTGAGGGTTTTTTGTTTCCTCTGATAATTTATCAATATGGGTTTGAAACACTGGTGAGCTTAAAATGACATTATAAGGACTATTACTATTAGAAGGACTTGGGATGCCGTTTCCTCCACTTCCTCCTGATGGGGGATTGCTTCCGGATGATCCTCCTCCGCCAGAACTTGTTCCTTCTTCATATGACATCCAACCACAATCTGTAGAAATTAACACCCATTCATTATGAGTTCCAGAATTTCCCGCTCCTACCAACTCACCTTCATTATTATCAATACCTGTTACCAAAACCCAAAGCTCAGCACAATAATATTGAGTGATAATTCTTGAAAGTTCGTCACTATTAAAAAGTGTTGTATCAAAATCTATTGGAGTGTATTTTGTTACAGTATTAAATAGTGTGCCTTCTGTTAAAGTACTATACTGTTCTTCATTAAAACCATATTCAACAATAAATGCATCATAACTACCCTGATTATTAGACTGCAACAATAAATTTTCAATATTTTCAGTATCCGGATTATCCCTAATTATTGAAAAAATTATAAGATTGCATTCCAGTTTCTATATTAATAATGTGTTTTACAGAATTAGTATTAATAACAAAATCGAAATCACTATTGTATATAAACCTACTAAATTTTGAATTATCTATTTCTTTACTAACAGACTTACTATTAAAACGATTTAACTTCTGAATTATTTTATCATTAGATTTCAGTTGTTCAAAACTTATAATCTCAATTTTAAATGTGCTGTCCTGTTGAGTATTTAATCCTTCTAAATCTGATTCCATTTCACAGCTAACCATGCACAAAAGAATTGAAAACAAAAAGGCAGTTAAAATCAAATAATAATTTATTTTTTTCATAATAATCAATAATTATTAAAAATCAGCTTTTATATCTAAATACATAAATTATATTACAATCAAAAATTAAAATTATAAATTTATATTTTCGAAAAAGCTAAAATATAAAAAATTACTTATAAAATTATTGCATATTATTAATTAATTGTTACCTAGTGTTATTTTATAACATTATTAAAATCACAACCACACAGTAACCACCATATATAGTGTTCCTAACTCCGTGTATAGGGTTTGTTACTCCTTTTTTGGGATTCTAAACTCCATCCGTGGGGTTATGTTACGTAATAAATGGGGTTCGCAACATAAAATTTAAGTTAAATACGTAAACGTTTACGTTGTTGACGTCAAGTTTGACGTCTTCGATGTAAACGTTGGCATCAGGAACGTGAACGTTGACGTTCGCGATGTCAAATTTGGCATACACCAACGTAAAATTTGACGTCGGCAACGCCAACGATGTCGTAAACAACCTGAACGTTCACGTAAACAACGCCATCGTTGACGTTTTTTGGCTATTTGAGTAAGAAGAAAATAGATTTCTAATAGTTAGTAGATCATGCTACAATTAAAAAAAAATCCCTAAAAAGTAACGTAAATCATTTAATTTTTAACGCAATCAATCGCTAACTTGTTTCTAATTAGCATAGTTTGCATTTTTTTATTAATTTTACGTAATTCAAAAAAAAGCTATGAAAAAAATTCTACACGCATGTTTTATATTGTTTGCTGCCGTTTCGTTTTCGCAAACAATCGCTTTAGAAACGTTTGCCACCGGATTTTCGAGTCCGGTTGCCGTCGTGAATGCAGGGGATGAACGTTTATTTGTGGTGCAACGTGGCGGTTTAATCCGAATTGTTAATCCAAACGGAACCATTAATACTACGCCGTTTTTATCCTTAACATCAATCATTACAGCAGGTGGCGAACGCGGCTTGTTGGGCTTGGCTTTTCACCCGGATTATGCCACCAATGGGCGTTTATATGTAAACTACACACGTTCGGGCGATGGTGCTACCGTGATTGCAAAATATACCGTGAGTGACACTGATGAGAATATAGCTAATGCAAATAGTGGTGAAATTTTGTTAACCATTGCACAACCTTTTGGCAATCACAACGGCGGTTCGATTAATTTTGGTCCTGATGGTTATTTATATATAGGAATGGGTGACGGAGGAAGTGGTGGAGATCCAAACAATTACGGACAAAATCTCAATTCACTCTTAGGTAAAATGCTTCGTTTAGATGTAAATGGCGAAACCGGTTATACAATACCCTCAGACAACCCATATGTTGGAATAGCCGGCGAGGATGAAATTTGGGCTGTAGGTTTACGAAACCCTTGGAAATTCTCATTTGACAGACTAACAGGTGACCTTTGGATTGCTGATGTGGGTCAGAATGCCATTGAAGAAATCAACAAAGCAGCTTCCACCGAATCGGGTTTAAATTATGGATGGCGTTGTTATGAAGGAAATTCTCCCTACAACATATCCGGCTGTGGTGATTCATCCAATTATACGTTCCCGGTGGCTCAGTACACCCATGCCTCTACCGGTGGCTGCTCATTAACTGGTGGTTATGTTTATACCGGTACTACTTATCCAAACTTACAAAACAAATACCTTTTTGCCGATTATTGTAGTAATAGAATAGGTTTTATTTCTGCCGAGGGAGGGACCATTACTTGGACTCCCAATGCTTTTTCAGGTAATATTGCTTCATTTGGAGAGGATGTAAACGGTGAATTATATGTTGCCGGGATTTCCAACGGTATTATTTCTAGAATTATCGACACTAGTTTGAGTGCTAATGATTTTCAGCAAAACGGTCTAAGTTTGTATCCAAACCCTACGAGTAATTCTTTTACTTTACAAAATACTAATTTATTAGATTTAACCGAATTAACTATTTATGACTCTATGGGAAAAAGAGTAGCTAACCAAAAAATGGATAGTTTGGAATTGACTACTGTAGCCATTGATAACCTTACTTCGGGATTGTATTTTGTTTCTGTGGAAGAGGTGAATGGAGGTAATTTTACAAGTAAGTTGGTGGTGAGGTAAAGTCTAATGCTTTTCTCGTCTTGTTTTCATTCAAAGGCTGGAAGAATCTCAGTCAAAGTTTTAAACTTTTTTTGCATAACAATATGAGATTCCTCCTGCGTCGGAATGACAATATTGTGGGTATTCTGCGACTTTTAACAGACAACAGATAACCGAAAACCGAAAAATCACGGTGCCGGATTCGGAATCATCTCCTGAATCACATCAATTTCTTTTAAAATCTCTTTGGAAAGAACAATTTCATGAGCATCGATATTTTCTTTTAGTTGTTGCAAAGAAGTTGCTCCAATAATCGTACTCATCACAAATTGTTGTTGTTGAACAAAAGCCAGAGCCATTTGTGATAAAGTTAAACCATGGCTATTGGCCAATTCTTGGTATAATTTTGTGGCTTTGGTAGCATTTTCAGAGGTGTAACGTGTAAATTGCGGAAACAAAGCTATTCGTGAATTGGGTTGTACTCCATTTAAATGTTTACCCGATAAAATTCCAAAACCTAAAGGAGAATAGGCCATGAGACCGATATTTTCTCGCATGCAAACTTCGGTTAAGCCCACTTCAAACAGTCGGTTTAATAAGGAATACGGATTTTGAATCGTGGCAATGCGAGGTAAGTTGTGTTTTTCGCTTTCGCTGATAAATTTCATCACCGCCCAGGGAGCTTCATTAGAAACACCAATATGTCGAATCTTTCCGGCTTTGATTAATTCATCATAAACGGATAATACTTCTGCAATATTTTCTTCCCAATAGGTGTCAATTTCGGTTAAACCTCTTTTTCCAAACATGTTCATCACGCGTTCCGGCCAATGCATTTGGTATAAATCGATGTAATCGGTTTGCAGGTTTTTCAAACTTAAATCAACCGCTTCATTGATGCTTTTAGCAGAAAAATCGAGTGGTTTCCGGATGTACTCCATCCCACGGTTGGGTCCGGCGATTTTAGTTGCTATTACCAAATCATCTCGCTTTCCTCTTTTTTTTAACCAACTGCCAATAAAACGTTCGGTACTTCCCAAGGTTTCTTTTCGGGCAGCAATGGGATACATTTCTGCTGTATCAATAAAATTAATGCCACAAGAAACGGCATAATCCAATTGTTCGTGGGCTTCGCTTTCGGTGTTTTGTTCACCAAAAGTCATGGTTCCTAAACAGATTTTACTGATTTTTAGAGTGGTGTTGGGGATGGTGGTGGTTTTCATTTTTTTCTTTTGAGGGATTAAGATACTAAGGCTCTAAAGAACTGAGGTTAAAACCCTTAGTGCCTTAGAACCTCAATATCTCAGAACCTATTTTACAACTCATTCAACATTTTAGAAATCTCATCTAATTTTGGTGTCAAAATAATTTCGATTCTACGGTTTTTTGCTTTTCCTTCCGGGGAATCATTTGACATTAATGGAGCATATTCTCCACGCCCGGCAGCAGTAAGATTTTCTTTTAAAACGCCTTTGTTTTCAGCTAAGATGTTCACAATGGCAGTGGCTCTTTTGGTGGATAAATCCCAATTGTTTTCAACTCCACCACCCAAGGTTCCTGTGATTTTATCATTGTCTGTATGACCTTCAATCAACACCGAAATATCAGGGTTTTGTGCCAGTACTTTTCCTACCTCTACAACGGCTCTTCTACCTTCTGTCCCAACTGCCCAACTACCTGTTTGGAAGAGTAATTTATTTTCCATGGAAACATATACTTTTCCGTTTTTCTGTTCTACTGTGAGCCCTTTCCCTTCAAAACTATTCAAAGCTTTGGAAAGGGTTTCTTTTAGCTTTCGCATGTTTTCTTCTTTAGCAGAAATCAATCCTTCCAATTCATCCACGCGTTGCGAACGATCTTTTAAATCGGCTTGTAATTTGTTCAATCGATCTTGTTCGGCTGCTAATGCTTTTTCTTTGGCGTCAAGCTGAGCTAACAACTCTCTGTTTTTCTTCATGTTGGCTTGTAAAGCTTCATCTGAATTTTTCTCCAACGCCGTGTAAGAAGATTGTAAAGCCTTCAAATTATTGGCTGCAGCATCATAATCTGTTTTTAATTTATCACGTTCGGCTTTGACTTTGGCCAACTCATCTTGGTTAAGCTTTATGTCATTTTCCAATTGATTTTTAGCTTTTTCTAAGCCGTGGTTTTCGTCTGATAATTCACGTTGTTGTTTTTTTAAAGCAGCGTATTTTCCTTCTAATTCATTATACACCTTTTTAGAAACGCATGAAGCGGACAAAACCGCCATTAAAAGCAGTACAGAAACTTTTTTAATCATTTTATTTGTTATTTGAGGTTTGTTATTAATCAATTTCTACCAAAATTGGGCAATGATCTGAATGTTTGGCTTCCGGAAGAATGACCGCTCTTTTTAATCGGTTTCGCATCGGTTCACTTACCAAATGATAATCAATCCGCCATCCTTTGTTGTTGTTTCGGGCATTGGCACGATAGCTCCACCAAGAATACTGATGAGGTTCCTTGTTAAAATGTCGGAAACTATCAATAAAACCGCTTTTCATAAACCCGTCTAACCAACGGCGTTCTTCCGGAAGAAATCCGGATACAGTAGCATTTCTAACGGGGTCATGAATATCGATAGCTTCATGACAAATGTTATAATCGCCACCAATAATTAAGTTGGGAATATCAACTTTTAACGCATTGATATATTGTTGAAAATCGTCCATGTATTTGAACTTATGATCCAATCTTTCGATGTTTGTTCCGGATGGAAGATACAAACTCATCACAGAAAAATCATCAAAATCGGCTCTCACATTTCGGCCTTCAAAATCCATTGAGTCAATACCTGTTCCGTAAACTACTTTTTTGGGTTCAATTTTAGAAAGAATAGCCACGCCGCTATATCCTTTTTTTTGAGCTGAAAAATAGTATTGATAGGGGTAACCTGCATTCTCAATTGCTTCTGTCGGGATTTGGTCTTCCGTTGCTTTGATTTCTTGTAAACAAATTACATCTGGATTTGCTTGTTGCAACCATTCTAAAAAACCTTTCGTAATTGCTGCCCGAATTCCGTTGACATTATAGGAAATAATTTTCATTTGTTGTATTTGATTTCTGATTCAAAAATAGTTAAAAACCTTGAGTAACAAAACCACCTCTTTATATTATAATAAATGTTTAACAACTTATTGTTTTTATCGTTTTTTGTGAAAAGTATACTGACAGAATTACTATATTTGTTACTTCGACCAAAATTACACATACAAAAAAATTCGAATGGGTTTAGTTTCCGCTAAAGAAGTTGCAAAAGCCATAAATGTTGACAAATACGGCTTCATTGGTACCGGCATTGGTTGGCTACTGATGAAAGTATTAAAGATTTCTACACTAAACAAAATGTACAATCAAAAAAAACATTTAAAGGAATTAGATTTTCTGAATAGCATTTTGGATGAATTTCAAATAAAATTTGAAATCCCGGAAGAAGATTTAAAACGTCTCCCTAAAGAAGGTCCCTACATAACCGTTTCAAACCATCCACTTGGCGGAATTGACGGAATTTTGCTATTGAAATTAATGTTAGAGCGTGAACCCAATTTCAAAATCATTGCCAATTTTTTATTACACAGAATAGAACCAATGAAACCGTATATCATGCCGGTTAATCCGTTTGATAATCACAAAGATATTAAATCAAGTGTGGTTGGTTTAAAAGAAACGCTTCGTCACTTGAATGATGGCAAACCCTTAGGAATGTTCCCAGCCGGAGAAGTTTCAACTTACAAAGACGGTGTTTTAGTTGTAGATAAACCTTGGGAAGAAGGAGCTATTAAAGTGATTCGTAAAGCTCAAGTCCCAGTTGTACCAATATATTTTCATGCCAAAAACAGTAGATTATTTTACTTTTTATCAAGTTTAAATGATACGCTTCGAACAGCAAAATTACCTTCTGAATTATTGACTCAGAAAAAAAGGATTATCAAAGTTCGTATAGGAAAGCCTATTTCGGTCGCTGAACAAAATGAGTATGAAAATCTTGAAGCATATTCTGAATTTCTCAGAAAAAAAACATATATGCTTGCTAACGCATTTGAAAAAGGGAATAAACTTTTAGCTGCTCCAAGTTTAAAATTTCCAAAAAGTGTAAAAGAAATCGCCAAACCGGCCAACCAAGATAAAATTCTAGAAGAAATTGACATGCTGGAAAAAAGTGATTGGCGATTACTTCAAAGTAAAAATTACCACGTTTATTTAGTCACTGCTGACAAAATACCAAATATTCTTCACGAAATTGGTCGATTAAGAGAAATCACCTTTAGAGCTGTTGGGGAAGGAACAAATGAATCGTTAGATTTAGATCAATATGACAAATATTATCATCATATGTTTTTGTGGGATAATGATGCAAAAGTAATTGCGGGAGCTTATAGAATGGGGTTAGGATCTGAAATTTACGGAAAATACGGTATTGATGGTTTCTATTTACATGAATTGTTCCGGTTTGAACCTGAACTTTATGATATGATGAGTAAATCTATTGAGATGGGACGAGCATTCATTATTGAAGAGTACCAACAAAAGCCGATGCCATTGTTTTTGCTATGGAAAGGAATTGTACACACTACATTACGTCATCCGGAACACAAATATTTAATCGGTGGGGTGAGTATCAGCAATCAGTTTTCTGACTTCTCAAAATCATTAATGATTGAATTTATGAAGTCACATTATTATGACCCATGGGTTGCCCAATATGTCCATCCAAAAAAAGAATATAAAGTAAAATTAAAAGATGCTGATAAGGATTTTGTTTTTAATGAAACAGAAGCCGATTTGAATAAATTTGATAAAATTATTGACGAAGTAGAACCCGGCAATTTGCGATTACCCGTTCTGATTAAAAAATATATCAAGCAAAATGCACGTGTAATAGCATTCAACGTGGATCCTTTATTTAATAATGCGGTAGATGGTTTAATGTATATTCAAATTTCAGATTTACCCGAAAGCACAGTAAAACCTGTTATGGAAGAATTTCAGGCAGAACTTGAGAAAAAAGACAAAGGATAAAGTAAAAAAAGTCCCGTTTTGGGACTTTCTTATTTTAAAACCATGGCCGTTTGTTCGCCTGATATGTATTATAAAATTCTTCGTCTGTTTTTGTCAAATAAATTATCCCTTCTATTAAACCAATAATACCGGGAATCCAAACGATAAAAGCACCTACAATTAAGCAAAGTGTCGCGTAGCCAAGTATTGTGATTCCTAATAAAATAATACCTTCTTGATTGTATCCAAGTATGAATTTGTGTACACCAAGTGAACCCAATAATATAGCTAAAATTCCTGCTAATATTTTTTTATTTTCTTGTTTTGGCAAATCTTGATTAGGTTTATTCCAATCTTCAGTTGGTCGAGTTGTTTCCATAAAATTATTGATTAGTTGATTATGAACATAAAAATATAAAAATTTATTGAAAGGCTTTATCAATTGGCTCCCAAAGTTCAATTTTATTTCCCTCCGGATCCATTATCCAAGCAAATTTTCCGTACTCATAAGTTTCCATTTCCCCAACAATAGTTACGCCTTCTTGCTTTAACTTTTTTAAAAGTGGTTCTAAATTTTCTACTCGAAAATTTTGCATAAATTGTTTTTTTGATGGAGAAAAATAGTTTGTGTCTTCTGCAAAAGGTGACCATTGTGTTGAACAATCATTACCCTCTTTGTCTTTCCACCAAAAAGTGGAACCGTATTGATCCGTTTTTAAACCCAAATGTTTTCCATACCATTCTACTAATTTTTTAGAATCGTTTGCCTTGAAAAAGAAGCCTCCAATTCCTGTTACTCTTTTTTGTTCAGTCAATTCCTCTTTTGGAAAATAAATGGCGGTGATTTTATCAACTATTATTTGAGCTAATTTTTGATGACTTTCAAACGTCCATCCGGCAATGTGTGGTGATAGCAAAACATTATCGGCAGCTAATAAATAAGTGAAGGCTTCCGGTTTTTCACCTTCGAATAATTTTTCAAAAGAGAGTTTTTCGTATTCCAACACATCTAATCCTGCTCCTAAAATTTTTCCGGTTTGAAGAGCTTTTACTAAATCGGCAGTAACTACCGATTTTCCTCTAGCGGTATTTATAAACCAAAACGGTTTGACAAACGCTTTAATAAATTCTTCATTAACCATTTTATCGGTTTCCGGTGTCCATGGTGTGTGAAGCGAAAGCACATCTGCTTTTTGTTTCAGTTCTTCTAACGTAACTTGTTTTGCATTTTGGTCGCCTACATTGGGTAGAATATCATAGCACAGCACCTCAACATCAAATCCGCGTAATTTTTTAGCGAATGATCTTCCCATGTTGCCATAACCGATAATGCCGACCGTTTTTCCTTCTAATTCATAACCCCGATGTCCTTCGCGAAGCCAATTCCCGCTTTTTACCGATTGATTGGCTTGGTTGAGTTTATTCATCAGTGAAAGTAACATGCCAAGAGCGTGTTCACCCACCGCATTTCGATTGCCTTCAGGTGCAGCGATTAGATGAATATTTTTTGAAATGGCATAGTCACAGTCGATGCTTTCTAATCCGGCTCCTACTCTTGCAATGAATTGCAAATTGATGGCTTTGTCTAAGAAAGTTTTATCAATTTTAAACCGGCTTCGAATCACGATGCCGTGATAATCTTGAATTTTAGCTTCAATTTCTTCTTTGGAAGAAGTAAAATCTTGGTGATTTTCAAAACCTAACGCTTCCAATTGATCCCGTAAAAGTGAGTGATTGGAATCGAGGTGAAGGATTTTTATTTTTTTTGTATTCAATTTTGTATAAATTTATGTTCAAAATTAACGCAATCTATTTTAATTAATGGATTTATTTTATTCAATAACATGAAAAACATCATTTTTATATCATTTTCTTTAATTTCTTCTTTTGTGTATACACAAAAAAAATATTCGCTCGATTATGCTCTTGAATTTGAGTTAAAAAATAATTTAAAAGTCAATAAATTAGAATATTATTACAATTCAAAAGATAATGGAACAAGATTATGTCTTCTTGAAGGAGATAGTCTAAAGTATGAAATGATTTTTGCAGGAGGTGAAAATATTAGAATCAGATCATCAATGAAAAAAAATGATTTTTTAAAGGCTACTTTTATAGAAAATACATGTGATTTGATTTCTAAATACCAATATCCTTATGAAAAAAAACTAAAAAAATACACATCGGTTAACCTGAGGGATACTTTGATTGATGGTGTTTCCTATTACCATTATCAAATGAAACATATAAAAATGAAAAAAAAATATAAAACCGTTCATTTCATTGTTGACAAAAATAGTCCCGATTGTATGCCGTTTTTTTACAATGATTTATTTCAAGAAATATGGAAAAAAAACAGAACAGTACCAAATGGTTTACCCTTCATTATTTTTCACAAAAATTTTAAAGGCGAAATTACCTACAAAATGCAATTAAAAAAAGCTTATAAAATTGAAAAGTTTTTTCTAATTCCTGAAGATTGTTTGCGAAATAAATAGCTCTAGATTAATAAGTGAAACAATTGATATTTTAATTCACAGAAATTAATTTTGTTTATTAAAACCCTAAAATTACTTTCGCAATAGAAAAATAGATTAAAATTCCGAAGATATCATTACTTGTGGTTATAAATGGTCCGGTAGCCAAAGCAGGGTCTATACCGTATTTGTTCAGTGTGATTGGAACAAAAGTCCCAATAAGAGAAGCAATAATGATAACGGATACCAAAGCTGTCGCCACAGTAATACCAATGATATATTCCACCCCAAGTAAAAAGTGACTTCCTAGTAATAGAATAACAGCTAGAATAAGACCATTAAATAGACTTAATCGCATTTCTTTGTAAAGACGCTGCCACAAGGTGCCTCCTAAGGTATTATTTGCCAAACCTTGTACAATAATTGCAGAGGATTGCACACCTACATTTCCGGCCATTGCGGCAATCAACGGTGTAAAGAAAAATAAAACACCATACTTTTCCATAGCCCCTTCAAACTGACCGGATACTTTTACAGCAATAAATCCTCCTAAAAGTGCTAAAACAAGCCACGGAAGTCTTGCTTTGGTAAGTACTAAAATGCTATCATCGGCTTCAACGTCTTGCGAAATACCGGCCGCTAATTGATAATCTTTGTCAGCTTCTTCTTTAATAACATCAATGATATCGTCGATGGTAATTCGGCCCACCAACCGTCCTAATTCATCTACAACAGGAATGGCTTCCAAATCGTATTTTTGCATGATACGAGCCACTTCAACGTCTTTGGCATCTACTTTTACATAATCCACTTTGGGAATATAGACTTCACTAATCGGCGTTTTGGTAGAAGTGGTCAACAAATCTTTAAGCGATAATCGACCTTTGAGGCGATTTTCGTCATCCACCACATAAATAGAATGCACGCGGGAAACATTTTCGGCTTGAATTCTCATTTCTTTCACGCAGGTAAGCACGTTCCAGTTTTCGTTAACTTTTACAAGCTCTTTACCCATCAATCCTCCGGCAGAGTCTTCGTCATAGCGTAATAAATCAACAATATCTTTGGCGTGTTCAACGTCTTCTAACTCAGAAATTACTTGCTCTTTTCGTTCTTGCGGAAGTTCGGCAATAATATCGGCTGCATCATCTGTTGACAATTCATCTAACTCTTCGGCAATTTCTTTTGGTGTTAGCTTTCGAAGAATTTTTTCACGTACTTCTTCATCCAATTCGAGAAGAATTTCGGATGTTTTTTCAGAATCTAACGTATTAAAAATATAAATAGCTCCGTAATCATCAAGTTCTTCCATGATTTCGGCAATATCAGCATAGTGGATTTCTTGAAGCATGTCGAGAAGTTCCTGCTCCTTATTTTCCTTAATTAATTGCTCAATTTGAGTGAGAAATTCTCTGCTGATTTTAAACTCCATTGGCAGCTATTTTTTGCGTGAGTTCAATAAATTGTTCTACTGATAGTTGTTCCGGTCTGAGGTCAAAGATACTATCTTCTTTTAAATTATCGGACAGTTGATATGTTTTTAAACTGTTACGAAGTGTTTTTCTCCGTTGATTAAAAGCAGTTTTCACCACATTAAAAAACAATTTTTCGTCGCATGGCAATTGAAAATTTTCTTTCCGTTTTAACCTCAGCACACCTGATTTTACTTTTGGTGGCGGTGAAAACACATGTTCTGAAACCGTAAAAAGGTATTCCGCTTCATAGAAAGCTTGAGTTAACACAGACAAAATTCCATACGTTTTTGACCCTTTTTTTTCACAAATTCGTTCGGCTACTTCCTTTTGAAACATCCCTGAAAACTCAGGTATTCTTTCACGGAGTTCTAATGTTTTAAACACAATTTGCGAAGATATATTATAAGGGAAGTTTCCTATAATTGCAAAAGAATCTTCACCAAAGACTTCACTTAAATCGTATTTTAAAAAATCCTTTGAAATGATTTTTCCATGCAATTTCGGATAATGTTTGTTCAGATAATCAACTGATTCTAAGTCGATTTCAATTACATAAGTAGAAATCGGTTTTTCTAACAAATATTTTGTTAAAACACCCATTCCCGGACCAATTTCTAAAACCGTTTGATATCCGTTTAACGTGAGTGAATCAGCTATTTTTTGGGCAATATTTTCATCGGTAAGAAAATGTTGACCGAGGTGTTTTTTCGCTTTTACTTTTTCCATTTTAGGATATATTACAGCGTTTATTGCAGTACTGATTTCGGGAAGTGTTCACTGATAACTTGTAATTCTGTTCGAAAAGAAAGCATTTTATCTGCAAAAAGAGCCAATCCCTCTTGACGTAATCGTGGAGCATCCTCGCGGTAATAGCTTTCTAATTTTTCTTTGTTTTCGGCAGTATATTGAATGGAGTAGGTTGTACTTCCCTCTTCCTCTACTAATACTTTTACCATACGGGCAGAAGTAAATTTTCCGGTGGCCAAAACATCACTGATGTGCTTGGTTTGCATCCAATGCAACCATTGATCGTGAACGCTTTGATCGATGTTGATAGTTACGTTGTATAGAATCATAGATTGTTTACACCTCACCCCCAACCCCTCTCCTTTGGAGAGGGGAGTGAGCTAAGGTAATTTTATTATAAATTTGAATCACCACGAAGCTGCCTGAAATTCTTTCTGGCCTCGACAAAATGAATACTGTCTTGGTGATTGAAAATAACTACTTCGTATAATGATTTTGCTTTTTCAGGTTGACCGAGGTACTTGTTGTAAATTTCTGCCGAGAAAAATAAGGCTTCGTCGCGATAAATACTCTCCGGATGGTTATCAATAATTTGTTGATAGAACGACAAGGCAGTATTGTAGTCAGCTAATTCTTGGTAGATTTGACCAATTCGAAGTATCGTCTCATCTTCAATTTCTTCGTCTTTATGGTCTTTTAAAATCTGTTGAAATTGTGTTAACGCTTCTTGATTTTTATTTTGATAAATATAAAAATCCCCTTTGGAAAACTTCTTTAAAGCTGTCCTGGTTGAATCGGCTACTGTATTATCGTTGATTAACAAAAATAATTCTAATGCATCATTAGCAATGAGTTGTGTGGAAGCTGATTTTAAGACTTTTAACTGCGTGAGTGCCCAATCAAAATCGGCTTTAAAATAACTTGTTTTGGCGGCTTTCAAACTAGCTTCGTGACCCAATACGTCATTTTTTAAATCTTCTTCAATTTGTGAATAATACAAAAGGGCCTGATTAAATTTTTCTTCATATAACAAAATATCAGCTAATTCCATTTTGGCTTCTGCTGATTGAAATTTATTTAATGGTAATTCCATTGCTTTTTGCAAAACTAACTTTCCTTTCTCGGGATTGTTTTGATAGAAGGCTAAAAATTCTGCTTGTAAACGTTGTAAAGCTAACGAATAAGGACTGATTCCGTATTGTTTTAAGAGGAGTTCTATTTCTGTTTCAATTTTAGAATAATCTGTTTTTTTGGCTTTTTCTATTTTAATTCGCATCAAATATTCTTGTGCATAAATCTGTAAATCAATATCTTGTGTGTTTTCAAGAATAAACGAAAGAATCTCTCCTGCAATTTCATTGTCGCCTTCTTCGATGACAAGTTCTGCTAAATTGACAATATTTGAAAAGGAATCTGGTTCTCTTTTATAAATTGCTTTTTCTTGGATAAATGCCTTCCCGTATTCTTTTTGTTGTACAAAAAACCAACTTAGCATTTGATTCCAAAAAAGATCTTGATTTTTTTGCACCTTTACTAGAAGTGCTTTTCGAAGCATTTCATTAAATGAATCTCCGGCTTCATCATTCATAAATCGCATAAGTTGATTTTGAACCATGATATTGTTTTGCGGGTTTTCATGCATTTCTTCCAAGTACTTTTCAATCATTAAATCTTGCTTACCCATTTGTCCGTAAACTTGAGCCATTTGATAATTGAATTTATATTTTGGATCTAATGAAATAGCGGTTTGATAAGCTTGTAAAGCATAATCTAATAAGACTTTCTTTTCAAATGTAGAGGCAACTCCGTAAACATTTGAGGGATTTTCTTTTATTTTTTCTATTGCAATTTTATAATTCAAATCGGCTTTTTCCTGATTTTTTTGAAGTTGGTAATTATAGCCTAATTCTACGTATAAATTGGCGTATTTATTCTTTGTAATGCTTTCAACTAGCATAGACTCGGCCTTATCAAATTGTTGTAGCTGTTGATAACAATCAATCAAACGAATGAAATAGGGTCCATTGTAAGAATGTGTTTTCAACAATTCCTGATAACTTACTACTGCTTTTTCAAATTCTCCTCGCTCATAATAGTGTTGAGCCAATTGTTCGTTTTGTGAAAAAACAATTGACCTACAGATGAGAAAGAATAAAATAATAAACTTGTGCATATTATATAAAAAAGAATGTACTAAAATAGCTTTTTTTCGCCAATTAGTACATTGATTGTAGAAAGATTAACTTTTTAATTAATTATGTCGAATCCGGTGTACGGACGCAATACTTCGGGAATTACAATACCTTCAGGTGTTTGGTAATTTTCGATAATTCCTGCCATAACACGTGGCAACGCTAACGAACTTCCGTTTAAAGTATGTGCCAAATGGTTCTTTCCGTCTTTATCTTTAAAACGCAATTTTAAACGATTAGATTGAAAAGTTTCAAAATTTGAAACAGAACTGATTTCCAACCAACGTTCTTGTGCGGTTGAAAACACCTCAAAATCATACGTTAAAGCAGAGGCAAAACTCATATCGCCACCGCATAAACGCAAAATTCGATATGGTAATTTTAGTTCTTGTAATAATGTTTTTACGTGTTCCACCATTCCGTCTAACGCTTTGTAAGATTTATCAGGATGCTCGATGCGAACGATTTCTACTTTATCAAATTGGTGCAAACGGTTTAATCCTCGAACGTGAGCCCCATACGAACCGGCTTCTCTTCGGAAACAAGGTGTATAACCGGTACATAATACAGGTAATTCATTTTCGTTTAAAATTACATCGCGAAATAAGTTCGTAACCGGAACTTCGGCAGTTGGAATCAAATACAAATCATCCACACCCACGTGGTACATTTGTCCTTCTTTGTCCGGCAATTGACCTGTTCCAAAGCCGGAAGCTTCGTTCACCAAATGCGGAACTTGGTATTCCTGGTAACCCGCTTCGGTATTTTTATCTAAGAAATAAGCAATTAACGCACGTTGTAATTTGGCTCCTTTTCCTTTATAAACCGGAAAACCTGCTCCGGTGATTTTTACACCTAATTCAAAGTCGATGATATCGTATTTTTTTACCAAATCCCAATGTGGTAAAGCACCATCATGCAAAACCGGAATATCGCCTTCTTGATGAACAGTTAAATTATCGTCAGGTGTTTTTCCTTCAGGAACGATGTCAGCCGGAGTATTCGGAATTTTATATAATTCTTCCGAAAGAGAAGTGGTAAAAACTTCTAATTTCTCCGACAACTCTTTACTTTTCTCTTTTAATTGAGCTGTTTTTTGCTTAACGATTTCAGCTTTAGCTTTTTCGCCCGATTTCATCATTTCGCCAATTTCTTTCGACAGTAAATTGGATTCGGCTAAAATGTTATCTAATTCTACCTGCGTAGCTCTTCTTTTTTCATCCAAATCTAATACCGTTTCTACTAGACGATTAGCATCTAAATTTCTTTTAGCCAATGCTTTAATCACTTTTTCCTTATTCTCCCGAATAACAGCCAATTGTAACATAATAATTCATTTTTTGCGAAAGCAAATGTACATAAATGTTTTGGAACGAAAAGAACTGTTTTTGAAAATGAAACACCTTTGAACAAATGCTAAAAAACAAAAAGAAATATGATAAATCAATACAATTTTATACATTTGGCAACCAATTTTTAACTAAAATGAATAAAATCCTACTTTTTTTCTTTCTTTTGATTAGCTTTTCAATTTCTGCACAAGATTATTTGAAAGAAATAAATGAAATTGCTGAGGCGGAATTAAAATCCTCTTCTTCTCTTGTTGATATTCAGGTTAATCCAAATACTTTAAACTATGATGTAATTTATCATCGTTTAGAATTTGAGGTAGATCCGGCAGAATATTTTATTAGTGGGAATGTAACCACAGATTTCATTGCACTTGAAAATATGAATGCCATTACGTTTGATTTGGGAAGAATTACGAATACAAATAATCCATACTACAACAATAGAATTACGGTAGGTTCTGTAATGATGAATGAAGAACCGCTTGATTTTGAGCATAATTCAGCATCAAAAGAATTGATTATTCAATTTCCTAACACTCTGCTTTCAGGAACTACCAACTCAGTATCTATCAGTTATGCCGGTGCTCCCAATACAACCGAACAAGGTTTTTCCATCAGCACACATAGTGGTGTTCCATTATTGTGGACATTATCTGAACCTTTTGGAGCAAGAGATTGGTGGCCTTGCAAACAGGATTTGAATGATAAAATAGACTCGATAGACGTTTTTATTACTGCTCCATCGCAATATGTGAGTGTTGCCAACGGAGTGCAACAAAGTGTGGTTGACAATGGGAACGGTACTAAAACAACGCATTTTCAACACAACTACAAAATTCCGGCATATTTAATTGCTATTGCAGTAACGAATTACAGCATTTTTACGCAACAAGCAGGAACGGCTCCCGACGACTTTCCGGTTGTAAATTATATTTATCCCGAAAGTTTATCTTCAGCACAAAACAGCTTGGCAGTGACACTTCCCATCATGGATTTGTTTGAAGAATTGTTTGAAACCTATCCGTTTGCCAACGAAAAATACGGTCATGCCCAAACGAATATGGGTGGAGGAATGGAACATACGACTGTTTCTTTCATGGGTAGTTTTGGACGAAACTTAATCGCTCATGAATTGGCTCATCAATGGTTTGGCAATAAAGTAACGTGCGGAACATGGAAAGACATTTGGTTAAATGAAGGATTCGCCACCTATTTGTCAGGTCTAGTAGTAGAAAATTTTGATGGCTCCACTAATTTTGTCAACTGGAAAAATAATTTAATTAACAACATTACCTCATCAAATAGTGGTGCAGTTTATTTAACGGATACTGAAGCGACAAGTGTCAACCGAATTTTCAGCAGCCGACTTAGTTACAATAAAGGTGCTATGGTTGCACACATGTTACGATGGAAAATGGGCGATGAGTTATTCTTCCAAGGCTTAAAAAATTTCTTAGCTGATCCGGTTTTAGCTTTTGGATATGCTATCACCGATGATTTACAAATGCACCTGGAAGCCACTTCCGGAATAGATTTAACGGAGTTTTTTGAAGATTGGGTGTACGGACAAGGCCATCCCTCTTATTCAGTTTCTGTAAGTAATAATGGGAATAGCCAAGCCGTGATTACAATCAATCAAAATCAATCAAATTCTAGCGTAAGTTTCTTTGAAATGCCCGTTGAGATTAGACTTTACGGACAAGGAAATCAAGCTTTAGATGTGGTTGTAGAAAACACAATAAACGGTCAACAATTTGTTGTAGATGTTCCTTTTGATGTGACCGATGTTGACTTTGACCCTAACAGACATATTATCTCAAAAAATAACTCGGCTACTTTAGGTCTAAACACTTTGGAATTAGCAAGTGTCATTCAACTAATCCCGAATCCTACTACTGCTTTCTTAAAAGTAGAAAGTCCTTCCAACATAGACATCGAAAATATTCGGGTTTATTCAAATTTAGGACAGCTTGTTTTAAATACTCAAAATTCACTACTTGATGTATCTTCTTTGTCTAATGGAATTTATTTTCTTACACTAACCACTTCTGAAGGAACTTTTCATAAAAAATTTATAAAAAACTAATTCCGTTCGATAAAATCAATTCATTTGTAAAGTGAAAACCTTACTTTTGTGCACGATTTTGAAATTTAAAACACATCAATGGAAACATTAATTCAAATAGCACAATTAATTTTGTGTCTTTCTTTTTTGGTAATATTGCACGAATTAGGTCATTTTTTACCGGCAAAATACTTTAAAACAAAAATTGAAAAATTCTACCTTTTCTTTAACCCTTGGTTTTCTTTGGTGAAGAAAAAAATAGGTGAAACCGAATACGGTATCGGATGGTTGCCAATGGGAGGTTATGTGAAAATTGCCGGAATGATTGACGAAAGCATGGATAAGGAGCAATTGAAACAAGAACCTCAACCATGGGAATACCGTAGCAAACCGGCTTGGCAACGCTTAATCATCATCATGGGTGGTGTAATTGTAAACTTTTTTTTGGCTTGGATAATATATGCTTGTCTTTTCATCAACCACGGTGATAATTTTATTGATAATTCAAAAATTACACACGGTATTGCGGTGGATTCCGTCGGAACGATTCTAGGATTAAAAAACGGAGACAAAATTTTAAAAGTGGATGGAAAACCACAAGAAAAGTTTGAACAATTGCCTTTAGAAATTTTATTTGGCGATAACATCACCGTTCAAAGAGACGGCAAAGAACTTACCTTTGATTTGTCTGACGAAGGCAAACGTGACGTAATCAAAAGAGCAGGTAAGAATTTTTTAGGTGCCCGTGAAGAAACCGTTGTGGATTCACTAGTTGCCAATCAACCGGCCGCTTTAGCCGGACTACAATTAGGTGATAAAATTATAGCTGTAAATAATCAAAACGTTACCTATTTTGATGAGTTTACAAATGAAATAAAAAAATACAAAAACGACAGTATAGACCTAAAAGTTATTCGTAACAACCAAACAATTGTGGTCAAAGCTAAAACAACGGCTGATGCAAAACTTGGTTTTTATCATAGGTCAAATACTTTAAAAGATGCTTTTATTACCAAAGAGGTTTCTTTTTTAGAATCAATTCCGGCAGGGTTTAACAAAACAATTTCTACGTTAACCGGACAAATCAAACAATTTAAAATTATCTTCAATACTAAAACCGAAGCATACAAACAAGTGAGTGGTCCGTTGCGAATGTTTAAAATTTTCAAACCGGAATGGGATTGGACCTTCTTTTGGTCGTTTACAGCAATGTTTTCGGTTTGGTTAGCGTTTTTAAATGTGCTACCGATTCCGGGATTAGATGGTGGTCATGCTGTATTTATTTTGATTGAAATGATTACCCGCAAAAAACCTACGGAAAAAACATTAGAAGTGGCTCAAACAATTGGTGTTGTTATTTTGCTGACATTGATGGCATTAGTATTCGGTAACGACATCTGGCATTTGGTTACCGGAAAATAATAAAGTAAAAAGTGTAAAAAAGTGTAAATTTTGTTTGGATAAATCAATTTTCGCTTTATATTTGCACTCGCAAAAAAGGTTATATACCTTCCTCCTTAGCTCAGTTGGTTAGAGCATCTGACTGTTAATCAGAGGGTCCTTGGTTCGAGCCCAAGAGGGGGAGCAGAAAGAGTAATACGAAAGTATTGCTCTTTTTTTGTTTAACGATGATTTTTTATTTAATTAAGTATTCAAAACAAAAAAATGTCAGGTGGTCATCTTACTTTAGTAATATTAGGAGGATTTTTTATATGGATATTTTCCAATAAAAGCAAATCCTTTACCGAATGTAAAAATCATAAATTTGCATCTTTAATAGGATTTATTAGCATAATTATAATTACTTATGCTATTTTACTATTTCTTTGGCTTATAGATTTTTTAAACACTATTTAATAAAATTAAAATTACTTAAAGACTTCTTTGAAGTATGATTTTTCTTGAAAAGATTTGCAATGAATAGGGCTTGACATGCAAAATTACAAATTCAAAAGCTAATTGATTACCTCACTATCATCACCTTCTTCACTGTAGTATCTAACGCATCATCGGTAGATATAAAAATCATATAGACTCCGGAAGCTACTTTGTATTTTCCGAATGCGGTGGTATCCCACTCAATCGTGCCACCTTCGGAGATTTCTTCGTAAACGAGGTTTCCTTCAATGTCGGTTACTTTTACATTGGCTTTGCTAGTGAGTCCAGAGATTTTAACGGTACCATCAAAACCGGGACGAACTGGATTGGGGTATACGTAGACATCTTGCAGATTATCTTTTGGTTTAGTGGACGTTCCTTTGAAAGACACCATTCCTTTGGAAGTGGCAATAAAAACTTCACCAGTGGTTCCGTTGATTTCGATATCATTGATAACATTGCTTGGCAACGGCGAATTGGTCGAAGTGAAACGCTGTAACGTTTGCTGACCGTTTGGCGAAAACTGAAATACGCCCGCATCGGCTGTTCCAATCCATTTGTTATTCGCTCCATCTACAGCGATGTCGGTAATGAATTGTCCGAATAAAAGTTCTTGAGCCAATCCATCATCCAAAATAATGATAGAATTGGTGGTCAGCTCGTCTTCGTTTAAAAACCGATCAACAGAGGGTAAAACACGTAATCCTCTACGAGTACCGATCCACAACTGATTGCGGTTATCTACAACCGCACATTGAACAGCAGAGGAAGGTAAATTTCCTTCGTTTTGGCCTTCGGTAATTTTTATTAAACGATTACTGAAGTTTTCGTTGAAGGCAATCAATCCTTCGTCTAATGTGCAAAGCCATTTTGTATTATTTTTGTCAACCGACATTCTCGAGTTACTGGTAAAACCTCCTAAAACATCACTTACATCATAAGACTGCCATTGCCCATTTGCACGAAATACTTTAAGCATATTGGCAATTAAACCATTTGAAACCCAAAGATTACCTTCTTTGTCAAAAGCGGTTTGTTCAACACGAATATCGGGTCCATATGATGGGTTTCCGGGTATAACTAAAGATTGTAACCCGCTATTTGTAGTATTATAAATTGTGGTAGCAACATCATTTTCTAATTTTAATAAACCGGAAAAATAAGAACTTGCATAAACAATGTTTTCATTGGATGGGTCTACGGTTACACGAACAATTGATTTTGCCTCAAGTAATTCTTCATAGGGTATATTCAACCATTCTTCTTGAGACAATTTACTGATTCCAAACTCATCTAAGGGATAAGGATTGTTGAATTGAGAGTAATCCCCAAATGTAGCCCATAACGTTCCTGATGGTGTAATGGTGATTGAAAAAATATTGTTTTTATTCGGTCCTTGTGGTAATAAAACTTCGAATAAAGATGGATTGGTCATTGTTGTTTCTATCACTCCGTTTTCAAATGTGCCAATATAAATAGAATCTCCAATAATCGTACCCGATGTAAAATTAGAGGTCAAATCAGGGATGGAAGCACTTTGAATTGTAACTGTTTGTGCAAAGGATTCGTTCATTACAACAACACGAGAAGATGTTGTAGCAACCAATTTATCACCTCTACTTCGTAAATCAATAAAAGGCTGGCCAATATTTAATATAGCAATTGGATTAGCTCCATTAAACCTGTAAATTATATTATTTGAACTAATCGCTATAAGCTGATTGTTAAAGGTAACAATCCCTCTCCAAAAGTCTCCTGAGAACGTTTGCCAGGCATTAAAATTAACTAAATTAGGATTTGACAAGGGAGCTTGACGAATACCATGATTTAAGGTAACAGCATAAATTACCTCATTTAAAACAGTCGTTTCCAGTACTTCTGCTTGTGCTCCGGTTGGACTGACGTAAAAGGTATCTCCGAAGGTAAAATCGGTTAATTTGAATTCTACTAAAGCAAAATCTGTCGAAATATAGAGTTTATCATTGTATTCATAAATGTGATTGATTTTCTTTTTATTGGGCGGAATCCCTCCGGCTTGATCGCGAATTCCTACCAATAACGTAATTTCTTCGGTGGCTTCATTAATCATAATTAGTAACCCGTTGTCATGTCCTACAAAAGTTCTGTTGTATGCTTGACTATGGTAGATGGTAGAAATTGTTTCTCCAGAAAGTCCGTCTACCGTATTAAACGTTTTTATTTCGTTGGTAGAACGATTTTTAGAAAACAAAGCCGTTTCACAAGCAGCAAACAATCTATTTTCAGATTCAGATAAATCGCGTACTTCGTTATAGGAAAAGTAACCTTGCCACAAAAGATTTTGAGAAAAGTTAATCACTGGAAACAGTAGTAATAATGTAATCCAAAAAAAATTCTTCATTAGCTGTTTAAATTGACACACAAATATAGGTAAAACGAAAGAATCCTTCTTTTAATATTTAGAGAATAAAAAAAGCTGCCCTAATTCAGACAGCTTTCTTTTTTATTTTATTAAGAGTATAAATTACACTACTCCTTGACCCAACATAGCATCGGCAACTTTAACGAAACCTGCAACGTTTGCTCCTTTTACATAGTCAACATAACCATTTCCGTCTGATCCATATTTTACACATGCTTCGTGAATATTAGCCATAATTCCTTTTAAACGTTGGTCTACCTCTTCAGAAGTCCAGCTTAAACGTAAAGAATTTTGAGACATTTCTAAGCCGGAAGTTGCCACACCACCTGCATTGGATGCTTTACCGGGAGCAAATAAAATTTTTGCTTTCGTAAAAACTTCTATAGCTTCAGGAGTAGAAGGCATATTTGCACCTTCAGAAACACAAATACATCCGTTGGCAATTAATGTTTTTGCTTCATTTTCGTTTAATTCGTTTTGGGTAGCACAAGGTAATGCAATATCACATTTTACTTCCCATGGGCGTTTTCCGTCAACATACTTCGCATTAGGGTATTTTTTCACGTACTCGCTGATTCTTGCTCTTAATTCATTTTTGATGTGCATTACGTGAGCCAATTTCTCAGCATCAATTCCGTCAGCATCATAAATATATCCAGAAGAATCGGATAATGTTACCACTTTTCCACCCAATTCGGTTGCTTTCTCGGCAGCATACTGTGCTACGTTTCCGGAACCGGAAACAGTAACAATTTTACCTTTAAAGCTATCTCCTTTCGTATTCAACATACTTTGAGCGAAGTATACGTTTCCATAACCTGTTGCTTCCGGACGAATTAATGACCCTCCAAATGAAATTCCCTTTCCGGTTAAAACACCGGTAAATTCGTTTCTTAATCTTTTGTATTGACCAAACATATAACCTACTTCTCTACCTCCTACACCAATATCACCGGCAGGAACATCGGTATCAGCACCAATATGTTTTGATAATTCAGTCATGAAACTTTGGCAAAAACGCATGATTTCGATATCAGATTTTCCTTTTGGATCAAAATCAGAACCTCCTTTTCCTCCACCCATTGGCAAAGTAGTTAAACTGTTTTTGAACGTTTGTTCAAAAGCTAAGAACTTTAAAATACTTAAATTTACTGAAGGATGAAAACGAATTCCTCCTTTGTATGGACCAATCGCAGAGTTCATTTGAATTCTGTATCCACGGTTTACTTGTGTTTTTCCGGCATCATCAATCCATGTTACACGAAACATGATTACTCTTTCCGGCTCCACCATACGCTCCAAAAGCATTTGGTTTTGATATTTTTTATTTTGCTCAATAAAAGGAATCACCGTTTCGGCTACTTCCTTAACAGCCTGTAAAAATTCAGGTTCGTTTGGATTTTTTTTAGCAACAGCTTCAACAAAAGAATGAATACTTTCTGTCATGATTATTAGTTTAATAACGTTTTATGAAAACGTTTTCGTTTGTTGCGACAAATATACATTTTATTAAAATATGGCTATACTTTTTTTTATATTCTCAATAGATTTATTTTTTTGTTAAGAAATCTTGATAAAGTCAGCATTAAATCATAACATTTAAAACAAATTTTAGTTTTTTTCGTATATAAAGAAGTATTTTTTCATTTTATTTTAGAAGTGAATTATGTTTTTATATATTTGTCGAGAATTGACATTTAAAATATATGCAAATGCCCAAATATCTTATAATTCCTTTGTTGCTATTATTTGGTTTTATCAACACTGTTCATGCTCAGTTTGGTTTTTCGCATGAAATTGGTGCGATTGTTGGTCCGGTTGCGTTTCAATCTGATTATGGTGTACGTGGTGATGCCCAAACAAACTTTGGCAACACAGGTTTTGGAATTGGAATTATTCATTACATGAATTTTTCTTATCGTGCGGATTGTAACTGTTATGCTACACCAACTTATTTTAATGACCATTTCAAATTGAGAAGTGAGCTTTCTTATAATAAAACAAAGCTTGAACATTACGGAAAGTGGGTAGATGACAGTAGAAACTCTGTATTTGCACAACAATTAAGAGCGATGGAAGGAAGTACATCTGTAACCAATATAGGTATGCAGTTGGAATATTTCCCGTTAAGTATTCGAGAGTTTTCTGCAACCCCTGGAAAATTGGCTCCATTTGCAAGTTTAGGAGCTCAATTCAGTTATTATAAACCGGAAGCTTATTCAACATTAGGTCCTGGCTTGGGAGAATTATTAGAAGTTACTCCTGTAAAATATATTGATGGTGTAACGAATGAAAGTGGAACAGTTTGGTCTGTGGTGGCTAGTATTGGAACACGCTACAAATTAACGGTACTTTCTGATTTAATGATCGATTTACGTTGGCAATATTATTTTTCAAACTGGGTGGATGGTTTGAATCCAAACCCTGATGTATATACCGAAAACAAAGCAAACGACTGGTTAGTTTGGTTAAATTTTGGCTACATTTATTATCTCGATTAACCCTTTTCTACATTATAAAAAAATCCCGTCAATTTTAGACGGGATTTTTATTTTATCTAAATGCCTGTTCAATATCTGCTAATAAATCATCAATATCTTCTACTCCAACACTTAAACGAACCAAATCGTCTGAAATTCCAATCTCTTTTCTTTTTTCTTCAGGAATCGATGCGTGTGTCATTAAAGCCGGATGATTAGCTAATGATTCTACTCCACCCAATGATTCTGCCAATGTAAATACTTTTAATTTTTCTAAAAAGGATACAGCATCAGCTTTTTTCCCTGATTTAAATGTAAAGGAAACCATTCCCCCATAACCACCTAGCATTTGTTTTTGGGCAATTGCATGAAAAGGATGATCCGGTAACCCTGGGTAAAAAACTTTCTCCACTTCAGGATGATTGCTTAAAAACTCAGCTACTTTCATTCCGTTCTCACAATGTCTTTGTACTCGAAGGTGTAAGGTTTTAATTCCTCTCAACACCATATAACTGTCGTGCGGACCTAATGTTCCACCCGTTGCAAATTGTGCAAAGTGTAATTTTTCGCCTAATTCAGCATCTTTTACAACTAAAGCACCGGCTATCACATCCGAATGCCCCCCTAAATATTTAGTTGCGGAATGCATCACAATATCCGCACCCAAATCTAATGGTTTTTGAAGATAAGGAGTAGCAAATGTGTTATCAACCGCAAAGAGTAATTTTTTCTCATTTGTTATTTTTGCTATCGCAGCAATATCAGCCAATTTCATCAAGGGATTCGTTGGTGTTTCAACCCAAACCAATTTGGTATTGGTATTAATCAACGATTGGAATTTCTCCAAATTATTCATGTCCACAAAATGGAACTTAATGCCAAAATCTTGATAAATGCGAGAAAACATACGGTAAGTTCCGCCATATAAATCATCCATCGCAATCACTTCGTCTCCGGGTTTAAGCAATTTTAAAACAGAATCTGTTGCCGCTAAACCGGAGGAAAATGCTAACCCTCGAACACCGTTTTCAATACTTGCCAAGGCGTCTTCCAATGCCTGACGGGTTGGATTGGCCGCTCTACTGTATTCATAATGATTGATGGGAACCCCAGGACTCTTTTGTGCAAAGGTAGACGTATTATAAACCGGGGGCATTACCGCACCCGTGCTTGGATCATGGTGTTGATTGCCATGAATGACTTTTGTGTTGAACTTCATATTCTTTATTGTTTCTGCAAAGATAAGAAGTTGCCTTTTATAAATTTTCTAACAAATTACTAAAGATTAGATAAATATATATACAAAAATTAATTAAATTTATATACTAACAAAAATCTGTATTTTTGCATCATGGAAACAAACAGACAAAAAAAAATAGGTGCCGTTTTGCAAAATGATTTGGTTGATATTTTGCAGGGAGAAGTGCGAAAAAACGGAATTGCTAACTTAATTATTTCCGTTTCAAAAGTGGCCGTTACAACTGACTTATCTATTGCAAAAGTATTTTTAAGCGTTTTTCCTACTGAAAAAGGCCCTGAAATTTTAGCCGCAATCAAAACAAATACGCCTCTTATCAAACATGATTTAGCACAGCGGGTGAAACTTCAATTGCGAAAAGTTCCGAATCTTTCGTTCCATATTGATGATTCGTTAGATTATATAGAAAAAATAGACAAAGCCCTAACGGGAGAAGAAAACCCAATTGAAAATCCAGCTCTATTAGCTAAAAGAAAGAAATCTTAAGGTGAAATTCTCTCTTTACATAGCCAAACGATACCTTTTTAGCGGTAGTAAAAATACAGCAATAAACATTATAACTATCATTGCCTCTGTAGGGATAATTGTAGGAACAATGGCTTTGTTTGTTGTTATGTCTGTTTTTAGCGGATTGAAAGATTTTAGTTTATCGTTCGCCAATGATTTTGACCCAGATTTAAAGGCAGTTGCTAAATCGGGTAAAACCATCAGCATTACAAGTCAACAAGAAGCCGAAATCAATAATTTAGAAGGAGTTGCCTACTTTAGTAAAATTATTGAAGAAAGAGCTCTGTTTACCTTTAATGGAAAGGATATTTTGGCCAACATTAAGGGTATTGACAAAAACTTCAACAAAGTAAATCAAGTTGAAAAGACAATTTTTCAAGGACAATGGATTGAAGAAAACACAGAGCAAGTAGTTGTGGGATATGGTATTAGTCAAAAACTATCCATGGGTTTGTTTGATTTGGTTAATGTATTTGAAACTTTTGTGCCAAAACCAGGTAAAGGAACGATTGACTCGCCGGAAGGAGCTTTTAACCGTTCCGTTTTAGTTCCGGTGGGTTTTTACTTTATCAATGAAGACCTCAACCAAAAATATGTGTTTGCTGATTTAAGTATTGTACAGGAATTATTAGCCTATAAACCCACTCAAATTTCCGGAATAGAATTAAAACTCAAACCAAACGCAGATGAAACTGACGTTAAAAGTTCTCTTGAAAAAATTCTACAAAATACGGTTACCGTTAAAAACAGAGCACAACTGAATGATTCGCTCTATAAAATGTTAAACACTGAAAATTTAGTTTTGTATTTAATTTTTTCATTGGTTATTGCCGTCACACTTTTCACTTTGATTGGAGCTTTGATTATGATTATTATCGAAAAAAAATCAAATCTGAAAACATTGTTCAATTTAGGTTCTGACGTTGAAGAATTAAGAAAAATTTTTCTTTACCAAGGGTTTTTAATCTGTTTAATTGGTGGAATAGTTGGTTTAATTCTTGGAATAATAACTACTTTTTTACAACAAAAATATGGGTTCATAATGATTAACCAAAACATGGCCTATCCGGTTCGGTTTTCATTTGTAAATGTATTTATTGTGATTGCAACCTTCGCCGTTTTAGGATTTCTAGCCTCTTGGATTGCCAGTAGCCGAGTGAATAAAAAATTGTTGGAATAATTTTCTTCTTTTAAAAATAAATTTACATTTGTAATTCACTTCAAGAAATATGATAGTATTTTTTTGTCCTTATTTCGTATAAAGACGTTCTTCTTGCTTTAATTTAATCTGAAAATTCTTTTAGATAAATTTTTATTCACTTAATCTTTATAAAAAATGACAGAAAATAAACTATCACAAGATATGTTTTCACGTATCTTTTCTACTATAAAAATGGCTTTAAAAGGAGAAGCCAATTTTGATTATACTTCCGGAAAAATAAAAACCGCAGTAATCCTACTTGCCATTCCAATGGTGTTGGAAATGATGATGGAATCGGTTTTTGCATTAGTCGATTTGTACTTTGTCGGACACCTTGAAAACAGCAGTTTTGCCGTGCAAACCGTTGGATTAACCGAATCGGTTCTCACTATAATTTATTCATTAGCCATCGGAATCAGTATGGCAGCGACTGCTGTTGTTGCCCGAAGAATAGGCGAAAAAGATCCAATTGCTGCGGCAAAAGCCGGAATGCAAGCCATATTAATTGCCGTAGCTGTAAATACCATTCTCAGTATTTTTGGAATCATCTATGCAACTAATATTTTAATTTGGATGGGTTCTTCGCAGGAATCAGCCGTTTACGGAACTTCATTTGTGCAAATTATGATGGGGGGAAGTATTTCCATTATGCTACTTTTTCTTATCAACGGGATTTTTCGTGGTGCAGGAAATGCCGCCATTGCAATGAAAAGTTTGATGTTGGCCAATGGTTGTAATATTATTTTAGATCCAATTTTGATTAACGGTTGGGGACCGATTCCTGCTTATGGTCTAACCGGAGCTGCTATTGCGACTACAATTGGGAGAAGTATTGGAGTAATTTATCAACTCTATCACCTTTTCAACGGAAAAGGCATTATCAAAATGATGGTTGCTTACATAACTCCTGATTTTAATCAGATAAAAGCGTTAGTTAAAATTGCTGCTCCAGGTGTTTTGCAATTTGTGATTGCTTCTTGTAGTTGGATTTTTATGGCTAACCTTGTCGCAACAACCGGAGGAGATATTGGTTCCGCCGGTTATCAAACCGCTCTTCGAATTATGATGTTTTTTATACTTCCTGCTTGGGGATTGAGTAGTGCTGCCGCTACGTTAGTGGGTCAAAACTTAGGAGCCAAACAGATTGAACGTGCTGAAAAATCAGTTTTTGTAACCGCAAAATACAATGTTATCTTCATGGCCTTGATTATGATAGTAACATTAACCGCAGCCCGACCAATTATTACTTTGTTTACGAATGACAAAGCCGTTTTAGACATAGCCGTAGAAGCCATTCAAATTATGAGTTTAGGCTATGTTTTTTATGGAATTGGAATGGTGCTCATCAATGCATTCAACGGAGCAGGTGATACATGGACACCCACGAAAATTAACTTCTTCGGGTTTTGGTTGTTTCAAATTCCGTTAGCTTATTTTTTAGCGAAGTATTTACAAATGGGGCCAACAGGCGTTTTTATGGCAGTTCCAATTGCGGAAACGTGCATTACCATTTCCGGTTATCTTTTGTATAAAAAAGGGAAATGGAAAAAAATGGTGGTGTAGCTTTTTCATTTTAACCCTATAAGTCATATAAGAAAAACTAAACTTATATGACTTATACGGTAAATTTAAACCGTCTGATAATTAGCATAGACCTCTGCAATCTCATCAAAAATATCCATTAAAGCCATTGCTCCATCGGTGGTGACTAATTTTTGTTTGTATTCTTTAAATCCGTGAATGCCTTTGAAATAATTGGTGTAGTGACGACGCATTTCAAAAATTCCTACTCGTTCACCTTTCCAATCCATCGACCAGATTAAGTGATTTCGGGCGGCTTCGATGCGATCTTTCATGGTAGGTTCGAGTAAATGTTCGCCGGTTCTAAAATAATGTTTGATTTCGTTGAAAATCCAAGGATAACCAATGGCGGCACGACCAATCATCATTCCGTCAAGACCATATTTATTTTTGTATTCTAATGCTTTTTCCGGTGAATCGATGTCGCCGTTTCCAAAAATAGGCATTGTAATTCTCGGATTATTTTTTACACGGGCAATGTGCGACCAATCGGAATGTCCTTTATACATCTGTGCACGTGTTCGGGCATGAATGGTTAAGGCTTGCACACCCACATCTTGCAAACGTTCAGCCACTTCATCAATGTTGATGGAATTTTCATCCCAACCCAAACGGGTTTTTACCGTTACCGGAAGATTGGTTCCTTTAATAACTGCTTTTGTCAAGCGAATCATTAAATCAACATCTTTTAAAACACCCGCACCGGCACCCTTGCAAACGACTTTTTTAACCGGACAACCAAAATTGATATCGACTAAATCGGGTTGAACAGTGTCCACAATCTTGGCCGACATTTCCATCGCTTCTTCATCGCCACCAAAAATTTGGATGCCCACCGGACGTTCATAATCAAAAATATCCAATTTTTGCTTGCTTTTAATGGCGTCGCGAATCAAGCCTTCAGACGAAATAAATTCAGAATACATCAAATCGGCTCCGTGCAATTTGCACAAGCGACGAAACGGCGGATCACTCACATCTTCCATAGGGGCAAGAAGTAAGGGAAAGTCGGGCAAGATGATGTTTCCAATAGTTGGCATTGAAATTTTTTTTGCAAAAATACTAATTTTTGTTGGTTTCGGGTTTAAGTTTCAAATCTATAAATCAAAACTTTACTTTATATTTGCACACAATTCGCTAAGGAGCAGGGTTTGCGTTAGGGATGGAAGCGGCATCCTTTTGTGAAGCTTGAGGAACAAAAGATATAGCGGACAGCCCGACCCTTGGGAAACGCCCAAAAAATTTGAATTAAACGAAGATGAAGAACATACGAAATTTTTGCATTATTGCTCACATTGACCACGGAAAAAGTACGTTGGCCGACCGATTGCTTAGTGCTACGCAAACGGTGACGGCTCGTGAGGAAAAAGCTCAGTTACTGGATAACATGGATTTGGAGCGTGAACGTGGGATTACGATTAAGAGTCACGCGATTCAAATGGAATACATGTACAAAGGCGAGAAATATATTTTGAATTTGATTGATACGCCGGGTCACGTTGATTTTTCGTATGAAGTTTCCCGATCCATTGCTGCTTGTGAAGGAGCTTTGTTGATTGTGGATGCCGCTCAAAGCATTCAGGCTCAAACGATTTCCAACTTATATTTGGCGTTGGAAAACGACTTGGAAATTATTCCGGTGTTAAATAAAGTGGATTTACCCAGTGCAAATCCGGAGGAAGTGAGCGACGATATTATTGATTTATTAGGTTGTGATTTAGAAGATATTATTCATGCCTCGGGTAAAACCGGTTTTGGAGTGGAAAATATTTTGGCCGCTATTATTGAGAAAATTCCGCCACCAAAAGGCGAAAGAGAAGAACCGTTGCAGGCATTAATTTTTGACTCGCATTACAATCCGTTTCGCGGTATTGAAGTTATTTTCCGAGTGAAAAACGGCGAGATACGAAAAGGACAGAAAATTAAATTCATGGCTACCGGCAAAGAATATTTTGCCGATGAAGTGGGTACTTTGAAATTAAATCAAGTTCCGAAAGACGTCATTTCTACGGGCGATGTAGGCTATTTGATTTCCGGAATTAAGGAAGCCAAAGAAGTAAAAGTGGGTGACACGATTACCGATGCTAAAAACCCAACTACCAATATGATTACCGGTTTTGAAAACGTAAAACCGATGGTTTTTGCCGGAATTTATCCGGTAGATACTGAAGATTTTGAAGATTTACGGGCTTCGATGGAGAAATTACAGCTGAACGATGCTTCGTTGGTTTTTGCTCCGGAAAGTTCCGCTGCTCTTGGTTTTGGTTTCCGTTGTGGATTCTTGGGCATGTTGCATTTGGAAATTATTCAAGAACGTTTGGAGCGTGAATTCGATATGACGGTAATTACAACCGTTCCTAACGTTTCCTATTTGGCGTATACCAAAAAAGAACCGGACACGGCAATTATTGTAAATAATCCTTCGGACTTACCGGAACCTTCTAAATTAGACCGTGTGGAGGAACCGTTTATCAAAGCCACTATCATTACGAAATCCGATTTTGTGGGGAATGTGATGAGTTTGTGTATTGAAAAACGGGGAATCATCACCAATCAAACATATTTAACGACAGAACGTGTTGAATTGAATTTTGATATGCCGTTAGCAGAAATTGTATTTGATTTTTATGATCGTTTAAAAACGGTATCCAAAGGATATGCTTCGTTTGATTATCATCCTATTGGAATGCGTGCTTCGAAATTGGTAAAGTTAGATGTACTGTTAAATGCCAATCAAGTAGATGCTTTATCCGCCTTGATTCACGAAGACAATGCGTATAATATTGGTAAGAAAATGTGTGAAAAATTGCGGGAATTGATTCCAAGACAACAGTTTGACATTCCGATTCAAGCGGCAATTGGTGCAAAAATCATTGCTCGTGAAACGATTAAAGCCTTGCGTAAAGACGTGACTGCTAAATGTTACGGTGGAGATATTTCCCGTAAACGAAAACTGTTGGAAAAACAGAAAAAAGGTAAAAAGAGAATGCGTCAGGTGGGGAATGTAGAGATTCCACAGGAGGCGTTTATGGCGGTGTTGAAGTTGAATGATTAGGAAAGGTGCTGAGGTTCTGAGGGACTAAGGTACTGAGGATAATATAGGAGAACCCAATGACGAGCGTTGTTGGGTTTTTTGTTAGCCCAAGTTTTGAAACCGTGGACAAATTTCCTAAAATCTTCCTACCTTTGCCCTTCATAAAAACACTATGTTAGAAGAAAAATCACCACAACGCACTTCCATCGCTCAATTAGGCGAATTTGGCTTAATCGATCATTTAACCAAGCATTTCAACATTAATCAACCCTCCACAATCAAAGGCATTGGCGACGATGCTGCCGTTTTGGATTTTAAAGATAAAAAAGCCGTTGTTTCTACCGATTTATTAATCGAAGGGGTACATTTTGATTTGGCGTATATGCCGTTAAAACATCTGGGTTACAAAGCTGTGGTGGCGAATGTATCGGACATTTGTGCAATGAATGCTACGCCTACTCAAATAACGGTTTCCATTGCGGTTTCTAATCGATTTCCGCTCGAAGCGTTGGAAGAATTGTTTGCCGGAATTACGCTTGCTTCAAAACATTATAACGTAGATGTAATTGGTGGCGATACCACTTCGTCTCAAAAAGGATTAATTATTTCTATTACGGCATTAGGCGAAGCAAATGCAGAAGATATTGTATACAGAAATGATGCAAAAGAAAACGATTTACTAGTGGTTACCGGCGATATTGGTGCGGCCTACATGGGTTTACAAGTTTTAGAACGCGAAAAACAAGTATTTCAAGTTAACCCTAACAACCAACCCGATTTAGATAATTATACTTATCTAATCGAACGTCAACTAAAACCGGAAGCTCGAAAAGACATTAAAGAATTGTTAGAAAAACTAGAAGTAAAACCTACTTCTATGATTGATATATCAGATGGTCTCTCGTCTGAAATCATGCATCTTTGCAAGCACTCCAACGTAGGTTGTACAATTTACGAAGAAAAATTACCCTTAGATCCGCAACTCATCTCCGTTTGCGAAGAATTCAACATCGACAGCACAACAGTAGCCATCAACGGTGGCGAAGATTATGAATTGTTGTTTACTATTTCGATTGAAGATTTCGATAAAATCAAAGCTAATCCAAACTTGACGGTTATTGGTCATATGGTAAAAGAAAGTGAAGGCAAACATTTGGTTACCCGAGCTAATCAAAAAATAGAACTTAAAGCAAGAGGCTGGAATGCCTTAGCGGAATAATAAAAAAAGCGATAGTTGGGGCTATCGCTTTTTTTATCTAAACCTTACGAAAACGGTAGCTTTTTTTTGAAATAAACCTTTGTTGGGGCAAAAGGGTGGTATTTTAATTCGATTTAGCTACTCAGAACGTCCTTGGGTCAATATCTTTAATTATGAATAATTACTTTGTTATTGATGGTGTAAAGATATATCGACCTCCTTGATATCTAAATACGGTTTTACTCAGAATTTGTTGCGGTTTTCCGTAAATTTTATTGAGGTCGAAAATTCAATGATTAAATTTGTGAAAACTTCATTCATTCCATTCAAACAAAAAAAGCAATGCCTTGGGGTGCATTGCTTTTTCTTTTGTTTTTGTAAGTAAGTAGCGTTTGTTTTTGAATCAGATCTTTCGTTGGGGCAAAAGGGTGGTATTTCTTTTTCGATGTGGCTACTCAGTACGTTCTTGGGTCAATATTTTAATGATGATTAATTACTACGTTATTGATGATGTAAAGATATATAGACCTTCTTGATATCTAAATACGGTTTTACTCAGAATATTTTACGGTATTCTTCCTTTTTTGTTGTGGTTTCCCGTAAACTTAGTTTTTATTGCTGATAAAACTTTTGAGATTCGAGAAAAAATTCATGTGTTTTGATTCAACTTTAATAAAAGCAAAAAAGCAATAGTTTGGGGCCTATTGCTTTTTCAATTTTTTCTTTGAGTTTCCGATTAGTAGGTTAAGTCTTGGGGGACTTACAAAAGGGTGGTATTTATTCGGTTTACTCTTCTTTCATTCCTAGGTTAATTAGAAACTTCAGTATGTTCACTAACTCGATGTAAAAGTAGCTTGATTTTTAAACAATTAGTTACGGTTTACCACATTTTTTGCTGTGGTTTCCTACCAACTTTAATACGGTTTATTATACTAAAAAAGGGCTGACTAAATCAACCCTTTGTTTTTTGCTTCCGTAATCAATTCAATATCACTACTTCCTTTTACGCCTAATATTTCCTTTAAATTAAGCTTTCGCTTTTCAATAGCACTTAAAGAAAGTGGCACGTAACTTGGTAAATCTTTGGTTTTTATTCCTTTTGACAACTGGTATAAAATCTGTTTGTCAAACTCGTCTACCTGTAAATTTTCATATTGCGATTGACTCACAAACTTTACCACAGTTTGACTATAGTAATTATCGTTATTTAAGATTTTATCAAAAGCATTTAACAGTTCGTCAAAAGTTAAATCGTTTTTGATGATTAATCCGTTTGGGTTAATTTCTTTAATAATTGTATTTATTTTGATTAATTCGGTATGCATAGTGAGCAAAATGATTTTACAATCCGGCATCAATTTACGTAATAATTTAGCCAAATCTTCACCTGACATAATGCCTTTTTCTTCATAGGGTGGCATACTGATATCTAAAAAAGCTATATCAAAGGCTTGGGTGGCATTTGTAATGGTTTCATAAGCCGCCTTACAGTTATTAGCCTGCGTGGTAGTATATTCAAACGAATTGGCACTGTAACTTTTTAAAGCATTTTTATAGGCTTCGATGATAAACGGGTGATCATCAACAATAATAATTTGATAATTTTTTGACATGATTTAGTTGTTGGTTGTCTATTTGGATGAAAATAACATTCAAATATAAAAAAAGAAAAAACACTTTTGGTAAATTCAAAAGTGTTTGTTTTAAAAATGTTTATTTTTAATAGATTTAAGAATCTCATCTAATTTTTTAATGTCTAAATTATCGTCAGATTTAAAAATTATTTCTTTATTCTTTATTAATACCGTGTAGGGTGTTTTTTTGACACTAAAAGTTACAATATTAGACAACCCTTTTTTATAATCACTGAATTCTATAACTTCAAAAATTCTATCTCGTGCGTTATAATTCTGAAGTGTTATATCTTTAGTTTTCACAATTGGTTTATTTAATAAGTAACCTTTTAGCTTAAGAGTATCTTCTTCTGTTGAGATTGTAATTAGGCTTACTTCATAATTATTCACGATTTCTTCTATTTTTGGGTTTCCTTCGAGAATTGATTGACTGCCAATTGACCAAACATTAATCAATAATAAATCCTCTTTACTGTAATAATTTTTGTAAAAAGAACTTTCTTCTAGTGAAGATTTTTCTTTTGTCTGTTTGATACTTATTTTACCAAATAATATTACAAACACAACAAATAAGAGCAGAAGTAATACAAAAAATAAAATAATTTTTTTCATCATACTGAGACAGATAATTTAATTTGTGTTGTCTGTAATTAGATTATTTGAAATTTAATTTTTTTAAAACAAAATCATATTTTACTTATTAAACGGCAAATCTATGGTAATGGTTGTTCCTTTTCCGGGTTTTGATTTGATTTCAAAAGTTCCTTTACAGGTTTCTACCCTAGAAGTGATATTTTGAAGCCCAATACCTTTGCTTTTCTTTGACACATCAAATCCAATCCCATCGTCTATCACCATTACATGCAAATGTTCATTATCTTTTAATACATTAACTGAAACATTTTTGGCTTTTGCATATTTATTAATGTTTTGTAGGGATTCTTGAATAATGCGGTACAAATTAATTTTCACATCATTATCCACCTTATCCCACTTGATGGCTTGGTCTATTGCATATTTTACATTTGTGTCTTCAGATAAATTTTTTTGCTCTTCAAACAAATTGGTTAAAATGGCCACAAAATTATTGATTAATGCAAATTTTTCACGACTCAATTCATGGGATATTTCGCGAATGTCTTGTTCAATAAACTTGAGTTCTGTAATATAATGGTCCCTTCCGGCAATGGCCAAAGCGTCACTTTGCTTATTTAAACTGTCTAGGTTAAGACGAGCTCCAAACAAACGACCTAACACCCCATCGTGCAATTCCTGACCAATGCGTTGTTTTTCTTTTAATACTACTTCGTCTAATTTTTTTTGCTGGCTTAACATCATGCTGTAAATTTCTTCATTGGCCTTTTGTTGTTGTTCTCGCAGACGAAAATATTTATTTCTACTTCGTTGATCACGAATTACATACAATAACACAATAATAAATATAGCCAAAACAGCAAAAAGAATAATGTTGCGATTTTGTGAAGCCAATTGTTCTTTTTGTCTTTTGATTTCATCGGTTTCGTATTCGATACGTGCGAATTTTTCTGCAACGCTTCGTTCCATTTTTATGACACTATCATTAAGTGTTAAATATTCCTTAGAATAAACATTTGCATTTTCAGGATTTATTCTTGTTAATTGATTTAAAGCTTTGAGCTGTAGATTGATTATTTTACTATCTTTAGATAACTTATAAGCTAAATCAACATATTTTCTTGCACTATCTATCTCACCAAGACTTTCGTAATATTCAGATAAATAAATTTTGCTACCAAAAATATTAGGAATATTTTCAGATGCCTCTAGAATTTTTAAAGCTTTGTAAAAATCTACAGGAATATTACCATTCTTGCCCAATTTAAATTTAGAGTAGGTCATCTCATTTAGAATTGAACCATATAAAGTAGTGTACTCATTGTAAAGATTTGGCTCTTTAATTGCTTCTTCAAAATAGCTTAATGCTTCTTTATAATTTTCTTTCTTTAGGTAAACATTTCCTATATTAGATAACGCAAGTGCTCTTGTTTGGTAATAATCAACTACTTTCCCTTCATTTGCTAACTTTAGTGTTCTATTAAAATAATCCAAACTTTTCTCAAAATCTTTTATTTCTAAACAAGACAAGCCCAATATATTATATGCATCATATTCATAGTTTTTATTTCCGTCTATTCTTATATAATTTAAGGCTGTTACAGCGGATTTTTCACTTCCAAAATAATCTTTTATTCTAATTTGAGTATTTGCCTTTTTTAAATACATAAGACCAATCAATTTATTATTTTTAAGTTTAAAAAATAATTTTTCGGCCTGATAATAATTATAATAAGCACTATCACTCATATTAGCATCATAATAATAATCTCCCAGATAAGAAAAAGACCTAGCCATATTAATAGTGTCATGTCTTTCGATGGCTAAATCAAGTGTTGTAGAAATAACTTGTTTATAATTATTTAATTTATTAAGATTATAAAATCGAAAAGCAACATAATAACGGTTGAGAAAATTTAGAGAATCTGCTTTTTGATTATTGATTAATTTATATGCTCTATTTGCAGAATGTAATCTATCTGAATCTGATAAATCATAATTATTCGATTGTTCTAGGTAATAATCTATACTATCATTAATTGTATTAGAATTAACAACTTTAAGATCTTCTTTTGAACAATTAATAAAAATAAGGAATACAGAGTAAAATAAAAATCTTTTCAATATTTTTAAATTTATAATTCAAAAATATTGAAAAGATTTTAATAAGGTCAGAAATAACAAAATTTTTTTAATTATTACTGACAAATAAATATGTCCGTGATAAACTTAGCTTAATCCTATAAGAGCACTATCTTTTTTATTCCCACCTACTTGATTTCCACCTGACTCAAGAGCTAAACCTATTAGTGCACTATCTTTTTTGTTGCCACCAACTTGATTACCACCACTCTCTAAAGATAAATTAGATTGTTGAGTTTTATCATTTCTTTCAATTGTCAAATCTGTAGAAGATACAGAAGCAAACATAAAAAGTCCTAATAATGCGAATAAAGTTTTCATAATGTTGTGATATTAAGTTATGAGTTGAATTTCGATTTTGATGGTGAACGCATGCAATTGTTTACATGTTGTTGCATCACGTGGAGACAATCATTCACGGTGTAAAAGTAGAGTGCATATCACGCACAGCCAATAAAATCAAGGGGTGATTGGTAGATTGTATTCGTTTGGTTGTAGATTAACCTAAAATATTGGTAAAATTATCTATTTTAGATGTCTTTGAATTCTGAGCCTGCTAATTGGGCTATAATTTGCTCAACATTCTCTTTGTAGCTCTTGGAAAACGGGAGTTGTGTCTTGGTGTTTTTGATGTAACAAACCGTATTACCGGTATGTACTCGTGACACATAGTTTTTATTGACAATATAGCTATTGTGTATTCTGAAAAAGTTAACCGGAAGATTTTCTTCAAAATATTTAAGTGTTTTAAAAGCAGTTATTACTTCTCCATTGTGTAAAGTAATATCGGTAGAATTATTATCTGCTTTGAGGAACGTAATTTCATCGAGTTCTAAAAAACGATAATCGCCATACGATTTGATGCAAATTAAATTGCGGTGAATTTCATCAGAAGCAACAATTGCTTTGGGCGATTCAATCGTAATGTTTTTGATTTCAGATAGAATAGGTTCTAAATCAACTTTAGGCGTTTCTTTCGGTAGAGCTTCTTGTAAAGTTGTGATGAGTTGCTTGGTAATGGCTTCTGAATCCACTATTGGTTTTTCATGGTTTGCCAACGCTATAATTGCCTCTTTTAATTCGGATAATTCTGTCTTTAAAAGTGTAATCACTTCATCATTAACCGTAGGGGCCTGAATTGACTCAGGCTTCAACATAATCAATTCATTCTCCGGATGACCATTTTCTAAAACCTCTTGTTCTGTTTCTATATTTTTAGAAACTCCTAATTTTCTTGGCTCCGGGTTTAAACGAATTACCGGAGTATCGTTGTTTTTTTCGAACCTTAGTAATGCCTTTCGAACGTCTGAAGCGGCAAAAGGTTTAACTAAAAAATCTAATACATCATATTTTACTGCTTCAAACGCTTTGCTTGAATCGTGCGAAACAGCTATAATTTTAGGAATTTTCTTTAAAAACCGATGTAGCTCATTGATTAGCAACAAAGAAAGGTTAGAAGAGGGAGAAAGCGGATTAATCTCTAAAAAAACGAAATCCGGTTGATATTCTAAAATAGCATTTAAACCGTCCTCATAATTGGTCGCGGTAGCCATAAGCTGAAAATTTGAAAACCCCTCCATCACAGATTGGATTTTCAAAATGCTTTTGCTATCATCGTCAAGAATGAGGTAAGAATGCACCATAAACCTACAAAATCTTCTGAATTCAAAATCAGGACATCACTCCTGCTTTTATTTCGTTAAAAAAAATTGATTTGTAGGTTAAAATGTATAAAACAGGGCGGTTTTTCTACATTGCAATGTTAATTATAATAAAGAATGTAAAATGATTTCGTTTTTTATAATTATTAACAAACATAAGTTAAAAAATAATCGAAAAAAAACAACAGGCAAAGCTTTCGATAAGGTGTAAAAAAATGTCGTTTAACAACAAAGTCCAAGCACTATTTTGATAGTACTTGGACTGTTTATACTTGTGAATATATCAATTTTACATTTTCATTAACCAATTTCGCATCGAAACATCATTGGTAATAATATCTCTTAATTCAGCAATTTTCACACGGTCTTGTTGCATTGAATCTCTGTAGCGAATGGTAACCGTTTCATCTTCTATAGTTTGATGGTCAACAGTGATGCAAAATGGTGTTCCTAATGCATCTTGTCTTCTGTAACGACGACCTACGGCATCTTTTTCATCATACGCCACATTGAAATCCCATTTTAATTCTTCTACAATTTTTCTTGAAATTTCAGGCAAACCGTCTTTCTTTACCAAAGGTAAAATAGCGGCTTTGGTTGGTGCTAAAACCGAAGGCAAACGCAAAACGGTACGGGTTGAACCGTCTTCTAACGCTTCTTCAACTAGAGAATTAGAGAAAACAGCTAAAAACATTCGGTCTAAACCAACAGATGTTTCTACAACATACGGAACATAATTTCTATTCTCCTCTGTATCAAAGTATTGCAGTTTTTTTCCTGAATATTGCTCATGAGCTTTTAAATCAAAGTCGGTACGGGAGTGAATTCCTTCTAATTCTTTGAACCCGAATGGGAAATTAAATTCAATATCCGCCGCTGCATTTGCATAATGAGCCAATTTTTCATGGTCGTGAAAACGGTAATTTTCTTTGCCTAAACCCAATGATAAATGCCATTTTAAGCGGGTTTCTTTCCAGTATTCATACCATTTCATTTCTTCGCCCGGTTTCACGAAAAATTGCATTTCCATTTGTTCAAATTCACGCATACGGAAGATGAACTGACGAGCTACAATCTCGTTCCTGAAGGCTTTTCCGGTTTGAGCTATTCCAAACGGAATCTTCATACGACCCGATTTTTGTACGTTTAAGAAATTCACGAAAATTCCCTGTGCCGTTTCCGGACGCAAGTACAAATCCATCGCATTATCAGCAGAAGCACCTAATTTGGTGCCAAACATCAAGTTAAACTGACGTACTTCGGTCCAATTACGTGAACCGGATTCCGGACAAGCGATTTCTAATTCTTCAATTAACGCCTTTACATCGGCCAAATCTTCATTGCCTAACGAACGTGCCATTCTTTCCAAAATCTCACGTTGTTTGGCTTTGTATCCTATCACACGAGCATTAGTGGTCACAAATTGACCTTCGTCAAACGCATCGCCAAAACGTTCTCTTGCTTTGTCGATTTCTTTTTGAGCTTTTTGGTTTAATTTTTCGGCATAATCCTCAATTAACACATCAGCACGGTATCTTTTTTTTGAATCTTTGTTGTCTATCAACGGGTCGTTAAACGCATCCACGTGACCGGAAGCTTTCCAAGTAGTGGGGTGCATAAAAATCGCAGCATCAATACCAACAATGTTTTCATGCATTTGCACCATCGATTTCCACCAATATTCTCTGATGTTTTTCTTTAATTCTGCTCCGTTTTGAGCATAATCATACACGGCACTCAGACCGTCATAAATTTCACTGGACGGAAAAATAAATCCGTACTCTTTTGCATGTGAAATTACATTCTTAAAATTATCTTCTTGTTTCGCCATAATGGTGCAAAAATAGAATAAAGTGATTCGATTTACTACTAAGTTGTTAAAGTTTTAAAAAAAATAATACATTTGTTATTTAAAAGTTAAACTTCTATCCTTAATTACACGCCTAAATGCTAAAAAGTATACTCCATTTATTTTTCCCTGAGGTTTGCCTAACCTGTAAAAATCCATTATTATCAAATGAAGTTTGTGTTTGTACAAACTGCCGGCATCAGCTACCGCTCACTCGACATACAGAAATAATAGATAATGAAGTTCTAAGAAAGTTTTATGGCCGTTTACCTTTAGAGCATGCCTCTGCTCATCTTTATTTTTACAAAAAAGGAATGGTACAAGAACTCATTCATCATCTCAAATACAAGAATAAACAACAAGTAGGAGTATTTTTAGGCGATTGGTATGGTGAAGAACTTCAAAAAATTCATTCTCAATTAAAATTTGATGCAATTATTCCGGTTCCTCTACACAAAAAGAGAATGAAAGAGCGTGGTTATAATCAATTAACCACATTTGGTCAAGCACTTTCAAAATCACTACAAATACCCTTTTATGAAAATGTTTTACACAGAAAAACGTATGCTTTAACGCAAACCAAAAAATCATTTTTAGAAAGAACGGAAGCAAAAAAAACTATTTTTGAAGTTGAGTTTAACGAAAACCATCACAACAAACACTTTCTTTTGATTGACGATGTAATAACTACAGGAGCAACGTTAGAACGATGCGGCAAAGAAATACTCAGCATTCCAGGAGCCCGATTAAGCATTGTTTGTATGGCTTACACACATTAGTCATTCTTAAATAAAAACCTAAAACATTTCTTTTAAACTAAATATAATTGTTATTTTGTGACAACTTTATGCGTTTTTTAAAATGAAGAAATTTCTGTTTTTGCTTCTTGTCTTAGCGTTTTTTACGAGCTGTGCCAAACGAGGTTACATTACCGGCGGGATGAAAGATACAATTGCACCCGTTTTAAAACTGAGTGAACCAAAGAATTTCTCTGTAAACTTTAAAGGAAATACCATCAAATTGCAATTTGACGAATATGTGAAATTAAAAGACATAAACAAACAATTGATTATTTCGCCACCAATGAAAACGCAACCGCTCATCTCTCCGATGGTTGCTTCTAAAGAAATAAAAATTACACTTAAAGACACATTGCTTGAAAATACTACATATAGTTTAAATTTCGGTAATAGTATTCAGGATAATAACGAAGGTAACCCTTATCAACAATTTAAATATATTTTTTCTACCGGAACCTACATCGATTCGCTTGAACTAAGAGGAACCATTAAAGATGCATTTAGTCTTAAAACCGACAATTTTGTTTCAGTGATGTTATATGAAAAAAATGAAAGCTATAATGATTCTATTGTATACAAAGAGGTTCCGCGTTATATAACCAATACATTAGATAGTTTAGAAACATTTAAACTTGAAAATTTAAAGGAAGGGAATTATCAACTTATTGCCTTAAAAGACATAAACAATAACAATAAATTTGACCCCAAAACCGATAAAATTGCTTTTTTTAATGAAACCATCACCGTTCCTAGTGATTTTGCTTATGAATTAGAGTTATTTAAAGAAGAATTGCCTTTTAAACCTTTAAAACCAACACAGGCTTCCGGAAACAGAATAATCGTTGGATACGAAGGAAAATCAGACAACTTAAAAGCAGCATTGAAAAACGGCAACGAAATTATTCCCACTGTCATTACGCCATTTGAGGGGAAAGACTCTGTTCAAATTTGGTTTAAACCCATTAAAACCGATTCGCTTTCTTTAAAATTAAACCGAAATAATTTTGAAAGAGAATTTACGGTTAAAATGAAGAATCAAAAAGCAGATTCATTGATTATCAAAGCGAAACAGAGCGGAACGCTCCATTTTAGAAATAAATTTACGCTCACGAGTTCAATTCCATTGATAAAAATTGATGAATCAAAAATTAAATTAATAAATAAAGATTCAGTTGCTGTTGCTTTTTCGACTAAATACATCACCGAAAAACAAGAAGTTGAAATTGATTTTAAAAAAGAACCTCTCGAAAAGTATAATTTCACTCTAGAAAAAGGGGCGTTTACTGATTTGTTAGAACGCGAAAGCGATTCTACCGGCTATAGAGTTTCGACAAAAGATGTGGCCGATTATGGTAATCTCCGGCTTCAATTGGAAGGAATAAAATCGTTCCCTATCATTGTTGAATTGACCGATGACAAAGGAAAATTATTGGCCTCGGCTTACTCAGAGGGAGAAACAATTTTGGATTTTGATCTAATTGAACCGGCAATGTTTACGGTTAGAATCATTTATGATGAAAACAAGAACAAAACCTGGGACACTGGGAATTACCTAGAAAAACGTCAAGCCGAAGAAGTCCGCTATTTTCCCACCCCGGTTGAAGTCAGAGCAAACTGGGATGTCAATCAAACGCTGAAGTTTAGTGGTGGATGATCGTTATTTGAGTTTGCATTCGCAGTTTACAGAGTTCAGTAAGCAATCGAAAAATCATCACGATCATTCAAAAAATTCAGTTTTTTTCGTGTTTCAAGCATTTTTTCTTTATCTAACGCAACATGAAAAACATATTCATTGCGTTGCGGTTCCAAGAGATAATTCCCTAATTCATCAATCACTTGCGAATGTCCAACATATTCATGTCCGTTACCATCCAATCCAATCCTGTTTACACCAACTACATAGGCTAGATTTTCTACCGCTCTAGCTTTCAGCAAGATATCCCATGCATTTGTTCTTACACTTGGCCAATTTGCAACATAAATCAGTAAATCGTATTCTTCTATATTTCGGGCGAAAACGGGAAAACGCAAATCATAGCAAACCTGTAAGCAAATTTTCCAATTATTGTATTCAATTATTTTCTTTTCATTTCCCGGTTGATAAACTTTTTCTTCCCCTGCTAAAGTGAAAAGATGTCTTTTGTCATAATATTCCAATTTGCCGGAAGGAAAAACAAATACCAAACGATTAAAAAAATGTTCTTTTTCTTGGATGACTAAACTTCCCACTATCGCTACGTTTTTTTCTTTTGCAAGATTAATTAACCATTCGATTGTTTCGCCTTTCATAGTTTCAGCAACTTGTTTTGGATTCATTGTAAATCCGGAGGTAAACATTTCGGGAAGTACAATTAAATCGGTTTGTTGCGAAATTGCCTTTATATTTTGTTCAAAATAAAATCGGTTTTCAGATGGATTTTCCCAAACTAAAGGGGCTTGGATGAGTGAAACAATCATTTTTATCTTTTTTGATAAAGATACAAATTACTAATTTGAGATTATTCACTATCTTCACGAAAAAACACTCTATGCTACAACGAACTCTTTTATTTGCTCTATTAATTTGCTTCTCACTGCAAGCACAAGAAAAATCAGCTTCCCAAAAATTCTGGGAAGCCTTGCAAAAACATTGTGGAAAATCGTTTGAAGGCGAACTAATTGAAGCCCCGGCCAACGATGAATTTCGCGGAAAAAAGTTAGTTATGCATGTAAAAAGGTGCGAAAAAAATAAAATCCGAATTCCTTTTTTTGTGGGTGATGATAAGTCCAGAACTTGGGTATTGACTTATAAGAACGGTCGAATTACACTCAAACACGACCATCGTCAGAAAAATGGCAAACCGGATAAAGTAACACAATACGGCGGAACTTCAACCAACGGTGGGTCGCACAGCATTCAGTTTTTCCCGGCGGATGAATTTACAAGCGAATTGATTCCGTATGCATCTATGAATGTTTGGTGGATAACCGTGGATGACAAAGCTTTTACTTATAATCTGCGGAGAATTGGAACAGATCGGGTTTTCTCGGTGTCATTTGATTTGAGTGAAACAGTTGAAAATCCTGAGTCGCCTTGGGGTTGGAAGGATTAATTCGCACAGAAAGCACGGAAAACTCGGAAATTTTTGGTCGCAGGTTTTGAAACCTGACACGAGCCTGAAAGGCGACTGGCAAAGCAAACTTCAAACTTCAAACAAAAACTTCTCTACTCGACCGTAATCTCGTCCACAAAAATAAACGCTTCCCCATTAAACGGAAAACCTTGGTGCCATTCCGGTAGTTTGCCAAAGTTGGTCGCTTTTACTTTTACATAGCGAGCTTTTACAGGCTTTTTAACGCTTTTAAATCCTTTGATGGTGGATTTGTACTCTTTCGGGTCAATCGTATTGTCTTGCGTGTCGAAAAGGGTGAAATTCACGTTGTCATCTGAAATATAGTAGTCCACTTTGATGGGCATCAAAATCCAAGAGCGGGTGTCTTGCAAAAAGTTGGCCGTAATTTGACTGATTTCACGGGTAGATTGCATATCAATGATTGCTTCAAAATCTTGCGATTGATAGCCCTGCCAATCGCCTTTTCGCCAGTTTTCTGTACCAAAAATACCATCAATCAGGCCTTCCGGACCACCGGCGTGGTATTGCGGATTGTAGGTTGATTTGATATCGATGGTGAAATTGTTTGGTTTTTTGTAGAATTTGGCAGAGACGGTGTTGCTTTGTTGACCATTACCGTTTTTTGTATAAAGTTTTACTTCTGTTGTTTTATCAAGAGTTAAAGTGTTCTTATTAGCCATTTTAAAGTCACTACCATTCAAACTATAGAAAAATTCAACTTCATTATTTTGAGAATCAAAAGAAATATCCATTTTGTTTTGAAAAGCCTTACTTTCAGCAACAATTACCGGAACAACAGAATGATTTCTAATAAAATAATTTTTGTCGGGCATTTCATTTAAACTTAATCCAAACATACGGTCATTGGTTGATTTGTCAATCGTTCCCATAGTTCCATCCTCAAAATTCACCTTTATTTTTTCAAAATAAGGTTCTGAAGTCATCCAATTTGGTTGACCAGGAGTCACATTATAAATCCCCATTGAACTCAACACATACCACGCACTCATTTGGCCGCAATCTTCGTTTCCAATTAAACCGTTGGGGTCATTTTTATAGAAATTATCTAAAATGAAATGTACTTTTTCTTTTGTTTTTTCGGGTTTACCGACATAATTGTACAAATACGCTACGTGATGACTAGGTTCGTTTCCGTGAGCATATTGCCCGATTAAACCGGTGATATCGACTTGATGACGACCTGATGTTTCGCTAGCAGAATTAAACATTTCGTCTAATTTGGCTTCGAATTTTTCATGTCCGCCCATTGCTTGTATCAGTCCCTCAATATCTTGAGGTACAAAAAACGTGTATTGCCAACCGTTCGCTTCGGTGTAATTGTTGTTCACTTCTTTTGGGTCGAAGGGTTTGTCCCATCCGCCATTTTTCTTGGGTTGAATGAATCCGGTTTCCCAATTAAAAAGGTTTTTCCAATTTTGAGAACGAAGCATAAAATACTGATAATCTTCTTTTTTGTCTAATAATTGAGCCATTTGAGCGATACACCAATCATCATAGGCATATTCTAGGGTTTTGGAAACACTTTCGTGTTCGTCATCAATCGAAATAAAACCTTGTTTTTTGTAGGCCTCCAATCCTAAATGATCGAGCATAGCGGAATGTTTTGCCGCTTCATACGCTTTTTCATAGTCAAAACCTTTGATGCCTTTGACCATAGCATCGGCAATCACGGAAACGGAATGGTATCCAATCATACAATCGGTTTCATTGGAAGCGAGCTCCCAAACGGGTAAGCGACCTCCTTGTTCAAATTGTTTGATAAACGTGTTGATATAGTCGGATGTTCGCTTTTTATCGATCAACGTATACAGCGGATGAGCAGCTCGAAACGTATCCCAAAGTGAAAAAACGGTATAATAATCAAATCCTTCGGCTTGATGAATTTTGTTGTCGCGACCTCGGTATTTTCCATCTAAATCTTGAGCGATGTTGGGTTGCATCATCGTGTGATATAAGGCCGTGTAGAAAATGGTGAGTTTGTTTTTATCGGAAGAAGTCAATTCAATTTTGGATAGTTCTTTGTTCCATAATTCTTCTGCTGCTTTTTTTACTTTATTGAAGTCCCAATGTGGAATTTCAGTGCTGTTGAGTTGTGCACCTTCAAATCCTGTGGGTGAAAGAGCTACTTTTACGAGTAGTTTTTCACCTTTTTTTACTTTTTTGGAGAAACTAAAAGCAAGTTCTGTCCCGTGATATTCTCCGTTTACACCTTTAAAAATGGTTTTTTCTTTGTTTATTTTTAAAGGAACATTAAACTCAATTCTGGCATAAACATATTGATTTTGAGCCCATGCTTCACTTCTTCGCAATACTTCGATAGTTTTGTCATCAATAACTCGAACATAGCCTTCCAGCAATTTATCCCGATGATTTAAATCTAAAATAATATTGGCTAAGCCGCTTTCATTGAAGGTATATTCGTGAAAACCAACTCGGGTTGATGTAGTTAATCGAACATCGATGTTATGTTTATCTAATTTGACGGAATAAAATCCGGCTGAGGCTTTTTCGTTGGCATGTGAAAAAGTAGAAGAATAGATTTTATTGTCAAAGGATGGTTCTCCCATGGTTGGCATTAGCAAAATATCGCCATAATCGGAAACGCCGGTTCCGTTGAGATGGGTGTGCGAGAAACCATAAATGCGATTATCGGAATAATGATAGCCGGAACAGCCTTCCCAACTGCCGTCGATTCGGGTGTCTGGGGAAAGTTGTACCATTCCGTAGGGTACAGTAGCCCCAGGAAAGGTATGACCCGTTCCACCTGTCCCGATGAAAGGATTAACGTATTGTTGGTAATTTTGGCTGAAAGTTAGTCCGGATATGAAAAGAAAAACTGAAAGAATATAAATTCGCATGATTGGTTGTTTGTCCTTCAAATATACTACTTTTTCTTTTTAAGCAGGATTTGCGTTAGGGATTGCAGTGGCACCCTTTTGTTCTTCCGATAGCAATCGGGAGAACAAAAGATATAGCGGAAAGCCCGACCCTTGGGGAACGCCCACAAAAAAAAGCATTCAACTGTTGCTGAATGCTTTTGATATACTGCTGCAAATTATTTTATAAACTCGCTTTTAAATATTCGCGGTTCATACGAGCGATATTTTCGAGGGAAATGCCTTTTGGACACTCGATTTCGCAGGCACCCGTGTTGGTACAGTTTCCGAAACCTTCTTCGTCCATTTGACGCACCATGTTTAGAACGCGTTCTGTTGCTTCTACTTTTCCTTGTGGTAGAAGAGCGTATTGCGACACTTTTGCTCCAACAAAAAGCATTGCAGAACCGTTTTTACAAGTCGCCACACAAGCTCCACAACCGATACAAGCGGCTGCTTCAAATGCTTTGTCTGCATCAGCCTTAGGTATAGGAAGCGAATTAGCATCAATCGTGTTTCCAGAAGTGTTTACCGACACGAAACCTCCAGCTTGTTGGATACGGTCAAACGCACTTCTATCTACCACCAAATCTTTGATTACCGGAAAAGCTTTACTTCTCCAAGGTTCTACATAGATGGTATCGCCATCGTTAAACATACGCATGTGTAATTGACAAGTTGTTATGCCTGTATCCGGACCGTGGGCACGTCCATTAATGTATAAAGAACACATTCCGCAAATTCCTTCGCGACAATCGTGGTCAAACGCAACCGGCTCTTTTCTTTCATTTACTAATTGCTCGTTTAATTGGTCTAACATTTCCAAGAACGAACTCGATGTTGAAACATTATCTAGTTTGTATGTTTCTAATGACCCTTTAGTTTTTGCGTTTTTTTGACGCCAAATTTTTAGGGTGATGTTTATATTTTTGGCTGCACTCATAGTCTTTTATTTATAATTTCTAGCTGCAATTTTGATTTCTTCGTATTTCAATTCTTCTTTGTGAAGTTCTGATTTTGAAATATCTGAACCTTTGTATTCCCATGCTCCCACAAATTTGAAGTTTTCATCGTCACGTAATGTTTCTCCTTCAGCATCTTGGTACTCTTCACGGAAGTGACCACCGCATGATTCGTTACGTTGCAACGCATCCATAGCCATTAATTGTCCGAGTTCGATGAAATCGGCAACGCGAAGAGCTTTTTCCAATTCAGGGTTTAACTCATCAGCACTTCCTGGTACGAATACATCGTTATGGAATTCTTCTTTCAGTTGAGCAATTTCGGAAATAGCTTGTTTTAAACCTTGTTCGTTACGAGCCATACCTACTTTATTCCACATGATTAATCCTAAACGTTTGTGGAAATGGTCAACCGTTTTGGTACCGTTATTATTCAAAAACTTGTCAATTTGGTTTTTAACATTGTTTTCGGCTTCGGCAAATTCCGGCAAATCAGTTGAAATTTTTCCGGTTCTGATTTCGTCTGCTAAATAGTTGGAAACGGTATAAGGTAATACGAAATAACCATCCGCTAAACCTTGCATTAAGGCAGAAGCACCTAATCGGTTGGCACCGTGATCAGAAAAATTAGCTTCTCCCGCCACAAAACATCCCGGAATAGTAGACATTAAATTATAATCTACCCAAACACCTCCCATGGTATAATGCACGGCAGGATAAATTTTCATCGGAGTTTCGTAGGGATTTTCGTCAGTAATTTTTTGGTACATGGTAAATAAGTTACCATACTTTTCTTCCAACCATTTTTTACCTAATTTAATGATTTCCTCTTCGGAAGGATTATGATTCCCTTGTGCATACGCAGCTTGCTTTCCTTTGTTTTTAATTTCTGTAGAGAAATCAAGGTAAACGCCTTCGTTGGTGTCGTTGGCTTCTATTCCAAATCCTTCGTCACAACGTTCTTTCGCTGCCCTAGAAGCAACATCACGCGGAACCAAGTTCCCAAATGCAGGGTATCTTCTTTCTAAATAATAATCTCTGTCTTGTTCTGCAATTTGTGTTGGTTTTAATTTCCCTTCACGAATTGCTTCGGCATCTTCTTTCTTTTTAGGCACCCAAATTCGTCCGGAATTACGCAATGACTCAGACATCAACGTTAATTTAGACTGATTGGTGCCATGAACCGGAATACACGTTGGGTGAATTTGAACATAACAAGGATTGGCAAATAAAGCACCTTGTTTGTGAATTTTCCATGAAGCAGTAACGTTACTTCCCATGGCATTAGTAGAGAGGAAATATACATTTCCGTAACCTCCAGAAGCAATAATTACAGCATGAGCAGAATGTCTTTCTAATTCACCTGTAATTAAGTTTCGAGCAATAATTCCGCGAGCTTTACCGTCCACTTTCACCAACTCTAACATTTCGTGGCGGTTGTACATTTTAACACGCCCTAAACCGATTTGTCTTGACAAAGCAGAATAAGCCCCTAATAACAATTGTTGCCCGGTTTGACCCGCTGCATAGAATGTACGTTGAACCTGTGTTCCACCGAAGGAACGGTTATCTAACATTCCGCCGTATTCACGAGCAAAAGGAACACCTTGAGCCACACATTGGTCGATGATACTACCGGAAACTTCAGCTAAACGATGCACGTTTGCTTCACGAGCACGGTAATCACCGCCTTTAATAGTATCGTAAAAAAGACGGTATATACTATCACCATCATTTTGATAATTTTTAGCGGCGTTAATTCCTCCTTGAGCGGCAATGGAATGAGCTCTACGAGGAGAGTCTTGAAAGCAAAAAGCACTCACATTATATCCCATTTCACCAAGAGAAGCGGCTGCTGAAGCCCCTGCTAAACCGGTTCCAACAACAATAACATCAATTTTCGGACGATTATTGGGAGCAACTAATTTTAAATGATTTTTGTGGTTTGTCCATTTATTTGCTAATGGACCTTCCGGAATTTTTGAATCTAACTTCATGATATATTTCTGATGTTGATTATTTACTAAAATGAATATAAAGCGGAATAATTGCAAATAGTAACGGAACGATTACTGCAAAAACTTTTCCGGTAAATTTTATCACAGGCGTCCATTTTGAACTATTTAATCCCAATGATTGAAAAGCACTTTGGAAACCATGCCATAAATGAAAAGCTAAAACAAGCATAGAAAAGACATAAAAAATTGTAAAATACAACCCGTACTTTTTATCTTTAAAAAAATCAAACGTAATTTTATATAAATCTTTGTAAACCTCACCTACTTTTACATTTGCTTGCACATTGTATAAATCTGTACCGTTTCTAATTTCCATTTGTTTTGGAGGAAAACCTGCTTCAAGTTCTTTTTCTCCGGGTAATTTTACTTGATCTATTTTATAGTATTGACCAGTAGCTCTCCCAACATAATATTCGCTCTTCATCCCCGGAGCAGGCTCAATTGTTTGGGTCATTAGAGGCATATTTTTGTCAAAATGCATTTTTGCCCAAAAATTAATCATGTGTGTAGCAATAAATACCAACACTAATGTTCCCAATACCGCCATATTTCTTGATGCGAAACTACTGTTTGCGGAAGGGTTTGATTTTGCATAACCAACCGGTCTTGCTTTTTTGTTTTGAATTGCTAAAAGAATTCCATCAACAGCATGGAATAAAATAGAAATGTAGGTAAGATAAGAAAGAATTTTTACAGCCGGATTAGTAGTCATAAACAATGCATATTGATTAAATTGCAATTGACTATTTGGCATTAGTAACTGTAAGTTACCCGCCAAATGACCCACTAAAAACAAGCATAAAAATAAACCCGTAAGAGCCATCCAATACTTTTTCCCGATAGATGACTTTAGAAGTGCAGATTTTGCCATAACGTTGTGTAAATAAATTTTTAAAAATTTCACACAAATTTACAGCTAATTAGTATTAACTACAACCTTTTCGCTATTATTTAAAACGATTTTAAAGAAGGATTAACATCTGTTTAAAAGAAATTAATTTAGTCTTGATACTAAGTATATTTACTCTTTTTATTTAATAAAGCTAGGAACCATACCGCGTATCCCCATATCTACAACATTTTCTCCAACTGAAGGTTGGTATTTACCGTCTTCAATTACTTCTGTCCATTCAAAACTGTTGTTAATTGAAAGTGATAATGTTACGACTACATCGGACTTTTCATTTCCGACTAGAGTTAGGCTATTTTCAAATTTTCCGGTCACGACACAGGAACCTTGTGGAATAGGTGAAGTTTGAAATAATGGGTTAGGAACTGTTGTCGCCCCGGGAGGAGCTTGTCCGGAAGTCATATACGGAAAAGAATCTAAAGCAAATGCCCAATAGCCTTGTAATTTATTTCCATTTACAGGAAAAACATTATTTCCTATACTATGTGAGCCGATATAGGTATTGTATCCTAAAAAGCTATCTAAAGTCCCATTATAGGTTGTTCCTTGACTTAATACTTGAATTTTTCCACTTTGGTAAGATAGGGAAAGTCGCACCCACTCATACGAGCCTGCCAATTGTGGCGTGATGGGAATAGTTAAAAAGACTTCGTTTTGACCTACAATTTTTGCCTGACTGAAATCAATCGCCAATGCACCACCCAAATCAGTTTCTGGTGCGTGATACAAAACTTTTCCTTGTCCTAATAAAGTGGTTGCCGAGGGTGCTAATTCTAAATAATGAGCACTAATGTTTTTCATATCGGGGGTTTGAGCAGCATTTCCATCCGGAATGACGGAAGGTTGACCCAAGTTGTTTAATCGAGTTTGGTTAGGATCAAACTTAATTTTGATGATTAAATTAGCCGACTCGGAAGCTCCGTCTTCGGAACTACAAGAGAAAAATCCGTAACTTATCACTAAGAGAAAAATTACAGCGGTCAATTTAATCCATTTGGTCATATTAGTAGGTTTTGGTCACGTCTTCGTCTATAACGAGAATAAAGTCGGCTTTATTGTAATGCTCTTGCTCTAATTTGGTTAACTCTTTTTGTTCAACAGTAGCTATTGTAATAATTTTGGTGTTTTTACGGTATTGATTAACATACCAACTAATTCCTTCAAAAAAATCACTATGATAGGTGCCATTATAATGCACAAAAACGGTGCCGCTTTTTAGGTTTTGAACAATAAAATGAGCCATTGTTGCATCCTTAATAGCTTGAGCTTTAGGCATTTTTTCACCTGCATGACCACCCATCATTTCTAACATTTTTTTATAACCCTCTAAATTGATATCAAACGGGATGGGTAACGGAGCAATCCAGCTTTTTTCTTCATCTGATAAATCATTTAAACCAACAAAATCTTTTTTAAAAACTACACTGGCATATCGACGTGGAACATTTGTAGCGATAAAAGGAAAATTTTTCGCTTTCGCAAAATCAACTAATGGTTTGTAATCGGTTTTGTAATTATTCCACAAACGAGCTGTCGTATCAAACTTTTTTTGATCGATTTCGTCATTCAGGTATTGATTTAACTGCTTTTGATTATCGGCTTCAATCATTTCTGCTCCTAAAACTAGTGACTTTCTCTCAGCTAAATCTTTTGTAAATTCCAATTGTAACCAATGCACGACTGAATTATCATGATGCTCTCCAAACAAAACAAGTTCTGATTTTTCGGCTGCTTTTAGGATTTTTTCATAGGATGATTTTTTGCCGTTTTTATCGAAAACTTGGTAGGGGGATTTGTTTTGGGCTAATGAAAATGCTGATATTAACAACAATAAGAGCCTTACTAACAGATATTTACTTGAAAAATTATTCTTTTTTATTTCTTTCATTTTTTATGATTTCAAAAGGGGTTGATTGTGAAACTTTCCCTTGTGTGATTTTAATTTGATATTTTCCCGGAATTAGATACGTTTTTCCGTTTTTCGATTCGGTTAAAGTAACTTTTTTATTTTTTTTCTTCCATTTCTCAATTCCGGATTTTGAAATTTCAACGTTATAGTTCCATTGATTTATTCCGGTTGACGCAGTTTGTTTTTCTTCGAATACAACAATTCCGTTTTCGTGAATAACTTGAATGATTACTTCGCCTTGATTTTTTACGTAATAATCTACATCGATTTTTGGTTCATTGGCAGGCAACCATTTACTCCAAGTGCTTCCCCAGAATTTCGAATGTGGAAGATTATCCAATGAAAATATTTTTAGTTCTAACGCTAATGTTTCCTCGTTCAATTGCTGAATTGATTTTAAATTCACTTTAAAAATTGATCTTCCGTGCGTACCAACCACCAAATCATGTGCTTCGGTTTGAATAACCATATCGTGTACAGCAACGGGAGGCATTCCGTTATTAAAAACTTGCCAATTTTTTCCTTGATCGAACGAAATGTAAACACCATTATCCGAACCTAAATATAAAATATTATGATTTACATTATCTTCTACCAAAACATTCACAGAAAGTGTTTCGAGTTGTGGAGCAATAGAATTCCAGGTTTGTCCATAATCATCCGAAACATATACATACGATTTAAAATCATCCCAGCGATAACCGTTTAAAGTAACATAAACCCGTTCGGTTTTGTGAGTCGAAGCAACTACTCTGGAAACCCACAAATCTTTTGGAAAAGTAGTTGAAATGTTCTGCCAATTCACGCCGCCGTCTTTCGTAATATGCACCAAACCGTCATCACTCCCCACATAAATTACTCCGAATTGGTTTTTGCTTTCGCTAATGGTGGTGAGGGTTCCATAAGCCACATTTCCTTCTTTTCCACCCTGCGTTAAATCAGAAGAAATAGGTGTCCACGTTTCACCTTGATCGAAGGAACGATGCAAATACTGCGAACCCATGTACAAAATATCTTGGTTATGCGAAGACAGCAAAATTGGGGTTTGCCAATTGAATCGCAATGGTTTTTCGTCTTTATTGGCTTTTGGCGAAATGTATTTGGTTTCTTTTTTACTTCTATCGATGCGATAATAATTCCCAAACTGAAATCCGGTAAAAACAATGTCAGGATTTCTTCGGTCAATTTGCGTTTGCATACCATCGCCTCCCATTAAACTTTCGTAGGCATATTTTCCCTCTTGGTGCCATTCTACGTTGTACTTGTAATTATTTGGACCAAACCAAACACCGTTATCTTGCATTCCTCCATAAATGTTATACGGTTTTTGATAATCAACATTCACTGAATAAAACTGACTCACGCCATGTGAATTGCATTTTGTCCAGTTTGCTCCATCGTCATACGAAATATTTAATCCACCATCATTTCCGTTGATTAAATGCCCTGGTTTCTTCGGATTTATCCAAACGATATGATGGTCTAAATGCACATTTTCCCGATTGATGGAAACAAAAGTTTTTCCGCCATCGTCCGATTTAATCAATGGTACACCACAAACATAAAGTTTATCTACATTTGATGGATCTACTGCAATTCTTCCGAAATAATATCCATACGTATAAAAGAAATCATCAATAAAATCGGTATGTGTTTTTTTCCATGTTTTCCCTCCATCGGTTGATTTATAAACTTCGGCTCCAATGACTTCGGTTTCAAACAAGGCTTTGTTCGCATCTTTAAAAATAGCTAACAATTCTTCCGGAAGAATATCACCGTTACTGACTATATTTTTTAAATTTTGAGCTCTATATTTCTCGGTAAGTCCGTGCTTTTTTAAAACAGTGTTAATTTCTTTGTCTGAAATCTGCATAAAAACATCACCCGGTACACTGAACATGGTTGGCAAATCGTTTTGCCTCTCCTCAGTTTTAGGACGATTGAATTGGTTGTCTAACACTGCATACACCGTTTGATTATCAAATGCTGCCAAGCCTATTCTTCCTACTCCATCTCCAGTTGGAAAACCACTTTCGGGGGTTGAAATTAATTTCCAAGAATTTCCGCTATCTTCACTTTTATAAATTCCGGAAGTAGAGCCGTTTCCTAAAAAATTCCAAGCTTTTCTGTCTTTTTTCCAGGCCGCAGCATACTGAATGTTGAAATTTTTTGGCGAAACTGAAATATCAATAACTCCGGTTTCATCATCAATAAACAACGTTTGTTTCCACGTTTGTCCTCCATCGGTTGATCTGAAGATTCCTCTTTCATTATTTTTGGAATACAAATGTCCGGTAACGCCTACTATTATTTCGTTTGAATTATTGGGATTAATTTCAATTTTCCCGATGTGATGACTGTCGGTTAAGCCCATATTTTTCCATGTTTTCCCTTTATCGGTGGATTTTAAAATTCCGATACCGGCGTAAGAAGAACGAGAGGAATTGTGTTCACCGGTTCCCACCCAAATGGTTCCGGTTTTCCAATCTACAGCAATTTCACCTACATTTATAGTTGGAGCAGTATCCATGACCGGTTCAAAACTCATTCCATTATTGTTGGAATACCAAAGTCCGCCAGAGGCATATGCTACATAAAATTCGATTGGGTTGTTGGGATTCACATCTACATCCACCACTCTTCCACTCATAATGGTTGGTCCAACACTTTGAAAAGCAATGTTTTTGACGAGAGAATTTTCGTTTGAAACAGTGGCATTTTGAGCCCATGAAAAGGAAACAAAAAAGAGAAGCCAAACAAAACCGACGCGTTCTTTCCTCATTTGATTAAATTTAGTACGGAAAATTAGGCATAACTACGCTGTTGACAAAATTTTATCGTTGAATTAACAGCAAATCGTTGTATTCTTACTAATTTTGATTTTTACACAATTTACATCTTTTCAATTATGAAATACCATCCGATTGATCGCGATTTATACATCAAAAACAGAGCAAAATTTACAGCTCAAATGAAGCCAAATAGTGTGGCGGTTTTTAATTCGAATGATATTTATCCGGTGAGTGCTGATTCGACGTTGCCTTTTGCTCAACACCGTGACATCCTCTATTTGTCTGGTGTTGATCAAGAAGAAAGTATTTTGCTTTTGTTTCCCGATGCTCCTTATCAACATTTGAAGGAGGTTTTATTTCTACGAGAAACCAATGAACACATTGCCGTTTGGGAAGGTGAAAAGCTCACTAAAGAACGAGCTTTTGAAGTTTCAGGTATTAAATCGGTGTATTGGTTAAGTGATTTTCATAAGATTTTGAAAGAAGTCATGGCTTATTCTGATACGATGTACATCAACACCAACGAGCATTACCGTGCTTCGATTGAAACAGAAACCCGCGAGGCTCGTTTTATCAAATGGTGGAAAGAAAATTATCCGGCTCACAAAGTGGAAAAAAGCAATCCGATTTTGCAGCGTTTACGTTCGGTAAAAGAAAGTGAAGAAATTGATTTGTTGCAAAAAGCCTGTGATTTAACTGAAAAAGGTTTTCGAAGAGTGCTATCTTTTGTAAAACCGAACGTAATGGAATATGAAATTGAGGCCGAATTTGCTCACGAATTCATTAGAAATCGTTCGAAAGGATTTGCTTATACGCCGATTATTGCTTCTGGTAATAATGCGAATGTTTTACATTATATTGAAAACAACCAACAATGCAAAGCAGGCGATTTGATTTTGTTGGATGTGGGTGCGGAATATGCCAATTATTCGAGTGATATGACGCGAACGATTCCGGTTTCAGGGAAATTCAACGACCGTCAAAAAGCCGTTTACAATGCGGTTTTGAATGTAAAAAACGAAGCTACCAAACTTTTAGTCCCCGGCACATTATGGAAAGAATACCATGTGGAAGTGGGTAAAATAATGACTTCAGAATTATTAGGTTTAGGTCTGTTGGACAAAGCCGATATGCAAAATGAAAATCCGGAATGGCCGGCTTATAAAAAATATTTTATGCACGGCACCTCGCATCATTTGGGATTAGACACGCACGACTACGGATTGTTGCATGAACCCATGCAAGCCAATATGGTCTTTACCGTGGAACCCGGCATTTATATTCCAAAAGAAGGTTTTGGTATTCGATTGGAAGATGATGTGGTGATTCAAAAAAGTGGCGAACCGTTTAATTTGATGCGAAATATTCCGATTGAAATTGAGGAGATTGAATCTTTGATGAATGCTTAGTTTGGTTTAAAAGTTTAAAGGTTTATAAGTTTAAAAGGCGACTTGCAGGAATGTAGGTCGTTTTTTTGCCCAAAAAGTTGTCATTCCGACGAAGGAGGAATCTCATTATCTGAACAACTTTATGTGATTTCTTCTTCGTCGAAATGACACGGGATTTATTGCTATTAATCTATTCATCTCAAAATTCCTTTTCTCAAAAAATAGGATTTTAGTTTGGTAATAATTTACTTTGTAAGCGTAACTTTTTAACATTAAACTTGAAACCTGAAACCCAAACCATCCTCTATAAAAACACCAAAATCAACTACACCGACATTGGAAAAGGAACGGCTGTTGTGCTATTACACGGCTTTTTGGAAAACCTTTCCATGTGGAATGCTTATGTGGATGAATTTTCAAAGAAAAACCGTGTAATCAACATTGATTTACTAGGTCATGGAGCTACTGAATGTTTAGGTTACATTCACACGATGGAAGATCAGGCGGATATGGTTCATCACGTTTTGCACGAACTCAAAATTAGAAAAGGGATTTTTATCGGGCATTCCATGGGCGGTTATGTGGCATTGGCTTTCGCCGAATTGTATCCAGATAATGTAAAAGGTTTGGTTTTGCTCAACTCGACTTCGCGTGCCGATAGCGAGGAACGCAAGGGGAATAGAGACCGAGCGATAGCTGCCGTGAAACAAAACTATTCAGCTTTTGTTCGAATGAGTATCGCTAATTTATTTAGTGAAGACAATCGGGAGCGTTTAGCGGATAAAATCGAAGAAGTTCGTAACGAAGCGTTAAAAACGCCACTTCAAGGCATTGTTGCTGCTTTAGAAGGCATGAAAATCAGAAAAGACAGAGAAGTCATTCTTCATTTTGCTCCTTATCCGATGCTGTTGGTTTTAGGAAAAAAAGACGGTGTTTTAAATTACATAGACAATTTAGAGCAAATTGAAAACACCAAAGTTGAATTAGTCTCTTTCTCGGACGGACACATGAGTCATATTGAAAATGAATCAGAATTGAAGTCGGTTTTGGTTAACTTTTTAAAAAAAATATAATTAGCCTTCATATTGTTTAATTTCAACAATATTTGAAGGCAAACTAAATCCTTCTTCCGTTAAACGCATGAGTACTTTTTGCATTACTTCATTCTTTATGCTCAAATGATACGTTTTTGAACTGGATTTAAACGTGTCAATCCAAAATAGAATCTTCAAATTAATGGTGCTAGCGGCCAATTCATCAATAACTACAGTAGGTTTTTTGGTATCGTGAATAACACCGTCTACTTGTTGCAAAGAATCTAAGATTACCGAAATTGCTTTTTTAACATCACTACTGTAGTCTAGTCCTAACATAAAATCATATCGTAAAAAGCCATCAATAGTATAGTTTATCAAAGGATTTTTTAAAATTTGCGAATTAGGAATAAAAACATCTTTTCCATCGGTCGTTTTGACAACTGTTTCTCTCACACGTAGTTCTCTTACGTAACCCACAATATTTTCGGATTCTATTAAATCATTTTCCTGAAAAGGACTCTTGAATGCTAAGATTATTCCCGCTAGAAAGTTCTCGCCAATATCTTTAAAGGCAAATCCGACAATAAAAGTTAAAATACCTGCACCGGCTAAAATGTTGGTAGTAATATCTTTAAATCCAAGCAAACTGAGAAAAAATAAAAAGATGATTACTTTTAGAGCAACACGAATAATTTGGGCAATAAAAAGTACAGATAAGCTATTTTTAATTCTGTTTTTTAATCTTTTATTCAAAAGTGAACTAATTAAATTAGCCAACAAAAAACCAATAATCAGAACGCTAAATGCAACCAATATCACCGTCCAATTTTCATGAAGATAGGTAGAAATTTGCTCTATTTTTTCATTTAATTTTTCCATCTTAATTTATTTTTTCCTCGAAAGAAATTGATTTTTCAAGAATAAAATTAAGTAAATTAATTAATTCTGTTTTAAAATCCTCTACTATACTTGCATTTACCTTATTACTGATTACTTCTCTACCTTGTTTTATTTGAAAAGGCATAAATCCGGCTTTTAAGTTCTTAAATGAAATAATACCTACCTCAACTTCCATACCTTTGAACTCAGATTGAACCATCAATGCATAACATAATAATTGAATAACTTTGTCGTGTTTGATATCCTCCATTAAGCCTTCCCAATGCTGAATAGAAAGATCTTTTTGTTCTACTTTTCCGGTTTTGTAATCAATAATCCGTATCATTCCGTTTCGAAGTTCAATTCTATCAACATTCCCTTTGATTTTTATAGGAAAAGGCAAGCGTTCATCTAACAATATTTGTTCGAAATTTTGTTCTAAAAACAGTACTTTAACAGCATCGCCAAACTCCAATTGTTGTTTTTCGAGTTGAATAAAATTAAAAACATTTCGTTTCGCCACCTCAAAAGCCAATAAGTTCTTACCTTTTGCTATTTCGCCTTCTTTATAAACTTCTTTGAATTGTTTAAAGACTTCCTCATTTACCAATTGCAACATACATTCAAGCATGGAACTGGTTAAAAAAGTATTTAAATAAGGTTTGTACAATTCTTCTAATGCCTTATGAATAATTGTTCCGAGTGTATTTACCGCAATATTTTCTTCTACCTCATCAATTTCGGAAATTCGCAAAATTCGTTGAAAATAAAACTGAATTGGGTTTCTAATATAGGTTGTAATTGTTGAAGGAGAGAATCCACTTTCTGCCATTTCTTGTAAACGATTCATGATTAAATCTGATTTTTCTACAACAATTTGTTTTCTGGCATTTTCAGGTAAATAGGCATTATAAACTTGATGCGTTAACACATGATTAGGTTGCTTTTCAACTTCTAATTGTGTGATAAAACGACTTTTTTCTCCGGCATCAATCCCTTCGGATTCGGTATTATACAGCAAATAAATATTTTTGGCTCTTTGTAATAAATGGTAGAAATGATAGGTATAAATTGCATCTTTTTCTTTGAATGTTGGCAGTCCGATTTCTCTTTTTACATCAAGCGGAATAAACGAATTTTGATTTTTACCGGCAGGAAAAATTCCTTCATTCATAGAGGTTATGATAACGGTTTCAAAATCAAGCACGCGGCTTTCCAACACACCCATAATTTGTAATCCTTGTAGAGGCTCACCTTCAAAAGAAACTTCTGCTAAATCGATAATTTCTTTATAAAGTAAAAACAAACCTTCAATTGTAGTGATGTGATTGTGTTGCTCACAATAGGTTGTCAATTTATTAATCACTTTAAAAACGGCAAATACAAAACTACTGGTCAACTTATCTTCAGGAGTTTTTTCTTGCAAAAAACTTCTGATTTGAAGTAAAATGGAGGAAACTCTTTGTAAGATCTGCAATGGATTAGCTTCCCATCTTTGGAACAAAAGCGAAAAAAACGAATTATCAACTTCGTAAAATTCTACCAATTTGGTTAAGGTGATAAAACTATAATTATTATTGTTTATTTTTTTAACAACTGATTCTGCTTGTACTATTGGGTCAACAAGTGGATTTTGCAACACATCTAACACATCTTTATAGTAAAAAACATAACTATTCGTATGACTTCTTTTATGTGCGTTCTGGTGCATTTTAAATAGCTTAGCAACTAACAGTTGAGCCGGATTATTTTTCCCGGAATAGCCCATTGTAATGTTTAGATGAGAAACAGATTCCGGCAAAGAATGTAATAACGGAATTAGCATGTTTTCTTCTCCAAGAATTATGGCAATGTTTTGAAGTTTGTGCTCTAATGATATCGATTCAATTATTTCTCCAACCAATTTAGCTTGACCAATTGTTTTTGGAGTTCCCATGATTTGAATCTGCTTGGGTTTCTTAAATTCATTAAAAATCCATTGATAGGAATTTGATTTGTAATAAGGCCATGATTTTTTAATTTTTCTGGCAAACAAACCGGCATCATGATACGAATCGTTGAGAAAAGTTTCTTCTACATCCCACAACACGTCTGCTTTTTCAATTGAAAGCAAGTGTTGAATAATTTTTTCCTCGGCCTGATTCAAGGCATTGAAACCGGCAAAAATCACTTGCTGTTTAAGGTTTTCAGAAAAGTAATTCAAGTTGTCAACTGCTTCCCGATAAATTAGCCCTTGATATCCTATTCCTTTGGACAATAGATGTTTATAAAATTCTTGGTAATATAACGGGATACTTTCCCAGAAAAGGAGGTAATTGTCAATTAATTTGGTTTTATCTTGCGGTTCAAGATTCCATCTTTTAAGAGCTTCAATGTCTTTAAGGTAGGAAAACACATAGTTGGGCTCAAATAAGTAGCGATCAATTTCATTAAAATCGTGCAACAATGTTTTACCCCATTTAGAAAACTGCTCAAAAGGTTGCTTGTCATTATCAGCTAAACGAGAATAAATAGTGTAAAATTCAAATAATAGCTCAATCGAATCAACCGATCGTATACCCGCGATGTCCTGAATAAAATCTTCAATACTTATTATTTTGGGGGCAAAACTATTTTGCTGAATTTCATTTTTTAATTCTTCTAACAAAAACACTTTTGCTCTTTTGTTAGGAAGAACAACCACTAATTCTTCAATTGTAGCAGCGTAATTGATAACAATATGCTTTGCAAGTAACGATATAAAAGAGGTTGACTTCATGTTATAAAAATAAAAAAACGCCCCGATAATCGGAGCGTTTCCAAAATTTATTTTTAATTAAAATTATTTTATTAAAACAACCTCTGTTCTTCTGTTTTGTGCTCTACCAGCTGCTGTTTTGTTATCAGCTACTGGTTTAGATGGCCCATAACCTTCAGATTCTAATCTTGATGCATCAACGCCATTAGCAATTAAGTAATCTTTAACTGCCGCAGCTCTTTCTTTTGAAAGTCTTTCGTTTGTAGCTAATCTACCTGTACTATCTGTGTGACCTTCAATTCTAAATCTTGCATGAGTATACTCATTCATTACATTTTTGATAGAAGCTAACGTTTCGAATGAACTAGACTTGATTGTAGATTTTCCAGTATCAAATAAGATTGATTTTGCATAATCATTTAATTTTTTAACAACCTCTTCTGATACTTCAGGACAACCATTATTAGCAACAGTTCCTTTTACATCTGGACATTTATCGTCTTTATCAAGAACCCCATCACCATCTCTATCTGGCCATGGACATCCATTGTTTTCTTTTGGTCCTTTTTCGTTAACACAAGAATCGTCTTTGTCAGCAATTCCGTCACCATCAGTATCAGGACAACCTTTCAATGATTTTAATCCGGCAACTTCTGGACATTCATCATCTTTATTCGGCACGCCGTCACCATCTGTGTCAGGACATCCTTGGAATTCAGCTAAACCAAATTCATTTGGACAAGCATCGTCACCATCAATAATTCCGTCTCCGTCTGAGTCAGGACATCCGTTATATTGTTTTAACCCTGGAACTTCAGGACAAGCATCATCTTTATCATAAATACCATCACCATCAGTATCTTTACCTCCAAATTTGAAAGTAAGACCGGCAAAATGCTGTAAATGAGCAGGCATAACTGTTCTATCATCTTCAAACGAATGTTTGTATGTAGATTTTACAGAAAGACCTACAACTTCAGAGAACCAAAAATTAAAACCTAAACCTCCATTTACTGTTCCGGCACTATTATCACCTAAGAAAGTATAACCTCCACCGATGTGTAACACTGGTTCAATAAATTTTAAATAAGTACCTGCACTGAAATTAATCGTTCCATCAACAGCATAATACATTTCATCAATATCTGTCACAACATAATCTCCGGTTGCGTCTTTAGGGCTTACGAATTTGTCAATTTTGTTAAAAGATCCAGTTACACCGAAAGAAAAATTACCCCCTACATGTCTGGAAACAGTTAAGTAAGATACAGAAGGAACAATGTTCCAAAAATCTCTTGCATTAAAATATTCAGAAAACTGATTTTTAACGCTTTCGGCAGCACTAACTCTACCTCCGTCTACGGCATTAGCTCCAAAAGAGATTGCCCAAGGGTTATTACTATCTTGAGCAGTTGAACTTAGTCCAGCAAACATAAAGATAGCGACAACTAATTTGTTAAGATGTTTCATACTTGTTTTGTTTTGATTACAATATGTCGTTAATTCATGCAAAAATAAGTTGTTTTATTTTAATTACAAAACTAAATGTTAAAAACATTAATAAGAAAACTATATGATTTTCAACATTTTTCCAACACTTGTAAAAGCATCAATCGCTTTATCAAGATGTTCTTGAGTATGAGCAGCTGAAAGTTGTACTCGAATTCTAGCTTTTCCTTTAGGCACTACCGGGAAAAAGAACCCAATCACATAAACTCCCTTTTTTAATAATTCCTCTGCCATCTCTTGGGCCAATTTAGCATCATAAAGCATCACCGGAACAATGGCTGAATCTCCGTCAACGATATCAAACCCTGCCGCAATCATTCTTTTTTTGAAATAATTAGTGTTCCATTCAAGTTTGTCGCGAAGTGTTGTGTCTTTTTCTAATAATTCAAACACCTTTAAAGAAGCCCCAACAATCGAGGGTGCTAAAGAATTTGAAAACAAATACGGTCGGGAACGCTGTCTTAAAATCTCTATAATTTCTTTCTTACCAGTAGTATATCCGCCCATTGCTCCGCCCAGGGCTTTTCCTAATGTACCGGTAATGATATCAACTCGACCTATAACTCCTTTAGCTTCCAAAGTGCCTTTGCCTGTTGCTCCAATAAATCCGGCTGCGTGACATTCATCCACCATTACCATTGCATCGTATTTATCGGCTAAATCGCAAATTTTATCCAACGAAGCAACTATTCCATCCATTGAAAAAACACCGTCAGTTACAATCAATTTAAACCGTCTGCCTTCTTGATTAGCTTTAACAAGTTGTTGTTCCAACTCTTCCATATTATTATTTTCATAGCGATAACGAGCTGCTTTACATAATCGAACACCATCAATAATAGAAGCATGATTCAAACTGTCTGAAATAATTGCATCCTCTTCACCTAACAAAGGTTCAAAAACACCTCCGTTGGCATCAAAAGCGGCAGCATATAAAATTGTGTCTTCTGTTCCGTAGAATGTAGCTATTTTATGTTCTAATTGCTTGTGAATATCTTGTGTGCCGCAAATAAATCGTACAGATGACATACCGAAACCATGCGAATCCAAGGCATCCTTGGCTGCTTGAACCACTTCCGGATGAGACGAAAGTCCTAAATAATTATTTGCACAAAAATTCAACACTTTTTCACCGGTTGAAATAGTGATTTCTGCACCTTGCGGCGACGTAATAATTCGCTCTTTTTTAAACAATCCGTTTTGTTGAATAGTCTCTAATTCGTGCTGTAAATGTTGTTGTATTTTACCGTACATATTGCTTTTATTTTTTTACAAAGTTACTATTTCCAATGTTTCTCCAATGTAAACCAATGTTTTTTTCACCACTAAAAAACCCATATTTTCGAGAGCAGATTCGTAAAGCATAAGTTGTTTGTGATGCTTTACGTTTGATTCTCCTGTTTTATAATCAAGAATAAATACCTCATTTTGTTGGCTGATTACTATACGATCAGGTTTTACAATGGTGTGTTCCTTTTGTAAAATAATTTGTTCGTTTAGAATTTTATTTGATTCATAAAAAAAGATGGATAATTCCGGATGAAAACATATTTGTTTAACAATAGATAAAACTGTTTCTTTTTGATTCAATTTAATAATTCCGTTTTCTAATGCTTTTGTGATAGCCAAATCGATATCATTTTTTGTTCGTACATAAGACATTATTTCATGAATCACATTGCCATATTCGATTGCTTTTTGTTGGTTTGTTCCCCACATAAGATTTTCTCGCTGGGCAATTTTTATCGAACTTGGATTAAGTTTTTTCTGAACTAAGTTAATCGGAATTAACTCTTGAACTTTTTTACTTTCTGTTGACACTTTTTCAGCACTACCCCACTCATATTCTTTTCTTTGAGGATTGAACATTTCTTTTTCTTCTAAAAAAGAAAGAAAGAAAGTTGACATGTTATTGGAAACAATTTCTCCTTTTGAAGTCAAATTCATACTTGAAATGATGTGCAATTGTTCTTCTGCTCGTGTGAGTGCTACGTATAAAATGTTTACGTTGTCCAATAATTCCTCTTCCTTCTTTTGATGATATACTGCTGAGGCTAATTCTCCTAATTCTTCAACATCTTTATTATTGTCTATTAAAATTTTAGGCAATTCAATTAAATCAAATTCAGGTTCAACCCACAATTTATCTTTGGGAGAATTGGCATAACTTTCTTCGGCAAACGGAAAAATAACTACCGGAAACTCCAATCCTTTGGACTTGTGAATTGTCATGATTCGAATAGCATTGTTCCCTTCAGGTGAAGGAATACTAAATTTAGCACTATTTGTATCCCAATACGCTAAGAAGTCGGAAATGCCGGATTGGTTTTTTATATCTCTATCCAAAACCCTATCCAAAAAATCTTGGACATATGCGTTTGATTGATTAAGTTTTAAGAATGTGTGGATAATGATTTCAACCGCTTCAAATAATGATTTTTTTCTAATATGGTAAAACGAAAAAGATAAGTCTAAAGCAGTTAGCCAATTTTCTAAATCATTTTCCTTCTCAAACGCCATTCCTTTTGCTATAAAATCATGCGTTGGTATTTCATGTTGAAGATACTTAGCTACATAATATAAAAATTCTGCTTTTGACTGTTTGTCACCACCGTTTTTTAAAAACCGTAATAATGAAATTATCAGATTTACTTCTGAAGAATTTTGTAACAGCAGTGATTCCGAAGAAACAATAGGAATACTTTTCTCTGTTAAAAATCCGGCAATTTTGGTTCCCGATTCTTTTTTCCGGGTCAAAATAACCATATCACGATACGAAAACCCTTTTGATTTTAACTCTTCTATTGTTTGCAAAACGGCTTCTAGGTACAAATCATCTTTTTCAACCTCGTCTTCCCATTCTACTTTGGATGGAATAAAAGAAAGTTTAACATACCCTCCTTTTTTATCATTATCCTTTTGATAACTATGGTTTAAATATAGATCTTTGTAATCTTGATGTTCAAAACTGTGAGCCAAAAAGGAAAAAAACTGATTGTTAAAATCAATAATTTGGCTGTAACTACGCCAATTAGTATCTAAATGAAAAAGTTGCTTTTCAGGATTCACAAATGGATTTTCATCTTTGCTCAATTGAATGAATTGTTCCGCCCTACCTCCACGCCAACGATAAATGGATTGTTTCGGATCGCCCACAATCATCAAAGAACCTCTTTCTTGATTTAAGTCCTCACTAGACAAAGCATTGTCAATCAATGGAATTAGATTCTCCCATTGCATTTGAGAGGTGTCTTGAAATTCATCAATAAAAAAATGTTTATACCGCTCACCCATTCGTTCATATATAAAAGGGGCCGGTTGGTTTTGAATTTCGTTGTGAATGATGGCGTTAAATTCTGAAATCGACAAAATATTTTGCTCTTCCTGAATCTTTTCCAACTCCTGACTCACCTTGTTTAATAATGATAAAGGTGTAATATTCTTTAAGAAAGCTAGGTAAAACAAATATTCTTTAATCAAAGAATGTAAGTGTTTGAAAAATTGTACTAACTCTGCTGAAATAGAATCTACAGCATCTTTTTGTATTTGAGGTAGCGATTTGGAATATCTATTACCTTCTTCTAAATACCATTCTATTTTAGGATTGTAGTTAATTTTACCTTGAGCTGTTTTAGAAAAATAATTATAAACCATACTACGATTGAACGATTTAGAATCTAACCCTTTTGCATTGATTAGTTGCATAGCTTTTTGTCCTAAAGTCTTACATTCGTTTTCGATGGTTTTGATTTTATTGTGTACTTTTTTCTTTACATCAACAAACTCTTGAATTTGTTTTTCTTTGAAATGAAGAATTTCGTTACGATTATTTTCATTCACCAACAACTTTGAGATTTCTTTAATATCTCGAGTAACATCCCATGATTTATCATCATCTGTTTTTTCAAGAGAAAAATCAACTAATAAGTGTGTGAGCATTTCATCATCGCCGGCCAAAGCAACAATAGCATCTACAGCCTCTTGCAATAGATTGTCTGTTTCCAAAGAAACTTCAAAAGTGGAAGACAAATTTAAATCATTAGCAAAAGTACGAATGACTTTGTGTGTAAATTTATCAATAGTAGAAATATCAAAAGCAGCATAATTGTGAATAATATTTCGAATGATTGTTTTAGATTTCTGTTTAATTTCTCGTATAGACAAATCTGTTTCTGAGACAATAGCTTGCATTACAGACATTGCTTTGACATTTGGTGACTCTGAAGCAAATTGAGAAAGCGTTTCAACCACTCTGGATTTCATTTCACCAACCGCCTTGTTGGTAAACGTAATGGCTAAAATAGTTTTATAAGCATCTTCTTTTTTGGATAAGAGAATAATTTTAAGGTATTCTTTTACCAAAGTATATGTTTTACCGGAGCCGGCAGAAGCATCATAAATTGAAAAGGCTGGTTTATGCAAGATTATAAGATAAATTAATACAACAATAACAAAATAGAATTTCCTTTTCCAAAGTTAATTGATTAATTTTGATGCTCATTATTGTTAAACATAAATTTTTAAAACATGACATTTGAACTACCACAGTTACCTTATGCATATAATGCATTGGAACCACATATTGATGCCAGAACAATGGAAATTCACCATTCTAAACATCATGCAGCCTATACAAATAATCTGAATGCTGCTATTGAGGGAACCGATATGCAAGGTAAAACAATTGAAAACATATTAATTAATCTAGACAAAACCAATGCGGCTGTTCGTAACAATGGTGGTGGTTTTTATAATCACAATCTATTTTGGACAGTAATGTCTCCTAATGGCGGTGGAGAACCAAGTGGAGAATTAGCAGAAGCAATCGAAAGAGATTTTGGTTCATTTGCTGAATTTAAAGCTAAGTTTTCTAAGGCTGGAGCAACTCAGTTTGGTTCCGGATGGGCTTTTTTATGTGTAAAAGACGGAAAATTAGAAGTGTGCGGAACTCCAAATCAAGACAACCCGTTAATGCCTGGTGTAGGTTGTGGCGGAACTCCTATTTTAGCAATGGACGTTTGGGAACATGCTTACTACTTGCATTACCAAAACAGAAGACCGGACTATATTGAGGCCTTTTTCAACGTTATAAATTGGGCAGAAGTTTCCCGAAGGTTTGCTGTAGAAAAATAAAACTATTTCTTTTTTAATCAAAAAAAAGCGACACTTATTTGATGTCGCTTTTTTTGTATAAAAATAAAAAGGTGGAATTTCTTCCACCCTTTTGCCCCAAATCTACCATAAACTTAACCGTGCGTACTATGGTAATTACAAATGTACAACGGATACAGACACGAAACTATTGTTTGGAAAGATAAATTTTAACAATTAGGGAATAAAGGGTACATTGTATGTTTTTGTGGGTTTTTGACTTGTTTTTAAAAGCATTGTAATCAATGTAAAATAAAAAAGGTACGCATAGCGTACCCTTTTTGCCCCAAATCTACCATAAACTTAACCTACTAATGCTATGGTGAAACAAATGTATATCAACACTATTTTGTTAACAAATAAATTAGATGAAATGCAACAAAAATCGTTAAAAGGCAAAAACCTTAATTAGCTAATAGGCTCTTGCGTCTTTACCCTCGTAAAAATTCATAAAAGCCCTATTCACCACACGGTTACCACCAGCAGTTGGATAGTTGCCGGTAAAATACCAATCGCCCAAGTCTTTAGGACAAGCAATGTGTAAATTATCCACAGATTGAAAAATAATTTTTACTTCTGCATTAATGTCCGATGAACTCAACATCTCGGCAATTTTATTAGAAATTTGCTGGTCACTGAATGGTGCATAAATTTCTTTGACATAGTTGACTATTTCTCGGTCTTTTAATTTTTCTTGTTGTTTACATTTTTCATAAACCTCATCAATCAAATGATAATGATTGTTTTCTTTCAACAATTCCAAAACCGCACGAAAAGCAACCAACCCTTCTAACTTGGCCATGTCAATTCCATAACAATCCGGATAGCGAATTTGTGGGGCCGAGGATACAATTACGATTCGTTTTGGATTTAAACGATCCATCATTCGAATAATACTTTTCTTTAAGGTTGTACCACGAACGATACTATCGTCAATAATTACTAAATTATCTTCCGGATTGATTACACCATACGTTACATCATAGACGTGAGCAACCAAATCATCGCGGCTGCTGTCTTCAGTAATGAATGTTCGCAGTTTAGCATCTTTAATTGCTACTTTTTCTGTTCTGATTTTTACAGAAAGAATTTCTTCTAATTTTTCTTTTGTTAAGGTTTTCCGATTATCCAGTATGTATTTGTTTTTTCGTTGGTTCAAAAAATCCTGTGCGGCTTCCACCATCCCATAAAAAGAAGTTTCGGCTGTATTTGGGATGTATGAAAAAACAGTGTTATCAGTATCACTATCAATAGCCTCCAAAACAGCTGGAAGAATTAATTTTCCTAGCATTTTTCGCTCTCTGTAAATTTCAGCATCGCTTCCTCTGGAAAAATAAATACGTTCAAACGAACAAGATTTTTTTTCCAACGGTTCTAAAATTTGTTCAATCGAAAAACTTCCGGACTTCTTTACAATCAATGCTCTACCGGGCTCTAACTCTAGTACTTTTTCGAAAGGTACATTGAAAACCGTTTGAATTACCGGTCTTTCGGATGCAACCACCACGATTTCGTCATCTTCATAAAAATACGCAGGACGAATTCCGGCCGGGTCTCGAAACACAAATGCATCACCATGACCCAATAATCCGGCCATAGCAAAACCACCATCCCAATTTTTTGATGCTTTTCGTAAAATCTTAGCAATATCTAACTTTTCAGCAATAACTGGAGATGCTTCGCGTTTAGACAAACCATTGTTTTTACATTCTTGATATAAATCAGTCACTTCATCGTCTAAAAAATGGCCTATTTTCTCCATCACAGTAACCGTATCTGCTAATTCTTTAGGGTGCTGACCCAATTCTACCAGATTATCAAAGAGCTCTTTTACATTGGTCATGTTAAAATTTCCGGCCACAATCAAATTCCGGTGCATCCAGTTATTTTGTCTTAAAAACGGGTGAACACTTTCAATACTATTTTTACCAAAAGTTCCATACCGAACATGACCTAAAAATAACTCTCCAATATAAGGGATGTTTTCTTTTTGCCATTCCACATCATTTTCAAAAGTTGGGTTTTGAATTAGTTCTTCATTAATCCGTTCATTAATTTGTGCAAAAATATCTTGAATCGGCTGAGATTTATTTGAACGAACCCGACTGATGTAACGTTGTCCGGGTTCAACATCAAATTTAATACTGGCAAAACCGGCACCATCTTGACCACGGTTGTGTTGTTTTTCCATCAACAAATACATTTTTTGGATTCCATAGAAGGCTGTTCCGTATTTGTCTTTATAATACTGAAGCGGTTTTTTTAATCGTAATAAAGCGATTCCGCATTCGTGTTTTAAATTGTCACTCATTGTTGTTGTTTAAACTGAACTTGTTTCAGTTTCGTTTTGTAGGTTGATTTTAAAAGCTATATTTATAAAAAATGCCCCGTAATTTCGGGGCACACTTTTTTTATTCTAATTCAATGTCAAATTGTGTTAAGGCTCTAAACTGTTTCAAGCGGTCATATACTTCCTCTTTTTCCAGGTCAAGCATACGCTCGGTTCCAAATTTTTCCACACAGAACGAAGCTAAGTTGGACCCATAAATAATCGCATTTTTCATATTGCCAAACGAAATATTTTCGCTTTGAGCAATGAATCCGGAAAATCCTCCGGCAAATGTATCTCCTGCTCCTGTTGGATCAAATACTTCTTCTAAAGGTAAGGCCGGTGCAAAGAAAATTTCATTTCCGTGGAATAATAAGGCTCCGTGTTCTCCTTTTTTTATTACTACATATTTAGGTCCCATCGTATGAATCTTCGCTGCCGCTTTCACCAATGAATACTCACCGGATAATTGACGAGCTTCTTCATCGTTAATGGTGATTACATCTACGCGTTTCATCACTTCATGTAATTCCGCTAACGCACAATCCATCCAGAAATTCATTGTATCCAACACCACTAATTTTGGTTTGGAAGTCATTTGATCTAACACACTGATTTGCACCATCGGGTGTAAGTTGCCTAACATAACCACATCTGAATCTTTGTAATCGGCTGGTACTTTCGGTTGAAAATCGGCTAACACGTTTAATTCTGTAACCAACGTATCTCTTGAATTCAAATCGTTGTGGTAACGACCACTCCAGAAGAACGTTTTGCCCCCTTTTACAATTTCAATGCCGGAAATATCGATATCTCTATCGGATAATAAATCTAAATATTCTTGCGGAAAATCTTCTCCAACAACAGAAACAATCGCCGATTTTACATTAAAAAAAGATGCTGATAAGCCAATAAAAGTCGCGGCTCCGCCTAAAATTTTGTCTGTCTTCCCGAAAGGGGTTTCAATCGCATCAAAAGCAACCGTTCCTACGATGAGTAGTTTGTTCATGGATTATGGTTTGAAATAAGGTGCAAAGATAGGGTTTTTGTTTTAGGTTTGAAAGCGGAAATTGAGTATAGATTTGAATAAAATTCACGTTAAAATAAATTTAATTTTTATTTGATTTTTAATCTTTCATTTAAAATTTTTATAGTTTTTTCATATTCCAAATATTCTTCAAATAACATTTGCTTTTCATTATTATCATTTTGTCTTAAAATAAAAACAATTAATTCATCTACTTCATTCAGTTCGTCACCAAAAACAGATTCCATTTCAAATAAAACTTTATCTCTTTTTTTTATACTTAAAATGTAAGATGTACCGTCTACAAAATTAATGGGGCTGTATCGTTTCTTTTTACCATTCCTAAGAATAGTGTTGATTTTTTCTTTGAAAATTTCCAATTGTTTTTGATTGTATTTATACTTGAAAAACTTTTGTTCATTTTGACTCTTTTCTAATTCTATCACCTCACCATTTTCGTTAATTTCAAAAGAATGAATGGTTTTTGTTAACAAAATTAATACCTCTAGTCTATTAAAATTGTTTTTCTCAGATACTTTAACTTCTTTACAAGAATTTATTAAAAAAGTAGAAAACAAAAATCCAACTATTTTTATTAATGAATATTTCATAAGCTGTAAAGATTATTCCGACTTTTCAGAAACATGTCCTTTTCAAAACAACTTTCCCTCCTCCTTCTCATAAAACGCATCCACAGATAAATTTGGCAAAGAGGAAGCATACACCGCCAATTCATCACACCGTTCGTTTTGCGGATGATTGTTATGTCCTTTTATCCATTTAAAATCCACTTGATGTTGACGATACACTTTCAAGAATCGCAACCATAAATCGGGATTTTTCTTGCCGGCAAAGCCTTTCTTTTCCCATTGAAAAATCCATCTTTTTTCTACCGCATCTACCACATATTTGGAATCGGAAGTCACTAAAACAGTCGTATTTGGGTTTTTTAGTTTTTCTAAACCTACAATCACAGCCAATAATTCCATGCGGTTGTTGGTCGTGTAACGAAACCCTTCATAAAACTCTTTTTTATAGGGTGAACCCACCAATTCCATCACCACACCATAACCACCCGGTCCCGGGTTTCCCTTGGCTGCTCCGTCTGTATAGATATGGACTTCGTGTAACATGTCTATTTTAGTTGATGGGATAGGTTAGAGTTTAAAGGAGTTTATCAATCACTTTTGGAAAATATTCCTGTTCTAATTGATGCACTTTCATTGAAACTTCTTCAAAAGTAGTACAATCTATGATGGAAACAGATTTTTGAAAGATTATTCCTCCTTCATCATAGTGTTCATTCACAAAATGAATGGTGATTCCTGTTTCGGTTTCTTTATTGTCTAAAACAGCTTGATGAACATGGTTACCATACATGCCTTTTCCGCCATATTTAGGCAATAACGCAGGATGAATATTGATAGTTTTGTTAGGAAATGCTGCGATGATATGCTCAGGAAACTTGAACAAAAATCCAGCTAAAACAACTAAATCGGGTTTAAAATCATTTAATTTAGAAAGTACAACATCACCGTAAAGCTCGTCTTTATTGAAAACAACTGTTTCAATATTCAATTTTTTTGCTTTCTCTACAACTTTGGCATTAGAATTGTTTGAAAACACAGCGACTACCGATTTTGAGTTGTTATTTTTGAAATAGTGAATGATATTTTCAGCATTGGAACCCGTTCCGGAGGCAAAAATCACGATGTTCTTCATGTTTCCTGTAATTTTTATTACGCAAAAAAACGAAAAAGAAACGATAATTTATAGGGATTGAGCTTCTATTCTCAAATTAATTTTTTAAATTCGTAGTCAGAATTATTAACTAAAATGTTGTATTAAAATAAAGTTTTTTATTTTTGCCAACAATTAAACTAAAATTTAAAAGATTATGTCAGACATTGCATCAAGAGTAAAAGCGATTATCGTAGACAAATTAGGTGTTGACGAAAACGAGGTTGTAACAGAGGCAAGCTTCACAAACGATTTAGGAGCTGATTCATTAGACACTGTTGAGCTAATTATGGAATTCGAAAAAGAATTTGATATTCAAATTCCGGACGACCAAGCTGAAAACATTGCTACTGTAGGTCAAGCTATTTCTTACATTGAGGAAGCTAAAAAATAATAACTAACAACATCCCGTTCTGATGTACAGAGCGGGTGTTATTATTTTAATTAATTTTTAAATTACAGATTGTCAATCAATCGCACACATACATAAAAAAACTCCCCTGATTTTTACTATTCCATAAATTTCAGGGTTTTTTTGTTTATATTCGTACCAATAAATTTTTACAAAATGGAGTTAAAACGAGTAGTTGTGACCGGATTAGGTGCTTTAACACCTATTGGTAATAATATTCAAGAATACTGGAACGGACTCATTAACGGTAAAAGTGGAGCTGCTCCCATCACCTATTACGACACGGAAAAACACAAAACAAAGTTTGCTTGTGAAGTAAAAAATTTCAATGTGGAAGATTTTATCGATCGCAAGGAAGCTAGGCGAATGGATAAGTTTACGCAATATGCTATCGTTGCCAGTGACGAAGCCATCAAAGATGCCGGAATTACTCCCGATAATGTTGACAAATACCGCGTTGGAGTAATTTGGGGTGCCGGGATTGGCGGTTTAGAAACCTTTCAAGAAGAGGTGCTCAATTATGCGAAAGGAGATGGAACGCCTAAATTTAACCCGTTTTTTATCCCAAAAATGATTGCGGACATTGCTCCAGGACAAATTTCTATCAAAAATGGATTTATGGGGCCTAATTATACTACGGTTTCTGCTTGTGCATCTTCTGCTAATGCATTAATTGATGCATTTAACTATATTCGAATAGGTCTATGCGATGTAATTATTTCCGGTGGTTCTGAAGCTGCCGTAACCATAGCCGGAATGGGCGGATTCAACTCCATGCACGCTCTTTCTACACGAAATGAAAGTCCGGAAACAGCTTCAAGACCTTTTGATGCCACCCGAGACGGATTCGTTTTAGGCGAAGGTGCCGGTGCATTAGTATTAGAAGAATATGAGCATGCTAAAGCACGTGGAGCTAAAATTTATTGTGAAATCATGGGTGGCGGAATGTCATCTGATGCGTATCATCTTACCGCTCCTCATCCTGAGGGAATTGGTGTAATTGCTGTGATGCAAAATTGTTTACGTGATGCCCAAATGAATCCGGAAGAAATAGATCATATTAACACACACGGAACCTCAACTCCATTAGGAGACGTAGCTGAGTTAAAGGCTATTACCGCTATTTTTGGAGATCATGCTAAAACGATAAACATCAATTCTACCAAATCGATGACAGGACACCTGTTAGGAGCCGCTGGTGGTATTGAAGCAATTGCCTCTATCCTAGCTATTAAACACGGAATTATTCCGCCAACTATTAACCATTCTGTTGTAGATGAAAATATCAATCCGGAGTTAAACCTGACTTTGAATAAAGCACAAAAAAGAGAAATTAAAGTGGCCATGAGTAATACTTTTGGGTTTGGTGGCCACAATGCTTGTGTTTTGTTTAAAAAAGTGGAAGATTAATTTTCTATGAACGTTTTTAAAAAAATATTCACCAAAAATTCCCGTCCTCTCGAAGTCGGGATTTTTTTTGAATCTATTCATAAAATATTGGGATTTAAACCCATTAATATTGAATTCTACCAAAGAGCTTTCACGCACCGTTCTTCTAACAAATTAGACACAAATGGAAACCCAATAAACTATGAGCGTTTGGAATTTTTGGGTGATGCCATGTTAAGTGCTGTTATAGCCAGTCACTTATATAATGAGGTTCCTACCGGAGATGAAGGGTATCTGACCAAAATGCGTTCAAAAATTGTAAGTCGAGAGCATTTGAATGAATTGGGAAGAGACTTAAACTTAATTCAACTCGTTGATAGCAAAGTCCCATCACAGCATTTTGGAGAAAACATTCACGGTAATATTTTTGAGGCTTTAGTTGGAGCCATTTTTTTGGATAAAGGATATACTTATTGCGAAAAGTTTATTTACAAAAAAGTTATTGTTCCCTATGTAGATATTGCAAAACTAGAAGGTAAAGTCATTAGCTACAAAAGTTTGGTTATTGAATGGTGTCAAAAGGAGAAAAAGACCTTTAATTATAGCGTTTTTGACGACAATGGAAATGATGGACAACGATACTTTGGGGTAAAATTGAGTATTGATAATAAAGTTATTGCTAAAGCGAGAGCCACTTCTAAAAAAAAGGCGGAAGAAATTGCTTCCAAACGTGCTTTTTTCGCATTCCAAGAAAAAATGGACAAAAAATTATAGAAATCTCAAAAACTACATCGTTTTCGTTCATAAATTATCGTTAAGTTACTAAATCTACCGGTTTTTGTAGGCTAAAAACACTATATTTACGTCTCGTTTGAGTGAAAAGTATGGCAATTCATAAATTAAGCATTGATGATTTTGAAGAAGCTGATTATCAGCTTATTGCTATTCATACTGCTTTAGAGAATTATCGTGTTGCGTATCTTATTAATCAAAATTTGCCGATTTTACTCCATCGAAACAAAAAAGATATTTTAATTGGAACTGATAAGCAGAAATTTGGCTTCCCAAATTTTCAATTTGAAGATACTAAGAAAGGGATATATTGGACTTTGATAGAAAATAAAAAAGAAGTTTCTCTTCCCCAAAAAATTAAGACAAACAATCTATTCAATGAAGTGTCTGAATTTAGTAATCTCCTTTATTTTTTACCTGAAATAAAAACTGTTGATTTTTTTCTAAAAATTGAAGGTGACGAAAATCAAATATTGCTTAATTCCATCATTACTAAACTAAATACCATCGACCAATTTACAACCGTTTACGGTGTTTTAAAAAGTCGTATAAAATCTAAAAACAATTTAATTTTCTAAACGAATATGCCAATCAACAAAAAAACCAAAATTGTTGCCACATTAGGGCCAGCTTGCAGCACTAAAGAAGTCATAAAAAATATGATTGATGCCGGTGTTAATGTATTCCGTATCAATTTTTCGCACGCTGATTACGATGATGTGAAAGAACGTATCAACATCATACGTGGTTTGAATGAAGAATTTGGATATACCACCGCTATTTTAGCTGACTTACAAGGCCCTAAATTACGTGTAGGTGTGATGAAAGAAGATGTTGTGGTAAGTAAAGGAGACATCATCACTTTTCAAACAGCTGAAGACGCTCCCGGAACTGCCGATCGTGTATATATGAATTACAAAGAATTTCCGAGTGATGTGAATCCCGGTGAGAAAATTCTATTGGATGATGGAAAATTAATTTTTGAAGCCTTAGAAACAAATGGTTCCACAGAGGTTATTTGTAAAGTATTACAAGGCGGTCCATTGAAATCTAAAAAAGGGGTTAACCTACCCAATACAAAAGTATCTTTACCGGCTTTGACAAAAAAAGACATTAAAGATGCTTTATTTGCTATTGAAAATGAGGTAGATTGGATAGCACTTTCCTTTGTTCGAACACCAAAAGATTTAGAAGAACTACAAGATTTAATTGCCAAACATTCTTCGTATAAAATTCCAATTGTTGCCAAGATAGAGAAACCAGAAGCAGTTGAAAATATTGATAAAATTGTTGCTTTTTGTGATGGATTAATGGTTGCCAGAGGCGATTTAGGTGTTGAAGTTCCGGCTGAAGAAGTTCCTTTGATTCAAAAAAAATTAATTCACCGTGCCAAAACGGCTCGAATTCCTGTAATTGTAGCCACACAAATGATGGAAACTATGATTACCAGCCTCACCCCTACCAGAGCTGAAGTAAATGATGTGGCAAACTCTGTAATGGACGGTGCAGATGCGGTCATGCTCTCCGGTGAAACTTCGGTTGGAAATTATCCTGTAGAAGTTATAGAGACCATGTCAAAAATTATTCGCTCCGTAGAAGACAGTCCGCTTATTCAAGTTCCACATAATCCGCCCCATGTTCGTACAAAACGTTTTATAACTAAATCCATTTGTTACCATGCGGCAATTATGGCTAATGAAATTAAAGCAAAAGCCATTTCCACTCTAACAAACAGTGGTTATACTGCTTTTCAAATCTCAGCATGGCGACCAAGTGCCCATATTTTGGTATTTACGTCTAATAAGCATATATTAACGCAATTGAATTTACTGTGGGGAGTTCGTTCTTTTTACTACGATAAGTTTTCTAGTACAGATGATACTGTGGAAGATGTGAATAAATTGGCTAAAGAAAAAGGGTTTGTTGAGAAGGGTGATATGGTTATCAACTTAGCGGCTATGCCTATCGCTGAAAAAGGGATGGTAAATACCCTGCGTGTTTCTGATATTTCGTAAAAAAGGATATAAAAATAACTGTTTGCAATAGTTTAGTCTAATTTGTACTAATTTTGACAACGATGAGCTTGATCTAACATTAAGCTCATTTTTTATATATTTAAGACTACTAAGTCAACGATTGTTCTTATAATTTAAACCAATCATAATGAAAAAATTTATCAATATAAGTTTGTTTTTAAATTGTTTTTTCTTGTTGGGACAAACTTATATTCCAATGTTAGACACACAAAATGAATGGCACTTTACAACTTGCTACGAAGGTTGTATTACCGATATTTATTATACTGATGGTGATACATTAGTAAATAATAAAACCCACAAAATACTCGATGGCTACCATTACATTTCAAGGACATTTTTATTGCATGAAAATACCGCAGAAAAAAAAGTTACACTCACAAGAATAAGTCCAAACCGAATTGATGAATACTTGTTGTATGATTTTAGCCTTAACGAAGGTGATACGTTTGAAATGAAAAACCCCATTACCCCTTTTCCGGAAGAAGGTGGATTATTTGTTTTAGATTCAATTAGAAACGTTGATATTTGGGAAGGAGAAACTCGAAAACATTTTTATTTCTCTCCTCATGAAACCAATATAATAAGCTCGCAAAATGCAGTTTGGGTTGAGGGAGTCGGTTCATTATCAATGATTAATGCTCCGGGTGGATTTCCGGATATAGATAACGCAGGACTCTTAAATTGTTTCTTTAAAAACACTGAGCTTTTCTACTCTAATTTAACGCCAGAAGTAACTACTTGTATCCCAACTATTTTATCTTTATATGATAACGATAAACCCGATGTTGTGATTTATTATCCGGAAAACAATAAGTCTGTCTGTTTTATAAAAAATATCGAAAATATATATACGATTGAACTTTTTGACTTTAACGGAAGGAAACTAGCCAACTTTCAAAATCTGCATCAAAGTGAAATTAGAATTGATTTGAACTCATTTTCAAACGGAATTTATACTCTGCGGCTATTTTATGATAACGGAGAAAAACAGTTGAAAATAATAAAAAAACATTGATAATAAACTCTTTATCTTGTTCTCAAAACAGATTCACTATTTAATATGCATTATTTAAAATTTTGTAGATGAGGGAACTTGATTCTTTTACCCTGAAAATTATTTATTTCGAATACTCTTTTACCGCCTCTACAAAAGCCTTTGCATGATCAACCGGAATATTTGGTAAAATCCCGTGACCTAAATTAACAATATAGTTATCCTTACCAAATTCATCAATCATTTGATGCACCATTTTTTTGATTGTCTGTATTGGCGACAATAGTCGTGATGGGTCAAAGTTTCCTTGTAAAGTGATTTTTCCTCCTGATAAATACCTGGCATTTCGGGCAGAACAGGTCCAATCTACACCAAGAGCAGATGCTTTTGATTTAGCCATATCATTTAATGCAAACCAACAGCCTTTCCCAAACACAATTACTTTGGTATAAGGGGCTAATGCTTCTACAATCTGATTGATATAATACCACGAAAACTCTTGATAATCTACCGGCGATAACATTCCACCCCACGAATCAAAAATTTGAATGGCATTACAACCTGCCTTTACTTTTTCTTTTAAGTATAGAATTGTGGTATCTGTAATTTTTTGCAATAAGGTATGAGCTGCAATTGGGTTGGAAAAACAAAATCCTTTGGCAGTATCAAAACTTTTGGAGCCTTTTCCTTCTACAGCATAACAAAAAATCGTCCACGGTGAGCCGGCAAAACCAATCAACGGCACCTCATCATTCAACATTTCTTTGGTCAATTTCACGGCATTCATTACATATCCTAGCGTTTCATCGATATTAGGAACAATTACTTCATTTACTTGCTCCAGTGTTCGGATAGGATTCGGAATAATAGGCCCTAAATTATCTTTCAATTCTACATGAATGCCCATTGCCCTGGGAACTACTAAAATATCTGAAAACAAAATGGCTGCATCCGGTTGAACAATTCGAATCGGTTGAACGGTTATTTCTGCTGCCAATTCAGGTGTTTCACAACGGGTAAAAAAATCGTATTTGTCGCGTAAAGCTCTAAATTCGGGTAAATATCTTCCGGCTTGACGCATCATCCAAACGGGCGGACGCTCAACGGTTTCGTTATTTAAAGCTCTTAGGAAAAGATCGTTCTTTATCATGTTCTATTTTTAAAACTTATGATTTATTAAAATAATTTATACACTGAATAATTACGTTTTCAACTGTGGGTTGCTTTGCAATTATTTTATTCTTTGTCTGTAATTCCGCTTCAGTTGTTGTACCAATACAAAAACAAATTTCATTTGTAATCGTGTTTTCCTTAACATAACTTTGAACAGCCGACGGACTAAAAAACAAAATCCCATCAACTTGATTATCAATTTTATGTGGTGTTAAATAGGTTTGATACACTTCAATTTCTTCAAAAATAATATTGTTTTTTTGAAAAGCATTTGGAATCGTATCTCTTCTTAAATTTCCTGTAAAAAAAGTAAATTTTTTATCGGAATGATATTTTACACAGTATTCAACCAATTCTTCCGCATAATCAAACGATTGTTCAACTTGGAATCCGTTTTCTTCAAGTAAATGCCTTGTTTTTATTCCAACACAAAAAGAGATTTTACTTTTTAAAACAAGGTGATTTTCATTTTTCAAAATACTTAAAACCGCATTTTGACTCGTAAAAATCATATAATCAAATGTTTTTTCTAAATTGATTTTATGAAACACTATTTGAATAAAATCGGCTTCAACCAATCGAAAACCAGCGTTTAACAAAAATTGTTTTTGATTGGATTTTAGTCTCTTTGTTGATAGTATTCTAATCGATTTTTCCAACTTAATCTTGTCCCTCGCAGTAAATAGAAATGTTTTTGTTGTCACCAAAAACCACTAAAATATCATCTTCATAAATAATGGTTTCAGGAGTTGGCAATCCAATTGTTTCTTTTACGATTGTTTTTTTTCCAATTAAATTTGTTTTCTCTTTTTTGCGAATAATGGTTACCAAATTCAAATGATACTTATCAATAGCATTCAATTCTGAAAGCGTTTTCCCGTGAAATTCAGGTTTTGATTTAACTTCTGAAATGGTATAATTATTATCTAATTGATAATTTTCTAAGGTAGTTTTAAAGTTGATTTGCTTGGTTAATCGATCCGCACTCTCTTGTTCCGGATGTATTATGCTATAAATTCCCATTGCTTCCAAAACGGTATCGTGAATAGGAGACAACGCACGGCTTATGATTTTTACATTTGATAATTTTTTGATAATGGCAGTCGTAATAATGGCTGCTCCTTCATTTTCTCCAATGGCCACCACAATTTTATCGGCATCTTTCAACGGCAAGGATTCATAAGCCAATTCATTTGTAGAATCCATACAAATGGCGTGTGAAATTTTATCTTTGATTAAATTTACTTTATCCATTTGTTTGTCTACTCCTATTACCTCATTTCCGGTTTCTGTCAGACTTAATGCCAATGACATTCCAAAATTTCCCAATCCAAAAATGATTATTTTCATTTTTATCTAATTTAGTTAATTAAAATATTTTCTTTAGGAAACTCATAAAACTGATGATTGATTTGTCTAAGCATTCCAATCATTAAGTTGAGCATTCCAATTCTTCCAATGAACATGGTTAAAATCAACACATATTTACTAGGTTCTGATAACGTAGGCGTAAAGTTTAACGATAATCCTACCGTGCTGTAAGCTGAAAAGCATTCAAAAACAACAGACAATATATCTGTACCTTTCGGTTCAAATATCAACAAGGCCAAAATAGCAAATCCAATTACGATTAATGAAATACATAAAATAGCAAACGCCCTTGAGGTTGATTCGCTTGAAATTCTTCTGCCTAAAATTTGGATTCTCGATTTCCCTTTAGCAATACTAAATATGTTTAGCGTTGCTAAAGCAAATGTACTCGTTTTGATTCCACCACCGGTTGAAGCAGGTGAGGCACCAATCCACATCAAAAAAATTATAAACAATAAGGTTGGCACAGATAATTCTGTAAAATCAATTGTGTTAAAACCTGCTGTTCTGGGCGTAACAGTATTAAACGCTGTTGCAGTAATTTTTCCAAAACCTGTTGAATGTAAATTTATAGTGTTGTTGTACTCAGATATCCAAAGAAAAATAAACCCTCCTAACAATAAAGCTCCTGTTGTATATAACACTATTTTAGAATTCAATGTCATGATACTCACTTGTTTGTGTATTCTTTTACGATCAAAGAATTCCAATACATATGTCTTTAAGTATTGATAAAAGTTAAAAATAATATTGTAACCTAATCCCCCAAATACAATCATTACAATTAAAATCCATTGCATAAAATAATTAAACTGAAGATGACTTTCACTCAATCCGGCAGACATTGTGGAAAACCCGGCATTACAAAATGCTGAAATAGAATGAAATACCGAAAAGAAAACTTTGTCAGTAATATGAGGATTTTCTAAAATAGACGAATAAATAAAAATTGCTCCAATTAATTCCACACTTATTGTAAAAATTACAATGTTTAGAGCTGTCTTTAAAACATCTTTTATAGTGTCTTGGGCAATAAAATCTCTAACGTTTAATCCTTCTTTGAAAGAAGAACTACCTCTGAAAAAGAAAGCAAAAAACGATGTAAACGTTAGAATACCCAAACCGCCTATTTGTATCAAACTAATTATTATAGTTTGTCCAATTGTTGTAAAATCTGTTGCAGTATCCAAAACAATTAAACCTGTAACGCATACGGCACTTGTTGAGGTAAAAAGGGCGTCAGTAAACGAAATTCCATTTGTGGTTGCATTTGGAAGCATCAATAAAAAAGAGCCCAAAATGATAATTGCAAAAAAACTGCCAACAAACACAATAGCCGGATTGTAATATACTTCATACACATACCGAACTAAAATCATTAATCGAATGATAAAATAAAAAATTAATCCCGATTCTAAAATTGGACGAATTTTTCGTAAAACATCAAGATAGTGTAAATCAATATTGGTTAATGATATTATCAACGAAACAAATAACAAGACACCAATAATAATTGAATTAACTAAAGCAACTTTTTTTCTTCCTTTAGATTTATAATAAAAATATTTGAAAATATTAAATGCAAATAATGCAATAGCAATAAGCACTAAACCAATAAACTTTGGGGTATGATATTCTTCGTGAATACTATAACCAAAATCAAAAACGATGTAGGTTAATACAATAAGATCAAAAAATCGATAAATTATCTTGAATATTGAATCTTTTTCCATACAGCAACCTTTAGTGCTTTTGGTTTAATGATGTTTTAATACTTTTCATTAATTCAAAACCACCATTTTCTAAAATTTCAGTTGCACAAAGTTCGCCAAAATTTTGATATAAATTAATTTTTACCGTTTTTTCTATTTCTAATTTGTGTTTTCCATCCAATGACAAAAGGACTCCTTTTAACGTAATTAAATTTTCATTTATTTCAGCTAAAGCTCCAATTGGTGCAGTACACCCTCCTTCTAAGGTTTTTAAAAATTGTCGCTCAACAAACGTACAGATTTCGGTTTCATTGTGGTTCAATTGTGCGAGTGCATTTCTTGAAAACATATCATTTTCGATTGCAACCACCATCATTGCACCTTGTGCCGGGGCGGGAATCATCCAATCTAAATTAAGAAATTTTTCAGGTTTCAGATTGATTCTTTCCAATCCGGCTGCGGCAAAAACAGCCCCATCCCAATCATTATCATGTAATTTTTGCATTCTGGTGTTTATATTTCCTCTCAAATCAACTACCTTATGTGTTGGAAACTTGTTTAACCATTGTGCCTTTCTTCTCAAACTTCCTGTGGCAATAGTGGCATTGGTATCATTTTTCTCCAAAAAAGATAATTTTCCTTTGTGAATCAAAATATCAACCGGAGAAGCTCGTTCTAAAACAGCTACTTGTACAATCCCTTTGGGCAAAGCGGTTGGAACGTCTTTCATAGAATGTACTGCAATATCTACTTCACCTTTCAGCATGGCAACATCAAGCGTTTTGGTAAAAATTCCGGTAATTCCGAGTTCATAAAGTGGTTTGTCTAAAATAATATCACCGGTAGATTTAACGGGAATTATTTCAGTTAGATACCCTAGTTCGTTTAATTTTTTTTCAACAGTAGTCGCTTGCCATAGTGCTAATTCGCTGTCGCGGGTTCCGATTTTGATGATTTTACTCATTTAACGGTGGTTTCTATTTGAAATATTTTTTCAATCCATTCGATACTATCGTCTACCATTGAATTGTCGTTCTTTAAATGATTGGCAAAATGAGTGGTAATTTTTTGAATGATTCTATTGCTTATAAGTTCAGCTTGTTCTTGGTCAAAATTAGCTATTTTTTTGCGTTGAAAATCTAATTCACCTTCTTTAATTGCATTTAATTTTTCTTTCAAGGCATGAATAGTGGGTGCAAACTTTCTGGCTCTCATCCACGCGTTAAATTCTTCTTTTATTTCTTCGATGATGGATTCCGCAAAAGGCACTTGCTCTTTTCGTTTTTCCAAAGTTTCATCCGTTATTTGAGAGAGAAAATCCATGTGAACCAATGAAACACCTTCTATTTGCTTTACATTTTCATTCACATTTTTAGGAATGGATAAATCTAAAATCAATAAAGGTTTTTTTAAATTCAATAAATTCTTGTCGATGGTTGGATTTTGAGCACCTGTTGCCACAACCAAAATATCCGCTTTGTGAATTTCTTCTGGCAGATTAATATAATCTTTTACAATTAAATTGAACTTTCCGGCAATTATCTCAGCTTTGGTTTTGGTTCGATTGATTAAGGTAATATTTTTGTGTTTGGTGTGTTTTACTAAGTTTTCACAAGTATTTCTGCCAATTTTTCCCGTACCAAATAACAATATGTTTTTATTTTCTAAATCATCAACTGTATTAAAAATATAGTTTACGGCTGCAAAGGCAACGGAAGTAGCTCCGCTACACAATTCGGTTTCGTTCTTTACTCTTTTGCTGGCTTGAATCACAGCATTTACCAAACGCTCTAAAAAAGCATTGGCTAAATTGGCTTTTTTACTTTCTACAAAACTATTTCTAATTTGGCTAATGATTTCAAAATCACCCAAAATCTGACTGTCTAAACCGGTTCCTACTCGAAATAAGAACGTAATAGCTTCTTGGTTTTTGTATATATATGCAATTTTTTGAAACTCTTCAACAGTTCCTTGACTGTTGTCGCACAATAACTTGATGAGTTGAAAAGGATGCTCTGCAAAACCATATATCTCAGTTCGGTTGCAAGTGGACACTACAAACAAACTGTCTAAACCCTCTAATTTGGCTTGCTCCAATAGCTTAGTTTTAGCTATTTCGTCTAAGCTAAACTTTCCTCTCATGGTCGCATCTGCTTTTTTATAACTTAAGCCAATGGCATAAAAAGTGGGAAACTTTGACAGTTTTAAATGATTCATGAATGTATTTACCTAAAAACAGAACAAAATTATAGTTAAGCTTTTCAAAAAAATAACGCTCAAAGTTCTTTTTATATCGTTTAAAGAATTATTTTTGTGTTAGTTTATAATCATTCTAATTTATTGGTTAAAAAAAGGAGTTTTCTGTACTTTATTTAGATTTGTTCTAAATAAAAGAATAATCAGATTTTAAAAAAGTATCGCTATGGGTTCAAATGAAGAAATAAAAATTGAAAATGATTTCTATTTGATTCGCTTTCAAAACAATAGTACTTCAACCGAGATTTTTCAACGGCCAGTAAACAATAATTTGATTCAATTTCACTATGGATTAAAAGGAAAAGCGAAATTCATTTTTAACCAAGGAAATTATGCGTTGGATTTGAATGAAGAAAAATCGCTTTTATTTTATAATCCACAAAAAGAATTGCCTATTCATCTTGAAATTGGCCCAAACACATGGATGATATCCGTGCTAATTTCGATTAAAAAACTCCATAGCTTATTTTCAAATGAAGCGGAACATATTCCTTTTCTGAGCGATGAAAACAAAGAAAAAAAATATTACACCGAAGATGATATTAGTCCGTCTATGGCTATTGTACTCAATCAATTATTTCATTACAACCTCAACACTTCCATTCGAAACCTATATTTTAAAGGAAAAGGGTATGAATTATTAAGTCTGTATTTCAACAGAAGCGAAGACCCAAACATCGAACAATGTCCGTTTTTGATGGATGAAGAAAACATTGCCAAAATCAAAAAAGCGAAACAAATTATCATCAATAACATGGCTGAACCACCGGGGTTACAAGAACTTTCTGAAATGGTTGGCCTAACATTAAAAAAACTGAAAACCGGTTTTAAACAAGTTTATGGCGACAGTGTCTATGGCTTTTTATTTGATTACAAATTAGAATATGCCCGAAAATTATTAGACAGTGGAACCTATAACGTAAACGAAGTAGGTGTTCAAATCGGATACAGTACCGCTTCGCATTTTATTGCGGCATTTAAGAAGAAATTCGGAACAACTCCAAAAAAATATTTAATGTCGTTGTCCAACTAAAAAAGAAATTTGCTTTTACAAAATGAAAAAAGGAGTATTATTAATCAATCTCGGTTCGCCCGATAGTCCTGAACCTAAAGACGTTCGGAGGTATTTAGATGAGTTTTTAATGGATGAACGCGTGATTGATGTTCCCTATCTTTTGCGTGTGCTTTTGGTAAGGGGAATTATTTTGAATACACGCCCGAAAAAATCGGCGAAAGCCTATAAAAAAATTTGGTGGGAAGAAGGTTCTCCATTGATTGTGCTTTCAAAACGTTTACAAGAAAAAATTCAAAAGCAAGTCAGCGTTCCGGTTGAATTGGCCATGCGATACGGAAACCCTAGTATTGAGTCGGGACTAAAAAATTTGTACAATCAAGGAATTAAGGAAGTACTTTTGGTTCCCTTGTATCCTCAGTTTGCAATGGCTACCACGGAAACCATTTTAGTTTTAGCCGAAAAAATCAGAAAAGAACAATTTCCGGACATGGCCTTTACCATCGTTCCATCCTTTTATAATCAACCGGATTATATAAGGGATTTATCTATTTCGATTCAAGAATCATTGACTGTTTTCCAACCTGATTATCTTTTATTTTCTTATCACGGTGTACCGGAAAGACACATAAAAAAATCGGACATAACAAAAAATCATTGCAAAATTGACGGTTCATGTTGTCAAACGGCCTCAGATGCTCATGCCTTTTGTTATCGCCATCAATGTTATGAAACCACCCGTCAAGTTGCCGCATTTTTGAATTTAGAAGAAGGAAGATACAGTACCTCTTTTCAATCGCGTTTAGGGCGTGATCCTTGGTTACAACCTTACACTGATGCAACAATTGATGGTTTGGCTCAAAAAGGAATAAAAAAATTAGCTGTTGTTACCCCTGCTTTTGTGAGTGATTGTTTGGAAACGTTGGAAGAAATTGGCATGGAGGCCGCTCATAGTTTTAAAGAAAACGGTGGAGAAGAATTTTTGTCCATTCCGTGTTTAAATGATAGAGAAGATTGGGTAAAGACCATGAGTAGATGGATTGATCAGTGGGCTTTTGCCGAAATAAAAACAAGTAAATAATGACAAAATCGTCAGGAGCATTAGGTACCGATGACATCAAACAACTCTTGATTAAACAAGCAGTTCCTGCCTCTATTGGGATTTTATTTATGTCGCTTAACATTTTAGTCGACACCATTTTTGTGGGCCAATGGATTGGATCGTTAGCCATTGCAGCAGTTACCGTGGTTTTACCGATTACCTTTTTAATTTCTTCGTTGGGAATGGCAATCGGAATTGGTGGAAGTTCAATCATTTCAAGAGCTTTAGGAGCTAAAGACAAAGAAAAAGCCTATCGGACTTTTGGCAATCAAATTATGATGACCCTTTTTTTAGCCTTGTTTTTTGTGGTGATAGGACTTTCATATTCCGATGAAATTTTGTTACTTTTTGGTGCAAATGGTGAAATCATGGTGCCGGCGAAAGCCTTTTTTATTCCGGTACTAATCGGAGTACCTTTTTTAGCACTCTGTATGATGGGAAATAACGTCATAAGAGCTGAAGGAAAAGCAAAATTTGCAATGATGGCGATGATTATTCCGGCTTTTGGAAATATTTTTCTCGACATTGTTTTTATTAAATTTATGAATTTGGGAATGTTTGGAGCTGCCTTGGCAACAACCATTTCATATTTCATGTGCTTTGTTTTCATTCTTTGGTTTTTTATTAAAAAAAGTGAATTAAAACCTTCTGCCTATCATTATCGATTAGACTTTTCATTGGTTAAAGAAATCTCTTCGTTAGGTTTGGTAACCTTTTCCCGACAAGGTGTTGTGAGCATTTTAGCAATCATTATCAACCATACATTGTTTGTTTACGGAGGAGAACATTCGGTCGTGGTTTATGGAATCATCAGTAGAATGTTGATGTTTGCCTTATTCCCCATTTTGGGAATCACACAAGGGTTTTTACCGATTGCCGGATACAATTACGGTGCAGAAAATTTCACTAGGGTGAAAGAAACCATTTCTATTTCCATAAAATATGCTGCTCTTTTAGCTACCTTTATATTTTTACTTATTTTAATTTTTGCTCAACCTATTGTTGCAGTTTTTACAAATGATATAGATGTAATTGCAGAAACACCTGATGCAATGCGATGGGTTTTTGCTGCCACACCAATAATTGCCTTACAACTTATTGGAGCTGCTTATTTTCAAGCTGCTGGAAAAGCAATCCCCGCTCTGTTGTTGACATTAACCAAACAAGGCTTTTTTCTCATTCCGTTGGTGCTTATTTTGCCAAATTATTTTGGTGTTTTTGGAGTATGGGTGGCTTTCCCAATTGCCGATATTCTTTCAACACTAATTACGGCCTATTTTTTGCGAAAAGAAATGACTACCCAATTAATTGAAATAGAATAAATGGAATTGTATAACTATATTAAAGCATTACACCTCATTTTTGTGGTCACTTGGTTTGCGGGGCTGTTTTATATCGTTCGCTTATTTGTATATCATGCCGAAACAAAAGACAAGTCCGAACCGGAGAAAAGTATTTTAATCAAACAATACCAACTGATGCAATACCGGCTATGGTATATCATTACTTGGCCAAGTGGTGTTCTAGCTAGTGTATTTGCCTTTTGGTTGTTGTACTTAATTCCAGCTTGGTTAGAACAAGATTGGATGTTAGTAAAACTAGGTTTTGTGATTCTATTATATGCTTATCACATGAAATGTCATTTGATTTTTAAGCAATTACAAAAAAATGAAGTAAAAAACAGTTCCAATTTTTTTCGCCTTTGGAATGAAGGGGCAACACTTATTTTATTTGCTGTTGTTTTTTTAGTAATTCTCAAAGATGCTTTCAACTGGATTTTTGGCGTAATCGGAATTTTCTTCCTGTCAATTTCGCTTATGATTGGTTTTAAAATGTATAAACGATTTAGAGAAAAAAAGTAGTGAGTTTCCCTTATAAAATAAGTACTCTTTCGCTTCGCGTTAGAATTTTCATCTCAATGATTTTTCTAACCGTAATTTCGTCTATTTTAATAGCTTCGGTATCAATTTTTCAATTTAGAAATGAAGCAAAAGAATACCATCAAGAAAGATTAGAGAGAAAAGAAACCGCAATCAAGGAAAACATTAATTACATTCTTAAAAACACAACGTATCCATTAACAACAGAGAATATTCCGCTTATTTTTTCAGAAAGAGATAAAATTCATGAAATTGCTGATATTCATTCTTTAGAAATAAATTTTTATGATTTAAACGGAAAGCTCTTAAAATCCTCCAAATCTTCTTTTGCAGTAGATGAAGAGCCTAAATCAATTCCGGAATACATCGTTAGACTGGTTCAATCTAGCATGGACAAAAGGTATGTTGATATCAAAGAAATCAATGGTGTTAAAAATCTATCATCCTACAGCGAAATAAAAGATTTACAATTCAAGCCATTAGCCATTTTGAACCTTCCTTACATTGAAGATGATGGATATTACGAACGTGAATTGCGAAAATTCATGATTCGATTTGGGCAAGTATATGCTTTTATGTTGGTGCTTTCTGTTGTTTTAGCCTACTTTTTATCAAGTTTTATTACCAAATCTATCAAAACTATCTCTGATAAGATTACTGAAACACAGTTAACCAAAAAGAATGAAAAAATTGAATTAGAAACTAATAGTAGGGAAATTGGACTATTGGTTGAGGCTTACAACAACATGGTAGATAAATTGGAGGAAAGTGCCGTGAAATTAGCCCAAAGTGAGCGTGAACAAGCCTGGCGTGAAATGGCAAAACAAGTGGCTCACGAGGTTAAAAATCCGCTTACCCCAATGCGATTGACGGTACAGAGTTTTCAACGAAAGTTTGATGAAAAGGATCCGAATATCAAACAAAAATTAGACGATTATACCAAAATTTTATTGCAGCAAATCGACATAATGAGTTCGGTTGCTAATGCATTTTCTAATTTTGCGTCGATGCCGGCTCAGCAAAACGAACGTATCAATGTAGTAGAGGTAGTTCAACTTGGGTTGGAAATATTCAACGAAAATTATATCCAATTTGAATCTACTGAAAAAGAAATTTTTATGATGATGGATCGATCACAATTGATTCGAATTATTACTAATTTGATAAAAAATGCTATACAAGCAATTCCAATTGAAAATCATCAACCATCTGTTATTATTTCTGTTTTAAAAGAACATTCTAATGTTGTTATTAAAGTGAAAGATAATGGTATTGGTATTTCGGATGAAAATAAAACATACATTTTTGAACCTAAATTCACAACAAAAAACAGTGGTATGGGGCTTGGACTGGGTATTATCAAAAAAATTATCGAAAATTACAACGGAACAATTACCTTTGAATCTCAGCAAGACAATGGCACTACTTTTAAGGTAACATTACCAATTAATACAAACGAACAAATTGCATAAATCATGAATTACGAAAATATTTTAGTAGAAAAAAACAATGGGTTTTCGATAATTACTATCAATCGTCCTACCAAATTAAATGCATTAAATAAAGCTACGATTGAGGAACTGCATCATGCTTTTGATACTGAAAATAAAGATAAATCAACTCGGGTAATCATCATTACCGGAAGTGGTGAAAAAGCATTTGTTGCAGGAGCCGATATTTCCGAATTTGCTCATTTTTCTGTGGAAGAAGGTGGAAAATTAGCCGCACAAGGACAAAAATTATTGTTTGACTTTGTCGAAAACCTTTCTACTCCAGTGATTGCAGCCGTTAACGGTTTTGCTTTAGGTGGCGGATTAGAATTAGCGATGTCGGCTCACTTTAGAATTGCCTCCGACAATGCCAAAATGGGTTTACCCGAAGTTACTCTTGGTGTAATTCCCGGTTACGGAGGAACACAACGTTTACCCCAATTAGTAGGGAAAGGTCGTGCCATGGAAATGATTATGAGTGCCACGATGATTGATGCCGAAACAGCTAAAATTTATGGTTTAGTTAATCACGTGGTTCCGCAAGCGGAATTGATAGAATTTACAAAAGGAATTGCAACAAAAATCGCCAAAAATTCTCCTGTTGCCATTTCTAATGCAATAGAAGCAGTTAATGCCAATTTCAAAGACGGTATTAACGGCTATGAAACAGAAATAAAAAACTTCGGTAAATCATTTGGTACAGCCGATTTTAAAGAAGGAACAACGGCGTTTTTAGAGAAAAGAAAAGCTGATTTTAAAGGAGAATAACTACATTTCCCCTTCCCATTCCGCATAAAATTGGCTTAAGAATGTTTCCATAAATCGGTGACGTTCTTGGGCCAATTTTTTACCGGTTTTTGTGTTCATCTTGTCTTTTAGCAGAAGTAGTTTTTCATAAAAATGATTCAACGTAGGCGAATCACTGTTTTTATATTCTTCTTTAGTCATACTGAGTTTGGGTGGAATACTTGGATTATAAATAGCTCTATTTTTAAAACCCCCATAATTGAATGTTCTGGCTATTCCAATAGCTCCTAATGCATCCAATCGATCGGCATCTTGCACAATTTCTAATTCTTTGGATGAAAAGGTTTTTTCAAAATTTCCGCCTTTAAAAGAAATATTTCTAATGATTTGAACTACATGCTCAATAATTTCTTGAGAAATATGTTCACTTTCTAAAAATGTTCGGGATATCTTTGGACCAATTTCTTCATCACCCTCATAAAATTTAGAATCGGCAATATCGTGTAACAAAGCACCTAATTTCACAACGGTGACATCACAATCTTCTTCTTGGGAAATCAAAACTGCATTTTTATAAACGCGTTCGATATGAAACCAATCATGACCTCCCTCAGCGTCTTGGAGTTGTTGTTTTACAAAAAGAATTGTTTTGTCAATAAGTGTCATTTTTATTTCACCAAAGCCGGTTGCACCCATTTAAATATATGTCCGGTTTCCGGTATGACCAATCGTTCAGAAACTCTAGCCATTCTTTCGGGAAGCTTCATCAAATAATCTCGGGCTTTCTCAGCTTCGCTTGTTAGTCCGTTTATTTTATCGATATTCCACTTGTCAATTAATTTTTGAAGAATGACAACATAATCTGCTGCTGTGTAAACGCCAATACGCTGAGCTGAATCTGAAAACTGTTCAAAGGCAGTACTAATTTTTTGACCTGATTCACGAAGAAAATGAGCCGGCATAGTAATTTTTTGTTTCATCATGTATTGAAACGCCAACATCATTTCGCTTGGATCTACTTTAAAAATCTGATTCACAAATTCTCCATAGGCATGATGATGACGCATTTCATCTCCTGCAATAAGTTTACACATTTTTGACAACTTATTATCTCCAAATTTTTTAGCTATTTGCGAAACGCGGTTGTGAGAAATATACGTGGCTAATTCCTGAAAACTGGTATAAACAAAGTTTTTATAAGGATCTTTACCGGTACCAATATCAAAACCGTCGTTAATCAAATGTTGCGTAGTCATTTCTATTTCTCGCATATTTACCCTTCCGGAGAGATAAAGATATTTGTTCAGTACATCCCCGTGACGATTTTCTTCTCCTGTCCAATGTTTTACCCATTTAGACCATCCATTTCTACCTTCGCTATCTACACCTTCTACTTCGGTTAGCCAAGATTCGTAAGTAGGCAAAGCCTCCTCAGTAATTGTATCTCCAACCAAAACAACCCAAAAATCATAAGGTAATTCTTTAGCAATTTCACGTAGCTCGGTTACCTCATCAAAAAAAGTTTCTTTTTCGGAATCCGGTAATAAATCGGAAGGTTGCCATATTTTTTCTACCGGAATCAAAAAGTCACTCATAAAAGAATCTACTTTTTTTTCCAATAATTGCATTACTTCTAAACGAATGTTTTTGATAGACATATTGTTAATGTTTTATTCCGTTTACTACGGCGTTTTCGGTTCTTTGCATTACTTCTTCAAACGGAATTCCTTTAATAGGAAAAGGCTCTTGTATCGTAAAAGTTAATCGGTTACACAAACCCATTGGAAACATCCCAAAACGGACCATTTTCCATGAATTATTAATCGAAATTGGAACAATATAAGCCGATGGAGCGTATTTACATAAAATTTTCAATCCATTTTCTGAGAATTTTTTAGGAACACCTGTCTTACTTCGGGTTCCTTCTGGAAAAATCACTGTGGATCGTTTGTTTTTTTCAATGTATTCAGCCATTTCTTTGATGGCTGGCAAAGCTTGCTTAGGGTCTTTTCTATCTATTAAAACGGAACCGCCATGTCTTAAATTGTATGAAACACTCGGAATTCCTTTGCCTAATTCTTTTTTGCTAATAAACTTCGGATGCCACCAACGCATAAACCAAATGATAGGTGGAATATCATACAGACTCTGATGATTAGACACAATGATTAACGGAACGTTTTTAGGTAATTTTTCTCGATTTTGAAAATCATACGTTGTTCCTAATAAGTGCGTACTTCTAACCAAACAAAAATTTAAATAATCTACGCTTTTTTTGTGTGCTTGGTATCCCAATACAGTAAAACAAAACCATTGGATAGGATGAAAAACACATAAAAACAACCCAAAACAGAGGTAGTATAAAATTGAAATTGGATAAGAAATTAACTTATGCATAGTGTTTTTGTAATGATTGCAAAAATAGGAAATCGAATTAACTTTTTGAGTTACTTTTTGTGGAAAAATAAATTAGAAAGAGATGAAAAAAAAAAGTAATTTTACCACATTAATTAATTAAAGCCACACTATTATGAGTTCAGAGAAAGAAGCCAAATTAAAAGCCTTGCAATTAACGTTAGACAAATTAGATAAAACATACGGAAAAGGCACCGTGATGAAAATGGGAGATAAAGCGGTTGAAGAAGTTGAAACGATTTCTTCAGGTTCTTTAGGTCTCGATTTAGCTTTAGGTGTAAACGGTTATCCTAAAGGAAGAATTATTGAAATTTATGGTCCCGAATCTTCCGGTAAAACAACCCTGACGCTTCATGCCATTGCTGAGGCCCAAAAATCAGGTGGAATTGCCGCTTTTATAGATGCTGAACATGCTTTCGATCGTTATTATGCCGAAAAATTGGGGGTTGACATTGAAAATTTAATCATTTCGCAGCCCGATAATGGCGAACAGGCCCTTGAAATTGCCGAAAATTTAATTCGCTCAGGAGCGATAGATGTTGTTGTAATTGACTCCGTCGCAGCATTAACTCCTAAAAGTGAAATTGAAGGTGAAATGGGTGATTCTAAAATGGGATTACACGCCCGATTAATGTCTCAAGCCTTAAGAAAACTTACTGCAACCATTAGCAAAACACATTGTACCGTTTTCTTTATCAATCAATTACGCGAAAAAATCGGTGTGATGTTTGGTAATCCCGAAACCACAACGGGTGGAAATGCTTTAAAATTTTATGCTTCTGTTCGGTTAGACATCCGAAGATCTTCTCAAATCAAAGAAGGTGAAAACGTAATCGGAAATCGTACCAAAGTAAAGGTTGTTAAAAACAAAGTAGCCCCGCCTTTCAGAACCGCAGAATTTGATATAATGTACGGTGAAGGAGTTTCTAAAACCGGTGAAATTCTTGATTTAGCGGTTGAGTTTGATATTATCAAGAAAGCAGGGTCATGGTTTAGTTATGGAGAAACAAAACTTGGACAAGGAAGAGATGCAGTCAAAGCACTTATTAAAGATAATCCGGAATTAGGAGATGAATTAGAACAAAAAATTAAAGAAAAAATTAAAGAAACTGAATAAATTGTAAACCCGAAAATTTCGGGTTTTTTTATATCCACAACGCAACCTATTTCTTTTTTTTGTATCTAAAAAATATAATTACCCTATTTATGAAAAAGTTAGTATTGTTTTTTGTTATTCTTTTTAGTTTAATCTCTTGTGGTTTAGAAGATGACACCCCTCAGGCTTATCATTTTGAAATATTACCCGTTGAAGATTTTATAGTTCCTGACACTTTTGATTATTTGAATATACACCAGATAAAACTATTCTATAAAAAACCTAATTCATGTTACGATTTATCAGGAATTTATTTTGACAAATACTTAAACGAACGAACTATAGCACTCCAATGCGTAGTGCTTAATTCAACAAATTGTGACCCTTATGAAGAAGTTTACGAAGTTGATTTTAACTTTGAAGTAATAAGCACAGAAACCTATTTGTTTAAATTTTATAAAGGTAAAGATGCAGATGGAAATAATATTTTTGAAGAAGTAGAAATTCCGGTAAATAGTGACTAAACCCCAATAGTAAACGGCGAGTGAATCTAGAACTACTCATACATGAATGCAAAAGCAACAATACTAAAGCACAAGAACAATTATTTAGATTATTTTCTCCAAAATTGTTTAGTGTCTGCATTAAGTATTCAAAGAGTTATGTTGAAGCTCAAGATAATTTACAGGATGGGTTTTTAATCATATTTAATAAAATAAACCAATTTAACAACAAAGGTTCTTTTGAAGGTTGGGCAAAAAGAGTGATGGTTAACAATATCCTTCAAAAATACCGAACACAAGGAGTTTTTGAAATTGTATCCGAAAATTATCCGGATGTTGTTGATGTAGAAGTTGATGAAGAAAATGTGTCAATGGATTTTTTGACCAAAATAATTCAAGAGTTACCAGACAAGTATCGCTTGGTTTTCAATTTATATGTTTTAGACAATTATTCTCATAAAGAAATAGCTCAATTGTTAAACATTTCGGAAGGAACATCGAAATCAAATTTATCAAGAGCAAGAGCTATTTTAAAAGAAAAAATAGAAAACAAGGCGTCGAATGAAATGAATGAAGCCAAATGAAAAATAAAAAGAATTTAGACCGATTGTTTCAAGAACAATTTAAAGATTTTGAAGAAATTCCACCGGAAATTGTTTGGAAAAACATCGAAGCAGAACTGACTAAAAAGAAAAAAAGAAGAATTATCCCGATTTGGTATAAACTTTCGGGTGTTGCTGCTTTGCTGATTTTTGGATTTTTAGGAACTCGAGTTATTTTAAATCAACCTAAAATTGAAAAAACTAATCCGGTTGTAATTGAAGAAAAAATAAATTCAACCAAAAATCAAAACAGCGCTGTTGATTCTGAAGAAAAAATCAATCAGAATGAATTGAATTCTGATGAAAATGTCTCAAATAAAATAAATAATCCCCAAGAAAAACAATTGTTTTCAAATGATGAAACTGTTGCTAATGGAAATTTAAACATTGAAAAAAACTCCAAAAAACAAAATAATCAGAATAGTAACCTTGACAAAGTAAACCAAAAAAATAAAGAAAATACAGGATTGGTATCAAATTCCATCGATAAAACAGAACGAACCAGACAAGAAACTGAAAAGAATTTAAACGAAAAAAATAATTCGGAATTAGTTGATAATTCGAATACTAAATTAAAAACAATTTCTGAAACGCATAAAGTTATTGTTAATGCGTCTTTAAACAATACAAAAACACAACAATCGGAAAAAAATAGTATCATAAATGACAATCAATTTGTGTTGGAAAATCATTCTGAGAAAATTGATGAAAATAAAATCGATTCAACTGCTGTTGCCTCTTCAAAAACAACAAAAGAAGAATTGAATACGTTGGGAGAATTGCTACAAGAAAAAGAAAAAGACCAAAAACCTAAAGTTGAACCTAAAGAAAACAGATGGCAAATTACCTCAAATGTTGCACCTGTCTATTTAGGTTCATCTTCCAACGGTTCTCCAATTGACAGTCAATTTGCAAATAACAGTAAGGAATATCAAAACACGATCAGTTACGGCCTCGGTTTTCAATACGATGTTAGTAAAAAATTAACCTTAAGAACCGGTATTAATAAAGTTAATTTTGAATATTTAACCAACGGTGTAGAATTTTATGCCTCGCTTGAAGGTAGAGAAATGGTGTCGTTAAGTCCCACAAGCTCCTCAAATACCGCACCAATTGTGGTGTTTAACACAGATGTTGCTAGTAGTGAAGTTTCTTTATCAACTTGGACTCAGCAAGGAGCTATTCAACAAAATATGGAATACTATGAAATTCCACTTGAGGTATCTTATAAAATTTTGAATAAAAAGTTTGGCATAGACGTCATTAGCGGATTTAGTACACTCTTACTCAATAATAATAGCTTAATGATAGTTTCCGATGGTTTTTCTGCCGAATTAGGAAAAGCAAATAACCTGAGTTCAGTTCATTTTAGCACAAATGTTGGGCTTGGTTTCAGGTATAGATTTTGGAAATCATTTCAAGCAAATTTTGAACCTACTTTTAAATATCAACTCAATACATTTAGCAATAATGATGGTGGATTTAAACCCTATTTTATTGGTTTATATTCCGGTGTCAGTTATCGTTTTTAAAACAAAAAGCTTTGTTGGTTTAGCTTAAAATGTTTTAGTTTTTTAGTTAAGTTCGTTATTACTTTTGTAATCATCAGTATTAACAAAGAGAAAAGAGCACTTCCGGTTTTGGTGCTCTTTTTTTGTATCTTTAACTTTCAAAATAAACTCAGATGAAAGCATATTTAATCACTTTACTAGCAATTTTTAGTGTTTTTTCTAGTTCTAATTCAGAACAAGAAAAAAAGGAAATTGATTCGGTTATAAATCAATGGCATGAGGCTGCAGCGGAAGCAAACTTTGACAATTATTTTGGTTTAATGACTTACGATGCAGTTTTCATTGGAACGGATGCTACCGAAAATTGGAACAGAAAAGAGTTTGAAGCTTTTTCAAAACCGTATTTTGACAAAGGAAAAGCATGGACATTTTATTCATTAGAACGTAATATTTATTTAGATAAATCTAATGAAATAGCTTGGTTTGATGAACTATTGGACACTTCCTTTAAAATTTGTAGAGGCTCAGGTGTACTTGAAAAAGTGAACGGAAAATGGAAAATAAAACACTATGTGCTTTCAATGACCATTCCTAATGAAATTTCGGATGAGATTGTTAAATCAAAAGATTCTATTGAAACGCCTTTAATTAGTAAACTGAAATTAAACTAGTTAACTTTTTTTAGGTTTTCTAACATCTCAACGGTCATCAAATCCAAATCAAAATTGTGCTTCCATCCCCAATCGGCTCTTGCAGCAGAATCATCAATCGATCCGGGCCAACTGTCTGCAATTTTTTGACGGAAATCGGGTTGATAGGAAATAGTAAAATCAGGAATATGCTTTTTAATTTCTGACGCAATTTCTTTCGGTGTAAAACTTACTCCGGACAAATTGTAAGACGAACGTATTTTAATACTTTCCGCCGGGGCTTGCATAATCTCAATTGTTGCTCTAATGGCATCATCCATATACATCATGGGTAAACGCGTTTCTTCCGATAAAAAACACTCAAATTGACCGTCACTTAATGCTTTGTGATAAATATCTACAGCATAATCGGTTGTTCCTCCACCCGGTGGCGTTGACCAGCTGATAAGTCCGGGATATCGAACACTACGAACATCTACACCAAAAATGTGATGGTAATATTCACACCATCTTTCTCCGGCTTGTTTTGAAATTCCGTAAACCGTTGTGGGTTCCATAATGGTATATTGTGGTGTATTTTCTCTTGGCGTTGTAGGGCCAAAAACAGCAATACTCGATGGCCAAAATATTTTTTTTATTTTTCCGGCTTTCGCCAAATTCAATACATGAAAAAGTGAATTCATATTTAAATCCCAAGCAAAAGCAGGGTTTTTTTCAGCTGTAGCCGATAGCAAAGCAGCCATCAAGTAAACTTCTTCAATCTTATATTTTTCAACAATATGTTCAATTTGATTAAAATCAAGAGCGTTTAACACTTCGAAAATTCCATCATTAACCACATCATTATTCAGTTTTCTGATATCAGATGCAATTACGTTGCCTACACCGAACTGTTTTCGTAATTGCTGTGTTAATTCGGTTCCTATCTGACCGCACGCACCAATAATTAAAATTTTTGTGCTCATTTGGCTCTATGTATTTTAGAATGCAAATATAACGTTTTCGTAAAGTAAAAAATGGGCAACGGGGTATTTATTTCAGAAAGCTTTAACTTGAATAACCAAGTTTCGATTTACCTTTGTATTTTTGAAAATCTAAATTAAATGTGATGAAAATCCGCTTACTTTTTATCTTTATTATTACCTTATTTCTTTTTTCCTGTGAAGAGGATAATGAGAAACGATTGATTCAACAACAAAAAGAAGTAGCCAAAAAAGAGGAAATCTTCAAAAAAATAAACAAGGCGTGGGGTTTTAGAACAATGAATTTAGAATCTTCTTCGCAAAATTTAGTGAAAGATTGGGCAGAATGGCGATTGTTTTTAACTGAATTACAACAAAAACCAACTAGTTCCATTGGGGCTTTTCAAAAAAAATCAAAAGACCTAACTCAAAAGGCAGATGCTCTTTTGAATAGTATTCCTCCATCATTATCCAATCCGGAGTTTAAAAGTAGATTTACCGTTTTGTTAAATAATTTTCGTTCATTAGAATTATACATCCATTTAGATGCTATTCCTGAAAAAAAAGTAATTGATTTAATTTCGGCTATAAACTTGCAATTGGCTTCTATAGAGTTACAAATGAACGAGTTAATTAGAAAAAGACAAATTCCAACAGAACATGGCGAAGCAGAAATGATCAGAATGTTAGATACTTCCAGAGCCGTTCGGGAAACACCAAAAAAATTAGACTAATTGAACGTTTCAAACATTTCATCTAATTATCATCCTTCTGCTAAAATTATTCAATTAGCGGAAAACATTGCTGTTCCTGAAAAAAAAGTGCAAATCAAAGGATTGGTTGGCTCTTCCCTTTCATTTGTGATTCAAGCTCTTTTTGAAAAATCAGAATTACCTTTTTTATTGCTTTTTAATGATAAAGAAGAAGCCGCTTATTATTTGAATGATTTAGAAAACCTCATCAACGACCAAGATGTGCTGTTTTATCCGAGTTCGTACCGCCGACCATATCAAATTGAAGAAACAGACAATGCCAATATTTTGCTTCGGGCCGAAGTGTTAAACCGCATCAATTCCCGCAAAAAACCATCAATTATTGTGACCTATCCGGAAGCTCTTTTTGAAAAAGTGGTTACGCGAAAAGAATTGGATAAAAACACATTAAAATTGGCGGTTGCCGACCAAATTTCGATTGATTTTATCAACGAAGTATTATTTGAATACAATTTCAAACGAGTCGATTTTGTATCGGAACCCGGAGAATTTTCCGTTCGTGGCGGAATCATCGATGTATTTTCGTTTTCCAATGACAATCCGTACCGAATTGAATTTTTTGGCAATGAAGTAGATAGTATTCGAACGTTTGATGTGGAAACCCAACTTTCACTGGAAAAACAGAAGAAAATTGCCATCATTCCCAACGTTGAAAATAAATTTTTACAAGAAAACAGAGAGAGTTTCCTTAATTATATCAACCCCAAAACAGTTCTTTTTGTTCAGGAAACAGAAATGGTTTTGAGTCAGTTTGATAAATTATTTGATAAAGCAACAGAAGCTTTTGGCAAACTTTCCAATCAAATAAAACAGGCTTCGCCCGAAGAACTTTTTATCAATCAATCGTCATTTGTAAAAAAAGCTCTCGATTTTTCGTTAGTTGAAATCGGATTGAAATCGTTTTTTAAAACAGAAAAAACAATTGAATTTCATACCAAACCGCAACCTTCATTCAACAAACAATTTGATTTATTGTTGAATGATTTGAACGAAAATCACTTTAACGGAATCAAGAATTACTTGTTTTGTTCCAATGAAAATCAAGCCAATCGCTTTCATGATATTTTTGAAAGTTTGGATGAAGAAAATCACGAAAACATCCGAAAACAATACAAAACCATAGTTTTTCCACTTTTTCAAGGTTTTATTGACGAGGAAAATCAATTGGCTTGCTACACCGATCATCAAATTTTTGAACGGTATCATAAATTCAGCATCAAAAATGGTTATTCCAAAAAGCAAACCATTACGCTTAAGGAATTAACCCAACTTTCGGTTGGCGATTATGTCACGCATATTGACCACGGGATCGGGAAATTTGGAGGTTTACAAAAAATACAGGTAGAAGGGAAACTGCAAGAAGCCATCAAATTGGTGTATGCTGACAATGACATTGTGTATGTGAGTATTCATTCGCTACACAAAATTTCAAAATACAACGGCAAAGACGGTACGCCCCCAAAAATTTACAAATTAGGTTCCAATGCGTGGAAAGCCTTAAAACAAAAAACCAAAGCTCGCGTTAAACACATTGCTTTCAATTTGATTCAATTGTATGCCAAAAGGCGTTTGGAGAAAGGTTTTGCCTGTGCACCGGACAGTTATTTGCAAAAAGAATTGGAAAGTTCGTTTATTTATGAAGATACGCCGGACCAAATTACGGCTACACAAGATGTAAAAAACGACATGGAACGCGACCGCCCTATGGATCGATTAGTATGTGGCGATGTGGGATTTGGAAAAACAGAAGTCGCCATTCGTGCCGCTTTTAAAGCCGTTGACAACGGAAAGCAAGTCGCCATTTTGGTTCCCACCACAATTTTGGCTTATCAACATTATCGTACTTTTACCGAACGTTTGAAAGACATGCCTGTGACCGTAAATTATTTAAACCGATTTAGAACCGCTAAACAAAAAACCGAAACTATAAAAGGCTTGGCTGAAGGAAAAGTTGACATCATCATTGGGACCCATCAATTGGTTAACAAAGATGTGAAATTCAAAGATTTAGGTTTATTAATCATTGACGAAGAACAGAAATTTGGCGTAAATGTAAAAGATAAACTCAAAACGATTTCGGCCACGGTCGATACGTTGACGTTAACTGCCACTCCGATTCCGAGAACGTTGCAATTTTCGTTAATGGCAGCGAGAGATTTATCGGTTATCACAACACCGCCACCGAATCGTTATCCTATCGAAACGCAAGTAGTTGGGTTTAATGAAGAACTAATTCGAGATGCTATTTCGTATGAAATTCAACGAAATGGTCAGGTTTTTTTCATCAATAATCGTATTGAAAACATCAAAGAAGTAGCCGGAATGATTCAACGATTGGTTCCTGATGCTCGCGTTGGCATTGGTCACGGACAAATGGACGGCAAAAAATTGGAAGAATTGATGCTGGCTTTTATGAATGGTGAATTTGATGTTTTAGTTGCTACAACCATTATCGAAAGTGGTTTAGATGTCCCGAATGCCAACACAATTTTTATTAATAATGCCAATAATTTTGGTCTATCCGATTTGCATCAAATGCGGGGTCGTGTGGGTCGAAGCAATAAAAAAGCGTTTTGTTATTTCATCACACCGCCTCAATCCGTAATGACAGAAGATGCACGAAAACGAATCAATGCGTTAACGCAATTTAGCGAGTTGGGAAGCGGTTTCAACATTGCCATGAAAGATTTAGAAATTCGGGGTGCCGGCGATTTATTAGGGGGTGAACAAAGTGGTTTTATCAATGAAATTGGTTTTGAAACCTATCAAAAAATCATGAACGAAGCCATTGAAGAATTAAAAGAAAACGAATTCAAAGAATTGTATCAGGAGGAAAATGATATTGAAACCAAAGAATTTGTCAAAGATCTTCAAATTGATACGGATTTTGAATTGTTGTTTCCGGATGATTACATCAATAGCGTTAATGAACGTTTGAATCTATACAACGAACTCGGAAATGTAAAAGATGAAGAAGGTTTATTAGCTTATGAACAAAAACTTATTGACCGTTTTGGACCTTTACCAAAAGAAGCTCAAGCCTTGTTAAACAGCATTCGCATCAAATGGATTGCCACCCGATTAGGTATTGAAAAACTCATTATGAAACAAGACAAGATGATTGGTTATTTTGTGGGCGACCAACAAAGTGATTATTACCAATCGGCTCGTTTTCATAAAGTACTTCAATTTGTGCAACAAAACGGCAATCTCTGCAAAATGAAAGAGAAAGAAACCAAAAGCGGTTTGCGTTTGTTGTTGACGTTTGAGAATGTAAAATCGATTAAAAAGGCGTTGGAATTAATGGCGATGATGGGGAGGTAACCATTCCACAAACCTTTTACGTTTACAAACTCTTCAAGTCCTTAATAACTTTAAACGCCACATCAACTTCTTCTTCGCTTACTAAAATGGTAAATTCGTTGGAGGTTGAAATGACTTCATTAATAATAATTCCTTCCCAAGCCAAACGTTGAAAAATGAAGTAATAAATCCCGGGAATGCTGATGTTTTCTTTAGGTAATTTTACAGTAATGGAGGCTAAATTATCCAATTTTTGAATCAGTTTTTCACCTGAAAAATGTTTGTCAACTAAATAACCAACACTATTGCTTACCACAATATTGGTTTCATTTACGCCACGGGATGACGTGTAAAAAATACCATTTTCTTTGTTGATTTCTGAAATCAAAGCCGCTTGTTTGTCTAAAATGGTTTCGGAAACCGCAAACGTATAATCGATTAATGAGGAACGAACCGTGATTTCACCAATGTTTTTTAAGACTTTTAAAATTTTGTGATTCACTTTAAAATCCAATTCTTCTGATAGGCGTTTTAAAGCCATGACCACCGCTCCTTGCTTGACATCTTTACCCAATTCCTGCTCTAATTCGGGCATCATGTTTCGGGATAATGAAGTAAGATTGATGATCCCTTGCGACAAAGCACTCAATAAAAACGGTTTGGTTTTAATGTAATGTTCTACAACCGAAGAAATTGTTTTCATATCATTTCGTTTAAAAAACGTCACAAAGATATAAATAAAAACAATTTGTTACAGATATAACATTAAAAATAATAAAAAGCATCTTCAATGTGTTCAATAGAAGTTTCGTAATTGTTGAGCACAATCCCGATAATGTCAAAACGTACTTCCAAATCCAGGTCTTTTTCGGTCATGTATTGATCAACGGCTTTGACTAAGTTTTGAATCTTTTTTCCTTTTACAAAATCTTGTGGTAAACCAAAATCGGCAGAAGTTCGGGTTTTGACTTCCACTATGGCTAAAATGTTATCTTTTTGGGCCACGATATCCAACTCGGCTTTTTGAAAAACCCAATTGCGTTCCAAGATTTCATAACCTGCTTTTTGTAGAAAATCAGCGGCTATTTCTTCTCCTTTTTGACCAAGTTCATTGTGTTTTGCCATAGTAAATAAAATTAATTACTCATTTTCTACCCAAGATTTTAATAGAAAAATGACAGCTACTATTATCAGGAAAGCTAAAAAAATTCTATTATTAATCTTTCTTGATTTAATAAATATTGAACTCCTTTCGTTTTTACTTGCTAAAAACTGTTCCCACTTGAGCATAGATTTAAATAAAAAATATGCAAGTACTAAAAGTATAACCGAATATATAAAGTAATCTATTTTCATTCAAACTTCAAACTCGTACCGTTTTCTGTCACTTCTAACATTACCTGCCTTCCAAAAACCAAGGCTCGGTTATCCGGAATATGTCCTGCCGGGAAATTGTAAACTATCGGAATATTATATTTTAGGGTAATATCTTGAATAATTTCCAAGGCGTTTTTGCCCCACGGAATTTCGTTATCGTTCATTTTGGTCATGCTTCCTACTACAATACCTTTTAAACTTTCTAAACATCCGTTGCGTTTGAGGTTCATCAGCATGCGGTCGATGTGGTATAAATATTCGTCTAAATCCTCTAAAAATAAAATTTTATCGGTGCAATCTATCGCAGAAGCCGACCCAAACAAACTGTATAAAATGGAAAGATTGCCGCCAACCAATTCACCTTTGGCTTTGCCTAATTTGTTCATTTTATCATATGGAATCGAATAGGAAAGACTTTCGCCAAATAAGGCTTTGCGTAAGCTTTCTTTGGCTTCGGGTGTGGCTCTCGGGATATTAACCGGCATCATTCCGTGAATGGATTGAAAACCTAACGTATTCAAATGACTGTGTAAAACCGTTACATCACTAAACCCAATCACCCATTTAGGATTTTTCTTAAAGGTTGAAAAATCAATCAAATCAACCATCCGAACGGTTCCGTAGCCGCCACGAACGCACCAAATAGCTTTTACATTCGGGTTGTTCATTTGCGTTTGAAAATCTTTTGCTCGGTCTTCGTCAGTTCCGGCCAATTGGTGATTATCTAACCCAATAGAAGAACCAATAACAGTCTTTAATCCCCAGTTTTCCAAAAATTCTTGGGCCAATTTTAGGTCGTCATTAAGGTGTTTTCGGGCGGTGGCAACAATGGCAACCGTGTCGCCTTTTTGTAAATACGGTGGAGTTATCATTTTTTTTTCCATTTGAGCTTTGGTGGTGAAAAAAAGTGAAAGGAATAAAAGGGTTATAACGTTTTTCATGTTCACCGGTTTTCTTTTAACAAATAAACAAATTATCCTTTGGTTTAGCAAGTTGATTTGTTTTGAAATGATTTGTTACCCGAATTTTTTAGCCCGGATAGTAGTGGAAAGCCTTTTGCAGGATGGTTGTATTTTTTATTGGCAAAAAATAGCGACCAACGAAAGCTCTTTTTTTGCCTTAGAAAAAAACAACAAGACAAAAAAGCTTGGAACGAATAGCCGGAATAGCTTCTTGAAAAAAATAAAATGAAATCTCTGAAGTCATTGCTTCGTGTCTCTGCGATAAAAAACTTATTTTTGCATACAATTTCGAAATTATGATAGAAAATCCGAAAAGATATACGATTACGGCGGCTTTGCCCTATACGAACGGCCCAATTCACATTGGACATTTGGCGGGCGTTTATGTTCCGTCTGATATTTATGCCCGCTACTTGCGTTTGCAAGGCAAAGATGTGGCGTTTATTTGCGGTAGCGATGAACACGGCGTGGCGATTTCGATGAAAGCCAAAAAAGAAGGTATTACGCCTCAGCAAGTGATTGATAAATACGACGGAATTATTCGGAAATCATTTATGGATTTTGGGATTTCGTTTGATAATTATTCGCGGACATCGGCTAAAATTCACCATGAAACAGCATCGGCTTTTTTTAGAAAATTGTATGAAAACGGCGATTTTGTGGAAGAAGTCACCGAACAATTGTTTGACGAGCAAGCTCAGCAGTTTTTGGCCGATCGATTTGTGATGGGAACGTGTCCGAAATGCGGCAACGAAGAAGCGTATGGCGACCAATGTGAAAAATGTGGTTCCACGTTGAATGCGACAGATTTGATTAACCCCAAATCGACCATAACCGGCACGACTCCGGTGAAAAAAGAAACCAAACACTGGTTTTTGCCATTGAATCGTTACGAAGCTTTTTTACGGGAATGGATTTTGGAGGGCCATAAAAACGATTGGAAACCCAATGTTTACGGACAAGTAAAATCATGGGTAGATGGAGGTTTGGAGCCAAGAGCCGTAACGCGAGATTTGGATTGGGGAATTGATGTTCCGGTGGAAGGTGCCGAAGGCAAAAAGTTATACGTATGGTTTGACGCTCCGATTGGATATATTTCTTCAACCAAAGAATGGGCTGCTAAAGAAGGAAAAGATTGGGAACCGTATTGGAAAGATGCCGATACGAAATTGGTTCATTTTATTGGAAAAGATAACATTGTTTTTCATTGTATCATTTTTCCGGTGATGTTAAAAGCCGAAGGAAGCTATATTTTGCCTGATAATGTTCCGGGGAATGAATTTTTGAATTTGGAGGGCAATAAATTATCAACGTCTAAAAATTGGGCGGTTTGGTTGCACGAATATTTGATTGATTTCCCGGATAAACAAGATGTGTTGCGATATGCTTTGACTGCGAATGCACCGGAAACCAAAGACAATGATTTTACTTGGAAGGATTTTCAAGCGAGAAACAATAATGAATTGGCCGCTATTTATGGGAATTTCATTAATCGCGTAGTGGTATTGACAAATAAATATTATGATGGAATAGTGCCTCAGCCGAATGAATTTACGGAAGTGGACGAACAAACTTTAGCAGAATTAAAAGCCTATCCGGCAGTGATTTCAAGTTCAATTGAACGTTACCGGTTTAGAGAAGCCTTGGGCGAATTGATGAATGTGGCTCGTTTAGGAAACAAATATTTAGCTGACGAAGAACCATGGAAAATGGTGAAAACAGATCCGGAACGGGTGAAAACACAGATGTATGTAGCGTTGCAAATTGCGACGGCATTGGGAATTTTATCGGAACCGTTTTTACCGTTTACGGCGAAAAAGATGGTCACTATTTTAAAAAATGATTTGATTAGTTGGGAGAAAGTTTCCAAATCATCCGAATTAGTTAAACCCGGTCACAAAATCGGTCAGGCAGAAATATTATTTGCTCAAATTGACGATGCCGAGATTCAAAAACAAATAGACAAATTAGAAGCCACCAAAACTGCAAACAAAATGGAAAACAAAACCGTTGAACCCCAAAAAGAAACTGCCACGTTTGAAGATTTTTCAAAATTGGATTTGCGTGTCGGCACGATTTTAGAAGCCGAAAAAATGCCAAAAGCCAATAAATTATTGGTCTTAAAAGTGGATACCGGAATGGATGTGCGAACCATTGTTTCTGGAATTGCTGAGCATTTTTCACCGGAAGAAGTGGTTGGAAAACGGGTGACCGTTTTAGTAAATTTAGCCCCAAGAGCCTTACGTGGTGTAGAAAGCCAAGGTATGATTTTAATGACCAACAATGCAGAAGGAAAATTGGTTTTTGTAAATCCGGATGCGGATGGGGTGGATAATGGGGCAATGATTTCTTAAAAAAACAATATATGAACCTAAAAGTAATCGCATTCGACGCCGACGACACTTTATTTGTCAACGAACCTTATTTTGAAGAAACGGAGAAGAAATTCTGTGGTTTGATGGAAGATTATTTATCACATCAAAGTTTATCGCAGGAATTATTTCGGACGGAAATTCAAAATTTACCGGTTTATGGTTATGGAATTAAAGCCTATATTTTGTCGATGATTGAAGCAGCGATGAAAATTTCGAATAACACAATTTCAATCGAAATTGTCGAAAAAATTATTCAATACGGTAAAGAATTATTAGAAAAACCAATTGAATTGTTAGATGGAGTTGAGGAAACTTTGGCAGAGTTACACGGAAAATACAAATTGGTTGTTGCAACTAAAGGCGATTTAAAAGATCAACAACGTAAATTACACGATTCGGGTTTGGGGAAATATTTTCATCATATTGAAGTGATGTCGGACAAACAAGTGTTGGATTATCAAAAATTAATTGGACGACTTGAAATTAAACCGGAAGAATTTTTTATGATTGGAAATTCACTAAAATCGGATGTTTTACCGGTTTTGCAAATTGGAGGATATGCCGTTCACGTTCCTTTTCATACCACTTGGGCTCACGAACGAATTGATCACAAAGTAGAACATCCCAACTTTAAAACAATTGAAAAAATTACAGAAGTTTTGCCGATTTTGCTTAACAAATAATTAGGGTTGAATTATTTAGTCGAAATAAGTCCAATTTATACCATCACTCACAATAATTATTGATTTTCCAACGCTATTGGGTGGTAAAAAGATGGGGCCGTTTACTGCTGAGCCAACTTTTGTGGTTTTATTGAAAAATCTTTTTCCGCCGGCGGTATACAATTCTACAGTTTCAAAATCTGTTATATTTCTTAAAATATAAACTCTTCCGGGTGTAGTTGCTGGATCATTTAAGTAAAATTGAAGATTTCCTGGAGTTGGAGTTAAATTTATATAAACACCATCGTTTATTAATGTTGCACCAAAAGCCGGACCACCATTTAACGAAACGACTTTAACGGATAAATTTCCATTAATATCTAAAGTACTTAAAGGCGTAGTCGTGTTAATTCCAACTTGTCCAAAGGAACTAATTGAAAGCAAACACATCAATACTAAAATAAAAATAATTTTTAACTGGCTCATATGATTTATGTTAATTTACAGTAAAGTTAAACAAACTGTTCAATAATTTAACATCAAAAATACACAACACCTCATCGAAAACGTTTTCGTGTTGAAAACTTTATAATTTAAACGTGTACAAATTCCTATTTTCATAAAAAAAGCGACAATTTTTTCGATTGTCGCTTTGGTCTAAATTAAATTGGTTTTAACTGGCGTTTAATAATGAAATAATATCGTTACCATATCGTGAAATTTTATTCTCACCAAAACCTTTGATTTTTTTCAGTTCATCAACAGAATCCGGTTTTAATTTTGCTATCGTCATCAATTCAGAATTATGACAAATCATATATTGCGGCAATCCTAATTTTGATGATTTCTCGCTTCGCCAATGTTTCAGCGAATTCAATGTGTTTTTTTCTTCTTGCGTTAACTCTTCATAATTCAACACGGCTACTTTTTCTGTTTCATTGGACTCTTTAGTTTTCTCAGTTTTTGGCGAATAAAAAACCAAAACCGACCAATAATCAATCATTCCTGAGATAAAGTTGGTTGCCGTTTTTTCAACTGTTACTTCCCTTAAAAATTGATTAATAGCGTCTTGATCGTTCTGCAAGTGCTCCCCACTCACACGAACTCTAAAATGTTTTACTTTCATAATGAAAATTAAATTTTAGTTTTTACCCAAGACCATTACATCGCTCACCACTACTTCTGTGATATAACGTTTGTTTCCTTCTTTGTCGTCATAACTTCTAGTGGAAAGTTTGCCTTCAATGGCAATTTCTTTTCCTTTGGTTACAAACTTTTCGATGATTTCAGCATTTTTATCCCATGCAACGATACGGTGCCATTCGGTTTGCTCTACTTTTTCACCTTTCTTGTTGGTGTAGGTTTCATTAGTAGCAATATTTACATTAGCTACTTTTCCTCCTTCAAAGGTTTTTACTTCCGGGTCATTCCCAACGTGACCGATTAACTGTACTCTGTTTTTCATAGTGTTCATGGCGTATAAAATTTAATAATTAATATTGATTTTTGAATTTTGATATTGAAATTGATGCTTAGTTCATCAAAAGAAGTTCATTGATGACTACTTCGGTTACATAACGTTTGTTGCCTTCTTTGTCGTCATAACTTCTGGAAGTCAACTTCCCGGTCAATCCGATTTTTTTTCCTTTATCAACAAATTTTTCGATGATTTCGGCTGTTTTGCCCCAAGCAACTACATTATGCCATTGGGTTTGTTCTTTTTGGTCTCCACTTTTGTTTACATAAATATCTTTGGTAGCAAGTGATAAGGATGCAACTTTTTTTCCTCCTTCTAAATCTCTGACAATTGGATCTTTTCCTACGTGTCCGATTAACTGTACTTTGTTTTTTAATGCATTCATGGCTTGTAAAATTTTAAATGGTTATAAATTAATTTTTGTCGTTGTTTGTTTTCGACAATGCAAAGATTTAACGGTTTGCAAAATTTATTCGGTATAAAATCATTTACTTTCGGTTGTAAATATTTGTAAACGTTTGTAAACGGAAAATATTTTTTGTATCTTGCAGAAAAACAAAACTATATGCAGGAAACGATTAAAAAAATTGAATTACGAAATTTACAGATTGAAGATTACAAAGAATTAAAAAACTCGATGATGGAAGCCTATAGCGAGTTGGAAAACTCCTATTGGAAGGAACATCACATCGAAAAATTACTTTCCATTTTCCCCGAAGGACAATTAGTTGTTTTAGTAGATGGAAAGGTAGTTGGTTCCGCACTTTCATTGATTATTGATTATAGAAAAGTGATTGCTAATCACACTTATGCTCAAATTACCGGAAATTATTCTTTTGACACACACAATCCTTCGGGTGAAGTATTATATGGAATTGACGTGTTTATTCATCCAAAATTTAGAGGTTTGCGTTTAGGAAGACGTTTGTATGATGCCCGAAAAGAATTATGCGAACAATTGAACCTTAAATCCATCATTTTCGCCGGAAGAATTCCCAATTATATCGATTATAAAGAAGAACTTTCACCCAAACAATACATCGAAAAAGTAAAACAAAAAGAACTGTATGATCCGGTTCTATCATTTCAAATCAGCAACGATTTTCACGTAAAAAAAATCATGAAAAACTATTTGGTTGGCGATACAAGTTCAAACGAATATGCGGTTTTGATGGAATGGAACAACATCTATTACGATGAAAACCCGAATTTAATCAACCTTAAAAAAAGTGTAATTCGTTTAGGATTGATTCAATGGCAAATGCGTCCGCTAAACAACTTGGAACAACTTTTTGAACAAGCCGAATTTTTTATTGATGTGGTTTCCGGTTACGGTAGTGATTTTGCACTTTTCCCCGAACTTTTCACGGCACCATTAATGGCTGATTACAACCATCTTTCAGAAGCTGATGCCATTCGTGAATTGGCAAAACATTCGGAGCCTATTCGAAAAAGATTTCAAGAATATGCTATTTCCTATAACATAAACATCATTACAGGAAGTATGCCTTATCTAGAAAATGGTGTTTTGTATAACGTCGGGTTTTTGTGTAAACGAGATGGAAGCAGCGAAATGTATACTAAAATTCACATCACACCCAACGAATCGTTGCATTGGGGAATGAAAGGCGGTTCGCAAATTAAAACGTTTGATACCGATTGTGGAAAAATTGGGATTATGATTTGCTATGATGTGGAATTTCCGGAATTATCACGTTTAATGGCCGATGAAGGAATGAATATTCTTTTCGTTCCGTTTTTAACGGATACTCAGAATGGTTATACCCGTGTGAAACATTGTGCACAGTCCAGAGCCATTGAAAACGAATGTTATGTGGCCATTGCCGGTTGTGTTGGAAACTTACCAAAAGTAAATAACATGGATATTCAGTATGCTCAATCGGCGGTTTTTACGCCTTCTGATTTTGCTTTCCCAAGTAATGGAATAAAGGCCGAAGCCACGCCAAACACAGAAATGACCTTAATTGTTGATGTTGATTTGGATTTACTGAAACAATTGCACGAATTTGGAACGGTTCGAATTTTAAAAGATAGACGACATGATTTATATAATATCAAAAAGTTAAAATAACATGAAAAACTGTTTAGAATGTGGTGAAAAAATTATGGGCCGCGAAGATAAAAAGTTTTGCAGCGACGGTTGTAGAAATGCCTACAACAACAAAATGAACAAAGACAGCAACAATTTGATGCGAAACATTAACAACAAGTTACGAAAAAATTATCGTATTTTATGTGAGTTAAATGTGGAAGGAAAAAGTAAAACCACCAAATCAAAATTACTCAGCAAAGGTTTTGATTTTGAATTTTTCACTTCCGCTTTACACACCAAAACAGGAAACACTTATCATTTTTTGTATGATCAGGGCTATCTGGCATTAGAAAACGACTATTTCATGTTAGTCAAAAGAGACCACTAACCACAATCACTTTCAATCATGAAAAAAAATTACGCATCGTTTCTCATTTCCATTTTGTTGATCGGAATTATTTGGTTCATTTTTTACCGAATGATGCCCTCTGATTATTCAAAAGGAAATCTGCCGCTTTCAGAATTCTCAACTGAAAGAGCTTTAAAACATGTGAAAGAAATTTCAAAAGAACCGCATTATGTGGGTTCACCCTACCATCAAAATGTTATGAATTATTTAGAAGGGGAATTGAAAAAGTTAGGTCTTTCTCCACAAATTCAAAAAAGTACCATTCTAAGTAAATGGAATAATTTAGTGGAAACACAAAATATTATAGCCAAAGTTAAAGGTTTCGATTCTTCAAAATCACTTTTGTTACTCACTCACTTTGACAGTGCTCCTCATACCAAATCATATGGTGCGAGTGATGATGCAAATGGTTTGGGCGTTATTTTAGAAGGTATCAGAACCTTTTTGCATTCAAACAAAACACCAAAAAACGACATAATTATTGTTTTTTCAGATGCAGAAGAATTGGGTTTAAACGGTGCGTATGCCTTTGCTTCCGAACATCCTTGGGCAAAAGAAGTGGGTTTAGTCATCAATTTTGAAGCTCGTGGAACAGCAGGGCCATCCATGATGTTGGCAGAAACTAATGGCGGAAATGCCAATTTAATTAAAACATTTAGTGAAGCCAATCCAAAATATCCGGTTTCTAATTCCTTGATGTACAGCATTTACAAAATGTTGCCTAACGACACCGATTTAACCGCTTTTCGAGAAAAAGCCGATATCCCCGGTTTTAACTTTGCGTTTATTGATGACCATTTTGATTATCATACGGTTCAAGATAATTTTGAAAACATTACACCCGAATCCATTGAACATCAAGCAACTTATTTAATGCCATTGCTGAATTATTATTCAAATGCTGATTTGAGTAATCTTAAAACAGATGAAGAACACGTTTATTTCAGTTCTCCAATTGGTTTTTTTCATTATCCTTTTTCATGGAATTTTCCGCTATTAATTGTGGCTTTTGTATTTTTTATAGGCATTGTAACCATTGGTTTAGGGAAACATTTATTAGATTTTAAAGAAATTATCCGAGGATTTGTTCCTTTATTTTTATCCCTCATTATTGTAGAATTGGTTACTTTTTTTGGTTGGGAAATGATTCAGTCGCTTTATCCACAATACCAAGATATGTTGCATGGATTCACCTATAACGGACATAGTTATATTGCTGCATTTGTATTGCTTTCGTTGGCTATTTGCTTTTGGATATATGCCAAATTTACCAAAATAAAATTGGTGCCAAGTCATTTTGTAGCTCCGGTATTTTTGTGGTTTATTCTCAATTTTTTAATTTGTTTCTATTTACAAGGAGCCGCTTTTTTTGTATTCCCAGCCTATTTTGCTGTTTTTACACTTGCTTTTTTTGTTTTTAAAGAAAAATCAAATCCATTTATCAATGTTGCTTTTAGTATTCCGGCTTTGATGATTTTAGTTCCATTCATTCAATTGTTCCCAATTGGTTTAGGGTTAAAAATGCTTGCCGGAAGTGCCGTTTTAGTTGTGCTGACCTTTACGCTTTTGCTTCCTGTTTTTGGTAGTTTTTCGATGAAAGCCGGTTGGGGAACTTTTATGTTTATCATTTCCATTGGTTTTTTTATTAAAGCTCATGTTGACAGTGATTTTGAAAAAGGAAAAGGTAAACCCAACAGCTTACTTTATGTTTACGATGCTGATAAAGACAAATCCAATTGGGCAACCTATAACAAAGTTTTAGACAATTGGACCAAAAATTATGTAGGCGAAAAACCAAATTTAGACAACAGTTTAAACCAACACGGATTGACTAGTAAATACAATTCCGGTTATAGTTATTCTGCTGAAGCTCCAAAGAAAAACATACCCACACCAACATTTACTTTTATAAGAGATACAGTGGTGGGCAATCAACGAGCACTTACAATAAGAATTGATGCTAATAGAAACGTTAACCGCATGGATATTTTTGCTCCGGAAAAATTAAAAATCCACCATTTGAAAGCAAATGGTATGCAAAATATCAATCAAGAAGGAAGCTTATTTAAACGAAAAAAATCCAACCTTTTGAATTATTATCCGATTAATAACAAACCATTACTATTGAGTTTTCAAATTCACAAAGAAGACAAGTTAGAATTAGACATTATGGTTTCTTCATTTGATTTATTGGAAAATCCGCAGTTTAGCATTCCTAAACGACCGAGTGCTTTTATACCCATGCCTTTTGTGTTAAATGATGCAATTGTCGTGAAGAAGAAACTTTATAAAGCGAAACCAAACAAGGTAGAAATCAAAGAAAGTATGGCCACTGAAACAGATTCTTTAATCACTCAAAAAGACAGTCTTGAAACAAATTAGCATTTTAGGTTGTGGCTGGCTGGGAATGCCTTTGGCGAAACATTTGCTTCAAAATGGCTATTCGATAAAAGGATCAACCACAACCGAAACAAAATTAGAATTACTTCAAAATGAAGGCATTTTACCTTTTTTAATTTCGCTTCAAGCGAATGATATTTCACAAGAAATTGTCGATTTTTTAGAAAATTCAGAGATTTTAATCATCAACATTCCACCCGGATTAAGAGGAAGTTCCAGTGAAAGTTTTGTGGCGAAAATGGAGAATTTTATTCCGTTTATCGAAAAATCGTCGGTTAAAAAAGTGATTTTTGTGAGTTCTACTTCGGTTTATGCTGATGAAAATCAAATTGTAACCGAAGAAACTGTTCCAAATCCGGAAACGGAAAGCGGAAAACAATTACTTACAGTTGAAAATTTACTTTTACAAAACACCAATTTTCAAACTACAATTCTCCGTTTTGGTGGATTAATTGGCGAAGACCGTCATCCGATTACATTTCTAGCAGGAAAAAATAATCTAGAAAATCCGGAAGCTCCCATCAACTTAATTCATCAAATCGACTGTATTGAAATCATTCACAAAATTATTGAAAAAGAGGTATGGAATACTGTTTTTAATGCGGTCACTCCTTTTCATCTCAGTCGAAAAAAATATTACACAGAAAAAGCGTTGGAATTGAATTTAGTTCCGCCTCAATTTATTGAAAATCAGTTTTCAGTTGGCAAAACGGTTTCTTCAAATAAATTGATTACAATTTTGAACTATGAATTTAAAAAATTAGGTTAAATTTACCTTTGCAAACTAAACAAACAAAATGAACAATTCTCCAAAATTTGCAGTAATTGGTGGCGGAAGTTGGGCTACAGCCATAGCAAAAATGCTCTGTGTTAATCAACCGCAAATTTGTTGGTACATGCGAAATCAAAATGCAATTGACCACATCAGAACCGAAAAGCACAACCCCAATTACCTTAGCTCCGTTGAATTTGATACTAAAAAATTGCACTTAACTACAGATATAAACGAAGCTGTTAACTTTGCCGATATTCTTGTTTTCGCTATCCCCTCGGCTTTTTTGAGTGCTGAATTAGCCAAATTAAAAACTTCATTAAATGATAAAATCATTTTTTCTGCCATTAAAGGAATTGTTCCCGAAACGTTTTTGATTGTTGGCGAACATTTTCATAAACAATATGACATTCCGTATGAAAACATTGGTGTAATTACCGGTCCGTGTCATGCAGAAGAGGTGGCGTTAGAACGTCTATCGTATTTAACAATAGCGTGTGCCGATGCGTCAAAAGCCAAAATTGTAGCCAAGAATTTGAACAGCAATTACATCAAAACCAAAATATCCGATGACATTATCGGTACCGAATATGCGGCAATGCTAAAAAACATTTATGCCATTGCTGCCGGAATGGCTCACGGTTTAGGTTATGGGGATAATTTTCAAGCGTTGTTGATGAGTAATGCGATTAGAGAAATGAAGAAATTCATCCGAAAAGTACATAAAATGAAACGCAATATCAATAATTCAGCTTATTTGGGTGATTTATTGGTAACCGGTTATTCTGTTTTTTCACGCAACCGAATGTTTGGAAACATGATTGGAAAAGGTTATACCGTGAAAAGTGCTATGATGGAAATGAGTATGGTTGCCGAAGGCTATTATGCCGTGAAAAGTGCATATAAACTCAACCAAGAATACAAAGCCAAAACCCCAATTATTGATGCGGTTTATCAAATTCTATACGAAAGTAAAGACCCGAAAAGCGTGTTTAAAAAATTGACGGATAAGTTAGATTAGATGAATTCACGTTGGAAATATCAAATAAAAACAGGAATTATATGGGGTTCTGTCATGTGTGTTATTATGACGTTATTTGATTTAAAAGAAAATTCATTTTATGACCAAATTTCAAGTTTTAAGTATTACTTAAGGTATTTGGGATATATTCTAATTGGAACTTTTTTTATAGGATATTTCAGTTGGAAAGAAAAAGTGAAACTTCAGAAAAAAGAATAAGCAGTTACCTTACTACCACCCCATTCTTAAACAAAACAGGCACTTCTTCCGTTGCTCGTTCGTTGATGGTATTGGTTCTAAAGGTAAATTTTTTATCGTATAAAGTGTTTCCAATGAAATAGGTTACCATAAATTCGTTGTTCAGAGCCAAAACACTGGCTTCAATCATTTCAATTTTGACAGCAGAAACAGAAGGTATTTCCACAAAAGCATGTCGCAAAAGTGATGTTTTTTTCATTTCTCCATTAACGGTTCCAAATGCTTTTGAAACGACCATCACGCTGTCTAATTTGTAGTCACTGTCATTAATTAGATAGACATTCCAAACGTTGTCCATAAAGTCGTCGTTCCATTCTTGGATGGCGGCTAAAAAGACGTTTTCTACTTTGGGGATGATAATGTCGGATTTCATGGGATTAACGATTGAAGAATAACGATTTTTGATTGTGGAATTAAATCTGCAATCAAAAATCGTTAATCATAATTCTAAATTCTTATATACTCGTTTTAAATTGCTCTAAAAAGCGAACATCATTTTCATAAAACATACGAATATCGCCAATTTGGTATAAAAGCATCGCAATACGTTCAATACCCATTCCAAAAGCAAAACCATTGTATTCATCCGGATTGATGCCACAGTTTTTCAACACATTTGGGTCAACCATTCCGCAACCCATGATTTCTAACCATCCGGTTCCTTTGGTGATGCGGTAATCGGTTTCGGTTTTTAAACCCCAATAAATATCTACCTCAGCACTTGGCTCAGTAAAAGGGAAATAAGAAGGTCTTAAACGAATTTTTGACTTGCCGAACATTTCTTTAGTGAAATATAAAAGTGTTTGCTTCAAGTCGGCAAACGAAACATCTTTGTCTATATATAAACCTTCCACTTGATGGAAAATACAATGAGAACGTGAGGAAACAGCTTCATTACGGAAAACTCGTCCCGGAGAAATCGTTCTTATTGGCGGTTTGTTGTTTTCCATATATCGGACCTGCACGGATGATGTATGTGTTCGCAACAAAACATCGGGATTGGTTTGAATAAAAAACGTGTCCTGCATATCTCTTGCCGGATGGTATTCCGGAAGGTTTAAAGCCGTAAAATTATGCCAATCGTCTTCAATTTCCGGCCCTTCGGAAACGTTGAAACCTATCGTTGAAAAAATATCGATAATTTGATTTTTCACCAGCGAAATAGGATGACGTGACCCAATTGGGAAAGGCTCACCCGGACGAGTTAAATCGCCAAAAATACCCACCGATTCTTCTTTGCTCTCCAACATTTCCTGAATGGATTTTACTTTTTCTTCTGCGGTGTTTTTCAAGGTATTAATCACTTGACCGAACTCTTTTTTCTGTTCGTTGGGAACATTTTTAAATTCGGCAAATAAGTCTTTCAACAGCCCTTTGCTTCCTAAAAATTTTATTCTAAATTGTTCAAGCGAATCTTTATTATCTGTTTGAAACGCTTGTGCTTCGGCGATATATTCTTTGATTTTGTCTATCATCTTTCGTGCATTGAAAGGTGCAAATTTAGGAAAAAGTTGGGAGTTGGAAGTTGGAAGTTGGGAGTTTTTATAAAAACTGACAACTATTTAATCAGTTCCCTTTCCAAAAAATAATGCACAATCGCTTCTTTCATCAAAACGGATTGTTCACCTGCTTTTAATGGCGGTAGTTCTTCTTTTACTTTGTAATGCGGCCAACCGTCGTTATCGTAAAAATCAAATTCATAGTAACCATAGGGCTCCAATAAACGACAGATAGCAATATGCATTAAATTAATTTTTTCGTCTTTCTTGAATGTTTGTTTGAACTTACCCAATTCTTGAACACCAATTAAGTAAATAATGGCATCGAGGTCAAGCTCTTCGCCATCGGCAAATTGATTGGAGAGAATAGTGACAACGTTTTCCCAACGTTCTTTTAATTGTAGATCTCTTGACATGATGGAAGATGGAAGTGGGAAGGTGGAAGAATAATTTCTACCATCAATCACCATTATTTTTTTGCAAAGATAAGAAGTTGCCACAGATTAAACGGAAATTAGTATTTTAGTAAACTTATTTTTTTAAAATGGATTTTGCTATTGGTGTTTTATTAATTATCGGATTGTATCAGGGCATCAAAAACGGTTTGTTTGTGGAAATTGCCTCTATCATTTCGTTTATTTTAGGTGTTTTTCTGGCAATTAAATTTTCTTATTTGGTGAAAGGTTTTTTAGACGATTTTGTCAGTTGGAATCCGCAAACGATTCAAATTACATCTTTCGTTTTAACCTTAATTTTAGTTGTAATTGCCGTTCATCTGTTAGCAAAGATTTTTACAAAAATTGCCGATTTTGCTTTTTTAGGTTGGGCAAATAAATTAGCGGGTGGAATCTTTAGTGTTTTAAAAACCACTTTGTTAATTGGAATTGTATTGAATTTAATTCAAAAAATAAATGTTGAAAATCAACTCATTTCTAAAGAAAAGCAAGACAAGTCTATTTTCTATCGTCCTATTTTAGAAACAACTTCCTTTATGATGCCAATGGTTACCAATTGGATTGACAATGTGAAAAAAACATATGAAGAAACTACTTCAACTCCTTAATGGCTTCGCTCAAAATCCAACCTTCGGTTTCATCGGTGAGTTGAATTTTTTTCCAATTATCAACGTTTTCTAAAACAAAGACTTTGGTCCCCTCGTGAAGAATAAAAGCGTCTGTTGCGTTTTCACGAGGTTCGTTTTTAACTGAAATAACATCGGCAAACACAATGGCCGGTTTTATGTTTTTGTATCGACTTTTTTCAAAAACAGCTGCTCCAACGGCCATTAATATAAAAATGGGAACAATAAACATTCCTATAAAAAAGATACGTTTTACTAAAGTTGTTTGTGAGAAATAATAGCCTATAAAAAACAACAAAAACAAAATGGCCAATCCAACCGAAATATACGCCCAAGAGTTATAGTGAAACAGCCCGGTGAAATTACTCACCATTTTTTCAAAACCCACTTTTTCTATTGTTTTTATGTCATCTATAGTGCTGTTTTTTGCGAATTTGAGGTTATTTTGAATGTCTTTGTCATTCGGACTAATCAAAAGTGCTTTTTCATAGTAATAAATTGCTGGTGCAATTTGATTCAATTTATAATAACTGTTGGCTAGGTTATAATACAAATCACATGACTCTTTTTTATCTTTTAAGATACTTTCGTAAGCATTTATCGCTTCTTGGTAATTGCCTTTTCGATAGTGTTCGTTTCCTTTATCAAAAACACTCTGAGCCCAAAATGTTTGGGAAATCAAGAGTAAAATATAGATGATATTCTTCATGGTTTTGATATTAAGAAATTTGTTTTTCTAATTCCGAAATTACCTCTGCTGCCTTTTCAAAATCGTGTTGCATTGCTACGTTTGAAAATGGTGCATAACGAGCTAACTCGCAATTCTCAGTGATTTGAATAAATTTTTCAATCGTTTCCGGTTGTGCTTTTTTATCGGCTAAAAATTCTTTGATTAAATCTTTGCTCATTTCTGAGGTTTCAATTTTTAATTTCGCTTTCAAAAAGTTGTGTAATGATTTTTCTAATGCCACGTAAAATGGTTCTTTATTACCAAGTTGTTTTTTAGCTTCGGATAAATATTTTTTAGCCAATTTATTGTTCATTTTCAATTTATTCCCAATCACATCACCATCAATTGCTTCTTTTTTCTTCTTAAATAAAATGATAAATGGAATCAACAGAAACGGAATTCCCAACAAAACATAATACATTGTTGAACCAAAGAAATCTTCTTTATTTGTTTGAGATAATTTGGTTTTTAAATGAATAAATTTGAACTGCTCTTGAGCATCCACTGCTTTTTTCATTACAGAAGCATTACCTTGATTTTCATTTCCTGCATTTGGCGATGCTGGTCCGTCCGCCACATTAATAGTAATTTCGTTAGAAGTGATGGTTTTATAACTGCTCGTTCCTAAATCAAAATAGGTAAATTGCAACGGTTTAATCGTATAATTTCCTTTGAATTGTGGAATAATGGTGTATTTATCGGAGATTTTACCGTTCATTCCGCTCAAAGGCGTATTCACATTTTCGGAATGAACCGGATCATACATTTCTAAAGCAGTTGGAACAACCGGTTTGGGCAAACTGAATAATTTTAAATTTCCTGAACCGGAAACACTCACTTCCAAATCCATGCTTTCGCCATTTTTTAAGGTGGTTTTAGATGGTGTTACTTTAAAATCAAATTTACCAACAGCACCAGAAAAATCAATTGGTTTTCCGTTTTCGGGAAGTGGTTTCACATTAATAATTTTGCTTCCGGCAGAAACCCGCTTGTGGTCTTTGGTTAACATTACCTGACCAAAAATATTGCGTCGATTAGTTGGTAATTCTACATCAATATCTAAAGAAAGCGGTTCAATTTCTAACTTCCCTGATTTTTGCGGATATAAAACCGTTTTGCGAAGTACTACATAACGAAAACGTTCACCGTTATACGTTCCTTCTTCGGCAACCAATTGTTTGATGTCGATGTTTTGACTCCAAAAATCATTGTATTTTGGCTTGTCTAGTTCTCGCCAATTAGAAATACCGATGTTATGACTGAAATATAATTTATAAACAACAGTAATAGGTTCATTTAGATACGGATTGGCTTTGCTGACTTCGGCCACTAAATGCAACGCATCATTTATGGAGATTGAATTGTCGTTTGGATCACGTGGTTGCTGTACCGCATCGGTAACTTTAATGCTTATTGGTGTAGTTTTATAAACTTGTCCATTGTGTTCAATTGATGCTTGTTTAATGGAAATAGTACCTTTTTGCGTGGGTAACAAAAAATAAGAATACGTTTTGTTAAACGAACTTTTTCCGTTAACCCATGATTGACTTACTTGCTGACTAGGACCTGCAATAACTCTAAAACCTTCAAAAGTTGGGGGATCAAAATTATCACCGTCCACATTCATCGTAAAATCAATACGCAAGCGTTCGTTGAGGCCCAAAGAAGTTTTGCTTGCCTTGGCTTCAAACTGAACTTGAGCAAAAATAGCTTGACAAGTGATTAATAGTAAGAATACTAATTTTTTCATTTTTAATTACCAGTCTTTTTCCGTTTGAACAGGTTTTGCTTTTACTTTTTGAAGATTTACTTTTTCCTGTATCTTCTTTTCTTCGTTATTAACGGCATCTAATAGATTTTGGATACTTTCTTTAGAAATTCCGGACGGTTGCGGTTTTGGTTGACCACCTTGTTTTTCATCTTTCTTTTGGTCACCTTCGTTTTTGTCTTCTTTGTTATCGCCTTTTCCTTGGTCTTTGTCGCCTTCTTTTTTATCGTCTTTTTTGTCTTTATCTCCGTCGCCTTTGTCTTGTTTTTGGTCGTCTTTTTGGTCGTCTTTCTTATCGTCTTTTTTATCTTGATTTTGATCTTCCGGATTGTTTTTTAAATATTCTTTCGCTAAAGCATAATTATAACGGGTTTGCTCATCGGAAGGATTATTTCGCAAAGCGTTTTTATAGGCTTCTACCGCTTTGCCATATTGTTTTTCTTTCATGTAAACATTACCCAAATTGTGCAACGCTTTATGTTTTTCATCTTTCGTAGTCGCTTTTTCATAGGCTTGTGAATAAGCATATTTGGATTCGCTAAATTGTTTTTGCCGATAAATCGAATTCCCTAAATTATAAGATGGTGTTGCACCGGATAATCCTTTTGAGTTGGAAATACGGTATTGTGCTTCGGCTTCAGCATATTTTTTTTCAGCAAAAGCTTCATTTGCTTTAGGCAAAATTTTATCCTTCTCTTTCTTCACCTCCACTTGAGCGAAAGTAAATAAAGAAAATAATAAACTAATTAAAAAAACGATTTGCTTCATGATTCCTTTTCATTAAATAAATTCAACTTAGTGATCCAACCTGTTTTTCTTTCTAACAGAAAAATATCGATAAACAAAAGTGCAAATGCTATACCTAAAAACCATTGAAATTGTGATTGAAAATCGGCTACTTGTGTCGTTTCAAATTCGGTTTTTTCAATATTATCCAAAGCGTTTTTTACATAATCCAAGACTTCTTTTGTGTTTCCGCCGTAAACATACCCTCCTTTAGTTCCTTTTCCTATTTGTTTCAGTATTTCTTGGTTCATTTTGGTTACCACAACCTCATCGTTTTGATCGCGTTTAAAATTTTCAACTACACCATTTCGTTTGATTGGAATGGGGCCTCCTTTTTCTGTTCCAACACCAATAGAGATTACTTTAGCTTTTATTTTGAGAGCTTCTTCAATGGCTCCCTCCACACCATCGGAATGATCTTCTCCGTCGGAAATTAGAATAATTAACTTGTTGGTAGCATTTCCTTTATCAAAATAATTAGCCGATAATTTTATGGCCTCTTCTAACGATGTTCCTTGCGACGAAACCATGTCGGTATTCATACTTTGTAAATACATTTTTGCTACCCCATAATCGGTTGTAATGGGAAGCACAGGAAAAGCACTTCCGGCATAGGCGACCATTCCAATGCGATCACTACCCAATTGATTAATGATTTGCGAAACAATTTGTTTTGTTTTATCTAATCGGTTGGGTGCCATATCTTCGGCTAACATACTTTTGGAAACGTCGATGGCAAAAACTACATCAATTCCTTCCCTTTTTACGGTTTCCATTTTACTGCCAATTTTGGGATTGGCCAAGCCGATGATTAAACTCGTTAAAGCCAAAAGTAAAAAGGTAATTTTCAAAACTGGCTTAAAAACAGACTTTTCAGGACTCAATTTTTTAACCAATTCCAAATCCCCAAATTCGCGTTGCTTTTTTCTTTTCCAATATAAATTAATTAAAAAAAGCATCACTATTATTGGGATAACAGCTAAAAAGTATAAATATATTTTTTCGTCTATCTGTGAATACATATTATATAAAACCTCTAAAAATGGTTTGTCTTAATAAAATTTCTATTAACAAAAGCAATCCGGCAACCCAAATCAGAGGGCGAAATTTTTCATCATAATTATAAAACTTTTGTTCTTCTATTTCAGTGGTTTCTAACTTATTAATTTCGTCATAAATTGCTTGTAATTTATTATTACTGGTTGCTCTAAAATATTTTCCGTCGGTTTTTTTGGCGATGCTTTTCATTAGTGCTTCATCAATTTCAACCGGCATCATTTGAAATAAAAATCCACCGTTTGGTGCATAGGCATAGGGAAATTCTGCCATTCCATTGGTTCCTATTCCAATCGTATACACTTTAATTCCGTATTCTCTGGCAATGTCTGCAGCTGTTTCCGGTTCGATAAATCCGGCATTATTTACCCCATCGGTTAACAAAATAACAATTTTGCTTTTTGCTTTGCTGTCTTTTAATCGGTTCACTGCTGTAGCCAATCCCATTCCGATACCTGTTCCGTCTTTTAGAACATTATCATACTTAATGTTTTTGATAGCTTCAACCACAATGGATTTATCGCTTGTTACCGGTGTTTTAGTATAACTCTCTGCGGCATAAACCACTATTCCAAAACGATCATTAGGTCTATCTTTGACAAATTTTGTTGCTACTTTTTTTAATGACTCTAACCGATTGGGTTTTAAATCTTTAGCCAACATACTACCTGAAACATCAGTCGCTATTACAATGTCAATTCCTCTTGTTGTCTTAGTTTTATTGCTGATATCAACTGTTCTTGGTCTTGCCAACGCTACAATAATGAAACTCAATGCCACGATTCGCATAGCAAAAAGAATTGGTTTCAATTTTGGAAGAATTGAGCTTCTTACCTTAAATCCTTTTAAAGAACTAACTTTTAAAGTAGGTGTTTGTTTGTTTCGCTTCCAAATATACCATGCTATTGCTACCGGTAAAAGAGTAAACAACCAAAAAAACTGTGGATGTAAAAAAGTAATATTTTCCATCATTGTTTTAATTTGGCAAGTTCAACAGAATTCATTATTCGCTCTGTAATTTGGTTAGCTAACTCATTGCCTTCTTCATGCATCACTACAATCTGTTGCAAACCTCCTTCTTGAGCAAAATAAACGGCTTCGTAATAGGCTTTTCTGCTTTTTTTGGTTAACTTATCCAAGATATTCATTGTCCCATATGCCCTTAACCCATTAATGCCTTCAGGAGTTGAAAACTCTTCCTGCTTAACTAAGATGTTTTGAGCCCCATTGGCTTCCATCATTTTTAGAGAACCTTCGAAAGCTTGGTTTAAATCTACGTTTACTTCTTGCTTAAAATTCGTTGTCATGATTGCAATATAATAGTCATCCATCATCGAACCATAACCAAACATTTGCATATTGGCCATTTCTCCTAATTCTTTGCCTATCATTTTCGACACATCCATCCGTTTAAGTACTTTTGGTGTTTCAATAACGATTGCAGGGTTCCCGTATTGGCTTGATACCCATTCTCCCTCCAATAATTCTTTCGTTGGGTGACCAATGATATTGTCCTTTAAAAAGTCAAAACCTTTAACAGCTACCAAAATCCCCAATAAAAGTAGAAAAACCCCAACAGAAGAGAGAATTATGATATTTCGTTGTCTTGCTTTTTTTCGTTTTAAAGTTTTTGCTTTATTCGCTTCATTAGTCTCTAATTCATCTTCGTCTTCAATTTCCTCCGGAATGGACTGATGAATTTTGAAAATTGTTTTTTCGATTTTAATTTTATCGTCTGCAATTTCAAATTCTAATGGCTTTGATTTGGCGAATTTTACTAAATCTGCTTGTTTCAAAACTTTTTCCAGATTTTTAATCGTTTCTTCCGAAAGTGAAAGTTTCTTTTTGACAATGGCAATTTTAAAAGCAGAAATTAATTCGTCTGTCGTGCTTTCCATTGCAGGAATTTCAATGGCTTCTTCAATATATGTTCGTGCAATATCGGTTAATTCGGAATAATATTCTTTGACTTCTCCACGTTCAATCAAACTCTTTTTTTCTAATGATTTCAAGTGTGCAGTAGCTTTTTCAATTGGAGTAGTATAAACAATTTCTTCCAAAACCGCCTTTTTATTTCTTTTGATAAAGTAATAAATAAGATAGCCCAATCCGGCAAGTCCAATCAAAATTATGACAATAATCCACCAATACGAATAATCATTCGGAACGGTAGATATATCTTTAATGTCATACATGTGTTGTTTTAAAGTATCCACTATAACCGGCAGAATTTCTACCAAAACACTATCGGTCACATAGGGTTTTGAATTAATAATAACTTGCAAAGAAGGAATGGTATAACTTCCGCTGTCAAATTGTGTTAAGCCATATTTTTTGATGAGTTGATACTTATCGTTTTCTTTGATAGTATCGGTGGGATAACTTTCTAATACTTCTAAACTACCAAATAATTTTCCCTCCGGAAAGGCAACTTTGGACAAAGTATCTACCGTTGTCTTAAGTGTTAAATTAATTTGTGCTCCAATTTTCACTTTGGTACTGTCAACCGAAGTAATTACTCTTTTTTGTTGAGCAAAAACAAAAGTTGATAAGAGTAGAAAGTATATGTATAATTTACTTTTCATTGTCTGTTTCACAGCGATTTACAATTTCTTTTAAAAATTGTCGTATGATTATCTCGATTTAAAATAGGTTAGCAATTTGGTTACGTAACTTTCATCAACTCTAGTATTTACTGTTCCTGAGCCACATTTAGAAAAAGTTTCTTTGAAAAAAGCCACTTTCTCTTGATAATATTTTTCATATTCCATCCGGATAGATTTTGAATTGGTGTTCACCAACATTGTTTCACCGGTTTCTGCATCCAACATATTGACCATTCCGATATTTGGCATTTTTTCTTCGCGAACATCAAACACCCTAATTCCGGTGATGTCGTGTTTTTTTCCGGCTATTTTTAAGGTGTGTTCGTAATTATCATCCGTAATAAAATCAGATATAAAAAATACGATGGCTTTTTTCTTCATTACACTCGAAAGGAATTTCAACGCATTAGAAATATTTGTTCGATTGCTTTTAGGCCTAAATTCTATCAACTCCCGAATGATTCGTAACACATGTGATTTTCCTTTTTTGGGTGGAATGTAAAGCTCAATTTCATCTGAAAACAAAATCAATCCTATTTTATCGTTGTTTTGCGTAGCCGAAAACGCCATGGTTGCAGCGATTTCAGTTACAATTTCGCTTTTTAATTGATTTTTTGTACCAAAACTTTCAGAACCGGAAATATCAACCATCAACATCATTGTGAGTTCACGCTCTTCTTCAAAAACTTTGATGTAGGGTTCATTATAGCGTGCAGTCACGTTCCAATCGATAGCACGAACATCATCGCCAAACTGGTACTGACGTACTTCTGAGAAAGTCATTCCCCTACCTTTGAAAGATGTATGGTATTCTCCCGAAAAGATATGATCGCTCAATCGTCGGGTTTTGATTTCTATTTTTCGTACTTTTTTGAGTAGCTCTTTTGTTTCCATTTTTTTCAGTTGTCGGTTGTCTGTTTTTTGTCATCGGTTAAGCAGATAAACTGCCGACTGATAACTGATAACTGCCAACTAAATTTTAAGGCACTTCTATTTCGTTTACAATCTTATTGATAATTTCAACAGATGTAATATTTTCTGCTTCTGCTTCATACGTAACACCAATACGGTGACGTAATACATCGTGCACTACGGCACGAACATCTTCCGGAATTACATAACCACGACGTTTGATGAACGCATAGCATTTTGCTGCAGTTGCCAAATTAATGCTTCCCCGTGGAGAAGAACCAAAACTGATTAACGGTTTTAAATTTTCTAATCTATATTTTTCCGGAAATCGAGTTGCAAAAATAATATCCAAAATATATTTTTCAATCTTCTCGTCCATATACACTTCTCGAACGGTATGCTGAGCTTTTAGAATTTGTTCAATTGAAATAACCGGATTTACTTTTTCATAACTACCTTTTAAATTTTGACGAATCACCAAACGTTCATCTTCCATTTTTGGGTATTCAATTACTGTTTTCAACATAAAACGGTCAACTTGAGCTTCCGGTAACGGATACGTTCCTTCTTGCTCTATTGGGTTCTGAGTAGCTAAAACCAAAAATGGTTTGTCTAATTTAAAAGTGGTATCGCCAATAGTTACTTGTTTTTCCTGCATCGCTTCAAGCAAAGCCGATTGTACTTTTGCCGGAGCACGGTTGATTTCATCAGCTAAAACAAAATTGGCAAAAATAGGCCCTTTTTTAATAGAAAATTCATTCTGTTTAATATTATAAATCATTGTTCCAACCACATCGGCGGGCAATAAATCCGGTGTAAATTGTACACGGCTAAAAGTTCCTTGAACGGCTTGTGACAACGTATTTATGGCCAAGGTTTTTGCTAAACCGGGAACTCCTTCCAATAAAATATGTCCTTGTCCCAAAAGGCCAATCAACAAACGTTCCACCATATGCTTCTGACCAACGATTACTTTGTTCATTTCATACGTAAGAAGGTCTATAAAAGCACTTTCTTTTTCTATTCTTTCATTAATCGCTCGAATATCAAGCGTAGTTGTATTTTCTTCCATAATTTCTGTTTTGAGCACTCGAATTTAGCATGTAAAAATTAACAGTGCAAATTGAAAATTTTATTCGTTTCAAAATGTTAACATACCGTTAAAACTTCAATAAAATCATGGGTTTTAAGAGTGATTTGTGATTTAGTTTTCATAATTTTAAGACCTCTTGGGAAGAGTTGTACAGTTCACTGTTTTTATTTCAATTTTAAATAACCTCGTTTCTTTTGAACAAAACAAATACATTTTATTCTTTTAGTTTATGACAACAACATTATCGCCTATTGTAGCAGGAACTATGAACTGGGGTGTTTGGGATAAAAATCTAAGCACTGTTGAAATAGCCAATCTCATCTTGGTCTGTTTAGAAAACAAGATAACTTCATTTGATCATGCCGATATCTATGGTGGTTACACAACAGAAGCTGCTTTTGGGGAAGCTCTTAAGCGTAGTAAAATTGAACGAACAAAAATTCAATTGATTACAAAATGTGGTATTCAATTGATAACTGATAATCGAAACAACAAGATTAAACATTATGATTATTCAAAAGAATATATCATTTGGTCTGCAGAAAACTCTTTAAAGAATTTAAAAACCGATTATTTGGATGTTCTTCTTTTACATCGTCCTAGCCCATTAATGAACGCTGATGAAATTGCCGAGGCGATTGAAAAATTAAAAAAAGAGGGTAAAATTTTAGATTTTGGGTTGTCTAACTTTACATCTTCACAAACGGATTTAATTCAACAAAAAACTAGAGTTGCTTATAATCAAATCCAATTTTCTGCCACGCATTTTAATCCCATGACAGATGGAAGTTTGGATTATATGCAAATACATAATATTCGTCCAATGGCATGGAATCCGCTCGGAACAATTTTTAGAGAAGATACCGAACAAACTCGACGATTGAAAAAATTATTGGCCCGATTAGTTGAAGAGTATCATTTCGGTTCCGATATTATTTTACTGGCTTGGGTTATGCAGCATCCCTCAAAAATTATCCCTGTAGCGGGTACTGTAAATGTGGCCCGAATTCAACAATTGCAGAAAGCAATGAGCTTGGTTTTGGATAAAGAAGACTGGTTTGAAATTTGGACAGAAAGTATGGGAAATGAAGTTCCTTAAAGAAGTTTTCAGTCGCTTAAATAGTTTTCAAGCTATCAATATCACTGAAAACTGCGACTGCGAATGAAAACTAAAAAAAATGATCAACAAACGCCTTCTTATCAAAAATCTTTTAGCTCACAATGATGAGAACAGTTTTTATGACAAAAAGCGGCAATTGAATTTACATACTAAAGAAGGTAAAGCTAAGTTTTTAAAGCATATTTGTGCTTTATCTAATTCTAATCCAACCAACAATTCATATATTGTAGTAGGTGTAGAAGACCAAGACAATGAAATTGTGGGAAATGATTTTTTTGATGACAGTAGAATCCAAAATCTAGTGAACGCATTTTTAGAAAATCCTCCCAAAATACAGTATGAAAATGTACCGTTTCCTAATTTACCCAAAGATAAAGTAGTGGGTTTAGTCACGATAAAGCCAAAAAGTAAGGTTTCTTTTTTTAAAAAAGGAATTTACACCATTCCGGCTCGAACAGTTTTTGTGCGAAGAGGAAGTAATTCTATTCCTACGGATGATAAAATTCCGTTTTCTAAAATGAATACAGAAACGGTGATTGGGATTGAGAATAATTCACGAAACAGTATTTCTTATACATTAGAAGGTGTTTTGGATTTTATGAATAATCGCCACAAAGACATGGATACGAAATACTATGTTTTTAAAGAACTGTTTGTTGTTTGCTGGGCAGGAAACAAGAAAAAAGTTCGCGATAAAACTTTTTATTCAAGAGTTGATATTGAATTGATTAACGAACAAATCAAACTATTCTATTCCGCTTTTGATGAAGTTTCAATTGAATATGATGATAAAACTTTTTCAATTACCGAATATGTTCCGCTGGGATTGAATGACAAAACGAGTTATTATCCGTTAGAAAAACAAACGCTGACTTTTTTTGATAACGGTTATTATAAAATTGAAAATGAGTTTCTGTTTGAACCACCTCAATACAATAGGAAAATGATGTTTCATATTTATAATTCCAACTTATCTTTGTTGCAAAAACTAATAAAAGCAACTACCTTATCCGAAAATGAAAAACGAGATTTACTAAATTTGCCCTCTACGTTGATGATTTGTTATTTAAACGGATTTGATGAAGCCAAACAAAAATTAATTGAAGCCAAACCACTACTTAAAACCCTAGAAAACCCAATGGTTTATGTAAATTTCAAAGAAACCATGCGGATTTTAAGGAAGGTAAAATATGACAGAAACAATGACTAAAACATTCGTAATCGGAGATATTCATGGCGGACTTCGAGCATTGCATCAAGTGCTGGAAAGAAGCAAAACAACCCTTAATGATACTTTAATTTTTTTAGGTGATTATGTAGACGGTTGGAGTGAATCTCCTCAGGTATTGGATTTTTTAATTGATTTAGGAAAAAAACAAAATTGTATTTTCATCAGAGGAAATCATGATGAATTGCTACTCAATTACTTAAAAACAAACGATTACAACCAAGAATGGTTTAAACATGGCGGTCAATCTACTATTGATGCTTATGAAAAAATTTCGGATATCACTCGCTTAGAACATATTGCTTTTTTAGAAAACCAATTAAAAGATTATTATTTAGACGAACAAAATCGTTTATTCATTCATGCCGGTTTTACTAATGTTAATGGTATTGCGTATGAATATTATCCTCGCTTGTTCTACTGGGATAGAACCTTATGGGAAACGGCTCTTTCATTGAATCCAAGTTTATCAAAAAACAATGTATTCTATCCAAAACGATTCACTTTATACAACGAAATTTATATTGGTCATACGCCCACCACTCGCATCAATGAAACAATTCCCATCAACAAAGCGTGTGTATGGAATATCGATACCGGAGCTGCTTTTTACGGACCACTTACCATTCTAGATGTTGACTCAAAGCAATACTGGCAAAGTGAACCCTTGCCTCAATTGTATCCAAATGAAAAAGGAAGAAATTAAATAGCTTTTTTAGTAAAAATCATACCTTTGTAAAAATTTTATACCCATGAAAAAATTATTTTTAGTAGGACTTTTGTTCGGTTCTCTTTTTGCTAGTGCTCAAGCGTATAGCGGAAAAGGAGATCAAAAATTTCAAGTAGGAGCCAATATTCAAAATCACGGAACCGGAATTGTTTTGTTTTATGATCATGGAATTGGCGAAAACATGTCTATAGGTGTACAAACAGGTTACCTCTTGGGTGTTGATGAACCCGCAGGATTTGAAGCCAAATTTGAAGATCGTTTTGATTTAAAAGCTCGTTTTAACGCAAACATTGGAAGCGTAATTGGTTTGCCAACAGAAATGGATGTGTATCCTGGTCTAAACTTAGGATTACGAAACTTTGGTGGTCACGTAGGTGCCCGCTATTTCTTTTCTGAAGGATTTGGCGTGTTTTCTGAAGTTGGTTTCCCAATTGCAAAATACGACAACAATGTAGTGGGTTATGAAAAATTAAACAACCAATTTCAATTTAATATTGGAGCTTGTTTTAATTTGTAATTTAATAACATAAATGAGCATTACAGAAAAAAAATTAAAAGACCGTAGTGGTTCTAAATGTGAAATAAGTGGTTCAGAGGAAAATTTAGTGGTGTACACCGTTCCACCTAAAACCGATGAAAGTTTAGAAAACAGCATTTTAATTACCCAAAACTTAAAAAATCAAATCGAGAATCCGGAAACAACAAATCCCGACGATTGGCGAGGTTTGAATGAAAGCATGTGGAGCGAACATCTACCAATACAAATTGTATGTTGGCGAATGTTGGCTCGACTAAAAAACCACGATTTACTCGACATGATGTATCTGGATGAAGATGCCTTAGCATGGGCAAAAGCTACCGGAGAAGCCGATGACGACGAAGGCAAAATCATCCATAAAGATTCCAACGGAAATATTCTCAAAGATGGTGATTCTGTGGTTTTGATTAAAGATTTAGATGTAAAAGGAGCAAACTTCACTGCTAAACGCGGTGCTGCTGTACACAATATTAAATTGGTTTGGGATGATGCTAACCTAATCGAAGGAAGAGTGGAAAACCAAAGTATTTATATTTTGACGCAGTATGTGAAGAAGACGAAATAATTGACTTTTTCTTCATGCTTTGTTTGCTATTACGAAGTAAAAAACCCTGCAAATAATAAATTTTGCAGGGTTTTCTTTTCTCTTTCTTCTATTCTCTCAAAAACTACAAATCAAACTTAATCCCCTGTGCCAAAGGCAAACTGGTAGTATAATTGATTGTATTCGTTTGTCTTCGCATATAAATTTTCCAAGCATCCGAACCTGATTCGCGACCACCTCCGGTTTCTTTTTCACCACCAAAAGCACCTCCAATTTCAGCTCCGGAAGTTCCAATGTTTACATTTGCAATTCCGCAATCTGAACCGGCATGGGATAAGAAAGCTTCTGCTTCACGAAGATTATTTGTCATAATTGCAGAAGATAATCCTTGGGCTACACCATTTTGAATTTCGATGGCATTGTGCACATCTCCGGAATATTTTAGTAAATATAAAACAGGAGCAAAGGTTTCGTGTTGAACAATTTCAAATGAATTGTCTGCTTCGGCGATGGCTGGTTTTACATAACAACCACTTTCATATCCTTCTCCAGACAATACACCGCCTTCTACAATAATTTTTCCGCCTTCGGCAACTACTTTTTCTAACGCCTTTTTATACATTTCAACCGCGTGAACATCAATTAACGGACCCACATGGTTGTTTTGGTCTAATGGATTTCCGATACGTAATTGCTTGTAGGCTGAAACAATAGCGTCTTTTACTTTATCATAAATACTTTCGTGAATAATTAATCGTCGGGTAGAAGTACAACGTTGTCCTGCTGTTCCAACGGCTCCAAAAACAGCTCCGATAACCGTCATTTTGATGTCGGCATCCGGAGTGACGATGATGGCGTTGTTTCCTCCTAATTCAAGCAATGAATTTCCTAAACGAGCGGCACAAGCCTGGGCAACAATTTTTCCCATTCGGGTTGAACCGGTTGCTGAAACTAACGGAACGCGTTTATCGTGCGTCATCAATTCCCCTACTTTATAATCACCGTTGATTAAACAAGAGATTCCTTCAGGTAAATTATTTTCTTTTAATACTTCGGCGATGATGTTTTGACATGCCACACCACAAAGTGGAGTTTTTTCAGAAGGTTTCCAAACACAAACGTCACCACAAATCCAAGCCAATGCGGTATTCCAAGACCAAACGGCCACCGGAAAGTTAAACGCAGAAATGATGCCGACTACACCAAGTGGGTGATATTGCTCGTACATTCTGTGTCCGGGACGCTCGGAATGCATGGTTAACCCGTGTAATTGACGTGATAAACCTACTGCAAAATCACAAATATCAATCATTTCCTGCACTTCGCCATAGCCTTCTTGAAGTGATTTTCCCATTTCGTAGGAAACTAATTTCCCGAGTGGTTCTTTGTATTTTCTTAATTTTTCACCAAACTGACGAACGATTTCGCCTCGTTTTGGAGCCGGCATTAAACGAAACGTTTTAAAAGCTTCGGTAGCGGTTTGCATTACTTTTTCGTAATCGGCTTCGGTGGTGGTTTTTACTTTGGCAATCAGTTGGCCGTCTACGGGAGAATAACTTTCAATGATTTCACCATTGGAAAAGTGGTGATTTCCGGTAGAAGTTCCTTCGTTGATGGGTTTTATGCCTAATATTTCTAGGGCTTCGGTCATGCCGAATTGTTGTGCGATGGTTGACATTATAACTTTTTTAAAGGTTTTTGTTATATTTTTTTGCGAAGATACCGATTTTTTTTGTTTTGGAAAACCACTTGTGTTACACAGCAGAGAATTACAGCCCTGATGGTAGTGGAAAGCCTTGTGCAGCAAAAACTGATTTTTTCTTGTTGAACCAAAGCGACCAACGGAAGCTCTTAAGGCAACTTAGAAAAAACAGTTTTTGCAAACAAGCTTGGAGCGGACAGCGGGAATTGTCTGCCGAAAATCTGTTGTCGGTTATCCGTTCTCTGTTTTGGCGACAAATCGCGGATCGGTTTCCATGACGGTACCACAATTCTGGCAGGTCCTGAGTTTTTTGGAATTATAGAAGTGTTGAAAATGGCCTAAGAAATCTTTTTCGATGTCTTTGAGTTCAAAATACACTTCGTATAATTTATGGTTGCAGTTGTCGCAAAACCAAAGCAATCCGTCGGGTATGTCTTGTCCGGCACGTTTTCGTTCGACCACTAATCCGATTGAATTTTCTTCTCGCACGGGTGAATGTGGCGTTTTGGCGGGTAATAAAAACATATCGCCCGGACCAAGTTGCATGGCAATTTTTTCTCCGTTGTCTTGCACATAAACGGTGATGTTTCCTTCGAGTTGGTAGAATAATTCTTCGGTTTCGTTGTAGTGATAGTCTTTTCTAGCATTTGGTCCGGCCACAATCATAACAATATAATCACCGGAATCTACATATAGGTTTTTGTTTCCAACAGGTGGTTTAAGCAAGTGACGGTTTTCTTCAATCCATTGGTTAAGATTGAATGGTTTTTGAATGGCCATTTGTATCGATTTTTTTGAATGGTAAATTTACAAAATAAAAAAAGCCGAAGGGAATCGGCTTTGGAATTTATTTTACTTCTTTAATGAGATAGGAATACACGGCAAAGTGATCGCTATAGCCCGGTTCTGCCGGAGAGTTACGCAGTGGATAACCTTTATATTGACCCGTGGTTTGCACCAAATAAGGTTTATTAAAAACACCGGCTTTCCAAAAACGGAAAGAGGAATAATCTTTTCTGATAAACGGTTCGGTAAAAATCATTTGGTCAAACAAATCCCAAGCATCGCGATAAGCAAGTGAACCGATTCCTTTGTTTGACATTTCTTCCATGGGGTTGTAGGTTCCTCCGGGTTGTACATCTTCTTTCTTGGATTTTGCACCTAAGAACTTTCTAACGCTCTTATTATAAGGCCCGTCGTTTAAATCGCCCATGGTAATTACTTTGGCATCCGGATTTATTTTTTGGAGCGAATCGATGATTTTTTTATTCAACGCTCCGGCCGCTTCACGGTAAGGGCTACTCCTTTTTTCACCTCCGGAACGAGATGGCCAGTGATTGATTATAAAATGCATTTCTTCTCCGTCTAAATAACCGGTAACTAACAATTGGTCTCTGGTGTAAACCCGTTTACCGCTTCCATCATAATTTTTAATCATCAACGGAATATTAACAGAACTCGTTGGTGTAAAATGTTTCTTTTGGTAAAGAAAACCGGTGTCAATTCCTCTTCCGTCAGGAGAATCGTAGTGTACAATACCATAATCTTTAGCTGCCAATTTGGGTTGTTTGATAAGATCTTCCAAAACACCTCTGTTTTCGATTTCACAAACACCAAGAACTACTGGTGAGTTGTTTTGTTGTTCATTTGTGCCAATTTCAGAAATTACTCTAGCTAAGTTTTGAAGCTTTTGCTGGTATTTTTCGGAGGTCCATCCATTGGCCGGTGTGTATTCTTCATCGTTTACATTTTCATCATCTTTTGTATCAAAAAGATTTTCAAGGTTATAGAATGCCACGGTATGCATAATAAATTTTTTGTCCTGCCCACTGACACTATTCATTGAATAAATCACAAGAATAGCGGCAATAAATTGTTTAATTTTCATAAATTGTATATTAAATTACTGTCAAGTTTGATACAAACTTCGCACCAAAAGTAAATAATATTATTAAATAATGTACATTTGCAGGCTGTTAAGAAATAATTAACTTAACAGGTAAGAAAAATAATTTTAATTTTATTTATGAAAAAACTTGTTTTTAGTATTTTGTTGGTAATGCAAGTGTTTTTTGGATTTGCACAAAACTCCGGAGAAGTCAAAGGGGTTGTGGTTGATTCTAAAACACAAAAACCATTACAGAGTGTTATTGTAACTATTCAAAACACTACTTTAATGAAGTTAACTACTGTTGAAGGTGTTTTTGTCTTAGAAAATGTTCCGGCCGGGAACCAATTAGTTGAAATAAAAAGTGACGGTTATAATCCGAAACTATTGTCAATTGAAGTGATGGCAAATCAATCGTTAGACTTAGGCGTTGTAGCTATAGAAGAAGACATCACAACAGAGCAGCAGCTAAGTTTAATAACCATTACTGAAGGAGATTTAGGAGACGACAACAGTGGTTCAGAGAGCACCTCAGGGCTCCTTCAAGCAACAAGAGATATATATCAACAGGCCGCCGCTTTTAATTGGGGTCAAGCTCGCTTTAGAATTAGGGGTCTAGATAATGAATACGGAACCACTATGATTAACGGTGTTATCATGAATAAAATTTATGATGGAAGACCGCAATGGAGTAACTGGGGAGGATTGAATGACGCCACCAGAAACCAAGAGTTTACCATGGGTTCTGCCCCTTCTGATTATACTTTTGGGGGTATTTTAGGAACTCAAGAAATTAATACAAGAGCTTCTATTTACAGACCCGGAAGTAGAATTTCATTTTCGGGGACTAATACAAATTATAGTTGGAGAGCGATGGCTACTCATGCTTCTGGCATGTCTAAAGACGGCTGGGCTTATGTAATTTCTGCTTCAAGAAGATGGGCTCAAGAGGGTTATTTTGAGGGAACAGATTATTCAGCAAACTCTGTTTTTGCTAGTATTGAGAAAAAGTTAACACAAAACCATAGTTTAAACCTAACTACCATATATGCTCAAAACAGCAGAGGAAAATCTTCTCCTAACACAAAAGAAGTGAATGATTTAAAAGGAGTTAAATATAATTCTTATTGGGGATGGCAAGACGGTAAAAAAAGAAATTCAAGAGATAAAGACATTGAAGAACCCCTTTTTATTTTGAGTCATTTTTGGAAGATTAATGATAGAAACAGATTAAATACAAATGTTTCTTATCAATTTGGTTCCATTGGGAACTCAAGAATTGATAACCAAGGTTCAAATAATCCTGATCCAACTTATTACCAAAATCTACCTAGTTTTTTCCTTAATTCACAGGCTTATTATGTCCCAGGCGTTGATGAAAACGGAAACCCAACCTTGTTAAATCCTCAATCAAACATTGCGAGACAAAACTTCATTAACAATGGTCAAATTGATTGGAATGCTATGTACTTTGCCAATACAACAAGTGCTATACCGGGAAGAAGTGTATATGCCTTATATGAAGACAGAACAGATGACAAACTTTTTTCAGCAAACTCAATCTTAAACTCTCAACTTTCTAATAATATTATATTTAATGCAAGTGTTGCTTACAGAAAGTTAAAATCTAATAATTTCCAAAACCTTTTAGATTTACTAGGTGGTGAATTTTTTGTAGATATTGATCCTTTTTTTCAAGGCGATTTAGGTCAGTCTGATTTAAATAACCCAAACAGGACAGTTGGTGTGGGCGATAAATATGGTTATAACTATAATTTATTTAGTGATAACATCGATGCTTTTACACAATTTAAATTTACCTATTCAAAAGTCGATTTTTATCTCGCTCAATCTTTTTCTAGATCACAATACCAAAGAGAAGGCTTGTATAAAAATGGTATATACGCAAATAACTCATTTGGTAAAAGCGACAAAGAAGTCTTTGAAAATTTTGGATTCAAAGGAGGTCTAACGTATAAACTAACAGGGAGACATTTATTTGACTTTAACGGACTTTATATGACAAAGGCTCCAAACTTGAGAAACACCTTTGCTAATGCACGTTTAAATAACAATATTACACCTGATTTAACAAGCGAAAACATATTGAGTTTAGACGCAAGTTATATCATCAGAGCACCAAAATTAAAATTACGCCTAACGGCTTTTATGTCTAGAGTTAGAAACGCAACAGAATTATCTTTCTTTTATGGAGAAGGTCTGTTTGATGAAGATATCGTTGGAGATGGAAACGAAGATTCTTTCATAAGTGAAATTGTAACAGGAATCAGCAAAAAAAATATTGGTGCAGAACTTGGTCTTGAATATCAAATTACTTCAACAATTAAAGCTACCGTAGCTGCATCTTATGGAGAATATACCTTTGACGGTAATCCAAATGTTAAACTAAACGATGATGGTCAAGCTACTTCTCAAAACTCATCTCCAATTACCGATTTTGGCACGGCCTATTTAAAAGATTACAGACAGCCGGGTATTCCACAACAAGCATATTCATTAGGTTTAGAATATCGTGCTCCTGCCTTCTGGTGGATTGGGGCAAATGTTAATTATTTAGCAGATTCATATATTGATGTTTCTAATATTTTAAGAACAACTAACTTTGTAGATGCTGGAGATGGATTAGGCTTTGATGGGGCAACCGAAGAAAATGTCAGGAATCTGTTAAAACAAGAAAAATTCGACAATTTCACTTTGGTAAACTTAGTAGGTGGAAAATCATGGAGAGTGAGTAACAAAAACAGAAATATAATTGGTTTTTTTGCAACCGTCAATAACGTTTTTGATATTGAATACAAAACAGGCGGTTTCGAACAATCAAGAAAAGCAACATATCCTGATTTACAGGCAGATTTAGCAAATGGAACGCCTTCATTTGGTCCTAAATACTTTTATGGATATGGTAGAACCTATTTTGTTAACTTCTACTTTAATTTTTAAAAAATAGATTATGAAAAATATATTTAAAATAATTCTTTTTACAGTTTTTACTGCAGGGATGTTTTCAAGTTGCGTTAAAGAGGATGATTTTGAAACCCCTCCTTTTAGACCATTAATCTTTTCGGAATCTTTCCCTGAAGAAGATATAAACTTTAATGCTAATTTTGATTTTCCGGGTTGGGTTAATTTCGCTGAAGCGGGATCAAAGCTTTGGACTGAAAGAGATTTTGATGGTTCAGGATATATTCAATTTAATTCTTACCAAAGTGGTGAAGACTCTAATATTGGATGGGCCATAACGCCTGGCATAAACCTTGATTCAACAGAAAATGAAGTTTTAACTTTTAGTTCTGCCTCAAATTTTGTTGATAATCCTGCTAATAAATTAGAAGTTTTTATTTCTTCTGATTTTGATGGAACTAATGTGCTTGCCGCTACTTGGACTCAATTAGAAGCCGTTGTTGCTGACAACACTACAAATGGTTATCTTTACATTCCCTCAGGAAATATTGACATTTCAGGATATTCAGGAACAGTTTATATTGCTTTTAAAGTAACCGGAAATGGTTCCACACTTGACGGATTATTTCAAGTAGATGATGTAAAAGTGTTTACAAACAATTAAAAATTGACCTATGAAAAATATAAAATTTTTACTAACAGCTGCCATTTCCGCAATACTAATTGGTTGTGTTAATAGCGATAATTACGACACTCCTGATTTAAGTGGAGAGTGTAATGACCTTACTGCCAACAAGCTTGTAACAGATATTACAAATCTTGCTAATTCAACAATCCAATTTTATCCACAACCTGATGAAAACAATGATGAGGTTAAAGACATTATTGAAGCTTATGTAACTTCTAGTGATGAAGGTGGGAATTTTTATAAATCCATCTCTTTTGTTTCTTTGGATGGATCTGTTGGTTTTAGTGTTCCTGTTGACTCGTATAATCTGTATACAAAATTTGAACCCGGACGAAAAGTATTCATTAACTTGAATAATCGTTATTTTATGAAAGATTTTGGTTCTACGATTATTGGTTCTCTTTATAACAATGAAACTCCCTTGGATGATACTGATGATGATGTGGGAAGAATATCCGGAGTAGAATTTGAAAGTGTAATAACTCGCTCATGTACAAAAGTGAATGAAGACGAATTAGTAAATAATATTACGGTAGCACAAGCGGCAAACGATAGTTATATTAATAAATTAATTGAATTTGATGCTGTTCAATTCACGGATGAATCCTTGGGACAAAATTATTATGATGAAGATGTTTATACTATTGGAGGAGGAACTAATCACGAAATAACAGACATCAACGGAAATAAAATTGTTGTGAGAGTTAGCCAGTATGCTAATTTCGCATCTGCTCAGATACCATCTGGTAATGGTAAATTAAGAGGTGTTTTAACCAAGTTTTCATCAACCTATCAGTTTATGATTAGAACCCTAGAAGATGTCCAAATGACAAATGAAAGAGTTGAAATAGACTTGTTTCCTCCTCTTGTGGGTAACAATATTCAGTATTTGGGAAGTTTTACAGAAAACTTTGAAAGCTACGGAACTTCCTCTCCTGGTAACAGACAATTTCCAAATTACATTAATGATGCAAACATTGGTTCAAGATATTGGGCAAATACAACTTTTGGAGGAAACAAATACATTCAAATGACTTCTTTTGGTGGAACACCTGAAAACAACAGATCATTATTCATTGTTCCTGTTGATATGACCGCAGCAAACACATTATCATTTCAGTCAAAAGCCGGATTTGTTAATGGTAGTGTTTTAAAAGTATATTATTCTACTGATTATATCGTTGGTGGAAACATAAACGACGCAACCTTGGTTGACATTACATCAAACTTTACTATTTCTCCGGGTCAAGCATCAGGTTATCCTACAAACTTTACAAATAGTGGAAATTATAATATTCCTGCTTCTGTGACCGGAAATGGATTCTTTATATTTGAATACGTTGGTGCCGGTGGTGGAATAACAACAACCATGCAAATTGATAACATTGTTGTAAATTAAATAAACGATAGACAAAAAACAAAAAGCGGAACAAAATTGTTCCGCTTTTTTTATGTGATAAATCTGCTTAAATAGTTTTAAACAAACCTTAATAAACTTTGTTTTCCTTTTTAAGATAAATTTTATTTTATCAGTGATTAATTCATTTGACAAATAACTTTCTTTTAAAATGATACCATCAAATATTTTTTAAATAATCCTTTTTAAATTTTCTTCAGGTTTTTTTAATGGCTTTATAGAGGTTTTGTTCAAGGTTGGTTTGGGGTTTTGTTACTCCTTTTAGAAAACCAATTTTTCAAAATCAAACTACTGTTTTTTTTACAAGTTAACTCAATAATAATCAAAAAAAAACACTATTTCACTAAAAAAACTATCTTTGTTTCAAGTGAGTATTTCTTTCTCTTTTATCGCTTTCCCTCTTTTTTCCAAATTTTAATAGTACAGTTATAGAATAGATATAGTACTAGTATAGTAGTAGTATAACATACCAAAGCCTGATAAAAGCCATATCAAACCCGAGTCAAAGCCTTGTAAAAGATAAACATTATTCATGTTTAGTACTATAAGCAATGCTTTTAAACTTTTAAACTAAAGCCTTGCCAAAACCTTGTAGTTACCTAAAGAATTAATGCCTTTCTGTGCTTGTTTTAAGCCTCGTGTTGGTCTAAAAACAAAAAAACGAACAATCCACAAGAACTGTCCGTTTTTTTGTTTAAAAGGGTTTATTTTATTTCTTCACAATCAAGAACTCACTTCGTCTGTTTTCTGCGTGTTGTTCTTCGGTGCAAGCGTCTTTACAGTCTGTTTTAGGTTCTGTTTCACCCATTCCTTTACCGGAGATTTGTTCTTTTGCAATTCCTTTTGACAGGATGTACTGAACCGTTGATTTAGCTCTGGCATCGGATAATCGTAAGTTGTATGCATCACTACCTCTGTTATCGGTATGTGATTTAACTAAGATAACCATCGCTTTGTTGTTTTGTAAAACTTGAACCAGTTTGTCTAACTCAAAGGCTCCCTCTTGGGTGATGTTACTTTTGTTAAACTCGAAGAATATCGGGTTAAGGATAATCTCTTTCTCGGTCACAATTACATCAATTGGGTTCAAGGCGGCTTCTACTTTTCTTGCCTCGCCTTTGCTGGCTGCTACCGGGAAGGTATTGCTCTCATAACCGTCTTTTGAGGCTTGTATCGTATAGGCTTTGTTACACTCTACATAATACGCCACCTCACCATTGGCTCCTGATGTTTCTGTAGCAATCACGTTTTTCTTATCATCCACAATGGCTACTTTAGCATTGGCAAGTACTTTGCCTGTTTTAGCATCAGTAACTACTGTGATTACCTCTACGCCACATACGGGTGTAGCAAGGTAAATATTATCAACACCCGAGCGGTTGGTAGACAAAAATCCGATGTTCTTCTCTGCATTTAACGAAAATGCAAAATCGTCTTTCTCACTGTTAATTGGTTTTCCTAAGTTGGTTGATTCACCTTTGGTCATATCATAGGCAAAGACATCCAACCCACCAAACCCTTGTCTGCCACTTGAGGCAAAATAAAGCGTTTTGTTGTCTTCTGTAACAAACGGGAAGTTCTCCTCGCCTTCGGTGTTTACTTTAGGTCCTAAGTTCTCCGGTTCGCCATAAGAACCATCTGCATTAACGGCCACTTTCCAAATATCTGTTCCACCGATACTACCGGGTCTGTTGGAAGCAAAATACAACGTTTTACCGTCTTTACTCAAGGAAGGGTTTCCGGTAGAGTAGGTATTGCTATTGAATGGCAATTGGGTGATGTTTGACCATTTCCCGTTGGCCATGGTAGCCTTAAACAAGTTGACTTGACCTAACTTGGCATTGATGGATTTGTCTTTCTCATAGCCGTCTTTTTCTTTAAAACTCTCGCTTGAAAAATAAATCGTGTTTCCATCAGCACTAAGGGAAGAAGGGCCATCGTGCCATTTTGAATTTAAATCGCCTACCGGCTCTGCATTAGTGATGGTTCCATCTACATTATAAGTGGCTTTATAAATATCCAAATAGGGCTCTTCGTTCCAACCGTAGTTCTTTCTGGCTCCGTTTCGGGCACTGGTAAAGTAAAGGTTATTTTGGTGTAATACCGCTCCAAAATCTGATTTTTCACTATTGATATCCAGTGACTTTACATCAAACTTCTTTTGTTTGTCTAGTAAACTCGGAAGGTAGTTTGGATTGGCTTTAAAATCTTTTGCTCGTTGATCACTAGGTGCTTTGGAGGCAAAACTTTGCATTTGTTTGTTGGCCTCTTCATACTTACCTTGTGCTTTGAGCATTTGGGCATAACGGTAGTAGGTTTCGGCATCTTGTGGTGTTTCAACGGCTCTGGCGTACCACTTGGAGGCTTCCGAGGCGTTAAAGGTGTTGAAATAACTGTCGCCCAACTGTTTGTAAACATACCCGTCTGCTTTTCCTTTCTCGGTCAGTTTAAGGTATTCTTGGGCGGCATCAACATATTCCAATCGTTTGAAAAGCTTATCGGCTTTTTGGGTGTCTTTATTTTGGGCACTAAGTGAGGTAAGACTTAAACTTACAATACTTAGAATCGATAGATATACTTTTTTCATCGTTTGAGTTGCTTTTTAGGTTAGAAAAATCGTGGTGAACGGGATACTTTCTTGGGGAAATTTACATCAAACAACAAGAAAAACTCGTGTGAAGAAGGAGTGGTGATATTCAAATCTGAGACGATGTGATCATAGGCATAACCAACACGAAGATTGGGGGTGATGGCATAATTAATCATCGCTCCAAAACTGTCTTCTAGACGATAGGTCGCTCCAATTTCAAACTTCTCAAAGAATAAAAAGTTGGTCGATACATCCAAGGAAGTAGGTGCGTTAAAAGCTGACTTTAACATTGCAAAGGGTTTGAATTTTGTGTTCGGACTCAAATCAAAGACATATCCCGCTGTTAAAAAGTAGTGCGAAACCTCCGAACCAAATTCTCTCTCTTGTCCATTATCGCGTAAATCCAAATGTTTTGACTTAAGCATATTGGGAACCGAAAAAGCAATGTAATACTTGTTGGTGTAATAAAAGAGTCCTGAACCAATGTTCAAATACGTGTTACTGATGTTTTCACTAAAAGCCGGGTCGTTTTCCTGTGGGAGCGTGTTGTATACATCGCTAAACAAACCAACATTATGAAAGGTAAGCCCCGCTTTTAATCCAAAAGCCAATTTGTGCTCTCCGCCTAAGTTAAGCGTATAGGAGAAGTCAGCATACGCATTGTTCTCTTCTACAGGTCCTATCTTATCCGAGATAACACTCAATCCTAACCCCACATTTCTTCCTACGGGCATGTGTCCGGAAAAAGTAGCTGTGGTGGGAGCATCTTCAATGTCAACCCATTGTTTTCTGTAAAGTAATCCAAAGGATAGATTCTCTTTACTCCCTGCATAGGCCGGGTTTATTACGTTCATATTATACATGTACTGTGTATAATGTGGATCTTGCTGGGCTTTGGTTTCAAAGAAACTAATCGCGGCGATCAATGTTGCAAAATATATTTTTCTCATTTCTTTATAGGGTTTATTTTTTTAAACTCACCATTACTGTTTTTCTGTAATGGTGAGTTATGTATATCTACTAACGCTCTCTGTTGATATAAATCCAACCGGTTTTAGCTTCAATGTTATTGAACTCTATCACAAAGTAGTACGTACCATCGGGTAATTCATCACCGCTATTGGTTTGTCCATACCACTGATTGCTGTAGTTTGTTCTATCATATACCTTAGTTCCGTAACGGTTAAAGATAGATAACTTTCGAACATCAAAGTCTGTTAAATCAAAGAAATCATTCAGCCCGTCAGCGTTTGGTGAAATCCCTTTTTGAATGCCGCAATTCTTTATCACTACCTCAAAAGATGATTCGTCAAAACATCCTTGCGATGTTCCGGCATAAATGTATACCATTTGATCTTCTTCCAGAGCTTGTCCGGCAAATAATTGAGTGCCGGTGGCACCGGGACCTGTGTAATACGCATTACCTGTTGATAATTCCGGTAAGAAGTAGCGTGTACACTCTTCAACATCACTTAACTCATCTGCCTCTACTGATACAAAAGTAACCGTAAAGCTAGACTCTGATGAACATCCTGCTAAAGTACCCTGAGCAAAGATATAAACCGTTTGCGGAGTAGTACTAACGGTAACTGTGGTAAGTACATTACCCATTCCGTTTGGCTCTGAATAGTAAACACCATTGGTTAACGCCGGTAACACATAGTCTCCATCTGTAGCACAAAGTATTTGGTCTACACTTGTATCAACCAATGGTCGGGCAATAACCTCAACAGTCATCGTCTGTGTTGTAGCACAAATACCTTCACTTGGCTCAAAAGTATACGTGGTTTGTCCTGCTGTTGCACTACTAAAGGCAGGACTCCATGTTCCTGTAATTCCATTTTGTGATGTCTGGGGTAAACTTGCTGTTTCTCCCACACACAATGGACCTACTTGTGCAAAAGTTGGCACAACTCTATCGTTGATTGTAATGAACACCGAAACAACATCAGCACATTCACCCATAGCAGGAGTAAATACATACTCTACATTTTCTCCAGGAACAGAAGTGTCTATTGCCGAAGGATTCCATGTTCCATTTATACCATTCTCTGATACAGAAGGTAAAGCATTCGGAGTATCATCTAAACAATACGTTGTGGTTAAAGCCGTAAATAAAGGCGTTGCTGGGGTACTGATTGTTATTGTTATTACTGTTGTATCTTGACACTCAACACTCGCATCAGGGGTAAAGGTATAAGTAGCTTCTCCCAAGGTAGCCGTATCAATGACTGCCGGTGACCATGTTCCCGGTACAGAATTGTTCGAAACCGGTAAAGCATCTGCCATAGCTCCCTGACAATACGTGGTAGTTATCGGTTCAAATGTAGCCACAACAGTAGGACGAACTTCAACACTTATTGTTGTCGCAATAGCACATTCTTGTGTGCCATCCGGTGTAAATGTGAAATCAAACATTCCCGGTACACTCGTGTCAATCACTCCACTCCAAGTTCCCGTTACGCCCTCTAAAGAAGTAGTCGGTAAAACCGGTGGCTCTACTCCCTGACATACTGATATAACATCGAACGTTGGTAAAATCTCAGTGGATACGGTTATTAAAAGAGTAACCGAAACAGCACATTGACCTGCATCCGGAGTAAATACATAGGCTGCATCTACAACGGCTATTGACGTATCAATCGTTGCAGGACTCCATGTCCCTGTAATACCGTTTGTAGAGGTTGGTAAAGCATCCGGTGTTGCGTTTAAACAATAAGCCGTACCAATTGGATCAAATGTTGGTGTGACTTCTTCAGTTACAGTAACTAACAACGTAACTGTATTGGCACACTGTCCTTCATCAGGTGTAAACACATAGGTTGCATCAACAACGGCTACTGACGTATCAATTACAGCCGGACTCCATGTCCCTGTGATACCATTTGTTGAAGTTGGTAATAATACATCTGGGGTTGAACCAATACAATAAGTTAATGTTATTGGGTCAAAAACAGGATCTACAACATCAATAACGGTAAGCGTTACGGTATAACTTTCATTGATTTCACATACTCCTGTATTCGATGAAATTAAATAGGTAATCTCATAGGTTCCTGCTGCACTGGTTGCCAAATCAATAGCACCTGTAGAGGCATCAATTGCTAAACCATCAGGAGATGCAGAAAATTGACCTGACGTATCAAAATCTACAGCAGGTTGAAGCACCGGATTGGTGCCGGACTTACAGTATTCTGTGTCGTCATAACTAAATTCTGTAATTGGAGTAACCGCATTTACTAATTCTACTGTAAATGTAAATGTCCCTCCATCGGTACAACCTTGAGGTTCTAATGTATATACAACATCATAAATACCTGCGGTACTTGTTCCTAGATTAATTTCACCGGTAGTTGAATCAATTACTAAGCCTGCAGTAGATGTAAACTCTCCGCCGGTATTAAAATCAGTAGCTAACGTTGGCAATAAAAGCCCACTGGTACTTGACACACAAATAACGGCCGGATCATATTCAAATTCTACAATTGGTGTAACAATATCATCCCCAAACATTAAGAAAAAGGATTTCACCAACGAACAAGTATTGGTTAAATCAGAAACACGTACCCAAATTTGTTGACCATCCGTTCCTTCAAAAGCTTCAGGATTCTCTATTGGATTTTGAGGAACCAATGCATCTTCTTCTGACAAATAATAACTGAATAGGAATAAAGCAGGATCAAAAGTTCCCAATATAACTTCATTGTTTTGAGTTAAATCAAAAATAGCTGTACTAGTTGCACTACACGACTCTAAATCAATTGGGTCATTATTAGGGAATTCGATGATGTAAACAATATCAACTGTTTTAGAAGTCGTTACCTCTTCTCCAGGAGTACAAGTAGCATAAGTTGCAACCGCTTCCATTTCAAGTGTTAAAGACAAGTTTGTTTCTAATTCTTGCTGTTGTTCAGGTGTTAAAACAATGGAAATATCTTCTTGATCACTGTAAAACGCTCCATTCATTAACCATTGGAAATCAACATCTGACTCGCCGTTTGGTAAAAATCTCCATGCTTCATCAGTAGCAGACCACGTTCCAGTATTACGTCCAGGAGGCGTATAACCCTCTGTTCCTGTCGCATTTTGAATACCAATTACTCCTCTCCCGCCATTCCATGAAGTACAAGGAACTCGTCGTTGAACATAAACCTCAATGATATTTGAAATTTCATAAATAACAATTTGAGTTGTTTGTGCTCCTACAGTAGGATTGTTATTACATGCTCCACTGAACTGAGCAACTTCCGAATAATTAACAACCAATGCTCTACATGGATATGTTCCTAATACTTGATAATTAATATCTGGATTAGCAAAAGCATTATTGATGTTTGGGTCAATATCTTGGTAAACTCCATAAATTGCATTTAAAATTGGAAAGGCAGGATCCGGAACAGATTGGGTGTATGCCCATGGACAGAATCCTCCATCAGCCATTCCATTCCCAAATTGGACAACACCATTTGAGCCTACTTTTGCCTGCGTATAGGATTGTCCAAAGAAACAGAAGTTAAAAGGCAAGTCAATTGCACTTGACCAAACGTCATCGGTATTAACCGAAGTTTGAATTCCACCAACAAATGGGAATGGTGGAGCATATTCAATAGATTCAACTGCATAAGAAGTCGTTGCTGCAATTCCGTAAAAAGAAGCAGAGAGGTTAATTTCTTCAATATCAGAATCCGGACAAACAACTACAGAACCATCCACAATATCAACTCCAACTCCCACTACATCTACAGAAGCACATCCTGGTGGAATAAAAATTGAAAACTGCTCAGGGCCTGCCCAAAAACTTTTATCATCTTCTGAACAAATTGCTCTCACATAAAATTCATAAAACACATCCTCTTCCGCAAGGAAATTATAATTAGGTTGATCAACTATAATACCAACTGCATCAGGAGCAGGAGCACCAGAACCTAACGGTTGTATAAATACTTCCCATTGTGTTTCTGTTCCCACAGGTGTCCAAGATAAATCAACAGCAAAAGAACCAATTTCAGTTTGTGGCAATAAATCAATTGGAGAAGGACAAGTTACCAAACTTAAATTGATGTTATCAATTGCTGCTGGTGGCTGTGTACCTCCACTTCCATCATTTCTCCATTCAAAAACCAATCGAATTGTTGTTCCTGCATAAGGAGCAAGAGACAAAATATATGACTGAGTCGTGTAATTTCCATTTTGATTGAAGTTGGCTCCTAATTGAACCCCTCCACTTGCACCAGCGGTAATTTGTGTTCCTTGCGTTGGATTGAAAGAAGTTGGAACAATCCAAACTCTAAAATAATCAAATGTTGATTCCCCAAGAGCTCTCCAATCAAACGAAAGTGTACCTTCGTTCACCGCAGTTGGAATGGCAATGTCTCTGTAAGCATGAACCGTAGTAGCTGCACTTCCGACAGTATACGTGTTTGAAACACCGTTATCATTTGAAATATACATGGCATGAGTACCACCGTTGTTTGTAGCTGTACCCACTGTCCATCTGTTGACAGATGCTCCGTTGACAAATGACCATCCGTGTGTTCCTTCAAAATCTTCAGCATAATTTAATTCTGCCGGAATTTGAGTAGTAATAAATGTAGCCGGTGCAATTGTCCATGGACTAATACTTGTATCACTACATAGAGTTCGAACATAAACAGTATAACTTGATGAAGGAGTTAATCCTTCCAACAAAAACGGATTATCTGTAGTAACTGTACCCGTATCAGTATCTGCAGGAGCAGGAGATCCTGCTAGCACAACAATTACTTCGTAATTATCGAAACCGGGAATTGCATCCCAACTTACTTGTGCATTTTCTTGACCAACATTAGACACAACAATATTGTTTGGTGGTAAACATGCCGGATTATCACAATCTACCATAGCGGTATATAAAACAGTGTTAACTAATCCTGCTGATGCTACGTTCATGTTGTATAAGGTTTGATCAAATGGATTGATAACCTCTATACGAACCTCACCTGCAAATGTTCCTCCAACACTCCAAAATAAATCAAACGGTAATCCGTCACACAAAGGAACAACTACGTCAACCGGACCAGTACCTCCTGTAAAAGTTGCACCAATTGTAGCTACTACAATTCCGTTTTGTCTAATTTGCATTCTGGCACCATTCCATCCGTCACCAAAACTATCCGTCATTCTAAATGTATACTCACACTGATCTTCAACAGGACAAATAGTTGTATTAAACACCGTAACGGGTGTCCAATTACTTGGTGTTGGTGTAGAACAAATTGCTCTTACATATACATTATAAATGGTAGCAGCTGTTAATCCTTCAATTAAAAAAGGACTGTCCGAAGTAATTGTACCAGTACTTGAAGCTCCTGGTGCAGGGTCTCCATTTAGTAAAACAATCACTTCGTATTGTGTAATCCCAGGTATTGGAGTCCATGAAACTTCAGCAGAAACATCACTTATATTATCAACCGTAACCCCATCTGGAGGTAGACACGCAGGATTATCACAATCGACCAAACCACTATACAACTCAGTATTCACCAAACCAGCTGAAGCAGTATTCATGTTATATAATATTTGGTCAAATGGATTAATTACTTGAATACGCACCTCTCCAGGGAAACCTCCACCGACTGTCCAAAATAATTCAAAAGGTACACCTGTACAAAGTGAAACCGTAACATCCACAGGACCATTACCTCCGGTAAATGTTTCTCCGATTGTAGCAATAACCAATCCGTTTTGTCTTATTTCCATTCGGGCTCCATTCCATCCGTCACCAAAACTATCGCTCATTCTGAATGTATACAAACATTGCTCATTTGGTTCACAAATTGTAGTGTTGAATAAAAATGGACCAGCCCAAGCACTAAAAGTACCATCGCCACAATCTCTTCTCACCCAATATTGGTATTGCGAAGAAGCTACAAGCGGTGTACTGTCAAATAATGTAGTAACGGTAACATTTTCAAAACTATTTGTTTGAACTCCCGCACCGGCAGGTACAGCAGACCCAGCCGTTTGAACTACATACTCCCAAGAGGTTGCTCCGTTTGCATCCCAATTTAACACAGCACTTGTTTGTCCTCCTACAGCTCCTAAATTGGTTGGTGGCGGGCAATTAACTACTTGTAATGCTAACGTATATGGTATTGTAGCAGGAGTACCACTGGTTGAAATCACTATATAATAGGTTTGTCCTGCAACAACAGGCAAATCAATAACGCGAGGTGTTCCGGTATTATTTGCTACACCGGCAATACAACTTACCCCGACATTAGCACAACTATTATAAATAAATAACCCTGAATTGTTACCGGTTGGTGTCATTGTTACATTCACAACACCATCAAAATCGGCTGTGTAGCTGTAATAAACATTATTCCCGTTTAAGAAATTACCTGTTGCACCACAACCCGATGAGCCCGGAGAACCATCGATATCATCTGAATAATTTGACGTATTATCTGTTGTAGAATAAGGCAAACCACTATCGATTGGAATAGCGGAATCACATGTTAACCCCGGTGAAGAGGTTGTAAAGTTAGCTGGCCCAACCCATTCACTACTACTTTCAGAACATATTGCTCTTACATATACTTCATATTGCGTAGTAGGGTTTAAATTAGTTGGAGAATAAGACGTAGCAGGGCCTACTTGAACACCAACTCCGGTTGGAGCATTTGGAAACTCAACGATTTCAACTTCAAAAAGTTGAGCACCACTTGGGTTATCCCATGTAATGGTAGCACCAACTTGGCTAATCATTCCTACTTGTATATTTTCAGGATTTAAACATCTTTCTACTACACGAACATCATCCACAATCCATCTGTCTCCGGTTGGAGCTGCTGTAGGTTGAGTCACTAATAATACAAAAGCTATATAAATGTCTTGTCCTTGAAATCCGGTAAGGTCTACTGTTTTTTCCTCACAAATATTAAAAACATCTGTTAATTCAGCCTCAGTCCATGATGCAACAATTTGGAATCCACTAAATTGGTCAACGGTTGAAACCCGAATCTGATAGGTGGTGTTTTGAAACCCATTAATTGTAGAGCGAGTTGAAAATACAAGTTGCCCATTATCCGGCACTGTAACCTCAGTAGAGACTAACCATTTTTCGGACGTGTTTCCTACTCCAATATTTTCAGTTCCATTCACAAAAGCTGAAATGGTCCCTTCACAAACAATTGGCGGTGTTGTAACGGTGTTTACGGTAGTCCATTGGTTATTACCGAATGCATTGTTGTATCTTGCCCAGCCAGTCGGTATTCCTCCCTCAAAATTTTGAGGAATCTGAGAATACGCAACCGTTCCTGTCATGATAAACAACAGTAAAAGTAATGTAATTCTTTTCATAAAATGAAAGTTTAAATTGTTTTGAAATATTTTTTCGTAGGTTTAGAGAGCCAAATTTAACAAAAATTAAGAATTATGTAACAATATTTTTATATTTAACTAAATAATTCAATAAATTTAGTGTATTTGTTCAAGCTGTTTGGTCAAAAAAGTGACTGAATTGCTTATTTTTGCAAGACTTTAGATGCTCTATGTTAGAAAAAGAAAAAATAAATTTTGAGAAAACGGTTGTTGTAGGAATTGTTACGAAAGAACAAGACGAATCTAAATTAAATGAATATTTAGATGAATTAGAATTTCTGACTTTTACTGCCGGAGGTGAAGTGATTAAGCGTTTTTGGCAGAAATTGGAAAAACCCAATCCCAAAACATTTGTTGGGACAGGAAAAATGGAGGAAATACATCATTATATCAAAGAAAATAGCGTATCAACCGTTATTTTTGATGATGAGCTTTCTCCTGCCCAACAAAAAAACATCACCAAAATTTTAGATTGTAAAGTTTTGGACCGCACGAACTTAATTTTAGATATTTTTGCTCAGCGAGCAGAAACTTCGTATGCGAGAACGCAGGTGGAATTGGCTCAATGTCAATATTTACTACCGAGATTATCAGGAATGTGGACACATTTAGAGCGTCAACGAGGTGGAATCGGGATGCGTGGTCCTGGTGAAACAGAGATTGAAACCGACAGAAGGATTGTACGTGATCGAATTGCATTGTTGAAAGACAAAATCAAAACGATTGACAAACAAATGTCGGTTCAACGCAGTAATCGTGGAGCGATGGTTCGGGTAGCTTTAGTGGGTTATACCAATGTAGGGAAATCAACGTTGATGAATGCTGTTGGAAAAAGTGACGTTTTTGTGGAAAATAAATTGTTCGCTACTTTAGACACCACTGTTCGAAAAGTGGTAATTAAGAATCTACCTTTTTTACTTTCGGATACAGTTGGTTTTATTCGAAAATTGCCTACGCAATTGGTAGAATCCTTTAAAAGTACGCTGGATGAAGTTCGCGAAGCCGATTTGTTGCTTCACGTAGTAGACATTTCACATCCGGATTTTGAAGATCATATTGCTTCCGTAAATCAGATTTTGCAAGATATAAAAAGTGTTGATAAGCCAACCATCATGGTTTTTAACAAAATAGATGCGTATAAACCCGCTTATTTTGATGAGCATGATTTAATGATTGAGCGAACCTCAAAACATTATTCATTAGAAGAATGGAAAACCACATGGATGAGCAATGTGGGTGAAAAAAATGCCCTTTTTATCTCGGCTACTGAAAAAGAAAACTTTGAAGAATTTAGAGAAAAAGTCTATGAAGCTGTGAGGGAAATTCATGTTACTCGATTCCCTTACAACAAATTTTTGTATCCGGATTATAAGGATGCTGTGGATGAAGAATAGCATTTAGCACTGTCTGCGACAGGGATTGCAGTGGAAAGCTTTTTTGAAATAAATTTTTAGTTTTGCTGACAAACAAAAGCTACCAACGGAAGCTCTTTGGGTGGCTTGCAAAACTTAATTTTTTTTGAAAAACTTGGAACGGAAAGCCCGCCCGTTCGGCCAAAAAAGATTCCGAGAAACGAAAAATTTCATAATTTTTTTTATGAGATTCCTCGTTCCTCGGAATGATAAGATTCTATAGAAAATATTTTTTAAAATCCGAAATTCACGCCCAACCCAATAACTTGTCTGGTTTGAAATCCTTCAAAAGCATTATCGTCATAAATGGTTTGAAAGGCAAGATTGGTTGACAAATATTTATTGATTTTCATCACAATATTTACTTGATAGTCTAAATCAACATTTTGTGGGTCTTCAAGGTAATTGGTATATAAATTCAAAATGTTTTCCATGCTTACATTTTCAAAAAGTTGAGTTTTGTAGTAAGCGGAAAGCGAGGCTCCAAATTCAAAACGCATATTATCGCCCGGATCAACTCCAAATGCTCCTAAGTCAGCCAAATCTTGATCCATTACAAAAACAAAACGAGAAGTTAACGGTGCGATATTTACTTTTAGATTTTCAGTTTTTCTCCACATCATACCGGGACCAACTTGTAAAAATGCCGGAGAGAAGAAACTGGTTGATTTAGGTAAAGTAAAGCCGGGTGCCGGATTTCCTAAATCTGTTGTTAATTGTGTTTTTAAGTTTAAAAACATTGAATAATACCAATAACCGGTTGCTTTTTTACCGGCTAAGGAATTGAATTCAAAACGGTCATCCGATTTAAGAATTTCTTGACCTTTAATTTTGGTAACGCCATAATTTACCATTAATTTGTTATCCCAACTCCAATCTTCTTTTTTGTAATTGAAATCATAATTAATTCCCGCTGAAATAGCCAGGTTTGATTGTCCACCCGCTAACCAATTTGAAAAGGTTGATTGATTGGCTAAAAAATTGAAATTTCCTTTTTTAGTCCATCCTTTTGTTGCAGTGGTGTCCTCAATTTTTTTTGCCACTTCTTCAACAGATTTAACCACTCCGTCTTGAGCCATCACTGTTGACCCAACCATTAATACCATTAAAAGTAATTTTTTAAACATAATTTTAGTGTTAAAAATAAGCACAAAAGTAATGCTTTTTTTTAACTTTTATTTTTGAATAACGGAACAGCAGAGCATGCTTCCCCAAACATCACACTTTTGGCTACTTTTTGAAGATTTTGCATGGCAAAAATATACGCTGATTCCGGTACCGGTTTTTTAGAACATCCTTTTAGAATTACCGGTTTATCGCTGTAGATGGAATAATCGATTTGATTGAGTAATTCATTATATAACAAAGTGTCGATTTCTTCTTTTTTCCCTAAAATGATTTTTTGGGCAAAGGGTTGCAAATGTACCGTTACTAAAATCGTTGCCCAGGCCGGTAAAATGGCCTCAGTAGAACAATAAATCGCCACAAAATGATTTTGGTATTGCGACCAATCATGGTTTTTTAAGGCTTCGCGGAAGTCTTTTTCTTTTAGTAAAAAACCTTTTTCCAACCATTGAGCAATATCAATTTGTGTTCGAATTCCGGCAGGATAATAATCCTCTAAATCGAACACTTCAAGGGGTGAATTGGCTACTTTGTTGATGATTTCGTTCATTTTTGTTGTCGGTTGACGGTTGCCGGTTGTCTGAAAAACGGATAACAGACAACTGATAACTGTTACAGCATCCCTAATTCTAATTTTGCTTCTTCACTCATTAAATCTTTACTCCACGGCGGATCGAAAGTGATTTCCACTTCACATGATTTAACGGCATCAATGGATTTTATTTTTTCCTCCACTTCTTGTGGTAAAGTTTCTGCAACGGGACAATTGGGTGAAGTTAAGGTCATTAACACTTTCACGTCGTTGTCTTCGTTAATCATGACATCATAAATTAATCCGAGTTCATAAATATCGACTGGTATTTCCGGGTCGTAAATTCCTTTGAGGACTTTTACAACGTTTTCGCCTAGGTTTATTTCGTCTTTATATTCTTCCATTTTATGCTGAATTTAGTTCTGCATCTTTCGCTGAACATTGTTTTTTTAATTTTTAGCTTCAAAAGCTAATGCATACATTTTTATTTGCTTGATCATCGAAACCAAACCGTTTGCTCTGGTTGGTGACAAATGTTCTTTTAAACCAATTTCATCAATAAAATCGGTTTTGGCTTCTAAAATGGCAGATGGTTTTTGGTTAGAAAATACTCGGATTAAAATGGCGATGATTCCTTTGGTTAAAATAGCATCGCTATCGGCTGTAAACATAATTTTTCCGTCATTTTCTTCTCCTTGTAACCATACTTTTGATTGGCATCCTTTGATAATGTTTTCATCGGTTTTGAATTTCTCATCAATCAACGGTAATGATTTTCCGAGTTCGATGATGTATTCATAACGTTGCATCCAATCATCAAACATTGAAAACTCGTCAACGATTTCATTTTGTATTTCTTTAATTGTCATTACTTTCTGTTTTTACAAACGAAACTATTTTGTTTACAAACCCTTCTATTTCAACTGGCGGACTACCATGATCAAAGGTTTGAGATTGGTAAACTTTACCTTCATACACAATTCTGACATTGGCCATTGCGGCACCGTCATAAAATCGTTTTTCGGTTGGTGCTTTGTAATTTTCTAATTGGTCTAAATCTAATTTCATGAACAAATCTGCCAATTCTTTCCAATCTTCTTTTGCTAGTTTGTAATCTTTTGTCTTTTCATCTCTTTTTTTAACAATGGAAAGTGTTTCATTCTGAATTTGTATATTGAAATAGCTTCCTCTCGAAATGGCTTGGTATTCGATGGTCGCTTTTTTCATTTCTTCTTTTTCCTTTTGACTGCAATCATTCGCTAAAAAAAGCGACAGAAAAATCATTGTAATCGTTTTCATAATCTGTTTTTTTTAAGACAACATTAGTTTTGCTTTTTTAACGGCTTCCACCAAGGCGTCAATTTCTTCTTTGGTGTTATAAAACGCAAACGAAGCTCTCAACGTTCCCGGGATTTGATAAAAATCCATAATCGGTTGAGCACAATGATGTCCGGTGCGAACCGCTACACCTAACTTGTCAATAATCGTACCAACATCATACGGATGAATGCCATCAAGATTAAACGAAATTACGGAAGTTTTTTGATTAGAAGTGCCATAAATTTTTAATCCTTCAATTTCTAATAATCGGTTGGTTCCGTATTCTAACAATTCGTGTTCGTAGGCGGCAATGTTTTCAAAACCAATTTCATTGAGATAATCAATGGCGGTTCCAAGGACAATTCCTCCCGCAATATTGGGTGTTCCGGCTTCAAATTTGTGTGGCAATTCTGCATACGTGGTTTTTTCAAACGAAACGGTGGAAATCATTTCGCCGCCCCCTTGATAGGGTGGCAGTTTATTCAACCAAGCTTCTTTACCATATATAATTCCGGTTCCTGTTGGTCCGCAGATTTTGTGTCCGGAAAATACATAAAAATCACAATCTAAGTCTTGCACATCGGGTTTCAAATGTGGAGTTGCTTGTGCTCCATCGATTAAAACGGCTGCTCCAACTTCGCGGGCTTTTTCAATCATCCATTTGATTGGATTGATGGTCCCCAACGCATTTGAAATATGATTAACGGTTACGATTTTGGTTTTTTGTGAAAGTAATAATTCGTATTCAGATTGAATTAATTCGCCGGTTTCGTTCATCGGAATCACGACTAATTTCGCTCCCGTTTTTTCGCAAAGCATTTGCCAAGGGACAATGTTGCTGTGGTGTTCTAATGCAGAAACCATGACCTCATCACCCGGTTTTAGAAAACTCGCAAATCCATTCGCTACCAAATTAATACCGTGTGTAGTGCCAGAAGTAAAAAGCACTTCGTGACTGAATTTAGCATTGATATGTTGTTGAATTTTTTGACGAGACGCTTCATATGCATCGGTAGCCAATTGACTTAAAGTATGCACTCCACGATGAATATTGGCATTAATTTCTTTGTAATAGTTCGCTTCGGCATCAATTACTACTTGAGGTTTTTGCGAAGTGGCGGCGTTATCGAAATAGACAAGCGGTTTTCCGTTTACGGTTTGCGAAAGTATCGGGAAATCGGCTCTGATTTTCTGAATGTTTATCATTTTTTATTTAGAAAAATTCTAAATACAAAAGTAGTAAAAAGGATTGCGTATCTGCCACGAATTCACGAATTTTTATGAATTGTGAGAGTTGAAAGACCTCAAATGCTGTTTTTTATTTCCTATTATTTTATACATTGCAAAAAATAAAATTCAAATGAAAAAGTTTTTTAAATTTTTAGGTGTTTTGCTTTTATTAGCTGTCGTTTATGTTGGTATAACGACCTATCCAAAATTAGATATCGTTTCCGGATTTTCGGCAAAAAGTGTAGCTTCCGGACATTTTATTGACGGACGATCACTCGAAATTATTGAAAGTGGCGACAATGACATTGAAAGTGTTCGATTGGCAACCAATGAAATCAATGAACAAGGAAAATTTGTTATTTCTTCTGCTTTCGGATTAAAAAAACGCAAAGCCATTTACCGAGAAGGTTTGGGAGCTACTTTAATAAATGATGATTTTGATGAAACAAAACCGTATTTGGTTCCGAAACGAAATAAAACAGCTCTTAATTTACCTTTTCCGTATGGAAATTTGGAACCCAAAGACAGCGTTTTTCCGGAAGTGAATTACGAAAAACTGAATCAAGCGGTTGCGAATGCTTTTGATAAAAAAGGTAAAAAAAACAAACGAACACGAGCTCTTTTGGTCATTTATAAAGACAAAATCATTGCTGAGAAATACGAAGACGGATTTTCTAAAAACACCAAATTCTTGGGTTGGTCGATGACCAAAAGTATCACAGCGACTTATTTTGGAATTTTACAGCAACAAGGAAAAATTGACATTAATCAACCCGTTGGTTTGCCGGAATGGGCGAAAGATGAACGTTCTAAGATTACATTACACCATTTGATTCAAATGAATTCCGGTTTGGAATGGGAAGAAGATTATGGAAAAATTTGTGATGTAACAGAAATGCTTTTCTTGGCCGAAGATATGCCTAAAGTGCAATTGGAAAAACCGGCTGCTTTTGCCCCTAACACGCATTGGAATTACTCTTCAGGAACAACGAATTTGCTTTCCGGAATTTTGCGAAGAAAATTTGCAACCCATCAGGAATATTTAGATTTTTGGTATTCGTCATTAATTGATAAAATCGGTATGCATTCGATGTTGATTGAATCGGATATGGCCGGGAATTTCGTGGGTTCATCGTATGGTTGGGCCACCACTCGCGATTGGGCAAAATTTGGCTTATTGTATTTGCAAGAAGGCAATTGGAATGGTGAACAGCTTTTTGATAAAAATTGGGCAAAGTATGTGGCAACACCTACTCCTACTTCCAACGGTGCTTATGGTGGTCATTTTTGGTTAAATGCCGGCGGAACTTATCCTGATGTTCCGAAAGACATGTATTATGCGAGTGGTTATCAAGGGCAAAAAGTCATCATTATTCCCTCTAAAGAAATGGTGATTGTTCGTTTTGGTTTGACGGAAGATGAGGATTTTGATTTTAATGGGATGATGAGGGATGTTTTGGGGAGTTTGAATAAATAAAGAACTATAGTATTTCATACCTTTGTATAATTTATTTTACTAACTAAAATTATTTTCTTTTTGTTAATATTTTTAAGTTGTGTAAACCCCAGTAAAATCAGTATTTTAAAGAATGTTCCCCTCATAAATAAGGGAAACAATAAAAGTTATTAACAATTTTTGTTTATGAAAAAAGATTTAACTATGTCTGCCGTTGACAGACAGAATATTTTAAACAACAAAATAGCTATAGAGAATATTCAAGAATATATAGGTGTCAGCGGTATGTTTTTTAAGGGAGAATATAGATTCACAAAATTACAAGTTTCTGATTTTTATGGTGTAGATATATCAACTATTGAAAGATATTTATCGAGTAATGAAGAGGAATTAAAGCATAATGGTTATGAAAATTTAAAAGGAAAATCATTAAAAGAATTTAAAGAAGAATTTGGTTGGATGCTGAGAGAAGGGGCAAAAGCACCACAACTAGGCGTGTTTAATTTTAGAGCCTTTTTAAATCTTGGAATGCTTTTAACAGAAAGTGAAAAAGCAAAAGCTTTAAGAAGCGTTGTTCTTGATATTGTAATAGATACTTTAAATCAAAAAGTTGGAGGTTCAACAAAATATATAAATCAACGTGATGAAGATTTTATCGTTGCGATAATGCGAGAGCCTGTTTATAGAAAAGAATTCACTAACGCCCTAAATTTATATTTAGATATGGGTAATTACAAATACTCAATGTATACTGATAAAATCTATGAAGCAATCTTTCATGAAAACTCGAAAGAATATAAACAAATCTTGCAACTTGAAGATAGAGAAAATCCTCGAGACACTATGTATTCTGAGGTTTTAAAACTTATTGCTTCTTTTGAAATTGGAATTGCAGATGCAATGAGAATTAAATTTGATGAATTAAAAAGGAAACTTCAACCAACTGAATTAGATGCCTTAATTGAGGATTTTTCTAATAATCGGTTTTGGATACCTCAATTAGAAGATGTGAGAACAAAAATGGCTTGTAGAGATTATGGTTTAAGAAATATAATTCATGAGAGACTAAAACCATATATTGGATCATTAAATGGAGATGAATATGATCGTTTTTTAGGAGATAAAAGCAAAGAATTAATTGATAGAGTTATGGAAGACGAACAACTACTTGAAATATTCAAGAGACTAAAAGATAGATAAATAATGAATGAATATATCTATTTTGATGCAGAACATGCTTAAAAGTTCATGACCAAATAATTATTAATTCAGGCGGTATCCTAGGAATAATCAATTATGGCTTACTTGAAAGTTCTATTGAACACACGAAAAATGACCTATATTATCCTAATTTCGAGGACAAACTAACTCATCTTTTTTTTTCAATAAATAAAAATCACTGTTTTAATGACGGTAATAAAAGAGCTTCTATTGCACTTTCAGCATATTTCTTAGAAATAAACAACTGTGGTTTTATAGTTCCAAAGTTTATTGATAAAATGGAGAATATTGCAGTCGATGTTGCTGACAATAGAATCGAAAAAGACCTTTTACTAGAAATTATTTATTCCATACTGTATGAATACGATTTTAGTGAAGAACTAAAACTAAAAATTGTCTTAGCAAAAATAAATTCTTAGAGATTTTTCTAATTTTTAATCAAAGTAAAATCGCAAATGACGCAAAGTCAACAATCTAAACTTTGCGTCCTTTGTGAAAATCTTAGCTTCCTTTGCGGTTAAACCCTACAAATCAAACCCCAAATTCACTCCCAATTTCGTCGCAATAATCTTCATGATGCGTTGTTTGAGTTCCGGTATTTTGATGCTTTCGATGACTTCTTTGGAGAACGCATACAGCAATAACGCTTTGGCTTCTTTTTGCGGAATACCGCGTTGTTGCATATAGAACATTGCACTTTCGTCTAATTGACCAATTGTGCAACCGTGTGAACATTTGACATCATCGGCAAAAATTTCCAATTGTGGTTTAGCGTTGATGGTGGCTTTGTCGCTCAACAAAATGTTGTTGTTTTGCTGAAAAGCATCGGTTTTTTGGGCTTCTTTTTCTACGAAAATCTTTCCGTTGAAAACGCCGGTGGAACTTCCGCCTAAAATGGTTTTATAGTTTTGATGGCTTTCGCAATTGGGTGTGGCGTGATTCACTAACGTGTAATGATCCACGTGTTGCTTGTCGCCAATGATTGTAATTCCTTTTAAGGTGGAATCGATTCGTTCGCCAAAATGATAGAAATTCAGGTTGTTTCTGGTAATGTTTCCACCAAATGAAAACGTATGAACCGCTACCCTACTCTCTTGTTTTTGAGAAATATACGTGTTGTCAATCAAATTGGCCGTTTGTTCGTCGTTTTGAATTTTATAATAATCGACAATGGCTCGTTTTTGAGCAAAAATTTCGGTTACTGAATTGGTCAAAACCGGATTGCTGTTTAAACTTTGATGGCGTTCGATGATTTGCACGTGAGCATTTTCGCCCACGATAATCAAATTGCGAGGTTGCACCATCAACGCACTTTCGACTCCGGTGGAGAAATGAATGATTTCAATTGGTTTGTCGGCTACTTTGCTTTTTGGGATGTTGATGAACGCTCCTTCTTGTGCAAAAGCAGTATTTAAAGTAGTTAAACTCTCGTCTTTACTGGCGATTTGGTTGAAATACGTATCCAAAACCATTTTGTATTTTGGCTTTGTCAACACAGAAGAAAGTAAACAAACATCAATTCCTTCGTGCGTAGTTGACGATAAAAACGAACTGAATTTACCGTCCACAAAAACCAATTTATACGTATCAATTTCGTGTAGAAAAAATTGCTTGACATCTTTAAATTCAATTGCATTTTCCTGTTTAGGAAAAACAGAGAAATCATTTTTTAAGACCGAATTCAGTGATGTATATTTCCAAGCTTCTTCTTTTTTAGTGGGGAAGCCCTTATTTTCAAAGTTTTTGATGGCAGAAGTTCGGATATCATGCAACTGTGCAGTTACATCAACTTTTTCTTCAAAAGCCATGAAGGATGATATGAGTTTTTCTTTTAAATCCATTTTATTGGTTTCAAGTTTCAGGTTTCAAGTTTCAAGTTATTGAAATTTGTTCCCTTTAAAATCTTTTTTGTTTAAATAGGTTATAAAATTTTTAATCTTACCGCTTAAAATTTCATATTTTGTTTTCAAATCTTCAAACTTTTCTTCTGAAATATATTCGTAATCGAAAAGTCTATAAATTTGTGATCTTGATTCTCCGGCAGATCCTTTTGCGATGGATAAAAAATGACGAAATTCAATGTTTCCATCTCTCTCAAACCCTTCAGCAATATTATCCATCACTGAACCAGATGATGCTTTTATTTGCTCTTTAAATCTAAAATCTGTTTTTAAATCAGTTTCTTTAGAAATAATGTAAATTTCTTTCGCAAGTTTTCTGGCTTCTTGCCAAATTTCTAAATCTTCAAACTTTGTAATTGTTGCCATGGCTTATAAATATTTAAATGGTTTATACTAATTAAACGAGAAAAACTTGAAACTTGAAACCTGAAACAAATTTTAAACTAATTCCGCTTTTATCCAATCGTAACCTCTTTCTTCTAACTCGTATGCTAACTCTTTTCCACCTGATTTTACGATTTTTCCGTCCATCAAAACGTGAACAAAATCAGGGATGATATAATCTAATAAACGTTGATAATGCGTGATGACTAAAACGGCATTTTCTTGGCTTTTCAATTTATTCACGCCATTTGCTACAATTCGCAATGCATCAATATCTAAACCTGAATCAGTTTCGTCTAAGATGGCTAATTTGGGTTCTAACATCGCCATTTGAAAAATTTCGTTCCGCTTTTTCTCTCCTCCCGAGAAACCTTCGTTTAACGAACGAGATAAAAACTTGCGGTCAATTTCTAATAATTCTGATTTTTCACGAATCAATTTCAGCATTTCGTTGGCTGGCATTTCTTCTTTTCCGTTAGCCTTTCTGCTTTCATTGATGGCCGTTTTCATAAAGTTCGTTACCGAAACTCCAGGGATTTCCACGGGATATTGAAACGATAAGAAAATGCCTTTGTGAGCTCTTTCTTCCGGAGCTAAATCGGATAAATCTTCGCCTAATAATTCAACAGAACCTTCGGTTACTTCATAATTTTCATTTCCGGCAATTACCGCAGAAAGTGTGCTTTTTCCTGATCCGTTTGGACCCATAATGGCATGTACTTCTCCGGCTTTAATTTCAAGGTTGATGCCTTTTAATATTTCTTTGTCTTCAATGGAAGCGTGTAAATTTTTTATTGATAACATAATTAATTTGGAAATTAGTTAATTTGGAAATTTGGAATTAATTGAATCCCTGAAATTTTCAAATTATTTTTGTTTTGATGTTATTATTATCTTATTGACTATTCTTGATATACTGTTAACTTGCTCAATTAATTGATCTACATTTGGATAATTATCTGAAAATTTACAGAGCTCTAACCAATAAATCGTTTCTTCAATTTCTTTAGCAGCTATTTTAAACTTATGAATAAAATCTGCTTTGCTTTCAGCATTTTGAGCTTCTCTGATATTTGCTCCTATAGAAGTACCTGATTTTAAAAGCTGATTAGCAATTACAAATTTTCTATTTTCTTGCAAACCCTCAGAGTACTTTATAATATCTAAGGCAAACTGAAAAGTAAATTTTATAATTACGTTTTCTTTCTCTTCCATTTTCAAATTATCTCATTTTCAAATTATCCAACAGAGCCTTCAAGTGAAATCTCCAACAATTTCTGAGCTTCAACCGCAAATTCCATTGGTAATTTATTCAATACTTCTTTACTGAAACCATTGACAATTAAAGCAATCGCTTTTTCAGTTGGAATTCCACGTTGGTTGCAATAAAAAACCTGATCTTCTCCGATTTTTGAAGTCGTTGCTTCATGTTCGATTTTGGCGGATGTATTTTTACTTTCGATATACGGAAAGGTGTGGGCTCCACAATTATTACCCATTAAAAGCGAATCACATTGTGAAAAGTTTCTAGCATTATCAGCTCTTGACGAAATTTGAACCAAACCTCGGTAACTGTTTTGTGACTTTCCGGCTGAAATTCCTTTGGAAATGATAGTCGATTTTGTGTTTTTTCCTAAATGAATCATCTTGGTACCGGTATCGGCTTGTTGGTAATTATTGGTTACGGCAATCGAATAAAATTCGCCAATAGAGTTGTCGCCTTTCAATACACAAGATGGATACTTCCATGTTACGGCTGATCCTGTTTCTACTTGCGTCCAAGAGATTTTGGCATTTTTCTCGCACAAACCTCGTTTGGTCACAAAGTTATAAACGCCACCTTTTCCTTCTTTGTTTCCGGGAAACCAGTTTTGAACGGTGGAATATTTTATTTCGGCATCGTCCAACGCAATCAATTCCACTACTGCAGCATGCAATTGATTTTCGTCACGACTTGGAGCTGTACAACCTTCCAAATAGGACACATAACTGCCTTCATCGGCAATAACTAACGTACGTTCAAACTGACCTGTTCCGGCTTGATTGATGCGGAAATACGTGGATAATTCCATCGGACAATGAACGCCTTTAGGAATATAACAGAAACTTCCATCTGAAAAAACAGCGGAGTTCAATGCCGCATAAAAATTATCTTTGGGCGGCACAACGCTACCGATGTATTTTTGAACCAACTCCGGATGCTCTTTGATAGCTTCCGAAATACTCATAAAAATGATGCCTTTTTCAGCCAATGTTTTTTTGAAGGTTGTTGCCACAGATACTGAATCCACTACGATATCCATCGCAACATTATTCAATTTTTTTTGTTCATCGATGGAAATTCCCAACTTTTTGTACATCGCTAGTAATTCCGGGTCCACATCATCAAGGGTTTTATTCGGATCTGCTTTTTTTGGAGCAGAATAATATGAAATCGACTGAAAATCAGGTTTTTCATAACGTACGTTAGCCCATTCTGGTTCGCTCATTTCTTGCCAAGCACGAAAGGCTTCTAAACGCCAATTGGTCATCCATTCAGGTTCTCCTTTTTTGAGTGAAATTGCCCGAACGATATCTTCATTTAAGCCCACCGGAAACGTTTCCGAATCTAATTCGGTATAAAAACCATATTCGTATTCTTTGGTTTCCAGTTCAACTTTTAAATCGTCTTCTGTATATTTTGCCATTGTAGTCTAATTAAAGTGAGAATGATTCTCCACACCCACATGTTCTATTTGCATTCGGGTTATTAAATACAAATCCTTTTCCGTTTAATCCCCCTGAAAATTCTAAAATTGTACCGGCTAAGTAGAGAAAACTTTTCTTTTCTACGGCTACCTTTATATCGTTGTCTTCGAATACTTTATCGTTTTCTCCTATTTCTTTGTCAAATTTTAATTCATAAGACAAACCGGAACATCCACCGCTTTTTACGCCAACACGAACATAGTCACGAGCGGCATCAAAACCATCATCTTGCATCAAATCGATGATTTTTTTTCTGGCTGTATCTGAAACTTTTATCATGCGTTATTTTGATTTTGTCTAAATTAACTGCAAAGATACATCAAATTAAGAATTTTAAAAGCGTTGCTAACATTTTTATAACGAATGGATTGATAGAAAATAGTTATAATTCCGCTTTGAAAAGATAAGTTTTTAGTAATTTGCGAAACATTTTACTTCAAATTACGATTATGAAACTATACCCCATTGAAGCCGGAAATTTTAAACTTGACGGTGGAGCCATGTTTGGCGTAGTACCAAAAACCATCTGGAGCCGAACCAATCCGGCAGACGAAAACAACCTCATCGATATTGCGGCTCGTTGTTTATTGATTGAAAACGGAAATCGATTGACCCTGATTGACACCGGAATGGGCAACAAACAATCGGATAAATTTTTTGGTTATTATTCGCTTTGGGGCGAACATTCATTAGATAAATCCTTGGCAAAATATGGTTTTCATCGGGATGATGTAACGGATGTTTTTATGACGCATTTGCATTTTGATCACTGTGGCGGAAGTGTTAATTGGAACAAAGACCGCACAGGTTACGAAGTCGCTTTTAAAAATGCGAAATTTTGGACGAACGAAAACCATTGGGAATGGGCAACCAAACCCAATTCACGTGAAAAAGCTTCTTTTTTGCATGAAAATATCTTTCCAATGCAGGAAAGTGGTCAGCTAAATTTTATCAAAAGACCAAATTCAGATTTTGGCTTTTCTGAAGAATTAAATTTTGGCATTTTTTATGCGGATGGACATACTGAAAAACAAATGTTGCCTCACATCCAATACCAAGATAAAACCATTGTTTTTTGTGCGGATTTATTGGCAACAGCCGGACATATCCCGATTCCGTATGTGATGGGTTATGATACCCGACCGCTTTTAACCTTGGATGAAAAAGCAAAATTCATGAATGCCGCAGCCGAAAACAATTACTATTTATTTTTAGAACACGATGCTCATAACGAAATCATCACGGTTGAAAAAACCGAAAAAGGTGTTCGTTTGAAAGAAGTTTTCCGTTGTGAAGATGTCTTAACATAGTGTTAATCTCATTACTTTCGCTTTTAAAAATCCTATTTTTACTCCAAAAAATCAAATTAATGAATTCTATTAAATCTTTATCTATCTTAGCTGTTTCCGGTGTTTTGTTAACCGGTTGCGGTACCCAAAAAAATATAGCTTACCAACAATTAAAACCGATTACATCTGAAAGCGTTCCTTTAAAAAACGCCAAAATAACTGATGCAGAATTGTTGCGTTGGAGTCATTTAGACCTCATCAAAGATACGATTCCGGGCATGAGTGTTGACCGAGCGTATAATGAACTTTTGAAAGGTAAAAAAGGTCAAAAAGTAATTGTCGCAGTAATCGATAGCGGTACTGACATTGAACACGATGATTTAAAAGGTCGCGTTTGGACAAACGCTAAAGAAATTCCCGGAAACGGAATCGATGATGATAAAAATGGTTATGTGGATGACATTCACGGTTGGAATTTCCTTGGAGATATCATTCATGAAAATTATGAGTTTGTTCGTTTGCTTAAAAAAGGGGATGACGGTTCAGAAGCATATAAAAAGCTTCAAGCAAAATACGATAGCAAAAAAGAAGAAATTTTGGGTAACAAACAGCAATTGGATTTTATCCTTGCGGCTGATAAAGCCATTTCCGACCATTTGAAAAAAGAAAATTACACCCTTCAAGACATCAAATCGATTTTAACAACTGATGCTACTTTGGGAAATTACAAATTGGTTATGCTTCAAGTACTTTCAACTACTACGGTTGAAGAGTTTAAAAAAGAAATCAATGACTTCAAAGATTATATCTATGACCAATTGAACTATAATTTAAATTTGGAATATGACGGTCGCAAGATTTTAGGGGACAATGCTGAAGATTTTTCCACCAAATATTATGGCAACAACCAAGTTTGGGGACCGGATAAAAAATATGCTATGCATGGTACTCACGTAGCCGGAATTATTGCCCAAGTACGTGGAAATAATTTAGGCGGCGACGGTGTGGCTACAGGTGTTGAAATCATGGCCATTCGTGCAGTACCAAATGGTGATGAATATGACAAAGACATCGCTCTTGCCATTCGTTATGCGGCTGACAACGGTGCCAAAGTGATCAACGGTAGTTTTGGAAAAGGCTATTCTCCTCAGAAAGAATGGGTGCATGACGCTATTAAATATGCGGAAAGCAAAGATGTATTGTTCGTGCACGCAGCCGGAAACGACACCGACAATTTAGATGTGGTGGAAAGCTATCCAAACGACCGAGTAGGTGAACAAGAAATTGCTTCTAATTTCATTAAAATCGGAGCATTAAATTATGAATATGGCACGAAGATGGTTGCCACTTTTTCTAACTACGGAAAAAAAGATGTAGATGTTTTTGCTCCCGGTGTAAAAATTTATGCCACTGTGCCTAACCAAGAATTTAAATACGAGCAAGGTACTTCGATGGCCTCGCCCAATGCGGCAGGTGTTGCGGCTTTGATTCGTTCGTATTATCCCAATTTAAAAGCGGCCCAAGTAAAACAAATCCTTAAAGAAAGTGGCATTTTAATCAACAGAACGATTGCTATTGGTGGAGAAAATTCAAACAAAGCTAACTTTACTGAATTATCAGGAACAGGAAAAATTGTGAATGCGTATAATGCTATTTTAATGGCAGAAAAAATGTCAAAATAAAAAACGATGAAAAAACTTTTTATCCTTTCTATTGGTCTACTTTCTGGAATTGCTTTTGCCCAAAACAACCCCAATCCTGGTTATTGGCAACAACAAGCCGATTACAAAATGGAGTTGTCTATGGATGTGAAAACCTCTCAATACAAAGGAACACAAACATTAGAATATTCCAACAATTCAAATGACACACTTCGAAAAGTGTTTTATCATTTGTATTTTAATGCCTTTCAACCGGGAAGCGAAATGGATATTCGTTTACAAACGATAACCGACCCGGATAAACGAATGGTAAAAAGCTTCAAAGTAGGCGACAAAGAAGTCAAAGAAAGTAGAATTTCTACCTTGAAACCGGAGCAAATTGGCTATTTAAAAATCGCTAATTTTAAACAAGACGGACAAGTTGCTACGACAAAAGTGGTGGGAACCATTTTAGAAGTTACGTTAGTAAAACCCATTCTTCCCAAATCAAAATCGACTTTTACGTTGGATTTTGACGGACAAGTACCGGAGCAAATTCGTCGTTCGGGAAGAAATAGTTCCGAAGGGGTGGCTCTATCGATGACGCAATGGTATCCGAAAATCTGTGAATTTGATTTTGAAGGCTGGCATGCTGACCCTTACATTGGCAGAGAATTTCACGGTGTTTGGGGTAATTTTGATGTAAAAATTACGATTGATAAAACCTACACGATTGGTGCTTCCGGCTATTTGCAAAACAAAAACGAAATTGGTCACGGTTATCAAGACGAAGGCGTGGTGGTGAATCATCCGAAAAAAAACAAAACCTTAACGTGGCATTTCGTAGCTCCTAAAGTACATGATTTTGCTTGGGGTGCCGATAACAATTACATCCACGACAAAATCATCGGAGAAAATGGTGTTGAGCTTCATTTCTTCTATAAAAACGATAAAGAAATTCTTGAAAACTGGAAAGCTTTACAACCTAAAACAGCGGAATTATTGAGCTTTTTCAATAAAACAATTGGCGTTTATCCCTATAAACAATATTCAGTCATTCAAGGTGGCGATGGCGGAATGGAATATGCCATGTGTACGCTCATCACCGGAAAACGTTCGTTAGGCAGTTTAGTAGGCGTTACCGCTCATGAACTGGCTCACACTTGGTTTCAGCACGTATTGGCGACCAACGAAAGTAAGCACGAATGGATGGACGAAGGATTTACTTCATTTATTTCCGACATGGCGATGACGCAAGTGATGCCCCCTAAAAACAAAAAGGATGACGAAAACCCGTTTCAAAGTGCGTACAACAACTATTTCTATATGGTGAGCACCGGTCGTGAGCAACCGCAATCTACGCATGCTGATCGGTATGATGAAAATATGGTGTACGGTATTTCTTCGTACAGCAAAGGGACCGTTTTCCTGACCCAATTGGCATATGTGATTGGCATGGATAACATGTTTAAAACCTTACAACGCTATTACCACGATTATCAATTTACGCATCCAACGCCCAATGATTTTAAACGTTCGGCAGAACGCGTTTCAGGTGCGGTGTTAGACTGGTATTTGGTCGATTGGACGCAAACCACCAACACCATTGATTACGGCATTAAAAACATCGACGATAACGGAAAAGTTACCTTAGAACGCATCGGAAGAATGCCCATGCCGTTGGATATTTTAGTTTCCTACGAAGACGGCACGGTAGAAAGTTTTTACATCCCCAACCCGTTGATGCGATGGGAAAAAGAAAACCCGTACCCACAAGTAAAACGAACCGTTTTGAAAGGCTGGGATTGGGCGTATCCAACGTATGAATTTTCACTTTCACAAGCAAAAGCGAAAATTAAATCGGTGGTGATTGACCCGAGCGGTTTAATGGCCGATGTGAATCAAGAGAATAATAGTTATCCTAAAACGAAATAATAAGAGAATCCGGACGATGAGTTCGGATTTTTTGTTTTTTTATTTAGCTGGAAGATATCAGCTCTGCTTCACAATGCTAAAAAACATCTTTGACAATTTAACGACTAGAAATCACCTCCATTTCCAAAAGATTTCTCGCAGCTTTTTATCTGCTGGATAATGTCTTTGTTTTGTAATATTATTGAACACTAACGCAACCACAAACAGAATTAACGTGCCCGTTAATACCGGCGATATAATATAAAAATAACCCAATGCTTTAATTTTTTCTGTGCCAATAACAGCGATTAGTGCAGTTGCTCCTCCAGGCGGATGAAGCGATTTTGTCATTTGCATCGCAACAATAGAAAGAGCCACCGCAAGCGGAGCAGTAACCCAAATAATATCCGGTAGAAGTTTATAAATGCTTACGCCAATAAAGGCCGAAATTAAATGACCCACAATTAAATTTCGAGGTTGAGCAAGCGGACTTTGGATAGCCCCATACAACAACACGCTCGATGCTCCAAAAGAGCCAATCAGGAAGATGTTTTCTTCTTTGGTTAACCAATGACTTTGAAAATAGGCAATGAGGCCAATGCCCACAAACGCTCCCACAAAGGACCAAAAGTGTTCTTTGTAGTCCACCAGGGTTTCTTTATAAATCACATAACGTGAAATGCGTAAGCTCCGTTTTATTTTTTTCTTGACCACGTTTTACTTAGCTGGTTATAAATTTAAGTCTTTCAAACTACAAATTAAATTAAAAATCCGGACAGTACGTTCGGATTTTTATGTTTTAACGAGCGTGGATACAATCAATAAAAAACTGCAGGGACGTATTAATTAGTAAGTAGCAGCAATTTAAGTATACTATCAAATTTTACAACTGCAATTCAAATGTATTCGTGCATAACAAATACAAAATCATTAAAAAGCTTTTAGTACTTTTGCCTCATGTCATTCACCTATCCCAAACACGAAAAACTCAAAAGTCAAAAGCAGATTGATTTACTGTTTTCGGATGGAAAATCGGTTTCAAAGTATCCGCTGCGGTTGGTTTTTGCTCCGGTGGCATTGGAGAACGACGAGAAAATTAAGTTTGGGGTTTCGGTTTCTAAGAAATATTTTAAAAAAGCAGTCGATCGCAATTACTACAAACGGTTGCTTCGCGAATGCTATCGGTTGAATAAAAAAATCTTGTTGGAAAATCTTGATAAACCATACGCCATCATGTTTTTTTACCAAAGCAAAGAGGCGATGACTTTTACCGAGATGAACGAAAAAACGATTCAATTGTTTGAGAAATTTATCAAGGAAATTCAGTCGTAAAAATTGGTTCGATTGTTGTTGTACGTTTTTTGAGAAATTTTCGTTTTACTTCTAAATCAATTCTTTATGAAATTAGCAATAGCCTACCTTTCCCTCTTGGTTTTTCCTCTAATGTGCAGTAAAGGCTCAGATACTACTGAATATGCAACCGAAGTAATGGAAGAAGCCGCTCCGGCAATGATAGACGACAAGGTCACTTCAGGTAATTTTGAAGCCCAAACCGAACAAAAAATCATCAAACAGAGCAATCTTCGCTATGAAACGCAAGATTTAGACGCTACCTATCAGCAAATTATCGCATCCGTCAAGAAAAACAAAGCCTATGTACAAAGTGATGCGGAAGGAAAAGACTACAATTCGCTCTACAGAACGATTACGGTTCGCATTCCAAACGCTAATTTTGATGCTTTTTTGGCGGATGTTGGAAAAGGCGTCGCCTATTTTGACCGAAAAGAAATTTCTGCCCAAGATGTTACGGCCGAATTTATCGATATTGAAGCCCGATTAAAAGCCAAAAAAACGTTGGAAGCTCGTTATCTTGAGTTGCTTTCGAAGGCGACCAAAGTTTCCGAAATTTTGGAAATTGAAAAAGAATTATCGGTCATTCGGGAAGAAATTGAAGCGAAAGAAGGACAATTAAAATATTTACAAAACCGCGTTTCGTTGAGCACCGTGACCATCGAATTTTATAAAAAAGTAGCCAACGCAGACAATGCCACAGTTTCGTATGGCACCAAAATGTGGAACGCCATTAAATCGGGTTGGAACGGAATTTCGAGTTTCTTTATCGGATTGCTTCATATTTGGCCATTTATTCTTATTTTAGTGGCTGTTATTTTATTCATTAGAAAAAAACTGAGAAAGAAAAATGTATAATTCCCCATTAAAAAAACTCAAAAAACGCTATATCATTCCCGTAGTTTTAAGTGGATTTTTATTTGTTGGTAGTAGTTTTAGAGAAGACTTTTTTGAAATTGCCAAGCAAATTGAAATCTTCACCAATTTGTTTAAAACCGTGAACATGAACTATGTTGACGAGACCAATCCGGGTGAGCTGATGGACAAAGCCATCAAAAGTATGTTGGCCGATTTGGATCCGTATACTAACTATTTCAACGAAGCAGATGTAGTAAAATTTAAAATCAACAACACGGGTGAGTATACCGGAATTGGAGCGATGATTACCCGAAAAGACGACAAAATCATTATTAAAGAACCCTACAAAGATTATCCGGCCGACAAAGCAGGATTAAAAGCCGGTGATGAAATTTTTCAAATTGGCGATGTAAATTTAAGAGATTATAAAGAAGATGCTTCTGCCTTAATGCGAGGTGCAAAAAATGCTAAAGTGGAAGTAAAATTCATCCGTCAAGGAAAAACGCAAACCGCTACCATTGTGTTGGACGAAGTAGAAGTAAAAGCGGTACCGTTTTACGGAAAAGTAGATGATAAAACAGGATATATTGTGCTTTCGCAATTCAACCGGAAAGCTTCATTTGAAACGCAAGCCGCTTTGTTGGAGTTAAAATCAAAAGGGGCTGAGCGAATCATTCTAGACCTACGTGGAAACCCCGGTGGCTTATTGAACGAAGCAGTGAATATTTGCAACCTTTTTGTCCCGAAAGGCGAAGTGATTGTAACGACCAAATCGAAAATTGAAAAACACAACCAAACCTATAAAACTACTCGCGAACCGATTGATTTAGACATTCCTTTGGTTGTTTTAGTGGATGGAAAAAGTGCATCGGCTAGCGAAATTGTCTCCGGTGCGTTACAAGATTTGGATCGTGCCGTTGTGGTGGGAAGCCGCAGTTTCGGAAAAGGATTGGTGCAACGTCCGCTGGATTTAACGTATGGAACGCAGGTAAAAGTGACAATTTCTCGCTATTACACGCCTTCCGGCAGATGTATTCAAGCGTTAGATTATTCGAAAAAAGATGCGGAAGGAAAAGCAATTAAAACCGATGCCAAAAACTTTAACGCCTTCAAAACCAAAAAAGGGAGAACTGTGTATGATGGCGGCGGCATTCAACCCGATGTAGAATTGGTAGAAACCAAATTAAGTTCAATTGCCGAAGCTCTCCAAAAGAATGATGCTATTTTTAATTTTGCTACAACTTATTTTTATAAAAATCCGAATCAAGGCAACGCCATTCCAATCATTACAGATACAGATTTTAACGATTTTAAAGCCTTTTTAAAGAAAGAAAACTTCTCATTCGATACGGAAACCGAAAAGCAATTGAAAAAGACGTTAGAAGTTGCTCAAAATGAAAAAATTGACGAAAACATCAAAACGGAATATCAAAACTTGATGACTGCTTTGCGAAAAAGTGAAGAGATTCAATTAGATAAAAACAAAAATGAAATCAAAGAGTTGCTTTTGGATGAATTGATTAAACGGTATCAATACAAAGAAGGACTTTATCAATATTACATTCAAAATAATTCTGAAGTAAAAAAAGGAACAGCCATTTTGGCTAATGCTTCCGAATACAATAAAATTCTTTTAAAATGATAAAACCTTGGGCTATCATCCTTTTTTTTCTGGTCAACCATACTGTTTTTGCTCAGGAAGAAATCGTTCAATCCATTTATTTTGAAACTAACAAATCAGATGTTGAATCAAAATATGCCAATGAATTGGCTGGTTTTCTACAAAAAGTAGACAGCACGCGTGTAGAAAGCATTGAAATTTTTGGCTATTGCGACGATGTGGGCAAAGAAGATTATAACCGAAAATTATCGACAGAAAGAGCCAATAAAGTAAAAAGCGAAATCACAAAAAGTGGTATCAAGAGTAAAATTATTGTGACCATCGAAGGAAAAGGCCGTATTTTGATTGATGATGATATTGAAGAAAACTTACCCGAAGTTCGCTCCAAAAACCGTCGTGTTGATGTTGTTTTGAACATGAAACCCCAACCTGAAGAAGAAATTAAATTGCCCGGTGTTTATACCACTTTTAACAAAGAAAACATTGTGGGAGACCGTATCATGCTTTCGGATATGATTTTTGAAAGAGGAAGTAGCAAATTGTCGATTAAAAGCAAAAACCAGTTGGATAAAATAGCTCGTATGTTAATTAAGAACAAAAACATTAACATCGAAGTGCAAGGTCATGTGTGTTGCACACCGCCCAACCACAAAGAAGCCATTGACAAAGGAACCAAAAAACGTAAACTCTCGCACAACCGTGCTGAAGCGGTTTACAAATACCTTGCTCTAAAAAAAGTACCAAAAGCCAGAATGACTTTTAAAGGTTATGGAAACACCAAACCGTTGGGCAAAAGTCCGGAATTGGATAGACGGGTGGAGTTGGTGATTACGAAGTTGTAAGGTTAGTACCGTTTCATCTGGATGTGCGGAATATCATCTTCCAAATACACTTCACTTGTTTTTACAAAACCTAAGTTTTCATAGAATTTTTGAAGGTATAGTTGAGCTGAAATGGTAATTTTGGTTTCGTTTAATTCTGATTTTGTTGCTGCAATAGCTTCTTGCATTAAATCGTAACCCCATTTTCTGTCGCGGTATTTTTGTTTGACTACTACTCTGCCGATGGAGGCTTCTTCAAAATAATCACCGGGTTTAAAAATCCGAACATAGGCTACGATTTCGGTTTTAAATATTCCGATAAGGTGAATTGCTTTATCATCTTTACCATCAATATCTTGGTAAACGCAATTTTGCTCTACTACAAACACTTCACTCCGCAGTTGCAGGATTTTATATAGTTCGGATAGAGAAAGCTCGTTAAATCGCTTTATTTTGAATTGTAGCTTCATCAATGTGTTTTCACAGGTTTACCTCCTACGAATTTAATGAAATTTGAAGATGTTTTTAATTAAAAACGAAATTTATAAAAGCTTTACCGATTTAATGATGGATTCCAATTCATGCATAATGTCCCGTTTTGCCATTGATGGATTATAACAAAACCCTTCAATTATCAAATAGCGATTGTTTTTTTCGTCTCTAATGGCGTAATTGATGAACGGTCCGGCCATAAAATCGTTTTTCAATTCCCAAGTTCCCTTAGTTTCATAGGTTTTTTTGCCGTTCATGATAATGTTAAAAAAATAAGGCGAATAGGCTGCTTGGGTAATCATATAGGTATTGGGAAGTGTACCTTCAATGTGTTTTTGCCCAATGGAATCACGCATTTGAATAATATTAGCTACCGTGTTGGTATCCTTTTGAATAGTGTTTAGTGGCACTTCGTAAATCAATATACTGGCGTTTCCCGAAGGAAGCTCTTTCCGTATCCAAAAGAATTTATCTTCTTCAATAATATACCGATAAGCGGTTGGAAGTTTTAAACTCGCTTTAAAATTTTTTCTGATTTTAGAATCGTCCAACAACGATTTGGCGATTCTTCGTTGGTTTTCCTTTATATCCGTTTGCTTGAATTTGTTGATGATTTCCGGTGAATGTTTGGCTAACAAATTAACTATCTCCGTTACTGAATTTCCGGTAATATGAGCTACATTTTGTGGTTTAGCAAACTCATTTTCAATTAATTCAAAGTTGTTCTCCTCTTTTTTCAAGACCACCAAAATGTTACGACTATTAGTCATAAAACCTTCAAACAAATTAGGAGCATACTGTTTTATGGTAAATAAGGGCTCTTCTTGAGGCAAACCATCTACCGGAGCAGCAAAAATTGTTCTGATACTATCGCCGACTTCGCCATTCCACAATTGGTTTTCAATAATAACCGACAAATGATTAATCTTTCCTGAAGATTCATTTAGAATATCTTCTCTATTTTCCTCTTTACAAGAAACAAAAAATAACGCAACAAACAATAAAATAACAACTCTTTTCATGATGGTGTTTTGTAACAGAATGAACTTTTTTATCCGCTGATTTTAAGTTTCATTCCCGGTTTAATATTTTTACCGCTAATACCGTTCCATTTTTTTAAATCTGATACCGTTACCCCCTTAATTTTTTGAGAAATACTGAAAAGCGAGTCTCCTTTTTGAACAATATAAACTTTTTCAGACTTGTAAGGAGACTGTTTTTCGGACTTTTTTGGTTTAACTTCTGCTACAACAACTTCTTCATCGGCAGGAAGCATTATTTTTAAGGTTGAGCCTAATTTAATATTGTTATCTTCTAATTCATTCCATTCTTTGAGTTCATCAATTGTTACATCATATTTCTTAGCAATTGAATTTAGGTTTTCACCACTTTGAACAACATGATTTTCTGTTTTTTGTTTTTCTAAAGCAGTTACAATTAATTTTGAGCCCGATTGTATTGCTTCGTCTTCCAAATTATTCCATTCTTTTAATTCATCGCTGGTTACATCATACTTTTGAGCAATGCTGAACAAGCTTTCTCCTTTTTCAACAAGATGAAATTTAGCGGTTTCAATTGTTTTTGCTTCTTTAACTCTTATCGAATCCGAAGAAACTACTGCTTTGGGAACAGGAGTTTCAACAACTTTTTTGGGAGCAACTGCAACTCTTTCTTCTTTAATTATTTTAAGACTTCTTCCGGCAACAATATTGTTGGACCGTAATCCGTTCCATCGTTTTAATTCTGATACAGATACACCATTACGTTGAGCAATTAAACCTAACGATTCTCCTCTTCTCACTTTATGATACTTGGTTTTGGAAACAATAGAAGCATCTGAAGAAGCTACCAACTCCTCAGAAGAAAACGGTTTTTCACGTTGGTTAAAATCATAATCACAATAGGCGTAAATTTTATTCTCGTTAGAGGTAAAAACAGCTATTTTATCCAATGGTAACCGAAGAAAATGTTTTTTATCTTCCTGAAAAGGAATAAAATCTCTCTTGTACGAAGGGTTTAAAAATTGTAATTGGTCTACCGGTAAGTCTAATATGTCTGACAATTGTTTAAAAGACATTTTGCTTTTGACCATAATTGTGTCTGTTGCAAAATGATGCACAATAGGTTTTTCAGGTTTAATTCCATGTTCTTTGTGGTATTCAAAAACATACATCGTTGCCAAAAAGGCAGGAACATAGCCTTGTGTTTCTTTGGGCAAATAAGGTCTAATATTCCAATAGTTTTGTTTTCCTCCGGAACGACGAATAGCTTTCGTTACATTCCCTGGGCCGGCATTATAAGAGGCTAAAACCAAGTCCCAATCACCAAAAATTTTATACATATTCACCATGTATTGACAGGCAGCATCGGTGGCTTTTAACAAATCACTACGCTCATCGGTGAAGGTCGTTATATCTAGGTTGTATTGCTTACCGGTTCCATACATAAACTGCCATAATCCGGTTGCTCCGGCTCTGGAAACTGCTCTGGGATTTAGGGCAGATTCAACAACAGCTAAGTATTTTATTTCTAACGGAACATTGTATTTAGCTAACGCTTCCTCAAAAATTGGGAAATAATATTGTGATAAAGCCATCAAACGCTCGTAGGATCTTTTTCTGTTTTTAAGATAATGTTTAATAATATTTTCTAAACCTGGATTGTATTCGATGTGAAAAGCAGATTTTGCATCCAATGCTTTTAATCGTTCTTTTAGCAGTTCGGTTGATAAATCGTAGTCAACTTTATCATCAATATTGGTGTTTTCAATATCCGCAATCATTTCGCTGAATAAATCCTGATTACTCAACTCATTCATCCAACGCTCATCAACACAAGCTGCGATATCGTGTTTTTGAAAAGTTGATTTAATGGAATCTAAATAGGATAATTTGGTTTCTGCCGTTGTATTTACGTCAGCAAGCGTTGATTCTTGAGCATAAAAAGTTGCAGAAAACAGAACAACGAGTAGTGTGGTATTTCGTAAATTCATTCTTTCTAGGTTAATGTATTATTGGTCAATTGGTTATGGATTACAAACATAACTAAGATAAACGACACATATCGTTTATTTATTGTTAAAAAGTTTCTTTTAACTTAAAATTGCAGCTATTCCCGGTAAAGTTCTTCCTTCCAACATTTCCAACATTGCTCCTCCTCCGGTTGAGACATAGCTCATTTTTGGTTCCAATCCGAATTGTTTTACCGCTGCAACGGAATCTCCTCCACCAACTAATGAAAAAGCTCCATTTGCCGTTGCTTCGGCTATGTAGCTCCCTAATGTTATCGTTCCCTTAGCAAATGTTTCCATTTCAAAAACCCCAAGTGGACCATTCCATAATATTGTTTTGGAATGCATGATAACCTCTTTGAAATTTTCTAATGATTTTGGCCCGGCATCCAAACCTTGCCATCCGTTAGGAATTTCGCGTACATCAACTATTTGGGTTTTAGCGTTGTTTGCAAACGCATCGGCTGCCACTACGTCGACCGGAATATGGATGTGTACATTTTTTTCTTTTGCCAAATGCAAAATATCCAAGGCCAATTGGAGTTTATCATCTTCACAAATTGAATCACCTACGTTTCCACCCAAGGCTTTGACGAAAGTAAAAGTCATTCCGCCTCCTATAATCATGTGGTCTACTTTGTCTAAAATATTTTCAATCACAGTAATTTTTGAAGACACCTTAGAACCACCTAGCACAGCCGTAACTGGTCTTTCACTGTCTTTTAAAACCTTGTTTAAACTTTCAATTTCCTTAGCTAATAAAGCTCCAAAACATTTATCGTTTGGAAAAAACTGAGCAATGATAGTAGTAGAAGCGTGAGCTCTGTGAGCAGTTCCAAATGCATCGTTCACATAAATGTCTCCCAAAGAGGCTAATTTTTTTGAAAAAGCAACATCCCCGGCTTCTTCTTCTTTATAAAAACGAAGGTTTTCAAGTAATAAAACCTCTCCCGGTTTTAAATCGGCTGCAGCTTTTTCAGCAAGATTTCCAATACAATCAGATACAAACTTGACCGGTACTCCAATTACTTCTTCCGTTTTGGAAACAATATGTTGGAGTGAATATTTTTCTTCAACACCTTTTGGTCTTCCTAAATGAGACATTAAAATCACACTTCCTCCATCAGCTAATACCTTGACAATGGTTGGTTTTGCTCCTTCAATTCTATTGATATCCGTTACATTGAAATTTTCATCTAAGGGAACATTAAAATCTACCCGAATTATTGCTTTTTTGTTCTTAAAATTGAAGTCGTTCAACGTTTTCATTGTTTTGTAAGTTTTGTTATTTGTTTGAAAGACAAATATAAAATTTTTAAAAATAATTTGGTTTGATATTTCTCCTGTTTCAGTTATTCATTCATATTTACAACCAATATCCACATTTCTTCTGCGTATGAATTGTTTAGTTTATTGGCTATAAGTCGGTCTGCATCTTGTCTTGTCGAAACATAATCAAGATAAACATACATGTAATTATTGGTTGGATTTGTAAAATAGTTAGGATCTAGCCCTTTATCTCTCAAACTTTTCATAAACCGAGCAGCATTTACCCTTTCGTTAAAAACATTTACCACCAAGTAGTACCCTTTTGGGGAGTCGATATCATTAAGGACTTCAATTTCTGAAGTTTCTTTTTCTTTTGGCCTTTCTGTTTTTACTGTCTCGGGAATAATAACAATAGGATTAGTTTGTGGTTTAACTACGTTATTTTTATTTGAAGAAGCAACTTCATCTTTTATTATTGGCTTTTTTAAATTTGTTTCCTCTTTTTTTACTTCTCCCTCTTTTTGGGTAGTTTGAGAAGAAGAACGAATTGTAACTTCTTTTTTAGTGTCAGAATTTGAAGTTGGTTGTGATTCTTGCTTTACTGCTTGTACAATGTCTTTTTTTTCATCTTGAACTGCAATTGGTCTAGAATTTTCAAGAGTGTCATGCGAAAATGCTTCTTTTGTTTTTAATGCCAAAGAATTGGTTGTTGAATCTTGTATTGCTTTATTTTGTACTATCTCTTTATTAGTGATTTTGTCAACGACTTTAAATTTGTTGTCTTCATAGACAAATTTCGTGTTGTCTACTTGTATTTCAATAGCCGGTTTAGTCTCAATGGCCATCGCACTAAAAAAAAGATAAAAAACATCACCTGAGGACTTGAATCGAACTGTTGCTTCATCTAAATTATTGCCAATAAAGCGGTTGTTATAATTTGATAAAGTAGTTAAAAAAGAGTCGTACCCTAAAGTGTTTTTACTGTCTGGTATTCGGTATTTAAATTGTTCATCTTCAATGGTGATTGAACTGTCAAAAAAATTACTGTACCGTCTGGTAACGGTTTTTACATTTGTAAAATCTTTATTTTTACTTGAACCGAACATAAACAAATCGCCATCAACTTTAAAGTCTCCTTCTAATGCTGCACCTGCTAACTTTACAAGAACATTCCCTTCGGGTTGTGTTTTAAATCCTTTAAAAACAATAGCAACACTTTCGCTGGAAGCTCCGGCAAATCCATCATGCGAAACAATGAATTTTTCACTCATTGACGAATCTTCAAAAACAAAAATCATAGTCCATCCCGCTGCTGAACCACCAATAAGAGTTCCTTGCGTGGCTCTTACATTGGCAACTGTATAAAAGCCAAATGGGTTTGCTAGATCTTTAACTTGTTGAGTAACATCAGCATAAACGGCATAGGGAGCGGCGTCTTTAAATATTCTGTCTTTAAATCCGTCAAAAATTATTTCCCCTTTAACCGTTGTGTAGTCTTTTTGGTTTGGAAACTTAACTAGTACTTCTTCAAAAGGTTCTCTGGTTTTATCAAAAGCAACAAACTTATCCGCTCCTTTTTTATAACCACTCTCATATTTATAAGTGGCAGACCAATATAATCCGGCATAAATTATTTTCTTGGCGTTTTCGTTTTTTTGAAATAATGCAGCACTACTCGAAGAAAAAGTCTGTTTATCGCTGTCAATATCAATGTATTCCATATCAATTTCATCATTGGTAATCGCATCGATACTTTGGTCATTGTACGGGTCGTTAGGTGCGTTTTTTTTGTCGATTCGGTTTAAGATGGAATTGGCAATAATAGTCATATCTCCTTTTACATTCGCTTTGTATCGCTCTTTAAAAGGGACAGCCATTTGTGCAAGGCACCAATTGACAGACATAAAAAAGAATAGTAAAGATAATCTTTTATGTCTTTTTCGATTCATAAACTTACTCATTTTACAGGGAGTAATTTTTGATTTGGGACGAATAATTTGGGCTCAAAGGTACTAAAGACTCGCGACAAAATGCATATTTTATCGATTAAAGTGCAAAAAAAGGTTTCTTTTTTCATACAAACAATGTATTCTATCTCGATTTTGCTGCCTTTTGTTAATTTAACTTCCTTGAAAACAAACCTGTTTTAAGGTAAAAAATCATTTATATTTGCTATATGCAATTTTCACAAATTTTAGGCCAGGAGCATATTAAAAATCATTTAACCCGAAGCGTTACTTTGGGAAGAGTTCCACACGCACAACTTTTTGTTGGCCCGGAAGGTTCCGGAACATTAGCTATGGCCATTGCCTATGCTCAATACTTACTCTGTAACAATTCCGGAAATGAAAATTCAGGTGGAAACGAAGCGTGCAATCTTAAATTTCAACATTTTGCTCATCCTGATTTGCATTTTATTTATCCAACAGTGACCACAGATGAGGTTAAATCAAAACCAAAAAGCATTGATTTCTTAGTTGATTGGCGAAATTTTTTGGCTCATAATGTATACGGGAGTTTATTTGATTGGTTCAAAATATTAGGTGTAGAAAATAAGCAAGGAGAAATTCGAGTGGACGATGCACAAGAAATACTGAAAACACTATCCCTTAAGTCGTACGAAGGAGGTTATAAGGTGATGATTATTTGGATGGCAGACAAGATGAACATTGCCGCATCAAATAAATTATTGAAAATATTAGAGGAACCTACCGATAAAACTATTTTTATTTTAATTACAGAAAAGGAGGAAGACATAATTCAAACCATTCGCTCTCGCTGTCAGGTTTTAGATTTTATCGGACTTCCTGAAAATGTGATTGCTGAAGCTCTTATTAATAGGCTTCAGGTTGATTCTAATACAGCTGCAAAAATTGCTCATCAAGCACAAGGAAACTTCAATAAGGCATTAAAATTATTGAGTGATGACAACGAAGATTTACCCTTTGAACAGTGGTTTGTACTTTGGGTTCGTGCTGCCTTTAAAGCCAAAGGAAATGCTGCCGCTATTCAAGAATTAATTAATTGGAGCGAAGAAATTTCGAAATTAGGTCGAGAAACACAAAAAAAATTTTTGTTATTCTGCTTCGAAATGTTTCGGCAAGCATTGCTTTTAAATTATCAAGCCACACCATTGGTTTATTTAGAACCTAAGGTTGAGAAATTTAAACTTGAGAACTTTGCTCCGTTTGTCAACGGAAACAACATACTAGATATTTATAAAGAACTTAACGATGCCATGTATCATATTGAACGAAATGGTAATGCGAAGATTATTTTAACTGATTTATCTATTCAATTAACTCGATTAATTCATAAAAAATAAACCCGTGAACAATCCAGCTTCTTTTTTAATTTTACTGCTTTTGACTGTTACTTTTTTACAGTCAGGTTATGATAAGTTGTTTTATTGGCAAGATAATTTGACTTGGCTAAAAGCACATTTTTCCAAAACTGTTCTTAAAAATTTTATTCCACAATCTTTGGTTTTTATTGTGTTGTTGGAATTGATTACTGTTGTATTGGCAATTGCCGGTATGGTGCAATTGCTCTATAATGGCAATCGAGAATTTGGCTTTTATGCCGCTGTGATGAGTTGTATAACATTACTTTTTTTGCTTTTTGGACAACGTTTAGCTAAGGATTATGATGGAGCAAGAACTATTGTAATCTATTTCATTCCGGCTGTTTTGGCGGTGTATTGGTTAAATTAGCTTTTGGAGATAATTTGTTCCAACGGAAACCTATAAGTCCTTTTGAGGTAATTAATAGTAATAACAACAAAGCCTCTCTTAACGAGAGGCTTTGATTTCAAAAATTTGATTGATTATTTTTTTGTAGAATCAGCTTTAACTTCTTCTTCTTTTTCTTTTTTATCGTCTGACGAAGACGATTTGTATTTCTCGTTCAACAACTTAATAACTTCATTGGTAATATCGTATTCGTCTTTGGCATACAATACGGTAGCGGCATCACCTGTTCCGTAGATGTAATTGTATCCTTTTTCTTTACCGTAATCTTTGATGAATTTTTTTACGTCTTTCACTAAGCTGTCCATTTCTTTACCGCTTTCGTCTTGCAATTGACGTAAAATGGCCTGTTGAGCATAAGACAGCTCTTGCTCTTTTTGCTGTAACTCTGCTCCTTTTTGTTGAGCCCATTGTGGTCCGTATGTTTGAGCATTTTTTTGAAAAGCAGCTGCTTCAGATCGGAAACGAACGACTTCTGCTTCGAGTTGCTTCCCCATTTCTTCCCCTTTTGATTTATACTTTTCTTCTATATCTTTTGCTTCTGTATATTCTTCTAAGAGTTTTGAAGTATCCACGTAAGCAGTTTTGAAATCTTTTTGTTCGGCTGCTTTTTCACAAGATGTTAAGGCCAAAAGTAAGCCGAAAACTAAAATTGATTTTTTCATTATGATAATCTGATTTATAAATTTTGGTAAAAGTAATAATTCCTAATTAATTGGCAAATTTGATTTTTATATACAAAAAAGCTGCATAAAGGAACACAATTTAAATTATTAATTAAATAGCTAAAATCTATGCCTATTGAATTCATTAGAGGACTTTAAATTGATAATTATTTTTCAATAAACAAATTTCTCTATTATTTGACAATAAAGCGTAAAAAGGCCTTCAAATGATTTTAACTGTTTTTAAAAATGTAAATATGAGAAGAATACTCTAAATTCTTTCTACCTTTAAGATTTGATTGTAATCCAATCCAAAATGCTTTAAATAGATTCATCTTGCCCGATTTATATTTTTCAGAAAGCAAACTCACATAAAAACTATCAAACCACAAGGGTAGCACTTTTTTTAATTTTAAATTTTGCTTAGCAAATAATTTTTCCATAGCAGTTTTAGAAAAATGCCATAAATGCCTCGGAACATCATAAGCTGCCCAATATTTTCCATAATAATTGGCATCGTATGACTTAAAATTAGGCACGGCTATAAAAATCACACCATTAGGTTTTACTACTCTTTTAAGTTCTTTTATCTGGTTTTCTAAATCAGGTACATGCTCTAAAACATGCCACATGGTAACCACATCAAAATAATTATCTTCTAGTTCAGTTAATGATTCGACCAAACAAATTCCTTTAAGTTTCGCCTTTGTTCTTGCGTTTTCATTAGGCTCTATTCCCACTGATTTCCAATGATTACGTTTTGCTTCTGCTAAAAAATCTCCTGTTCCTGTGCCAATATCCAATAATGTTCCTTTTCCACCATTCCACCTTTCTACCAACTTTATTTTATTTCGCAAAGCTTTTTGTTTGATAAAATGGTAAGTTATTTCAAACAGCGATCGCTTTGAATCAGTATGAGAAATATATGCTTCACTTTCGTAATATTTAGACAATTCAGACAATTCAGGTTGAGGATAGGTTTTGAGAAGTTGAAGATTTTCATCTATTAATAACCCAAACTCTTCACCGGAAACTGAATAATCTTTTACTTTAAGAAATGGTTCGTTTAAAAAATTCATTAGACAATTATATTCTTTTGCTTAGAAATAAGTTGATTTTAAAGAGGTTCACATAAAAGTTTCACGTGGAACAATAAACAGTATTTAGCTTAATTTGATCAAAAAACTTTATTATCTACCCATATAAATTAGTAGAATAGAAATATCACTTGGGTTTACACCGCTAATTCTGGAGGCCTGCGAAACAGTTACCGGGCGAATTTTTTTAAACTTTTCTCTTGCCTCAAAAGATAAGGATTTGACTTTATCAAAATCAAAGTTTTCAGGAATTTTTACATCTTCTAAACGCTTAAGTTTGTCGGCATTGTTTCGTTCTTTCTCTATATATCCGTTATATTTTACTTGAATTTCAGCTTGTTCGATTGTCTCCTCATCTAATTCGTTCTGAGCAATATAATCTTTCACTTTTTCAAACAAAACAATATCATTTAAATCAATTTGCGGACGAGAGAACACCTTGTACATTTTGTCAGATTGTGTCATTAAAGCACTTCCCTTTTCCTCTAGAACAGGATTGGCTTCATCGGGTGTAATACTTGTTTCTTTAAAAAAAGAAACCATCTTTTCTGCTTCTGAAAACTTATACTCCATTCTTCTTAAGCGTTCATCCGAAGCTAGTCCTAAAGCATGTCCTTTTGGCGTTAATCTCTCGTCAGCATTATCTTGACGGAGCAACGTGCGGTATTCTGCTCTTGAAGTAAACATTCTGTAAGGTTCTTCGGTGCCTTTAGTAATTAAATCATCAATTAAAACACCAATATAGGCTTCGTCTCTTTTCAACACAAAAGGATCTCGTTCTTGCACTTTTAATGCTGCATTTATTCCTGCTATTAAGCCTTGCGAAGCGGCTTCTTCATAACCTGTCGTTCCGTTAATTTGACCGGCAAAAAACAAACCATCAACCAACTTGGTTTCCAAAGTATGTTTTAACTGTGTGGGGGGAAAATAATCATATTCAATAGCATAACCGGGGCGAAAGAATTTAACATTCTCAAATCCTTCAACCGAACGTAGTGCTTTATATTGAATCTCTTCAGGCAAGGAAGTTGAAAATCCATTTACATAAACCTCAACTGTATTCCAACCTTCAGGTTCAACAAACAGTTGATGTCTATCCTTGTCTGCAAAACGATTGATTTTATCTTCAATGGATGGACAATAACGTGGACCAGTGCTTTGAATTCTTCCATTAAACATTGGCGAACGATCAAAACCTTCACGTAATAAATTATGAACCGTTTCAGATGTATATGTCATCCAACACGACTTTTGGTGAGTCAAAGGTTTTGAAGAATCTAAATAAGAGAATTTATGTGGTTTATCGTCACCTTTTTCTTCTCTCATTTTGGAAAAATCCAACGAACGCCCATCAACTCTTGGAGGTGTTCCGGTTTTCATTCGACCTGATTCAAATCCAAGCCGAACTAAATCTTCTGTGATTCCGTAGGCAGCACTTTCACCGGCTCTTCCTCCACCAAATTGTTTTTCACCGATATGAATTAATCCGTTGAGGAACGTTCCATTCGTTAAAACAACAGTTTTGGCATTGATTTCAATTCCTAACGATGTTTTGATTCCTTTGACAACATTATTTTCGATAATTAAACCGGCAACCATTTCTTGGTAGAAATCCACATTGGGAGAGTTCTCCAGCATCAATCGCCATTCTTCAGCAAACCGCATTCTGTCACTTTGAACTCGAGGCGACCACATAGCTGGTCCTTTAGATTTGTTTAGCATTTTAAACTGGATAGCTGTTTTATCCGAAACAATACCGGAATAACCTCCTAAAGCGTCAATCTCACGCACAATTTGTCCTTTTGCAATTCCGCCCATTGCGGGATTACAAGACATTTGTCCGATAGTCTGCAAGTTCATTGTTACCAACAGAGTGGAACAACCCATGTTTGCGGCGGCGGCGGCAGCTTCTGAACCAGCATGACCGGCCCCCACAACTATTACATCATATTTTTCTTGAAACATAATTCTAACCAACGTTCCACGTGAAACAATTCACAGAAACCTTATTAACATTGTTACTGTTCCACGTGGAACATTTCTATTTTTTCATTCTCTTTTTGACGCATTAACACTTCGTCATCTTTGCTTTTGTCTTTATAGCCACAATAATGCAATATGCCGTGTGCCATAACACGCTTTAATTCATTTTCAAAAGAGACATTGAATTCTTTAGCATTTTCAGCTACCCTCTCAACGGAAATAAAAACATCGCCGTGTAAAAAATTTCCTTCACAATAGTCGAAACTAATAATATCGGTTAGTGTGTCGTGTTGGAGGTATTCCAAGTTAATCTTATGCAGATAATCATCATCGCAAAAAATAAAGTTAATCTCTCCTTCCTCTCTATCTTCCGAAAAAATTATTGCAGAAATCCAATTTGAAAACAACATTTCAGCACCCAGCTCGAAATCTGTTTCATAATTAAAATTAATCATCCTTCTTAAAGTATTGTTGCACCTTTTGATTGTAATTTGGCCGCAAAGGTAAGCTTTGTCTGTTTAAAATTTCAATACTATTTAAATATTGTTGCAAGTCAGGAGAAAGTGGTTTAACCGAATTGTTAAACTCTTTTCGATTAGTTTCTGATTGCCGTTTCGTATCTTCTCCTTGTTGTTGAAGGGCTTTTTCCAATTTCAACATTTCATAATTAATGTTTAACATACGTTGGAGTACTTCGTTTTTAAAACCTTTGTTTAAAACTTGTTTTTCGGCATCCTTCATTTGGTCTAATACTTTCTGACCACCCGGTGTTAAACCTTGTTTCTTTAATTCATCTTCTAACTGTTGCCGTAATCGACGTTGCTCTTGGAAAATTTCCATTAATTCACGAGCGTTTTCTTCACCATCATTGTTGCCCTGTCCTCCACCACTTCCTTCGCCGGGTTTGTTCCCTTTTTTATTTCCCTTGCCTTCTTTATTGCCTTCATTACCGCCAGGTTTCTCTCCCTTCTCTCCTTCTTTGCCTTCTCCAGGTTTGTCACCTTTTTCTAAACCTTCTTTCATTTTCTCAGAAAGTCCTTTTTGCTTTTGAATAATGTCCGGTAATTGTCCGCCCTTTCCTTGACCCGGCTTTGGCATACCGCTACTTCCAGAGCCCATTCCGGACATAGACATTTGCATATTATTCATCACATCTGATAGAAAATCAGCTAATCGGTTAGAGGCAGCCACGGAATATTGTTGATGAGAGACCCCTTTAGAAATAAAAGCCTCTGCTAATGTTTCAAGCGATTTATCGACATTATAATGGACATTTCCTATTTCTTCTGTTACTTTTTCTGTAATCATTTCGTTACGCAAAGACAACGCAAATAAACTGTCATCAATGTGCTTGAATTGTTGTTTTAAATCCTGTTGTGCTCTAAGGTACTTATTGTAAGATGGAGCACCTTTTTTTAACCCTCTAAACTGCTTCATTAACTCCTCCTGTGAAAACGAAAATGCCAATAAATTATCTAAAATTTGGCGAAGCATTTTAATATCTTCTTCCATTTGCTCCATTTGTCCTCCAGCCATTCCGGCCTGCATTTGCATACTCATCTGTTTCATCTTTTGAGCAGCACTTTTTTGCTTTGGCTTAGCCTTGTCTTTTTGCTCTTTTTGAAGTTCATCCGAAGCTTTTTCCATATCTTCTTCGATACTCTTTTCTTGTTTTTCATCTGATGGAATGTCCACCGGCGATTTCAATTCTTTATTTTCTTTTTCCAACTGACGCAATTCTTCCTGAATTTTATCAAATTCTTTGTTGATGTCTTCCTGCCTTTCAGCGGTGTTTTCTTTATCTTCTTTGGATAACTTATCTTGTTTGTCGGCTAATTTGTCTAACTTTTTGATGAGTTGTTCAGCTTTCTTTTCAACATAATATTTCTTAGTCAGTTCCACCAATTGTTCTAAATTCTTCGATTGGTTTTTAGAATTTTGTTTGATTTTATCTAACTTTTCCTCTATGTCTAAATCTTGGATTTTCTCAGAAAGTTTTTGAAGTTCGTCTAATAGCTTCTGATTTTCTTCTGATTGTTTTTCAGCATTTTCAGCACGTTTTTCAAGCTGTTCTTTGAATTCGTCCTTTTCTCCTTTGTTAAATTCTTTCAAATTATCCTTTAAATCCTTTGTAAATTCTTTCATCATTTCCTCTTGTTGCTTTTGGCGTTTGATGAAATCATTTATTTTTTGTTTGTCTTTGAATTCTAAGCTTTCCTTTTCCTTGCTCATCTTTTGAATCTTATCTAACTCTGATAACTGTTTGTCTTGATTCTTCAACGCCTTTTGGATACTATTGATGTTGTCGTTTTGTTGTTTGAATTGTTCGTCTTCACGCTCTTCTTCGGTACTGATTCGATCGGAAAACACAGAAGATTTTGAGCTTTTATAATTGTGAATCGCATCATTATCAAACACTTCAAAATAGTATTCATACGAAACACCTTCTTCCACAGGAAGATTACCCGGAAAAGTATAAATGAATTGGTCAAAAACATCTCTTTTCACAGGAATAGCTGATTTTAAAGCCGCTTTTTCATTGTTTTGGGGATAATAGACTATTTGTAATTTAGAGAGCCCAATATCATCTGAAACTTGTCCGATTAAAATATTCTTCTCAATACGCAAACTATCCGGAGCATTGTTGACCGTAATCGTTGGAAATTGATCTTTAATTGTTGAGATTTGATAATTTAACTTCTCGTAATGTTTAATTTTACTATTTGATGTAAGTATTTGGTATTCTGTGTTTTGAAAAACATTTTTAGACAATTTGAATTCATTATTCTCCTGAACAAAATTGGTAAAACCGGAACCATCAGCATATTCAATTTTTGATGTGGAAAGAGCATTAATCTTCCAACTCACTTTCGTTCCTTCAGGAATAATCGCATTTCCTGAACCTTTGATAATTTCAGCTTTTCGATTTAAATACGATGGAAATTGCAACAGCATTTCAAAATTAGAAACGGTGGGAACTGCCACTACCGAAAGTTCATAATCATCGGATGAAACGGAATTCGCTTCAATGTGAAACGCAACATTTTTTGAAGGTTTTGTAAAACGATATTCAAATACGCCGGGTTTAACCGATTCCATGTAGTAACTTTCATCACCAATAAAAATCATCGCATTTTCGGGAATAACTTTTCCTTCTGATTTTACCTGAAGAACATAATCCAAGCCTTGTTCTGTTTGTAATTTTTCATTTAAAATCACAAACGAAAAAGGTGCAGGTGGTGAAAACTTCTCATTATATCGCACCACTCGATTCATACTATCGGCAATAATATCGCTATTTCCAGACAACATAAAAAAACTTAAAAACAACAACGGAACAATCGCCCACGGTATGTATTTGGTATTCTTTTTAAAGTTGATGGCGTTGCTAAACGGAATAGGTTGTAAACTTTTGCCTTTTTGTTCGATGGAAGCCAAAAGTAGCTCTGATTGCAAGTTATTTTCTGCTAATTGCAAAAAGTTAGTGAGTTTGTCATTCACTTCAGTGAAATGATTTCCAATAATTTGGGAGGCTTGTTTGTAATCAATTCCTTTTTGAAGTTTGAACAATTTAAAAAGTGGAAACAAAATAAATCGCGACAAAAGAAACAATTGAACAACAACAAAAAGCCAAAATAATATCGTTCTTCCTACTGGTTTTAACCAAAGAAAATATTCTATAAAGAGCGTAAAAAAGAAATACAACAATCCAAAACCAACAAATAAAATGACTCCTTTTACCAGTTCGTTGGTGTAATATTTTTTTATGAATGCTTCTAACTTTTGATAAATCAGTGACTTTGTTTCCAAAATAATGTGGCTTTTACTTGTAACTGATAAAAGTACAATTTTATTCGATAGTCAAAAGTTAAATGTTTTCTAATGAAATTAACAGTTTCATGCGGATTTTAATCTTATTAAATCGATAAATTTTGATGAAATTAAAGCAAAAGAAATTCAATACATTTTGAAAATGTATCTTTGCAAAAAATTTATTAAAAATGTCAAGACCTGTTCGCGTTCGTTTTGCTCCCAGTCCAACCGGACCATTGCATATTGGTGGAGTAAGAACTGCTTTATTCAATTATTTATTTGCGAAAAAAAATAACGGCGTTTTTTATCTGCGTATTGAAGATACCGACCAAAATCGTTTTGTTCCCGGAGCGGAGCAATATATTTTTGAAGCGTTAGAATGGTTGGGAATTTCACCTTCTGAAACGGTTGGAAAAAACGAAAAATTTGGTCCGTATCGTCAAAGTGAACGCAAACATTTGTATAAACAATATGCCGATCAATTGATTCATTCATGTTGGGCGTATTATGCGTTTGATACACCGGAAGCTTTGGATTTGCATAGAAAACAACACGAAGAACAAGGAAAAACGTTCATTTACAATTGGCATAACCGCGAAAAATTAGATACTTCGTTGGTCATGTCAAAGGAAGAAACAAACAGAAGAATTGCTGCCGGTGAAGATTTTGTGATTCGTTTCAAAACACCTGTAAATGAAGTTTTAGAATTGAAAGACATCATTCGTGGTGATATTAAATTTGATACGAACTTATTGGATGACAAAGTGTTATTTAAAAGTGATGGTATGCCAACCTATCATTTGGCCAACATTGTAGATGATCATTTGATGGAAACATCGCACGTTATTCGTGGTGAAGAATGGCTGCCTTCGCTCCCACTTCATCATTTGCTGTACAAAGCTTTTGGTTGGGAAGCTCCTGAATTTGCACATTTACCGTTGATTTTAAAACCCATCGGAAACGGAAAATTATCCAAACGAGATGGTGATAAAATGGGCTTTCCTGTGTTTCCTTTAGAGTGGAAAACAGAAGAAGGCGTTTCATCCGGTTATCGTGAAACAGGTTATTTTCCGGAAGCAGTGATTAACTTTTTAGCCTTATTGGGTTGGAATGATGGAACTGATCAAGAATTATTTTCATTAGATGAATTAGTAGAAAAATTTGATTTGAATCGCGTGCACAAAGCCGGAGCCAAATTTGACCCTGAGAAAAACAAATGGTTCAATCATCAGTATTTGCAAAAGCAAAGTGATGAAAGTTTGGTGGATTTATTTATTTCTGACTTAAAAAAAAGAGGTTTGCTTCGCCAGTTCGCTGACGCTCGGGTCTCCTTCGTCGAAATGACAAACAAACCGCACATGAAACGAATCGTTTCTTCCATAAAAGAACGGGCAAACTTTGTTTCAGATTTCTGGGAATTAGCGGATTATTTCTTTGTAGCACCGACTTCGTATGACGAAAAAGCAGCCAAAAATTGGAAAGAAGAAACACCAGCTTTAATGAGACAAGTCATTGAAGTTTTAGCATCGATTGAGGATTTTACCTCTTTAAACATTGAAACCATTTTAAAAGATTGGATGACCACCAACGAAATTGGCATGGGTAAAGTAATGCAACCGCTTCGATTGAGTTTGGTGGGAGCTTTAAAAGGACCTCATTTGTTTGATATTATTGAAATGATTGGGAAAGAGGAAACCGTTAAAAGAATACTAAAAGCGATTCAAATGCTATAAACAAAGGCTCCGAAAAAGGAGCCTTTGTTTTTTAAAAATAAAAGATAATATTGCCTGCAATAACGCCTAAATTCCCTTTGAGTTTTCCATCTGCTAAAAGCTCTACTTCATCTTGTTTATTGAGATTATTCAAAATATTGGTCACGCCATATTGATAACTCAAACTCAAACGAACATTTTCAAAACCACCGGAAATTCCGGCATAAACATTAAAATTAATAGGCGTAATGTCTTCAATGTCTTGCACACGAAGCAATTCATTGCCTACTATAAAATTATTTTCATCAGAATCGTTGAATTTTAATTTACTGTTCACTTGCAAAACCGGACCAAAATCTAATGAAACTGGACCTCCACCAATTTTGTAACACAACAACAAATGAATTTGAACAGCCATCATTTTTAAATCTACTTCCCTTTGAGAAATACCTGAAAAAGTTTCAATAGAAAATTTGTTTTCAGTAAAATTCATGCCATATATCATCGAAAAATTATTGTAATAATTGCCTCGCATAGCTAAACCGGCCGTCCAATTCATCGCTGGCTTAACATTAAAACTTGAGGTGTAAATTGTCGATTGATTAAGTCCTAAACTAACACCAATGTGATTGTAATCTCCTTTTCCGTATTGAGCAGAAACTAACGTTGTAAAACTTAGAAAAACTAACGTAAAATAAAATCTTATCATGAATATTGTATTTAGTTGTAACAAACGTACGAGAAATTTCGTATCATATAACATAACATATAAAACTATTTTCTATGATTGGTTACATTATTATTGTATTAGGTGTTTTTATTTTATTAGCATCTTTCTTTACGGTCAAACAACAAACAGCTGCTGTAATTGAGCGTTTCGGACGTTTTAGTAGCATTAGACAGTCCGGTTTACAACTTAAAATTCCTGTAATTGACCGTATTGCCGGGAAAATAAACCTCAGAATTCAACAATTAGACGTTATCATTGAGACTAAAACGAAAGACAATGTATTCGTTAAGATGAAAGTGTCTGTTCAATTTAAAGTGATTCAAGAAAAAGTATACGAAGCATTTTATAAATTAGAATATCCACATGATCAGATTACTTCGTATGTATTTGATGTAGTACGTGCCGAAGTTCCTAAATTGAAATTGGATGATGTTTTTGAGCGTAAAGATGACATTGCCATTGCCGTAAAACGTGAATTAAACGAGGCGATGACCACCTATGGATATGACATTATCAACACCTTAATTACTGATATTGATCCGGATATTCAAGTGAAAAATGCGATGAATCGAATCAACGCGGCTGACCGTGAAAAAACCGCTGCAGAATACGAGGCAGAAGCCGGAAGAATTAGAATTGTAGCCAAAGCAAAAGCGGAAGCAGAGAGCAAAAGACTTCAAGGTCAAGGTATTGCCGACCAAAGAAGAGAAATTGCAAGAGGTTTGGTAGAAAGTGTTGACGTTTTAAACAAAGTAGGCATTAATTCGCAAGAAGCTTCCGCGTTAATTGTGGTTACACAACATTATGATACGTTGCAAGCGATTGGTGCAGATACTAATTCTAACTTAATTTTGTTGCCAAATTCTCCTCAGGCGGGTAGCGATATGCTAAATAATATGGTAGCGAGCTTTACTGCCAGCAACCAAGTGGGAGAGGCAATGAAAAAAGCAAATAGTACCACTCGATTGAGTAAAAAGAAAAAAGATGAATTCGGAAGTTCCGAAGAAGAAGAATAAAAATAAGAGAGACCTTTTGGTCTCTTTTTTTTAAAATAATTTATCTATGTTTTTTGAAAACAGATTTTGAAAAATCAAAATTAAAAATTAATTTTTGAGGTAACTAGGAAGCAAAAAAGAACACAAAATCATCAAAAACGAATTAGAAGCGTTTAAATTCATTTTATGGGACAAAAGAGTAAAATCATATTGCTGCTTTTTTTTATTTTCCTATAGCTGTTCTAAAAAAGCCTATTTTAATTACTTTTGTTTATTTAATTTTAAAAAACAATAAGTTTTTATAATAATAGAAAAAACCACACGCTTGTGTGGTTTTTAATTATTTTTATTTATAGTTAAAAATTATTCTTTTAATTCAATTTTTGCCCAAGTATCTCTCAAGCCAACGGTTTTATTAAAAACTAATTTTTCTTTAGAAGAATCTTTGTCTACACAAAAATAGCCCAACCGTTGAAATTGAAATTTATCTTCCGCTTTTGCCGATTTCAAACTTGGTTCAACATAACCCGTAATTACTTCTAATGAATTAGGGTTAATGTAATTTTTAAAGTCAACTTCTTTGTCACCATCCGGATTTTCGTGGTTAAATAAACGATCATAAATACGAACTTCTGTTTCCACAGCATGAGGAATCGAAACCCAATGAATAGTTCCTTTTACCTTGCGTTGACTGGCTTCCGTGCCGCTACCCGACTTCGAATCTACATCATAGGAAGCATGAATTTCAGTAATGTTTCCATTGGCATCTTTGATAACATTTTCACCTTTAATGATATAAGCGTTCTTCAAACGCACCTCGGTTCCCAACGTTAAACGGAAAAATTTCTTGTTGGGTTCCTCTTGAAAATCTTCTCTTTCAATGTATAATTCTTTAGAAAAAGGTACTTTTCGATACGTCAGAACTTCTTCCTCTGGGTTATTTTCCGCATCCAACCATTCTTCTTGTCCGACTGGATAATTGGTAATTACCAACTTAACCGGATTTAAAACCGCCATCACACGTGGAGCTGTTTTGTTTAAATCTTCGCGAACGCAAAATTCCAAAAGTGAAACATCAATTAAATTGGTTCGCTTAGCAATACCGATGGTTTTAGCAAAATTTCGGATGGAAGCCGGTGTATATCCTCTTCTTCTCATACCGGAAATAGTACTCATTCTGGGATCGTCCCAACCGGAAACATGACCTTCTTGCACCAATTGAAGCAGTTTACGTTTACTTACAACTGTATGAGATAGATTTCTTCTGGCAAATTCCCGTTGTTTCGGACGTACTTTATTACTATCATAGATTTGGTCTAAAAACCAATCGTATAATTCTCTGTGAGGTAAAAATTCCAGTGTACAAAGGGAATGTGAAATTCCTTCAATATAATCACTTTCGCCATGAGCCCAATCATACATAGGATAAATACACCACTTGTCTCCGCTTCGGTGGTGGTGTTTATGCAAAATGCGGTACATAATCGGGTCACGCATCAACATATTGGTAGAAGCCATGTCTATTTTAGCACGTAAAACATGTGTTCCTTCCGGAAATTCACCGTTTTTCATCCGTTCAAAAAGGTCTAAATTTTCTTCTACCGATCGGTTCCTGTATGGACTATTGGTTCCCACTTGAGTAGGCGTTCCTTTTTGTTTGGCCATTTCTTCCGATGATTGGCTGTCAATATACGCTTTATCTTTTTTGATAAACTCAACCGCCCAATCATACAATTCTTGAAAATAATCAGAAGCATAACGTTCTTCAGCCCATTGAAAACCAAGCCATTGCACATCACGTTTGATAGCATCTACGTATTCTTGTTCTTCTTTAGCCGGATTAGTATCGTCAAAACGCAAATTGACAGGTGATTGATAATCAATTCCTAAAGTAAAATTCAAGCAAATAGCACTGGCATGTCCCACATGAAGATAACCGTTTGGTTCCGGTGGAAACCGAAAACGAAGTTTATCTTTTGGAAAACCATTTTTTAAATCTTCTTCAATAATTTGTTCAATAAAATTGAGCGACTTTTCTTCTGACATAATTCCTAAAATGAGCCACAAAAATACGTAAAAAAAAAGCATTAGAAAGATAGTTTATTTCTAAATAATCGACCAACTGCATCGGTATTTACGGTTTTCAATAAAGGGAATTACGGTTTTCCTCAAACTTGAATACCGTTCATCGATTTTAATGTTAATTTTAATTTGCTATCTAAATAATTGTATATTTTTAGGAAATCAAATTCCAAAAACAGATAAAAAAATAAAACCATTTATCGTTTTTTTCGTAATTAAATGTAGTGTAGTGCCTATTTAAATTACAAAAAATAACAACCGATTGCTTTTGGGGTAAAAGCAATCCAACAGGAAGAGTGTTTTATGGTTTGGAAAATTACCCCGACAAGCTTTTTTCTTACTGCATTAGTTGTCTTGCTTATCAATAGCAACGGGGGTTTATATGCTCAAACTATCGTTATTGGAACACCTTCGTTGGGCTTTACGCAAGCGTGTGCTTCGCAAGGATTTAACTCTTACAATCTTAGTTTTACTTTCTTTCCCACATCGAATGTTCAAGCGGGAAATCAATTTATTGTAGAACTATCTGATTCCGCCGGAAATTTTGGTTCGCCAACCACCTTAACTACTTCTACAAGTACATATTCACCGGTAAATGTCTCGTTTGCCATGCCAACCACCGTTGCCGGAGAAGCATATAAAATTAGAGTAAGAAGTACTGCCCCTGCCGTTACGAGTCCAACAAGTGTATCTTTTTCTGCCTATTACGCTGTACATAATCAACCTTTTTCTATCAATAATAATTCGGGAACAGTTTCTTTTTGTGAGGGAGGAAATACAACCTTGCAAATTGATAATACGGGTACTTCTGCCTCGCCATTGTACTACTCTGGTTTAACATATAAATGGTATAGAAATTTTGCAGAAGTTGCTGGAGCAACCGGTTCTTCACTTAATGTAACCCAATCCGGAAACTACTATGCCATTGTCGATTATGGTAGTTGTGTAATGAACTCCTACTCCAATATTGTAAGCGTTAATGTAACAGCCGGAATTAATTTATCGATTTCCTCTGCCGGGAATGTAGATTATATTTGTGATGGAACTCCAAGACTTTTAACTTCCTCTCATCAAAATACAAATTACGTTTACCAATGGTTCAAGGATAATGTTGCTATTTCGGGAGCAAACGGACATACGTATAATGCTACACAAGAAGGAACGTATAAATTGAGAATTACGTTTGGTGGTTGTGTTTTTGAATCGAATGCTATCTTTTTAGAATTAATAGAATTGGAAGCGGATTGGAATGTAGGTGCTACAGAAGTATTAATTCCTGGTGAACAACTTTCTATTAATTCCGTCAACAATGCAACAAATCCAACCTATGTATGGAGAAAAGATAATGTGGTCATTACAGGTGCAACAACCGCTAATTATAACGTAACACAAGCTGGAACTTACCAATTAACAGTTACAGAAACTCAAGGTTGCACCATTTCTGAACAATTGTCGGTTGTGGTTCAATATCCAATCGGATTCACAGTAACTATACAAAATTCGGGCGATTACCAATCGTGTAATGTAACAACTTCAACATTATCTTTAAATTCGATAATTGCACAAACCACTATTGGAAATGTACCTGTTACATTACCAAATTCAAATTTTACATACCAATGGTTGTTAAATAATTCGCCTATTTCAGGAGCAACCGGAACAACTCATACAATTAATAATGCAACAGAAAACGGGTCCTATAAACTTCGTGTAAGCATTCCAACCTTTGCACCGATTGAATCTAATGCTATTTCGATTGCTTTGCAACTTCCAACTCCGGTGCTATCTGCTGTGGGAAGTTTATGTGGTACAAATTCTGTTCAATTAAATAGTTCAGTAACCAATAGTGTTTTTACCTATAAATGGTATCGAAACAACACATTAATTACCGGAGCAACACAACCAAGTTATACTACCAACCAAGTCGGAAATTATCATTTGGTTATTTCTTATGGAGCATGTTCAGTTACTTCCAACACATTGAATTTAGAACAAAACAGTATTACTGCAAGTTTGAATTTACCGGCTACTTCAATTATCATTCCCGGTGAAACCATAACCTTAACCGCTACAACCAACGCGATAAACCCAACTTACGAATGGTTTAGAAATAACGCTATTATTTCCGGCCAAACAGGTTCGTCAATTAATGTAACACAAAATGGTATTTACAAAGTACTTATTACCCAAACAACGGGATGTAATGCAACACAAGAAGCTATTTCCGAATTGGTTTATCCGGATTCTTTCAACGTTACAATAGCTGCAAATGAAGGCTATTTACCTTGTGAAAGCGAACTGGCTACACTTTTAATAACAAGTTTTAATGCGGTAACTACTACTGAAACATTGTCCATCTTAAACAATTCATACGGTTATGTATATGAATGGTTTAAAGAAGGAGAATTAGTGCTTTCATCATCCAATACATCTTATACCATTCCTTCTTATTTAGAAAACGGAGCGTATGAATTACGCATAACTATCCCCGGTTTTAGTGCCATTATTTCCAATGTTGTTGAAATTAAATTAGGCATTTCAGATGAATTTTCTTTGTCTTCCGAAGGTGTTTTATGCGAATCGGGTGGTAGTGTAACCTTGTCTTCAGACATCACAAATCCGGATTATATTCTCACCTGGTTTTCTATCGAAAATAATACCGAAATCGGAACCGGAAATTCAATTACCGTAACTGAACCCGGAAATTATTTCATGACGATTGATTTTGATGGATGTACTTACTCATCAAATACGATTGCTGTTGAAGTCATCACAACAAACGGTATTACGTTAAACATAGCCGATGCTATAACAATTATCCAGGGCGGTTCAACCGAAGTGATTGCCAGCGGAGTTGATAATTATACTTGGTATTTAAACAATGAAATTATTGCAACAGGAAACACATTTTCTGTTTCAGAAGCCGGAACATATACCATCATAGGAACCATTGGCGAATGTGAGTTCACCAAAACATTTACTGTTACAGTAGTAGAAAATACAAGTATTGTTGTGCCAAATGTAATTACAATAAACAATGACGGAATCAATGATTTTTGGTCTATTCCGAACGAATATGTGAACAAAGAAGATGTTGAGGTGATTATTTATTCACCTAAAGGAAAAGTAGTTTTCAGAGCCAGAAATTATCAAAATAATTGGCCAAACACAGTTTTAGAATATGCTAAAACAGAGCCGGTTTTTTATTATACCATTTCTGAAAACGATGAAATCATTAAAAGAGGATCTATTACCGTAATCGAATAACCATGTTAAGACTAATCGTAATACTATTGATAGGATTTGTGTTTGCCAATTTGCAAGCACAAGATGCTCCTGTTTTGACGTTTACGATACCCACACAAAACACCTTATTATTAAATCGATTTATGATGAATCCAACCTTTTCTGCAGTGAGAGAAAATGATTCGTATATCACGTTATATCATCGAAATCAATGGATACAATTTGATGATTCACCGGAATTATATATGCTTTCGTATTCAGGAAAATATGGTGAAAGAGCAGGGGTGGGGATTGGAATTTACCAACAAAATTTAGGCATCATTACCAGTTTCGGTGGAGTAGGAAATTACGCCTATCAAATTCCGATTCGTGAAAAAATAAAGTTGACTTTAGGTTTTAACATCGCTTATTACAACAGTGGTGTGGATCGAAATAGAGCCGTAACCAACGAACCGGATCCAGCGATTTTAGCCTTGCGAAACAATTCCATTTTAACGATAAAACCCGCTTTGAATGTAACCTGGGGAAGTTTTGATTTTGGAATTTATGCCGAAAACTTCGTGGATTATGATTTTAAATCCAGTAAAATGGTTCAGGATTATGCACAAAAAACCTATACAGGCCACGTGATGTATCACCATCAGATGCAAAACCAAGAAGGGTTATTTGAAAACGGTTTTTTCAGATTAATAGCCCGAGGAAAAATGAATCAAACGGATGATTTTGTTTATGGCGGTTCGGTGATTACCAATTTTCCAAATTTAGGCTGGGTACAAGCCGGGATTGATGATTTTTTTGGTGTCAATATTGGCGTTGGAGCTCATTTTACTAAAAAATTGTCTTTAGGCTACACGTATGAAAGAGTGATAAACGACGGTTTAGTGAATTTTGGTCCAACGCACGAAATCACACTTTCGTATCGATTTGCGGGTAAAGACAACGAAGAAACTGATAATAGAAAACCATCAAAAAGAAAATCTACAGCGGTTGTTAAAAAGCCAAAAGTGTTGAAAAAAACACAAGAAATTGAGGAAGAATACGAGGATGAATTTACTGAAGAGGAATATGAAGACATGGCCGAAGAACCAATTGTCATTGAACCGGCTCCAAAGAAGAAAAAATCGGTTTTGAAAAAGAAAAAACCATCAAAAGCAATTGTTGATGTTGAAGAAGAAGATGATGATGAAGAGGAAAATGAAGAACTTAAATCCTATAACAAAGACATTGAAATTGAAAAATTAAAAATGACGTTGGACGAAAATCATTTAAAATTATTAGAAATTATAATCAAACAAGATTCGGTTGAAAACATGAAGAAAGCCGATTTTGAAAAACGTATTGAGAACATGATGCAATACATCGAAAGATTAGAAACAACCATAGCCGAAAAAGATTGCAATTGCGAACCAAAAACAACGGTAGTTACGGAAGAAAAAACAGTGGAAACAACAACAAAAACAACTGTGAAAAATGGTGAATCCGATATAGTAAAAGAAAATAAAAATGATTTAAACAGCAAGTTGTCGGCGATGAAATCGTCTACAAAAAGAGAAGAAATTAAATTACCAAAAACAAATGAAAACACAAAAGAAAACGAATTGGAAGCTAAAATTTCCAAACTAAAAAAAGAAGAACCAAAAACAAATACCAACTCAAAATTTACCTTAACCGATGAAGAAATCAAAGAGTATTATTCCAGACTGACCAACAAAAAAAGAGCTACTGCCAAAAAAGGAAACTATTTGCAAGTAGCAAATCAAGAACCCGGATATTACATTATTTCCAATGTTTTTTCCGAACCTGCTTTTGCCGATGATTTTATCAACAAATTAAAAAAGCGAGGAATAACAGCCCATTATTTTATTAACCCAAAAAACAATTTCAGGTATGTTTATTTAAAAAAACATTCGGAATGGAGTGATGCCCTAATCTCCTATTACACGAATGTAGACAACACCTACTTTGATGAAATTTGGATCATGAACATTAACATAAAATAAACACCCCAAAATGAAAACGCCCCAAATACCACAATTAAAAACAATCTTCCTACTCGGTTGTTTTTTGCTAATGAACTTGGCTGTTTATGCCCAAGTTGCCGTTCCTTTTACAGTTCGTTATGAACGAAATTTAAAGGGAGATATGACTTTAATTTCAAACGGAATTGTAAACAGACAAACTAATTCCGACGGTCCGAATGTGCCCTATAATGCAACCGGAAATTCATCGGAATACAATGACAACCTCAATATGCAATACATCGATATTGATGGGGATTCTTCCACCTTCAGTTCAAGTAGTGCCTCATTATTGTTGCCTGCAAGCGGTTGTAACAAAATTGTGTATGCCGGATTGTATTGGTCTGCAACCTATCGTTTTAACAACGGTTTTTCAACATCTCCGGGAGATGGAGACAATGTGCGTGAAAATGATTTTAATCAAATTAAATTAAAGTTACCGGGTGGGAGCTACCAAAACATTACCGGTCAATTGATTTTTGACGGATTTACCAGTCCTGACTTTATTGCCAACAGTCCGTATGCTTGTTATGCCGATATTACTTCTTTAGTAACAGGCTTGGCCAATCCAGAGGGAGAATATACTGTAGCGAACATCAGAGTTACGCAAGGACAAATCAATGGGGGAGGTGTTTCCGGCGGATGGACAATTTTCTTTGTATATGAAAATCCAACCATGACCGGAAAATATATCACGGCTTATGATGGTTTTGCAGGTGTTAGGGCAACAATCGGACAAACAGATATTAACTATACCGGGTTTACTACTTTACCTCCGCCCTTTCCGGTAAGAGCAAAATTAGCTTCAGCAGCCTTAGAAGGTGATAATAGAATTACAGGAGATCAATTGCTTTTCAGAGCGGCTTCCAACGCAACCTTTACTGCTTTAGGAAATACCTTAAATGCAACCAACAATTTCTTCAATAGTAGGTTAACACTAAATAATGTTGATTTTACAGACAGAGTACCTAACAGTTTGAACACATTGGGTTATGATGGCGATATAATGACTGTTGCGAATCCACTTAACAGTGTAATTCCAAATAATGAAACAGCAGCAACATTGCGAATTACCTCAACACAAGACACTTACTTTATGTTCTTCAATGCATTTAATATTGAAGTCATAGAACCGGATATTAAATTAGTAAAAACTGTCGAAGATTTAGCAGGAAACGACATCGGTGGGGCTGATGTTAACCTAGGGCAATTCTTAGATTATGTTATTACATTTCAAAATGTAGGGAATGATGACGCAACAAACGCAACGATTCGCGACATCTTACCCATCAATACCAGTTTCATTTCGGCTGATTTAAGTGGGGCTCCCGGGGTGACCTTCACGCATGATCCAGGTTTGGATGAATTGGTTTTTACTTTACCCGATAACTTAGTTGAAATTGGCGATCCGGTTTATACCATCCGCATTCGCGTTCAAGTGGCAACCACTTGTAGCGAATTGGAGGATGCTTGTTCAAACTTAATTCAAAATCAAGCCTATACTACTTATCGCGGAATATTAAACAGTAATTGGATATCGAATGACCCAAGTTTTGCCGGACTGGATAGTTGTGGATTTGGTCAACCGGGTCCGGCGAATTTTTTGGTCGATATCGACGATTGTATTTTTGAAAATGAAGCTTATTTATGTGGAACAGATTTAACACTTACTGCAGCAAATGGATACGAAACCTACACTTGGTACAACAGTTCTAATCAAGTAATCGGAAATACACAAACCATAACTGTTTCCAGTGTGGGAACCTATACAGTTGTGAATACGGCGACACCACCGTGTATTGGTATCACACAAACGTTTAATGTTTTATTATTTGGAGCAACACAAACCAATCCTGTGATTCCTTTTGCCGATGAGGTAGTAATTTGTCCAAATAATGGTGAACAATTGCCTTATATTTTCTTGTGTGGAACAAATGATAGTCAGCTCATTCAAACCGGAATCAGCGATGCAACCAGTATTGTTTGGGAAGTATTGAACGAGACCAGTTGTCCACCGGTTGGTATTGATACGTGTGCCAATAATAACCCGTCTTGTTCATGGAATCAAGTGGGAACGGGTGCCAATTTTAATGTAACAACCGCAGGACAATATCGCTTGACAATCAATTATCAAGATGGTTGTTTTACCCGTTTTTATTTTAATGTTTATACAAATTTACTAGACATTCAATATGTAACAACGAACATACTATGTAATACGCCGGGAAGCATCACAATTACGAATTTACCTTCGGATTATCAATTTCAATTGGTTGATCAAACGACCGGAAATATTTTAGTTCCCTACCAAAATAATCCGGTGTTTACTATTTCAGATGCGGGAGTTTATACGGTTCAAGTTACACAAATTGGGGTAACCGATGGTTGCGTTTTCGAACTACCAAACATCGGAATTCAAGAGAATGATTTTCAAGTAAATTTAATTCCTGAAAATACGAACTGTAACGGTTTTGGAAGTATTCGGGTACAAGCGAACGGAGCTCAACCACAATATCAGTTTAGTATCACTAATCCAATTACTGCAACAAGCGGGTGGGTTGTTGACAACGATTATACCTTTAACAACTTAAATCCGGGAACTTATACCGTTACTGTAGTAACAGAAGATGGTTGTTCATTTACTGGAACAGTAACCATTGAAGATGACAATAATCTGGCTTTAGTTGCTTCCGTTTCTCAAAATATTACGTGTAATCAAGGTAACATTTTAGTCAATCCTTCAGGTGGACAACCGCCTTATTCCTTTGCAATATACAGTTATAACGGAACATTATTAAATCCAACTGGAGCTGACTACCAAACCAGTGTTATTTTTGACATTGAATTTGGTCAACAAGGAACATATGTTTTTATTGTTGTAGATGCAAATAACTGTACCGCTTTATCAAATCCCGTAACAATTGAATTAGTTCCAAATGTTCAGTTCACGACAACGGTTCAAAATATAAATTGTTTTGGTCAGAATGATGGATCCATTAGCTATAATTTAACTTCATCTAATGGATTTCAAGTCTCTTATCAATTATTAGATGAAAACGGAAACATCATTAGTACCAATAATTCAGGGGTTTTCAATAATTTACCAGCCGGAAATTATACTGTTGTCTTAGTTCAATCACAAGGAAATCGAGTATGTGAATTCCCAACCGATTTTACCATTACTGAACCAACACCAATCACCGGTGTGGCAGAAATTACTGAAAATTATACATGTATAACAAACGCAGGAACAATCAATATTGTTCCGGGAAGCATATCTGGTGGAACGGCTCCCTATCAATTTAGCATTGATGGTGTAAACTTTGTTTCTTCTTCAGAATTTGCAGGTTTAACTTCCGGAAATTATACGATTTATATTCAAGATGCGAATGGTTGTATTTTCCAAACCAATAGTGTTGCTCTTGTTACACCTAATCAAATAACGGATGTAACTTTTAATGCAACAGCATTAACGTGTCCTGCACAAAACACAACGGTAACGGTTACACCAATCGGCGGAACTGCTCCCTTTACGTATGAAATTATCGCTCCTGCCGGACAAACAGTGAATAACGGAACTAATCCTGTGTTTGCTGGATTAACTACCGGAACGTATACGTTTGAAGTAACCGACAACAATGGTTGTACGTATCAAGAAACCTACACCATCAATCCACTACCAATTATTGATGTAATTGGTCAAACGATCAGTAATGTCGTTTGTTTTGGAGCTTCAAACGGAGAAATTTCGTTTTCGGTAAACCATTCAAATCCATACAATTATCAAATAGTTAATAGTTCAAATGCCGTGGTTGCTACAGCTACTAATTCAAATTTATCAACTATTTCACTTACGGGATTAACTGCTTCAACCTATACAATTACGGTAACAGATACAGTGACGAATTGTACAGACACGGCGACAGCTATTGTAGAAGCACCAAGCAGTGCATTAGCTTTCACATTTGTAGCCAATCAAATCAGTTGTAATTCCAACGGAAATGTACTCATTACTGCTACCGGCGGATGGGGAAGTTTTCAATACCAACTTACTCAACCCAATGGGGTAGTGGTAGGGCCTCAGTCTAATGCTACGTTTACAAATTTAACTCAATCCGGAACCTACACGATTTCGGTGAATGATATCAATGGTTGTGTTGTGAGCAACACGTTCAACCTAACTACACCAACCAATCCTGTTGCTGTAATTGCACCGTCATCCGATTTATGTTATGACGCTAATGGGGCTACATTAGTAATTGCAGTGACAGGAGGTGTAGTTCCTTATACCTACAGTATCAACGGAAACCCATCTCAAAATTCAAACACATTTGCCAATTTAACACCTGGTAGTTATACGGTAACTGTAATCGATTCCAATGGATGTACCGCAACTGTTTCGCAAATCATACAACCTGAATTAACGGGAGATGTATCCTTAACGAAAGGATTAGATTGTACGGCATTACCAAATGCTCAAATCTCAGCCGCAATTGCTGGCGGATTAGCTCCGTTTACTTATCAAGTTGCTTTTAATGGTGGAGCTTTTGGAACATCCACAAATGTAGTTGGAACTAACTTTGTCTATTCAACAGCAAATGCTGGAGATTATCAATTTCTAATTACTGATGCACAAGGATGTACTTTTACAAGTCAGACGATTACCGTTGAACCCTTAACATTACCGGAAATTACATCTGTTGTAGAGCTACATGGCATTTTATGTAATGGAGGAAATGAAGGAGAAATTCAAATCAATACCAATAATGCAGTTGGATTCGCTCCTTTCGTTATAGAAGTAATCAATACGACAACCGGAGTAAATTACGGAACGCAAACATCCGGATTAACGGCCGGAATTTATCAAATTACATTAACAGATGCTAATTCGTGTACCGATACAGCATCCATTACATTAACAGAACCTAATCCAATTGCTTTCACGATAGCTACTGTAGATATTACGTGTAACAATCCGGGTGGTACTTCTTATGGTGAAATAATCGTGCAAGGTGTAGCCGGTGGAACAACTCCATATACGTATGTTTTAAATAATAATTTCGGATTTATTGCTTCCTACACTCCGGTATCCAATGAAAATCATTCATTCCAAATTCTGGATTTCGGAATTTATAATGTGGAAGTTATCGATGCTAATGGATGTGTCTTTTTAGTTGATGAAATTATTATTGCTTCTCCGCCAAGTGATTTGATTATTGATGTTTCAGCTTCAACAACGGATTGTGTGAATGGTGGAACTGCTGTAATTACTGTAACTTCTGCTGTAAGTAGCGGTTCGTATGAGTTTGCGATTTTAGAAACCAATACGCTTCCTTATTCTTCCAGTTATCAACCGGCAGATGCGGGAACTCCTGAAACATCAACATTCACAGGATTAGTTCCGGGTGTAACATACACGTTTGTAGTACACGATTTAATAACCGATTGTTATTATTTTAAAACTGCCGACACACCAATTAACACACCCTCTAATTTAACATCCGTATTGGATGTGATTGGAAATGTGAGCTGTACCGGAAGCAACGATGGTTTTGTGAATTTTACATTTGATAATTATGATGCTACTGCTACAAGTGTTTCCTATGAAGTATTTAATTCTCAATCAAATACTTCTACCGGAATTACAGGAACTTCATCACCACTAGGCGGACCAATTTCTGTTACAAATCTTGGACCATTAGCTCCCGGAATTTATTACATTTTATTTACTGAAAATGGCGGAACCTTAACCGGTTGTAGTAGTGCTTCGGTTCCGTTTACCATTTCTCAGTCAACCAATTTATTGCAAGTAACTGCAAATGTTACTCGTAATGACAACTGTTTAAATAACAGAGGAAGAATCACAGCAACCGGTCAATTTGGAACAGCTCCTTATCAATATCAATTGGTAGTTGCCGGTGATCCGGCTCCAACAGTAGTAACGTGGGCAGGTAGTGTAACCAATGTTTTCAATGTGGAAGGCGGAAATTATGTGGTTTATATCAAAGATGCCAACGGTTGTATTCAGTCAGCTCCAGTATTTGTTCCAACGGATCCTTCTCCTCAAATTGCTGCAACGGTAACTAATTTATGTACAGCTGCTCAAGGCGATTTCACCATTGAAGTGACCTTAACAACAGCCGGCATTGCTCCTTATACATTCAGTTTAAATGGCGGAACTTTCCAAACGCAAACCGTTCCAACGTTCACTTATACCAACTTAAATTCAGGAAATTACTCCATTAGAGTGAGAGATTTTAATGGTTGTATTCATACTGTAAACCTTACTATTCCTGCTCCGTTGAACTTAACTCCTGCAATTACAGCGCAAACTTCTTGTGCTAATAACGACGGAATTATTACCGTAACGCCTTTCGGAGGAAGCGGAACTTTTACGTATGAATTACAAAATAATGTGGGTGGAGTAATTGTAACTGCTCAAGCTTCTTCAATTTTTAATGGATTAGCTTCCGGAAATTATGTAGTAGTTATTAACGATACAACCACGGGTTGTTCTGCTCAAGCTCCAATTGAATTAGAGCCTGCTATTCCTGTAACTTTCACTACAACACACAATGATGTAAGTTGTAATGGCGGAAATGATGGAAGTATCACAGTGACTTTACCATCATCCAACGATAACCCGATTTACACGTATGTTTTAACAGATGGTGTAAATGCTCCAATTTCTCAAAACAATGGCGTTTTCACGGGATTAGCAGCCGGAACATATACAATCACGGTTACTTCGGCTAGAAATTGTTCGTTACAAGAAATCATTGTAATTGATGAACCGGCTTTATTAACAGTTTCTGCAACAGCAACCGATTTTGCTTGTGATGCTTCCAATGTGGTTCAAACGGCAACGATTACAGCCACAGCCAATTTTGGAACAACTCCGTATGTTTACAGCATTAACGGAACGAACTTCTTTGCATCCAACACATTTACAATTGTAGATAATGGAAGTGTTCAAAACATTACTGTGACTGTTCGCGATGCTAATAATTGTTTAGCGACAACTCTTGTGAATATTAATCCATTACCAACTATTGCTGCAGTTACTGCAACAACGGTAACGAATTTAACGTGTACAAATGACGGATCCGTTCAAATTAATGTAACCGGTGGGTCCGGAGATTTCACTTTTGAATTATTACCGCAAGGCAGTCAGCCTGCCATCACACCGGGAAGTGGCGTTTTCAGTACTAACTTTACGTTGACTGAACCTGGAACCTATACATTCCAAGTAACAGATAATGTTACAGGATGTTATTTTACAACAGCTCCTTATACAATTGCTCCTTTTGATACAATTGAAGCAAGTATCATCAACTCATCAGCTGTAACTTGTTATGGCGATACAGATGGAACGATAACTGTAAATGTGTTAGGTTATGTTGGAAATGTAACCTATGATGTAATAGACATTCAAGGAAATACAGTTGCTTCGGGAAGTGGAAATACAACTGTAAATCCATTCATTGTTTCCGGATTATCGGGTGGAAACTATCAAGTGGTTGTTACAGCTACTGAAACACCTTTCTGTACAGCTACATCCAACTTTGCCGTTGTTTCTTCGCCAAGTGAGCTATTAGTTTTAACTGCGAATGAAACAGCAAATGTGACGTGTACAAACAATTTAGGTGAAATTTTTGCCACTGCAACAGGCGGATGGGGAACGTATCAATATGAATTGGTCAACAACACGACTGCTACAACCATTCAACCTTTTGGAGCCAATTCGTTATTCACAGAACTTACTGCCGGAAATTATACAGTTTCTGTACAAGATGCCGGTGGATGTTTAGTAAGTGCAACGGTTATTCTGGTTCAACCGAGTTTCATTTCAGCTAACCTTACTTCTACCAATACTAATTTACTTTGTAATGGTGATACAAATGCCTCTGTAACCGCTACAAATGTAACCGGAGGACAAGTAACATATCAATATATTTTAAATACGTATGATGCAACCGGAACAACAATTGTAACCAGTTCAGCAGGACAAACAAGTCCAACTTTTGATGGATTAGGTGCCGGAATTTACAGCATCACCATCACCGACGGATGGAATTGTGATTTTACAACCAACAGCATCACAATAACTGAACCAACTCCGGTTGTTGCTTCATTAACATTGACTAGTTCATTGACATGTCTAAATGATGCGGTTATCACTGTTTCTGCTTCGGGCGGAACGGCTCCATATCAATACAGTACAGATGGAGTGAACTTTACCAATACAACGGTTTATACTGTTGGTCACGGAACCTATCAATTTTTTGTAAGAGATGCCAATAATTGTGAAATTGTTCAAACCAATCAAATTACGATAGAAACAATTCCTGATTTAGAGTTGAATTTGAATCTGAATAGTGCTAACATCAACTGTTTTGGAGAAAGTACAGCAACGATAATTGCTAACACAACAGGTGGTTTAGGAAATTACAGTTACACCCTTTTAGACGATGCAAATAACGTAATTGCCGGTCCACAAGCTAGTGGAACATTTACTAATCTTCCATCTGGGAATTATATTGTTGAGGTGGATAGTGTGGATTGTAATGAGGTCTCATCAGTTATCCAAATCACTGATCCGCAAGAATTGATGATTTCTAATTTGACTGTTAATAATGTTTTATGTCATGGTGGTGCAAACGGAAGTGTTTCCATCCAAACGACAGGCGGAACAGGAACGGTTCAATATGCGATTTCACCTAACTTGAATCAATTCTTTAACACCGGAACATTTAACAATTTGGCTCCGGGTAATTATGATATTATCGTTCAAGATCAAAACGGCTGTTTTATTTTATTAGACGTAGAAATCACAGAACCCGCTCCTTTAGTTGCTGATGTTGATTTAACATCTGTTGTTCAAAATTTATGTTTAGGTGATAATGATGGTTCATTTACAGTTCTTATCTCTGGCGGAACTGCTCCGTATTCAACTAGTTTGAATAACCAAGATCCAAATGCTTTTGTTGAAGGACAATTATCGTTCACGGGATTAGTTGGTGGAACTGATTACTTCATCTTTGTAAAAGATGCTAACGGTTGTGAAACGATAGCGTACATCTTCCTAGATGCTCCGGTAGAAGTAATTCCAACCATTGAATCAGTGGTTTATAACTGTACCGGAAATGTGCCGGGTAACATAGTAACTGTTGCTGTTAATGCTTCCGCCGTTGGAAATGTTCAATATGCTATCGATGGTGGAACGTATCAAACTTCTAACGTGTTTATAAATGTTCCGGCAGGAAATCACACTATTTCAGTTCAACACACAAACGGTTGTATCAAAACTGTTGATGTGAATATCGATGATAATCAACCGTTGAAAGCTACTTTATCAAGTGTTCAAAACGTACTTTGTAACGGTGAATCAACCGGAAGCGTAACGGTTGATGTAACCGGAGGAACCGGAACGATTGAGTATGCGATTTCACCAAACTTAACCACATTTACCACAAACAATGTGTTTACGAATTTAGCAGCAGGAACATATGACATTATTGTTCGTGACGGAATTGGATGTAGTGTAACGCAACAAGTTATCATTACTGAACCAACCATTGTAACTTCATCCGTTTCAGCTTTAGTACAGGAATTATGTACCGGCGATGGTAATGCAAGCATTACAATTGCAGTAAACGGTGGTGTTGCTCCTTATTCAACAAGTTTAAATAACCAAACTAACTTTGTTGCGAATCAATTTACGTATACTAATTTAACCGGTGGACAAACCTATACGATTTTCATTCAAGATGCGAATGGTTGTATTTCATCCCTACCGGTAACATTAGATGCTGCGGTAACTATCGCTCCTAGTGTTGAGGTAACGTATGTATGTGCTGGTAATGTAGTTGGAAATACAGTAACCGTTAGTGTAGATGCTGCAGTTGAAAATGATGTCACTTATTCGTTAGATGGAGGAGCCTTTCAAACATCAGCAACTTTCAACAATATTGCAGTTGGCAATCATACCATCACGGTGAGACATGCGAATGGTTGTGAACAACAAGTGCAGTTTACTATCAATCCATCAACACCTATTCAAGCCGTATTTACGCAAGTAGATGTAAAATGTCACGGTGAATCAACCGGTTCGTTCCAGGTATCTGCATCAGGAGGTAGCGGTGTTTTAGAATTTGCGGTTTCACCTAACTTGACAGATTTTGGCTCAAACCAAACATTTACCAATTTACCGGCTGGAGATTACACAGTGATTGTTAGAGATGAAATTGGTTGTACTATCGAATTAAACATCACAATCAACGAACCGAATGTGTTAGACGCATCTTTAGTAACCATGTTCCCTGATTTGTGTGCAGGCGACAATGTCGGTGCAATTGAAATAGCAATCAATGGTGGAACCGCTCCTTACGCAACCAGCCTGAACAACGAAAACAACTATACCCCAAACCGTATTTTGTTTGAAAATTTAGCAGGCGGACAATCCTATACCATCTATGTAAGAGATGCCAACGGATGTGTAACTACATTGGAAGTTGACGTAGACGGCGGAATTACAATAGCCCCTGCGGCAAATGTAATATATGGTTGTTTTGGCGACGCTGCTTTTAATACAGTTACCATTAAAGTTATGCAAGGATTGGATTCAGAAGTTACCTATTCGCTTAATGGCGGAGCATTCCAAAACGAAAATGTATTCACCAATTTAGCAAATGGAAACCATACGGTAACCGTTTTTCATGAAGGTGGCTGTATAGAAACAGTTGAATTTACTATCACCAACTATACGCCTATAGTGTTGACATTAGCTGAAACCTATCAAAATCAGTTTACAGCTACAACAACGGGGGGAACAGGTAATTATACTTATTACCTAAATGGTGTAAACTACGGATACAATGATGTCTTCCAAATATTAGCTACCGGAACTTATACTGTAGTTGTAACGGATGAAAACGGTTGTACTGCCGAAGCTCAAATTAACATGGAATTTATAGACATCGATATTCCAAACTTCTTTACACCGAATGATGACGGTGATAATGATACATGGGTTCCGGAAAATTTAGAAGGATTCCCTAATGCACGCGTAGAAGTTTTTGACCGCTACGGAAGAATTATTACCCAATTTGGCCACAAAGGCGAGTGGGATGGAACTTACAACGGATCACTGTTACCTACCGGTGATTATTGGTACACCATCACGCTCGACGGCGGAAGACAATTTGTTGGAAACGTTACCCTTTACAGATAAAAATTTTTAATAATGCCAACTCCAAATCGCCACAAGTTTGGAGTTGGTTTAACCCAAAAACCTACAACCATGAAAAAATTAGCCCCATTTTTCATTTTACTTGCTTGTTTAAGCGGAAAAACACAAGAGTTAAACCTACCTTCCTTTACGCAATATTTGGCAGATAATCCTTTTATAATTTCGCCGGTATATGCCGGAATTGGAGACCATGTGAAAATTAGAGCCAACGGATTTACACAATGGGTTGGCATTAAAGATGCACCCGAAAATATGTCGCTTGCTGCTGATATGCGAATTCACGATCAATCCGGAATCGGTTTGTATTTGTACAGTGATAAAAACGGAAACACACGTCAATCGGGAGCAAAAGTGAGTTTTGCCCATCATATTGTGATTGATAAATATGCCGAACAATTTGTTTCGTTTGGAATTTCGTATGCTTTAAATCAGTTTCGAATTGAAATTGAAAATTTTACAGGACAAGATATGGCTGTTGTTGACGACAGAAGACTAACTAACCACAACGTGGATGTTGGTTTTTTGTATCGTAAAAACGGCTTCTACGGAAGTTTTACGGTGGCAAATTTATTAAACAAAAATTTGGATGTTTTTAATGATATAGAACCGTTGGAACTTCGCAATTATCAAGTGTTTACAGGCTACAAATGGCGAAGCAGTTCCAACAGTGATTTTGAAGTAGAACCCTCCGGATTTTTTCAATATTTTGAAAGTGATCAAAGATCAACGACCGACTTGAATTTGAAGCTGCGTTTTTATAACTTTGAGGATTATTATTGGGCAGGTGTTTCCTATCGGTTTTTAAATGATCAATTGTTAGAACCTTTGAATATTGGTCCGATGTTGGGATTAAAAAGAAGTAATTTTTATTTCGCTTATTCCTATCAAATCACGCTCAACAAATTGGTGAATTACAATTCGGGTACCCACATGGTTACGCTTGGGATAGATATTTTCCAAGGCATTAGCAACTGTCCGTGTACTTATTAAAAACAACAAATGGGAACAATTAAATTACAAAACATCCGAACATTTTCGTTTCATGGCTGTTTGATGGAGGAAAGTAAAATTGGCTCCGATTATTCGGTTGATTTAGAAGTTAAAACCGATATGCGAAAATCGGCTGTTTCAGATGATTTGCATGATACAGTAGACTATGTTCACCTGAATAAAGTGGTTGTGGAAGAAATGGCTATTCGCTCCAAGTTATTGGAACACGTAGCCCATCGAATTATCAAACGCATTTTTGATGAACTTCCGGCTGTTTCACGCGTGATGGTTTCTGTTTCTAAACTGAATCCGCCTATTGGTGGTGATGTGGAAGCGGTTACGGTGGTGATGGAGGAGTATAGGAGTTGATAGTTTGGAGTAGGGAGTTAAAAGGTTGCGGGGTTTTTTCGTAAAATTGTCATCCTGACAAAGGAAGGATCTCTTGACTTTAAGAATAAGGTTACTTTTACAAAAGTTTTTTAAAGTTTAGCTTTTTAACTTTAAACTTTTTAATTACATTTGCCGTCCAACGATAAGGCGTCGTGGCCGAGCGGCTAGGCACCGGTCTGCAAAACCGTCTACCCCGGTTCGAATCCGGGCGATGCCTCAAAATTAAAGCTTCTTTTTCAAGAAGCTTTTTTTGTTTTAAATTTGAATACTATTAAATTACCTTTAACCAAGTTACTGTTTAAAGTGTTTACGCAGAAATAAGCTGTTTACTTCTCTCTGAATCTCGCTCAGACCATAGAATATAATCTGCATTTTTAGATTTAAGTGCATCTAAAAATTCAGTTCTAACTTCTTTATCAATATCATTTATTATTGCAATTGCGTTCACACTCTTTTTAGTTATTTTTTCACGTACTGGTTTTATATCATCCCATGAAAAAAGAAAAGAAGGTAAATTAGATTTATTTATTGTATTGAATGATTTAATGACAATCTCTTTATCTTTTTTTGCAATTTGAAAATCAAAATTGAATTCCAAACCTGTTGAACCTTTAGAAATAAAATCAGGAGTATAAATTACTTCATATGAATCTAGATAGTTTCTAACGTCTTCTTTAAAAATTGAAGCTACATTATGATTAGATAATACATATAAGTCGTTAATTTCAATAATTGCAGATAAAAAATTATGTTTTGTTTGAGAAAAATTATCAATATTTGCTTCAATTAATAACTCTTCATTCTCAACTTTAACTCCATAATTTAATAATATTGAATCCAATATTGTTTTTCTTCGTTTGGATCCTTGTATATGTAAACCTTGTAGCTCTAAATTAGACATTGTTTCACCATTGTCACTTAACTTTAATAAATTACCATCCTTTTGAGCATAAATTTCAATTGTATCATTAAATGCTCCAACAAAAGGTGTGCTTATTAGAAACCATTCAGTATTAGAATCCTTTTGAATAAAAGTTTTTTCTTTTAACCAATTGTAATAATTACTAACATATGTATTTACCCAATTCAAAGTATTGCTTGTTGAATATTAATTAATGACTTTAAATTTATCTTTCGAGCAAAGTTAATTATTAAATCTGATATGTCTGAAGGATGTGTAATATCTTTAACAGGAAAGTCGCTTTCTGTTAAAGGAATTGCCCAAGCTAAAGGTTTGTAACCTTCAACATAAAAATGAACATGAGATTCAGACGGATCAAACCATTTATCTGCAAATGGAATAAGAAATTCTGGTAATGTGGGAAGAATAGTTGAAGGATTGTGATGACCTCCTCTAAAGTCGATTCTTAATAAACCAATATAAGAGTTACATTCTAAATGATGTATTGAAGTTTTAAGTATAATTTTCTGATTTGTAGTTATTTCAACCCAAAATTGATAATCAGAATCTTGATGTGAAATCAATTCTAATCTATTTTTCTTTTTTGATAAATCTACTGTTTGATTAGGATTAGAGAGAACTTTTTCTAATTCCAATAAATAATTTGCTTCCTGATTTGTTAGCATTTTTATTAATATTACTTCTATGTATAATTTCTAACCAATATTACTAAATTTTAATTAAAAATATAACATTGGTTTATCATAAAACTAAAAATATAACAAATTTTAATTTAATAAGTTCATTATTTTTATATTTAGAACTGAAAAAGACTAAAAGCTAAAAACTTACATTTTTTGGAAAAAATCACTCCTTCATCCTCTCAAACTTCTCCTTAATCATTTCCTTTTCCTCAGGAAAAAAACCTTGAATGATTAAAAAGAACCCGAAAATCATTAAAACTACACTGATAACACGTTTAATTTTATAAATAATATAAGGCGTTAAACGGTTTTTGAGTTGTTTGGCTAAAATGATTTTAACAATATCGGTGATAAGGTAAGTAATGAGAATAACCGACATAAAAAGGACAATCCGACTGGGATTCATATTCATTTGCGGACCAAAAACAATGATGATACCTACCCAAAAACCCAACACACCAATATTGATGAAGTTTAGTAAAAAACCTTTAAAAAATAAACCTAAGTAATTGTTTTTAGGTAGAATATCCTGTTCTATATCTGTTTGTAAATGCTTCTTTTTATTGTTTTTTTCTTTGATAAAGGAAATCAAACCAAACAAAAACATAATAACACCTCCAAAAATAAACAGACTTGGGTCGTCTTTAAGTTTTTCCAGCAATTGATTAGTACTGAAATAAGCAATCAAAATAAAAACCAAATCACCAAAAACAACGCCTAAATCAAATGTCATAGCTGCTTTAAAACCTTTGGTTATACTGGTTTCTATCAGTACAAAAAACACAGGACCAATGGTAAAAGCCAAAAGAATTCCCCACGGAATGGCAGCTAAAATATCGTTAAGCATGAATGTTTGTTTCAAGTTTCAGGTTTCAAGTTTAACCCAAACTTTATAAAGGCTAATTTAAAATTTAAAATTCAAATGAACACACTTCTTAGTTCATTTCTTTAATTGAACCTCCTAAAACTGTTTTTTGGTCTATTTGTTTTGGTTTTCCGTAAATATAAATATAACCACCGGCTCTTACTTTAGCATCCACATAATCGGTGGCATGAATACTGGCATTTCCACCGGCATTAATGCTCACAGTAGTTTGATTGGAATTGAATTTATTTGCATTTACTTCACCTCCGGAAGTAACGATAACCTCTTGATTTTGAGTAGTTCCGGTAATATTTATTTTTCCACCGGTAGAAGCTTTACTATTGCATTTTTGCACATTTAATGCAATTTTAATTTCTGCTCCTTCTTTGGTATTTAATTCAAAATTAACAGCCGTTATTGTTTTTTCAGCATTCACATACGAACCTTCACTGGCTTCTACACCTTCTAATTTCTTGTAATAAACGGTGGCTTCAATAGTTTCTCCTTTGAGTAATTTAGTCAATGGCATACGGATTTTTAAATCACCATTGTTATTCACTACTTCCACTTCTGCCGCTCTTGAACCTTTGATTTCAACTTTATTTTCATTGGAAGGAATGAGCTGAGCTGAAATTCTGTCAAATACTTTTACCGTTGTAAAATCGCCCGGACTTTTGGTTACCGTTTGAGCAAAAAGGGGAGAAGTAGCTAAAATAAAAAGGAAAATGATTTTTTTCATGATGTAATAATTTTGATGATTGATTAGCTCAAAAATAATACCATTTTATAAATAATTAGTTATTACAAATACGTATAACATTAAAAAACGTACAGGAAAACAGTCAACAGAAAACCGATAACAGACAACTACTCTTTCCTTCTAATAAAATGAAAATCCAATTGTTTCTTTACCAAATCGGCATTTTTTACTTTAACGTACACTTCGTCGCCTAATTGTAAAATACTCTTAGAAACTTCACCTACCAACGCATATTGTTTTTCATCAAACACATAATAATCTTCGCGAATTTCTCGGATTCTCACCATGCCTTCGCATTTATTTTCGATGATTTCTACATAAATTCCCCATTCTGTAACTCCGGAAATGACTCCTAAAAACTCCTGATCTTTATGATCTTGCATGTATTTCACTTGCATGTATTTGATACTATCTCGTTCGGCTTGAGCTGCCAAATTTTCCATATCAGACGAATGAGCACATTTTTCTTCGTACAATTCAGCCGAAGCCGATTTTCCGCCGTCCAAATAATACTGCAACAAACGATGCACCATCACATCAGGATAACGACGAATAGGCGAGGTAAAATGCGAATAATAATCAAACGCTAATCCGTAATGTCCAATATTTTCAGTAGAATAAACCGCTTTGCTCATACTTCGGATAGTCAACGTATCTACTAAATTTTGCTCTTTTTTTCCGTTTACTTCATTTAATAAATTATTCAAGGATTTCGAAATATCTTGTTTGGATTTGAAATTTATTTTATAACCAAATTTTGAAATCACCGTTTGTAAATTGATTAATTTATCTTCATTGGGTTCATCGTGAATTCTATACACAAAGGTTTTCTTTTGTTTTCCTATAAATTCCGCCACTTTTCGATTGGCCAACAGCATGAATTCTTCAATTAAATGATTGGCATCTTTAGATACTTTAAAGAAAACACCCACCGGTTCTGCCTGTTCATTCAAATTGAATTTTACTTCTACTTTATCAAATGAAATTGCTCCGTTTGCCATTCGTTTTTGACGTAAAATTTTAGCTAATTCATCCAATTTTAAAGTAGCTTCTATCACTTTTTCATCTACTTTATAATCTTTTCCGGTTAACGAAATTTCAGCCGGAATTACCTCTTTTTTAGTTTCAATAATGTATTGTGCTTCTTCATACGCAAAACGCTGATCAGAATAAATTACCGTTCTTCCAAACCATTGATTCACTACTTCTGCTTTGGGTGAAACTTCAAAAACGGCAGAGAAGGTAAATTTATCCTCATGTGGATTCAACGAACACGCATCGTTGCTTAACACCTCAGGAAGCATCGGAACCACACGATCGACTAAATAAACCGATGTAGCTCGTTTATACGCTTCATCGTCCAAAATGGTTCCTTCTTGTAAATAGTGGGAAACATCAGCAATGTGAATACCTATTTCGTAATTTCCATTGTCTAATTTTTCAAACGATAACGCATCATCAAAATCTTTGGCATCTTTTGGATCTATCGTAAACGTTAACGTTTTTCGCATATCGCGACGTTTGGCAATTTCTTCTTCAGTTACGGAAGTATCAATTTTGTTGGCATACGCTTCTACTTCAATCGGAAAATCATATGGCAAACCATATTCAGCTAAAATAGCGTGAATTTCGGTATTGTGCTCACCGGGTTTTCCCAACACTTTAATTACTGAACCAAACGGACTATCTGCTTTTTTTGGCCAATCTTCCATTTTTACCAATACCACATCACCATGTTCGGCATCACCCATTTTATTTTTTGGAATAAAAATATCGGTGTACATTTTGGCATTGGCAGTAGTGACAAAAGCAAAATTCTTTTGCACATCTATTACACCTACAAATTCAGTTTTAGCTCGTTCAAGAATTTCTAAAACTTCTGCTTCGGGTCGCCTAGAACTTCTTCGGTTATAGATATACGCTTTTACTTTATCATTATCTAAAGCATGATTCAAATTGATGAACGGAATAAACACATCTTCTTCCAATTCATCACAAATAAAATAGCCGGTTTTTCGGGAAGTCATATCGATGGTTCCTTCGTAATATTCTGCTTTGGATACCATTTGGTATTTACCAATTTCGGTTTCGTGAATTTTATCCTGAGCTTTTAGAATTTTTAAATCGCGGATAATTTCGTTTCTGCTTTTGGTATCAGATAGTTCTAAAACAGCTGCTATTTGTTTGTAATTGAATGATTTATTGGGTTCTTTGGATAATATTTTGAATATTTGTGCGGTAAAATCTTTATTCTTTTTACCTAATTTTTTGGGTTTCTTACTCATACTTCTTTTCTAATAATGCTGAAAATTACGAATAAGATAGGAGATAATAGAATTTACAAAGTAGATTTATTGAAAATATAACTTTTGTATCTTTATGAAAATTTGAAAAATGAAAGACTTTGTAACTGTTGCCGTATTTTCTTTACCGTCCGAGATAGCTGTTTTAAAATCAATTTTCGAAAAAGAAGGTATTCATTATTTTTTTGAAAATGAAACAATCGTCTCAATCGATCCGTTTGCGAGTATTGCGTATGGCGGAATTAAATTAAAAGTGCATCACAATGATGTGGAAGTGGTAAGAGGAATTTTAGATAATTTGGATAGTCATTTGCGAATTGTAGAATAATAATTATGAAAAATTTACTTCAGATTGGTTCCGGTATTTTTATTTTTTTAATAGCATCTTCTGTCAAACATTTAATAGAAGTTGTTATTTTCGATTTTCTATTAATTTTAAAAGTTGATCATCATTTAAATTTCTACTTGACAAATCTTGTTAGTTATTCAAGTCTTTTTATAGTTCTATTAGTATTAGTAAAAAGGTTTGAAAAAAAATTGAAATTAAATTTTGAAAAAAAAATTCTTTTGAAATTATTCATAACTTACTTTTTAATTCAACTATTACAATTTTTATATAGCTTATACTTATCAGAATATTTATTTATTAATTACACAGAAAAATATAAACTACAATTCATTGAAACTATTACAAATTCTGCATTCTATATGACACTAAATCCAATTTTTATTTATATATCTCATATAATCATTTTTATTTTCTTTTATATCAAAATTAAAAAGAACACAGATTTATAAAACTTTAAACTTCTTCCATCTCCCAACTTCCCGCTTCCATCCAAAACTCAAATAGTTTTCAACATTCATTAAAAACAACAAAAAGAAATTTTAAATTAATTTTAATTTTATGATGGTTATTATGGTGTGTTAATTTGTAGAAAAACTTTTTTGATAAAAAATTTGAAATACAGTTTCAATTTGTTTTACAAAATTATTAACAGCTTTTTGAGAAGTTAAAAACTTGAAAATGATGTAATTTTTGGTTTTTATTAACAGTTGTTAATAGTCAATTGTAAATTAAAATTTTGAATAAGTTTAGTAAAAAAAACTGTTGAAAACCGAGTTGAAAAAGTTGATAATTTTTAAGTAAAAATTTAAAACTAAAGTTGATTTTTTCATTTCAATTTTTGATTAGAAAAAAAATGTTACCTCATTAAAATACTTCTAAAATTCTATCTCAATTTATCAACAACCGATGTTAATTTAATGTTACCTGAATATCAAGCAATTATAAAATGCTGTTAACAATGGAAAGATTTAACGTTTATTACAGTTGTCGGTTGTCAGTTATCCGTTATCAGTCAACCGTTTACAGACAACGGACAACGGTTATACTAACTTCCACAAAGATCGAAAAGTAGCCTTAATAAAAAGCCATTTGGGTAACGTTAACATCACTTTTAAATCAGAGAAAAAAGTGCCTTCTTCATTTAAAAATTTGAAAATTGTTTGAATGGAATTTTTTTGAAAAAGCGTTCCAAAAAGTTGTGCTCCCAGTTCATTGTTTTGATGTAAAACCTCCAACAAAATTAAATCGTAAAACCAGTAACGATTCTTTTGATGAAATTGGGTTAGGTTTTGATTGGTTTTTAAGAATTCTATTAATTTTTCAGACTGCTTTTTGCTGTTGAAAAAAGTAAAACCGGTACTCGCTTTTGTCCAACCACCGGCCGTTCCTATAAATAAAATGCGTTCTGAATTTTGTTTGCGAAATGGAAAACAAGTCATCGGAATATTTCCGTTTTCTTTTTCTACAATTTCATAATCGTTAATGCCTAAATTTTGAAGATAGTTTTGAATGGCTTTTTCATAAACTGATTTTTCTAATAACTCTTCCGAAAACAAGGTATATTCAAACAACGCTTCGGTTTTGGAAGTAGGCAAAACATACATAAAACGCGTGTTACCCTCTTGTTCAATCCTAAAATCCATAAACTTTACTTCCGAATCATCAAAAATTTCTGTTTTCGTTTTAATAAACCAACCAATAAAATGTTGTTTTAAGTACGGATACTTTTTTTGATTGAGAAGAGGATCCACATTGAAAAAACTATTCAATAAAAAACGACCGGAATAAGATTGATTTTTCCCTTGTACTTCAACCGAATCTTCAATCGTTTTCCAACTCAATATTTCATCTGTAATTATTGTAAAATTAGATTTGGATGAAATAGTATCGAATACCAATTTATAAAAATCACTACTTCGAATCATTTTATACAAATACGGTTGCATAACAAACGATTGCTGAAAATCATGATTTCCTATAAATGCTTTTTCCCAAGTTTTAGTTAGGATGGAATCAAATTCACCATTGGGTACTTCCCAAAAACACCACGTTCGGTCGTTTTGGTTTTTAATTTCTTTGTCGATAATCAATATCGATTTATCATCAAACCAGGTATCATTCATCATTCGATAAGCAGTGAGCAAACCCGATAATCCGGAACCCAGGATGATGTAATCGTATTGTTTTGACACAGAGAAGTTATATTAATTTCACAAAGTTAGGAAATGTATTTTAGTTTAATACATAGAATAAATTCAACTGGTATCGTTCAATCCGCAACAATCCGTATCCCAATAAAACGAAGCGTCTTTGTGCCCTTTTCGACCTTCTCAGCGGTAAAAAAACTCAGAGCCTCAGCACCTTAGCACTTAAGAAAACACCTCCCCCAACACCTCCAACGACTTCGGCCGCCTAAACCCATCCAAATGAAACGCATAATAATCCATCAACACCTTCAACAGCAGTTGCCGTTCTGCCGATACAAAACATTTCGTGTCACCGGTTAGTTTTAAAGAAAGCAATTTTTTAAACAACACCGTTTCGTGTTCAGAGAGGCAACTTACGGCATGATAGTGCGTAAACATTCCTTCGGTTAATTCAAAAAAAGGAGCCTCTTGTTGCGAAACATCCGGATAAAACCCTAAAAAGCGGGTCATGCCCAGCAGTAAAATTAAGTGAAAATTGGCCACTTCTTCGTGGTTGTCTAACCAAAGCAACGCCGTTTCCAGGTAATCAAAAAAGGCTTCATTTTTTTCCTCTTCCTGGATGCAATGGTGGAGCACTTCCGAGAGAAACAACACGATAGAACTTTTCACCACGTTAGTAGGCAAGCTCACATACGGTTGAGCGATACGCACTTCCTTAAAATACTCCAATTTTCCTTGGTTTTTATGCGTCGCCACAATGTCCAATAAAGTAAGCGGTTGAAAATAACCCATCTTCTGTTGACTCTTTCGGGCCGAAAACGCGTTGGGCACAAAGTAACTCTTCACCCCATCGGAGCGGGTAAAGCACTTTACAATCAGGGATTTCTCCTGGTACTTTAACGCCGAAATCACGAGGGCTTTGGTTTTGACTTGCATGAGGTAAAGGTAAACTTTCTAACGTATTTCAACAAGCTCTACTTTCTTGCTCACCAATGAAAAATGATGAAGGTAAATGAACGGATAGGTTTGATGCTTTTTTCATACACTATCCATACTTTATCTATGCTTGAGGTATGGAGTATGATAACATCAATTATTCCAAAATGGAATAGCGAATTCTTATTCAGAATATTGTATTATGGAATTGTTCCTTATTTATAAGAACTTATAAACTAAATTTCTTCAATACCAATTGTTTTGAAAAAATTAAATGTTCCATCATAAATATATTCAGGTCTTGTAAAGTCTTCGTTATTCCCTTTAGGAATATAAATAATCATTCCTTGTCTTGCTCTAGTCAACAAAACTCGATATGAATTTATTAAATAATTGGTTATTTCAACACTGTTAATACTTTGCCATTTTGTCCCCTTAAACTTCCTATAATTCCATTTATTATTGTGATAAAATAAATCCCCATCCCAAGCAACACATGTCCAATCTAACTCTAAACCTTGTATATCAAATTCAGTAGCAACTTCTTCAAGAAAATAAGATGAACGAATGTCGTCTTTATCGTTTAAAAACCAAATAGGTGCATCAATTTTTGCTTTAACGTTTAATCCAAATGGTCTTAATCTGATTCCGCCAGATGAAGCTACAATTCCTGTTCTTTCCGAACCTTTTGAACTTGTGTTTAGCCATTTTCTGGCAGTCTCTAAATCTCTGGTAAGTTTAATCGGATAATTTTTCTTGATAAATTCTAAATAAATTAACTTAGCCTTTTCAATATCATTGTTAATAATTTCTTGAATAAAATTTGATAATTGAGCACTTCTAAAAGATCTTAAAGAAACAGACAAATGTAATTCATCTTTTTTAACTGCTTTTCTATCTTGAAGAATCGAAAGAGCAAACATATCTTTTATGTAATTTTTATCTTCTACAATTTTTGAAGAATAATAAATATCCCAATCCGAGAAATTTTCTGAAAATGGTCTAATCCATTCCTCCAAACCAGCCTCGCCAGTATTTATCTCTTGACCGCCGCCAATTAAACAAACAATTGTGCACCAGTCTTTATGTCTATCCATAACTTCAATCAAAAACTCGGGCTCAGATTTATTAAATTCTGAATTTCCTTTATTTCTTTTCATAAAGCTAGATGCTTGTTCTTTAGTCCAAGCTCGTTGTGCTTCATCAAAAATTGTAACTTTTTCAATTGGAGCTTTCTCATCTTTTATAGACGCATCTCTAAAATGATGAATATTTTGAATGAATGCTTTAACTTGAGAATGTGCAGCAGATTTAGTTATTTTTTCACCATTTTCTATTGAAGTGAAATATTTATCTCTTGCTAATGCTTCTCTTAAAACATCTACTAAAGGTCCATTTCCAGATAAAAAAACAGCATGTTCTTCCTCTAAATGGTTCAATCTAGAATTTGCTATGTTTAATCCTGCTAATGTTTTACCAGCACCCGGAACTCCAGTAATAAAACAAATTGACTTCTTGTTATTTGCTTTAGAATAATCAATTATTTCAGAGATACAATTTGAAGTTACTGATAGATTTTCTGCTCCCGAATCACTTCTAGAAATTTCGGCAACATTATGTTTTTTATATAAAGCCGTTGCTGCTTCTACAATTGTTGGTGTTGGTTTGTAAATTGAATTTTCCCAAACATCGACAATGATTTTTTCAGAATATAAAAACAAATTCAAAGTTTGTCTTAAAACATTTTTCAAATCATTTTGATTGGTTAAAATAGGACTATAAAGATTATCAATAATTATATTTTGGGCATTTAAAGTCTCATTAGAATTCTCAGAAATTAAAATTGGAATTATGATTTTATTATGACTTCCTTCGTGAAAATTATTTAAATCTAATCCATAATCAAGAACCTGTTCTCTTGCATATTTATCATAGCTATCAGAGCCAATTTTAAATTCTAAAACAAAAATACACCCATCAATAATTAAAATATTATCAACTTTTTTTCCCATTCTAGGAATAGTAAATTCGAAATAAACTTGTCCATTAAACCCTGCTAAAGTTCCTTTTAATATTTTTATTTGTTTTTTCCAAGCATTTGATTGTTGAATAGAAAGCTTATTTAAATCATAATTGCCTGAAATTTTTCCATAGATGGAATCATCACTTTCAATTAAAAAATTTTCGATTGTATTTGAGTAATATGCTCTATTCATCAAACAAATCTTTTATTTTAACTTCTAAGGCTTTTGCTAACTTTTCTACAACTTCTATTGAAACATTTCTTTCCCCCTTTTCAATAGTTGGAAGATATGTACGATCAATATCAGCCATGTTAGCTAACTTTTCTTGAGAAAGTTTTTTAGCCTTTCTCAATTCTTTAATTTTTATACCAAACTTTTGTTTTATATCCATAGTTAACAAAAGTTTAAAAATGTAGACTATAAAACAACGGAGTATAGTCCGGTTTTTTTATCTTTGAAAATAATTTAAAGTTGAGGTTAAATGGGTTATTGTGTAGAAATAATTTTTGGTCAATCTGAAAAAAAGAAATTTCTTAATGGAGAAAAATTAACCAATTATGAAAAAATTATCAATTTGAAAAAATATGAATTTGAAACTTTTGAAGAAAGGAACGCCTTTTACAAAGGAATTAATGAAACTGTAGGTTGGTTAGAATTTCATGTTATAAAAGAGTTTGAAATAAATCTAAAGTCAAAAGAAGAACCTGAATTTGATTATTGGAGTTTTATTGAAAAATATTATCCCAATTATTATCATTGTGATAGTGTTTTATTAAGTGACATATACACTAGGATATTAGATGGCGAATCTTATGATGAAGATGATAAAAAATATGCTAACCGCAATATTAGAAATGAATTGTTAGAAATAGATAAGGAATTATTATCAAAAGCTTTTGAAAACTTTTTTAATTCTATATATCCTGATAAAGAAAAATAACATGACCCACCTCCAAAAAATCCACCACCTCCAAAAATTCCTTAACCAAACCCATCATTCCTATTATAATGATTTCACAGCTGATATTCATCTTTATTTCAATGATGATTTTACCGAAGCCAACCCACAATTTGCCTTTTTACATGAGCTAAACAGTCCTGAAGCCATTGAACAAAAAATAGCATTTCTACTCTCTCAATTTGTCCTAAAATTCGATGCCGAGCAAGAAACAGAAAATGATTTTATTCACTACTACATTGGGAGCTAATTTCTTCCCGATTTCATCTCAATTCTAGGGGGTTGTGGTACCCTTTTTCACTAATTCTCCCTAAAACCAGTCGTTTTCTGCTCAACCCAACCGCTCAGCAAAGTTTGCCTCTCTTGTAAAAGAGCGTAAATGCTACCTAATCGCCCGTCAATAAAGGAGCGTAGTGGCTTTTGTTGTGATTGCTGTTTGCTTCGGGTTTCCTTCGGGTTTTGTTCGATATTGGTTCGGGGTTGTGGTACCCATTGTTGATGGCGTATTTTCAAAAAAAGGGGTGTTTCAGAACCAAAGGGCACTTTATCTGCCGTTACACTCAAAAAAGAGGCTAACCACCCCAAACTTTCACCAAAATTGTTATCTTTGTTTCAGGCAGGTAAACCATTCTTTTTCGCTGTTTTTTCCCTTTTTTTTACAAGTTGTAATAGTACTGGTATAGTATAGATATAGTACTAGTATAGTAGTAGTATAACATACTAAAGCCTGATCAAAGCCTGATCAAAGCCGAGTCAAAGCCATGTGAAAGTTATACCCCATTCATGTAATGGCAATAGGCAATGCCTTTTAACCTTTTAAACCCTTAAACTTCTACACTAAACTTCACACAAATCCTTGAGAATCTCCAACGCTTTTGGCCAAGTACCATCAAAATAGTCGGCATAATCTTCTTTCGTATCCATTTCAACAGACACGGTTGTGATACCATTGTTTTCAGCAAAAGAATAATTTTCTAAGGCATCACCCCATCCTTCTACTGCAGGACCATCAAGGATTTCTTTGTCTCCATCGAGTATCCCTAAATGCTGAATAGAAATAAATTGATTCGGAATGTTTTCGGCAATACGCGAAACCATGCCGCCTTTTTTCCCGTTTTCATCCGTTCCGATGAAGTAGATTTTATCGCCTTTGTTCCAACTTCCTTCAAAATCAGAAGTAGGGTTAAATGCTGCCGTCCACTGTTTGTAGGTAGCTTTTGCAATCATGGTAGCAAACACTTTTGCTGCCGGAGCTTTAATTTCTGTTGAATAGTGTAGTTTTTTCATGTTGATTTATTTAAGGTGCTGAGGTAATGAGGAGTGTGAAGTTGCGTTTAGTTAACTGTTATTTCGCTCCACATAACTTTTGAAATTATTCAATATCGCTTGCCAACCTGCCTTTTGCATCTCCACCGGGTTTTGGTTTTCTGCAGCAAAAATGGTAGTAACGTTGGTTGTGGTACCTGCTTGTTCAAATACTGTGGTTACTTTTCGCCCGTCTTCCAAGGAATAAACCAATTTTTCATTTGGAATGACCTCTTCGTAAATTGCTCTAAAATCGAAACCAAAACTACCATCTTTGGCTTCCATTCGTGAAAAATAGGTTCCACCCACAACCGGATTGTTTTCTGCTTTTGGACAATGCCAATCATCGCTGGCAAAATTCCAATGGACGATGTGTTTTGCATTGGTATAATGATCCCAAACAATTTCCGGTGATTGATTTACCGTAGCTTCAATAGTAATTTGTATTGCTTTCATAGTAGTATTCATTCTAAGTCTCTCAACCCTTTTAAACCTTTAAACCCTTAAACAATCTTCAACCGTTCCAAAACCCCTTTCCTCTTCACAATATTCTTATAATCCCACTGAATGGTTTCTGATTTTTGAAGCCAGCGTTGCACATCCTCCGCATTAATTTCTGAAACTGAATTGTAGAAAATCGAAGCATCTTTAAACTTCTGACCGCGAACAGCCAATTGTTCTTCGTCAAAGTCGGCCCCGCTCCAAAACATCAACCGGATACCTGCTTTTTGTTTGCTGAAACCTACAATCGGGTTTCCGTCAATAAACCACACGGGATGAGCATGCCAGATTTTACTTTCTGTAAACGACAAATGAGTATCAATTAAGTCTGAGAGTAGTTGTCCAATAGCTTGGTCGGTTTCGGAGAGGTTTGCGATGTAGTGTTGGATAGATTCCATGTTCAATTGTTCGATTGTTTGATTGTTCGATTATTGGATTTTTAGAAAGTCGAAAGCTCCTTTTCTGAGGTTGATGTTATATTCTGAAAACGCTTTCAAACAGGCTAAAAAATTTGCCCAGCCTTCGGTGTTTCCGCCAAACCATTTGATGCCTTTTTCAGTGTTTTCTTTACCGTCTTCGGTTACGTGAACTAAAGTACTTTTATCGGCTTGCTCCGTCAATTGAATGGTTACAATCGTTTCGGGATCCCAAACAAAGGCTATTTTACTATTCGGTATAACTTCGGTAACGGTTAATGGGCATTTTTCTTCAAATTCAGGGAATGTCCAAATGAGTTCTGCATCTTGTTCTATTCTTCCCGTGCTGGTTCCAATAAAATATTGGTTCATTTTGTCGGGATTAACTATGTTTTCGAAAACCGTTTCAATGGGTTTTTGAATTTGAATTTTAGTTTGGATAATTAGTTTCATATTTTTTGGTTGTCGGTTCGAAGTTCGTAGCCTATTACTAATAACCATTAACCAACTAAGTCTTTTATTTTCTCTTTATTTTCGTATAATACCCAAAGATTGATTAGAAAAAATACTCCGGCAATTGCTAATCCTTCCGGCATATAAACGGCATTGTGAAGCATGATTCCCACCATCACCGGAAAAATCATTATAGCTCCCAACAAACGTGTTTTGGGAAAAATGAACAATAATCCGGCAAGAATTTCCACAGCTCCTACAAGCGGCATTAACCAATTGATGGATATAAAGGATTCAAAAACTTTCATCATTTCCGGTTCCAACGGTGGAACGGGCATGTAGTGCAAAAATTTGTCTAAACCGGCATTGATGAACATCAATCCGAATAATGTGAACAATACTAATTTTACTATTTTCATATCTATTTGTTTATTGCATAGAATATAATCCGAACGTGTTGTTTTCTGTATCAAGACAAATGCTGATAAAACCGTGTTCCCCTATTGACATTTTAGGACAATGTACTTTACCTCCGGCATTTTCTACGCGGCTTTCTTCTACACTACAATCTTCGCAAGGAAAATAAACAATGGTGGAAGTGTTTCCGGGATTATTGGTTCGGGCTTCTTTCATTTGCACCAAAGCACCACTTACACCTTGGTTTTCCGACGAAGAAAAACAAGACATTTTAAAATCTTCGCTTCCGTCCGGAGAAGGCATATCATGGAATTTTGTTCCTAAAACGGTTGCATAAAATTGCTTGGCTCGCTCCATGTTATCCACATAAATTTCAAACCAACAGATTACATTTGTATTCATTTGTTTATTTATTTTATGGGTTGAAATTCAAATGTAGCAAAAAATAATAACGTTTATAAAAAATAAATTAAGCGACTAAAAAGCAAAATATACCATAATTTTTATACACAACCCCTATTTTTTGTATGGTAATGTGTAAGTAAAAAAATAATTTATATTTTTACACCCTAAATAAAATAGGGTTAATTATGAAAATAGAAAAACGTTGGGTAATTTCTTTTGTCTTAATCAGTATCGCTGCCATTAGTGGATTATTTTGGGAAAGCACTCCTGCAACAGAATCAGTCCTATTTAATTCAGCCGATACAATTGTTACAGCCGATGTGGCTTGGCTACTCACTTCCTCTTGTTTGGTTTTATTGATGACACCCGGTCTTTCGTTTTTTTATGGCGGTATGGTAGGTAAAAAGAATGTAATTTCTACTATGTTGCAAAGTTTTATTTGTTTAGGAGTGGTTTCGCTGCTTTGGGTAGTGGTAGGCTTTAGTTTGGCTTTTGGTGATTCAATTGGCTTTATGGTTAACGGAACCCATTATGGCCTCATTGGAAATCCGTTTCAATTTGTGTTTATGGATCAAGTAGGAGTGTTACCACATGCTAAAATGGCTTCTACGATTCCATTTATCCTTTTTGCTTTGTTTCAAATGAAATTTGCTGTAATTACACCGGCCATTATTACCGGTTCGTTTGCAGAACGCGTTCGGTTTATTTCCTATTTATTATTTATTTGTTTATTCACCTTATTTATTTATACCCCACTGTGCCACATGGTTTGGCATCCCAATGGTTTATTAGGTAGTTACTTTGGCGTAAAAGATTTTGCCGGCGGAACAGTGGTACACATGAGTGCCGGTTTTGCTGCCTTAGCCGGTGTTTTGGTTTTAGGTAAACGCAAAAACAGCGAACATATTCCTACCAATATTCCGTTTGTATTGCTGGGTACGGGAATGCTTTGGTTTGGTTGGTTTGGGTTCAATGCCGGTTCTGCTTTAGCTGCTAATGCCACTGCGGCGATGGCTTTTGCTACCACAACGGTAGCCTCAGCTTCGGCTATGCTCACATGGATATTTTTCGACCGGTTAAACGGTAGAAAAGTTTCTGCGATGGGAGCTTGTATTGGTGCGGTGGTTGGTTTGGTTGCCATTACGCCTGCCGCAGGATTTGTAACTATTCCGCAAAGCATCTTTTTTGGCTTTATAGCCGCCATTGTTTCCAACAAAATGCTGTATTGGAAAAAATTAAAATCCATCGATGACACCTTAGATGTTTTTGCCTGTCACGGCGTAGGCGGAATTATGGGGATGATTTTAACCGCGATTTTTGCCCAAGGCGAAAATGCTAGTTTATTGCACGGTGGTTGGGGCGTTTTTAGTCACCACATGATTGCGTTGGTGTTAGTGGCGGTATTTACCTTCTTTGGTTCGATGTTGCTTTATAAAGTCACCAATTTTATTATTCCACTTCGTGTTTCGGAAGAATCGGAACAAATTGGATTGGATGTGTCTCAGCATGATGAACAATTTTAATTCCAAGGAAATTATTGTTTCGTTAATTCTTTGTAAATCACATCCCATGCTTTGTCGCGGATGGCTTTTTTATCATCTGCCGTAAAGCCGGCCGTGGGGATAAATTCATGCACTTTAGCTCGCATGATACCTGGACTTCCACTGAAAAAAGTGTAAGAAAACCTTTTTTTGTTGTCATAAAACGTCATAGGAACAATGGGTATTTGGTGTTCAATCGCCAACCGGAACGCACCATCTTTAAAGTCGGCTAACACGATTGACTCATCATCAGGCACTAATCCTTCCGGAAAAATACAGATGCTTAAGCCTTGATTTAATCGTTTTTGAGCTCTATCATACACCGCTAACCTGCTTTTTGGACTGTCGCGGTCCACTAAAATACAGGTTCGTTTATAGAAAAACCCGAATAACGGAATTTTAGCCAATTCTTTCTTTCCCACAAAAACAAACGGATTCTTTGCGATAATCAACATCAACATAATATCGGTCATAGACGTGTGATTGGCAATTAGCATATAACTATCTCCTTTTTTAAAACGTTGTTCACGAACAATTCTGGGATAAAATCCCATCGCAAACAAAATTCCTCTTGCCCACAGTTGAGCCAAACGAAAGAAAAAGGGATACCATTCTTCTTTCAAAATAGAAACAAGTAAGAAAGGAAAAAGCAGGATAATGAGAGAGGCAAGAACAACGTAAAACCAAATTCTCCAAAGCAACCATAAAAGAAGTTGAACTATTTTCATAAAGCCAAATGTAAGCAAACCTAAACTATTTTTGAAAGCATAAAATTAAGTTTATCACTTTTGTAACTGTATTTAAACGAAAATAAGTTGCGGTATTTTTCAAAAACTTTCCGAAATTTGCCTTTTTACAACCCATTCATTATGCCAAAAATATTAACCGGAATACAAGCCACCGGAACACCCCATTTAGGAAATTTATTAGGAGCCATTTTACCGGCTATAGAAATGGCCGGCAAGCCGGAAAACGAATCGTTTTTGTTTATTGCCGATTTGCATTCCATCACACAAATTAAAGACGGAGAAAGTCTTCGTCAAAACACCTACAGCGTGGCTGCAACGTGGTTGGCATGCGGTTTAGACATTTCTAAAGTAATTTTTTACCGCCAAAGCGATGTGCCGCAAACAGCAGAGTTGTCTTGGTATTTAAGTTGCTTTTTTCCTTTTCAACGGTTGACATTGGCTCATTCGTTCAAAGACAAGGCTGACCGATTAGAGGATGTTAATGCAGGTCTTTTTTCGTATCCGATGTTGATGGCGGCCGATATTTTGTTGTATGATGCCGAAGTGGTTCCGGTAGGAAAAGACCAATTGCAGCATTTAGAAATCACCCGTGATGTCGCTTCACGGTTTAACCATCAAATGGGTGAAACCTTGGTACTTCCTGAAGCAAAAATCCAGGAAGAAACGATGTATGTTCCCGGAACTGACGGACATAAAATGAGTAAATCCAGAGGCAATATCATCAATATCTTTTTGGACGACAAAGCGTTACGCAAACAAATTATGTCTATTGAAACCGACAGTAAACCGTTGGAAGAACCCAAAGATCCGGAAACGTGCAAGGTTTTTGCTATTTATAAATTAGTTGCTTCTTCGGAAGAAATTAAACAAATGACAGCCAATTATTTGGGTGGAAATTATGGCTATGGTCATGCTAAACAAGCTTTGTATGAATTGGTTTTAGAGCGGTTTAAAACAGAAAGAGAAAAATATAACTATTATATGGCTAATTTAACCGAAGTGGACAAGGCATTAGCCGAAGGAGCATCAAAAGCCGGAAAAGTAGCCGATGGTGTTTTGAAACGTGTCCGAAACAAATTAGGATTTTTGTAATATGAAAAAGTATATCACGGTTGTTGTTCTTTTGTTTTTTGTTTTCGGTTTTAGTCAGCAACAAGAACCCGTTTATATTCTTTTTAACCAGAACGAAACAGCAACCTGTCAATTTCCGGTGAAGCGAGAGGAGCCAATAAAGAAAATCAAACTGAGTTATTCGCAAAAAAGACATCGCAAAATCAACATCACCCGTTTTATTTTATGCCGAAATATTTTTGTGTTTGAATTTAAGAAAAACAGTTTTGAAACGGTTGATGGTTCAGCAGTCGCTGGTTATAAAATGATTACGTTAGACGAAATGATTTCCCGCGAGGAAGAGGAAAAATTTAGAAAAGATATCAATCAACTTTTCCCAAAAATATATATAATAGAAGCCATTGAAAACGGTCAATATGCTAAATATGAAGTGGTTTGGGAAAAATTACAGTAATTAAATAGCTTCAAATAATTTTCCGGGAAGCGGGCGAACGACACCTTTTAATTCCATATTTAATAAAATTCCGGATAGTTTATAGATGGGAAAATCACATTCTAAAGCGATAATATCCATGAGTTCTTTGCCTTTTTTCAAGAGATAATCATAGACTTTTTGTTCTTCTTCCTCCAACGAAACAAACAATTTTTTTTGAACGGATTGGGTTGGTTTTGAATTCAACTCCCAATTCAAAATATAAATTAAATCAGCTGCCGAAGTAAGTAAATGAGCCCGTTGGGTTTTGATTAAATTATTGCACCCTGAACTGTATTTATCGGTGGTTCGTCCGGGAACGGCAAATACTTCTCTGCTGTAGTCATTGGCAAGTGAAGCCGTGATTAACGAGCCTCCTTTTTCTGCACTTTCAATAACAATGGTTGCTTCCGAAATACCCGCTACAATTCGATTTCGTCTAACAAAGTTTTCTTTGTCCGGATTTGAGGAACTCCAAAACTCAGTTAAAAACCCCCCATTTTGCTCCATTTTTGCAATGTATTTATGATGTGTTTTGGGGTAAATTTGATTTAGCCCGTGTGCCAACACACCGATGGTTTGCAGGTTATTTTCCATGGCAGCCTGATGAGCAACAATATCTACTCCATAAGCAAAACCGCTCACAATAATTGGGTTTAATGGGGATAAATCTTCAATGAGTTTTCTACAAAAGTCTATTCCATAACTCGTGATTTGTCTTGTACCGACTATGCTTACAATACGGTGTTTTTTTAAATCGATGTTTCCGGAAGAAAACAAAATTGTAGGCCCGTCAACGCAATGTTTAAGCCGTTCAGGATACTCGTTATCTAAAAAGGAAGCATAAGTGATTCCTTGCTGTTTGATAAATTTTATCTCCTCCTCTGCCAACTTAAAAACAGAAGAATTTGCTAAATTTCTTAGTAGAAATTGACCGATACCATCAATCGTTTTTAATTTACTCTTTTTTGATTGAAAAACCTTTTCTGCAGAACCGCAGTGGTTGATGAGTTTTTTGGCAACAATGTCACCGACTCCTTCTACTTGAAGTAACGCAAGCGTATAATATAATTCAGATTCTGTCATGGCGTATAATTGAACCTCAAAGAAACATCTTTTTTTGATTTTCTAAAAGGAATTGACAAAAAAACACAATTTTAAAGTTTTTTTGAGGTTTTGAAAAGGGAGAGAGAATTCTAATTCAATGAAAGGGAAATAGTTATCAAATTGCTTTAAATTGTTAATAAATTTTGAACATAAAATTTTGTTTCGGCTGTTGAATATTTTTTCTTTGTCATCATGAGAATAGAGCATTACATATCCCAACTATTGTATCGTTACCAATGTGTTACAGTACCGGGTTTTGGTGCTTTTTTAACTGAAAATCAACCGGCAAGCCTTTCTTTAGAGACGAATACTTTTTATCCTCCAAAAAAAGTAATTTCTTTTAATTTTCATTTAAAAAACAATGATGGACTTTTGGCGAAACACGTGGCTATTTCAGAGCAAATAGACTATGAAAAAGCCATAGCAATGATTGAAGAGCAAGTGACATTGTGGAAATATACCATTCAAAAAAGCGAATCGATAACGCTGAAAAATGTAGGTAAGCTTTTTTTAAATTCAGAGAGTAGTTTAGTTTTTCAGCCGGCTGACAGTTTAAATTATTCTACGCATTCTTTCGGTTTAACCTCTTTTGTTTCACCGCAAATCAAACGAGAGACCTTTAAAAAAGAAGTAGAACAATTAGAAGAAAGAGCTCCAATCCAATTTACACCTGAAAAAAGAAGCAAATCGAATGTATGGTTAAAATATGCAGCTGTTTTTACCTTTGGTTTTGGTCTGATTGGTTATTTTGGCAACCAATGGTATACGAAGAAAATTGCTACAGAAACCTTACTTGTTGAAAAAAATGTTCAACAAAAAGTTCAAGATAAGATTCAGCAAGCTACTTTTTTTATCGAAAGCCCAATTCCTTTTGTTTCAATGAATGTTGAAGAAAAAGAAGATGAGACTTCTTTTCATTATCATCTTGTAGCAGGAGCTTATAAAGAAGAAAGTAATGCAGAAAGAGCATTGCAATCACTGAAAGAGTTAGGTTACAACGCTAAAAAAATTACTCCTAATAAATATGGTTTGCACCCTGTGTTGTATGGTAGTTATGCTACAGCTAAAGAAGCACAAGAGGCATTACAATCAATTAAACAATCGCACAACAAAGAAGCTTGGATGCTTGTTTTATCGTTAGAACAATAAACCCTTTGCCCATACAATCTTGATTAAAGCTTCACTTATGGGGCTTTTTTTATTCGGTATAACTCCATAAGATTCAATGTTGTTTTTCTACCTTTGCAAAAAAATTCAATATGCAAGTAAAATACCCTTCTGATTCTACTACCACCTTAACAGATGTTGTTTTACCGGGCGAAACCAATCCGTTAAATAATCTTTTTGGTGGAGAATTACTCGCTAGAATGGACAGAGCAGCCAGTATTTCTGCTCGTAGACACTCGAGAAGAATTTGTGTAACCGCTTCGGTGAATCATGTTGCGTTTAACAAAGCAATTCCTCTGGGAAGTGTAGTTACTGTAGAATCAAAAGTTTCCAGAGCTTTTAACACCTCTATGGAAATTTATATAGATGTTTGGATTGAAGATCGGGAATCGGGAAACAAAACTAAAGCTAATGAGGCGATTTATACGTTTGTGGCAGTAGATGAAACCGGTAATCCCGTATCTGTTCCACAAATTGAACCGCAGACGGAATTAGAAAAACAACGATTTGATGCCGCTTTACGAAGAAAGCAATTGAGTTTAGTTTTAGCCGGAAAAATGAAACCCAATGACGCTACGGAACTAAGAGCATTGTTTATTTAAATCAAAAAGCCTGAACATTTTATTTCAGGCTTTTTGATTACATATTGTAGAGCCAACTTTGGGGATTTAAAAACGAGTCATTTTGAAGTACTGAGAACTTTATTGCTGTTTTTCCTGTTGATTCATTTGTTCTGATTCGACCGATAGGTTGCTTAATGGTAACTTTATCACCTTTACTTACAGATACAGAACTTAAGTTTTGATATACCGTAATAAAATCACCATGCTTGATATAAACGGCTTTATTTATAGGCGTTAAAACTTGAATTAACATTACTTCACCGGCAAAAACGGCTCTGGCAGAAGAACCAGATTCGGTAGTAATTTCTACGCCACTGCTGTGAATAATTAAACTTGGTTGTATAGGATGAGGTTGATTTCCAAACTTTACAGAAACAAAACCTTTTTCTACAGGCCAAGGGAGTTTTCCTTTGTTGGCTTTAAAATTATCTGACTCTATTTTGCCTTCAGCGGTTAATACAATTTTTGAAGATGAAGTTCCTGTTGATGTAGTTTTTGTACCTCCTTTTTTGGCTGTTTTTTTATTTTCTGCAGCAATAGCATCTCGGATTGCTTTTTGAATTTTCTTGTCAATATCTTTTGCTTCTTGTTGCTTTTTTTTGATGTCAGCAATAATTTTCTTTTGATCTTTTTTAATTGATTTTACCAATTTTTCTTGTTCTTGTTTTTCCTGAACAAGGACTAATTTTTCCTTTTCTTGCTCCTGAATAATTTTTTCTTTTTCGGATTTAAGAGCGGTTAGTTTTACATTGTATCCTTCTAGTTCCGTAGTTTTTACTTTAATCTCATCGCCTTGGTTTTTTCTGTAACCGGCATATTGTTTCATGTATTGTACCCGTTTGTAAGCCTGTGTAAAATCTTTAGACGATAAAAGAAACATTGCTCTACTGCGTTCAGAACGACTTTTGTATGATTTAACAATCATGTTGGCATAATCTTCTTTGAGGGCTTCTAATTCACGTTTTAACTTGTTTATTTTTAATTGGTTGGTGTAAATATCATCATTTAATAACTTGGCTTGTTTTTCATTAGTTTGAATGAGCTTTTCGCGTAATTCAATTTTTGCCTTTTGTTGTTGAATGACATTAACGATGGACTTCTCTTTTTTCCTGTTCTCTTGAAGTATTCGTTCGTTTACTCTAATCTCTTCCAATAACTGTTCCTTGCGTTTTTCTAGTTTCTTTTGTGCATCTGATTGAGCCCAAAGGAAAGAACTAGAGAGAATAACGATGAATGTCAATACAGTCTTTATCATATTGGGAGTTTTAATTTTCTATAAAAATTTGTTCATAACCACTTGGAACACTGTAAGGGAAAGATAATTGTTCGTTAAATGTAACAGAATTATATTCCAGCGAAATCGTGTTTTTTTCATTTTCTTGAAAAGCTTCAATTAGAATAGTTAAAGGCAAAATGGCTTCACTGTATTCTTTGTGGTTAGGATAATATACGTTTAACTTTCTGTTTTTAGTTATTTGTTCAATTTCTTGTCGTTTGATTAAAAAATTGGACGCCTCAAAATAATATGATTTCACGTTTTGTTTATCATTGATGTCTTTGAGTTTGTATAATTTATTTTCAATAGTGTTTACATATTTTCCTTTTCGCAAATCATCCATTGCTTGACCAATAAGCATGTTTTGCACTTTATAAAAATCTAAATCAGTTCCGAGCCAATTGCTTAAAGTGGAATAATCGCCTTCAAAAAATTTTCCGCCATTTTTTTCATAATATTTTACTTCGGTGGGTGTAATTAAACCTTTTGCCATGGTTATTCCCAAAAAACGAATGCTTACTAAAATCAGTTCATTTTTTTTAATTCTGATTTCCGCCGAAAAACTCAACGACTGATTTTTGTCCTTGTATTTTGCATTTGCCCGAATGTAAGCCGTTGAAAAATCTTTCTTAACATCATAATGATTTTCAATGATTTTTTGTGTGGCCAAATCAGCAGAAGCATTTGCTTCGACTAATCCTTTTTTGGCTTTACATCCAACCAATGTAAAAACAAGTACTAAGGCCAACACAGACTTTTTCATTATTTAATTTCTTTTAAAAGCTTGTCGGCTTTGATAAAATAATTTTCCTTTTTCTTCGTATCGTTCAATCCATGGTATGCTTCACCTAATTGAATATAAAAATTAGCCTCTAACGATTTATTATCGACAATATAATCTATACCGGATTCTAATAGATCTTTTGCTTTTTTAAAGTTCTTAAGTTGATTATTTGCCAAACCGGCGTAATAATAGAAATCAGGTTGTAATGGATATAGTTCAACTTTTTCTTCGGCTTGCTTGGCTAAAATCTCAAATTGATTATTTTGTGCATAGGCATTGAAAAGTAACAGTACATTTTCTATATCGTCCGGATTGGATTTGGCAAATAATTCATAGTATTTTACTGCATTGGACCAATCCGTTTTTTGTTCGTAAAATTTACCTACTTCTTTGGCAACTTTTACTTCTCTATCGTCTCTAAAATAGGCAATAGCCTTTTCTAAATCTGTAGAAAAAGAAGGGTTATCTTTGGTGAAAATTAAAAATTCATTAAAGACACGGTGTTTAATCTTTTGATCAATTTTTGGACTTTTCAAAATTTTATGCATTGCTGAAGCAGCATTTTCCCCGTTATTCTTATCGATATTAAATTTAAATAAACTGACTTGAGCCCAATCGGAATCAGGAATTTCTTTTTCTAATTTTTTGGCTATTTCCAACGCTTTGTCTTCCTGATTATTCTCAGAATATAAGTAAATCAAAGCCACATAATTATCTTCTGTTTTAGGATTACTTTTAATGGCTTCCAAAAGCTTTTCTGTTTTCTGACCTTGGTAGCGAGTGGTTGACATGATTTGATTTCGGAATTGTTCTCTAATTTCCGTTTTCCCAACTGTTTCTGTCAATTCATCAATTAACTTTAGGGCTTCATCATATTGTTGTGTAAACATATACAATGGAACCAAATCTTCTTTGTATTCTTTTTTGAATTCAATCAGTTTTTTCATGATGACAATCGCATTCGAATAATCTCTTGTGGCGTAATAAGCATCATATAAACCTACCCAATACCAACGGTTATTTGGCTCTAATTGTGTTGCTTTTTCAAAACTGTCGTAGGCGTTTTTGTAATCTTTTTGATAAAGGAAGTTTTTACCCAATTCAAAATGTACTACCGGATTATTGGGCTCTAAAGTCAAGCATTTTTGAAGAGCATTAATTGCTTTGTCATAATTTTCAATTCCTTTTTCACGAAGTGATGCATAAAAAGCCTCTTGAAATTCGCTTGTTTCCAACTCAATATCTTCCGGTTCTTCTTGAGAGAATCCGATGATGGATTGGAAAAGAATTCCAAGAAAGATTACATAATATAATTTGTTCTTTATCATTTTACCTCACCCTAACCCCTCTCCATCCCCCTTCGGACGAGACAAGAAGGAGAGGGGAGCGAGCATTATGTTTAATTTTATTCTAAAACGGAATAATCTCCAATACTAATACTTGTAAATTTTCCATCAAACGAGGCGTGATTTCCAATCATAGCATTATCTAAATTGGCATTTTTTATGTGTGCATGGGTTTGAACCAAACTGTTTTTGATGGTTGAATCAATCACATGACATCCTTTTCCAAGCGATACATTAGGTCCAACGGTTGCATTAATCAAAATTACATCTTCACCAATATAACAAGGCGGAATAATGGTTGCGTTTTCTAATTTAATATCATCTGCAACTAATTGTTCTCCATCAAGGTGTAAAAAACCCAACATTCTTGTGTTGGTTTCAACAGTTACGTCTTTATTTCCGCAGTCCATCCATTCGTCTACTTTACCCGGTACAAATTTCATGCCTTTGGCCATCATTTGTTTAATTCCGTCATTAATTTGGTACTCGCCACCGTGAATGATATTGTTATCTAAAACGGATTGTAACTCATTTTTAAGAACGGCAACATCTTTGAAATAGTATATTCCAATGACTGCTAAATCGGATACAAATTCTTTCGGTTTCTCTACTAATTCGATGATTTCACCATTGACATTCAAATTAACTACACCAAAAGCTTCCGGTTGATCGACTTGTTTCACCCAAATTACACTATCGGCGGATGTATCCAAATCAAAATCGGCACGAATTAACGTATCAGCATAAGCAATTACTGCCGGTCCGCTCAACGAATCTTTGGCACACATGATGGCATGACCGGTTCCAAGAGCTTCGTTTTGGTAGTAAATAGTACCCTTTGCACCTAATTTTTGAGCAATAGCAATTAATTCCTCTTCTACTTTTTTACCAAAACTTTCGTGGATGATAAAGGCAACTTCATCTATCGGTTGGTTTAAAACTCCCGCAATATCTTCAACTAACCGATGAACGATTGGTTTTCCTGCTACAGGAATTAAGGGTTTTGGCACTGTTAAGGTGTGAGGTCTTAATCGAGAGCCGCGTCCGGCCATGGGTACAATTATTTTCATGTAAAAGTTCGTTTTTCGTTATTCAAAATTCATTATTCAAAATTATGAATTATGCTGATTATAATTTATTCTTTTTAGTGGTTTCTATGCTTTTGACAAAAATAGATACTAATTCGTTGTTTTCATTTATCACTTTTAAAATTTGGCTTTCATCCGAAGCAAAAAGGTTAGCTCTATGAATAATTTTAAGACTTGTTAGAGATTCTCTAAGCTCCTTCAAAACAATAGCCATTTTGTGTATGAAATCATTTTTTGATTCTGCACTTTGAGCTTCACTGTAATTCAATGCTGGTGAAGTTCCTGAACGAATAAGTTGACTTGTTAAATGATTTCCTGCTTTTGTATTTTTAACAGAATCGGTTGTAAAGATTAGTTGTACGGCAAAATCAATTAATCTTTCATTTAAATCAAATTTTTTCATGGCGTTTAAGTTATTAATGTTAATGTTTAGAATTTTGAATGATGAATAACGAATACTGAATGCAGAATTACTTCACTCCCGTACTACCAAAACCTCCTTCGCCTCTTGATGTTTCAGATAATTCCTCAACTTCAATCCATTCGGCTCGTTCGTGTTTGGCAATGATTAACTGAGCGATTCGTTCACCGTTTTCGATGACAAAATCTTCACGGGATAAATTTACTAAAATAACCCCGATTTCGCCACGATAATCGGCATCAACTGTACCGGGTGAATTTAAAACGGTAATTCCCTTTTTGGCGGCCAATCCACTACGCGGGCGAACTTGTGCTTCGTAACCCATTGGTAGTTCAATAAACAAACCAGTCTTCACAATAGTTCGTTCTAATGATTTTAAGGTAATTGGTTCGGATAAATTGGCTCGTAAATCCATTCCGGCTGAGGCAATTGTTTCATAGTTTGGTAATGGATGCTGCGATTTATTGATGATTTTGATTTGCATTTAACTTGACTTTTTTAAAATTCCTAAAAGTGTGTTTTTCTCATTTCGGTAAACAAAATAAATAAAAACAACTAACAATCCGATTCCGACAAAGTAATTTTCTCTGAATCCATAAAAATAAACAAACGAAAACAAAACGGAAAGTCCTAGATAACCTCCAATTTTATTTTTATCATACGGAATGGGATAATAACGATTTCCCAGCGAATAAGAAATGGCCATCATACTACCGTACGCTGCAATGGTTGCAATGGCAGAACCAATATAACTGAATTTTTCAATTAACAAAAAGTTGATTGTTAAAGTAACAATTGCTCCAACAATTGAAATGTATGCTCCCATTTTGGTTCGGTCCGTCAACTTATACCAAACGGAAAGATTCGTATAAATTCCTAAAAAGAAATTCGCTAAAACAATCAATGGAACAACTTTCATAGCTGACCAATATGTTTCATTCGGAATTAAAAACAGTTTTAAAATATCTGAGAATACGATAACCGACAACGAAATTAACGACCCAAAAATTACAAAATATTTGGTGATATCGGCATAGGTTTGTGGAGCATTTTCGTTATTCGCATAGCTAAAGAAAAACGGCTCAATTCCCAATGAATAAGCGGTTCTGAACAGTACCATAAACAAGCCGATTTTGTAACAAGCGGAATAAGCACCAATTTCAGATTTGCTGATGTTAAAGATTTCGAGCAAAATTTTATCAAAATGCTCGTTGATGGCAAACGCTAATCCGGCAATTAAAATCGGGAAACCATAACGAAGCATTTTTTTCCAGAGTTGCGTATCAAAATGCCATTGAATATGGAAATAATTGGGCGAAAGAACAATTAACGTTAATAAACTTGCAATAATATTCGCAACAAAAATATAACCGATTTGAAAGTTTTCTACATATAAACTGGCCAAAAAACTATCCGGATTGGCTGCCGCAATTTTAGGCAAATACAGTAAAAAGAAAACATTCAAACCTAGGTTGATGGCGACATTTCCAATTTTAATAATGGCATAAACGATCGAACGTTGATAAGCTCTAAGTTTGGAAAACGGAATGATAACCAATGCGTCCAAGACCAAAATCCAAATGGTGTAGGTGATGTATTCCACATCAATTCCGGAAAAATTGGCTAACGTATTTCGAAATAAAAGTGAACCAATTAAGAAGACAATTGTTGTCCAAAATATGGAAATTGTTGCTGTTCCGATGACCGCACGTTTGTCGTCATAATTGTTATAAAAACGGAAAAAAGAAGTTTCCATTCCGTAGGCTAATAGCACATTAAATAAGACCAACCACGAAAAAATAATGGAAACTTCTCCATATTCGCCGGGGTTCAGTATATCTGTATAAAGCGGAACCAACAAAAAACTAAGCATTCTGGGAAGCACGGTGGCTAACCCATAAATGGCGGTTTGTTTAAAAAGTGATTTGTAAAGTCCCAAAGTGGCTGTTGAATTTATTTTGCAATCAAGCAAAATTAACTATTTATTTGATTTTTCAGTCACGTTAGTGAATTTGAAGTGTTTTATTTTTCCGTTTTGGGTAAATTCTAAAACCGCTTCGTAGGAATTGATTTGAAAACGTTGTTTTTGAGGAATTGGTGGTTGATTTTCGTATTCATTTTCAGGATTTGCATCTAAAATTAAATCCGGTTTAATGAAAATGGCTTCTGCTTTTTGATTGGAAATCATTTTAATTTTTGCGGTTTGGTTTCTGAAATAGAGTTTTTCAAATTTGATATCTTTTGAAATGGATTGTTGAAATTCAATGACAAAATGGGTTTTATTTCCGTTTATTTGATAAAAACAATCAGAAATGGGCATGGGAAATTGGGTTTGAAATGTTTCGTTAGAAGCACAACCGAATAAAAATAGTAATTGTATGTAAAGCAATCTTTTCATTTTATAAAAATACAATTATCCTCTGAAATTTGTTTTAAAAATAAGAGAACATAATGTATTGTTGTTTCAAACTGAAAAACAAACAATTAAAAGTTTTTGTAAGTTTGTAAAAAATAAAGTTATGAATGTATCACTTGAAATAAAAAAAATTCAAAAAGAGTTAGAATTGATTCAAGATGAAAATCTAATTAACTCAATAAAATCGCTATTGGCTTTTGCTAAAAAGCAAAAAACGGCGGCTGTTTTAAGTCCATTTACTGTTGATGAATATAAAAAAAGGGCGGAACAGTCTGAGCAAGATATAAAATTGGGACGATTTATAGATGTTGACGATTTATAGATGAGAAAAGTTGTAATTACTCATTTTGCTCTATTTCAAATTAAATCTATTTATGATTATTATTGCATTTACGCCTCGGTAAAAATTGCAAAAAAGATTAAATTAGAAATAATAACTTCAATAAAAACACTTAAAAACAAAGAAGTTGAATGGCAAGAAGATGAGTTTTTAGGTTATCTTAATAAAAATCACAAACGATTGATTTGTGGCAATTACAAGATTATCTATTATTACAGCGTCGATGAAAATAGAGTTTATGTAACGGATGTTTTCGATTCTAGACAAGATCCGGTTAAAGAAAAAGGTTAGTTTTTCTCCTCCAAAAACTTCACAAAGTGAAACCCTTTCGGCACAAAACCGTGGTTAAAATAAAATTTATGAGCCGGGAAATTGTTCGTATACGCATCTAAAGCAACCACTTTACAACCTAAATCGATTGCTTTCTGATTCAAATATTCTGTCAATACTTTACCAACACCTTTGGAACGATGGTTGGGATGAACTATCACATTGTCTAATTCTAAATATTTTCCGCACCATAATTTGGTTCCTACCCAAAAACCTGAAAGTCCAACGGCTATTTCGTTTTCAAACGCAACTACTTGTTTGTAGTTGTTGGGTAACATTTCGTCTAACAAATCACTATAAATTTGTTCGGTAAATTCAGGATATAATTGTTGAATTAAAGGCAATTGTTGAAGCATTTCAGCCTTGGTTGTGCGTTCTTTTAGTTGAATCATTTTTATAGGTACAAAACTAGTTTGCCAAAGATAAAAAAGTCATTTATTTATTTGACTATCTATCCATTTACTTCTTCACAAACCTACCATAATACTCACCTTCCAAACCATCCACTTTTAAAAAATAAGCTCCGGCCTCCAGTTTTGAAACATCTATTTGGCTGGTCGTTGAAAAACTAAAATATACTTTTTGACCCAATGTATTAAAAACTGTAACCGATGAAATAATACTGTTTTCTAAATTGATGTTTAGAACATCGTTTACAGGGTTTGGGTAAATCGTAATTTTACTTTTTGTGAACTCTTGATTGCTTAAATTACAGTTACTGTTTACATTGATAGTTTGCGGACTACCACAATCCTCTAAAAAACTTTGAACGCTGGCTATCTCGCTTTCATCGGCACAAATGGTGGTTAGGTTGGGGTTGCCTGTTTTCCAGCAGTCATTAAAATTTACATCACTAAAATCTTGATTGATGCCGTTTTTAATGTTTAAAGTTGTTAAATTGTTGTTGCTACAATATAATTTTGTAAATAATGGATTACTACTAAAATCTAGTTCAGATAATAAATTATTATTACATACAACTTGGTTAATATTTGGTAACAAAGAAAAATTAATTTCTGTAATATTATTATGAGAAAAATTTACACCCACCAAATTAATTAAACCCGTTAAATCTAAATTTGATAAATTGTTGTTATTACATCTAAATTGAATTAAATTAGTCAAAGTTGATAAGTTTATACTTGTAATTTGATTCACATTTACAAATAAATATTGCAAATTAGTAAAATATTCAACACCTGTTAAATCACTAATATTTGAAGCCGCTACAAACAAGTAGTTAACCATCAACGCTTCACTAATTTCAATTTCTCCATTCGCATTGGTATCAATAATATTACCCGCGGCTGTTTGATTGGTAGTATTTGCTTGCAGCAACTTATTTTTAAAATTTTGGTCGGGAATATTTATTATTTGGGCATTTGAAATAACACAAATAAAAAATAAAAATATGCTTTTCATAACCTTAATTTTTAATTATTTTCTTATTAAACACAGTATCAATTAATATAACTTGAATTAAATAAGTGCCATTTGGAAAACGACTTAAATCAATTATTTCTTCATTAGTTTGTTGAAAGGAATTACTAAAAAGTACTTGCCCCAAAGAAGAAAACACCTTAATATTGCCTTTATCTATTGTGTTTTGAAAAGAAACTGTAAAAAAATCTTTTGAAGGATTAGGATATATAGACACTAAATTGTCATCTGCTTTTTCTTTTATATTTGTAGAGAAACCTCTGGCTGTGCTAATCACATTTATCCAACCATAAGTCGTTGAACAAGCATTCGGATAAATAAAATCACAAATTTCATACGTAAAGTTATAATATCCAGTAGGGATAATATTATTTATTGCGTTTACAGCTCCATTGTTTAAAATATTAAAATATCCAGCTAATTCAGTTTGATTAATATTGGATAGTGTGACATTATCATTCAAAACGGCACCCACAAAACTATTAGGTGCAGAAAACCCACAATCAACGGCATAGCCGTCATTTGTTAATATGTTGAAGCTGGTAGGGTCGTCATGGTTTGAGCCTAAAAAATTACCTTGAGTATCAAAATTAAAGGCATCGGCTATTGCTCGAACGGTGTTATGAATTGTAAAACTTACAAAAATATCATACACACAACCCGTTGTGCTGCCAATTGGGCAAAGTGTGTAGGTAAAAATATAATCACCGGGTAAAGCATTTGCAGGTACATTTACTGTGCCATCCGGATTAATCGAAAATCCTGCCGGAGCAGTAATGTTACTAAAAGTTACATTTTCTGAGGTGGCTTTTGTTTTTCTCATGTATAATAAATATAAGTAAAATAAAGCTTTTTATTTCACAACCACTAACTCCTCCGTCGTACTATTATTACCACTCACTTTAAGCAAATATGTACCTTTTGACAAATGACTAACATCAATCGTTTTTTCCGTCGTATTTAAAATAAAATCAACATAAAGCTCTTGCCCTATTAAAGAAAAAACTTGAACTTTCCTTACCTCAATACTATTTGGCAACGCGATAGTAAAAACACCTGATGAAGGATTAGGAAAAATCTTCACTTTATTATTTACAAAATCCTCACTACTCAAATTACAATCACTCGTTACATTGATGGTTTGCGGCGTACCACAACTATTCAGGAAATTTTGTACGGCAACCACTTCGCTTTCATCGGCACAAATGGTGGTTAGGTTGGGGTTGCCTGTTTTCCAACAGTCGTTGAATAGTGAAGTTGGACCAATGTCTTGCAGTGAATTATTTTTTATATTAATAGAAGTTAACATATTGTTTTTACAAACCAATTCTTCCAACAACGAATTAGTACTAAAATCCAATGAAGTAAATTGATTATCTGAAAGAAGAGCATATTTTAAACTTGTTAAACTTGAAAAATCCACACTGTTTAAAAAAGTGTTTTTAAAATTCATACTACGCAATAAATTTAAACCTGCTAAATCTATATTTTCTAAAGGACCTTCTCCTACCGCCAAAGTATCTAACAGGATATAAGGTGTACAATCAATGCTTGTTATATTTGAATTACCTATGGTTAAAGCTTGTAATTGATTAAGAGTAGGAAAATAAAAAGAAGAGATTGGATTAAACCTACAACTAAAAACTATTAAATTAGTAAAATATTCTAACCCGTCTAAATTTACTACATCCCCATATTCAACACTAAGCCTATATACCAACAATGCTTCACTTACTTCAATTTCTCCATTGTTGTTACTGTCAATTTTCATAGATTGATATTGAGCATTGAAAGCAATATTAACGCCTACATTAGCTTGCAATAACTTTGTCTTGAAATTAGCATCAGGAAAATTAATGATTTGTGACATCGAAAAATTAGTTGAAAAAATCAACAGAATAAATAATAGTTTTTTCATGACTTCATAATTTAAAGATTAATACCTAATACCTTTACTAATAAGAGGTAAAAAAACTTACGTTTTTGATGATAATATTCTATACTTACTGCTTTTTTATAATAGATTTAGTTACGATAGCATTTTCATTAATAATTCTCACGGTATAAAAGCTATCTGCAAATTCAGAAATATCTAAAGTATAAAAGTTATCATTTATATTTTTTTCATGTAACACTTCCTGACCTAAAACATTAAAAACTTTTATGGAGGCATTAGCTTTTACTGTTCCAAAATCAACAATATAAATTCCATTGGATGGATTTGGATAAATACTTATGTTTTTAATAACTTCTGTTTCTTTAATTTGATTTTGAGTTCTTGCGACAGCATCTATAACATAAATTAAAACATTTGTTCTACTGCAAACCGTAGGATATTGATAATCACAAATAGAATATTCTAATGAATAATAACCAGATAATAAACCAATGTTAGAAAAACAAGTTATTACACCAGTTGCCTCATTCAAAATAAAATGATTACCCGTTGGAAATTCATAAACCACATTTGAAATAGTTGTGATAGTTAAATTTATTTCTGGAGGTAAAAAACTATTCGGAGCCAGAAGAGCACAATTCTCTGAATACCCATCGTTACTAATAACATTAAAATCTAGGGGGTCATTGTGACTAGAGTTAATGAAAACACCAAATTTATCAAAATAAAAAATTTCAGGTTCAGCTCTAACGGTAGGATAAATTGTAAAACTTACTATAATATCATACACACAACCCGTTGTACTTCCTATTGGGCAAAGTGTGTAGGTAAAAATATAATCACCGGGTAAAGCATTTGCAGGTACATTTACTGTGCCATCCGGATTAATGGAAAAGCCTGCCGGTGCAGTAATATTACTAAAAGTCACATTTTCTGAAGTGGCACGAATTTCGCCATAGGCAACATCGCTTAAAAAGGATTGTTCTGTAATATAAGCATCAGGTTTATAGCATACATCAACAATAAACCTTTCTTTTGCAGATAGTTCTACGTAAAAAATATTAAGTGTTATTTTTTTACTTTCACTATGCAAACATGTATTTTCTAATATATACTCAAAGGAGTACAACCCAGGGGGTAAATCTGGTGGTATATTTAAAGTACCATCATTATTTACTGTAATATTGTGACTAAACCCAATTAATTGAATCGTAAGCCCTAAAAAATTAGATGTAATTAGATTACCGTTAAACAAATCATTATTTAAAATACTTGGAGATAAATGGGGTTCCGGCATATAAGGTAAATTGAAATTATCTTCGGTAGCTATTAGTTCACCTTCAGTAATCACAGTAACTGTTATTGTTACTGGATCAATACAGATGTCATCTGCAAAAAAAGTATAATCCCCTGTTTCAACATTATTAATAATGGCTGGTAGCCAAACACCAGTTAAATTATTATCAGAGATATCAGGTAGTCTTGGAGGGATTGAACCTTTGCAAATAGTTGTTGGGAAACTAAACTCTGGGATTGTGTAGCGATCTATAATATTAACAATTATACTTGACGATGATGAACAAGAGTCAGAAAGCGTGTATGTTAAAGTTATTGTGCCCGTATTAAAAGTTGTAAGTTCACCTGTTACAGGATTAATTGTTGCAATCGAAATATCTGAACTTGACCACAAGCCGCCAAGAATACTGGAGTTGTATGTAGGATTTTCTCCAATACAAACATTTAATCTTCCCTCTAAATTTATTTCAGGATTAATTATTTCTATGTTCATTTGGGCAAGAGTTGCACATTGACCATTATCTGGTGTAAAAATATATTGAGTTGAAAAATCAGTGTTTATCTCTGGCGACCAAGTACCTGTAAAACCATTATTAGAGACAGTTGGTAAGATAAATGTAGCACCTGCACAAACAGGGGCTAAACTCGTAAAAATAGGTGTAACAGCATTAGTATTGGTAACTTCCACAGTGAGTGTTGTGGGAATTGCACACGAATTTGCATTTGGTGTAAACGTATAAGTTGTGGTGGACTGATTGTTAAAATCAGGGCTCCAAGTTCCCGCGAAACCATTATTTGATACAGAAGGTAAAGTATAGGCTGCACCTATACAAATTGGGTCAATTGGTGAGAAAAGCGGAATAATTTCGGCTCCTGTTACTAAAATATTTCTAATTAATTCAATCGTGCAACCCGAACTATTTTGATAATGATAGGTAATTGCTATAGTTCCTACTCCAGCTAAAGCGGGATTAAAAGAATAAGTTCCTGGTGTTGATACAGAATTTGAAACACCTGGTCCCGAAAAATAACCATCTAGAGGCGTTCCGCCTAAAAAAGCATGTAAATCCTCAATAATGGCAGAAGTACATGTGACTGACTCCGGAAGAATAAACTTAGCACCATTTGTTGGAATTAAAGAGATATTATCTATAAAGTTATAGGAATGAATATAATTATCAATAATTTCATTCTGCTCAATAAAAGCACAACCATTTGAAGGAGAAGTAATAATAGGATTTGTCGAAAATTGGACATTATTAATTCCTCCTAAATATAAATATTGTTCACCTCCACTAGTAGTTGTAAAGTTAAAAACGACAGTATCCCACTGATTATCAATAGAATTAGTTGTAAAAGTTGCATTTTCTAGAAAAATACCATTACTGATGTCATGATTATTTGGAAATGCTCTTGGAATATAATCTGAACTTAGAAAAGCTTGCACTTTAATTGGATTGGTACTTGTCATTTCTGATAGTGAAATATTGAAACTTAACTGATAGTCTGTATCAGGCTCCAAAGGAAAAGATAATTTTGAAGTAATTGTTTCATATACATTTAGTTCACTTGAATTTATATGTTTTAGAGCATAAAATCCGGCATGACCATTACTTGAAAAACTTGTCGGGTTTTGATTTCCTGTAGAACTACAAGGGATCGAAGGACTTCCTGTTTGAATTGGTGAATCAATGTGAAAATAATCCGGGCCGGAAATACTATCTTCCCACCAACCACAAGCAAAATTTAAATTTGACCAGTTATTAGGTATAGATGAATTTTGTTCAAAATCACCGTTCAAAATTAAATCACATGGATTTGGTAAAGGAACACAGCTTGATAATTCTTCTGGATAATTTGGTATTACATAGACATAAATATATGTTATATTTCCTTTTTGTGCACCGTAAGTTGGTACATAACGTAGTAAATGCAACCCAACACTTGTACTATTAAATTCTATAATTGTAGAAGCATTTCCTGACGTTACTGATAAAGTGGAATTGCCAGTAATATCTTCTAAACCCTCAAATCCCGTTGCGTTTTGATCGTTTTGCAAAATATTATAGATATTAATATTTGGAACCATACTAGTATAACCTAAAAAGGTGTATGTGACAAAATCATTTGCACCAAAAGTAATTCCATCATTAATTCCTGCAACTATTATCCCATCACATGTTGAGCCTCCATAATCGTAAAAAGTATCAACCCCATTAATTATTGTACCACTTACTCCATAGGTTGTATTCACAGTATAGCCTAAATCGCATAAAGCATTTCTCTCTTCAGGCTTTAAAAAACGTTTAGTTACACCATTTCCGTTGGCATTACTCATTACAAAATAACTATCATTACCATAAGCATTACTGCAAATGGGATAGAGTTCGTCTTCAAAATGGCTTAAACTACTTCCGCTCTCGAAACAAGTTGGCGTATAAACAGGAACAGTAAAAACCGCTCCAAAATATTTAACTGCATTGTTGCAAACAGTAGTATTTACAGTACTTCCTGTATTGACATTTCCGCTTATAGTGCAATTTGGGTGTAAAATAGTACTAGATAATGAAGTTGAATTGAAAGAATTGTTATATAAATTTATAGTTGAATTTGTAGAAAGTAAAGGAACATTTGTATTGCTTTTTAAAAACAAATCATATCGGGAAAAATAATTAAAATCGCCGGAAAATTTTGAACTTCCATCAACATCAATTAAACTATTAAAACCTAATGCGTGAGTTATTTCATGGAGCACTACGGTATAGAGATCTTTTTCTGTTGTACTTGCAAATACAGAAGTGTCTAAATTCCAATTAATTGATGTATCAAAGTTAAATGCCATATAACCATGGAAAAATATTCCGGAAGAGTTTGAACCATTACCAATAGTAATTATAGGATTCACAACATTTGTGTATGAATCTATTCCGTTATGAATTGTCTTCCAAATTTCATTGTCCGTTATCCCTCCAGTAGTAGCACTTGCAGGTAAATTATAAAAACCACTAGCTAAACCTAATGTTTGTGGTGAAACGTTTGATATATTAGCTATATTTCTAACCCAAATATTTACTTTTGTGGTTGAAGTTGGTTGTAATGCAGAAGACGATGTTGTTAAAAAAGCGGATAAATCCTCAAAGACATTACAAATAACTTGTCGCCTTAAATTATGTTCATTAATTGAATTATCTTCACAACCACTTCCTTCTTCAAAATACAAATTAAAAATGGAATTGTTTGAACAGGATAATAAAGTTACTCTACTTTGTGCATTACTTTGAGTATTTATTAAAATATCATTAAAAGTATATTGATTTCCGCTTTTATCAAAAATATTATCCATCACACCACCTGGTGTAAAATGGTTTGGTTGTTGTACTTGTGCATGAATTAAATAATTCATTAAAAAGAAAGTAAATACAAATAATTTAACAAACTTTAATTTTTGAGTGTTCGAGAGTAGAACTAATTTCATATACTTAGAAATAAGTGAATTAGCATTTCAAATCTAACGAAAAAATGTTTAACTTTTACATTTAATAAAAAAAGAGCCAAACTAATGTTTGACTCTTTTTAATATAAAGATATGTTTTATTTATCCTTTCAACGCTTCAGCACCACCAACAATCTCAAGGATTTCATTCGTAATCGCTGCTTGACGAGCTTTGTTGTAGGTTAATTTCAATTGATTTCTCAATTCGGTTGCGTTATCCGTTGCTTTGTGCATGGCGGTCATACGAGCTCCGTGTTCGGAAGCAAATGAATCGCGAATGGCTTTGTATAATTGTGTTTTTAATGATTTTGGAATCAACGTTAACACAATTTCTTCTTTGGATGGTTCAAAAATATAATCGGAGCTTGCAGTAGCCGCACCAACCACAGGAGCTAACGGTAAAAATTGTTCTGTTTGAACGATTTGTGTTGCTGCATTTTTGAATTGGTTATATACAATTTCGATTTTATCGTAATCGCCTGAAATGAACTTTTCGGTTAATAATTCAGAAATGGCAGCTACATTCTCAAAAGTCAATGCATCAAAAACGTCACTTTTGTTAGCAATAACCGAATAAGTTTTACCTAAGACATCATTCCCTTTTTTACCAATGGCTAAGACATCCACTTTTTTACCGGCATAAGAATCGGCTAACAACTTTACTTGTTTATTAACATTCGAATTAAAAGCACCGCATAAACCTCTATTAGAAGTAATAGCCACAATTAAAACCTTTTTTACTTCACGTTGTGCTGTAAATTCTCCACCAACTTCACCTTCCATCGAAGCACTTAAACTTTGCAGAATTTCGGTTAATTTTTCGGCATAAGGTCGCATCGCTGTAATGGCGTCTTGGGCCTTTTTTAGCTTTGCGGCAGAAACCATTTTCATCGCCGATGTAATTTGCATCGTTGACTGAACGGAACTAATTCTATTACGGATTTCCTTTAAATTTGCCATTTTTTTAGTATTAAGATTTAAGTAGTAAGTATCAAGACGTCTTAATTCTTGATACTTACTACTTAATACTTTTTAGTTATATTTCGCTGAAACTTCTTTCGCTGCACGGTCTAACACATCGGTAATTTCGTCTGTGAATTTCCCTGCTTTTAGAGCGTTTAATGTATCTCTGTGTTTGTTATTCAAATATTCTAAGAAATCTCTTTCGAATTCTTTTACTTTATTCACAGGAACATTTCTCAACAAGTTTTTAGAACCGGCATAGATAATTGCAACCTGATCTTCAACTGTATAAGGGTCGTTTACGGCTTGTTTCAAGATTTCAACGTTTCTTCTTCCTTTTTCAATTACGTTTAAGGTAACGGCATCTAAATCTGAACCAAATTTAGCAAACGCTTCCAATTCACGGAATTGAGCTTGGTCAAGCTTCAACGTACCGGATACTTTTTTCATTGATTTAATCTGAGCGTTACCACCTACACGTGATACCGAAATACCTACGTTAATTGCCGGACGAACCCCAGAGTTAAACAAATCACCATCCAAGAAAATCTGACCATCAGTAATTGAAATTACGTTAGTTGGAATATACGCCGAAACGTCACCCGCTTGTGTTTCAATGATAGGTAAAGCAGTTAATGAACCTCCACCTCTTACGATTGGACGTAAAGAGTCCGGTAAGTCGTTCATGTTTTTCGCAATATCATCATCGGCAATTACTTTTGCTGCTCTTTCTAATAATCTTGAGTGAAGGTAGAAAACGTCTCCCGGGTAAGCCTCACGTCCCGGTGGTCTTCTTAATAAAAGAGAAACCTCACGGTAAGCCACCGCTTGTTTAGACAAATCATCATAGATAATTAAAGCCGGACGACCTGTATCACGGAAATATTCTCCGATAGCTGCACCGGCAAATGGTGCATATACTTGCATTGGTGCAGGGTCTGAAGCATTTGCGGCCACGATAACCGTGTAAGCCATTGCTCCTTTGTCTTCTAATGTTTTAGCAATTCCGGCTACTGTTGAGGCTTTTTGTCCCACAGCAACATAAATACAAAACACCGGTTGACCCGCATCATAAAATTCTTTTTGATTTAAAATGGTATCGATACAAACGGTTGTTTTACCTGTTTGACGGTCACCAATCACCAACTCACGTTGACCTCTTCCTACCGGAATCATCGCATCAATTGACTTGATTCCTGTTTGAAGTGGTTCGTTAACCGGCTGACGGAAAACTACTCCCGGAGCTTTTCTTTCCAAGGGCATTTCATAAAGATCGCCACCGATTGGTCCTTTACCATCGATTGGGTTTCCTAATGTGTCTACTACACGACCCACCATTTCTTCACCTACTTTCAGAGAAGCGATACGTTGTGTTCTTTTTACAGTAGAACCTTCTTTAATACCTGTTGAAGGACCTAACAATACTACCCCAACATTGTCTTCTTCCAAGTTTAATACGATTGCTTCCAATCCGTTGTCGAATTGTACTAACTCTCCGTACTGAGCATTTGATAAGCCGTATACACGAGCAATACCATCACCTACTTGAAGTACTGTTCCTACTTCCTCTAACGATGCACCTGATTCGAAATCAGATAATTGTTTTTTTAATATTGCTGAAATTTCAGCAGGTTTAATTTCCGCCATTGTTATATCTTTATTGGAATATTAATTACTAAATTCTCTCTTTAATTGTTGCAGTCTGCTGGAAACAGATGCATTGTATTGTTGATCGCCAATTCTCAAAATAAACCCTCCAATGATGGATGGATCTACTGTATTGATTAACGTGATTTTCTTGTTTGAAAACTCTTTTATTTTAGCCAACACTTTCGTTTCTAACTCCGCCGTAATTGGGAAAGCCGTAGTTACATGAGCTTCTTCAATTCCGTTTAGCACATCGTGTTGTACTTTATATTGCTGAGCAATTTCACCCAAAAGTTCAAAACGCTTGTTTTCCTTAAGTAACAAAAACAACCCTTTAGTATCCGGTTGAACTGAAGCAAACACCTCGTTAATGGTGTCAAATTTTGCTTGAGGTTTTACTACCGGACTACTTAAAAACGCTTTCAACTCCTCGTTTGAGCTAACCGTCTGGTTGATTAAAATCATATCCTGACTAATTGTTTCAACCTTTCCGTTGGCAACAGCATTTTCTATAATTGCTTTGGCATATCTAATCGCAGCTCTTGACATACAGGCTAATTTAATTTTGCATCACCTAACATTTTTTCAACCAATTTTGATTGAGCTTCAGTGTTAGACAATTCACTTTTTAATACTTTCTCTGCAATTTCTAATGACAAGGTAGAAACTTGATTTTTCAATTCTGCCATGGCAGCATTTTTTTCACTTTCGATAGCGGCTTTCGCTTGAGCAATCATTTTTTCGCCTTGTGCTTGTGCTTCTGATTTCGCATCATTAATCATTTTTTCTTTGATTTCACGTGCTTCTTTCATCATGGCATCACGTTCTGCTCTTGCTTCGGCGGCTAATTTTTCGTTTGACGATTGAAGGTTTAACATTTCTTTCTTAGCATTTTCGGCTGAAAGTAATGCGTTTTTGATACCTTCTTCTCTTTCGTTAACGGCATCTAAAATTGGTTTCCAAGCGAACTTTTTCAAAAGAAAAATTAAGCCCACAAAGATGACAAGCATCCAAACAAATAAACCAAGTGAAAACTGTTCTATTAACTTCTCCATTTATATCAATAATTTAGAAAATTTTAATTTTTTTAAAAACAACAGTTATAACCAACCGTTATAACTGTTGTTTGTTTTTTAATTAAGCAGCGAATAACGCAGCGAAACCAATACCTTCAATAAGAGCTGCTGCAATAAGCATAGCTGTTTGAATTTTTCCAGAAGCTTCTGGTTGACGAGCAATAGCATCCATTGCTGAACCACCAATTTTACCAATACCTAAACCAGCACCGATAACGATTAATCCTGCTCCTACAATTGTTGGAATTTGCATAATGTATATATTAATTAATTAAACATTCAATTTATTAATGATGAGCATCCTCATGATGGTGCTCTTCATTGGCTGCTCCAAAATAAAGAGCCGATAACATGGTGAAAATATAAGCTTGCAACGCTGCAACCAAAATTTCCAACAAGGATAAAGCAAAAGCTAAGAAGAAAGATAAACTACTTCCTAACCAGTTTTTGAAAATAAACATCAAACCAATGATGCTCATTAATACAACGTGGCCTGCAACAATGTTTGCATACAAACGTATCATTAATGAAAAAGGTTTAATGATTGTTCCCAATAATTCGATTGGAGCTAAAACAATTTTCATTAAACTTGGAACTCCCGGCATCCAGAAAATATGTCCCCAATAATTTTTATTAGCTGTAAATGTTGTGATTAAATACGTTAAGATAGCAAGTCCTGCAGTTATTGCAATGTTACCGGTAACGTTTACCCCAAGAGGTGTTAATCCGAACATATTTAAAAACCACACAAAGAAAAAGATGGTTAACAAATAACTCATGTATTTTTTATAATTTTTGTGTCCGATATTAGGAATGGCAATATCATCTCTAATGTATAAAATGATAGGCTCAAAAAAGCGTCCTGCTCCTTTTGCAATTCCACCATTTTTAGCATATGATTTTGCTAAGCCGGAAAATAATAAAAACATTAAAACAGAAACCACCAGCATCATAAAAACATTTTTGGTGATGGATAAATCTAACGTTGGTTTTGTGTTGGTAACATGGTGCTTATCATCATAACTAACAGTTCCTTCTGCATCTGTTTTGTAAATTTTTCCGTGGTATAATTTATAATAGTTACCGTTGCTTTCTGCCACAGACTCTCCATGATGAAATTTAGAAGAAGAAAAAATTTGAATACCATTATCAATTAAAATAACCGGAAGTGGGAAACCAATGTGGTGTGCTACTTTAGTGTCGTCTTCCCAAGAAAACAGATGAAAATCATAAGAGTCTAATAAGTGGTGAGCTATATATTCTTTTATTTCCGTCTTTAAATCTTTAGACTCTACGTTATGATGTTCTTCTATTTCAGCATGAGCAACTTCTTTGTGAACAGCAGTAGAATCCGGATTATTTGCTGAGGATAGTAGCGGTAAAACCGACACTAGTAAGGCAACTATAAAATGAAGTGGTTTTTTTGAAATCACCATATTGATTAAACTTAACTATTAGGGTTTCTAAAATTTGGTGCAAAGGTACATTTTTTCTTTATTCTGCAAGTGTATTAAATTATTTTTTTTGACTAATATGCACCATAACCGATTGATTATTGTTTTTTGTTTAATAATCGAATCGTAATTAGGGTCTCAATTGCTAAAAAAAGAATGAAAATAAAAAAGAAATTAGCTTTTTCAAGTGTGTTTTCGGTTGTAGAATTTAAAATAGGTCGCACAATAAAATAAGACATAGCTAACTTTACACTGGTAATAACTAAAAATGTCATTCCTACATTGTCGAAATTTTTTTTAGAAACCTGAATTAATACGAAAAGAATAATTTTTGAAAAGATAAAATAGATAAGGTATAACTCCGGTATACTCAGGTAGAAGTTTTGTGATGCAACTTTTAAATCAGGTAATTGAAAAAGGAGTAAATGAATAATAAAAACCGGAATGGTATATTTTAATAGTCCGAAAAAAAACCAAAGTTTTTTAAAATTCATTTTTATTCTTCTTTATTGAGTTGATTAACCTGTCGAATAACATTATAAAGGGCTAAAAAAACACCAATCATTGTGAAAATTTTCACGTTTGGACTATTAAGATTGCCATAATATTCATCTAACCATTTTCCGAAAAAAGCGAAAAGAAAAATCACTAGTCCCATTTGAATAGGAATGTTGATTAATTGCAACCATTTGTTAAGCGGTTTTTTCTTCGGTTCCGGATTCATGTTGAGTTAGTAACGTTTTTACGTTGGGTTTCATCACACAAGTCGCACTGAATTCTGCTCCGGGTTCTACGGCCAATTTACCACAAATTACTTCACCGTGAATAACGGCTTTTGATTTTAAGCTAAGGATCTCGGATACTTGTATTTTCCCTTCAAATTTGCCTTCAACATCAGCATTTTTACAGACAATATCTCCTTTTACTATTCCGCTTGGACCAATAACAATTTTTCCATTGGAATGAAAGTTTCCGATAAGCTGCCCATCTAGTCTAAAATCTGTAGTTGTTGTGATGTCTCCTTTAATAACGGTTCCTTCAACAATTCTATTGGTTTTTCCCAGCAAGTCGGTATATGATTTTGCGTCTTTTTTAAACATAATTATCCTTTTTTAAGGTTTCCTCCTTCCGAAGGTGGCATTATCGCAGATCTTGATTCCTGTTCATTGTTTCGAGTGTTTTTAGAATTAGTTCTGCTTTTTGGTGCTGTCTGCGGGTCATTTCCTGATGGTGGTTGCATAGTACCTTTACTTTGAGTTGGAGGTAATATGGGGTTTTGAGCAGGAATAATAATTTGCGGACGTTCTTGTTGTTCTTGGATACGTTTGGGTTTTGGCGTATAAGGTGGTGGAACAACACGTAGATTAGGGTCTAAATATTCTTCTAGGTTCTTTTTCATTTGAACTATTTTATAGTTCTCAGACGAAATGATGATTGCTTCTTCAGAAATTTTATACTCTTTGAATTCTTTCAGAATTGAAACAACGCCTTTAGCATAATCTTCATCCCGTAAACCATGAATTACAAAAAAATTCTTATCCATAGTGTATAAATCTATGGAAGTGGTTAATTGAGATTGGTTTCTTTCTTTAATGAATTTTGTGATTTTTTCTATCAGTGTTTTTACTTTTTTATCATCTAAATTGTCTGCATGATAAAGTACTTTAAAACTTGTTGGTTCTACTTGATCAAAATATAAACTTTCTAAGTAGGGGATATTATCATATAATAATGCTTCAGCATCTTTTCCTTCGTTGGAATTCGGATAAGTTAACGCCACATAATTTAATCCTTTTTTATAGGCAGCCAATCCTTCTATTTTGGCAGTAATTTTTGATTTGAGTAATTCCAATTTAGGCATGATTTCATCACCTGTGAATTTTTCAATGGCAAAAACTGTATTAGTAACAACCTCTCTATATTCACCTTTTTCATAAGATTTATAGAGGTTTTTATAGACTATTTCAGGGTCATCAATTAAATTTTCTGCAGAAGTACCGGCTTTTGAAAGGATTTGAGCATATCGAGAATCGGGAAATTGTGTGATGATTTTATCTTTCATTGCCAAAGCCTTGGAAGGATCGGTAATTTCATATATTTTAAACAAATTATACATTGTTGGTAGAATCAAACGCTCTTCCGGATTTCTTCGCAATAAAATTTCTAAACGGTCGGATGCCAATTGGTACTCTTTGAATTTTTCTTTATATATCACGCCCAATTGATAATACGCGAAGTTCCTCTCTTTGGCAATGCTGTCTAACTCGGTTTTAGACGTTGGTAATTGAGCAATATAAAAATCAGGAGAATACTTAGGATCAGTCTCTTTTGAGGCCGTTGCCAACTCTTCCGTTAATTCTTGGTTTTCCTCTTCTTTAGATTTTGAAAAGGAGTTGGAAGACAATCGCCAATTTCCACCGGAATCTCTTTTGCCCCATTTTTTAACAAACTCTTTTTTCCCAAAATCGACAGTAACTTGATTGTAAAAATAAAATTTAGAATTGTTTGCGGAACCTCCACCTGAATAGGATGTTAGAGTAGAATTGCTAATACTATTTCGGTTACTTATTGAAAGGTCTTTTGCGTTTTGATTAGCAGCAGCAGCTATTTCTGCTCTATCTGCTTGGTCTTTTGCCAGCTTTTCAGCTTCTTCTTCTTTCTTTTTTAATTTGACAATATAATCTTCAAAAAAAGCTATTTTATCACCATTAGCGAGTGATGCAACATTTAAAATACTGTCGTTTCGCTGTGCAATTCCCTCATATTTAATCACATCGTCTAAGTTGTCTCGTTTCTTTTTAAAAGTGTTAAATTCTCGTGTGCGAGGTTTTAACAAGGCCAAAGTACTGTCATAATAATGTCCAGCAGTAGCGTATTTTGCTTTGTAAAAGTAAATTTCTCCTAAATTTCTGTAATTCGAAGCCAATAAATAATTGTCTAACGACTGAGCCTTAAGCGATTTGTTATAGTTTTTGATGGCATTGTCAGGCTGTTTCAACCGTTCGTAAACCAATGCCTTTTGATGATAAAGGATATCTAGATACGGACGATTTTCGCGATCTTCTAACAGTTTAGTAAATCTTTCAAAAAGAGCAATTGTATCCTTTTTTATGTCGTATTGTTGAATTTGTTTAGCGTGAGCTTGAATAGTGTACCGTTTCGGAGATTTTCTTTTCATATCAATTACCGATTGATAGTAAACAAATGCACTGTCTTTTTCTTCGATTGATTCGAATAATTGTCCTAAAATAAATTTGTATCGAGCTTCTTCTTCATCAATTTTTGTGAATTTAGAGGCTAATCTTAAACGGGAAATAGCACTGTCTTTCTGCTCTAAGTTAATAAAAGCTTGGGCTAGCGTTGCGTTGGCATCAGCGAAAACCTGATCTTTAAATTTAATTTCACGTAATAATTTAGAAAGATTATTTACGGCCAAGGCATCGTTTTCTAAGCGAACATTTGTTTTCTCACGCCAAATTTTTGCTTCATAAATTTTATCGCTGGCCGGACTCTTGTATAAAATGTAATTAAATGCTTCTAAAGCAGGGATGAAACGTTGGTCGTAATACCTTGATTTTCCAAGTAATAAGTGAGCCTCATCCATTTGAGGGTTTTTTTCGCTTCCGCCAATCAACATAGAACGTTTTTGAATGGCTTTGGTCGCTTTTTCCTCTGCTTTTTCAAAATTGGCATTTTTAACTTTTTGCCCGGGTAAGAATACTTCTTCATCTTCCGTTTGCATACGCTCAATGGGAAGTATCTCCCAAAAATTATCTTGGTAGGTATCTCGTACTTCATTCAAACCGGCTTGTAGAGCCAATTCGCCATTAAACAAAACGTTATATTCGGTATTAACAGCGTGAAAATTTCGGTTAATAAACTTGTCCTTTTTGGTTGAACACGCTATTAAAAAAGAAACAACAACAAAAAAAATAAAGTATTTAAAAGTAATGAATTTCAAAATAAAAAATGTTTTAATGCATAACTAAAAACCTATACTTTTAGTATATAGCAAGGGTAAAAATACATTTCTTTTTGAAATTGAGAAAACTATTGCTGCTTTTTTATGTAGAAACCTTATTTCCTGCTTTTTAAGAAATAAGAAGTCTTTAAGCAGCAAAAAAAGCTTCTAGTTCTTTTAACGTCTCAGAAGAAGGTATCAAGTCTAACACGACTTCTCCTTTTTGAAGAGCAACAATCCGATTAGAAACCTCAACAGTATGTTGCAAATCATGACTGGAGACCAAAATGGTAACAGTTGGGTCTTCTGCTAATTCTTTGATGATTTTTTTTAAACGAATTTGTGTGGTTGGGTCTAAATTAGCAAACGGTTCGTCTAATATAATCACTTCCGGTTCGCCAATCAAAGCAGCTACAATACCTACTTTTTTAGAATTTCCTTTAGAAAGATCACGTAAATATTTTTTGTTATTCAAAATTTCACCATTGAAAAAATCTTCATACTTTAACAAAAAACTATCCACATCGGCTTTGTTCCATCCGCGAAGCTCACCGATAAAATAGAAATATTCTTCAGGTGTTAAATACCCAATTAGAAAGCTGTCGTCAATGAATGCTGAAGTAAAGGGTTTCCACTTTTCGCTGGTATTGATTTGAATAGAATTGCTAGTAATCATTCCGGTTGAAGGCTGGATCAAATCCAACAATAAACTGAAAAAAGTGGTTTTTCCGGCACCATTATTTCCAACTAAACCAAAACTTTGTCCTTTCGGAATTTCTAATTCATTTATTTTTAAAACGGTTGTTCCGTTATACGTTTTACTAAGATTATTAACTTGTATCATGATTTTAAGATTGTGAGTGATTGGTAAATGGTGTCTCGTTTTTAGTTTTTCTGTTTGTATGCGGCAATGGTCTCGTATTTCTGTGTTTTATAAATAGTTTCAATCCAATTGAATACGCGTGATTTAAAAGCAAAACCTAGAACTCCGGCTAATGCAATAAAAGCAAGTCCGGTTATTTCGTCAAACATTAAAATACCTAAATAATAAAGACCTAAAGGCAGAATGATTTGAGGAATAACAAGTAATAAAGTTTTGAGGTTAAACGCTTTCTTGTCACCGAATGCATTTTTATTACTCATTAAATCGATGGGAGTTTTTGTGAAAGCTCCTGCAAGCAAAACGATGTAAGCATTTATTCCAATGTTATACACCGCCGTTACCAAAACAAGTAAATATGCTTTCCAACCAAAATAAAGATAGAAACAAGCAAATACTGCAGCTATTAATGTTACAATTACCATTAGCCACCATTTTGAACTCAAATATTCACGGTATTGAATATTTTGACTCATCATTAAATTGTAGTACGAGCTGTCCCAACTCGGTACAAATTGACCGAAACTGAACATAAATCCGCCGGTAACGAAAATTCCCCCAAAGACTTGCCAAACAGGGCCATCATATACTTCAATTGCTCCTGACCCGAAAAGAAGCCCGTAGAAAAGAAATAGGACACTCATCATAATTACCGATTTGGCTCTTTTATTTCGGGTAATTAAACGAATATCATTTTTAAGAAATGTTCCTAAGGTCCCAAATTGGTCTAGCCATTCAAAATTTTGAGTTTTGGCAATCTCGTGTTGAGTGGATAGTCCGGCATCGAGGTATAAATTATTTTTGAAAAACCGGTGCACAATTTTATAGAGTATGACTAATGCTGCAATTGGGATGATGACCATCCAAATGTAATCGTACATTCCTTTAAAAAAAATAACGGTGTAATCGGTGGCGTCAAATAAATTAAAATACTGTAAGGAGCCTAAAGTAACGGAAAGGGTTACAACGGTATAAAAAACGATGTCTTTTTTATCGATTAATATATTTAAAAAATTAATTATCAGAACAATAGCTAACATTCCTAAAGTCCATGTCAATACTCCTATTACATTAAACCCTTCCACCACCAAAACAACTGCAAGCGGAATAAAAAAGAACAAGTGCATAATATTAAAAAAAGACAAAACGGTTTTACCTAAGGTGTAATTAACGATAGTATCTTTTTTGATATTGATATACAACAACGGTCGGATGTTCATGACTGGTGTTTTTTGAAGAAAAAAGCGGAAAATTAAATCGAAAACGAAATAGTATAAGATGAACTTGTTTATCAAATAAAAAGGTTCTTTTTTCAGTACTTCTTGAATAAAATAATATGAGCCGCCACCCAAAAATAAAAACATGACGGTAAAATATAACGCCCCAAACACCATTAGAATTTTAATGGCTAAATTTGTCTGAAACGAAGCAGCTCTAAAAAAATATTTCCATTCGAGTGAGAGAAAACGTTTTATCATCGATTGATTGGTTTATGGGTTGTGTATATGTTAGGTTGTATAATTGGACTGTAATTTTTTTGATTTGTTACATGTTCAGCTTAAAAAAGTATATTCAGGATACGTTTGGTTTAAGTATTCTTCGGCTTTGGATGGGATGATTTTTGTAACAATATAGGTTCCAATGAAAACCGAAACAAGAAAAAAGCTTATCCCGAAAAGCACAAAATCGTTTGGCGTTCCGTTTCCTTGATTAGAAAAAAGATTCATCATGTGAATGGGAAAAGTAAAGACACCTGAAAAAGAACCGTAGCCATAGATAATTTCTTCGAACATCCATTTTTTTCCGGTTTGATTTTTACGTTTTTTCATCCTTTTCTTTTCATATAATAATGCAATTACAAGAAAAAGAAACCAAAGCAACATACCAAACGCCATCAGTTCGTAGAAAAAAACATATTTAAAAAAATAAAATAAGGCAATAATTAATGAAATGGTGACTATTATTTTTGGAATTGAAAAAAAAGATTTAAAGTGTTTCCATATCAATAAATTATATTTTTTTTGTAAAGCAGCTTGTCTTTGTTCTACTACATTCATAAATCCAAAAACACCAAATTTTTTGAATTCTTTTTGCAAGGCTTCTTCAAACGGAAGCTTTGGGTTTTCTATCCATTGTTGCTCAATAGCATTGGAAAGATGATCGACCAATTCGGTTTGCAAATCATAATGTTCTACAAAATGTTCACGGGTAAAGCGGTAGAGACGGTCTATTTGTTCTTGGTTAACTTTTAGTTCCATATATGCTTATTGTTATAATATTTTTTGATGCGATTAAAATAAAAAAATAGAAAAGCTATCGAGAAAAAAAGTATTGATGTATCTGTCCAGAAAATAAAATTATAATCTTCTACTTGGTATGGTATTGAAAAAAATATAAAAACATAATATATAATTGTCAGTACAAAAAAAGACTGCTCAATGGCATAAAATCGTTTTTTCTTTATAAAATTAAAATAGACTAAATGAATAATTACAAAGTAAAACATTGATAAAAGCCAATAATGATGAAATTCATAAATAAATGGTTCTATATCAATTGTTGTTTGAAAAAAACATATTCCCAAGTAGAAGAATAATGCAAATAAAATCAAATAGGGCTTCAATAAAAACAAACCAAAATTTTTAATAGGTTCAAAAGATTTGAATCCGCTCCCGGAAAACTTTTTTAAAAGCTCTTTTTTATTTGAAATCATATAACTTTTAAAAGCATCATAGAAATCAATGCTTTCAAGTTTCATTTTTTCTTCAACTGCAGAAGCGATATGATCGGTGAGTTCCATCCGAATATCATCATAAATAATTTCGCTTTTTTTGAGATAATTATCAATGAATTTGAGATTTTGTGTAGTTAATGTTTTCATCTTAATAACTCAATTTCGGATTAACAATGTTTTGCATATTCTTAATAAATTCTTCCAGTTCAGCCAATCGATTTACTGTTTCTTTGTTGCCTTTTTCGGTAAGTTTATAGTATTTACGTAAGCGGTTATCTACTTTTTCTACTTCTACTTCCAACAAACCTTCGGCTTCCAATTTATGCAAAGCGGGATACAAAGCCCCTTCTGTAATGTTTAATTCGCCTTGTGTGATAGCTTTTACTTTTTGCGTAATTTCATACCCATACATTCGTCCTTTTTCTTCTAAAAGCTTCATTATAATGGTATTAAGACTTCCTTTGTATAATGCTGAGTTTTTCATCTGATGTGAATTTGAAACACAAATATACATAAGTTTCTTATACATAAAAATCTTAGGTATATTTTTTTAAAAAATATGCTGTTTATAAAAACTGTGGTTTACTACCTTTGTAAAAAATAAAATTCATGTCTACTTTCTATAAACTAGCAGTCAAAGAAATTACTCGCGAAACACCCGAGGCGGTTTCAGTTTTGTTTAACGTACCCTCAGAATTGAAGGATAACTATCAATTTACCGCCGGGCAATATATCAATCTCAAACTTACACTAGACGGAAACGAAATTCGTCGTGCTTATTCCATTTGTTCTACACCGGAAAGTGGTGAATTGCGAATTGCGATTAAAGCCGTAAAAAACGGTTATTTCTCCAAATTTGCCAACGAACAATTAACGGCTGGAAAAGTTTTAGAAGTAGGAACTCCCGAAGGAAAATTTACGTTTGAACCCGCTGCGTCTCGACAAAAAAATTATGCTGCTTTTGTAGCCGGAAGCGGAATCACACCGGTAATGTCAATTTTGCAAACGGTTTTAGAAAAAGAACCTAAAAGTACGTTTGTATTGGTTTACGGTAATAAATCAACTAATGATACCATTTTCTACAACCAATTACACGATTTACAATTAAAATATGTCGGTCGATTTTTTGTGCATTATGTTTTTAGTCAGCAAAAAACGGAAGAGCAATTGTTTGGTAGAATTGAAAAATCAGTTGTAAATTTTGTGTTGAAAAACAAGCACAAAGAAAAAGAATTTGACAAATATTACCTATGCGGTCCGGAAGAGATGATTAACACCGTAAGTAACGTTTTGAAAGAAAACAACGTCAAAGAAAAAGATATAAAATTCGAATTGTTTTCAACCACTACCCCCGAAAATGATGTGCAAAAATCGCTTGAAGGTCATACAAAAATTACTGTTTTGGTGGATGGTGACGAAACTTCATTTGAAATGTCGCAAAAGCAAACCTTATTGGAAGCCGTTTTAAAACAAGGTTTAGACGCTCCTTATTCTTGCCAAGGCGGAATTTGCAGTAGCTGTATTGCCCGAATATCAAAAGGAACTGCCGAAATGAAGAAAAACACGATTTTAACTGATGGTGAAATTGCCGAAGGTTTAATTCTAACATGTCAAGCTCATCCAACTTCGGGTGAGATTTTCGTGGATTATGATGATGTTTAAATTGGTTATCAGTTGTTGGTTGTAGGTTTCTTTGATTGCGTATAAAAATCAATTAAATGAAAAACAAACTGGACATATTTAAAAAAGCTCAAGACCTTTTGTATGAACCCGAAGTACAAGAGCTTTTGGCATATTGCGACCGATTGGAAGATGAATTGGTCGATTTAAAGTTTGAAAAAACCAAAAACAAAGAGTTGATTCTACTCGATATGATTCGGGAAGTCATCAAAGGATGCAATGCCATGGAAAAAGCGCAAATGGAACACGAAAGGTTTGGCTATGATGCTCCCAATTATGCCGAAGCCGTTTCCAATTTAAAATCGTTTATTTTTGGAATGTGTATAGACAATAAAATTTACTTGTAATTTATCCCTGAAAAACTGAGAATGCGACTGAAAACTACTGCGACTGAAAACTAAACTCCCAACAAATACTGAACTTGGAACACTACTTTTTCCGGTTCAATAGTTCGCATAACCTCTTCATAACCTTCAACTTTCTTGTTGCCATAAATGGATGTAGGCAAAAGCGAATATTTTTCTCTATCAGCAGTAATACAATTTTCAATCGGTTGGTTGAATGGCGAAAATCCAGCAAACGGATGTGTAGCTCCCCAAAGCGTGATGACTTTTACGCCTAACATTGCTGCAATGTGTGCATTTCCAGAATCCATAGAAAGCATCACATCTAAGTTAGAAATTAAATCTAACTCTTGTTTAAATTTTATTTTTCCTGCAATTACAACCACATTCAAATGGTTGTTTTGTAATTGATTTAATTGTTTAATTTCCTCATTTCCGCCACCAAAAAGAAAAATTTTGAGGGAAGTATTTTGGGCCAATTCATCAATCACTTGTTGCATCAAATCGAGTGGATAGACTTTCCTTTGGTATTGAGCAAAAGGTGCAATTCCGACCCAGTTTTGATTTTTAATTCCGGTTATTTTCAGAATTTCATCCGACAAAATAGCTTTGTCGGGAAACTGAGGATTAATTAAATCAATAGAAAAGCCAAGTTTTTCAAACGTTTCCAGATGACGTTTTACCATTGGTTTTATGGGCTTGAAAACTTTGTTTATCAAACTGGTCAACGCCTTCTTTTCTGCTCTCCCTTTATCGGTGAAGGCAACTTTTTTTCCGCTTAAAGCGAATAGACTTCGGACAACTTTTGATCTAAGAACATTATGCAAATCGGCAACGGCATCAATATTCAATTTTTTCAAATCCGAAAACAATCGAAGTAATCCTAAAAATCCCTTGTGGCGTTTTTGTAAATCAACGGCAAAGAAATTGACATTCGGAATTTCGTCGAAAAAGGGTTTAAAAAAGGGTCTAGAAACGACAGTTATTTTTACTTTTTTATGCTGTAAAACTAAGGCTCTCAAAACCGGAACTGTCATAGCGACATCTCCCATTGCTGAAAGCCTTATGACCAATATATGTTTTGGTTTAGACATCAATCGACATCTATTTTTTATTCTGATACAACACCGGATTCAATTCCTCATCATTGTACATTTTCATCTGTTTGTACACTTTCATAAATTTATCTCCGCTTTCAATGTCTTTCAATAATTGGTCGATGGAAGAAAACATATCGCTTTTTTGTTCTAACAACACGTTTAGTTTTTCCTGACATTTGGCTCTGTGTTCCGGAGTCGCTTCTGCACGATTAGCTTCTTCACTCATGTGATAAATTTTTAGAGCCAAAATAGAAAGACGGTCAATTGCCCAAGCCGGACTTTCTGTATTGATTTTTGCATCTGCTTTTACCGAAATGTCTTTGTACTTTTGAAGAAAATAACTATCAATATATTCCACCATATCGGTACGAACTTGGTTAGATGCATCAATTTTGCGTTTTAAGTCTAACGCTGCCACCGGGTCAATTTGCGGGTCGCGAATTATGTCTTCGTAATGCCATTGAACAGTATCCACCCAATTTTTGGCGTACAATAAATGCTCAATTTTATCTTTTGGATAAGGATTGTTAACAGGTTGATATACATTATCATGCACGTGATAATCGGCTATACTTTGTTCAAAAACAGAAAAGGCAAATTGTGAAAACATAGGATTAAATTTTAAATTACAAATATACTTTTTATACCTTTATCAAACTAATTCAAATTCAAAAGCTTTATGCATCTTCATTATATTTCAGAGCAAAACAGTATTCTCAATCATTTTTTAGCTCAAATTAGAGATGTTTCGGTTCAAAAAGACAGTATGCGTTTTCGAAAAAACATAGAGCGAATAGGTGAAATTATGGCGTATGAATTGAGTAAAACGCTGCCTTATATTCCAATTGAAGTGCAAACCCCACTTGGCATTAAAAAAACAACAGCTTTAGAAGACCACGTGGTTTTATGTTCCATATTAAGAGCTGGTTTAGCATTGCATACCGGTTTTATGAATATTTTTGATAATGCAGAAAACGGTTTTGTATCGGCTTATCGTCACCATCCGAATAACGATGATTATTTTGATATTTTGGTAGAATACCAGGCAGCCCCTTCTTTTGAAAATAAAACATTAATTTTAATTGATCCGATGTTGGCCACAGGACAATCGATTGTGGCGGTTTTAAATAAATTGCATTTAGAACAAAAGCCAAAAGAAATTCATATTGCTGTGGTGATTGCTGCTCCCGAAGGTATTGCCTATTTAGAGAAAAATCTTCCGGACAACTGTCATCTATGGGTGGCAGCTTTAGATGAGAAGCTAAATGAGAAAAATTATATTGTTCCCGGTTTGGGCGATGCAGGCGATTTGGCTTATGGCGTGAAATTATAATTGGAAGATAAAAAGTAAAATTCCCGTAGCCAAAATAGTTCCTATCACAATTTCTTTTAAGACAGAATCCTTATTTATTTCAATAAAACCGGTTGCTAAGATGGAAACCGGCATAAGTCCAAAAAGCAATAATGCGTTGCTTTTGTCAGGAGAAATAATATAAACTAAAACACTTATTAAGAAAGCAAAAATCACTTTTTTATAAGAGGCTAACATCATTATTGGTCTTCTTGACAAAGTAAAAATCATAGAAATTAAAAACGAAATAGAAAAAAGAGCATACAAAACCAAAGCTAAGTTGTTGGCAGATTTTTCATAAGGGTAAAATTTAAAATTTATACTCATTTGACTTCCAACGGAAGAAATCCATTCCTCATTAATAATTAACGAAAAGAAAAGAAAAAGAATACCCACTGTAAAAAAAGCGATAAGGGGTAGAACCCAGTTTCTGTAGTCTCCCGAAACATGGAAAACAATGGAAACAAAAACAATAAAAATGAATAATATACTCCAAAAATGAAAGAGTGCGGCAATAAAGATCCACAATGAGGCATCAAATATTTTCTCTTTAGGCGTGAGTAATGATTTCATAGAAATTAGTCTTCTCATTGCTAACAAATTAAAGAAAGCGGAGAGCACGATTTTAAAATCATCGAAAACAGACGGTATAAATAATAAAAAAGAAACAAAAAAAAGGGCAGAAAAGCTATTGTCTTTACTCAAACCATTTCGTTTTGTAATAAAATTGGTGATGAATAATGAAGCGATTAAAAAGAATAAAATAACCAATTTTTGGATGCCTTCAGACAATGAAAAAGTATCGTTTTCAGATGTTCCGAAGAAAGAAAAATGATAAATTAGAAAACACAAAACCAACAAACTCGAAACTAAAATATAATTAAATGGTCTCGATTTAGTAAAAATACTTGCAATCATAAGGATATTTTATACTTTTGTGGTTGTAAATATAATACTTTATAGCATGAAAGCATTTTTCGAGGGAATTCAATCGTTGTTTGTTGATTTTCTTTTTCTTCCATATGATTTTTTCAGAAAATTGGAATTGTCTAATTGGTGGGGAGCCAACACTATCAATTGGTTATTCATGATAATTTGTTCTGTAGCGATTGTTTATTGGATTAAGCAATTGAAATTGCACAAAGCTAACAACGAAGAAAATCAAGATACTACGGCTCATTCCTTTTTAAAATAAAAAGAAGTCAGATTGTTTCAATCCAACTTCTACTTGTTTTAAGTTTAAAGATCAAATCCGATATCTTTTCTATAATACATCTTATCAAAATGTAGTTTTTCTATATTTTGGTAAGATTTTTTTATGGCCTCTTTAAAATCATTTCCATAGGAAGTTACTGCTAGAACACGGCCACCGTTTGAAACCACATTTCCATTTTCTAATTTAGTTCCGGCATGAAAAACAATAGAATCTTGTACATTATCAATACCTATAATTGTTTTTCCTTTTTCAAATTCTTCGGGATAGCCACCGGAAACAACCATGATTGTAGAAGCACTTCGTAAATCAATTTCTAGCGAAACTTCGTCTAGTTTTTGATTGGCAACCGCTTGAAATAATTCAACCAAGTCTGATTTGATTCTTGGCATTACCACTTCCGTTTCAGGGTCGCCCATTCGTACATTGTATTCAATCACCATAGGTTCTCCACTTACGTTAATTAAACCAATAAATACAAAACCTTTGTACTCAATTCCGTCTTTGTGAAGGCCTTCAATCGTTGGTTTTACAATTCGGGTCTCAATTTTTTCCATCAAAACATTATCGGCAAAGGGAACCGGAGAAACAGCACCCATACCACCAGTATTCAAACCGGTATCACCTTCGCCAATTCTTTTATAATCTTTGGCGGTGGGAAGAATTTTATAGTTTTTACCATCGGTTAAAACGAAGCAACTTAATTCGATTCCATCTAAAAACTCTTCAATCACCACTTTTGAACTGGCATTTCCAAATTTTTGATGCACAAGCATGTTTCTCAATTCGGTTTTTGCTTGGCCTAAATCATTTAAAATCACAACGCCTTTTCCAGCTGCTAAACCATCTGCTTTTAAAACATACGGAGGTGACAAAGTCTCTAAAAATTTACAACCTTTTTCCACTGTTGAAGCCGTAAAACTATCATAAGCGGCGGTAGGAATTTTATGTTTGATTAGAAATTCTTTGGCATATTCTTTACTTCCTTCCAATTTTGCTCCTTCTTTTGACGGACCAATCACAGGAATTGATTTTAAATCGGCATCATTTTTAAAAAAATCAAAAATCCCAGCAACCAAAGGATCTTCCGGCCCAACGACAACCATTTCAATTTTTTCTAGAATTACAAACTTTTTAATCGATTCAAAATCGGTGGGTTGTATTGAAGTATTTATTGCAATGGAGGCTGTTCCTGCGTTTCCGGGTGCCACAAAAAGTTTTGTGCATTTAGAACTTTGAAGTGTTTTCCAAGCCAACGCATGTTCACGTCCGCCTGAACCAAGGAGTAAAATTGTCATGTTGTGTTGTTGTTTAGCTGAACGAATTCAGTTTTATGTTGCAAAAATAACTTGTTTTAAACAGAAGTTAAAACGAAGTAGTAAAAAAAGTAAGTTCTATTGGTTTTCGGTAAATGGTTTTGTTATTTTTGAACAAAATAGTAGACTGTGTTTGATATTCTTGATTTATCTCTCAAAATAAATGGATTTCCCTTAGAAAAGGCAAAGGAGTACTTTAATAAGATTATTGCTATTCCTGAAAACGAATTTGAGGATTTTACAAATCAAAAAAGAGAAGAAATTGTATCTTATCACTTGTCAAATAATGCATTTTATCAAAATTTAGCAAAAAACAAAATAGATGATTTTACTATAGAAAAATGGAATAATTTACCTGTTTTAACAAAAACAGATTTTCAAAAACCACTTTCTGAACGATTGTCTTTTGGTTACAACATTAAAAATGTTTACATAAATCGAACTTCTGGTTCAAGTGGCGATCCGTTTGATTTTGCTAAAGACAAATTTTGTCATGCCTTGGTTTGGAGTTCCATTTACCATCGATTTGGTTGGTATGATTTGGATTTAAACAAAGCGTATCAAGCAAGATTTTATGGTTATCCTTTAGAATTTTTGAATAAATATAAAGTTAAATTAAAGGATTTTTTGAGTAATCGCTATCGTTTTCCCATTTTTGACCTATCAGATAAATCATTAAAGGACTTTGTTGCAACGTTTGAATTAAAAAAATTTCATTACATCAATGGTTATACAAGCTCCATTGTAATGCTGGCTAAATATTTAGAAAAAGAAAACATTGTTCTGAAAACCATTTGTCCTACTTTAAAAGTTTGTATTGTTACTTCTGAAATGTTATTTGAAGAAGATAAAATATTATTAGAAAGACAGTTGGGTGTTCCCGTTGTTAATGAGTATGGTGCCTCAGAACTTGATATTATTGCTTTTCAAAACGTACACGATGAATGGCTTATAAACAATGAAAACCTTTTTATAGAGATTTTAGACGACCAAAATAATCCATTGCCTTTTGGCCAGGAAGGAAATATTGTAGTAACGGCTTTATTCAATAAAGCCCATCCTTTTATTCGCTATAAAATCGGTGATGTTGGTGTTATAGAAAAAAAATCTTCCAAAAAAATCATTTTAAAAAAATTAACAGGACGGACCAATGATTTTGCTTTTTTACCCAGTGGGAAGAAAGCACCGGGCATGACTTTTTATTCCATTACAAAAACAGTTATGGAAGAAGATGGTAATTTGAAAGAGTTTGTAATAACTCAAACAGAAAAAAATACCTTTGAGATTGAATATGTCAGCGAAATACCACTTTCTGAAGAAAGAATACTCTATTTTGAAAAAAAATTAACCGACTATCTCGAAGAGGGTTTAACGTATGTTTTTATTAGAAAAGAAAAATTAGAACGAAGCAAGAGCGGAAAGTTAAAACAATTTAAATCACTTGTAAATCAGAATTTATGAAGATTACAATAATTGCCGGAGCAAGACCTAATTTTATCAAAATAGCTCCCATTATTAAAGCAATTGAAAAAAACAAAAAACTAGGAAAAGATATTTCCTATCGTTTGGTCCACACGGGTCAACATTATGATAAAAATTTAAGTGATACTTTTTTTGAGGAATTAAATATTCCTAAACCCGACGCAAATTTAGACGTAAAAAGCGGTTCCCAAGCCATTCAAACTGCTGCGATAATGGTTGCATTTGAAAAGGAATTAATGCAAAACCTTTGTGATTTAGTTTTGGTTGTGGGCGATGTAAATTCAACGATGGCTTGTGCAATTGTTGCCAAAAAAATGAATATTAAAGTCGCTCATGTTGAAGCCGGCATTCGTTCAGGAGACATGACGATGCCGGAAGAAATTAACAGAATTGTGACGGATAGCATTACTGATTATTTTTTTACAACATCAACAACAGCTTCTGAGCATTTATTACAGATTGGTACCAATCCGGATCATGTACATTTTGTAGGCAATGTAATGATTGATACGCTGTATGAAAATCTAAATCGAATATCTGCCCCTGTTTTTTGGAAAGATTACCAGTTGGAACAAAACAATTATGTAGTTCTTACATTACATCGACCAGCTAATGTAGACGAAGTAAATTCATTAATTGACTTATTAAAAGGTATTGATGAGATGGTTGAAGACAAAAAAATTATTTTCCCGATTCATCCGAGAACGAAGTCAATTTTAGCAGATATTTCATTACAATTAAAAAACACTTATCTTGTTGAACCACAGAGTTATTTGAACTTTATGTTTTTAATTAAGAATAGTTTTGCGGTGATTACAGATAGCGGCGGTATTTCTGAAGAAACCACGGTATTGAAAATACCATGTTTTACTATGCGAAACAATACCGAAAGACCCGAAACACAATCGATAGGTACAAATACATTGGTAGGAACCTCGATTGAGAAACTTCGAAAAGTGTATAGCGAATTTATTAAAACAAGTAGAAAAGCGTCTGGAATACCTGAATTATGGGATGGAAAGGCTTCTGAGCGTATTGTTGAAATTCTTTTGAAAAAGTAATGGAAGAAATACTGATAATATCCAATTACTATCCACCGGAAAAGGGAGCTGCAGCCAACCGAATTGAGCAGTTGGCATTAAAATTAAAACAAAACAAGTATAACGTTTCAGTTGTTTGTCCACTAGCAAATTATCCAAAAGGAGAACTTTTTCCGGAATACAAAGGTAAATTTTCGATAACAGAAGAGCTTCAGCAAATCACGGTAAAACGATTGTGGATTTACCCCAGTAACAGTAAAAATTTTATTTTACGCGTTTTTTCTATTTTATCATTTTCATTGAGTCTTTTTTTCTTTTTATTGTTTAAAAAAACGCCTAAAAAAGTCATTGTACAATCGCCTCCTTTGTTGCTTTCATTTATTTCTGTTTTAACACTTTCTTTTAAATCCAAAAAGATAATTCTCAATGTTTCTGATTTATGGCCATTGGCAGCAATTGAGTTAGGTGCCATTAAAACAAATTCTTTATCTCATAAGATTTCCTGTTATCTTGAACGGTTTATTTATAGAAAGGCAACTTTGATTTTGGGTCAATCTAACGAAATCATAGCTCATGTAAAGACAATAGCTTCCACTAAAAATTGTTATTTATACCGCAACTTTCCTGATCATAACAAGGCTAAAATTGATTTAAGAACGAATATAGATGAACCGGTTAAAATTTTTTACGCAGGTCTTTTAGGTGTTGCTCAAGGTGTTTTTGAATTGTGCAAGCAAATTAATTTAGAAGGATTACCGATAGAGCTTCATATTTTTGGTGATGGAGCAGAAAAAAATCAACTTCAAGATTTTATTCGAAATCACCCAAAAAAGAACATTTTTTTTCATGGAATGAAGGAACGAAATAAGTTGTTAGAAGAACTAAAAACATTTGATATCGCTTTAGTACCCTTAAAAACAAGAATTTATGGCTCAGTTCCTTCCAAAATATTTGAATACGGAGCTTTAGGGTTTCCTGTTTTATATTTTGGAGGTGGAGAAGGGGAAGATATTGTACAAGAAAATAAATTGGGATGGGTTGCCGCTGTTGGCGATTATTCTGCCTTAAATGAGGAAATAAAACAAATTTCAAAAATAAGTAAAGAAGAATTAGCCACTATGAAAAACAGGTTGTTTGAAAACGCAAATCAAATATTTAATTTGGACAATCAAGTAGCAGAATTGTTTCTAAAAGATGTTTTTTAATAAGCCTTTTCTTCACCTTTGAAAATATTTACTACTGTTTGAAAAATAATTTTTAAATCGAGCACAAAAGACCAATTTTCAATGTAAAAAACGTCAAATTTAATTCGGTTAATCATGTCTTCATCGGTTTCAATTTCTCCTCTAAATCCTTTTACTTGGGCTAATCCGGTTATACCCGGTTTAACATAATGGCGAACCATGTATTTTTTTACTTTGTTACCATAGGCTTTATTTTGAGACCAAAGGTGAGGGCGAGGACCAACCACAGACATATCACCCATTAATACATTAAAAAACTGTGGCATTTCGTCTAAGCTGGTTTTTCTCAGAAAACGGCCAATTTTGGTTACTCTCGGATCGTTCTTTGAGGCCTCTTTTTCTGTTGTGTGGTTAATTTGCATGGATCTAAATTTGTAACAAAAAAACTCTTGCTCGTCTAAACCAGGCCTTCCTTGTTTAAAAAAGACAGGGCCTTTAGATTCAAGTTTAATCAAAATGGTTAGTAATGGCACTAACCATGAAAGTAAAAAAGCAATTACAATAAGAGAAAAAATAATATCGAATGTCCTTTTAAAAGCTTTTGTCGTTGGTTCATGTAAAAGTGTTCTTTTTAGAGAAAGAACGGGAAACATTTCGTAATAATCAACTTTTAAGTTTTTTGAAAAAATTTGTTTTGTATCCGGAATAAATTTAATGGTCTTGTTGTTTTCATCAGCAAATTCTACCAAATCCTTTAATTGTTCATTTGTTATTTCATTTAGCGAACAATAAATTTCATCAATTTTGTTTTCGGTCACATAATTTTTGATGTCTGCTACTTTTCCTCTAATTTGTTCATTTGTTTTTTTATCCGAAAAATACCCAAAAAAACGATAGCCGTAGTCGTTTCTTTTTTCAAATAGTTCTTTTAGATTTTTGGCTTCCTGTGTGTAGCCAATAATAACTGCATTTCGGAAATTACTACCGGTAATAATTCGATACTTTTTAAGATAATAAAAAAGTAGATACTTGATTAAAACAACAAGTATAAAACTAATAGTAATAAAAACAGCGATTACTTTACCACTGAAAACAGATTCTTTTGCAAACGGAAAATAGGCAATAACTACTAAGCAAAATACAACAAATTGCTTAAGAATTTTAGAGAGAATTTCTACAGGTGTTGTGAACCGGTAGACCTCATAAAAACCAACAAAAAAAGCAATGACAGACCAGGTTATAACTAAAAAAGGTTCAAATAGAAAAAAATCTACTTGAAGTTCATCAAACAAAAAGTAAGATAATAACACCACTACCACTAAGTCTAATAGAATACTTATAGGTCTGATGTATTTAGAATATCTTCCTTTTTGGGTTGCTACCATTTTTTAATGAATGAATCCCGAAAAATCTTTGTGCTCTTCTTTCAAAAGTTCTTCTGTTGATAAAGTTTTAAAATAATCGTATGTAATTTTCATTCCTTCTTCTCTGGATACTTTTGGCTCCCAGCCTAATATTTCTCTGGCTTTGGAAATATCAGGTTGACGTTGTAGCGGATCGTTTATTGGTAAAGGATGATACACTACTTTTTGTCTTGTTCCTGTAAGTTTTATGATTTCTTCTGCAAAATCCTTTATAGTAATTTCATCTGGATTTCCAATGTTTACAGGCAAGTTATAATCCGATAAAAGAAGCCTGTAAATTCCTTCAACTTGGTCATCTACATAGCAAAAGGAACGCGTTTGCATACCATCACCAAAAATAGTCAAATCTTCACCTCGTAAAGCCTGCCCAATAAAAGCAGGAATAACACGCCCGTCATTTAATCGCATACGAGGCCCATAGGTGTTAAAAATACGCACAATTCTGGTTTCTAAACCATGAAACGTGTGATAAGCCATAGTAATGGATTCTTGAAAACGTTTGGCTTCGTCATATACTCCACGTGGTCCGATGGTGTTTACATTCCCATAATATTCTTCTGTTTGGGGATGCACTAGAGGATCGCCATATACTTCTGATGTAGAGGCAATTAAAATTCTTGCTTTTTTTACACGAGCCAAGCCTAATAGATTATGCGTACCCAATGAGCCAACTTTTAGGGTTTGAATGGGGATTTTTAAATAATCAATCGGACTGGCAGGAGAAGCAAAATGAAGAATGTAGTCTAATTTTCCTGGAACAAAAACAAATTTAGTTACGTCGTGATGGTAAAACTCAAAATTTTTCTCTTTAAATAAATGTTGTATGTTTTTTAAATCACCGGTAATTAAGTTATCCATTCCAATGACATAATATCCTTCTGCTATAAACCTGTCACAAAGATGCGAGCCTAAAAAGCCGGCGGCTCCTGTTATTAATATCTTTTTCATACTTTTAATTTTTAGGGGCTATATACTCTTTTGTATTGTAGAGACAATATAGCAAACTGAAAAAAATTACACCGCGTTGCCTCCACAAAAAAGATTCAGTCAAAAATAAACTTATCATCAGAACTGCAAAAGCAATTTGCACAAAATCTTTATTTTTTATTGCTTTTTTTAAATTTACAATTAGAATTATTATTAAAAGAAAAAAACCAAAGAAACCCAATTCAGCAAAATTCTGTATATATTGGTTGTGAAAGTTTTTATTTTGATAACCTTCTTTATCACCGCCTTTTCCTCTGTAAATATTGTACTCAATTGCTTTTTCGTCAAGTTTTTTATAAGAAGCATTTAGTCCAAAGCCGGTCCAAAAAACATTTTCTTCTTTAAAAAGTTCAATGAAAATTCTGGCTTGATATACTCGAAAAGCTGTTCCAGGAAAAAAGTCGTTAGGTGTAAATTTTTCATTTGTCCAAGCTTCTTTTATGCTCAGAATATTAACACCTTCTAAATTTTTATCAAGATCAAGTACAGTGTGACTGATGCTCTTTCCTGTATTGGATTGGAATTCTGCTCGGAATCGTTCTTTGATTTTTCCTATAAACAAAAAAGAGAATAAAACCAGACTAAGAACAAACAAATTTCGCATTCTCATCTTGTTTCCGCTTTTTGAAAAAAAGAAAAAATCAATTAAAATCAATAATACAAAAATGATAATGATGTTTTTGGACGACAACAGAAAAACAAATAAAAAGAGAAGCAAAGCAAAAACAACCTCCATTTTAGATTTGATTTCTTTGTTAAAAAAATAAAAAAAAGCAATAGCCATGTATACAGAAACATGGATGGCATTTACTTCTTTTGTGACTAATTCATGATAAAAAAACACTAATGAATCACCATTCATCAAAAACCTTAGAAAGGCCTTAATGAGGTAAAAAACAACAAAAAAGACCATAGCGTAGCTATAGTATTTTATTATTTTTTGCCTTTGTTCATCTGAAAACGGTTTCATAATAGAAAAACAAAGAGGAATTAATGCTAATCCAATCTCTTTAGGAATCGCCTTTAGTGTTGCTTTTGTATCGATACTCCATAAATATGAAGTTACCATCAATAAAAAAAGCGAAATAAGAAGTATGAGAGGGTGTTGAAAAGAAAACTTGTTTTTATTACTCTTTAGTACCACAGAAAGAATAAAGATTGCCAAACAAATGTTATTTATCCCTAACGGCATTGGAATGGTGCAGAGTAACAGTAAAAAAGGAATAAATGAAAAATGTTCTTTATTTTCCTTCTTTAGATCTTTCCATACATTGCTCAAAAAGGCTGAGGTATTCTCCATTTATTTTATCCCAATTAAATTCGTTTACAATGGCTTCAAAATTGTTTTGAATGAATTGCAAGTTATCATTTTTTTTGATAGTGAGTAGTAAATTTTTCACTTCTTCGACATTGGCAAAATAATAACCATTTTGTTTAATAATTCCTTTGTTGAAATCATTGTCGTGAGCCAAAATTAATGCTTTAGACGCCATAGCCTCGAGCAAGGAAGGGTTTGTTCCACCTACAGAATGACCGTGAAAATATAATTTGGAAAAATAACGTAAATTGTTGAGATGTTCCAGATTATAAATGGCTCCTAAAAATCGAATACGGGTGTAATTTTTATATCTTTTTTTTAAGTATTCTCCATATTTAGTATTATGGTTTCCAATCACGAGGATAGGTGTTTTATCCTCACTTTTTACCACGCCGTCTAACACCATTTGAAGGTTGTTTTCGGGTTCAAAGCGAGCCATAATCATGTTGAAATTTTCTTTTTCAACATGATATTGTTCTAAAATAGCTTCATTTGGATCGGTAAAGGGATGAGCTCCATAAGCGATATAAGTGGACTCTTTTTTATATCTTTTCTTTAAAAAAGACTGAATCCCCAATGAGTCTGAAACCAAAAAATCGCTACTGAGTGCTGCTAATCGTTCAGCAAAACGCAAGAATTGTTGAACTGGTCTACTGTATTTTGAACGTTTCCATTCGATACCGTCCATGTTGGTAATAATGATTGACTTCTTTGGAAGTAAAAAAAACCAAATCGAATTGCTCGTATAGCCTAATTGTAATATAATGTCGAAATCTCTTTTTCGAGAATCAATGATACAGTTGTAATCATAAATAAATTGTCCGAACGTACCGTATTTATACTCTGGGTCATGTTGGTGAATTATATTTACACCATGAAATATTTTATCTTGAAATTTATGATTATGTGAATTATAACAATATACTTCATGCCCTTTTTGAACCAGATATACTGAAAAAAATTCTGCAAATTGTTCAAATCCTCCGTAATAGTTAGGTATGCCGCGGGTGCCCAGTATAGCTATTTTCATTATATGACATTGAGTGATTGCAAAAATAACTTTTTGACACCAACTATACTAAATAATTTAATAAAGAAGTTTTAAAACGCCAACTTATATCCGTTTAATGTTTCAAGAGCTGTTTTTTCCCAAACATAATTTTCAAGAATTCTTTTTCGGAAGTTAGGGTCAACTGGTGAATGAAAAGCTTTATCAATTGCAATGCGAATAGAATCAATATCGTCTGGTTCACAATAAAAAGCATATTTATCGAAATAATCATACGTATCACCCTTGCGTGTTACAACTATGTTTTTTCCCATGGCTGCGGCTTCTAATGAAGACAAACCGGGGGTTTCCATCCAACTAATTAGTGCATGTACTTTAGCTACATCATAAAGTTGCCTTAATTCTTCTTGCGAAATAGCACCTAAAAAAGTAACATTTTTACCTGCTTCTATATGAACCTGATCCACATATTTTTTTTGATTTTTAGATTCATTTCCTACAAGGACCAAATGATAATTGGTGTTTTTGATTGCTCTGACCAAATTTAAAGTTGACTTTCTGCCTTCAATTCGTGCAGCACATAATATACAGTCTTTGTAGATGCTGTATGGATTGTTCAGAGATTTTGTTTCAGTTGTAAAAATAGATTTATCTATAGCGTTTGGAACGCTTACGTATTTTGGATTTTTTAGTTTAAAATCACGAATAACTCTGTTCATTTCAGAATGAGAATTAGGTAGAAAAACAGTTGTGTTGTCCACAATTTCTTTCATTAATCCATAATAACCTTTAAGAATCATCATGTAGACACCTTTATGCATTCTATCTCCTTTAAGGTGTTTTACAAAGTTTTTTATAAAAGCAATTTGGTAGGGAGATAAATAATTAGCAATTTTTTGAAATAATCCTCCTCTTGCTTTTCTTTCAAATTCTGTATAAAGTCCATATATGGTAGAAAGGGCAATTTTTTTATTTTGCTTTTTTGCATTAAGCATCTGAATATAGATGTCCTGAGGTTCCATTAAGTTAAACAAATGAACTAAATCGTAATTGTCAAGGTTGGGTTCCAGTTCTAAAGAAATATCTACATGGATACCCTCTTTTTCGAGAAATTCTTTCGTTTTTAGCATTTGAACCATATCCCCGCCGGGAGCATCAAATAAATTTGTTCTTGTTTGAAATAAAACTTTCATATAGTCATTTTATACCTTGCAAATATAGTTTTTATTAGTAGTTTTACATTTCAATATTTTTATTCTATTAAATGAAAAAGGTTCTATTTGTTTTCGGAACTCGCCCTGAAGCCATAAAAATGGCACCCTTAATAAAAAATTTTTCTGAAGACAAACACTTTGAAGTAAAAATTGCAGTAACGGCACAGCATAGAGAAATGCTTGATCAAGTCTTACATTTTTTCGAATTATCTGTTGATTACGATCTTAACATTATGCAGCCTAATCAATCTTTACACGAATTAACAGCACGTTTAATTTCAAAAATAACGGATGATGTTTTGTTAAAAGAGTCTTTTGATTTTGTATTTGTACAAGGTGATACTACAACGGTTTTAGCCACATCTATTGCTGCATTTTATCAAAAAATTAAAATTATTCATATTGAAGCGGGGTTAAGAAGTAATCAAATGTATTCACCTTTTCCTGAAGAAATGAATCGTGTTTTAACGTCCAAGCTTTCGTTTGCACATTTTTGTCCAACAGAAAACGCACGTCAAAACCTCCTTAAGGAGGGAATTGTTAACAATGTTTTTGTGGTTGGGAACACCGTGATTGATGCTTTGCTAATGGGTTTACATAAAATTAAAGCTACTGATGAACAAACCATGCTTACTAAATTTTATGGTATAGATTTTTCTAAGAAAATTATTTTGGTTACCTGTCATAGAAGAGAAAATTTTGGAAAACCTTTTGAAGAAATATGTCAAGCAATTTTAGCGATTGCTAAGCAAAAAGAAGAGAGTGTAGAAGTTGTTTATCCGGTTCATTTGAATCCGAATATAAAAGAATATGCACATAAATGGTTGATTGCACCAAATATTAAACTTATCTCCCCGTTGGATTATCCTGAATTGATTTGGATGATGAATAAAAGTAATTTAATTTTAACGGATTCCGGCGGTATTCAGGAAGAGGCTCCAACCTTGGGAAAACCGGTTTTGGTTTTACGAAAAGTAACCGAAAGAACTGAAGGTGTAGATGCAGGAACGGCATTATTGGTGGGCTCCAGTTATGATAAAATTTGTTCGGAAACATTAAAATTATTGGATGATCAAATTTATTATGAAAAAATTGCTTCGACTTCCAACCCTTATGGAGACGGAACGACCAGTAATCAAATTAGGAGAATTCTACAATCATTTACATAGTCTTTCTTGAAGTATATCTTTCTGATAGAGCGAAAAGTAGCCCGACCAGGATGGATTTGGTATCCGCTTTAAAATAGTAACCCATAAACACCCAATAGGAAATTAAAAGAAAAAGAGCTGTACCCGTAAGTAAAAAATTCAAATGGGTCAACTCATCACTATTTGATAGTTGTTTTCTAAATAAAAGAAATACAGAGAAAGTCAATAGAATAAGCCCTAAAATTCCGGCTTTTAGATAGACAGTCATAAAACCATTGTGAAGTATTGAGATATGGCGTAAAGAGGTGTCATCTAACCAAACTTCTTTTTTTAAATCCACTTTAGAGCCAAGACCTTTTCCAAAGAAAGCCGTAAAGGCACCATCTCTTTCCATTTGACGGTAAGTGTTTATATTTTCGACAGAACGATAATTGTCGTTAAAATCTTTGTAGTCTTCTGTGTTTATTTTTGTTTTAAAAGGTTCTGTAGGAGCTATTTTTACTTTATACAAAAAAGCCTCGATTCCTTTTCCATTCCGTTTAGGGTTGTAATACAATATTGCCGAATAAGCTACTAGTCCTGCTAGTAGGAATGAAAATAAAATTGTTGCGTTTTTTCTGTTAGGAACGAAATACCCTTTCATTGCCAAAAATAGAATCCCAAATTGAATAAAATTGGTTCTTGACAGATAAAAAGCAGAAGATAATACTAAAACAGAAAGAAAAAGACTCTTTTTATTTCGAGATAGGGTTAATCCAAATTTTTCATAAAATAAGATGATGATGATTACATAAATTTCAAAATCACTAAAATACCCGGCATAACCTCTAATTTGATGAATATTTCTAAAGCCGACAAAAATGATTCCGTAAAAAACAATGAAAAGATGGATTATTGCTAATAAAACACCGGTATTCACAACGGTTTGGATTGGATTGTTAAGTCTATTTCTACACAATTGGTAGCCAATTAATAACCCGATAATTGGTTTGGCCATATATGTAATATCCCTAATAAAATCATAATTGTTAAAATCTTGAAAAAAGCTACTAAAAAAAGCAATGCCTAAAATTAGCGTGAATAAAGCAACCTGAACCATCAATTGTTTGCTGTAAGTTCTTCGTAACGAAATAGCCATCGTTGCTGTCCAAACCAGAAATGTAAGTTCGTAATTGTTTAAATAGGGGACTGCGACACAAATTGCGAATAAAAAGGTGTATAAATAATTTTTAGTAAAACTAATTCTCATTTGTGGTTGGTTATATGATTTCGAAGAATATAAATGTAAATTAAAATGACAAGCAGTTCAGCAAAGAGAAGAGAAATAAAAACCCCGGTTAACTGCCATAAATTAAAAAACAGAACTATTGATAGCATTAAAACGATAGAAGTTAAAACGGTACTATTTACATATTTTTTTTGAAAATTAAATGCTAAAACAAGTTGTTGAAGTGGAATGTTTATGGCGAACAAAAGAGGAATAAATGTTGCTAACTTTAAGTAAAATGATAAATTTAAACTGTCAGACACATTAAAATACTCTAAAATTTCCTTGGCATAAATGAATAGAAAGAACGAAGAAAATAAGATTAAAATGAAATTTAAACCATTAAAATAAAACCATTTTCTAATTCCATTTTCCTTATTTTGTGTTAGTAAATAACAAACACGCGGATAGATAAAATTGAAAATTACTTGAAGGTAGGTTCTAAATATCATTACGATTTGTTCAATAATTTTATATTGTCCTGCTAAAATGTTATTCCCAAAATAGCCAATTAAAAGAATGGGAGAGTACTGTTGTAACGACAACAAAAGTTGAGAAAAAGTAAGTTTATAATCCCTTTTAAATACTGTGATTATATCCTCCTTTTTGGGCACATTTAAAACTAAATATCTTTTTCTAATCAGCCAAAATAAACAAAATACATTTGTTATTATCATACTCAAACCAAAATAGAAATTGACAAAAATATAATCGTCAGGGTTTTTTATTTGTGAAAGAATTATAATTATGTAAAGTAATTTCCCTGAAATTGTGATTAAAGAAATGATTTTAAATTTTTCAATTCCTTGCAAAAACCATGTTGGGTTTATTGCTTGAGATACTAATACAATTAAACTAAAAAAAAACAGTGCTTTTTCTTGATAAAGAAAAGGAATGCTGAATATCAAAACAGTTGCAAAAGCCACAACTAAAACTAATGAGATTAACTTAATTGAAAACAATGTGGTGGCAATTTTTTCAACAGTCTTCGGATCATTTCTATGAATTGAAATCTCTTTTACACCATTAATTCCGGAGGCAAAATCAACTAATACGGTCAAAATAAAAACTAATGATAATCCAATTCCTGCTTTTCCAAATCCTTCTTCTCCACATATTGAAATTATATAAGGAGCAACAATTAATGGAGTAAGGAGATTAAAGAATTGTCCTACTCCATAAATTGAAAAATTTTGAAAATGTTTGTTGTTTTTAATTAAGCGTATCCGTTTCACATATCCATAATTGGATTGTAAAAATACTTTTTATTAAATTGAATCAAAAATAAAAATCCACTAAAAAAATAAAAGTGGATTTAAACAATTTAAAATATTTTAAACAAGAGTATTATTCCCTTATAAGCTTAACGAGGGCTTCTTCTAAAGCGGTATGAGGATATAGAGAAGGAGCGGTTTCTTGGTCAGCTTTTATTCGTTTTACAGTTCCCGTTGGAATATCTAATACCGTATTCTGTTCATTTGGATAAAAATAGGTTGAAAGTTCTGAACCTTTAACTGCCAAAGACTTATCAAAATAATTAAAATTAATTGAATTGATTAAAATCTCCATTTGCTCTGGATTTTTTCCATACCCTAAGTCAAGACGTAAGTCAGTAGGCATAGCATTAATTGGCAACTTAAAAACTACTTGTTGAGCAGCATCATTTCCTTTAATTTCAGCCCATACCGATTTGTCTACTGTAAAATTGATAGAGTTATCTTCTGTAAAATAAAGATGTAAATTATCATCTTTTTTAGCGACAATATCTAACGTAACAGTAAAGTTTTCATAAAGAACTTCTTTGGTTTCTTCTGTCAAAACTTCTTCAGCTTTCTTCTCTTCTTTACATGAAAAAAATACAATTGTAAATAAAGTAAATACAAATAAAATCTTTGTTTTCATTGTTGTCATTTTTTTTGCAAATATATACTCTTTTATATTATCTAATTAACTCAAATAAAAATTAATTTACAAGAAAATTTTTATCTGTTAATTGTAATTTTTTTTGATTTGAACCATTATCTGTCAATAAAATAGCTATTTCATATTTTCCTGGGGAAAATGTTTTTTTATTAAATTCTGCCTTGAATCCTGAATACGAAAGATCAACATTACTTTTAAAATAAGTTGTTACATCTGCCCTAAATTCATTTTCATTAAAAATTCGTTGTGCTTTTCCATCTTTAATAGCTAAAATTGTGATGCTCGTATTCTTAGAATCTTGGTTTTCAAAAAAAGCCCATCCTTTAAGCTCTATTTTATCAACGCTTTCATTGAACATTTCTATTGAATAGTGTATTTGTTTTTCTTTTTGATTTAAAATCAATTCGGATACATCTAATAAAGATTGGAATTCCTTTTTAGGAATAAAATGTTTTGTCCACGCATCATAAAACGAAACTGAATTCTCAACTACAAAATTTTTATCTAAAAAACTTTTTGATTCTTCTCTGGGATTAAAGGGTCTTAGGTGAGCATCTACATACCAAAAGGGCTTGATTTTAGTGGTGTCTAGAATCATTTCGTTTACTTTTTCGTCAAGTGATTTGGGAATAATGTTTACTTTTTCATTTTTCATAAAAAAAGGAAAGTACCATTCAAGGCTTGTAACAACATCTTCTTTCTTTTTATTATTGTTTATGATGAACATACTAACTTCTCTAAATTGGGTTTTAGATATCTGTGTGTAATATTTTTTTACAACAATAAGATCCGTTAAAGAAAACACAACGATTACTGTTAAAAACAAACCCCGTACTAAATTGTTTTTTATATAATACAGCCCTATTCCTGCCAATAGTATAATTGCGGGAAGTATTGAAATAAAATAACGATTAATAATCATTGGTAAATTAATAAACGAACTAATTAATGGAATTAATAATGTGATAAATACCCATATAAAAACAATAAAAAAGCTGAATATAAATTTATCTTTTATAGGGTTTAAAAGGGTGTTACTATTGTTTTTTTGTTGAAATAATTTTATAAAAACTGAAATGAGCAAAAATGAAATAAAATACAAGACTATTTCTGATTGCCCGAAAAAGTCTTTAAATATTTGTGTATAAACATCTATCGTTGGTAATGGAATCCATATAGATTTTCGTTCAGAAGCAACAAAAAACAACTGCAAAGAAGGTAAATAAAATAATAACGTTGTTATTCCAGAAAAAAAGGATAAGTAAAATAGCTTTTTTCCGTTTTGTTGATAGGGTTTTACAATAAAAAATAAAAGAATCAAATAGTGAGATAAGAGCGTAAACAAAGCAAAAAAGTGCGTGTATATCATTAAAACAGCAAAAAAGCCATGTAAAAAAGCCGTTTTTAAGGTAGGTGTTTTAATAAATCTAATTAAAAAATAAAACGCGAAAACGGTTGTTGTAAACATCATTGCATACATTCTAGCCTCTTGAGAATAGTAAATATGAAAATAATTTACGGTTAATAATGCAATAGAAAACAACGCTACCTTTTTATTCATTAATTCTTTGGCTAATAAATAAATTGAAACCATTCCCATTATGCCCATTATTGCAGAAAATGCCCGCATGACCAAAGTGGTGTAGCCAAAAATTTTAAACAAAATTTGAAGAATAATAAAATATAAGGGTGGATGAGGATCTGAAGCCGCGAGAGAATTGAATAAATCCGATAAGGATAAATTGGGATTTGCTTCATTTAATGTATGTATTTCGTCTAGCCAAACACTTTGAAAGTCGAGATGATAACATCTCAAGATTGTTCCAACCAATAAAATTAAAATTAAATAGTTGTTTTCTTTTAACCAAAGTAAAGGTTTCATACT
>NZ_JAWKMW010000004.1:0-638958 GCF_041392085.1 Flavobacterium sp. | reverse complement strand
AGTGGAAACTGTAGGCATCCAACCGGATTTTTTTGCCGGAAAAAGATGTAAAGCTCTGTTAAATTCGGTTTTGGCTAATTTCGCTTTTTTGATATTATCACCGTCTGCTTTATTGATTACGATGGCATCGGCCATTTCCATAATACCGCGTTTAATGCCTTGCAATTCATCGCCTGCACCGGAAATTTTCAATAACAAAAAGAAATCAACCATGCTATGAACGGCAGTTTCACTTTGACCAACACCAACGGTTTCAATGATGATGGTGTCAAATCCGGCCGCTTCACATAAAATAATGGTTTCTCTTGTTTTTCGGGCAACTCCGCCCAATGTTTCTCCCGAAGCAGAAGGTCGAATATAGGCATTTTTATCTTTCACTAATTCTTCCATTCTGGTTTTATCGCCTAAAATACTTCCGTGAGAAATGGTACTACTTGGATCAACAGCCAAAACAGCTACTTTTTTTCCTAACGAAGTTAAATGTTTTCCAAAAGCTTCAATAAACGTACTTTTCCCAACGCCGGGAACACCGGTAATGCCGATTCGGATAGATTTATTTGCTTTTGGCAAACAGGTAGCAATTATTTCATTCGCTTTTGCTAAATGATTCGGATTTGTACTTTCCACTAAAGTAATGGCTCGGCTTAAATCAGAAATATTGCCTTTTAAAATTCCATTAATTAATTCATTAGAAGACGGTTGAATTTTTCGAAATCCTTTGATGTTTTTCACAACCAAATCACTGATGAATTCCGGTTGAGGAACACCTTCTTTTTCGCTTAAAGCAGATTTATTTGGATTTGATTTTTTCACAAAACTAATTTCAAGTAGTAAAAGTAAGTAAAATCAATAAGAGTTTCAAGACAATAAAATAGAGGTCAAAAATTAAATCGATAATTTTATAATGGTATTTTTGCATTCTATTTTCTATTATGGATAACATCATTTTAATTTTTCTTTGTTTAGCAATTGGTTTTGGACTACAATTTTTGAAAAGTTTTCCCAAAAACGGATATGTAGCACTCAATCATTTTGTAATTTATATTTCACTTCCGGCTTTAGCGTTGTATTACATTCCGAAAATTGAAATTTCTTCAACATTACTTTTTCCAATCGGTGTAGCATGGTTTGGATTTGGGTTGTCTTTTTTGTTTTTTTATAGTTTAGGAAAATGGCTCGGTTGGTCCAAAAAATTAATAGGGTGTTTAATAATTACAGGAGGATTGAGTAATACTTCCTTTGTAGGGTTTCCGGTAATTGAAGCGTTGTATGGTCAAGAAGGTTTGCAAACTGCAATCATTGTCGATCAGCCCGGTTCTTTCGTGGTGTTGGCTACATTGGGAATAATTGTAGCATCTGTTTTTTCAAATGGAGAAGTTGATTCGAAAGCTATTATCAAAAAAATTCTATTTTTTCCACCATTTATCGCTTTTGTGATAGCTTGTTTGCTTAATGTTTTAAAACTAGATTTTCCTGACATGCTACAAACTGTTTTTCAAAAAGTAGGAGGAACTGTTTCAACAATCGCTTTGGTCTCTGTGGGATTGCAATTGAAGATTGATAAAAAAAGTCAGCATTGGAATTTTTTAGCTTTAGGATTGTTTTTTAAATTGATGCTAACGCCTTTATTTTTTCTGGTTTTATACAAATTTATCCTCAATGGTCAAGGTGTAATTGTAGATGTTTCCATCATGGAAGCTGCAATGGCTCCCATGATTACCGGAGCGATTTTGGCTTCAACCTATGGACTAAAACCCAAATTAAGCAGCATGATGATTGGCATCGGAATTCCGCTTTCGTTTTTAACCTTAGCTTTTTGGTATTGGCTACTTTCGTTGTTATAATTTTTTTACCTTTAGTGGTTTAATATATCATGTATGCAACTCAATTCCGAAATTTTACTTAAATTAAAAAATATCGTTGGTCAGTCATTTGTATTTACCGATGAAGAAACCCGCAATCACTACGGTCACGATGAAACCGAAGATTATGTTTTTCCTCCCAATGTAGTTGTAAAACCCTCTTCAGCTGTTGAAATTTCAGAAATATTAAAAATAGCCAATCAATATAAAATTCCTGTTGTTCCGATTGGAGCTCGAACCGGTTTGAGTGGTGGTGCTTTATCCGTTCAAGGGGGAATCGGACTTTCAATGGAGCGATTCAATAAAATTTTATCTATTGATGAACAAAATTTACAAGTGATCACTGAACCCGGTGTGATTACACAAGTCTTACGCGAAGCTGTTGCCGAAAAAGGTCTTTTCTATCCAGTTGATCCAAGCAGCATGGGAAGTTGTTTCATCGGTGGAAACGTAGCCGAAAATTCCGGTGGAGCAAGAGCTGTAAAATATGGTGTAACCAAAGATTATGTTTTAAATTTAGAAGTGGTTTTGCCCACCGGAGATATTATTTGGACAGGAGCCAATACGTTAAAAAATTCAACCGGATACAACCTCACGCAATTAATGGTTGGGAGCGAAGGAACGTTGGGAATCGTTACAAAAATTGTTTTAAAATTACTTTCTAAAAATACACATAACGTATTAATGTTAGTTCCGTTTTACAAAGCCAATGAAGCTTGTGAAGCCGTTTCAGCTATTTTTAGAGCTGGAATTGTGCCAAGTGCGTTAGAATTTATGGAACGTGATGCCATTGATTGGGCTTTGGAATATATTGATGGATTGAATGTGCAAGTAAAACCTGAGATTCAAGCCCACTTGCTCATTGAAGTGGATGGAAATTATCCTGAAATTTTGATGGCTGAAGCTGAAAAAATTATGACTGTTGTAGAACAATTTCAAATTGATGATATACTTTTTGCTGACACAGAAGACGAAAAAAATGCCTTGTGGAAAATGCGTCGCAGTATTGCCGAAGCGGTTAAATCCAACTCAATTTACAAAGAAGAAGATACGGTTGTTCCGCGATATGAATTGCCAAAATTGTTAGATGGCATAAAATCCATCGGAAAAAAATATGGTTTTCAATCGGTTTGTTACGGTCATGCCGGTGATGGAAATTTGCATGTTAATATCATTAAAGGAAACCTAAGCGATGAAAATTGGAAAACAGAAGTACCCAAAGGAATTCGAGAAATTTTTGAATTAACCGTTTCTTTAAACGGTACGTTATCCGGCGAACACGGTATCGGTTTTGTACAAAAAGAATATATGGATATAGCTTTTTCGAAACCTCATTTAGAATTGATGGAGCGGTTAAAATATGTTTTTGACCCCAATGGAATATTAAATCCCGGTAAAATTTTGCCTTAACATTTTAATTTATAAAGTTTTAATGTTTATTATTGTGCTTATTTTATGATTAGAATAGATCGAAGAATTTTAATTTACAAAAAACATATTTATGAAAAAATATCTACTCCTTTTGCTTTTAGCTTCTTTTTCTGTAGATGCTCAAATTGTAAACATTCCTGATGCAAATTTTAAAGCGAGGTTGTTACAGGCAAGTTCAAGTAATTTAATCGCTTCAACTGATACACCTGATAGTTTTGGACAGGTGAATACCTATCACACCATAGACACTAATGGCGATGGCGAAATACAAGTGAGTGAAGCACAAACTATAAAGTGGTTAAGAGTTAGTGGTTTTTCAATTTCAAATTTAACAGGATTAGAAGATTTTGTAAATTTAATTGCTTTACGATGTGGTAATAATCAATTAACGAGTTTAGATATTACTCAGAATCCAAATTTACTATATTTAAATTGCAATTATAATCAATTAACGAGTATAAATTTAACTCAGAATCCAAATTTACTATATTTATATTGCGATAATAATCAATTACCGAGTTTAGATGTTACACATAATCCTAATTTGCAGATATTACTTTGTTTTGTTAATCAATTAATTAGTTTAGATGTTACTCAGAATCCAAATTTACAGGATTTACATTGCAATTTTAATCAATTAACGAGTTTAGATGTTACTCAGAATCCTAATTTATATTCTTTATATTGCTATAATAATCAATTAATGAGTTTAGATGTTACTCAAAATCCTAATTTAACGCATTTATATTGCGAATATAATGAGTTAACGAATATAGATGTTACTCAAAATCCTATTTTACAGTATTTTTATTGCATACATAATGAATTATCAACTTTAGATTTGACACAGAATCCTAATTTACAGTATTGGTCATGTAGTAATAATGAATTGATTAGTTTGTTTATTAAAAATAGTTATATTAGTAATATTAATAATCTAAATTTTGGAAACAATCCTAATTTGACATATGTTTGTGCAGACGATGCGGAAATTAATGCTGTTCAACAAAGAATAAATTCCTATGGTTATACCAATTGCCATGCAAACAGTTATTGTTCTTTTACGCTTGGTGGTGCATATTATGAAATAGTTGGTAATACTAAATTAGATTTTGATAATAATGGTTGTGATGTTAACGATTTAGCTTATTCCAATTTGAAATTTAACTTGACCAATAATGGTAATATTACAGGTTATTTTATAACAAACTCAACAGGTAATTATGCTATTCCGGTTCAAACGGGCACACATACCATTACACCGGTATTAGAAAATCCAAGTTATTTTACTATTTCACCGGCAAGCATTTCGGTAGGCTTTCCGTCACAAGCCAGTCCGTTTACACAAGATTTTTGCTTTACACCCAATGGAAACCATTCAGATGTAGAGATAACAATAATCCCTATCACACCGGCACGACCAGGTTTTGATGCCGATTATAAAATCGTTTATAAAAACAAAGGAAACCAATTAGAAAACGGCACGGTTACTTTTTCAATATATAACCCAGAAGTTGTAGATTTTATTTCGAGTATACCAAATTTTGATTTACAAACAAATGCACCAAATATTGAGACTTTTACTTGGAGTTATAGTAATTTATTACCTTTTGAAACAAGAGATATCAATATTGTTCTAAACTTAAATTCCCCACAAGAAACTCCTGCTTTAAATGGTGGAGAAATTTTAGAATTCATAGCCATAGTTGATCCACTTTCGGGAGATGAAATGCCATCAGATAATACATCAACATTGAATCAGGAAGTCGTTAATTCCTACGATCCAAACGATAAAACCTGTTTAGAAGGTTCAGTGGTGAGTACAGAATTAATTGGTCAATACGTTCACTATGTTATCCGTTTTGAAAATACGGGAACATTCTTCGCTCAAAATGTTGTGGTTAAAGACGAAATCGATCTGTCCAAATTTGATTTGAATAGCTTGATTGTGTTAAATGCAAGTCACCAACAATGGACCAGAATCAATGGCAACAAAGTGGAATTTATTTTTGAAAATATCCAATTGCCTTTTCCACCTTCGGAAGACAGACATGGTTATGTTGCTTTCAAAATTAAGCTGAAGAATAACTTAACTGTTGGCGATACCTTCTCCAATTTTGCGAGCATTTATTTTGATTATAATTTCCCGATTATCACTGAACCGGCTACCACAACAATTGAAGCATTAAGTAATCCCGATTTTGAGTTTTCCAATTTTGTGAAATTATATCCTAATCCGGCCAGTTCAACAATTACAATTGAAAGTCAAAGAATCAATTTAAAATCAGTTGAAATTTTCAATAGTTTAGGTCAGTTGGTTCAAGCAATTCCTAACGAGAATAATCAATTAAATATTGATGTTTCGAATTTACAAACCGGAACGTATTTTGTAAAAGTGTATTCGGATAAAGGAGTAGGCGTTTCGAAGTTTGTGAAACAATAATTTTTTATAACCCTAAATCCTTTTGAACAGCAGGAGCTACTAGTTCATCAAAAGAAAGTAAGTTAGAATTTTGTTCTACAAATTTCCATTTCATAGTAGTTAAATTGGAAGAGACAGCAATCCATTGAATATTCTCTTCGATGTAAAAACTATTGCGTTTGTCTTCAAATTTTACTGACTTTATTTTTGGATTGGCTTGATAAAAAGACAGGTTTTTATTGATTTCTTCTTTCGTTAACGTGTTTTCAAAATTAACTCGGTATGTGTTTTTAAACGAAATCAAACAATAGGATGTACCTTGAATTTCTTTAATCGTTCCATAAGTAAAATTCATGTTCGGGAAAACGAATCGTATTCCTGTACGATCATTTTGAAATTGCTCATCTAGTTTAGCAATTAACTCTTCTTTCGCTATTTTTTCAAAATAATTCGGATGATAAAGCGAAGCTATTCCTTCAAAATCCATGTTGTAATGAGCATCGTACAATTTTTTGGTTTCCAATTTCAATTGCTCCAACGTTTGGGAATGACCATTCAAAAAAACTAATAGAAATAGGCAAACTATATTTTTCATTTGATGAGATTTTTAACAAATATAAAAATCCCCTGCAATTAATGTGCCGGGGATTTTAAAAAATGATTGTATTTTAAGTTTAAACCAAAACCCATTCACCACTTGCAATCAAACTTTCTGCTTTTTTGTATTTCATAGATTCTGTTTTGCCGCTCATGACGTGTTTAATCGTAACCGAATCATTTCGGTTGATTTTTGGCATTTCGCGAATAATTGTTTCGGTTACTGCTGGTCGCTGACTGGCCATTTCTCCGGCTTGTCTGTTGGCTTGAGCTCCATCGTTTATTTCAGTAGATGCTTTAGATTCTGTATAATTTTCTTTTTTACGTACTTCTCTTGCTTCTTGGATGTTTGCTTCGTTGCGATTCGGTAAATCTCCTTTGAACAAGAAAGAAATCACTTCTTTATTTACTTTATCCAGCATATTTCTGAACAGATTAAACGCTTCAAACTTATAAATCAATAACGGGTCTTTCTGTTCGTGAACCGCCAATTGAACTGACTGTTTTAATTCATCCATTTTACGTAAGTGTTTCTTCCAAGCTTCGTCCACAATGGCTAAGGTGATATTTTTCTCAAAATCGGCAACCAATTGTTTTCCTTCACTTTCATACGCTTTTTTCAAATCGGTCACTACGTTCAACGTTTTTTGTCCGTCACTAAACGGAACAACAATTCGTTCATAATGATTGGTAGGATTTTCATAAACGTTTTTAATGATAGGGAAAGCTTCTCGGGCATCGCGTGCATTTTTTTCTTCATAATGAGCCAAAACAGCTTTATATACTTTACCGGTGATTTCCATTTCATTCAACTTGTTGAATTCACTTTCTGTAATTGGAGAAGTGATGGAAAAATAACGAATCAATTCAAATTCAAAATTCTTAAAATTAGAACTCGCCTTGTTTTCATTTGTAATGTTTTCACACGTATCATACATCATGTTGGCGATATCCACTTTCAAACGTTCACCGTGTAGAGCATGTCTTCTACGTTTGTAAATTACTTCCCGTTGCGAATTCATTACATCATCGTATTCCAACAAACGTTTACGCACACCAAAGTTGTTTTCTTCTACTTTTTTCTGTGCTCTTTCAATCGACTTGGTCATCATCGAATGTTGAATCACTTCGCCTTCTTTCAAGCCCATTCTGTCCATTACTTTGGCTACACGTTCAGAACCAAACAAACGCATTAAATTATCTTCTAACGATACATAAAACTGCGAACTTCCCGGATCTCCTTGACGACCTGCACGACCGCGTAACTGTCTGTCTACACGACGCGAATCGTGACGTTCTGTACCAACAATGGCTAAACCACCGGCTGCTTTTACTTCCGGAGTCAATTTAATATCTGTACCACGACCTGCCATGTTGGTAGCAATGGTGACCACTCCCGGTTTTCCGGCTTCCGCTACAATTTCAGCTTCTTTTTTATGCATTTTCGCATTCAAAACGTTGTGCGGAACGTTTCTCATTTTTAACATTCTGCTCAATAACTCTGAAATTTCTACCGAAGTAGTACCAATCAATACCGGTCTGCCGGCCTGAGAAAGTTTGGTCACATCTTCAATAACCGCATTAAATTTCTCACGTGTGGTTTTATAAATTAAGTCTTCTTGGTCTTTTCTGGCAATCGGACGGTTGGTAGGAATTTCCACTACATCTAATTTGTAAATTTCCCATAGCTCACCTTCTTCTGTTACTGCTGTTCCTGTCATACCCGCTAACTTGCTGTACATACGGAAATAATTTTGCAAGGTAATGGTTGCAAAAGTTTGCGTAGCCGCTTCAATTTTTACGTTTTCTTTGGCTTCAATGGCTTGGTGTAACCCGTCAGAATAGCGACGGCCATCCATAATACGACCGGTTTGCTCGTCAACAATCATGACTTTATCTTCCATGATGACGTATTCCACATCTTTTTCAAAAAGCGTATAGGCTTTCAAAAGTTGTGTCAAGGTATGGATACGCTCCGATTTAATGGAGAAATCTTGAAATAGTTTTTCTTTTTCTTCGGCTTCTTCATCTTTGCTTAAATTTTGTTTTTCAATTCGAGCAATTTCGGTTCCAATATCCGGTAAAACGAAGAAGTTTTCATCTGTATCCGTTGATAAAAATTTAATCCCGTTATCAGTTAATTCAACTTGATTATTCTTTTCTTCAATCACAAAATACAAGGCTTCATCAACCTTTGGCATTTCACGATTGTTATCTTGCATATAAAAATTTTCTGTTTTTTGAAGTAATTGTTTGATACCTTCTTCACTCAAAAATTTAATCAAAGGCTTACTTTTAGGCATGGCTCTGTAGGCTCTTAACAGACTAAAACCGCCATCTTTCGTATTGCCTTCTTTGATTAGTCGTTTAGCCTCGGTTAAAAATTGAGTAGCTAAATTACGTTGTAAATTAACGAGATGATCAACTTTTGGTTTCAATTCATTAAACTCATGACGATCTCCTTGTGGTACCGGCCCGGAAATAATCAACGGTGTTCTGGCATCATCAATTAAAACCGAATCCACCTCATCTACTATTGCATAATTGTGTTTGCGTTGCACCAAATCTGACGGAGAATGAGCCATGTTGTCTCTCAAATAGTCAAAACCAAACTCATTGTTGGTTCCATATGTAATATCTGCTTCGTATGCCTTTCTTCGGGCATCGGTATTGGGTTGATGATTGTCAATACAATCAACGCTTAACCCATGGAATTCAAATAAGGGGGCTTTCCATGTGCTATCACGTTTGGCCAAATAATCATTCACGGTAACTAGATGTACACCGTTTCCGGTTAAGGCATTTAAATAGAGTGGAAGAGTAGCCACCAACGTTTTTCCTTCTCCGGTTTGCATCTCAGCAATCTTACCTTGATGCAATACAACACCACCTATCAACTGAACATCGTAGTGAATCATATCCCATGTGATTTCTTTTCCGGCAGCATTCCATGAATTAGCCCATATGGCATTGTCCCCTTCAATGGTGATGTATGATTTTAAAGCTGAAAGTTCAATATCTTTAGGCGTAGCTTTTACCGTAATACTACTATTGTCTTTAAAACGCTTGGCTGTTTCTTTGACAACAGCAAAGGCCTCGGGCAAAATTTCGTTTAAAACTTTTTCTGAAATTTCATAGGCTTCTTTTTCCAAGCTATCGATAGAAGTGTAAATTTCTTCTCTTTTATCAATGTCTACAGTTTTTTCAACTTCAGCCATTAAGGTTGCAATTTTGGCGTCTTTATCTGCACGAGCTTGTTTAATCTTTTCTTTGAAAGAAGTGGTTTTGGCTCTCAATTCGTCATGTGAAAGAGATGAAAGACTGTTTTCAAACGATTTTACTTTGGCAATAAGCGGTTGAATCGCTTTCACATCTTTTTCCGATTTATCTCCTACTAGTGCTTTGAGAATGCTATTGATGAAACTCATTTTATGTTGGTTTATTTATTTATAAAATCCCGACGCTCCGGGCGGTAAATTTATGCAAAAAAAAAGCCTCAAATGAGACTTTTTCGTGTGATTTTATTTTTGTTTAATATTCATCCTCGTTCCAAAGATAATCTTCGTCAGTAGGATAGTCAGGCCAAATTTCTTCCATCGATTCATAAATTTCGCCTTCGTCTTCTATTGATTGAAGGTTTTCCACTACTTCGAGAGGAGCTCCCGTTCTAATGGCATAATCAATAAGCTCGTCTTTGGTGGCTGGCCACGGTGCATCACTTAAATAGGATGCTAATTCTAATGTCCAATACATCTTCTATCGATTTAATTTTTTGCAAAAATAAATTTTCTACTGAAATAGTCAAGTAAAAAGTAATTTATTTTACCAAAAAGTAATTTTTCATACTTTTTAAAAGGTAAGAACGTGTTTTGGAAAGTGTTCAGTGTTCAGTCCCGAAGTTTAGAGATAGTTTTCAGATTTTACTGATTACTGAAAACTGCCAAACGCTTACTCCTTCCTCGGAATCCATTTAACTTCCTCCGCTTTTAAATCAGAAGACAACTTTCGTGCCAAGACAAAAAGATAGTCAGAAAGTCGGTTTAGGTATTTTAAGACCTGCTCATCTGTCGGTTCCAGTTCGTGAAGGTGTACCGATAGGCGTTCGGCTCTGCGACATACACAACGGGCAATATGACAATATGACACAGTTGGATGTCCGCCCGGAAGCACAAAATGCGTCATGGGAGGTAAACTATCATTCATGGTATCGATTTCGTTTTCTAACAATTGAATATCAGCTTCCGAAATTCGATTAATATTTAAACGCGGTTGACCGTTTTTTAAAACTTCTTTTTCCGGTGGTGTGGCCAAAATAGCCCCAACTATAAAAAGGCGGTCTTGCACATCAATAAGTACGTTTTTATAAAGTTGATTAATATCTTGGTCGCGAATTAACCCAATGTGAGAATTCAATTCGTCCACCGTTCCGTAACTTTCAATGCGAATATGGTGTTTAGGAACTCGAGTTCCTCCAAAAAGTGCGGTAGTTCCTTTATCGCCGGTTTTGGTGTAGATTTTCATAAGATAGTTGCTGAGGTTCTGAGTAGCTAAGTTGCTGAGTTTTTATTTGGCTAATTTACGAAGTTTTTTTTTTTCTCAGCCACTCAGTATCTCAGCTACCAATAACTTTTAAAAAAGCTTCCACAAATCGTTCTCTTGCTCCTGCAGCTAAATCAAAATACAAATCGGGTTCTATGAGTTCGATTTCCATTAAGTGAAGTTTATTTTCAATCACGATTCCATCGACACGAGCATAAAGTAATTTTTCAAGAATTTTTGATAAAACGAGTTCTGCTTGAAGCAGTAAATCTTCGTTGGGTTGTATTAATGTATATTTTCCACCGTATTGAATTTGAACTCTGAAATCATTTTCTACCGGTTTTTTATTCACTGCATGTGAAAATTTACTATTGAAAAAGATGAAAGATGTCTCACCCAATTCTTTTATTTCCGGACGAAATTCTTGTAGAAGAAAATCTTTGGTTGCAAAATGTTCTTTGAATTCATTTTGGATGGATTCAATTTCAGTTCGGTCAATTAATTTAGTCAAATAACTTCCGGCTGAAAAAGCAGGTTTAATAACAATTTTTTCCCAACTATTAGGGATTAAAGTTTGTAAATCTGAAGTTGAATTTTTTTCTAAAAAAATCGTCGGAAGTATTGAAATTCCTTCTTTTTCCAATTCTTTTAAATAAAATTTATGTTTGTTTTTTTGGATAACCGAAATCGGATTTAATGTTTTAATTCCTAACGATTCAATTTTATTCAACCACAAATTAAACGCAGTTTCTTTTTGATAATAATCCCATGTATTTCTAAAAATGAGGTATTCAAATTGAGTCCAGTCAATTGATTCATCATCCCAAACTACAGCTTTTGCATCAATTTTTTCATTTGCAAAAAGCGGAATTAATTTTTTATCAGACTCCAAAAGTTCAGGTAATCGAGCACATGTTAAAATGCCAATTTTCATTTTGAGTCTTTTCCCTTTTTGGAGTAATAATTGGTTTTGAAGCTACGATTACGACGATTTCCTCTTTGTTTGTTGGCCATTCGAGTGACAATGATAACCGCTACAAAAAGAATGACCATGACTATGATTAGGGTTTTCATAAGAGCTAAACTTTATGTAACAAAGTTACAAATTGTTTATTTTACCCGCTCATCTTTTTCTACAATTCCATCTCGTAATCGAATAATGCGATGTGCATAGGCAGCAATATCTTCTTCGTGAGTTACTAAAATTACGGTGTTTCCATTTTTATGAATGTCATTAAAAAGGCCCATAATTTCTTCAGAAGTTTTGGAGTCTAAATTTCCTGTGGGCTCATCGGCCAAAATGATTGAGGGTTTGTTTACCAAGGCTCTAGCTACAGCCACACGTTGTCGTTGACCACCCGAAAGTTCGTTGGGTTTATGGTCCATTCTATCGGCTAATCCCACTTGTGTAAGTACTTCAGATGCTCGTTCGTGTCGTTCTGATTTGGAGTGTCCAGCATAAACCATTGGCAGAGCCACATTATCCAAAGCAGTTGTTCTTGGCATTAAGTTGAAGGTCTGAAATACAAATCCGATTTCTTTATTACGGATTTCGGCCAATTCATCATCATGCATTTTGCTCACATCTTTACCATTCAAAATATAGGTTCCCGATGTAGGTGTATCCAAACAGCCCAATAGATTCATTAAAGTTGATTTTCCTGAACCCGATGGACCCATTAGAGCTACATATTCACCTTTGTTGATTTCCAAATCAATTCCTTTTAAAACATAAATCGTTTCACTTCCCAATACAAAGTTTCTTTTTAAAGCGGAGATTTTGATTAATGGATTTGCCATAGTTAATTGTGAATTTAGAAATTTGAATTCATAAAATAGGATGTTGTAATTTTCTTATGAGTAGAAAAAAAGCGGACTTTGTTACAAATCAAATTCGAATTCGTTCAAAAAGATGAGAACTAATGGTTTTGTTTGGATTAATAATGAAATGTTCCTTGGTTTGTTCTTTTCTGAAAAATACGATTCCCCATTGAAACGTATCAATTGTAACGGTCACTTTAGGATTATTTTTAATTACTTCCCAAGCTTCTTCCATATCTTTTGACCAATGAATATCATCAAAAATCCAAACTGAATCATTTATAATAGTTGGTAATAAAAGTTTAAAGTAGTCTAATGTTGCATTTTTAGAATGATTTCCGTCAAAGAAAATAAAGTTGTAAGTTGTCGGTTGTCGGTTGTCAGTTGTCAAAAAATCTTCAAATTTTGTGTTTACAAATTCAATGTTATTAAGATTTTGTAATTGACATTGATTTTTTGCTATTGAAATTGTTTGAGGGCAACCTTCCAACGAAGTAATTTTAGCATTCTTATTTCCTAACGACAAGGCAGATGTTGCTAATCCTAAAGATGTACCAATTTCCAGAATACTTTCAGGTTGAAAATAACGAACAATTCGAAACAATAATTCTGCATTTTTAGAAGAAATTCCGGCATTTTTTGCAATAGCGGATATTTTTCTTTGATTGTTTTTAAAAACACGTGAACCGGCACCAAAATCGGTTACTTCAATGGTATTTTGATTTTCTAAAAGTGATTTTCGGTAATCTTTTAAAATGGAATATTTGGGATAGTTCATTTCATCATAAAAACATTTTGTCACCAAATCAAACACAAACGGCGAATGCACTCCGTGTTCGTTCTTGGAGCGGAAAAGGAATTTTAGATATGATTTTATGATATGGAACATTTTTTTTTTTCTAAGTCACTAAGTAATTATTCCATTTTAGAACTCAATTCAAACCAACGCTCTTCTTTTTCTTCTAACTTTTTAATAATTATCTGCAATTCATTCGCTTTTTTCTCAATCTCTGCATCCACTACTTTTCCATCTGCAAATAATTGCTCAATTTGCTTTTTCTCGAATTCTAAGTCTTTGATTTCGCGTTCAATTTTTTGAAATTCTTTTTGTTCGTTAAATGTTAGGCCTTCTTTAACTTGCTTTTCTTTCCAGTTTGTTTTTTCGGTGCTAACATTCGATAGATTTTTTGGTTCAGCACTATCTTCATACGCTCTAAAATCGGAATAATTACCGGGAAAATCTTCTATGACTCCTTCGCCTCTAAATACGAACAAGTGATCGACGATTTTATCCATAAAATAACGATCGTGCGAAACCACTAACAAACATCCGGGAAAATCCAATAAAAAACTTTCTAAAACATTCAAGGTTACAATATCCAAATCATTGGTTGGTTCATCTAGAATCAAAAAATTCGGATTCTGAATCAAAACCGTACATAAATACAAGCGTTTCAATTCACCACCGCTCAATTTTTCAACAAAATCGTATTGCTTTTTTGCATCAAATAGAAAACGTTCCAATAATTGCGAAGCAGAAATAATTTTTCCTTTCGTGAGCGGAATATATTCGCCGTACTCTTTAATGATATCAATTACTTTCTGACCCGTTTTTGGGTTGATACCGCTTTGTGTATAATAACCGACCTTAATCGTATCTCCAATCACCACTTTTCCGGCATCAGGCAACATTGTTTTGGTCAAAATATTTAAAAAAGTTGATTTCCCGGTTCCGTTTTTTCCGATAATTCCTATGCGTTCGCCACGTTGAAAGTCATAAGAGAAATTATCCAAAATCACTCGGTCTTTAAACTTTTTATACAACTTGTGAAGCTCAATAATTTTGCTTCCCATGCGTTCCATGTTGATTTCCAATTCCACCACATTTTCTTTTCGGCGACTTTCGGCAACGGCTTTAATTTTATAAAAATCATCTTGACGCGATTTAGATTTGGTAGTTCTAGCCTTCGGTTGGCGACGCATCCAAGCCAATTCTTTCACAAAAAGATTCTGAGCTTTGTCGATACTAGCATTTTCAGAAGCAATTCGTTCTTCTTTTTTTTGTAAATAATAGGAGTAATTTCCCTTGTATTGGTATAATTTTCCGTTGTCTAATTCGATGATTTCATTACAAACGCGTTCCAAAAAGAAACGATCGTGCGTTACCATAAACAACGTGATGTTTTCTTTGGCAAAGTAACTTTCCAACCATTCAATCATCTCCAAATCCAAGTGGTTGGTTGGCTCATCCAAAATCAACAAATCCGGACGGTTAATCAAAATGATGGCTAATGAAAGTCGCTTTTTCTGCCCACCTGAAAGACTTTTGACTTTCAATTTAAAATCTTCCAACTTCAATTTGAATAAGATTTGTTTGAATTGCGTTTCAAAATCCCACGCATTGTGTTGGTCCATCAAATCAAATGCTTTTTGATACGCTTCTTCATCTTCCGGATTCAACAACGCTTTTTCATATTGTTCAATGATTTTTAATGTTTCATTATCACTGGCAAAAATGCTCTCCTCAATAGTCAATTCATCTTGCAAATTCGGTTTTTGCGATAAAAAAGCCATTCGGATATTTTTTCGAACGACAACTTGACCCGTATCCGGTTCATCAAAACCATTAATGATGTTCATAATAGTCGTTTTTCCCGACCCATTTTTGGCGATAAAAGCAATTTTTTGGTCTTTGTTAATGCCAAACGAAATGTTGTCAAACAAAACACGTTCGCCAAAGGATTTAGAAATGTTTTCTACTGATAAGTAATTCACAAGTGTATTTTTTGCAAAAGTACTATTTTAAAAAATGTAAAGTTTTTCAAATTATCATATTTTTAAACTGACAGATTTTCACATTATATTTGCCCTATGCAACTATCCGTCATCATTCTTAATTACAACGTTCGTTATTTCCTCGAACAATGTGTGCTTAGTGTGCAAGCCTCATTGCAAGACATTGATGGCGAAATAATTGTGATCGACAACAACTCCTCCGACGATAGTTGTCAGATGATGAAAACCCGTTTTCCGCACATCAAACTCATTGAAAACAAAGAAAATACCGGTTTCCCAAAAGGAAATAACATTGGAGTTGCTCAAGCAAGAGGCGAATATATATGCATTCTCAATCCCGATACGGTTGTCGCAGAAGATACTTTCGTAAAAATACTGAACTCCCAACTCCTAACTCCCAACTCCCAATTCGGAATAATCGGATGTAAGTTAGTTGATGGCACTGGAAATTTCCTCCCCGAAAGCAAACGTGGCATTCCAACTCCGTGGGTGGCGTTTACAAAAATATTCGGGTTGTATAAAATTTTTCCAAAAGTTCAATTATTCAATCAATATTATGCTCAGCAATTAAACGAAAATCATTCCGGAAAAGTCGAGATTTTAGTAGGAGCGTTTATGCTAGTGAAACGTGAATTATACAATGAAGTAGGTGGATTCGATGAGAATTGTTTCATGTATTCTGACGATATAGACTTGAGTTATATGGTTTTGAAAAAAGGAAAAGTCAATTATTATTTTTCCGAAACTACTGTTGTTCATTACAAAGGTGAAAGTACTGTAAAAGATGAAACATACATGAGCCGTTTTCAGGAGGCGATGAACTATTTTTATACTAAACATTTTAAAAAATCAACTTTTTTTAGTTTGTTTATGAAGTTGGGAAGTTTCCTTTTTACTAAGCTCAAAAAAAATAAAAAGACTACTTCCAAGCGAAAAATTGAATCTTACATTTTGATTTCTTCTAACGAGTTATTAAAAGAAAAACTCGAAAAATTGTTAGGAAAAAATGTGAAACAGCTTTCCACTAATTTTAAAAATGAATTACCTTCGCTTTTAAAAGGAATAAATTCTAATGTTGAAATCATTTTTGATCAGAATGAATTATCTTTTTTAACCATCATTTCAGCATTTGAAAAGTATAAATGTGAAAAAGTAACATTCAAAATCATTCCCAATCACTGCAATTTTATGATTGGAAGTAACAGTAGTAACGATAGAGGTGAAGTGATTTTGATTAACGATTGAAGAATTTTGAATGTTGATTTTTAACGTTGATATTGAAATTGATATTGATTTTTGAAATTGACATTGAAGTTTTGTTGATAATTACTAAAACCATTCTTTTTTTTAGTAAATTCGCAAACTAAAATAAAAAATAAACCTTTAGGTTAACGATATGGCAAAATTTGAGTTGAAATTACCCAAAATGGGAGAAAGTGTTGCTGAGGCAACTGTAACCAACTGGCTTAAAAAAGTTGGTGATAAAATTGAAGCCGATGAAGCAGTATTAGAAATTGCTACTGATAAAGTGGATAGCGAAGTTCCATCAGAAGTTGCAGGAACACTAACCGAAATTCTTTTCAATGTAGATGATGTGGTTAAAGTGGGTCAAACCATTGCCATTATCGACACCGAAGGCGGAAGTGCTCCTATAGAATCTCCAAAAGAAGAAGTAGTTGAGGCAGTAGCTCAAATTGAGAAAGCCATTGAAGTGGTTAAAGAAACGGTTCAAGCAGCACCTTCGGTAGAAGTAGATTTCTCTGCATCCGAAAAATTCTTTTCTCCTTTAGTAAAAAATATTGCCAAAGAAGAAGGCATTTCCATTGCTGAATTAGAAAGTATAAAAGGTACCGGTAAAGAAGGTCGAGTTACCAAAGACGATATCATTACTTATGTAAAAGACCGTGCCAACAAACCGGCTATTGCTCCAGCTCCAAAAGCAGAAACTGTTACGGTTGAAGCTCAAAAAGAGCAAGTAAAAGTTGAAACTCCAAAAGCAGATGCCTCAAAAGCTGAACCAACTTCGGAGAAAAAAATCCCCGTTTCCGTAAATGGTCAAGACGAAATCATTGAAATGGATCGCATGCGAAAACTGATTTCGGGTTATATGGTGGCATCTAAACAAACTTCTGCACACGTGCAGTCGTTTATTGAAGTGGATGTAACCAACATCGTAAACTGGAGAAACAAAGTAAAAGACGCTTTTGAAAAGAGAGAAGGCGAGAAATTAACGTTCACACCAATATTCATGGAAGCTGTGGCAAAAGCCATCAAAGATTTCCCGATGATTAACATTTCTGTTGAAGGCGATTACATCATCAAAAAGAAAAACATCAATTTAGGAATGGCCGCTGCGTTACCGAACGGAAATTTAATTGTTCCGGTTATCAAAAATGCCGATATGTTGAATTTGGTCGGATTAACCAAAATCGTTAACGATTTAGCCAATCGTGCTCGTAACAATCAATTGAAACCGGACGAAATTCAAGGTGGAACGTACACAGTCACCAATGTAGGGACTTTTGGAAGTGTTTTCGGAACGCCGATTATCAACCAGCCGCAAGTAGCCATTTTAGCTTTAGGAGCCATCCGCAAAGTGCCAGCTGTTATCGAAGCTCCAACTGGAGATTATATCGGAATTCGCCACAAAATGTTCTTGTCGCACAGTTATGATCACCGAGTGGTAGATGGTTCGTTGGGAGGACAATTTGTAAAACGAGTAGCCGATTATTTAGAAGGATTTAGCGAGAATAGAGAATTCTAAATCGAAAAATGATACACATTTACCAATCCTTTCAGGTGTTAAAATCTGAAAGGATTTTTTTATATAAAACTTAAAAAACTTCTAAAAAAAGTTAACTAATCGTTTAAAGGTTTTTTTAATGCCCTATATTTGCCTTCTAAATTTTCTAAATGGAACTCAAATTAAATCGACCCATCTGTTTTTTTGACCTCGAAACTACCGGAGTAGACGTTGCAAAAGACCGAATTGTAGAAATCTCAATCTTTAAAGTTTTTCCTAACGGAAATAAAGAAAGTAAAACATGGTTGGTTAATCCGGAAATGAAAATTCCGTTTCAAGTTTCTCAAATACACGGCATTACCGATGAAAAAGTAGCCAATGAACCCACATTCAAAGAACTTTCCGGTCAGATTTACACTATGATTAAAGATGCCGATTTAGCCGGATTTAATTCAGATCGTTTCGATATTCCATTATTAGCTGAAGAATTATTGCGTGCCGGAGTCGATTTTGACATGAAAAACCGCGTTTCTGTTGATGTTCAAACCATTTTTCATAAAATGGAGGAACGTACCTTGAGTGCGGCTTATAAGTTTTATTGCGGTAAAACTCTAGAAAATGCTCATTCGGCAGAAGCCGATACAATGGCAACGTATGAAATTTTGAAGGCTCAATTAGAACATTATCCAGAGTTGGAAAACGATATGAAATCGCTTTCTGAATTTACCACTCGTAAAAAAGCAGTTGATTTTGCTGGTTTTATTGCTTTAAATGATAAAGGACAAGAAATTTTTACTTTCGGAAAACACAAAGGAGCGTTAGTTGAAAAAGTACTCGAAGAAGAACCAGGTTATTTCGGATGGATTCAAAACGCAGATTTTCCTCTTTACACTAAAAAAGTATTAACCGCTATCAAACTCAGGAAATTAAACAATAAATTAACCTAATAAACCTAAGTTCCTCAGAACCTCAGCAACTCAAAAAATGAAAATCATCTGCATCGGACGTAATTATGCCAAACATATTGAAGAGCTTCAAAACGAACGACCTGATGAACCTGTCGTTTTTTTGAAACCTGACAGTGCAGTTCTACTCAAGCAACATCCATTTGTTATCCCAGAGTTTAGTGATGATATTCACCACGAAGTAGAAATTTTAGTCCGAATTAATAAAGTAGGTAAATACATCGATGTAAAATTTGCCTCTAATTACTATGATGAAATTGGACTAGGAATAGACTTTACTGCTCGTGATTTGCAAGCCAAACTAAAAGCTAAAGGTTTGCCATGGGAAAAAGCAAAGGCTTTTGACGGTTCAGCGGTTATTGGTAGCTTTTTATCGAAAAAAGATTTCAGTTCCACAGAAAATATTAATTTTGAATTGAAATCGAATGGAGTTTCGGTTCAAAAAGGCAATACGAGCCATATGTTGTGGAAAATTGATGAATTAATATCATATGTTTCTCAATTTTTTACACTTAAAATCGGAGACATTATTTTTACAGGAACACCGGAGGGTGTAGCAAAAGTAAACCCAAATGATGTACTCGAAGGTTTCGTTGAAAACAAAAAATTATTCCGAATTCAAGTTAAATAAAATGGCATTAAATTATAACTTAGCCAAAGTTTACGCACTCTCTGATAACGACCCTGAGTTCGTTTTACAGATTATAACATTGTTTGTGAGTGAAATCCCTGAAGATTTAAAGTTTGTTAAACAAGGCATTGAAGAAAAAAACCATAAATTAGCCTACAGTTATGCTCACAAAATTAAGCCTACGCTTGATTTATTGGGAATGAATGTGGCTTACGAAGAAATCCTTCAAGTAGAAGCTTGGACCAAACGCGAAGGGAAGCGTAAAGAAATCAAAGAGATTTTTAAAAGCATTGAAGACCAAGTAGAAAAGGCCGTTAAAGAAATTAATAAAGATTTCGAGTTATAAGAAGCTGTTCCCGCTATCCGCTACAAGTCCTCACAAAAAAACTATTTATCTAAACCCAAAAAAGAGCTTCCGATGGTCGCTTTTTTTGGCTAATAAAAATTAGTTTTTTTCTTTCCGGGCTTTTTGCTTCTATCAGGGCTTTGAAATTCTTCTTCAAATGAACCATTTTACACCATCCAAAAACTTAGAGCCTTAGTGACTTAGTCACTCAGCACCTCAAAAGAATGAAAGCAACCATCATCACCATTGGCGATGAAATTCTCATCGGTCAAATTACGGATACCAATTCAGGTTTTATTGCCAATGCACTGAACAAAATTGGTGTTGATGTATACGAAATGATTTCCATTAGTGATGATAAGAAACATATTTTGGAAACGTTTGCTAAAGTACAAAACCAAGTAGATTTTGTCATTATTACGGGTGGTTTAGGTCCAACCAAAGATGATATTACCAAAATTACTTTTTGCGAGTATTTTGAGGATAGTTTGCAACGAAATACAGTCGTTGAAGATCATATTATTGAACTTTTTGCAAAAATGAATTATGCCATTTCGCAAGTCAATCGCGACCAAGCATTGGTTCCTTCGAAATGTATTGTGTTGCCAAATCAATTTGGAACAGCTCCCGGAATGTGGATGCAAAAAGAAAAAACTGTTTTTGTTTCATTGCCCGGTGTACCCTATGAGATGAAAGCTATTGTAACGAATCAACTAATTCCTAAAATAGCAAATGAATACAAACGTCCTTATATACTACACAAAACCGTATTAACCTATGGGCAAGGTGAAAGTATTGTAGCGGAACGCATTGAAGAATGGGAAAATAGTTTGCCGTCGTTCGTGAAATTAGCTTATTTACCAAGTCCCGGTCGAGTCCGTTTACGATTAACGGCTAAAGGTAATGAGGCAACTGTTTTACAAAATACAATTCATAATTTAGTTCAACAGCTTTCAGAAATAATTGGAGACATTATTGTTGGTTTTGAAGAGGAAGAACAAATTGAAGTTGTACTTGGAAGGCTTCTTACAGAAAAAAGTCTCACCCTTTCTACGGCAGAAAGTTGTACTGGTGGGAAAATCTCCGAGCTAATTACGTCAGTTGCCGGTTCTTCATCCTATTTTAGAGGAAGTATTGTTTCCTATGCAACCGATGTAAAAGTTGCTCTACTAAACGTAAGTCAAGGCTCTATTGAGTCATTTTCGGTAGTGAGTAAGAAAGTTGCAGAAGAAATGGCAGTAGGTGTGCAGCAATTACTACAAACAGATTTCGCTATTGCAACCACAGGAAATGCCGGTCCAACTCAAGGTGATGCCGATGCTGCTGTTGGTACGGTATGTTTAGCAATTGCTACACCTAAAGGTGTTTTTTCGGAAGAATATAATTTTGGTCAACCTCGCCAAAAAGTGATAGACAGAGCTGCAAACAAAGGACTTGAACTACTTTTAAAAGAAATTTTAAAAAACTACTAAATTTTGTTTGTGTAATACATTAGTTTTTTGTTTCTTTGCACCCTGATTTTGAATAACGATAAAAGATAAGCATAATGTCAAGAGTTTGTGACCTTACTGGTAAAAGAGCGATGGTAGGAAACAATGTTTCTCACGCAATGAACAAAACCAAGAGAAAGTTTTCTGTAAACTTAGTTAAAAAACGTTTCTATCTTGCTGAAGAAGACAGATGGATTTCGCTTAGAGTAGCAGCGTCTACGATTAAAACAATAAACAAAAAAGGGTTGGCTGCCGTATTAAAAGATGCGAAAGCTAAAGGATTTATTTCATAAATTTCAACCTTCATAAACATACAGAGAAATGGCAAAGAAAGGCAATAGAATCCAAGTAATTTTAGAGTGTACAGAGCACAAGACTTCCGGTGTTCCAGGAACTTCTCGTTATATCACTACTAAAAATAAGAAAAATACTCCGGATAGATTAGAGATTAAAAAGTTTAATCCAATTTTAAAGAGAGTAACTGTTCACAAAGAAATTAAATAATATAAGCAATGGCAAAGAAAACAGTAGCAACGTTACAAACAGCGTCAAAAAGATTAACGAAAGCCATTAAAATGGTAAAATCTCCCAAAACAGGAGCTTATACATTTGTTGAATCAGTAATGGCACCTGAGATGGTTGATAATTTCTTGAAACAGAAATAATTCAAACTTCTTCTACAATATACTAAAGCTACTTTTCCTGAAAGTAGCTTTTTATTTTTATATTTGCCTTTTCAATAAATTTTATAAATAAATAAATATGAGTTTTTTCAAACGAATATTTTCCACTGAAAAAAAGGAGTCGCTAGACAAAGGATTAGAACAAACAAAAACCTCTTTTTTTGCAAAATTAACTAAAGCTGTGGCCGGAAAATCTTCGGTTGATGAAGATGTTTTGGATAATTTGGAGGAAGTTTTAGTCACATCAGATGTTGGTGTAAAAACGACACTCAAAATAATCGATCGAATTGAAGATCGTGTAGCTCGTGATAAGTATTTAGGGACGGAAGAACTCAATAAAATTCTTCGCGAAGAAATTGCCGGTCTTTTATCGGAAACGAATTCAGGAGAAGCAACTGAATTTGAAATCCCGCTTAATAAAAAACCGTATGTTATCATGGTTGTTGGCGTAAACGGAGTAGGGAAAACAACAACTATTGGTAAATTAGCTTATCAATTTAAAAAGGCCGGACACAAAGTTGTTTTAGGTGCTGCTGATACGTTTAGAGCTGCCGCTATTGACCAATTACAAATTTGGGCTGACAGGGTTGGTGTGCCAATTGTTAAACAACAAATGGGAAGCGATCCTGCTTCTGTGGCATTTGATACATTACAAAGTGCTGTAACACAAGGTGCAGATGTGGTTATTATTGATACAGCAGGTCGCCTTCACAACAAAGTGAATTTAATGAATGAGTTAACCAAAGTAAAACGTGTTATGCAAAAAGTGGTTGATGATGCACCCCATGATGTATTGTTGGTTTTAGACGGTTCAACCGGACAGAATGCATTTGAACAAGCCAAAGAGTTTACAGCAGCCACAGAAGTCTCTTGCTTAGCAGTTACAAAATTAGACGGTACCGCAAAAGGTGGTGTGGTTATTGGAATATCAGACCAATTTCAAATTCCTGTTAAATATATTGGAGTAGGAGAGGGAATTGAAGATTTACAAGTTTTTAATAAATATGAATTTGTAGATTCATTTTTTAAATAATTATTCTACAACCGCATTAATCTTCTCCCAAAGTTGATTGTCAAAATCTGACAATGCAAAATTTTCGCCGTCAGCTACTTCTCCTAAGCGAATAACGACCATCTTTTTACTTGGAATAACATATAATTTTTGATCGTTTTTACCCAAACCACAGACCATATCGCTCGGTGCATTGGGGATTAAACTTCCGGGAAACTGTAACTGTGTTTGCGGTAAACGGTAATTGGCTTTTCCGTTTAACCACCACAAATAACCATAGGCATTATTTATGTTTTGAGAAGGAGAAATTGATTCAATCATAAAGGCTTCAGGAATAACAAGTTCGTTTTCCCATTTTCCTTTGTTTAAACATAAAAGACCAAAACGGGCCATACTTCTTGTTGTACTCCAATAGACATTGAATTCATCAACATCTATCCATGTGCCTGTCATACCAATTTTATTTTTTAGTGTAGTGGAAAAATACGTATCAAAAGTTTGATTAGTAGCTTCAGCAATCACATCTTGCAATTTTTCAAAAACGTTGTGATAAGCCCAACGTGTACCGGCATCGGCTAAATATTGCAATTCCACTGGATTATTTCCATTTCCCATACTGTCATCTAAACCCGAAGTCATAGATAATAAATGTTTATTTGTAATCAAATTTTCTTTTTCTAATGGTGCAGATGTCCAACCTATCCCCAAATAATCGGAGACTTTATCATCAATATCAAGCAAACCCTCTTCTTGAGCGATGCCAATAGTAGCAGTAGTTAACGTTTTTCCGGCACTTGCCCAATACCAAGGAGAACTTGCTGTGTGACCATTGAAATAATTTTCCATTACAATCCTACCGTTAACCAAAATTATGAATCCTTTGGTGTGCTTTTCTTCCAAAAAGGTGAGTAATGATTGAACTTCATTTTCATTCCAACCCAATTCATTCATTGGCTTTGTTTCCCATATATCTCCTGATGTTGGGGGAAAATACAGATTATCAGTTATTGGTGCATTACTATCATTGTCTGATGAACAATTCAGAAGAAGAAAAAGTAACAATATAATCGGAAATAGCTTTTTCATAAGTTTAATATTATCTTCCATTAGACATACAGCGTGTAAAAAGGTTTAATCAAATTTACTTTTTATTCCTTCAAAATAATTGTAATTTTAAACTTTATTTTTTTATTGTATGAAACATTTTAAATCTACCTTTTTGCTTTTCGTTGCCTTGATTTCCTGCCGTGAAGAAGTTTCGTCTGATTCTTTATCAAAATTAAATGGTTACTGGGAAATTCAAAAAGTGCAATTACCCAACGGTGAGCAAAAGGAATATACGATAAACGAAATGATTGATTATGTAGAATGGAATGGCAAAGTTGGTTTAAGAAAGAAAGTATTACCTCAATTAGACGGAAAATTTCTGATTAATGATGAATTTGAGCATATAAAAATTTTAGATAGTTCGGGGCGTTTTTATATTAACTACCAAACTAAATATGCTAAGTGGAAAGAAGAGATAATTGTTTTAGAAGACAGTGTTTTAGTATTAAAAAACGATCAAGATTTAGAATATCATTACAAGCGATTTAAACCTATTCTTATTCAATAATACTGAAATAAATTTAATTAAAAATGGCTAAACGATTAAACAACGACAGCCCTATTTCAGAAGTTCTCAAAGCTTTTATTAAGGATAACAACCTTCAATCCGGAATGGATAAAATTGATGTTGAAAAGGCTTGGAAAGAAATTATGGGAAAGGGTGTAAATACATATACCAAAGAAGTCTTTCTTAAAGAAGAGACGCTTTATGTTTCGCTCTCTTCTTCAACTTTGCGAGAAGAACTTAGTCATGGTAAACAGAAAATCATCAAAATGCTCAACGATGAATTACGAAAAGATGTAGTAAAAGAGTTGGTTTTGAGATAGTGTTCAGTTGGAGTTTTCAGTCGCAGTCACGGTTTTCAGTTTTAGTATTGCTCATACTATAAATTAAAACATAAAAAATCCCTTTTTACTTAAAAAAAGGGATTTTCTGTATGTTGTCAACTGTGACAGAAAACTGCGACTGCCGACTAAAACATCTCTCTTCCGGCAAAATGAAAAGCTCCTTCAATAGCTGCATTTTCATCAGAATCTGAACCGTGAACAGCGTTTTCACCAATCGAAGTGGCATATTTTTTACGGATAGTTCCCTCTGCTGCTTCCGCAGGATTAGTAGCTCCGATTAATTTTCTGAAATCTTCTACTGCATTATCTTTTTCTAAGATAGCTGCCACAATTGGACCTCTTGTCATGAACTCAACTAATTCACCAAAAAATGGTCTTGCTGCGTGAACTGCATAGAATGCTTGAGCGTCTGCAACTGTTAATTGAGTCAATTTCAAAGAAACAATTTTGAAACCACCTTCTGTAATCATATTTAAAATTCCTCCGATGTGTCCTTTTTCAACCGCATCAGGCTTAATCATGGTAAATGTTCTATTTGTAGCCATTTTTATATTTTTTAATTCGGGTGCAAAGGTACAATTTTAGTTTGAAGTTTCAAGTTTCAGATTTCAAGTTTTTTTCTACAAAACCACCACTTTAAATTCCTGTTCCAACGGTTTCAATTCCGTCAATAATTTTTCAATCAACTCTTCACCAAATTCAACATAAAATTCAGAGAAATTTACTTTTCGTTCCTGTAAACTTTGGTTTGGGAACAATTCATTTTGCAATGCAATAGTGCGGTTTAATTGTTCTTGGTGGACGCGTTTTTCAGCTTTCAACAACCGTTTTTCTAAATTTTCTAATCCTTTAATTTGCTTCGCTTCCTGAGCTTTTACAGCTCCTAAAAACGATTTGTCTGTGGCTTTTGCTATTTTGTGTAAGTCTTCAAATTGTTTTTTCAAAGCTTCTTTTTGGACAAAAAAATCAATTGTAAATTCAGAAAGTAATTTCGTTTTTTGAGTAAATAATGCTTGTTGATTTAAAAACAAATCTCGCCAAGTCAATTGCAATTTATCCGCTTTTTTGGATTGTTTTTCAGTAGCCAACAAAACCGAATTACGCAGTAATAATATCGGAAAAGTTACATTTTGACTTTCAAAAAACGATTTTAATTCCAGCCAATACGCTAATTCTCCACCACCACCAATGTAGCATAAATTCGGCAAAATAACTTCTTGATATAACGGTCTTAGCAACACGTTTGGACTAAATTTTTCCGGATGGTTTTCTACTTCTTTAACTATTTCATCTTCCGAAAAGGTCAGTTTTGTGTTGAGTATGGCAAATTTTCCGTTTTCAAAAACAATTCGCTCACGTAAATTATCTTCTATATAAAATAAATTAATTTCCCGTGGATTCACTTGCACCGAATACGATTCCAACAAAGGTGTAGTTTCATTTACTTCAGCAAAAGCCGTTTGATGTAACAATTCATTTTTAATATACGGAATAAATAATTTTTTCAAATCAGCATCATCACCATCAATAATCACCAAGCCTTCTTTGGCAAACAATTCGTTCGCTAAAAACCGAGTAGCATCAGCTAAATTTGTATGTTCCAAATACGCTTTTTTGAATAAATTCTTCAAATACTCTGCATTTTTTCCTAAACCAATTTCTGATTCAAATACAGCCAAAACATCACTTAAACCTTCGGTTGATAATCGTCCAACCGGTCCAAAACTTTCCCGGTTCCAACTGATTTTTTTATGTTTAAAAGTGAAATAATTTATTTCTTCAAAATCGTGATCTTCCGTTGCCATCCAATAAATGGGTACAAAATTGTTTTCTGGAAATTCACTTTTTAACTCTTTACACAAATTTATGGTGGAAAGAATTTTGTACAAAAAATACAACGGACCGGTAAACAAATTTAACTGATGTCCGGTTGTAATCGTGAAAGTGTTGGATTGGTTTAAAAGTTGAATGTTGTTTAAAGTCGTTTCAGATGCCTGAATTGACTCATATTGCTTTTCCAAAACAGAAACCAAGATTTCCCTCTTGAAATTGTCATTGCCATTGAAATTTTTTCCTTTCTCTTCCAACTGTAACTTAAAATTTTCCAAGTTCGGAAAACGATGATACAACGCTTTCAACTCCGGTTTTTCATTCAGATAATCGTTGATTAACGAAGAAAAATACCCGGATTCTTGATAGCTGATACAGTCGGTTGGCATAGGTTAAAAAGTTTTCGTAAAAATAACGAAAATAAAAGTAGTGAAAAGGGGTTTAACAAATGGTTAGGAAATGATAAATTACCTTTTCAAAGAAAAATGCCCACGGTATTCTTTTCCATTTTCACGTATAACAACAAACCAATAATCGCTTGATGGAAGATGACTTCCAACAAATGTTCCATCCCAACCTTCAGAATTAGCACTCAATTGTTTGATAAATTTTCCATGTCGATCAAAAATTTTAATACTCAAATTGGGTTCTACTTCAGAAAATTTAATTTTCCATTTGTCATTATAACCATCTCCATTTGGTGTAAAAAACAGAGGATACATCAACAAGTAAACTTCTTGATCAACTGTACCACAATCATTTTTGTCACGAACATAAACTATATATTCTCCACTTGGTAAATTGGTGAAAATGTTGGAATCTTGAAAGTTTACATTGTCTAACGAATATTCATAATCACCTAATCCTGTGGTTGCAATTTGAATAATATTTTCACTGATTGTCCAATCTTTAGTTTCAATATTTGTAATTGTGGCTGGATTTGATAAAACTACAGTAAAGTTTTTTGTAGAAGAGCAAATCAACGTCCCATGCGTTTCGGTAACAGTGACATGATAATTTCCAGGTTGAGAAACGATGATGGAAGATGTATTTTCTCCCGAAGACCAAGTGTAGCTGTCAAAACCATTTCCAGCATTGATTGTTATTTCATCGCCGTCACAGATTGGCATAATTTCATTAATTTCGATTATGGGTTTACTATAAAGTGTCAAATCCAATTCTACAATTTGAAAACAAGTGTTTGGAGAATCAATCCGAACATAGATAATTTTATTTCCGGTTACAAGTTCAAAATTGGTTGTATTTGCAATTTCATCTGAACTAATTTGATTTTCAGCACCATTTAATGAATTATAATATTGAAAAACATTTCCGTTAGAAGCTATTAATTCAGAATTATAACTTGTTAAATCAATTATTTCAACATCATCATTTAAATCATCACAAATAGATTGTGAATAATCATTGGCATTTAAAGTGTTGATTAAATTTATTGTCACAGCCAATCTAGTTGTACTTTCACAACCGTTTAGGGTTTGCGTAGCATAATAGGTTGTGTTGTCAATCAACAAAGTAAAATCAGGAAGTGGTGTTGTGCTTGTATTGCTTCCATACCAAAGAATGTCTGTGCCGTTGACAATTATTGATTGTAAAGTGGCGTTTTCAGTAGAGCAGAAATTTTGGTTTGTTGAGCCAGTTACTGGTGCGGTATTGTTTATGACGACTGCTATTTCTATTCTATCACTTTCACATCCGTTGATTGTTTGAGAAGCATAATAGTTGGTTGCGTTTTGTAAAGGAGTATTGTTAGCTAAGATATTTCCATTTAATTGACTGTCATACCAAGTGATATTTTGACCATTAATCAAAATGTCATTTAAAGTAGCATTTTCTTGGATGCAAAAGGTTTGTTGTGAGGTTCCGGTTGGAAGAGATACTTGATTTATAACAATATTTTGTGTCTGAGTACTGACATTTCCGTTCCCGTCATTATAGTTCCAGATAACACTGTAATTTCCTGGATTTGAAAAATCTAGTGAAGAAGTTGTTGTAGCGATAATAGTTCCCGAGCAATTGTCATTGGCTGTAGGAATGTTTGTAATTACGGTATTGCAATCACCGTTTATGACTGGTAAATTAGAAAGATTGGGTATTGGAGCTAGAGTATCTCCAACTATAACATCAATGGTTATTGTATTATCACAATCTCCAGTACCGGTAATTTCACAACTGTACTGTCCGCTATGACTTGAATTTACATTTGTTATGATTGGATTTTGCTCAGTAGAAGTAAAGCCATTTGGTCCATTCCAAAGGTAATTAGTACCACCTGTTGCGTTAAGTTCAAGGTTACTACCGATGCAAGTTGGGGTATTGCTGGTTGCATTGGTTGATGAAAGACAATCTTTAAATTTATTAATAAAATAATTAGGGTAAAAATTTGTAAATTGTTGATGCGAATTAGGGGTAGTAATTCCACTTGAACTGTAACTATAACCTCTAATAAAAATACCTCCGTTATAATCTAATTTAATGTTAGTATTATAATCATCATTTTGACCACCAAAGTAGGTTCCCCAAATTCTATTTCCAAATTTATTAAATTTGGCTATAAAAGAATCATAGCCTCCATTCAAATTTTCTGAATAGGCGTCAATAGTAGAAATATTTGAAAGACTCCACGAACTGCCTGCAAGGAAGACATCGTTATTCAAATTTACATCGATAGTGTATCTACCCCAATGTTCTAATTCCTCCCCACCATAATACGTTCCCCAAACTAATAGTCCAGATTGATTAAATTTAGCCAAATATGCATCAGCATCGGTCAATACACCTCCTTTTATTTGTTGATGAGCATCAGTTGATGCAATAAATTCATTACTTCTTGTATGTCCAGAAATGTAAATATTGTCTTCAAAATCGACAATTAATTTGTTGTTGTATTCGGCTTCATAGCCTCCATAATATGTACCCCAAATTCTTTCTCCATCAGGACTGAATTTATTTATAAATGAATCTAAATATTGAACTCCAGTTTGTGTATTATAGCTAAAGATTGGTTGATGAGTTTGTGGAGTAGCAATATTATTATTTGATGAGTAAACATCCCCTGAAAAGAAAATGTTCATATTACTATCAGTGTCCACACCCCTAATTTCACAAAGTCCAAAATAAGACCCCCAGATTCTATTTCCTAAGCTGTCAAATTTTACTATAAATCCTTCACCAGTAGTGTTGTAGTTAACAGGTTGTGTTCTATTTTCTTTAAAACTTCCAGACGTTGAAATTCCATTCACACTGTATGTGTTGCCAACTATTATGATGTTGTTATTTAAATCTATACTTAAAGCAAGTGCATTGTCATCAGCCTCTCCACCTAAATACGTACCCCAAATTCTTATTCCGTCAAGATTAAATTTTGCTATAAAGCAATCGTTTCTTCTAAAAGGATCACCATTTCCTGGATTGTAAGTAACACTATGCGTATTTGGTGTTGCAATATTAAATTGACTCCACGTTACACCAGTAACAACCAATTCATTATTTCTTAAATCTGAAGCATAAATATTGTCCCTATCTTCACCACCGAAATAAGTACTCCAAATTCTATTTCCATCAGGATTAAACTTAACAATAAATCCGTCTGTCAAACCGCTTAAAGTTGTTTGATGAGATCCTGTAGTAGCAATATTATTACTACTTTTTGTGCCGCCACAGTAATATAAATTGTTATTATTATCAACAGATAAGCCTATTAACTGACCATCATTTGGTGCATGACCATAATATGTCCCCCATAATCTAATAGGGACTGGATCAATGATTATAGTATTATCATAATTAATATTCGTTTTACTTTCAAAGCCATAAACATTCTTTTTAATCTTTTTGTAATTAATATTAATCAGACTCTTTTCATTATTGTTTTCAATCCAACTCATAGGGATTATTTCTTCCATCTCACCAAAACGAAGTTGCATTCTGATTTTGTTTTCAATTAACTCTGATTTTACTCCTTTGATATTTAATTGGATGTCAGAAATTTTTCCTCCTGGTTTTACTATGAAATTATATTCAACTGTCTTTGTAGAATCATTTGGTATTAAGAAAACAATATCAATCTCATTATAAATATTATGGTAAGTAACAGACTGATATTTATAAACATTTGTTATACCTCTTGTTGTATGAATTAAATTATAGTAATTATCATAGTCTAATGATTTCTGTTCAGATGTTAATTTTATATTTTTATTTGAGTTTAAGAAATCAATGTCAATTCTATGGAAATTTCTTTTTGTTGAATAGTCAAGAGATTTAGTTCCTTTGTCATTATTTAAGCTATATGAATAAAATGCTTTATCATTTTTCGTTAAAGCAACTTTTTCAACCTCATAAACATCATACGAAAATCCATTTTCTCTCAATTGAACATTCAAACCGTTTGTATTCAAAAGATATTTTACTGCCGGATTAGGTTTTCCTTTCTGATCAACAATTTGTCCTTTATTTTCAATAAAACCTATTGAAGATGATTTATTTTGTCCCAAAACAATACTGGAAACTAATAATAGAATGGTATAAACTAATGCTTTCATTAGCAAAAAAATAGAAATAATTACAAATATACTTATTTTCTTATTAAAGAAACGTTATGAAAACTATATGTAAAAAAATCTATTTTTGTAAAAAAATCCCTTTTGAAAAACCTACTCCTCATCACCCCGCCTTTCACTCAACTGAATACGCCGTATCCGGCAACTGCCTATTTGAAAGGTTTTCTAAATACCAAAAACATTTCCTCTTTTCAGATGGATTTAGGTATTGAAGTGATTCTTGAAATTTTTTCAAAAAAAGGATTGGAAAAAATGTTTCAAGTTTCAGGTTTCAAGTTTCAGGTTGATGAGAATTGTCAAAGGATTTATGCGTTAAAGCAAGATTACATCCAAACAATTGATTCTGTAATTTCTTTTCTTCAAGGAAAAAATCCAACTTTAGCACGACAAATTTGTTCCGGAAATTTTTTACCTGAAGCCTCTCGTTTTGAGCAGTTGGATGATATGGAATATGCCTTCGGAACGATGGGAATGCAAGATAAAGCCAAACATTTAGCGACATTATATCTTGAAGATTTATCTGATTATATTGTGTCGTGTGTGGATGAAAATTTTGGTTTCAGTCGCTACGCTGAACGATTAGGGCGAAGTGCCAATTCCTTTGACGAATTATACCATCAATTGAATCAAAAACCAACGTATATTGATGAAATTACGCTTTCCATTCTCAATCAGAAACTGATTGAAATTCAACCTAAATTGGTATGTTTTTCCGTTCCGTTTCCCGGAAATTTGTACAGTGCTTTTCGATGTGCTCAATTCATTAAAACCAATTTTCCCAACATCAGAACAGCTATGGGAGGCGGTTTTCCAAACACCGAATTACGTGATGTAAAAGACAAACGCGTCTTCGAATTTTTTGATTTTATTACGTTGGATGATGGTGAATTGCCGATTGAACTTCTGGCTTCCAGCATCCAACTTCCGGCATCCAACCAATACAAACGTACTTTTCTCCTCGAAAACAACCAAGTCGTTTACAAAAACAATTCAACTCAGCCAGACTATAAGCAGTCCGAAGTCGGCACACCCGATTATTCCGATTTGCAGTTGGATAATTATATTTCGGTTATCGAAATTGCGAATCCAATGCACAGTCTTTGGAGCGATGGCCGTTGGAATAAACTCACCATGGCTCACGGTTGCTATTGGGGAAAATGTACGTTTTGCGATATTTCACTTGATTATATCAAATTATACGAACCCATTGCTGCCAAAACTTTGGTAGATAGAATGGAAGAACTCATTGCACAAACCGGCGAAAACGGTTTCCATTTTGTGGACGAAGCAGCTCCTCCGGCTTTGATGAAAGAAGTGGCGTTGGAAATTCTCCGACGAAAATTAACGGTAAGTTGGTGGACAAACATTCGCTTTGAAAAAAGTTTTACTGCCGATTTGTGTCAGCTACTTAAAGCTTCCGGTTGCATTGCCGTTTCCGGTGGATTGGAAGTGGCTTCCGACCGATTATTAGAACTCATCAAAAAAGGAGTAACAGTCGAACAAGTGGCTCAAGTCACTCGAAATCTTACTGAATCTGGCATTATGGTGCACGCTTACTTGATGTATGGCTATCCTACACAAACCATTCAGGAAACGATAGATAGTTTAGAAATGGTTCGACAATTATTTGAATTGGGCATTTTACAATCGGGTTTTTGGCATCAATTTGCTATGACTGCTCATAGTCCGGTAGGCATGTTTCCCGAAGAATTTGGCGTCATACCGCAACATAATGAAATCACTTTTGCCAATAACGATATTCAGTTTACCGACAAAACCGGCATCAATCATGATAAATTCAGCTTTGGATTGAAAAAATCACTCTTTAATTATATGCACGGCATTTGCTTTGATTATGAGTTACAGGAGTGGTTCGATTTTAAAATTCCTAAAACCAAAATTGCCCCGGATTATATTCTTTCTTGTTTAGAAAAAGAACATAACTTTCACATAAAACCAACGGCAAAAATAGTTTGGATAGGGGGGAAGCCTTCCTCTGAATCATTTATTAAATCTAAAAAAGGACAATCATGGGAAATGATGAAATTGACTTTCCACTCTAAAATTGAAACAGTTGAAATTACATTAGAAAAAGAAATAGCATTTTGGTGGATTGAAATCTTGGAAAAAATTTCGGTTACAACTGCCAAAACATTGACTTTTTCTCAAATAAAACAAGATTTTGAAACGTACTTCGAAGATTTCGAATTGTTTTGGTACTCCAAACCAATTAAAACGCTTCAAAATGTTGGGTTACTGGTTTTGTAAATTACAATCTTAATGAATCTTAATTACTTAATGGTTTAAATAATTAAGATTAAATTTTTGGATTGACTATACTAATTTAGCGAAATTCTCTCTTTTTACCTTTACGAAAACGTTTTAAATATGTATTTTTACCACATTCAAAAATACATGTATGAATCAAAAATTCAGACTTTCTGTCAATCAAAGTGAAGCCTTTGAAAAAACTAAACAGGATATTGCCCAATTTGATGGCATCAACACATCTTCCAATTCTTTTCATATTCTACATCAAAACAAACCTTTTTTGGCAAAAATTACAGCAGCTGATTTTCTCAAAAAAACGTACACAGTTGAAGTAAATCACAATTCCTATACCGTTGAAATTGCCAATGAATTGGATATTTTAATCAAAGAAATGGGATTTGAAGTGGGTAAAACCAAACAAATCAATGCCATCAAAGCTCCAATGCCGGGATTGATTCTGGAAATCAATGTTTCGGTTGGTCAGGAGGTAAAAGAAAATGAAAACTTACTGATTTTAGAAGCCATGAAAATGGAAAACAGTTTTGCTTCCCCTCGTGATGGAGTAATAAAATCGATAGCAGTTGCCAAAGGCGATGCGGTAGATAAAGGCCAATTGTTGATTGAGTTTGAATAGAAAGTATTAAGATAAAAGTAGTAAGTATCAAGACGGATTAGTGAGTTGAGATGCAAGATAAATTCATAAAAATGAAAAAAATCACAAAAATACTAGTTGCTAATCGAGGAGAAATTGCCATTCGAGTAATGAAAACCGCTCAAAAAATGGGAATCAAAACGGTAGCCGTGTATTCTACAATTGACCGAAATGCTCCTCATGTAAAATTTGCCGATGAAGCCGTTTGGATAGGCGAATCACCTTCTAATCAATCTTATTTATTGGGAAATAAAATCATCGAAGTAGCCAAGTCGTTGGGTGCAGATGCTATTCATCCAGGTTACGGATTTTTAAGTGAAAATGCTGCTTTTGCTGAAGAAGCAGAGAAAAATAACATCATTTTCATCGGTCCAAAATCAAAAGCCATTCATATCATGGGAAGTAAATTAGCAGCAAAAGATGCTGTGAAAGCCTATAATATTCCAATGGTTCCCGGGTATGACCAAGCGATAACCGATGTTGAAAAAGCAAAACAAGTAGCTACACAAATTGGATTTCCCATTTTAATCAAAGCTTCTGCCGGTGGAGGTGGAAAAGGAATGCGAGTGGTAGAAAAAGAAGCTGATTTTGAAGCTCAAATGAATCGTGCCATCAGTGAAGCTACATCTGCTTTTGGCGATGGTTCTGTGTTTATTGAAAAATATGTTGCTTCGCCTCGACATATCGAAATTCAGATAATGGCGGATGAGCATGGTAATATTTTGTATTTATTTGAAAGAGAATGTAGCATTCAACGTCGTCATCAAAAAGTGGTGGAAGAAGCACCTTCTTCGGTTTTAACGCCCGAATTGCGGAGAAAAATGGGTGAAGCGGCTGTTCTAGTAGCCAAATCGTGTGATTATCTCGGAGCCGGAACGGTTGAATTTTTGTTGGATGAAAACTTGAATTTCTACTTCCTCGAAATGAATACCCGCTTGCAGGTGGAACATCCGGTAACGGAAATGATTACGGGTGTGGATTTGGTTGAAATGCAAATTCGGGTGGCTCAGGGAGAAGTTTTATCTGTTAAACAAGAAGATTTGAAAATCAATGGTCATGCGTTGGAATTACGAGTGTATGCCGAAGATCCGCTGAATGATTTTCTCCCGAGTGTTGGCTTTTTAGAAGAATATACCTTGCCTGAAGGCGAAGGAATTCGTGTAGATAACGGTTTTGAACAAGGCATGGATGTGCCGATATACTATGATCCAATGTTGGCCAAATTAATTACGTATGGAAAAACACGTTCGGAAGCCATTCAACTGATGAGCAAAGCAATTGATGCTTACAAAGTGAAAGGTGTACAAACTACCTTACCATTTGGAAAATTTGTGTGTGAGCACGAAGCCTTTCGTTCGGGAAATTTTGACACCCATTTTGTCAAAAAGTATTATGATGCCGATAAACTTAAGTCAAAACACAGTGAAGAAGCAGAAATTGCTGCTATGGTAGCGTTAAAGCAATACCTGGAAGATCAAAAAATGGTTCGATTACCAATTCAATAAGCATGGAAAAAAAGATAAAAGTATTACAAGATAAACTAGCCGAAGCAAAACTTGGAGGAGGAAAAAAAAGAATCGAAACCCAACATGCCAAGAAAAAATTAACGGCTCGCGAACGTGTCAATTATTTATTGGACGAAGGTTCATTTGAAGAAATTGATGCCTTAGTCACTCACCGAACTACTGATTTCGGAATGGAAGGTGAACAGTATTATGGCGATGGAGTAATTACCGGTTATGGAACAGTACACAGCAGATTAGTTTTTGTGTTTGCACAAGATTTCACAGTTTTTGGCGGATCATTATCCGAAACCCATGCTGAAAAAATCTGTAAAGTGATGGATATGGCACTCAAAAACGGAGCACCCATGATTGGTTTAAATGACTCAGGTGGAGCGAGAATTCAAGAAGGGGTTCGTTCACTGGGTGGTTATGCCGATATTTTCTTTCGAAATGTAAAATCAAGTGGAATCATTCCGCAAATTTCTGCTATTATGGGACCTTGTGCGGGTGGAGCGGTATATTCTCCTGCTATGACCGATTTTACGATGATGGTGGAAAATACCAGTTATATGTTTGTTACCGGTCCAAATGTGGTAAAAACGGTCACCAATGAAACGGTAACTTCTGAAGAATTAGGTGGAGCAAGTACGCATTCTACCAAATCAGGGGTCGCACATACAACCTCAGCAAATGATGTGGAATGTTTGGAAGATGTAAAAAAGTTGTTAAGTTATCTTCCACAAAGTAATAAAGAAAAAACACCAAAAGTTCCTTATGAATTGAAAGACGAAATTCGGGAACAATTGATGACGATAATTCCTGATAATCCCAATAAACCCTATGATATGCATGAAGTGATTCAGGGAATTATTGATGAAGAATCATTTTTTGAAATTCACAAAGATTATGCCGAAAATATTATTGTAGGATTTGCTCGTTTGGGTGGAAGAAGCATCGGGATTGTGGCAAATCAACCGTTATATTTAGCAGGTGTTTTGGACGTAAACAGTTCAGTAAAAGCTGCACGTTTTACTCGTTTTTGTGATTGTTTTAATATTCCGCTTTTAGTTTTGGTAGATGTACCCGGATTTTTACCCGGAACCGATCAGGAATGGACAGGAATCATTCGTCACGGAGCTAAATTATTATATGCGTTAAGTGAAGCAACGGTACCTAGGGTAACGGTTATTACACGAAAAGCATATGGTGGAGCCTATGATGTAATGAACTCGAAACACATTGGTGCCGATATGAATTTTGCTTGGCCAACCGCAGAAATTGCGGTGATGGGTGCAAAAGGAGCTAGTGAAATTATCTTCAAAAAAGAAATTGCCGAAGCCCTTGACCCGGCTGCCAAATTGATTGAAAAAGAAACAGAATATGCAGAAAAATTTGCTACACCTTATTTAGCAGCTCAACGTGGATTTATCGATGAGGTTATTATACCAAATGAAACCAGAAAAAAGTTGCTAAAAGCCTTCAGTATGTTGGAACATAAAGAAGTGGAATTGCCGAAAAGAAAACACGGAAATATACCATTATAATGTTAAAATATTAATTTAAAAAAGTCAGGAAGAAATAAATCTTCCTGACTTTTTTAGTTTTTTTGAAGAAAAGTATAAATCTCATCTTTCAAAAAAACGCGATCTTTTCGTTTGTGTGTTAATTCATCATCATTGAGCGGAATTTCTCCTTTTTCAATTTCAAAAATTTCGGTGTCCAAAGTATTATATGAACTCATAAGTACTTGAAATTCTTCATTGTGATGATATAAATCTTTGATTTTTTCGGCAAATTCCGGAAATTCTTCAAGTAAAGGATGTTTGCTAATCATGGGTAAAAATTTTAGTTACTATTTATACCCCTAAGTTACTCTTTTAAATCCGGCAAATTAATGACATTTGTCAGGAAACAAAGAGAAATTAGTTTTTCTTTTTCTTTTTAGACTTATTGTTGTTTTTATTTTTTAATTCTTCAAAAATAATAATCTGTTCAGGGTTTAATATTTTTAAAATATTTTCATCAAAATCTTTAACAGCATCTTCAAATTTTATTTTCTTTTCATTATTCGAAATATCACTGGCATGAATTTTTTCAGCACTTTTTTGATTTTCCATCAGATAAACTTTTACAGCAGCTTCTTGAAAAGAGTCTAATGAAAGCTCTTCTTTTAAATAAGCCAACGTTAATTCAACAGGATCCTTTTTAGCTCCTTTAGGTTTTTCTGTATGATAGTTTGGAGTCCTTCCAACAGATCTGTCAACTTGAGCATTGACTTTGTTGAATATCAGAAATAGAACAAATAAAAAACTAATTTTTTTCATATTTCTACTCATTTAAAGGCTCTCCATATAAGTCAAACTCGGTAGCATCTATAATAGTAATCATACAAAAATCACCCACCTTTAAATAAAATTTTGAGGCATCAATTAACACTTCATTGTCTACATCCGGACTATCAAATTCTGTTCTTCCGACAAAATACGGACCTTCTTTTCTGTCAATAATACAACGGAAATGTTGACCTATTTTCTCTTGATTTAACTCCCAAGAAATTTGTGCTTGAATATCCATGATTTCAGCAGCACGTTGTTGTTTAACTTCAGTAGGAACATCATCTTCTAAAAGATAAGCATGAGTGTTTTCTTCATGCGAATAGGCAAAACAGCCTAAACGTTCAAATCGCATTTCTGTCACCCAGTCTTTTAGGATTTGAAAATCTTCTTCGGTTTCACCGGGATAGCCAACAATCAATGTGGTTCTGATAGCCATTCCTGGGACTGCTTTTCTGAAATCTTTTAAAAGGTTGGTGGTTTTTTCTTGTGTGGTTCCACGACGCATTGATTTCAAGATGTTATCTGATATATGTTGCAGCGGTATATCAATATAATTGCAAATTTTTGGTTCGTTTTTCATCAATTCCAACACATCCATCGGGAATCCTGAGGGGAAGGCGTAGTGAAGACGAATCCATTCAATTCCGTCAATTTTAACTAAGTTTTCTAAAAGCTCTGCTAAATTTCTCTTTTTGTATATGTCTAAACCATAATAGGTGAGATCTTGTGCAATTAAAATCAATTCTTTTACTCCATTTTTGGCTAATCCTTCGGCTTCTTTAACCAATTTTTCAATAGGTTGCGAAACATGTTTTCCTCTCATGATTGGAATAGCACAAAAGCTACACGGGCGATCACATCCTTCTGCAATTTTTAAATAGGCATAGTTTTTTGGAGTGGTGGTTAATCGCTCACCCAACAATTCATGCTTGTAATCAGCCCCAAGTGTTTTAAGTAAAATGGGCAAATCGGTAGTGCCAAAATATTGATCTACATTTGGGATTTCTTTTTCTAAATCGGGTTTATATCGTTCAGACAAACAGCCGGTAACAAAGACTTTATCAACAATACCTTGTTCTTTTTTTTCTACATACTCCAAAATCGTATTAACAGATTCTGCTTTGGCATTATCAATAAACCCACAAGTATTGATGACTACAATATTACCTTCTTGTTCATGAACCACATCTTTTCCACTGGCCTTTAGTTGCCCCATAAGAACCTCACTGTCGTAGACGTTTTTTGAGCACCCTAGTGTAATGACGTTAATTTTGTTTTTCTTAATCGATTTGGTTCTCATTGTGTATTGTCTTTTACTCCTTTATGCGGTGCAAAATTACAGTTTTATTTATGATTAATTGTAATAAATAAAAAAACCATCTACAAGAAGGTAAATGGTTTTTGATACTTTTTGAAGCCTTTTAAAATTTTATGGTATAGCTTAATGTTACATTGTTATTAATAGCTGTGAGTCGAGAAGCATCATTTAATCCGGAACTGATTAAATCAAAGTTCATTTTTCTTCTACTATAGGCATAGGCTAAATCTAATCTTGAAATTCCAAAATCAAATCCAATACCACCAGAGTAACCTGTTAAATCTCCCATAGCAGTATCAATTTTATATGGACTTTCTTCAAAACGATAGCCACCTCTAAAACTCCATCGTTTATGCTTTATTTCTCCACCCACTTTAATTTCTGCAGCGGTATCTAAATTTGCCGACATGAAACTGTTAATTGATTCTAATTGACTATCACTTTTTGGCCTAAATGTTGTTTTGCTGTAATCTTTCATGGCATAATCAATACTAATCAGAGCTTTATCTCCAAAAACATAGGCAAAACTTCCGGTTAATTTGCTTGGTGTTTGAATTTTATATGATTCAAAAACCATAATGATGTTCGGATCAAAAATAACCGGATTTAGATTTGGGTCACAATCTGCACAGTAGGTAATTGTTCTTTGACTGACTTCATCGTTCAAACTATACCAGGTAGGTGATTCATACGCTAAACCGAGTCTTAATCCTTTCGTTATTTTTCCAATAACACCAACACCAAAGGAAAATCCACCACCGTAAGTATATGTTTCTGTATCAAATTGAACGGAACGAAGTCCTGTTGAAGAATTATTATCGTAACTTTCGTATATAGAAATTGTATTAGTCAAATCTGTAAAGTGAGCATTCAAATTAAGCCCGATAAAGAGTCTGTCTTTAAATGACGTGGCAATATTACCGGTTACTTTTCCATTATAACCTGTTGCAAAAGTGTAATTTTCTTGGTAATAATTGCCATCTGTGGGGACATTGGAAACATAAACGCTATTTTCCGGATTTTCATTATCAACTGGATTGAACATATAAGCATTATAACCCAAAAAAGCTTGTTGATCAATAAAGTTCAGTTCATCAAAAAAAGCTGTGTCGAGAACATTCAAAAATATTCCTCCTTCATTAGGCAAACCATTAGCAAATCTCAAGAAATACCCATCAATAGAATTAGAAGGATTGATACCTCGCGTGTAAAACTGATTGTCAAAATTCGAATTATTTTCATAATTCAATGCCAAGTTAAACTTGTTCCAACCACTTGAGGAGTTATTATTTTTAAAAACAAAAACACCACCGGCTTGGTTGATATCTAAATCATGGTCACTTTCAACGGTTCGGGTTCCAAAGTAGGAAGAACTATTTCTGATGTTAAAATTACTAAAAGAGACAGAAGCCTGATTATAACTAAAAATAGCAGAACCGGCTGGATTTACATTTATAGCAGACAAATCTCCTCCAACAGCCCCAAACGCTCCGCTCATCGACCTAAATCTGGCAGAACCGGTTAAATTATCGATAGCATAACGTAATCCTTCATTTGGTGTTATTTCTTGCGAAAGGGATATAAAGGTTGTAAATAAAAAACAACCGTAAATTAAAATCTTTTTCATAGGTTTTTATTTTTTCATACAAATACCTATGCAACCCGTAGAGATTCAACATAGGTATTTTAATTATTTATTTAAATTATCCTCTTCCTCTACCACCACCTGACGAACGTCCGCCACCGCCACCACTTGATGATCGACCTCCACTAAAGGAACCACTCGAATTGGAACGAGAGCCTGAATAAGATGAAGAAGACGAACTTCGGGTAGAGGAATTGTTTCTTACACTTGTTGAAGATGAGTTTGCACGAGTGTTATTTCTTGTACCAACATTGTTGCTATTATATTCTCTAGTACTGTTTGAGTTACGTGGAGAAATTTGGTTACTTCGTGTAGAAGAACTTCTGGTTCTTGTCCCAAAGTTACTACGTGTGGATGTTCGTCCATTTGTTGTATAAGATGTTCGTCCATTATATCTCCCTTCAGAATATCTGTTTCCATAATATCCTCCTGTTCTTCTACCTCTTGTGTAAGCATAGTTGTTTCCATACCAACCATATCCCCAAGGATTTCCATACCAATTATTCCATCCCCATCCCCAACCTGGGCCGTACCAATTATACCACCCCCAACCGGGTCCATACCAATTGTTCCATCCCCAGCCAACATTCCAACCCCAACCTGGGCCGTACCAGCTATTCCACCCCCAACCGGGTCCATACCAGTTATTCCAATAATTCCACCCCCAGTTATTGTCATAAACGTTAACTGTAACAGAGGTAGGGTTTGATCCCCAAGCAGCGTAAGCATCGTAGTTGCGTTCTGAAACAGCGGTAGTGTCTTCTACAGAAGAGTAGTTTTCTACGTCTGTAAAAACCTGTTCGTCAGCGATTAATTGTTTCGATTTAAAATAATTTTGATACGCTTGATTCGTATTGTTTTGATCATCATTATTCGTTGCCACTTCGTTATTTCTTTGCGTGTTCCCATACACACCGTCATTATCATAATATGAAGCATTTTGATAGGAACCACATGATACTAATAACACACCTGAAAAGAAAAATACTAAACGGGTAATGTTTTTTGTTGTGAGGTAATAATTAGTTTTCATATTCAGAGCATTTTTATTGTTGTTATTACAAAAATAGTTAGTTTTGCCGAACTATTTAGTTAAAATAAGTTAAACAATTTTTATGCCAAATTATTCAAAATGAGTAAGAACCTTACGAAAAGATCCGAAGATTATTCAAAATGGTACAATGAACTTGTGGTTAAAGCAGATTTAGCTGAAAACTCAGGGGTTAGAGGTTGTATGGTTATTAAGCCCTACGGTTATGCTATTTGGGAAAAAATGCAGGCTGAATTGGATCGAATGTTTAAAGAAACAGGACATTCAAATGCTTATTTTCCATTATTTGTGCCCAAAAGTATGTTTGAAGCAGAGGAAAAAAATGCAGAAGGTTTTGCCAAGGAGTGTGCTATTGTCACACATTATCGTTTGAAAAATGATCCGGATAACAAAGGCAAATTGATGGTTGATTCTAATGCAAAATTAGAGGAAGAACTAATTGTTCGTCCAACTAGTGAAGCCATTATTTGGAGCACTTATAAAAATTGGATACAATCTTATCGCGATTTACCTCTTTTAATCAATCAATGGGCAAACGTGGTAAGATGGGAAATGAGAACCCGATTGTTTTTGCGAACAGCTGAATTTTTATGGCAAGAAGGTCACACGGCACACGCCACACAAGCTGAAGCAATAGAAGAATCGGTAAAAATGATGAATGTATATGCAGATTTTGCTGAGAGTTTTATGGCTATTCCTGTTGTGAAAGGTGTAAAAACAGAATCAGAACGTTTTGCGGGTGCCATTGAAACGTATTGTATAGAGGCTTTAATGCAAGATGGAAAAGCTTTACAGGCAGGGACTTCTCACTTTTTAGGACAAAATTTTGCTAAAGCGTTTGATGTAAAATTTGCCAATGCAGAAGGAAAACAAGAGCATGTTTGGGGAACATCCTGGGGGGTGTCAACACGCTTAATGGGGGCGTTAGTAATGACGCATTCAGATGATAAAGGGTTGGTTTTACCACCAAATTTAGCTCCAATTCAAGTGGTAATTGTCCCGATTTATAAATCCGATGAACAATTGGAAGCTATTTCAGTTGAAGTTGAAAAATTAATGGTTGCTTTGAGAAAACTAAGTATTTCTGTGAAATTTGATAATAGAACCACGCACAAACCCGGTTTTAAGTTTAATGAGTATGAATTAAAAGGAGTTCCTGTTCGAATTGCTGTTGGTCCAAATGATTTGGAAAACGGAACATATGAAATTGCCAGAAGGGATAATTTAACCAAAGAAGTTGTTTCTAAAGAAGGGATAGAAATTTATATTCAAAATCTATTGGAAACAATTCAAAAAAGTTTGTTTGACAAAGCTTTTGAATATCGGAATAATCATATCACGGAAGTAAACAGTTTCGAGGAATTTAAAAATTTGCTCGAAACTAAAGGTGGTTTTTTTGCGGCTCATTGGGACGGAACACCTGAAACAGAGGAAAAAATAAAAGAGTTAACAAAGGCTACTATTCGTTGTATTCCGTTAAATAGAAAAGAAGAGACGGGTGTTTGTATGTTTAGCGGAAAACCATCCGAAGGGAGGGTACTCTTTGCGAAAGCATATTAAAAAAAATAAAAAAAGTAATTTTAACTATTGTGAGTGTAAAAAATAGTTGTATTTTTGCACTCGCAATTGATAAATGGCCCGTTCGTCTATCGGTTAGGACGCCAGGTTTTCATCCTGGTAAGAAGGGTTCGATTCCCTTACGGGCTACAAAACATGTTCTGAATTGAAACTGAAAAGTTTATTGGTCCGTTCGTCTAGGGGTTAGGACGCCAGGTTTTCATCCTGGTAACAGGGGTTCGATTCCCCTACGGACTACAAAATTAGTTGTAAATTAGTTTTATAAAATAAAAATCAGTGTCTCGGTTTTTATTTTATTAGTTAAAACCAAAGTGTTCGCCTTGGCAAATGTGGGAGGTTTTTCTTTTTGAACTAGTATTTTTATAAATTACATCTAAAATTAAAAGAAAAATGGCAAATCATAAGTCAGCTTTAAAAAGAATCAGAAGCAACGAAAAGAAAAGAGTATTAAACAGATATCAGCACAAAACAACCCGTAATGCAATTAAAGCATTACGATTAACAACTGACAAATCTGATGCATCCGCAAAACTTTCGGCAGTTATCTCTATGATTGATAAATTGGCAAAGAAAAATATCATTCATGATAACAAAGCGTCAAACTTAAAATCAAAATTAACGAAGCACGTTGCCAAGTTATAATTACTAAGTTATATAATAAAAAAAGCTTTCCGAGAGGAAAGCTTTTTGTTTTTATGAGTAAATTGGTTTTAAGTTTTCAAGCATTTCAACCGTTATGGGTTTAGATAAAAAATGGGATACCACGTCATATTGTTTCGCTTTGTTGTAATCGGAAGGATCGATTGTAGAAGACAAGATGATTACTTTTGTTTGTGCGAATTCGTTGGAAAAATGCTCCTTAAAAGATTCAAGGAATTCCCAACCATTCATTATTGGCATGTTTAAGTCTAAAAAAATAAGTTGCGGTAATTGATACTCTTCTGCACTATTTTTTTTACTGACTAATGACTGAAAAAAGTCAAAAGCTTCCTGACCATTATTTGCAAATAATACATCCTTGCTAAATTCAGCTTTTAAGATTACTTTTTTACAAAGCATTAATGTAATGGGGTCGTCGTCTACGCACAAGATTGTTTTCAACATTATTCTTTTTTAAATGTTAGTGTAAATTGAGTTCCTTTACCGACTTGACTTTCTACTTCAATTGATCCGCCCATGGCTTCAATCTGTGATTTTACAAGATATAATCCTAACCCTTTACTGTCAGGGTAATTGTGAAAGCGTTGGTATAATCCGAAAATTTTATCTTTGTTTTTATCTAAATCAATACCAATTCCATTGTCTTTGATAATCAAATTTACAAAATTTTCTTTTTCTACTGCCTTAATCATAATTTTAGGTGCTTTGTCTTGTGATCGGTATTTTAAAGCATTCGACATTAAATTTAGTATGATACTTTCCATATACGCTTTGTTAATATGTATTGATAGCGTATCTTCTATATCGAACTTAATGGTTGGTTTGTACAAGTTAATTTGGTTGTTCAACTGAAAAAAAACGTTTTCAAAAATTTCTTTAATGGAAATGTCTTCTTTTAAAATGGATGGATTATCTTTAATAATTACTACCTTAACTAAATCTTCAATTGTTTCATTTAAAAGATGAGTAGATCGTTTAAATCCATTCAGAATTTCTTGAAGCTCATCGTTTTCAATTGGAACATCTTCTAACAAGTTTAACAGACCCGTTAAGTTAGATAAAGGTGCTCTGAAATTGTGTGAGGTGATGTACGAAAATTGTTTTAAATCTTTATTGTTTTGTGTCAATTCGCGAATAAGTTGTTCTCTTTCTCGTTCCTGATTTTTTTCTTTTGTTACATCACGTTGAATTGAAATCCAATGCGAATGCTCGCCTTCCTTGTTTGTAACCGGAATCATGGAAAAATTAACCCAATATTCTTCACCGTTTTTTTTGTAACTTACTGTTTCAACAAAGCATTCTTTGTAGTTTTGAATTGCTGTTGAAAGTTTTTCTAATTCATTTCTGTCCGATTTTTCTCCAACAAACATAATTGGCGATTTCCCAACAACTTCTTTAGGTTTGTAGCCGGTCATTTTAGTGAAAGCTTGATTGACGAAAATAATGTTTGGAATAGGATTTTTTGAAGTATCAGTATCCGTAATTAAAACGGCATCTTTGGTTTGTGTAATTACCGTTTCAAGTAATTTTAATCGCTGTTCTTCTTCTTTTTGTTTGGTCACATCTTGAATAGCTCCAATCATTCGAACCGCTTTACCTTCCTCATCTTTTACTAAAAATCCTCTGTCAAAAACATATTTATAACTTCCGTCGGCACATTTAAATCGGTACTCATCTTGCCATCGTTCAGTTTTTTGTTCTAGAATAGAATATAATTTAACGGACATTTTTAAACTATCTTCGGGATGAATCCGGTCAAACCACCAACTCGATGTGGTGCCAACATCTTCTTTTTTATAACCGAATATGCCTTGAATTCCTTTATTCCACACAAACTCATCTTCTTGAATTTTCCAATCCCAAATGGTATCACTCGTTGCTTTTGCTACAATATCATAACGCTCATTAGATTCTTTAATCTCCGTATTAATCGTTTGAAGTTGTTCTAATATAGAACTGCTTCTTTTGTCATTTCGTTCGATAATGAATCGCAAAAATAATCCAGCAGCGATAATGAAACTAACATCTTTGATAAAATGAAACGTAATAAGACTTTGAAAATCATCTTGAAAACGACCTCTTAATATCAAATGCATGATAATAGCTAAAAAGAGCGAAACAATGATAAAAACAAAAGCAATTATATTTGATTTACTTTTCATTACCCAAATATAAAAAATTTAATTTCTTTTTTAATTTAGTGATTGGGTTGAATTTGAGCAGTTGAATTTGAATCATAAAATGTGGTATTTAGTTGTTTTTGGAATTTGATTTGGTTAAAAATTCTTTTAATTCATTATAGGATTTAATTTTTATTTTCTTTATTTCTTTGTTGAGTACACCTTCAATTTGTTTTGGAATAGGGAGTTTTATTTTCAACTCAGATTCAACAATGGTAGCAAATTTTATTGGATGTGCGGTTTCTAAAAAAACACCTATATGGTCTGCATAATTGTCAAGTTCTTTTTTTAGCCCCATATAGCCAACGGCACCGTGAGGTTCTAATACATAGTTGGTTTTAAGGTGAACAGTTTGCATACACGCTATTGTTTCATCATCTGAAAAACAATAGGAAGAAAAATCCTTCTGGAAATTATTTAAGTCATAGTCATATAATTCCTGAATTCGAATAAAATTACTTGGATTTCCAACATCCATTGCATTTGATAGCGTGGGTTTTGAAGGTTTAGGTAAATATGAACCGGTAGCCATAAAACGTGGTACAGTATCATTTTGGTTGGTAGAGGCTACAAAATGTTCGATTGGTAAGCCAAGTTTTTTTGCTAAAATTCCGGCACAAATATTTCCAAAGTTTCCACTGGGTACGGAAACAATTATCGGTTGATTAAACTTTTTTAAGGATTTGTAAGCAAAGAAAAAGTAAAACATTTGAGGTAACCACCTGGCTATATTGATAGAATTGGCAGAAGTTAAATTTTTATCTTTTAAATCAGAATCTAGAAAAGCATTTTTAACCATATCCTGACAATCATCAAAAACGCCATCAACTTCTAAAGCGGTAATATTTTGCCCTAATGTGGTGAGTTGCCTTTCCTGAATATCGCTCACTTTGCCACTAGGATATAAGATTACAACATCAATATTGTGTACACCTAAAAAACCACTTGCCACAGCACCACCGGTATCACCGGAAGTGGCCACCAAAATGGTATTTGTTTGAGTCGGATTTTTTTGATTGAAATAAGCTAAACATCGTGCCATAAATCGAGCACCTACATCTTTAAAAGCCATTGTTGGTCCATGAAATAATTCCAACGAGAAAACAGAATCTTCCATTTGAATTAAAGGAAAATCAAATTGTAAAGTTTCCGTAAGAATTTGTCTTAAATCATTTTCCGGAATTTCTGTTCCTACAAATTGTTTTATTGCTTCCAAGGCAATTTCAACATTACTTAACGTTTCGATTTTTTCAAAAAAGGAGGGGAGAAGAGGACTGACTTTTTCCGGAAAATATAAGCCTTTATCCGGTGCAAGTCCTAAAATGACCGCTTCTTCAAAAGAAACAGATGGAGCAATTTGATTTAAGCTTTTGTAGAGCATCTAAAAAAAAACAGTTTTTTATGGTATAAAATCAATATAACAATAACGTAAAAGTAAAATAAAACTTTTAATCTTCACAAAAAGTTATAAAATTTACGGAATGTAGAAAACTAAAAATTTTGTTAGCTTTGTAAATAAAAAAAGATGAGACTTAAATCTAAAGCGTTCTTGTATCAATTGATTTCTTTTGTAGTTTTTTTTATTCCAATTAGATTTTTAATTGATTACTATACTTCGTTGGATAGTTTTTGGCCTTCTTTTTTTGCTTTTTTAGCCACATTGGTTTTGGCTCCTAAATTTCAGGCCATACAGACAAAAGAAGGTGAAAAACTTTTTATGAAATGGATTTTTATTAAAGGAATTCGATCTATTTAGTTTTACTTTTTTTGTATTTTCTTTTTATAAATCGGAATAAAATAAGAAAGTGTATAATTAAAGCCAACTCCAAATTTCCCTTCGTATTTTTTATTAAATCCGGGAATATACAAATTTTCAAATTCTGAAGATTCCTTGTTTCCAATCAGATAATTTATTCTACAACTGAAACCGGCATAAAAATTTGAAAATAATTCTGCTTTTACTCCGGCAACAAATTCTCCCCATTGAGCTGAACGGCCTTCAAATTTTCTTCCGGAGATAACTGTGGGTGATTCTCCAAAGTAAGGGTTTGGATTATATACACGATAACTGTTTAATTCTTGACTGAAAGTACTGGCTCCAAAACGTAAACCTATATAAATAAGGTTTTCCATATCTAACCAATTTTCGTAGGCGTTATAATCAAATCCAACTTTAAAATAAGTGCCTGATGTTGTAAAGTTTACACGGTCTTCGTCTATTGTTCTTTTTTCATTTCCGATTTCCCCAGCCAAATAGTATTTTTTTGTCAAGCGATAATCACCCACTATTTCCAAACCTCTATAATCATCTTCATAAAAACTTCGTGCTAATTTAAAGGCATCAATACCTACCCGCAGACCATATCGTTCTGTTTTTATTGGAACAATAATACTGTCGTTCTTCCTATTCTGTGCCCAAAGGTTTTGCCAGAACACAAACAATAAAAAACTAAAAATACATTTTGATATGGACATCTTCTTCAGTTTCAACGTTACTCTTTATTATTTCTATGTTTTTTATCCAAAATACATCATCACCTTCAGGGTTTGTTTGTTCAACCCCATTAGCTAAGTTTAACGTAAAATGACTTTTAAATCCACAGGCTCTGGATACATAAATATCAGCTACGCTATAATTAAATCGAAGCAAATCGGTGTTATTCACTTCTGTACTCGAGGTAGAATTAATATTTAGGCTATAATTGGTGAAATTTTCATTGGTTTTGAGGGGTAATTCAATAGTATCAACCTGATTAAAATCTAGAGCGGTGTTGGCTCCCTCTCCTTGAACTTTTAAATTTGCTACTAATTTTCTGAGTGTAGTGTTATCATTACTATAAAACTCAATAATTAATCGAGGTGTAGTAGGTGTTCCTTCAACGCAAATATCATCTTTTTCACAACCTGAAAAAAAATAAGTTGTAACCAAAAGCAAGAGAATTAGTAAACTGTTTTTCATTGTTTTTTTTCTAAAAGTACAACATTTTCTACATGATGCGTTTGCGGGAACATATCAACGGGACGAACACGCTTTACTTTATATAGCGAATCCATCAAGGCTAAATCACGTGCTTGCGTAGCCGAATTACAACTCACATAAACCACTTTGTCCGGTGCAATTTTCATAATTTGTTCTACCACAGCAGCATGCATCCCGTCTCTTGGTGGGTCGGTAATAATAACATCCGGTTTACCGTGCGTTGCAATAAATGTAGCATTAAACACATCTTTCATATCGCCAACAAAGAACTCACAGTTAGTGATGTTGTTCCGTTTAGCATTTTGTTTTGCATCGGCTATGGCTTCCGGTACAGCTTCTACTCCAATTACTTTTTTAGCATTTTTTGAAACAAATTGTGCAATGGTCCCGGTACCAGTATATAAATCATATACTAACTCATTTCCGGTTAATCCGGCAAATTCCCGGGTTATTTTATATAGTTCGTATGCTTGTTCCGAATTGGTTTGATAGAATGATTTGGCATTAATTGAAAATTGTAAACCTTCCATTTCTTCTAAAATATATTCTCTGCCTTTGAATAATTTGATGTCTTGATCGTATAAAGTATCGTTTGCCTTTCCATTAATTACATAAAGTAGCGAAGTGATTTCAGGAAATTTTTCCGAAAGAAAATCTAAAACCAATTCACGTTGTTTTTTATCTTCTTTAAAAAATTGGATAAGCACCATGATTTCCCCAAGGGAAGTTGTTCTAATCATCAATGTTCGCAGTAACCCAGTATGATTTCTTGCATTAAAAAAAGGAATATCATTTTGCGTTGCAAATACTTTGATACTGTTTCGAATGGCGTTAGACGGATCTTGTTGCAAGTGACACTTTTGAATGTCTAAAATTTTATCCCACATCTTTGGAATATGAAAACCTAAGGCATTTCTATTTTGGATTTCATCGTTATTTTGAATTTCATTTTCTGTCAACCATCGACTGTCGGAAAAAGAAAACTCCATTTTGTTACGATAAAAAAACTGTTTTTTTGAGCCTAAAATTTCTTCAAATTCAGGAAGTTCAATTTTTCCTATTCGCTTTAAAAGATTATAAACCTCATTGTTTTTATAGACTAATTGTTGGCTGTATTTCATATTTTGCCACTTACAGCCTCCACAAACACCAAAATGTTCACATTCGGGAGTAACACGATGTTCAGACAATTTATGGAAGTGTATAGCTTTACCTTCAAAATAAGCTTTTCTTTTTTTGAAAGTTTGTATATCCACCACATCGCCCGGTACAACATTGGGGATAAATATTACCCTGCCGTCTTCGGCTTTGGCCACAGAGACACCTTTTGCACCGGCATCTAAAACAAGAACTTCTTTAAAAATAATTTTGTCTGTATTCTTTCTTCCCATGGAGCAAAAATAAGTTATTCAATAGTAAAATTTCAGTATGTTGTGAAATTTTTAAAACAAAAAAAACGTCTTTCTATGAAAGACGTTTTTTAATTGATTCGAATTGTATTTTTTAATAGATTATATCGAAAGAACCTTCTGTGATTGACATTGTATCACCACCTTCACTACTTAAAGTACATGAGAAAGTACCTTTGTATCTTCCTAGAGAATTTTCTGTAACATTAGAATTTTCCGAATCATTTTCATAATAAACGCCATCGTTCGTGTAATACATACCCCAAATAATATCTGCTCCGGTAACACCAAATTCAGATTTGAGAATCAAAATTTTTGTAGCATCACTACTCATTGTAGCGGTAACTTCAACGTCTGAGTATCCCTCCTCTGGATAATCAACTTTATCTACACTGATAATGTTAAATTTTTGTTCAACACCGTCAAATTTAGCACGAATAAAATTTACATCAGATTTACTGTCATCGGATGAACAAGAGATTAATCCAACAAGGACAAAACTCAAAACAACTAGAAACTTTGCTTTCATAAAAAAATAAAAAAAGTTAAAAAGCAAATATACTATAATACTAGTAAGTATTTTGCTTTTGTTAAGTTAAAGTTAAGAATTTTTCCTGAAAATAGGAAACTTTTTTTGATGAACTAGATAAAGTTTGTCATTTAAATACTCTTTTATAAAATGAAAAAGACAATCAAAAGTAGTTGTTATTTAAAAAAAGCATACAATAACGTAAATGAAATAATTAGAATTGGTCCTACTAATCCAACAAAAAATCCACCAATTCTAAATTCAGATTGTTTAATCAACCCTGTGCTGTAAGCGATAGCATTAGGTGGCGTAGAAACAGGCAACAATAAGGCACAAGAAGCACTTAATCCAATTACAAAGGGTAGAATAATTGGGTCTATTCCTTCTGTTATACTCAACATTGATATTCCAACCGGAATTAAAATGGTTGTTGCCGCCGTATTGCTCATAAAATTAGATAATGTAACCGTAGTGATTGAAAATATTAAGAGTAAAAGGTAAAAGTTAATTTGTATAGAACTGATTGTAGATATAAAATAATCCGCTAAACCCTGCTCTTGAATAGCAATTCCTAATGCCAAACCACCTGCAACCAACATCAAAGTATCCCAAGGTAGCGAACGTACATCATCAGCATCTATTATACCTAACATGGTTAGTGCTACTATTGGAAGACCGGAAACGGCAGCCACCGGAATTTTAGTCCATTGAGAAGTCAACCACAAAGACAAAGTGGTAGCCATTACGATTAAAACGATTCTCTTGCGAATTTTATCTTCTTCCGCATATTCTTCTTCCAAAGGAATATCGTTTTGTAGAAAATCAAGCGAAAGGGTCTCTTTTTTAATAGCATACTTTATTACTAAGACTTTCCAAAACATAAGGGTAAGTAAAAAGGCAACCGGAACTCCAACAATCATCCACTCAATAAAGGTTATTTTTACACCTATACCTTCTAATGCACCCACCGCAATTGCGTTTGGGGCAGATCCAATAATAGTTCCCATACCACCAATAGAAGCAGCAGCCGGAATTCCTAACAAAAGTACTTTTGAAATTTTAGAATCTCTACCTAATTGTGTGAATAAAGGCGTAACAGTGGCAATCATCATGGCAGTAGTTGCCGTATTACTCATCAGCATAGATATGGTTGCAGTAGTCATCATTAAACCTAAAGTAATGTATTGAGCTTGTGAACCAAATTTGGGAGCCGCAAGCTTGAGGAGAAGAAAATCCAATTTCGTTTTTTTCATTCCTTCAGCTAAAAAGAATCCACCTAAGAACAACCAAATTACACCATCTGACCACGTTTCTACATATCGCTTGGCATCCATCGAGTTTTCCTGGCCAACAATAAAAACCATAAAGCCTACAATTAAAATGCCTACGGCAAAAGGAGGAATTGCCTCTGTAACCCATAAACCGATTGAGAAAAACAGTAAAAACATGACATAGTTTTGAGTATCTGTAAAGTTTGGGTCACGCAAAAGGAGCACCAGTAGCATAGAAGTTACAGCAGAAAGCAAAAATAAAATAGTTCTGCTTTGACGTGCCACTTTTAACTGAATTTTGGTCAGTTGTTTGATAGAATAATTTCTTGAATCTGACATGATGAACAAATTTTTTAGTAAAAGTAGTAACATTATCGATGAACCAAACTGATGAATGTCATTTTATTTTAACTGTTCACGCAAACGTTTTCAGAGAATATTGCTTATTTTTGTTACTTTATTTGGATGATTTCTCTCCATCAAGAAGGAATTGATAGGTATCGCATTTAAAATTTATTACAATGTCAGTTTTAGAAAAAATCAATTCAGAAGAATTAATTGCTTTAGAAGATCAGCATGGGGCACATAATTATCATCCGCTTCCGGTTGTGTTAAGCAAAGGAGAAGGGGTTTATGTTTGGGATGTGGAAGGTAAAAAGTATTATGACTTTCTTTCGGCTTATTCAGCCGTCAATCAAGGTCATTGTCATCCAAAAATTGTAAATGCTTTGATGGAACAAGCTAAAACATTAACGCTAACTTCAAGAGCATTTTATAATGATAAGCTCGGTAAATATGAAAAATTTATCACCGATTTGTTCGGATTTGATAAAGTGTTACCTATGAATACCGGAGCTGAGGCAGTTGAAACGGCACTTAAAATTTGCCGAAAATGGGCTTACGAAAAAAAAGGTATCGATGAACATCAAGCAGTAATAGTGGTTTGTGAAAATAATTTTCACGGTAGAACTACTACAATCATTTCTTTTTCAAATGATGAAAATGCTCGTAAAAACTTTGGCCCATACACCGAAGGATTTATAAAAATTCCCTATGATGATATTCAATCACTTAAAAATGTTTTAGAGAATAATAAAAATATAGCCGGATTTTTAGTAGAACCCATTCAAGGGGAAGCCGGAGTTTATGTTCCGTCTGAAGACTTTATTTCAAATGCCAAAGCATTGTGTGCTAAGCACAACGTGTTATTCATTGCCGATGAAGTGCAAACCGGAATTGCAAGAACAGGCTCTTTGTTGTCGGTTTGTGGTGATTGTGGATGTGAAAGCAAATGTGAAAGAAATCCCGAAACCTATTCAAAACCTGATGTTTTGATTCTTGGGAAAGCCATTTCAGGAGGTGTTTATCCAGTTTCTGCTGTTTTGGCTGATAATGAGATTATGAACGTGATTAAACCCGGTCAGCACGGCTCAACTTTTGGTGGAAACCCGTTAGCTGCTGCAGTAGCAACAGCAGCGTTAGAAGTGATTCAAGAGGAACAATTAATTCAAAATGCTCGTAGATTAGGAAAACTTTTTAGAAGTGAATTAGGCAAATACATTCAAAACAGTAATATTGTTACTTTGGTAAGAGGAAAAGGTCTTTTGAATGCTATCGTGATTAATGATTCCGAAGAAAGCTCAACTGCTTGGGATATTTGTATGAAATTGGCAGAAAACGGTTTGTTAGCCAAGCCAACACACGGAAATATAATCCGTTTTGCACCACCATTAGTGATGACCGAAGAACAGCTGCTCGATTGCGTTTCGATAATCTGTAAAACGCTGAAAGAATTTGAGAGATAAAAAAAAGCCACTGAAAAGTGGCTTTTCTTTTGTATTTAAATCTTAATTTATTGATTTTGAAATTGATTCATCAATTCTTCATATTGCTCCATGCTTTCAGCAAATTTTCCTGTAGCTAATAAATAAATTAAGTAAAGCACAAAAATCGCACTAATCACTAAACTGATGATGTTAATGGTTTTCCAAGTTTTTAGCGAACCTAAATCATAAATATCAGGGTTTTCTGCATGCATTTTCTCATCTTTCTTGGCTAGATGCAATCCAATACCGGCTAAAATAAGTCCTAAAACACCATTTGTACAGCAACAACCAATAAATGATGTTATTCCTAAAATCATAATTGCCGTTTGGTTAGGTAATTTTTGTTTTTCCATAATGTTAAGTTTAATTTGATTGTTGATTAATAATATAAAAGTTTATAAAAATAAGAAAATACCATTATAAATGCTGTAATAACTCCTAAAAACACAATAAGTTTATGATAACTTCTCGATTTGTCTATCAAGCTTATTCCAATAAATAAAAAAAACAATATCATCGTATATATTGCCGGATACATATAAAAAGCAGCTTCAAATTCACCTTGCAATAACAACGCCAAGGAGCGTTGAATACCACAACCGAAGCAGTCTATACCAAACAATTTTTTCGATAAACAGGGAAGCATATATTCTTCCATAAAGCATTCTTCTTTTTACTTATACAATTTTACAAAAAAAAGAGATTATATTTTCATTGTTATGATTGTAATTTTAATCTTTACCTTTGAAAACTAAACTTTCTCTATGAAAAAGCTATTTTTTCCAATCGTTTTAATTGCCATTTTTTTTGCTTTTTACACTCCCAAGGAGAGTAATTATGCAATTTATATTAAAGTTGTCGCTATCATAATTATTATGATAGGTGTAATGAAAATTATGCAAAAAGTACCCAGTAGAAATCAAGATAATAAAGATGATGAAATTTAATATTGGAGATAAAGTAGCAGCGTTGGATGAAGATATTTCCGGAGTGATAGTTTCAATTAAAAATGAACAAATTGAAGTAGAAACTACAGATGGTTTCTTGATGACATATTTTGTCAACGAATTAATTAAAGAAAACAATTCCAATGAGTTAAAAGGATTTATTTCTAGAGAAAAAGTAAGTCATGCTATCAAAGAAAAAGTTGAGCCAATCAAGCGAAATTTTTCCAAAGAAAAGAAATCTAAGAAGGATGAATTTGTGTTAGAGGTCGATTTGCACATCGAAAAATTAGTGTCCTCCAAACGCGGAATGAACAACTATGATATTCTAAATCTTCAAATAGAAACAGCCAAAAGGCAACTCGAATTTGCTCAAAAAAACCGCATGCCAAAAGTCGTTTTTATACACGGTGTTGGCGAAGGCGTTTTAAAAGCCGAACTCGATTTTTTATTAGGCAGATACGATAACATCACATTTCAAGATGCCAATTACCAAAAATATGGCTTAGGGGCAACCGAAGTGTATTTTATCCAGAAAAAAATGATGTAGTTTTTACAAAAGAACAACAAACTCTCCAAATTCATAAATAGAACCTAAATTAAAAGAAACTTCTAATTCAGGCGAAGTGGAAACTTTTGTCATCGTTACATTTTTCAATGTAATTTTATGACGGTGACCAATAATTGGACTTTGGTCATCCGTTGGAATCTCGTATTCAATGGTTGTTGTTACTTCAATAATCCCACTTATATTAGTAATTCCGTTTGCTGCATTAAATTCTTCAATGGGAATAGGAAAAGTAGGTGTTTCGCTTGCACATAAAAACTCATTGCTGATTATACCGTTGTAATAAACAAGTCGTAGAAAATTTGATGAACCATTCATCAAGGCTGTTCGGGGTTGATTCTCGGGTGTAACTTCAGCAACAAATAAACTTGGATCAATCCGTAAAGTCATTGCTTGAGGAGGAACATTGGCAGGCGTAGAAGAACCAATTACCGGAATTTTAAACAAAAACGAATTATCACTACCACATTGAGCAATATTCACATCAAAATCTCCCTGTCGCAAAGAAGAAGTAACAAAATCACCAAATACTAATTCAGTAAACAATTGTTGGTTACCATTTCCGGTATCAAAATTCACATTACGTAAAACAATAGTATGGGTATAACCGGTAATTTCGGTAGCATTTGTGTTTTCATCAACCTGTTTGTTCACGGATGTACTAATTTCAATATTTCCCGAAAGGGCGTTCCATTCTTTTGTAACGGTTGGATTGGCCGGAGGAATAGTGGTACAAATCACATTGTTTGACAAACTGCCATTATACAATCGATAAATAACTTTGTTCGTACTATTGATACTTATAATTCTGGGCTCACCTAAAGGCGTAATTGTGTTTACAAAGCTTGCTTCAGGCAGTTGAAGAATCAACGTTTCATTGTCACTAATTTTATAGATAAAAAAACCGGATTCACCACTATTACATGAATTTGTTGTAGCGTTTGTAAAATCAAATGATTCAATGGTAAAGTCACCATCATCACAAGCGTTTAACAAAAGTAGTAGCCCAAAAAAAACAATTATTTTTCTCATACAAATTTCAAAATTATACACAAAAATAGGATTTTTAATTGCTCTAAAAAGCATTTGGTTTTAATTAGGATGATTTTAACCATATTTCTTATCTTTGGTAACTTCTTTTAAACTACACAAATGAAAAAATCAGTTTGCTTTTTATCACTTTTTTTTACACTATTTATGTTTGCTCAACAATTAAAATCACCTGATAATAATCTTGAGCTAAATGTTACTCTGACAGCCAATGGAAAGGTACAGTACAATGTAAAATATAAGTCAAAGGCAGTTATCCATAACAGTAATTTAGGTTTGATTTTAAAAAATTTAGAACCTTTAAATGAAAATTTTGAATTAATGAATCACAAAACAATGACTTTTTCTGAAAAATGGTCTCCTGTTTTGGGTGAAGAAAAAGAGGTTCTTAACCAATACAATCAATTAAAAGTTGAGCTACTCCAAAAAACAACCGGTCGAAAAATAAATCTAGTTTTTCGTTTATTTAATGAAGGATTAGCTTTTCGGTATGAAATTCCTACGCAAGAAAAATTGAATTATTTTATCATTTCGGATGAAGAAACACAGTTTGCTTTAACCGGAGACCACAAAGCATTTTGGATTCCGGGGGATTATGACAGCCAAGAATACAGTTATAATGAAACGAAATTATCACAAATTGATGTGTATAAATTGGATATGAACAACGGAATTGGAATGAAAGGACCTATGACTAAAAGCAGAATTCAATCTCCGGTTATGATGAAATCTACTGATGACCTATACCTGAACATTTTTGAAGCGGCTGTTGTTAATTATCCGATTATGCATTTGGATGTAGATTTAAAATCATTTGTAATGCAATCGCATTTGGTACCCAACGCCATTGGTGACAAAGCTTATTTACAAGCTCCAGCCAATTCCCCTTGGCGAACCATTATGATGAGTGATGATGCGAGAACAATCTTATCCTCAAAAATGGTTTTAAATTTGAATGAGCCATCAAAAATTGAGGATACTTCTTGGATAAAACCGATGAAATACGTTGGCATTTGGTGGGAAATGCACGTTGGAAAAGCCACTTGGGATTATGCCGGTTCACAAAATGCTCAAATGGCTCAGGATGCCGAATTAAAACCAACCGGAAAACACGGAGCAACCACTGAAAACACTAAAAAATACATCGATTTTGCTGCAAAACATGGTTTTGACGGTGTTTTAGTAGAAGGTTGGAATGTAGGCTGGGAAGATTGGTTTGGTAACTGGAAAGAAAATGTATTTGACTTTGTTACGCCATACCCCGATTTTGATGTGGAGGAAGTACAAAAATATGCTGAATCAAAAGGTGTAAAAATGATTATGCACCACGAAACCTCTGGTTCCGTTTCCAATTACGAAAGAAGATTAGACCGAGCTTTTTCCTTTATGAAAAAGCACAATTATGATGCTGTGAAAAGCGGTTATGTTGGAAAAATTATTCCTCGAGGCGAGTGGCATGATGGACAAGCCATGGTGAACCATTTTAATTATGTGGTGGAAAGAGCAGCAGAATATAAAATCATGGTCAATTCACACGAATCTTCTAGACCAACCGGTTATCACAGAACATATCCAAATTATATCGCAGCAGAAGCTGCTCGTGGTAACGAATTCAATGCGTGGAGTGTTGGTAATCCTCCTGCTCATGAAACGATTTTACCGTTTACACGTTTTCTTGGTGGTCCGATGGATTATACGCCTGGAATTTTTGAAATCAAAATGAGTCATTACGATGCAACGAAAAAGGAACAAGTGCATACCACCTTGGCCAAACAGTTGGCTTTGTATGTAACAATTTACAGTCCGCTACAAATGGCGGCCGATTTACCGGAAAATTACGAACGTTATCCGGATGCTTTTCAGTTTATAAAAGAGGTGGAAGTAGATTGGGATAAAACCGAAATTCTGGAAGCTGAGCCCGGAGATTATGTCACCATTGCCCGAAAAACTAAAGGAAAAGAATCATGGTTTTTAGGAGCCATTACTGATGAAAATCCGAGAAGTACTGAAGTTGCACTAAACTTTTTAACGCCCGGAAAAAAATACAAAGCCACCATTTACCAAGACGGTAAAGACGCTCATTGGGAAAAAAATCCAAAAGCCTATTCCGTCAAAACTATCGTGGTAACTGCTAAAACAAAATTAAAATTGAATTTAGCCGCCGGTGGTGGAACAGCGATTAGTTTTTTCCCACTTTAAAAATGGTGATAGGTAGATTGGTAAAAGATAATTTAATTTCTTTTTGTCATTCCGCAAGATGACGAAGTCGAAATAGGAATCTCCCGCCAAGGCAGGTCAAAAAGCAACGAATTAAATAATGAACAAAATATACCTCGATAACGCCTCCACAACCTCAATCCGTCCCGAAGTAGTTCAGGAAATGGCCCATGTGATGCAAACCGAATTCGGAAATCCGTCTTCCACACACAGTTTTGGGCGAGGAGCAAAAGTGATCTTGGAATCGGCCAGAAAAAGTATAGCGAAACAATTAAATTGTGCTGCACAAGAAATTATTTTCACCTCTTCCGGAACCGAAGCCAATAACTGGATTCTGAGAAATGCCGTCACTAAAATGGGTGTAAAACGAATTATTTCAACCAAAATTGAACATCATGCTGTTTTATATCCTATTTTGGAATTACAAAAAGAATTTGGTGTAAAGGTTGAATTCTTAACGATCTTACCTAACGGACATATCGATTATTTGCAATTAGCAACATTGTTGGAAGATCCAAAACCTACTTTAGTAAGTTTAATGCATGTGAACAATGAAACCGGAGTAGTGCTCGATTTGAATCGGGTAGGAGCATTGTGCAAATCTGTTAATGCCTATTTTCACTCTGATACTGTTCAATCCATCGGTAAAACTGAAATTGATTTACAAGAGATTCAAGTTGATTTTTTAGTGGCCAGTGCTCATAAATTTCACGGACCTAAAGGAGTTGGATTTGCTTACGTAAAGAAAAATACAATTATTTTACCCATGATTTTTGGTGGCGAACAAGAAAAAGGCCTTCGTGCCGGAACAGAAGCTGTTCATCAAATAGCCGGGATGGCGAAAGCTTTAGAAATGGCGTATCAAAATTTGGATGCGGAAAGGAATGTTGTTTTTGAATTGAAAAAATATACTATTGAGAAATTAGTAAATCAATTTCCTTCAATAAAATTCAATGGCGGATTGGAAACGTTTTATTCAATTTTGAACATTCAATTGCCATTCGCACCTGAAAAAACAGCGATGATTTTATTTGAATTGGATATGAAAGGTATTGCGGCTTCACGAGGAAGTGCTTGTCAGTCGGGAAGTATCAAACCCTCGCATGTGTTGGCGGAAATTTTATCAGAAGAAGAGCTCAAAAAACCAAGTCTTCGCATTTCTTTCAATCATCAAAATACGAAAGAAGAAATCGATTATTTTGTTTCGTGTTTGGCAGCGATGTAAGTTAGAATGATTATTTTTGCTCAACAACGCAACACACATGTATAAACTACTTATTCGACCCATTTTATTTTGTTTCGATCCGGAACAAGTGCATCATTTTACGTTTTCACTGATTCGTTTTTTGAATAGAATTCCCGGATTTGGAAAGCTTTTTCAATCGATTTATGAAGTGAAAAACTCAAAATTAGAGCGAGAAGTATTTGGTTTGAAATTTAAAAATCCGGTTGGTTTAGCAGCCGGTTTTGATAAAGATGCCAAATTATACCAGGAATTATCCAATTTTGGATTCGGTTTTATTGAAATTGGAACTTTAACACCAAAGCCACAAGATGGAAATCCCAAAAAACGTTTGTTTCGATTAAAAGAAGATGCCGCCATCATAAACCGAATGGGTTTCAACAACGGTGGTGTTTTGGAAGCGGTGGAACGATTGAAAAAAAATGATGGTGTTTTAATCGGTGGAAATATTGGGAAGAATAAAAACACGCCCAACGAAGCAGCTACTGCTGACTACGAAATCTGTTTTGAAACCTTATTTCCGCATGTGGATTATTTTGTGGTGAATGTGAGTTCGCCCAACACACCCAATTTGCGAGCATTGCAAGACAAAGAACCGTTGACACATTTATTACAAACACTTCAAAATCTGAATTTACAAAAACCAAAACAAAAACCAATCTTACTCAAGATTGCCCCGGATTTAACCAACGAACAATTATTGGACATTATTGACATTGTCAATGAAACCAAAATAGCCGGAGTAATTGCTACGAATACGACACTTTCACGCGAAGGCTTACAATCTGAAAATAAAACAGAAATGGGCGGACTTAGTGGAAAGCCATTGACAAAACGTTCCACTGAAGTGATTCGTTTTTTGAGTGAAAAAAGTAACAAATCTTTCCCAATTATTGGTGTTGGCGGAATTCACTCAGCCGATGATGCGATTGAAAAATTGAATGCCGGAGCTAGTTTGGTGCAACTTTACACAGGCTTTATTTATGAAGGACCGAAGTTGATTAAGGAGATTAATAAACGGATTTTAAGTAATAATTAAAGTTGTCTGTTTTCAGTTGTCTGTTAACCGTAAATTATAATGAGTACTACTACTGCAAACGATGATTACCACTTTCCTCCTCGCATCCATCGCCTTAACACTTTCTCCCGGACCGGATATACTTTACGTTTTATCCCAAAGTATCTCCAACGGAAAAAAGTTCGGAATTGTCACTGCAGCCGGTTTGGTTACCGGTATTTTAGTGCATACCACGTTAATTGCATTAGGCGTTTCGGCAATCATCAAACAGTCAGAGCTACTGTTTACTGTCATAAAAATGGTTGGAGCTTGTTATTTACTTTGGATTGCTTATCAAGTATATAAAGCCCCGGCTTCCATTGATTTAAAATCTAATATCAACAATAAGAAATCGCTGCTTTCATTATTTAAACAAGGATTTGTAATGAATGTGCTTAACCCGAAAGTAACGTTGTTTTTCTTAGCTTTCTTTCCAGGTTTTGTTGATGAAAAATCGGAAAATGTAACGCAGCAAATTTATTTTCTTGGTTTTCTGTTTATGCTGCAAGCTTTTGTTATTTTTTCTTTGATCTGCTTTTTAGCAGACAAACTAACTGTTTTCCTAAGAAACAACAAGCATTTTGCTGTGTTTTTAAAATGGTTTCAAATCGTGGTTTTTATTTTTATCACAGTGCTGATTTTAATTTAAAAAAATCCTTTTCCGATTGTTATCAGAAAAGGAAATTTTGCAAACAAGTAACTTTCTTAAATTGCTTTCTTAATTATATCTAACCATTTTTCGGCCAATTGGTTGTCTCTAAAAAGTGTAATTTGAATTGGTTTTTCATATTCGAAATCATAGAATTTAATAGGAATTTTGGTTTTATCTGATTTTTTTTCTAAAACAACTTCTACTTTTGTTATCAACTCTTTTTTGGTAGAAGTTTGCGATTGTTCTATTTTTCGATGAATTTCACAATGACCAATTTCTTTTAAATCTGCAAAAGTTACTACTTCCGGTTTAGTATTTAAATCAATTAAGACAAACTTTTTGTTTCGTTCGTCAAGAGCTAAAACTTTGTTGTTGATGTTTTCTCGAATAGTGAAAGCTTTAGCATTTTCTTGATTGTATTGTTTCAATATTGTTTCAATTTTAGATGCATTGATATGCTGATTTCGTAATAAGAAAATGATGGGTAAGATAGTAATCAATACTAAACCTAACCCAATTATTGTGGTGGATGTTTCCATTTTTTGAGTTTAAAAATTGTACGTAAGCTGTAGATTTTGAGATACAGCAAAAATTTTGAATGAATAAAAAAGGATTATATCACCAAAAGAAATGATAAGGAAAGAGGAGTTTCGAAACTTTTTCACAACGATTGTGGTCTTGTCGCGATAAAAAAGAAGTAAATTTTGAAAGAAAAAATGTTCTATTTTCTTCACAAATAAAGGGTAAAAACGAAATTAAAAAAGAAGAGCTTTCTTTAACAACACTTTGAAACTGATGTTCTGCAATGGACTGCTTCGTACCAATCACTTTAATCGTTTCAATAGAATGAACGGTTTGCGAAGTAGAAGCGTTATTTTTTTCAAAAAAAGTACTGTCTTTCACACTCCAAAAAAAGAGTGCTAAAAGACTGGCTAACGCAATACTGTTTTTAAACCATTTCACGCTACAAATGTATCAATTACTTTGATTGAAAGTAATTGATATAATAAAAAAAACCATTCTGACTCAGAATGGTTTCAAGTAAAAATTTATGCTTTTTATTCTTGCGATAAATTTCGCAATTGTTTCAACTTGTCTTTCCACGTTTCCAATTCGTCTTTATGCTTTTCGATGTTTTTCAAAACTTCTTTCACAAGTGGATTGTCTTTTTTAGCATTGGTAAAAAACTGAATATTGTTTTCTAACTGAAAAATCTCAGATTGAATTTCATCAATTTTACGGATGATGAATATTTTTTCACTTTCTAATTTTCTGTTGTCATCAGCACCGGCTAATTGTTCAAGTTTGTTCGAGAAACGCATCATTTCACCTTCTTTTTTGCTCAAACTCAATTTTTCAAACAAAGCATCTAAAATTTTATTAAATTTTCCTTCAATATGTCTTCTTGAAAAAGGTACTTTTCCAAACGACTTCCATTGTTCTATATGAGCTTTAATAGCATCTAAATCGGTTTTATGATCACCAATCAATTCAAAGTCTTTCAAGGATTCTAAATATGCCTTTTTCTTGTCAAAAGCTTCAATCTCTTCCGAATTTGCTTCATTTCTGGATGCTTTCATTCGGTCAAAATAATGATTACAAGCGTCTTTGAATTCTTTCCAAACTTTATCGGAGTATTTACGGGGAACATGGCCAATGTGTTTCCACTCTTCCTGAATTTGTTTCATCAGTGGAGTAGTAGTAGCAAAATCCTCACTGGTACTCATTGTTTTAGCTTTTTCGACTAACGCTAATTTTTTTGTTAAGTTTTCGTTTTGCTCTTTTTTAATGTCTTTGTAAAAAGCATTTTTGTGAGCATTGAAATTGCGAACAGCGGTTTTAAATGCTGCCCATGTATCTTCATTCACTTCACTGGGGACTTTTCCTGCAGAAAAGAAATCGTTTCGTAATTTTTCAACTTTTTCAATATAACCTTGCCACTGAGCGTGTGCGGTTACCTCTACTTTGGCTAATTCTTCAATTTCTCCGATAATAGCTTTTTTGTTTTCTAAATTGGCTATTTCTTTTTCACGTTGATTGGCAAATAAACTTTCGCGTTTATCATGCATTTGTTTGGTTAATGCACTAAATTGATTCCAAATTTCCTCACGGTGTTCTCTGTCAACTGGACCAATTTCTTCTTTCCAAATACGGTGTAAATCCTGTAGTTCGCGGAAAGCTTTGGTTACATCTTCTTCGTTTACCAATTCTTCTACACGGGAAATGATTTTTTGTTTTTGCTCTAAATTGTGCTTAAAATCTAAATCCCTTGCTTCACGATCTAAATGCAAATAATCATAAAAATTTTCAACATGAAAATGATAATTGTTCCAAACATGGTTGTATTTGTCTCGCGGAATAGGTCCAATTGTTCTCCATTCATCACGCAATTCATTAAAGTGTTTTAAAGTATCTTTAATGTTTTCTTGCGGATTGATGAGGTTTTTAATTTCTTCAACAATGGCTAATCTTCTGTTCAAATTAGCTTGTAAATTGTTTTGTAAACTTTTAAAGTGAGCATTTTGCTTTCCTTTTATGAGTTTGTATAGCGAATCAAATTTTGACTTTAAGGGCAAATGGTATTCAAATTCTTCAGTAGAATCCGGATTTTCAGCTTCGAATTCATCTTTCTTTTCATCAATAAAATGATTGTATTTTGATAAAAATTCTTTCTTTATTTCTTCTACATGTTCCTTGATAGACATCACCTTTTCAACTACCGAAAGTTTTTCAAGTTCATCCACCAAAGTATCCATAGACATTGAGTGATAATCCAACATCGGAATAGAATGACGATCTTTTAAGGTTTCATCCTCGCTTTCTTCTGCATTGGTTTCATCAATTGCATTTAATGCTTTTTGATTTTCACTTTCTGTCACGGGGCTATCATCAGCCAATTCTTCATCCGAAATTTCTACAACAACTTCTTCCTCAACAGCATCTGGCGTTACCGTTTCAATTTCTTCCGAAACAGTTTGGGTTGTTTCATCACTTTCGTTTTGTAAAACGTTTTCTTGATTTCCATCTGTCTCTTGCTCCATTGGCGACAGGTTATCATTCTTTTCTTCTAACATCGAACAAATGTTTAAGGTTCATATAATAAAGGCGAAAGATAGTAAAGTGTTGGCAAAATTCAAAGAAATCATACTTTTAAAGTTATTTTAGTTTTTATGAAGTGAATGGTTCGGATTTTTTTCAGTAAGCAGTTATCGGTTGTCCGTTATCGGGTTACTGATAACTGACAACAGACAACGGTCACTTATTCCAAATTTTCCAACCTTTTTCTGCTTGTAATACCAACATTTGATAACCGTTTTTTGTTACCGCGTTATTTGTCTTGGCTCTTTTGAGAAATTCAGATTCTTCGGGGTTGTAAATCAAGTCGAATGCCAAGTGTTCACTAGTGAAAAACTCATAGGGTAGCGGTGGGCATTCTGCTAGGTTCGGATGCGTTCCCAAAGGAGTACAGTTGATAATGATTTGATAGTTGTCAAATGTAGTGGCATTGATGTATTTATAATCAAGAGCATCTTCTTTTCTGCTTCTTGAAACGAAAGTGTATAAAATACCCAATTTGTTCAATGCAAAGGCAATTGCTTTCGATGCTCCGCCGGTTCCTAATATCAACGCTTTTTGATGATGTGGTTGTAACAGTGGTTGTATAGATTTTTTAAAACCAAAATAATCAGTATTATATCCTTTTAGTTTACCTTTTTTGGTTAATTTTATACAATTTACAGCACCAATTTTTGAAGCATTTTTGTCTAATTGATCAAGATAAGGAATGATTTTTTCTTTATACGGAATGGTCACATTCAAACCTTTTAAATCCTTATTTTCTCTGTAAATTTTTGGAAATTGAGAGATGGTTTGAAGGTCAAAATTCTCATACGAACACTTTTCCAGCTTCTCTTTTTCAAATTTTTCCGTAAAGTATTTTTTTGAAAAGGAATAACTGATGTTTTTACCGATTAACCCAAAACGTTTATTTTTTTCTTGTTCGTTCTCCATACCATTCTAATCCTAGAACCAATAAAACGCCAACTAAAATATAAAATATTGCCCAAAAAGTGTCGGCTGTTAATTCGGGTAAATAACGTTTGTAGGTAGCCACGATATAATTACCGTTTCTATCCACAAGAAGGTTGCCATTCTGTGTGGCATAAATTTTATGTTTCCAAGGCCACACAACGCCTAATGAGCCGATAATAAACCCTAAAATGGAGGCGTAAGTAACTTTCTTAAAATGTTTAATCAGGTAACTCAGTAAGTTAGAAAATGTCACTAGACCCGTAACGGAGCCAAGTGTGAAGGAAGCTAATACTTTAAGCAAATGGATGCGAGCCGGATCATTTACAAAACCGAAGTCACCAACAAAAATATCCGCTATCGTATCATACAAAGAATTAACAGAATCTACTAAAAGTAGCACATAGTTTCCCATTAACATCATGATAAACGAACCGGATAAACCGGGTAAAGTCATCCCGGAAACACTGATGATGCCACACAGAAAGACAAAAAGCAGGTTTGAATTTTCGGTAGCCGGGTCAAAAAAGCTAATGCCAATGCCAAGTAAAGCTCCAATAATTAGAGCTGTTCGGGCAGTTTTACTCCAAGCTCCTTTAAAATCTTTGTTGATGTAGTAAATAGAACCAATAATCATTCCGAAAAAGCAAGCCCAAACTTGAATCTCGTATCGGGTGAGTAAAAAATCTAAAATTTTTGAAATACTGAAAAAACTGATGATGATTCCGAGAATCAATAAGGACAAAAACGGTCCGTTGATGTATCGGTATAAGCTTTTGAATCTTCCGGCGATTAAAAATTTAAAAGCCGTTTTGTTGACTCGTTTAAAAGAATAAATAAATTCTTCGTAAAAGCCTGCAACGAATGCGACAACGCCACCGGAAACACCCGGAATTTTATTAGCCAACCCCATTGCTATCCCTTTTAGGACAAGAAAAATTTTATCAGAAAGGGAACGTTGAACTCGCATTTATTTAGAGAATTTTACAGCTGCTTTTTCAAGAATAAAGATAGTTAAAAACCCAAAAACCATCAAAAGTATTGCCGTTATAAGTTGATTTTCACCTTCAAAATAATGAGGCAGAATACTTTTTTCCATAAAAGGTACTTCGTTTCCATGCGAGTCAATTCGGGTTGATAGCACTTTTTTCCAAGGCCATACTTTGTTTAAAGAGCCCAGCATAAAACCGGTGAGTAATGCCAATGTGGCATTTCTATGGTTGTCAAACATCCAATGCAATATTTTTGAAAACAACTTTAGTCCCAAAATAGCACCTATGGCAAATGTGCCTAAACGCAAAATAGCCTGCCCTAAAAGTTGCCAATTCAATGCCGTAATTGCTTCTCTAAATTGGTTTATTGTGCCAATTACAACAGCATAGGAGCCCATTAATAGCAAGATAAAAGCTCCGGAAACACCGGGTAAAATCATGGCAATAATGGCTATGAAACCGGAGACAAACAAATAGAAGTAACTTTCGGGTGAGGCAACCGGTTCGGCTATGGTGATGTAGTAGGAAATTATCGTTCCGATGATAAAAAAAAGCCAAGTAGTTAGGTTGAATTTTGTAATTTGTTTTCCAACAAAATAGATACTGGCAATGACTAACCCAAAGAAAAATGACCAAACTAAAATTGGTTGAGTTGCCAAGAGATGTGTAATTACTTTGGAAAGGGATAAAATACTAACGGCAATACCGGTTACAAGTGCAACCAGAAAGCTGCCATTAATTTGTTGCCAAGCGATTTTGAATCCGTTTTTTTTCCATGCAGAAAAAAAAGTTAAATCTACTTTGTTGATGGTATCTATTAACTCTTGATATATACCTGAAATAAAAGCAATTGTTCCGCCCGAAACACCCGGAACCACATCGGCAGCACCCATTGCCATCCCTTTGAGTGTAATCAGCAAATAATCAGGAAAAAGTTTTCTCATAAAAAAAATGCGTTCCGCTGTTGAAACGGAACGCAAATTAGGGAATTTTTTTATAATTGTATTCTTAATTAAACTAAGATTTTAAATATTTGGCAATTACATTTTGTACTATTTTTTTATCCCAAACCACCGGAAATAATTCTTCCAGTAATGTTCTGTTGTTGGCATTCAATTGCAAGCCGTTAGTAAGGTGAAATTTACCTTTTTCATTCTGTTGAAGCATATAGTACATCCCTGCCAATCGGTATTCTATTTGGTATTCGTCTGGAAAAAATGCTGCTGCTTGTTCTAACGTTTGGATAGCACTGTCAAATTCTCCCAAGAATTGAAGGATATCCACCCAAAACAGCCAAGTGTCTAAATGAGCATCGCCAAATTCAACGGCTTTTCGGTAGCCAAATTCAGCCTCTTCATAAAAATTCATGTTTCGATTAATGGTCGCATAGCGTTTCCAATACAATTGATTCTCATTGTCAATTGCTAGGGCTTTGTTAACGTAAAACAAGGCTTTTTGAAAGTTCTTTAACCGAATGTAAAAATCAGTAATGGCTATCCAACCTTTATCTAACAAAGGATCTTCGTGAACCGTTTGGTTGTAGAATTTAATGGCTTCTGCTTTGTTGCCCAACTTTTCATGGCATTTTCCAATCCGTAACAGAGCGTAGGAAGTAGGGTCTTCTAATTCAATGGTGCGTTCGTAGGCTTCAATTGCTTCTTCGTATCGTTTTAGTTTTTCCAAAGATTTGCCTTTTTCCATGAAAGCACCAATAAACTCTTCATCAATTAATGTGGCATAATCAAAGCATCGCAAGGCATTTTCATAGTTTTTGATACTATAGCTTAACCTTCCTTGTTGGTGCCAAGCGATTTCACTGTAAGGATTTTTTTCGATGTAATTTTCTAAGTAAGCAATTGCTTCTTGTTGCTGGTCTAAAAACTCAAAGCAATATACCACGTTATACAAAGCAGATTGGTCTTCAATATCTACTTCTAAACATTTGATAAAGTTGAGTTTAGCTAATTCTAAATTATCCATGAAGAGGTATTCCATCCCCATCAGATTATATACATCTGCATAATCATCTGTAAATTGTAATGCTTTTTCTAATTCTGTAATCGCTTTATCGTGTTGATCGCGTTTGGAATAGATGTTGGCTTTTTGGATGTAAATCTCTTCATTGTGGGGTTCAATGGCATACAACTCGTTGAGCATTTTTTCGGCTACATCAAGTTTGTCGTCATAAATCAACATTTCAATTTGAACCAGTTTTAATCCGGTAGACCTTGGATGTTGTTCGAGAGCTAATTTCAAGGCTTTTTTGGCCAGAGATGCTTTACCCATGTCAAGATAATGAAGAATAATTTCTTCAAACTCCTCTGAATCAAAAAAGAAAACTTTGTTGGTTTTCAGCATCGATTCAAACCTTGACAAGGATACGTTGTAATCGTCTTCTTCGTGACTTAAATGCATACTCGATTGTTTTAAAATTATCCTTCTCTAAATTAGGAAAGGATTGCTCTGATTCTATTTTGTTGACGAATTGTTGTAAACAATTTAATTAACAGGTTTTTAGTACTTAGTCCTTAGTGCCTAGTTCTTAGTTGTTAGTTCTTCTAAAGCCTCCAATAAAATGCTACAACCTTCTCTAATTTCTTCTTCAGAAATGGTTAAGGGCGGTGTAATTCGGATGGCTTTACCTTCAAACAGCAACCAAAAAAGAATTAATCCTTTGTCTTGGCATTTAAAAATTACTTCGTTTGTAATTTCAGGAGTTTCCACCATTGCGGCCAGCATTAAACCTTTTCCTCTTATTTCTTTTATCAAAGGATGTACCAAAAGTTGTCTGAACAGTTTTTCTTTTTCTAATGTTTGTGCCATGAGGTTGGTTTCAGTGACTTCCCGGAGGGTTGCCAGACAAGCGGCCGCTATGACAGGATGTCCGCCAAAAGTGGTAATATGGCCTAATTTTGGGTCGTGACTCAACAAGTCCATATACTCCGCTTTAGCTGTAAAAGCACCAACGGGCATTCCGCCACCCATTCCTTTTCCCATAATAACTACGTCAGGAACAACATTGTAGTTTTCAAAACCGAACATTTTACCGGTTCTGCCGAAACCGGGTTGAATTTCATCAATAATCAGCAACGCACCGACTTCTTCACAACGTTGCTTGATTTTAGTTAAAAAACCATTTTCAGGCTGAATAAAGCCTGCTCCACCTTGAATACTCTCTACGATTACTCCGGCGGTTTTGGTTGTAATTTTTTGAATGTCTTCTTCGTTGTTAAAGGTAATAAAATCAACGTCAGGAATAAGCGGTCTAAACACTTGTTTACGTTCTTCAAAACCCATGACGCTCATTGAACCCATGGTATTGCCATGGTAAGCATTGTAACAGGAAATCAATTGACTTCTGCCGGTTACTCTGCGGGCGAGTTTTAAAGCACCTTCGGTGGCTTCGGTTCCGGAGTTGACTAAATAGGTTTTGTTGAGGGTTTCCGGCATGTGGTGAGCCAACAATTTGCAAAATTCTACGGCAGGGTGTTGGGCATATTCGCCATACACCATCACGTGTGCATATTTGTCTAATTGGTCTTTGATGGCTTGATTTACTCTAGGGTGTTGATGGCCCAAACTGCAAGCCGAAACACCGGCCACAAAATCTAAGTATTTTTTGTTATTGGTATCGTAAATGTAACTTCCTTTGGCATACGAAACTTCCATCGCAAGTGGATAGGGGGAAGTTTGGGCTTGGTATTTAAGAAAATCTTGTTTCATGGTTTGTGATGAGATAGAAGATGGAAGATGGAAGTTTTTCAACCCGTAACTCGTAACTTTTCAACTCGCTATCCCTAACTATCTTTTTTATTTTCTTTTTCTTCTTCTTGACCTTCTAACGTTTCTTGTCGAACTTCCATAGGAACTGATTCTATTGCCTCTTCGGCTGCTTTTTCAATTTTCATTAGTTCGTCGTATTCGTTTTCTTCGGGTGGAAAAATATCGTCTTTGGATTTGATTCTTTCCTCGCCTCGCCAAATGAATCCCCTGAGTTTTCGGGCATTTTCCGGGAGTTCTGCTTCGGGATAAATTTCGCCTTCAATTTGTTTAAAGAATGTTATTGTATCAATTTGATTACCGTCTAGCGTCATGTTAATGCTGCTGCTTTTGCTCTTGTTGATGCCGATGAGTTCTTGGTTTTCATTTCGCATGTAGTAGATTACTTCGGTGTTTTTAACTACATCTACTTCATATAATTTGTTGTCTCTGAATTTACCGTAGAGATTTAATCCTTTTACCTGATTATACCCTGTGCCGATAGTGTCTTTTGAGGCAATGAATGTATTACCCAGTACTTTTAAAGAATCCAGTTTTTCGGTTTCTTTGTTGGAAATAAGATGCATAATATCGCCGGTCATTTGGTTGTCGTAATTCCACATGACCGGATTTTTGATGAGTTTGGTAAGGCCTGTTTTTTCATCGGAATGGAGTGAATCACATTTTCCGCTCATGTCAATTTTAAAAAAGCGAACGTTATTGAATGCTCTAACAACGCGGTTTTCCGGTTTTCCGGTGACGATTAGTTTTTTTCCGTGAATGTATAAAGTGTCTTGTTCCACTAAAGTCATGGCTACCGCTCTTTTGGTCATCATGAGTGAATCTTTTTCGCGGTAAACTTCGCCATAGTGGCCTTTTACGACGCTGTTGTTGATGGAGTCGGTTACTTTTACATTTCGGGTGGCCGAGGCAAATTCACGGTTTCTGTCGTAATACAAACTATCGCCTTCAATTAATCGGTTGTTGTATTTGATATAGGAGTTTTTGACAAAGTGTGAAAAGTTTTTCTTGGTGTCGTAAAACCCTTTTTCGGTATAGATATAATTTTCTTTGCTGGTGATGGTTGAAGGACCAAAGAGGTAGGCATGGCCTACTTTTTCGTAATAATCCAAATGATTGGTTTTGATGACATATTTGGGATTGGTAATGGTAACAGCATTGCGAAATTGATACATCTTTTTGGGAACCACATAAGTTCCGGCTTGGCTTACTAATGTATTTTCTTTGTCGGTAATTGTGCCACCTGTTCTGTAAAAAGCTACCTGTGCATCTCGGTCGAAATTAAGCACTTCTGTTTTTAAAGTAGAACTGGGCGAACTCATGATTACGTTTCCGGAAGCGTAGGCTTGTTTGTTTTCACCGTTGTATTCTGCATAGGTGCTGGTCATGGTGATGGTATCGCCTTGAATCATTCGCACATCGCCAAACGCTTTGATGTAATTTTCTTTTTTAAACAGATAAGCTTTGTTACAGTACAGTATTGCACCGTCGTGACTTACGCGAACTTTGCCGGTTAACAACACCGCATCGGGATATAATGCTTCGTCTACATCAAAAAAATCGGCATATTCAACAACTATTTCTTTGCTTTTCTGACTCCAACTTTGCTGTATACTAACCAAGCAGAAAAAAATAAACAGAATTGTTCTCAATTGTATTTTTTTGCCAAAATTACTAAAAATGAAGTAAGGACAAGAGGTGTTAAGAATTATTTAGGCTGAAAACAGCATTTTTATACTTTGGTCTCCTTTTTGTTTTCTAATAAAGGTTATTTTTGAAACAAGAATCAACTTTTTTATACATGCTTAGTTTACTGTTTATCTACTTTTTAGGAAGGCCTTTTTACACATTGGCTTTAAAACACAATCAAAAAGCTTGGCTTTTTTCCATTTTGGGTGTAGTGGTTTACTATGTGTCAAGTTTATTGTCAGGCGTTTTTCTTGGTGTTTTAAGTGTTTTGCTGTCGTTGGGATTAGAGCATATGTCTGATACTGTTTTAGGTCTTTTTACGATTCCGTTTGGACTATTAGGCTGTTGGGGATTTTATAAACTTTTGGAACACAAATGGAAGAATATGCTTCAAGTGGAAATTGAAACAATTGATGAAATTGGAAGAAATCCGGAGCAAGAATAAGGGTGCACTTTTTTAAGAGCGATTTTATAATTATCTAATCCAACCCTTATAAATTCACAAAGGGCATCATTTCGTCGCTAATTTGTTTGCGTAACGCATTTAATTTTATGGCATATTCTTCCATTTTCTTTTCCGAATCAGTTTTTGGAATCCATTTTTTTACTTCTACAGGTTTTCCGTTTTCGTCAACTGAGACAAACACAATGATGCAGTGGGTTTTTTTTTCAAATTTTTGAGTTGAAAAATTGCGTGAGAAGACATCCACCGCAATATGAATACTTGTTTTACGGGTATAGACTACAGTGGCTTCAATTTTAATGACTTCGCCAATACTGATGGGTTTATAAAAACGGATTCCGCCTACATAAACCGTTACGCAATAGGTTTCTGCCCAGCTTCTGGCACAGGTGTAGGCAGTTTGGTCAATCCATTTCATCACTACACCACCGTGCACTTTTCCACCAAAGTTTATATCTGTCGGTTCACTGATAAATTGAAAGGAAATTTTATTTGTCATAACAAGAAGTATTGAATGAAGGGTAACAACTATTGTCAAAATTACTAAAAACGCTTTAAACACAATGGTTCTTTGGATATATTTAAGGATATTATTTTGCCTGAAATGGATTGCTTAAAAAGACATCCTTTAATTTTATTCGGCAAGGTTTATGGATGAATTTAATTTTGGTATAGCATTGAAGTAGCTTGTTATGTTAAAAACAAAACACTATCATTGCTTTTATGAAGTGTTTTGACAGGATTTGACCACATTTGATAGGATTTGAATAGGTTTGAGTGCATTTGACGATTTCCTTGCGTTTTATAGGGGTTTTGTTCGATACTTGTTCGGGATTTGTTCGAACCGTGTTCGGAAAAAGGGGGTGTTTTCCGAACAAATACGGAAGCTCTTCCGAACAAATGTGGAAGAAAACCTAAAAATTACTGCTAACCTAGAGGCAATTACACAATTAAATAATAGAAACACAAAAAGGAGTCTTGTTCTTTTGAGAAATGAAAAAAGTTATATAAACTTGCGTATATTTACGAGTTGCCAACCATTTGAAAAACGAACTGAATTAAAAATGGAAATACAAAAAGACATTCAAAATATTATCGATTATTCACACAACTTTGCGGAAATAATGCTGAATAATGGAAAAGAATATTATCCTTTCGGAGCAAAAATTGACAATAACGGAGAATTAATAGCGGTTGGATACAATGACAACGAAACGGATTTTCCTGAAAGCCAAAAAATTATTAATGAACTGACAGCTGAATTTGAGCAAGAACTGAATAACGGACGAATAAGAGCATACGGATTGACTTATGATGTTAGAGTTCAAACAAATAGTTTAAAAGACAAAACAGACGCGATTCTGATTGACATTTATCATCGGAATTCAAATGATATACCGAAATACTATTTTACCTATTCTTGGAATGAAAAGAATGAATTGGTTTTTGGAGAAAGTTTTGGTATGAAAAAATAAAAACGGTTGGCAACAATGTATAACCGCAATTACGGCGGATTCGACTACGTCCGAATCCACTCGGAATTGTTAACTCTTGTGCATAAACTAAAAAATAGTAATTTTAAACCGTAACTGACGGTTATACTAATCCGTTACAAGCCATTATAAAACGACAGAGACCGAGCATAAAATGATAGACTATTTTGAATTACAATACGTTCTGACAAACCGAAAGATTAAGGAAGCTAGAATTAATCCTTTTCTGGGCTATGTTTTGGGTTTAACTGCATTTGTTTTGCTTTCAGAATACATTTTTCATAAGACAGAGTTTGCCAAATACTTAGTAATCTTAACTTGTCTAAGTTTACAACTTAAACTTTCTGAAAAGAACAGAACGGATTTTTTACTTTCAACTTTCGGAGATATAACAAAAATGAAAATAAGAATTATAGAGAACTTTATTTTTTGCATACCTTTTGTTTCCATTCTCATATACAAAAGTTTCTTCTTTGAAGCCAGTATCCTATTTTTGAGTTCGTCTATTCTTGCCTTGGTTTCTTTTCATACAAGTATTAATTTTACAATTCCAACGCCATTTTCCAAAAGTCCATTTGAATTTTCGACAGGTTTTCGAAAGACCGTTTTCTTAATGCCTGTTGCCTATGCTTTGACAGTTATTGCCATAAATGTTGACAATCTTAATTTGGGAATTTTCGCTTTTCTTTTGGTTTTCTTAACATCTTTAAGTTACTACCACAAGCCTGAACAAGAATATTATGTATGGATTTTCGCTGAAACACCAAAAAGGTTTTTAAAGAATAAAGTTTTTAACGCTATTAGAAACGCTTCTATTTTAGTAGCTCCAATTGTAATTAGTCTTTTGATATTTTACCCAAACGAGTTTGAATTAATTTTACTCTTTTTCATCATTGGACTTCTATTTCTTTGCACTATAATTTTGGCGAAATATTCAGCCTATCCAGGCGAGATGAACATACCCGAAGGAATTTTAATTGCGTTTAGCCTTTACTTTCCTCCTTTGTTATTAGCTAACATTCCTTTTTTTTACTCAAAGTCTATTAATAAGTTAAAATATTTATTGAATGATTAAAATTAATGGACTAAGCAAAAGTTACGGTAAAAACGAAGTTTTGAAAAATATTTCAATGGAGTTTTTAAATGGGAAAGCTTATGGAATTGTTGGCGAAAACGGAGCAGGAAAAACAACACTATTTAGATGTATTGCAGGTTTAGAAAGTTATAATGGAGAAATAATTTCCGACATTACCCCTCTAAAAAATCATTTAGGTTTGCTTCTGACAGACCCTTTCTTTTTCTCTAAGATAACCGGCAAAGAATACATCAGACTACTTTGTAATGCCCGAAGTAAGACAAATTTAGAAATTGACAGCAAGAATATTTTTGACTTGCCTCTCAATCAATACGCTTCAACTTACTCAACAGGGATGAAGAAGAAACTAGCAATCACCGCTATTCTCCTTCAAGAAAACGAATACTTTATCCTTGATGAACCTTTTAATGGTGTTGACATTCAGAGTAATATAATTTTGACTGAAATAATTTTAAAACTGAAAGAGCTTAATAAAGTAGTGCTAATTTCATCACATATTTTTTCAACTTTAAGCGATACTTGTGACGAAATACATCTTTTGAAGAAAGGAGAGCAAATCAAAACAGTTCAAAAACCAGAATTTAAAAATTTAGAACAAGAAATGAAAGAAATTACAATTGGAAATCGAATTGATAAACTTGAACTTAAATAAGAAAAACGGCTTGTAACAATGTATATAAAAAATAGGCGACAAATCAATAAAAACAAGAGTAATGGCTCACATAAAACTCTATGGTTAACCGAAAGTTAAGTGCTTATAAATCGCCTACTTTTCATATACTCACCGTTAAGCAAAATTGGCTACGCCTACGTGCGTTACGCAATGCTTCGCATCGCTCTCAACGCACTAAATTTTGCTTAACGTCAGACGTTTCACTTGAAAGGCGTTACGCCAACTTAGCTTAACAGCTTGTTTGCGTAATTCGCCTTTCGTGATTGCTCCTCGTTCTTTCATCAATAAATTGATGACGAACTACGCAAACACGCCTGACGTTAGCTGTGATATTATGACGACACTCACGACAAGAAACGAAATAGTTAAAACAAAGCGAATAATTGGCTCTGAACTGACTAAAATGCAGAAGGCGTTTTACGATGCAGAAATGTTACAATATTACAAGGACGACAATGAAGAACACCTTTATTGGGAACAATTTGACTGTATAATGAATGAAGAAATAGACTGTTCGACATTTAATAAAATAATCGGCATAGACCATTCAGACATTGACACTTTTACAAGTAAGTTAACAGAAAAACTAACGGAGTTGTTTAAGACAATAAATGTCACTGACTTCATCATAATATCGCATTTGAAACTTGATTTCTTTGGGAACAGAGACAACAATTTTAAACCATTAAAAGAAGCATATAAAAAGCTTGAAAAAATCGTTGGAGATAAAACTTTCAACGAAGCGTTTCAAATTCACATTGACAGTTTGCAAGACTTTATTGAGATTTTATTTTGGATAACACGTTGCGACCCAAGTGTAGCAGAATATATTTTCGTATTTGACAAAGACGAACAAATTCAGTTTCATTTATGCAAATATGGAAATCTACATTTGACAGAATTTAATAAAGAACAACTAACCGAAAACAAACTAAAAGAACTCGGATGGACAATTATTGAAGGACAGGAATTTGATAACTTTACTGAAAGCGGAAAAATTGAAGGACGGAGAATTAAACTATGACAAGAAATACCACAGCTAACACGGGTTTTGCGTCAGGCGGGCTGACGTGCAAACTTGGAGCTTAGTGCTTATAATGAACTTTAGTAATAAATTGAAACTTTGTGCTCCGAAACCCGCCCGAACGCAAAGCCCCAAACCGTTGTGTATAAATTAAAAGCAAATGAAAGAAAATTTACAATCAGAGTTAAGACCACATTTAGATATTGATGAATCATTATTATGGACCGGAAGACCTAAACAAGGTATCAAAGTAAAAGAAAGTGATGCTTTTATGATTCCATTTAGCCTAATGTGGGGTGGGTTTGCTATTTTTTGGGAGTCAACTGTGATTTTAACATCTGCCCCTTTCTTTTTTAAATTATGGGGAATCCCATTTGTTTTGGTTGGATTATATTTAATTATAGGTAGATTTTTCTTTGATGCAAAAAGACGTGAAAAAACAATTTATGGAATTACGGAAAACCGAATAATAATTAAATCAGGTGTTTTCAGAGAGTCTATAAAGTCTTTAAATATTAAAACTTTAAGTGATATTACTTTAAACGAAAAATCAGATAAAAGTGGAACTATCGTTTTAGGAAGTGAAAATGGATTTTCAGGAATGTTTAGAGGAACAGGCTGGCCCGGTGCAAATGGAAAAATGGCACCGGCTATTGAAATGATTGATAACGCCAGAAATGTCTATAAAAAAATCACTGAATTACAAAGGGAAAAATAACGTATGCTAACAATGGTAAACCTTGCAAAACTCTCTCTAAAAACTAAATTTATAACTAATTATAAAAATAAACCGCACATGCTCTGCGAATGTTTGTGACTTCGCAGCTAGTTTATTATCTAGAATATATAATCTTCTTCCACATTCTCTTATTTAATCAAAAACGCAATAAACAGTTGAATTGATTATTTGTTGCGAAGTCACTGGTATTCGCCTTTACTTGGTGTTGGAAAAAAAAGTAAATTTAAAATGATTATTCCGGTAACTATTTCTTGTTTTGTTTGTCAAATGAGTCAATCATTAATCAATCAACATCATGAATCAATCCATCAAAAAAATCTTAGATTTCCCGGTTACAAAAATAATTTTGGGAATTACTGTTTGCTTTACTCTTTTTGTAGTTGTACAAAATTTTGTATCGAAACCACTTTTTTATAGTATAATTGAAGATAAAAATACTGCCGACCCTTTCATACATCTGGTTTCTTTTTTAGTGTTACTGTCGAGCTACTATTTTTTATTCCGCTGGTATGATAAAAGAGAAGTTAAAGAGCTTTCAATCAAATATTTACCTAAAGAAATGTTTGGTGGCTTTGCAATTGGATTTTCTGCCATTTCATTATCTGTTTTTATATTATATCTGTTGGGATATTATCATATTATTAAAGTAGTTACTGAAGATTATTCCTTTAAACTATTTATGACGCTCGTTGTTGCAGCTCTCATTGAAGATCTCTTTACTAGAGGTTTAATATTACGCGAATTAGAAAACTGGTTAGGAACTAATATTGCAATTGTAATTATAATGGTAATTGAAACTTACCATATTTTTAATCCGAACACAACTCTGTTTAGCTTTTTTGTATCGCTCTGCTGGGGATTTACAATGTCAATGCTTTTTGTCTACACTAAAAGAATTTGGCTGCCTTTTTTCTTTCATCTGGGTTGGAATTTTGCACAACCTTTTTATGGCTCGAACCTCACAGGTTTAACTGATATGGGCAAGATTATTCATTCTAAATTTGAAGGCCCTGTTTTATTTACAGGGGGAGGAATTGGCATTGAAGATTCTATTATAACGGTGTTGATTTTGTTTTCAATTGGTGTTTTTTTATATTATCGTTCTGATAAAGAAGGCAAAATAATCAAAAGAAAAAAAGTATAAGGCTTGAGTTTAAAATAAATTATAAAAAACCACCTCGTTACATTAATTTTAATACCTTACATTTGAATACATTCAAACCCTATTTATGTTATTCACGACTTTTGTATTAAACTTGAAAAGCTATTTGACAATCAGTTGTATATTGGTTGTACAATTTTTGTATGCTCAAAACAGCAAAATTGATAGTTTAAAAGTAGTATTAGCAAATCATAAAGCAAAAGATACAACACGGGTTAATTTACTTAATCAATTAGCATTTCTTCATTACAGAAATGATCCGCCACAAGCTATAAAATATGTTCAAAATGCTCTGAAATTAGCTAAAGAAATTCGTTCTGAATCCGGAGAAGCGAGAAGTCATTATGTTTACGGAGCCATTAATATGGAGATGTCTAACTATACTGAAGCAATCCAAAATTATGATAAAGCAATTGCAATTTACAAAAGGAATAAAGATTTAAAAGGATTAGAGAAGAGTAATAATGCGATGGGAGTTTTATATTCTTATAAAGGCGATTTTGCACAATCGCTTAAATATTATGAGGAAGCAATAAAAATTGCTGAAAAAAGTAAGGATAGAAAAAGTATTCACAAGTATTTAAATAATATAGGCGTTATCTATTCGCATTATGGCCAATATGATAAAGCATTAAAAAACTATAAAGAAGCTTATGAGGTAAATAAAAAAAATAAAGATTCATTAGGCATGATTAATAACCTAAATTCCATTGCAAATGCCTATTATGAACAAGGAATTTATCCGTTGTCTTTAGAATTCCATAATAAAAGTTTACTAATAGCTAAAAAAAGTAAAGACTCTATTGGCATATTTCAATCTTATAATAATTTGGGGAATATTTACAGAATGAAAAATGATAATGACAAAGCGTTATATTATTATAATCTTGCCAGTGACATAGAAAGTGCTGGTTATAATGTTAAAAATGTAACTGCCATTAAAAATAATGTAGCCGGCATTTATTTTGAAAAAGAAGAGTATAAAAAAGCCATTACAACGTATACAGAATCTATTAAATTAAGTAAAGAAATTGGTGACGATTTAAATTTAGCAACTGCTCTTAATGGTTTGGGTTTTGTTTATTTTGAAACCAAGCAATATTCTAACGCATTGACTTATTTTGAACAAGCAAAAAACATAAATTTCGAGAATGATTTTTCCTATGAATTGTTAGATTCTTATCATGGTTTAGCCGATACATATTTGAGTTTAAATAAATCTGATTTAGCATTGGATTATACTAAGAAATTAGTTGATTTAGCCAATAAAAACCAATCATTATACCATAGTAAAATAGCTTACGGAATATTTTCTAAAATCTATAAAAACAAAGGCGATTATAAAAAAGCTTTTGAAAACCACGAAATGTTTAAAAAGATTAGCGACAGTATTTTAAACGAAGAAAATATCAAAAAGATAGCCGGAATAGAATATGAATACAAGTATAAAAAAGAACTGGACAATGCTGCATTAAGAGAAACCAAACTCACTAAAACGGTTGAAACTACCTCTTTAGATTTAGAGAAATCTAGGCGTAATTTATTACTTGGAATTATTACTTTTTTAGTGGTTGCCATGGCGTTGGGAAGTATTATTTTCTACTTGAAGTTGAGAAATTCCAAAGCAAAAACACAAAACATCATTACCGAACAAAAATTGTTGCGTACGCAAATGACACCGCATTTTATATTCAATTCGCTTTCGGTTTTACAAGGCATGATTTTGAACAAGGAAGAAGCAAAGTCGGTGACTTATTTGTCGAAATTTTCAAAACTGTTACGAATTACTTTAGAAAATTCCAGAGATAAAACGGTTTTACTTTCCAAAGAATTAGAAGCGGTTGAAAATTATCTTTCCCTTCAACATATTGAAAAAGAAGCGATAGAATTTAAATTAAATATCGATAATTCTATCGATGTGAATATTATAAAAGTGCCACCAATGCTCATTCAGCCTTTTGTTGAAAACGCTATTGAGCATGCATTTAAAAATCAAAAAGAAAACAATTTAATTGAAATAAACATTAATTTAGTCGATAATAAATTAACTTGTGTAATTTTAGACAACGGAATGGGTATCGATTCCAGTGAACGAAACGCTAACCAAAATAAAAAATCGTTGGCAACAAAAATCACATCGGAACGTTTACAATATTTGTCAAAAGATTTTAAAATGGATGCTTCAATTAGTATTGAAGATAGAAGTAAATTTAATGATCAAGGAACCAAAGTTACTTTATTAATTCCCTATAAAATAAATAAAAATTAAATGTATATAATAAATAAACATACATTCATTTTTTTATACATTCTTATGCTAACAAATAGTATTATTAGTCAAAATACTAAAATCGATAGCTTAAAAAATGAGTTAAAATTTCATCCGAAAAAAGACACTATACGAGTAAATCTCTTGAATAGTATTGCAGAACATTATTTAGAAAAGAATCATGATAAAGCCATCTCCTATTTAAATGAATCGGAATCAATTTCAGGTTCAATTGATTTTCTTAGTGGAAAGGCAAAATGTTTATTAATCAAAGGAAAAATAAAAGAAAAACTAGCCAATTTTGATGAAGCTTTAAATTTTATGCAAGAATCTTTAAATTTATATAGAAGGTTAAACCTAAATAATGGAGTCGCACAATGTTATTTTGATATAGGAGTTCTTTATTACAATCAGGGTAATATGGCATCTGCATTAGAAAACTATGCTGAGTCACTAAAGATTTTTCAAAAATTAAAAAATAAAAGTAAAATTTGTCAAATACATAATCTTTTTGGGAATGCTTACTCGAATTTAGGTAATTATCCTGATGCACTGACGGCATATAAAAAAGCTATAGCGATGAGTGCTGAAATGAAAGATGAAGAAAGAACCTCTGATTATTTAAATAACATTGGAAGCATCTATGGTGAACAAGGCAACTACCCTTTAGCACTTGAAAACTTTAATAAATCTTTATTAATTAAAAAAAAACTAAAAGATACTATTGGCATTTTAAGTGGATATTCTAATGTAGGTATTATCTATAAATTAATGAAGGACTATGATAAAGCAATTGTAAATTACAATGAAGCTTTAACAATCAACGAAAGGTTTAACGATAAAGTACAAAGAGCTAGGTTCTTAAACAATATCGGCTTAGCATATCAAGAAAAAAAAGATTACTCAACTGCACTTATGCACTTAAAAATAGCTGAAAATATTAGTAAAGAAACGAAAAATGTAATTTACCAAGGTATTTCTTTAAATAATATTGCAACCAACTATTTGTTACAAGATAATATTAATATAGCATATTCATTTTATAATGAAGCAAAAGAGTTACACCAAAAATCTAATTATAAATACGGTTTATGCTTCACACATATTGGTTTAACTAAAGTTTACATACGAAAGAAAAAATACGAGGAAGCCCTAAAAAACGCTTTAAAAATTAAAGAAATTTCTACAGAACTCAATCTGATTAAAGAGCAAAAAACAGCTTTTGAACTTCTTTCGACAATTTATCATAAAATAGGTAATTATAAAAAAGCATTTGAAAATCATGAACAATTTAAGAAGTTAAGTGATTGTCTTTTGAACGAAGAAAACATCAAAAAAATAGCCGCAATTGAGTATGAATATAAGTATAAAAAAGAACTGGATGAAGCAGCAGATAGAGAGGTAAAATTAAACAAAACAGTTGAAACCACTTCAAAAGACTTAGAAAAATCGCAACGTAAATTGTTATTAGGAATTATTTCTTTTTTAGTAACTGCAATGGTTTTAGGCAGTATAATTTTCTTTTTAAAATTAAGAAACTCCAAAGCGAAAACCCAAAACATCATTACCGAGCAAAAATTATTGCGAACGCAAATGACACCGCATTTTATATTTAATTCGCTATCGGTTTTGCAAGGTATGATTTTGAACAAAGAAGAAGCAAAGTCGGTGACTTATTTGTCGAAATTTTCAAAACTGTTACGAATTACTTTAGAAAATTCCAGAGATAAAACGGTTTTACTTTCCAAAGAATTAGAAGCGGTTGAAAATTATCTTTCCCTTCAACATATTGAAAAAGAAGCGATAGAATTTAAATTAAATATCGATAATTCTATCGATGTAAATATTATAAAAGTGCCACCAATGCTCATTCAACCTTTTGTGGAAAATGCTATTGAACACGCCTTTAAAATACAAAAAGAGAATTGTGTTATAGAAATAAAACTCACGTTAGTCGATTCAAAACTAATTTGTGTAATTTTGGATAACGGTATGGGAATTGATTCGAGTGAGCGAAATTCAAACCAAAATAAAAAATCATTGGCAACAAAAATTACGAAAGAACGTTTAGACTATTTGTCAAAAGATTTTAAAATGGAAGCTTCTATTACTATTGAAGATAGAAGTAAATACGATGCTCAAGGAACGCAAGTAACCATTCAAATTCCATATAGCAAAACAGAACAATGAAGTCAATTATAGTTGAAGATAAAGAATATATTAGAAAAGGATTATTAAATCTTCTTTCTTTGATTGATGCGAATGTTGAAGTTATTGGTGAATGCGAATCGGTGCAAGAAGCTCTAATTGTCACCAAAACCTGTAAACCGGAATTAGTTTTTCTAGATATCAATTTATCAGATGGCACTGCTTTTGATTTTTTAGACAAAATGGAAACCATCGATTTTAAAATCATTTTTATCACCGCCTACGAAGAATTTGCATTACGTGCTTTGAAAATAGGGGCGGTAGATTATTTATTAAAACCTGTTGATGTTGAAGAATTGAAAGTGGCACTTCAAAAAGTAAAAAAACTTACCACAGCCGATCAAAAAAATCAAATTACAAAAGCCAAACAAATTTTCAATAATGAAGGTAATCATATTATTTTATCGTTCCATGATAGTTACCAAGTCATCAATTTAGATGAACTCATTTATTGCGAATCGGATAAAGGATACACCACTTTTTATTGCAGCGATGGCAAGAAGCATTTGGTTTCTAAAACCCTTAAAGACTTTGAAGACCGTTTGCTGGAAGCCAATTTTCAACGTCCGCATCAATCGTTTATGATTAACATGAAGTTTGTGGATAAATACGATAAAGCGGGAGCCATTTATTTAAAAAACGGAACAAAAATTCCTGTTTCTTCCCGAAAGAAAGAATCTTTTCTTTCTTCTTTATTCAATTGGAATAAAAAATAACGCAATTTTCTAATTCAAATTTTTATTTAACGGTAACGAATATCGATTCAAAGGAATCGGATATTGGTTGGGTGTTTTATGTTGTAAAAACTGTACCTACATTTAGTTATAATTTTAAAACACCTACCATATGACAAAAATTTTCACTTTTTCATTATTACTTATTTCAACGTTAGTTTTTACCTCTTGTGGCGGTGGAAGTTCAAAACAAGAAGCCAATGCAACTGGTTTTTCGGTAATTGAAAGCCAAATTAAAGATAAATTTGGTGAAGAAGCTTATTATACGGATTTGTCGATTACTTACAATGAGTCAATTGGGAATATTGTTAGCGTAACCGTTACCGATAATCCGGAATCATTAAAAATGGCACAATGGAATCAAACGCAAGACAATTGGAACCAAACATCTGAGGTTACGATTGAAATTCCGGAAGGAACAAAAGCAGCTGATTTTATGTTTCAATTAAATGAAAGCCATAACTTAAAAAAATTAGGCGAATTGGTTGAAAAATCTAAAACGCAACTTACTGAAGAAAAAAAATTAGAAAAACCAAAATTGCATCTGGCAGCTGTAAAATATCCGGACACAGGTGAGGTTTCTAAGGCCGAATATGTGGTAATGTTACAACCTAAAAATGGAGGAACTACTTTTAGTTTTTCCTACACTTTAGCCGGAGAATTAATTAAAATGGATTATTAAAAAGAACTTATAAATTAACTCAAAAACCCCAATCATGAAAAAACAAGTACTTATTTTAATGACTTTTGTAATAGCCTCTATGAGCTATTCGCAGACTTTTACGGATAATTTTATTACTTACAATGTTACCTCTACGGCTAATCATACAGTTGAGATTACTGGTTATACAGGGTCAAGTGGTGTAGCTGTAACAATTCCTGACAGCGTAATAAATAATAATACCTCATATACTATAACAAGCATTGGTGATTTTGCTTTTGTTAACCAATCACTAACTTCTATTTCCATTGGGAGCAATGTAGAAAATATTGGTATGTTTGCGTTTAATAACAATCAACTATCAACACTAACTATTCCCGCTAGTGTTTTAACTTTGGGAATGCAATCTTTCTCATTTAACCCATTAACTTGTGTTATTTCTGAAGCTACCGCACCACCGGTAATCGTAACAGGAGGAATTAATGATTCTTTTGGCGAAAGCCGAAGCAATATCAACTTAACCATACCATCCGGAACCGCAAGTGACTATGCTACCGCAACATGGACAGGTTTTAATAATGTTGCAGAAGGATTAACAGGAAACTTCACAGTAAATCATATTACCTATGCAGTGACCTCTACAACAAATAACACCGTAAAGACTACCAATTATAATACCACAGGAGGAACCGTGGTTAATATACCTACAACTGTTTCAAGAGGTTGTGAAACATATAGTATTACTGAAATAGGAAATTTTTCTTTTCAAAGTAAAGGCTTAACAGCAGTTACAATCCCTAACACTATCGTAAATATTGGAGAAAAAGCTTTTTTTATAAACAATCTAACAACACTTACAATTCCAGATAGTGTTATTAATATTGACGAAGGAGCCTTTGCTCAAAACCAAAATATGACAAATCTTGTGTTAGGAAACAATCTTACAACAATTGGAGACTTTGCTTTTCGTTTTTGTGCTTTAAACAATATTACTATACCTGCGAGTGTTACCAATATAGGAGTAATTGCTTTTGGAGGAATGGGTGGAATAAATGCCATTACAGATATTTATTGCTTAGGTGTAGTGCCACCAACAATTACTACAAGTGGTTCAATCAATACAGATACTTTTAATCAGGCACGCAGCACGATCCATTTACACATTCCAGCAGGGACATTAGGAACCTACGTAACAGATTCAGGTGCACTATGGACTGGATTTAATCCGGTTACTGAAGATGCACTAAGCACGTCTAATTTTGAATTGGAAAATAAAATTCAGTTGATTACAACTGAAAATAGTATAAATATTCGAACAGATAATGGGTTACAAGTAAATCGTTATACTGTTTATAATCTATCCGGTCAAGAAATTACAAGCGGTACGGAGACAGCAATAGACTCGTCTTCATTTTCAAAAGGTATTTATATTATATCGCTGAATTTTAATGAGGGAACTGTAGTTAAAAAAGTGCTTATACAATAATCTACTTTTTGTTTTATAAATCATATAAAATTGAATAATTAATTCCATTATCGTATGAAAACATTCAAATATTTACTTTATTTTCCATTAATGATGGGAAATATTGTGTTTGCTCAGGATAATACTTTTTCTTCCCATGTAAAATCACAACTAGTGAATGAACAAGGAGTTGTTCAATTTGTAACCTTTGATGAATCTACACCCTTAAAAGTGGAGAACAGGTCTGATTTTTTGAAAGAATTTCTTAAAACATCTGAAAAAACTTCTTTTGTTAAAATAAGTTCTCAAAAAGACGAATTAAAAATCGTACACGAAACCTATCAACAGTATTTTAACACATTACCCGTTGAATTTGGAATTTACAAAACTCATTTGAAAAACGGAGTACTTCAAGCGATTAATGGTGATTATTTTCTAATGAATGAAATGGAAACAATTCCAACAATTTCAAAAGAAAATGCTATTTCAATTGCTAAACGCCACGTAAACGCAGAAAATTATTATGATTCTTCTGTTAAGGCAATAGGTTATGAAGGACCAAATCCAACTTTAGTAGTTTTTCCTAAATTGGAAAACATTAATACAAGAGATAGATTGGCTTACCGACTGGAAATTTATGCAGAAAAACCATTGTATCGAGCAGATGTTTATATAGATGCTCATACAGGAGAAGTAATTTTTGAAAAAAATAAAATTCATCAATCAAATATTGGTGCAATTGGTACAACGCTTTATAATGGTGTAAAGAACTTTAGAGCGGAACAATTTTCGGGTGGCTATCGGTTGCGTCAAACGGTTTCCGGTAATGGTATTCAAACCTTGAATGCTACAAATGGTAGTTTGCAAAATGCAACAGATTATATAAGCTCTACAAATAATTTCAATTTGAATCCCGAAGCGGTTCAAGTGCATTGGGGAGCAGAAAGAACGCATCAGTATTTTTTACAAAAGCATAATCGCAACTCTTTTGATGGAAATGGAGCTCTTATAAAATCTTACATAACACCACCAAGTGCAAATGCGAACGCTATTTGGACAGGCAGTGCTATGCTATTTTCTTTAGGAAATGGAACTAATATGGGACCGGTCACTTCTTTAGATGTTGTGGGTCATGAGTTTACCCATGCCGTTATTGATTATACTGCTGATTTAATATACTCTAATCAATCCGGTGCTATAAACGAATCGTTTGCTGATATTTTTGGCGAAATGGTAGAAAATTTTGGACAAGGAACTAATGATTGGTTGTGCGGTGCAGCTTTTACTCCTAATGGGATACGTTCATTAAGTAATCCTAAATCTAATGGGGATCCGGACACTTATCTTGGTCAATATTGGCAAACTACCCCAGATGATAATTATGGGGTGCATACCAATTCCGGTGTTCACAACAAATGGTTTTATCTATTAGCAGTTGGAGGAAGTGGTACTAATGATAATGGTTATAGCTATAATTTTAGTGGTATAGGAATAGAAAAAGCAGCGGCAATAGCTTACAGAAATCTAAAAGTATATTTAGTCCCAACAGCTAATTATCATTATACCTGTGAATCTTCCCTTTATGCTGCAAAGGTACTTTTTGGTACAAATTCACCAGAGCACATTGCAACTGCTCAAGCGTGGCGTGCCGTTGGGTTGTTAACTCCTCAAACAGATTATATCCCACCCACAACACCATTAAACCTAGTTGCGACTAATACAACTTCCAATAATATTATCTCTGCAACACTTTCTTGGGATGCTTCTACAGATAATGTTGGTGTTCTGGGTTATACCATTTATAGAAACTCCTCATTAATTGGTGTTTCTTCAACCACATCGTATAATGTTCCACAAGATATGGTTAGTGATGTAATATATGACTTTAGGGTACAAGCATTCGATGCAGCCGGTAATGTATCAGGATTAAGCAATATAGATAGTATTTGGGTTGATACTACTGCTCCTACTGCTCCAATCAATCTTGTTTCCTCTGATACGACTTCTTATTCAACAGTGCTAACTTGGGATGCGTCAACTGATGCTATTGGAGTTATAGGGTATAAGATTTATGATGGCTTGTCACCTTTTCAAACTGTCACTAATATAACATCAACTACATTAAACAATTTAATCCCAAATAATAATTATAACTTTCGTGTAACTGCAATAGATGCGGCTGGTCATGAATCTAATTCAAGCAATACAGTATCAGTAATTACACCTATGTTATGTACCGGTGGAAATGGTAATCTAATGTTGACAATAAATTTTGGTGATTTTCCACCTGGTGTTAATTGGAATATTAAAGATGCAACTAATAACATAGTAGCATCAGGGGGAAATTATTCTTTTTCATTAGCTGGTGGTACTTTAGTTGAACAAATAACATTAAGTCCAGGGTTTTATAGTTTCGATATTTTTGATGAATGGAGTTCTACACCCGGAGGTTTTATTTTAGAAAGTAATCAAGTAATCGCTTCTAATACAAACATATGGAGTTACTTACCAACCACTTTTTGTGTAAACACTTCGGTTAATAGAGAAGTTTCAAGCAACGTAAAATTAACTAATAGTGGCTCTGGTTTTATCTATCCTAATCCAGCTTCTGACAAATTATATATCAATAGTGTTGAGAAAGACAGTCATCCTTTTTTAATTGTGGATATAACAGGAAAAGTAATTATGGAAGGTGCACTTGATGCTGATAATTCTATAGATGTGAGTCAACTGCAATCAGGATTATATATGCTAGGAATCATGAATGAAGATAAAACTGAAAATTATAAATTTATTAAAAAGTAAATTTTAGATATTTTTTTGTTAGATATGAATATAAGATAAGTTTAAAATTGAAGAACAAAACCCATTGGTTAACAAATTGTTTATTAAGTAGTAATTAATTGTAGTTGAAATAGGTAATTAGTTTAATATTTTATTTTTTTCTTGCACCCAATTATCAATTGATGGTTGGGTGTATTTTTAAAAGTATGGAAGAAGATAATTGGGAAAATTATTTCATGTTAATAAGAGTTTCAGTACTTTTAGTAATTTCTAGTATTGTTAAAGTTTTTCATTGATTTTTTTGAAAAGTTATTATTATTTAGAGATTGTTTGTGTAAAGCTGTAATAAGGACCCATAAAATGGATTTTAAATTTAGAAAAGGAACAATAAAAGACAAGGTCAAGTTACAAGAATTAGGTATTCTTTCTTACAGTCAACATAAACACGCAATGACACCCGAGAATTGGAACAAATACAGTTCTTTTATGTCAAATCCAGAAACTTTTACATACTTAATGAAAACTTCTACATGTTTCTTATGTGAATACGAAAATGAAATTATTGGAATGGCATTTTTGGTTTCTAATGGGCATCCAACCGAAATGTTTGATGAACAATGGAGTTATATCAGAATGGTTGGAGTTAACCCAAACTTTGGAGGTAATGGAATTGCAAAAGCATTGACCCAAATGTGTATAAATTATGCTAAGGAAACAAACGAAAAGGTTGTGGCATTACATACCTCAGAATTTATGCATGCAGCAAGACATATTTATGAGGGATTCGGATTTAAAATAGTTCGAGAACTTACTCGATATGACAAGAAATATTGGATATATCTTTTAAAACTTACCACTAATGACAACAATTAATTATCAAATTGAAGAAAAAATTTCGATAGAAGAATTTAAAAATGTTTTAATTAATTCTACTTTAGGAGAAAGAAGACCTGTAGATAATGAAGAAACCTTATCCAAAATGATTGAACACGGTAATTTGATTGTTACTGCTAGAGAAAATGGGAGATTAATTGGTGTTGCTCGTTCATTGACAGATTTTAATTATTGTACCTATTTATCCGATTTGGCTGTGGACGAAAAATATCAAAAAATGGGAATTGGAAAAGAGTTAATACGACAAACAAAACTAGCTTCACCTAAAGCAAAATTGATTCTCTTATCAGCTCCAAAAGCAGTCAATTATTACCCAAAAATTGGTATGGCACACTGGGAACAATGTTATGTTTTGGATCAATTGGAAGACCTCAAATAAACATATATGATTGATTATAATAACAAACTATTCAGACCAGTCGTTAACACTGAAAACGGAGAGACTTCCAGCGAAACGGTTTTTATTTACAAGCAAGTGGGTAACATTTTGACATCAAAATACTCCGGTGGTAAAATAATAAAAGGACATTTGATTGGCCTGGTTAATGATAAAGGGGAAATTGATATGCGATACCATCAAGTAAACCAAAAAGGAGAACTGATGACAGGAGTCTGTCAATCAAAACCTGAAATGCTGGAAAACGGAAAAATTCGGCTACACGAAACGTGGCAATGGACTTCGGGTGATTATTCCAACGGAGAGTCCATTATTGAAGAACAAGGATGATGTCAATTATTCATGAACTTTTTTAGCTCAACAAATCTAAACCCAAAATATATGAAACAATACGCAATAATAATTCCTTTTTTAGTTTTTTCAAATTTTGTTTTTTCGCAAGACTTTGAGCAATCGTTTGTTTCTAAAGATATTGAAAATTTTTGGGAAGCATATGATAAAATTACAACTACAAAAGATTCTTTGCTTCAACAAAAATTCCTCAAAGAACTTTATTTAGATAAAGCCACTGAAGGACTAAAGAGTTTAATATTGGTTAGAAATTATTCGCAAAAAGAATTTTTGGATTACATCAACAATTGCCCCAATTTTTGGAACTCAATCAAGAATAACACTTTAAATGTAAGTGAGTTATATCCGGAAATAGAAAGTAATATTCAAAAATTAAAGGTGTATTATCCGGACTTAAAGCAAAGGCCTATTTATTTTTTAATAGGAGCTTTTCGAACCGGAGGAACCATACACGAAAATAAAGTATTAATTGGTTCAGAGATTTCACTAGCAGATGAAAAAACGGTTATAGACGAATTACCGGAATGGAGGAAACCGTTTTTTGTTGAGTATAAAAATCCAATAAAAGGAATAGGTTTATTATGTACACACGAATATATTCACACACAACAAAAAGAATTCGTAGACAATCTGTTGAGCTATTGCCTTTACGAAGGAGTTGCTGAATTTGTATCTTGCAAAGTTACCGAAAAAGCATCAAATGCTCCTGCCATAAAATTCGGAAAAGCCAATGAAAGTGAAGTTGTCAAACAATTTGTGAAAGACCTGTTTACGGGCGAGAATATTTACAATTGGTTGTGGGGTGAAAATTCAAATCATTTAAAAGTGAGAGATTTGGGTTATTACATTGGTTATGAAATTGCTGAACGACATTTCAACACATCCACTGATAAAAAGAAAGCAATAAAAGAATTAATTGAACTCGAATATACCAATGAAAACGAAGTAGAAAAAATTGTTGATGGAACTAATTTTTTGCCCAAAACACTAAAGGATTTATATACTGAGTATCAAAACAAACGTCCCAAAATTATTGCTATAAAACAATTCAAGAATGGGAGCCAAAAAGTAAATCCAAAAACTTCTCAAATCACCATTGACTTTTCTGAACCAATGGATGATTGTTGTCGTGGGTTTGATTTTGGAGATATGGGTCAAGAACATTCCATTCAAATTAAAAGTATCATGGGTTGGTCTGAAGATAAGAAAAGTTTGACGTTAGAAATAAACGAACTTAAACCCAATTGGAATTATCAATTAATAGTAAAAAATTTTAAAAGTTTAAATGGATTTAGACTAATAGACTATCAGTTAGCTTTTAAAACAAAGAAAAAATAATATCAGTATGAAAATGAAAAAATACATCTTTGTTTTAGGATTACTTATATCACTTATAATGGCCTGTGGTATTGGAGTACAAAACAACAAAAAATACATTTATTATTTACACGGCAGAATAATTGAAATTCAAGGGAAAAATGCAATCAGTGAAGAATATGGGAAATATGAATTTGACAGTATAGTTAAGGCATTTAGTGCACCCGATCATGTTGTAATTGCAGAAGTTAGAACTGAAAATGTTGATTATATCGACTATGCAAATAAGATTTCCAAAGAAATAGACAGTTTGATTACAACAGGAGTTCAACCGACAGATATCACCATAATTGGAGCTTCCAAAGGAGCAATTATCGCAAGTCATATTTCTAACAAAAATTTGAATCCTGTAAATTATGTTTTACTTGCCGGAAACAATGAGTACCAGGAGCAGAATAATGATTGGAAATTTCATGGACAAGTTTTATGTATTTATGATTTATCAGACAGTATTGCTGGGAAAAATTATAATTATTGGGAAAACAAAGAGAATCATACAAATAAATTTGAGCAAATAGAATTAAAAACCCATTTAGGTCATGGATTTCTCTACAAACCAATAAAGGATTGGATTGAACCAACTAAGAAATGGATATTGAAGCAAGAATTATAATGGATAAATAAGCATGATAGCAACTACACCAAAACCGCCATATTATGCGGTAATTTTCAGTTCAGTAAATACAGAAAATAATGAAGACTACTCAGAAATGGCAGAGCAAATGGTTGAATTGGCAAGTCAACAAGAAGGATTCCTTGGAATAGAAAGTGCCAGAAACGACATAGGAATTACCGTATCCTATTGGCAAGATTTAGAATCAATTAAAAAATGGAAAGAGAATACCGAGCATAAAATTGCTCAAGAAACCGGAAGAAAATATTGGTACAAATCTTACAAAACCAGAATAGCGAAAGTAGAAAGAGACTATGGATTTGAAAAAGAAATAAGTGAATGACAAACACAGTAGAGCATCTTGAATATTGGGTTTCCAAAGTTTCAAAATATGTTTTAGAGGCTTCTGAAGAAATTTTGTCCGAGAAAATTAATCCCGAAAAATGGTCAAAAAAAGAAATTTTGGGTCATTTAGTAGATTCCGGAATTTATAATCTACAACGATTTACTGAAATACAATTTAAAGAAAAACCATATCGATTACAAAATTACAATCAAGATGAATTAGTAAAAGCAAATAGTTATCAAAATTCATCTACAAATGATATTCTTGATTTATTATGTGCTTTAAACAAGAGAATAATTCAAATAATAAAGATTCAGGAGAATTCAACACTTAAAAATGAAATCATATTATCAAATGGAGAAATTATAAATTTCAAATTCTTAATTGAAGATTATGTGATTCATTTTGAACATCATACTAAGCAAATAGTAGATTGAAAAAATGAAGAAATATTTATCACTATTATTGTTTATTTTCTTTGTGAAATTTACTTGTCAAGCTCAGACTAATAGAGTTGAAGACTTCATTCCACAAGGTTATATTCTATATGAAAAAGTTTTTGGTGATTTTAACAAAGACAATCAAGAGGACTGCATTCTTATCATAAAAGGAACAAGTAAAGACAACTTTGAAATTAATCGTTTTGATGAAGTTGTAGATCGCAATCGAAGAGGAATAATCATTTTATTTAAAAACGAAAGCGACTATCAAAAAGTTACTGGAAACCTAAGTTGTTTTTCTTCAGAAAATGAAGATGGTGGCGTTTATTATGCTCCGGAACTTTCTTTTGATGTTAAAAAAGGAAACTTAATTATTCATTATAGTCATGGTCGTTATGGTTTTTGGAACTATACCTTTAGATATCAAGATTCAAAATTCAAATTAATTGGCTATGATTCAAGTAGTAATTTTGGCCCAGTTGTAAATAGTGAAACAAGCATTAATTTTTTAACCAAAAAGAAACTTGTTAGAGAAAATATTAATGAAAATGCAGAAGGAGGCGATGAGGTTTTCAAAGAAACTTGGAGTAAAATTAAAATAGACAAATTACTTAATCTATCAGAAATTAAGAATTTTGATGATTTAGATATGTATAATTATTAAAATTTAAACCCTTGCTAATACTACTTCTTTTGTTGCTTTTACTTCTTTTGTTCGCTTTACTTTTTGCGATTTTCAAGCTGGTAAAATGGACATTAAAAGAGAAAATAAGAATAAAATGGTTATTTACTTTACTATTTGCTTTGGGATTAGTAATAGCAATAAAAAAAGTCTTTTTTACGAGAATGGAATTTATTCAATCCAAAGTTTATTCTAATTTATACATTGTTGAAAACCCTGAAAAAGACAGTTTACTGGTAAAAAAAGCAATATTAGAAAAAATTAAAGAACATCTTAGAACGCAACATAAACAAAAAAATAAACTTTCTTACTCAAATGAAACAGATTGTATTTACTTTTATGAAGATGGTGGAAGAACATTAGGTTTTCTTGGTGAAGCAGGTACAAGTTATTTTATCGATAATGAAGAAGATTTAGGTGGATTTGTCTCAGAAGAATTAGGAATGTATCCAGAGTATAGATTGGCTGAATTTTATTATGCACCTTGCAACAATGATTCTTCAAAAATTTGTGGTGAAATTGGTTTTTATCATGAAGGTGAATTTGTAAATACCGATTCTGTAAAAATTCAAATAAAGAAATGAAAAATAAATGCTTAATAATAATCACTTTATCAATTGTTCTATTCTATGCATGTCATTCAAAAGTTGAAAAAAATGAGCATAATGAAACTCAAATTTCAACTATAGATTCCGAAGGTAAAGTAAATGCACATTTCACATTTCTAGACATTTGGAAAAAACTTCCATTGAAACAATTACCATTAGATGAAACCACGAATTTCGATAACGTAGCGAATGATAGATTCCTTACCGAAGAAGAAAAAGTAGTTTTAAAATTAGACAAAATTTTCACTGACTATTCCCAATACAAGGATGCTTATTCAATTCGATCAGCTTATAAATTAGAATTTTCAAAACGTTTTTATTCTATTGTAATCAATGCTTTCAAAGGCGAACACGAACTTGAAATAATTCTCATAAATTATAATGATTCCGAAGATATAATCGACTATAAAGTTATTGCCTATGATGAAATTGCCGAAAGCATTTCCCAAAAAACAGCAACCATCGAAAAGAATTTTGTGACCATAATCGACAAAACAGACTTAGAGGAAACCGTGATTGAAATTTCAAAATTCCATGTCAATGCTTCAGGGGAATTTAACATTGTAAAAGATGTTTTTACAAGTACTATTCGACCCAATGAAGCCATTTTGTTAAATAAAACTTATAAAGATACCATTCAATTCAATTCTTATAATGATGATGGTGATTACAGATTACTTTTCGGAAAAAAGGATTTTCAAGAAGTTATCCTAATACATAACTTCGATTGGGAACAAGAAAAAAAATATAATTTTTCAGAGAATGAAACCCTACAAATTACCTGGAAAATGGATAGCATTTGGATAGCAGGTGATGGTGAAACGTTAGATTTTAAAGAAACCATTATAGATGCAAAAAGAATTAAAAAATGAAAAATGAAAGTCAATATAATCTTTTCATATCAATCATAAATGGAATATTTTTTTTACTATTCCTTCTTTTTTGTATCGATAGTTTTACCAATGTAGATATTACGAATCAAGAATTAAAATCAGTAGTCTATTTTGGAATTTTGGTAAGCACACCTATTGTTTTGGTTGTCAATGGAATGTTTCATAAACAATTAAATCCTAAAATAAAAAGTATACTATTTCCCTTTTTGGTAATTGTCTTTATATTAATTATTGGTCCAACAAAAATTGTGTTTTCTTCACGTGTTTGGAAAACCAATAATGTACTATTTATAAATAAAGAAAATCAAAATCTTAAAGTTGAATTCCAAATGCAAGACATGGGAGCTTTAGGATATAATAAGCGTACAGTAGAAGTATTACATCATAATAAATGGTTTATGACTGTAAAATCTAAAAACAAAAATTTTGAACTCAATACTAATTGGATTAAAGTGAACAACTAATGAAAACATTTTTATTTTTTATTACACTATCAATCACACTATTATTTTCATGTAAAGAAAATACAAAAAATGAAAATGAAGAATCTCAAGTAAATGAAAATGCACTAGAATCTTTAGTAGAAGTAACGAGTGGCAATGCAACTTTTGAAGAAGCATTTCATAAATTACCAATAAAAAGTGTTCCAATACAAGCAATCATTTCTAAGAATGAAAAAATACTAACTGAAATGAATCCAGTTGCTTTCAATCTACCTTCTATTTATGAACTTTGGTATAATAAAAATTATAATTATCAATTAATATCGGGCTATCGATTAAATCTGTCAACCGAATTTTATACGGCAATTCTAAAAATTAAAATTGGGGAAATAGATCAAGAACACTGGTTAATCAATTATGATTTTGAGGGCAAAATTATTGATTCTATACAAGTAGCTATTTTTTCTGATGGTGAATATGAATACTCAACAACCAAATCAACCATTGACCAAAATGAAATTTTAATTACATCTAATTTTTTTGTTAAAGATGCTGATGAAAAAGAAGAAATGCAACGAATTATTAAAATATTACCCGATGGAAAATTAAAAGAAATTTCTGAAAAGGAATCCATTTTAGATTTTGTTGCTAAAGAGCTAAATATAGAAAATTCCAAACGAATTGAAGATTTAGAAGCGTTTAAATTGCAACCCAACAATCCTAAGGAAGCTATTGTAGTAATTCCCGAAATTGTGGAAGGAAGCGAAGAAGAAGAATTTTTTAAACTAAACTCACATATTGCCATTGTAGATTTAAAGTCCAAAACTATTACGCACCAATATTTTGAAAGTTGTAAAACTAACGATTGGGTTTCAGATGCCATTCGTTTAGACGAGATAAAAATCGACACAGCTCCTTATTTGGTAAATGAGTCTACAAGAGCTTTTGGTATAAGCGTTCACTATTTTGGTTCTTCAAGAGTAAATCCTTACCATAACCAAAAACTATCATTATTTGTAAAAGAAAAAGGAACTTTGAAAAATATTTTGCATAATTTTTCTATGGAAGAAAGCAGTGGTGAATGGAATGGAAATTGCGAAGGTGAATTTGAATCAGAAAAAAAGACACTTATTGTAAGTGATAAAAAAACGAATGGATATTTTGATTTTACTATTAAAAATACTATTGCAAAAACGAGAAATTTTGAAACAGAGGATGGAGACTGTAAAGAAGAAGAGGAAATCAAAAAAGAAGCAGGTGTTTTAAAATTTGATGGGAAAAAATATGCTGAATAAAAAAATAAATCCGATTAGAAACTAATCGGATTTATTGATACAATATATTAACTTAACTTTAGTTTTTTAAAATTTTAGACGTTTGTGTTGCACTTTCTTGATATATTTTAACAAAGTAAACACCACTAGCATAGGTACTCAAATCGATTTGAACTTGAGTCACATTTGTGATTATTTCCTCAATTTCCTGACCTAAACTGTTTGTAATAATTATTTTGTCAAAGGCTCTCTCTGCTTGTACAGTTATAATGTCTTTTGTTGGATTTGGATATATTTTCGCAAATGATTTTTCAAAACTAGGATTATCAAGGGTTGTTGTACATTTAATAATTTTTGTTCTATTTGAATTTGACACACCACAATCTGAATCAGTATGGAAATAATACCGCATAGTCCCGGAATTAGTCTCAGAATTCCATACCAACGGTGCTGTACCACTTGCGTAGATGATACTGGCATCTGCATTGGTTATGGTGATAAAATCTGTGGCAACAGAACTATCAAAAGTATATACTCTATCTGAAATAATAGTAATATTACTGTATTCACCGGCATAAGCATCCACAACGATGGTCTCATTTGTTTCTGTACAAGTAGGTGTAAAGACAGTTGGCGGATAAAGTCCATAAGGAGCTACTAAACAGCCTGATCCTGATGGGGTTGTTGTTGTAAAACTTGGTCCTGCTATCCAATCACTAACACCTGAATCGTCGCAATTGGAACGAATCCAGATATAATAGGTCGTAGATGGATTTAAATTGTTCAATTGACCACTTAAGGTAACAAAAAATAGTGATGGAATAGTGGCAGCAGATATTGAATTTATCGTGCTAAAATAGATTTCATAACCACCGGATGGGACCGAAGAGGCAGCTGACCATTGTAAAAGTGCTTCGGTAGATAATACATTAGAAACCGTTAAATTCGATGGAGGAATACATGGTGTAACAACATCTTGACATTGAATAAATTTTGTTCGATTAGTATTTGAAGTACCACATGCTGAATTCGTATGGAAATAATACCTTATTACGCCGGAAATAGTCTCAGAATTCCAGATTAACGGTGTTGTTCCACTGGCATAGATAATACTGGCATCTGAATTGGTTATGGTAATAAAATCGGTTGCTAGAGAACTAGTAAATGTGTATTGTTTATTGGCTATAATATTTACATTACTATATTCACCGGCATAAGCATCCACAACAATTGTTTCATTTGTTCCGGTACATAAAGGAGTAAAGGTTGCTGTTGGATAAAGTCCATAAATAGCTTCTGTACATCCATTGGCTGATGCAGTCGTGGTAAAACTTGGTCCTGCTATCCATTCACTAACATCAGAACCTCCACAATTGGAACGAATCCAGAAATAATAAGTCGTAGCCGAATTTAAATTGGTCAATTGACTATTCAAAGTTGTAACAGTTCCTGTTGGAATAGTTGCTGTGGTTATGGAGTTTGTTGTACTGAAATAGACATCATAACCAACTGATGGTGCCGGTGTTGCTGCTGACCAATTTAAAAGTGCTCCATTTGAAAGTAGGTTAGAAACCGTTAAATTCGATGGAGGAATACATGGGGTTGCTTCGTTTTGACATTGGATAGATTTTATCCTTTCAACGTCTGCACTACCACATGCTGAGTTCGTATGGAAATAATACCGTATTACACCGGCATTAGAACCGGAATTCCAGATTAAAGGTGTTGTACCACTAGCATAGATAATACTGGCATCTGCATTGGTTATCGTGATATAATCGGTTGCTACTGAACTGGTAAATGTATATTGTTTGTTGGAAACTATGTTAACATTACTGTATTCTCCGCCATAAGCATCCACAACAATTGTTTCATTTATTCCGGTACATGCCGGTGTAAAAGTTGCTGTTGGATAAAGTCCATAAGGAGCTGATATACAACCCGTTCCTGATGGAGTTGTTGTCGTAAAACTTGGTCCGGCTATCCATTCGCTAACATTAGATCCACCACAATTGGAACGAACCCAAAAATAATAAGTCGTAGCCGAATTTAAATTGGTCAATTGGCCATTCAACCCTGAAACAGTCCCAGTCGGAATAGTTGCAGCAGTGATTGTATTTGTGGTGCTTAAATAAACGTCATAACCAACAGATGGAATCGGAGATGCTGCATTCCAACTTAAAAATGCTTCTGTAGGAAGTATATTCGATACCGTCAGATTAGAGGGTGGATTACATGGGAATTGACATTTTATATATTTAATTCTATTAATCTCTTCACTACCACAAGCGGCATTTGTATGCAAATAATATCGTATTACTCCTGAATTGGTTTCAGAATCCCACATTAATGGAGATGTGCCACTAGCATAGGTGATACTGGCATCCTCATTGGTTATCGTGATAAAATCGGTTGCAACAGAACTGGAAAAAGTATAAAGTTTATCAGCAATAATATTGACATTACTGTATTCACCGGCATAAGCATCCGTAACAATGGTTTCATTTGTTCCAAGACATACCAAGGTAAAATTAAAAGACGGATAAAGCCCATAAGGAGCTACTACACATCCGGTTCCTGATGAATTTGTTGTTGAAAAATTTGGGCCTGCTATCCATTCACTAACATCAGATCCACCACAATTGGAACGAACCCAAAAATAATAAGTAGTTTCCGAACTTAAATTGGTCAATTGACCGTTTAAACCAGTAACGGTTCCGATTGGAATAGTTGCAGCAGTTATGGAGTTTGTGGTGCTTAAATAAATATCATAACCAACAGATGGTGCAGGAGAAGCTGCTGTCCAACTTAAAAGTGCTTCAGTTGGAAGTACGTTAGAAACCATTAAATTTGATGGTGGATTACAAGAGGTAACTACATCTTGGCATTGTATCGATTTTGTTCTAATAATTTCTGCACTACCACAAGCGGAATTAGTATGAATAAAATACCGTATTACTCCTGCATTAGTACCAGAATTCAATACCAATGGCGTTGTACCGCTGGCATAAATAACACTGGCATCTACGTTGGTTATTGTAATAAAATCGGTTGCTATAGAGCTGGAAAAAGTATATTGTTTGTTGGCAATAATAGTGACGTTACTATATTCACCTGCATAAGCATTGGAGGCGATTATTTCGGCTGTTCCTGAACAATTAGGTGTGAAAGTTGTACTTGGGAATAGACCATAGGGTGCAGTGATACATCCGGTTGGTGCAGAATTTAATGTAGTAAAACTAATACTATTTGACCAATTACTTTGCGTAGCACCACAATTAGATTGTACCCAAAAATAGTAGGTTGTATTCGGGTTTAAACTATTTAATACGATTGAAGTTCCACTGGCAAATCCTGAAGGTGCGGTAGATGTATTTGGAGCTGTATTAGTGGTACTTATATAATAATAGTAACCATTACTGGGAATAGGATTTGGTGCTGCCCAAGTTAAAGTAGCCCCGTTTGAGGTAATTGTTGAGCTGGCAAGTGAACTTGGGGTATTACAATTTGGTGTTGGCGTACATGAAATAGCTTTTATTCGGTTATTACCGTCTGAGCCACAAGCAAAATTACTATGTATATAAAATCGCATAATACCGGTATTTGTTCCGGAATTCCACACTAATGGAGTGGTACCCACGATATAGACTTGTGAAGCATCTTCATTGGTAATGGTGATATAATCACTAGGAGCATTTTGACTTCCGGTTAAATTAGATGTAAACGTATATTGCGTATTTGCTGTTAAAGTAACTTTGGAATATTGATTTGTACTAGCATTGGTTAAAATGGTTTCCGTATTTCCAAAACAACTCGGTGTAAAAGTTGTACTTGGTAACATTCCATTCTGTGAAGAAGTACAACCGGCAGGTGATGCACCAATCGTAGTGAAATTATTTCCAAATACCCAATCACTTGTAGAAGATCCACAGTTAGAGCGAATCCAAATATAATAAGTTGTATTTGCATTTAAATTGGATAAAAATAAATTGGTAATCAACGTTGATCCTGTTACTGCTGTAGTAGAAGTTGGCTCTGTAGTAGAAGTTGATAAATAATATTGATAACCATTGCTTGGAATATGATTTGCTCCGACAAAACTTAAATTGGCCGTTGAATTGGTTATAGCATTTATTGCAAAAGCATTGGGTGCATCACATGAAAGATTGGCATTTTTACATTTAATGGATTGTGTTCTACTGTTTAATTCATTACCACAGTTTATACTCGTTTTGATTAAAAACTTACAATTTCCACTATTGTCACCCGAAGACCAAACTAATGGTGTTGTGCCGGAAGCAATTAACCAACCATCAGGACTGAATAGCGAAATATGATCGGTAACAACAGAGCTATAAAAAGTAAATATTTTATTTTTCTGAATTTGAACAACATTATATTCTCCAGCATAACAGGAAGTTGAAATAATTTCTTGATTTCCAAAACAACCGGGAATATATGTACTAGATAAATCTTGACCAAGACCAAAATTATTACCAGTGGAGCATCCAATATACTCCGCTGCTTGCGTTGTAAAACTACCGCCGGAAAACCATTCTCCCCACAAATCATTAGCATTATCACAAACTCTTCTAATCCAAAAATGATAGGTTGTATTTGGCAGTAATCCGGTAGTTCTTATCTGAAATAGATTTGTATCACTATTAGGATCATTATTATTACCGGTAGGAGTTTGGTTTACAGTAGGAGTCGTACTATCGGTACTTATAAAATATTGTACATTACTTACGGAAGTATTCCAATTTAATACTGCACTCGTACTTTGAATACTGGTCGGATAGACTTCTGTAAATGGATTGTTACAGCCCGAAATACCTTGGCCTTTTATGGTTTTAATTCGCTCAATTTCTTGGTCATCACATGAGGCATTAGCCGATGTATAATAATTTATAACACTGTAATTATTTGGTGATGGAGAAATCCACGTAAGCGGTGCGGGTCCATGAGCCAAAATGGCTGTACCATCATTACTTGTTATGGTGATATAATCTGTTGCAACTGAACTATTAAAAATATATTCTCTATCACTTATGATATTAACTTTAGAATAATGACCGGCATAGGAATCGGTCGCAATTACATCCGGTGTACTCGAAAAGGTGGGTGTGAAAGTTTCAGTTGGGTATAAACCGTATGTTGCCGATTGACATCCTTGATTGGGCAGTAATGTTGCAAAAGTATATACTAAGTGTGTGCTAGAACCAGAAAAACAACTCGTTCTAATATAAAGATAATAAACATCTCCTTCAGGAAGTCCAAAAAACGTAACACTTGGTGTGCTGGTAAAATCCGGCCAAGATAAATTTGCTTGAGGAACATTAGTAAGGCGATAGTCATAGCCGTTTACAGTTGATGAATTAGCAGGAGGATCCCAAGCTATGGTAACAACATCCGGTGTTCTTTCTATTATTCTAAAGTTGGTTGGAGGGTCACACTGTGCTTTACTCGAAATGGAGCATCCAAGTACAAAGACTAAAATTATAAGATTTAAATTGAATAAAACATTATTGCGTAATTTTTCAAAAATGTAATTTTTTTTCATAACCAGGTATTAATGTTAATTAGCGGGCAATTATGTTATTCGTAATTGCTCCAATCTTCAAAAATACTTTATGCCAATAGAATACTAATAAGCTAATCAATATATGTTGGTAATGAATAAATATTAGAAACAGTTAGAAAAATATTCGTAGTGTAAATAGTTGATTTTTTATGAATTTTTGCAGGCTTTGATGTTGGAAGAACTTAATTTTTTTTCAAAGAATTTCATTGAGAGCTTTCAATAACAAAAAACCCTGTAAAATCAATGCTTTACAGGGTTTTTAGTGGAGTCGGAGAGAATCGAACTCTCGTCCAAACAAGCAACCAAAGAGCTTTCTACGCGTTTAGCCTTTGATTAGTTTTTCGACAAAAAGCAAGGCCAAAGGCAGCCACTTCTTGCTTAGCTTTATAGTTGTCAGAAGGGATTTAAAGCATTACCCGTCCTAGGTTTATTTTTACGGTTCCCCTGAATCAAACGCCACAAACCAAGGCTTTTGAGGAGAATCTAGCTTCTCGTCCTTGACGAGACTAGGCAAATCTTACTATGATTCAGATTAAGCAGCTAAAGCGTAATTATTTTCGCCGTTTATAAAGTGTGAACCTTGATATTTACGAGCCAAATGTCCAATGCTCGACGTGCTTACCGTTTAGTTCCACCTGCTGTCAAAACCGGTCGACCCCATTTTTTAGTTTTCAGTTTTCAGTTATCAGCAACTCATAACAAAAACCAGACCACAAATATACAATTATAAATCTCAAAAAATAAAACTTGTTGGTATAAACCAATAATGTTATATTTGAAACAATTTTAAAGATTTGCTATAAAAATATCACAAATGACATTCGGAATCATCAAAGAACGTAAAAATCCACCGGATAGAAGGGTTGTCTTTTCGCCGGAAGAACTGGTTCGGTTGCAACAACATTATCCTGAAGCAAAAGTTAAAGTGGAATCATCAGATATTCGATTTTTTTCGGATGCAGCCTATCAAGAGGTTGGTTTAAATGTAACAACGGATATGTCTGATTGTGATGTATTAATAGGAGTAAAAGAAGTGCCAATTGAAGCATTGATTCCATACAAAAAGTATTTTTTCTTCTCGCATACCATTAAAAAACAACCCTATAATCGAAAGTTATTACAGGCTGTTTTAGAAAAGAACATAGAACTGTATGACCATGAAACCATAGTAGATGCTGAAAACCGCCGTTTAATTGGTTTTGGACGTTATGCCGGAATTGTGGGAGCTTACAATGGTTTAAGAGGTTTTGGAATCAAATATGAATTGTTTTCACTTCCCAAAGCAGAAACTTTAACCGGAAAAGCTGAATTGATTGCAAAGTTAAAGCGTCAAGCTTTTCCACCCATTAAGATTGTTTTGACCGGCAGAGGAAAAGTAGGCATGGGAGCGAAAGAAATTTTAGATGGTATTAAGTTTAAAGAAGTTACCGTTGAAAATTTCCTGACCAAAAAGTATTCTGAACCCGTTTATGTGCACATTGATGTATTGGATTACAACAAACGAAAAGATGGGAAAGTCAAAGATAATCCGGATTTTTTTCAAAATCCTTCCGACTATATTTCCGATTTTGAACGATTTACCAAAGAGGCAGATGTATTTATGGCCGGTCATTTTTATGGCAATGGTTCACCCGAAATTTTAACTAATGATATGTTGAAAGCCGCGGATTGTTCCTTGAAAGTAGTGGCTGATATTTCGTGCGATGTTGACGGTCCAATTGCTTGTACCATCAAAGCCTCAACCATTGCCGATCCGTTTTTTGGATATTTACCTGCCACTGGAGAAGAAGTTCCTTACACACATCCGAGTTCAATTATGGTGATGAGTGTTGACAATTTACCTTGTGAGTTACCCAAAGATGCCAGTGAAGGTTTTGGCGAAATGTTTATGCAACATGTAATTCCGGCTTTTTTTAACGGTGACAAAGACGGTATTTTACAACGAGCCAAAATTACTGAAAATGGAAAACTAACGTCTCGATTCAGTTATCTTCAGGGTTACGTAGATGAACATTCTCCCATTTTAAAATAACTACATTAGTAGGCGGGTTGATTAATCCGAATTGTTTTTTACATTTGGGAAAAACCTGCTTTTCAAATGAAATTTGTATCCGCTATTGTATTTATTTTTCTTTTTTCAACTGGTTTGTTGGCTCAAAAGACTACAAAAAATAAACCAACGCTTTCTAAAACAGAATTTATTGCCGAACTAATGGCAAAAATGACACTTGACGAAAAAATTGGACAATTGAATTTACCAACTTCAGGTGATATAATAACCGGTCAAGCCCATAAAACTGATATCGCCAAAAATATCAAAGATGGGAAGGTAGGAGGATTGTTTAACATCAAATCGGCTACAAAAATCCGCGAAGTACAAAAAATTGCTGTCGAACAAAGTCGCTTAAAAATTCCTTTACTTTTTGGAATGGATGTCATTCATGGGTACGAAACGACTTTTCCGATACCGCTTGGTTTGTCTGCTACATGGAATTTACCATTGATAGAAAGAAGTGCTCAAATTGCAGCCAAAGAGGCCAGTGCAGATGGTATAAATTGGACTTTTTCGCCCATGGTAGATATTTCTCGCGATCCAAGATGGGGAAGAGTATCAGAAGGTTCAGGTGAAGATGCTTATTTGGGAAGTGAAATCGCCAAAGCTATGGTCAGAGGTTATCAAGGAAAAGATTTGTCACTCAATACTACTCTTTTAGCTTGTGTGAAGCATTTTGCTTTGTACGGTGCTCCTGAAGGAGGCAGAGATTACAATACGGTTGACATGAGTAGAATCCGAATGTATAATGAGTATTTTCCACCTTATAAAGCAGCAGTTGATGCCGGAGTGGGTTCTGTGATGGCTTCTTTCAATGAAGTTGACGGAATTCCCGCTACAGGAAACAAATGGTTAATGACCGATGTGCTTCGAAAGCAATGGAAATTCAATGGTTTTGTGGTAACTGATTATACAGGAATCCAAGAAATGATGGAACATGGAGTTGGTGATTTTCAAACCGTATCTGCAGCTGCACTTAATGCAGGTATAGAAATGGATATGGTAAGCGAAGGTTTTTTAAAAACGCTTCAAAAATCAGTTGCCGATGGAAAAGTTTCAATTGACAAAATTGACAATGCTGTGCGATTAATTTTGTCCGCAAAATATGATTTAGGTTTGTTTGATGACCCTTATCGATACTGCGACTTAAAACGAAATAAGACCGATATTTTTACAGCTACTCATCGTAATGAAGCTCGAAAAACGGCAGCAGAATCGTTTGTTTTATTAAAAAACGACAAGGGTTTATTGCCTTTAAGGAAATCAGGAACCGTTGCTGTAATTGGTCCATTAGGAAATAATGCTGTCAACATGCCCGGAACGTGGAGTGTGGCTACAAAGCATGAAAAGGCTATTCCTTTGGCTGATGGAATGAAATCAGTTTTGGGAAAATCTGTGAATGTACTCTATGCGAAAGGCAGTAATTTAGTGGCAGATGCCGCTTATGAAGAACGGGCGACGATGTTTGGTAAAACACTAAATAGAGACAACCGTTCAAAAGAAGAATTATTGAATGAAGCTTTGCAAGTAGCTTCAAAAGCAGATGTAATTGTAGCTGCATTAGGGGAATCTGCTGAAATGAGTGGAGAATCAAGCAGTAGAACAGAATTAGGCATCCCATCTGTTCAAAAAGAATTGTTAGATGCTCTTTTAAAAACAGGAAAACCTGTTGTTTTAGTTTTATTTACAGGAAGACCATTAGTTTTGGTGGAAGAAAGTCAAAAAGTTGCTGCTATTTTAAATGTTTGGTTTCCCGGAACAGAAGCCGGTTTAGCCATTACAGATGTATTGTTTGGTGATGAAAGCCCTTCCGGAAGATTAACGGCTACTTTCCCAAGAAGTGTTGGTCAAATTCCAATTTATTACAATGCTAAAAATACAGGAAGACCGCTTGGAAATACAGAAGGAAAATTTGAAAAATTCAAAACCAATTACATTGATGAACGTAACGAACCGCTTTATCCTTTCGGATTTGGGTTGAGTTATACGCAGTTTTCATATGCTAATCTTCAATTATCCGCTGATAAAATGAATTCGAATGGAAAAATTACTGCTTCGGTAGAGATAACAAACACCGGAAATTATGACGGAAAAGAAGTCGTTCAACTTTACATCAGAGATGTGGTGGGTTCGGTGACTCGTCCTATGAAAGAATTAAAAGGTTTCCAAAAAATAAACCTTACGAAAGGTCAAAAGCAAACAGTAACTTTTGAAATCACAGAAGAAGATTTAAAATTTTATAATTCAGAACTTAACTTTATTGCTGAACCCGGAACATTTCATGTTTTTATCGGCACAAATTCTGATGTAACCGAATATAAGCAGTTTGAGCTAGTTAAATAATTTGAGTTTTTATTGTTCACTAAGCCCTTTGAACTTTTCAAAGGGTTTTTTTCTAAAATCCAGACATGAAAAAAGTAGTATTTTTTATAGTTTTTTGTTGGGTAATTAGTCCTGTTTTTTCTCAACAAAAAACATACTGTAATCCCATCAATATCGATTATGGCTATTGTCCAATTGAACCTTTTGTCAAACAAGGAAAACATCGGGCAACAGCTGATCCGGTCATCACATTTTTCAAAGAGAAATATTATCTTTTTTCCACTAATCAGTGGGGATATTGGCATAGCGAAAACATGCTCGATTGGAAGTTCATTCCACGAAAATTTCTTCGACCCGAGCATAAAGTGTGGGATGAATTGTGTGCTCCTTCCTTATCTTTTGTCAATGATACATTATTGGTCATTGGTTCCACACACACCAAAGAATTTCCTTTGTGGATGAGTACCAATCCCGAAGTGGATGACTGGAAAGAATTGGTTCACAAACACCAAGCCGGTGCATGGGATCCTCAACTATTCTGGGATAAAGAAAAAGATGAATTGTATATGTATTATGGTTCTAGTAATTTATATCCGTTGTATGGTTTAAAATTAAACCGAAAAACCTTTCAGCCGGAAGGTGAACCTGTTCCCGTTTTAGCCTTAAACGATGATGAACACGGTTGGGAGCGATTTGGCGAAAATAACGACAATACCTTTTTGCAACCGTTTACCGAAGGTGCATTCATGACCAAGCACAATAACAAATATTATTTGCAATACGGTGCTCCCGGAACTGAATTCAGTGGTTACGCCGATGGAGTTTATGTTGGAAATCATCCACTCGGACCTTTTGATTATCAGCCGCATAATCCATTTTCGTATAAACCGGGGGGATTTGCAAGAGGAGCAGGGCATGGTGCAACGTATCAAGATGCCAATAATCAGTATTGGCACGTTTCCACGATAGGTATTTGTGTGAAGAATAATTTTGAACGACGCATCGGAATTTGGCCTTCGGGTTTTGATGATGATGGCGAAATGTTCAGCAATACGGCTTATGGTGATTATCCAACTTTTTTACCATCAGAACAAAAAAATCATTTAACGGAACATTTTTCAGGTTGGATGTTACTCAACTATAATAAACCAGTTCAGGTTTCTTCTACCTTAGGAGGATATCAAGCAAATTTTGCCGTAAATGAAGATATCAAAACCTATTGGAGTGCCAAAACCGGTAACAAAGGCGAGTATATCATTTCTGATTTAGGCGAAATGAGTACAGTGAATGCCATTCAAATTAATTATGCTGATCAAGATGTTGAATTCATGGGAAAACCGGATAAAACAAATGGTCATCAATATATTTTATATGCTTCCAACGATGGTAAGAATTGGAAAATTGTTGTAGATAAAAGTAAAAGTACCAAAGATGTTCCGCATGAGTACATCGAATTACAGGTACCAATAAAAGCAAGATTTTTAAAACTGGAAAATCATGGCATGCCCACCGGAAAATTTGCGATAAGTGGATTCAGGGTTTTTGGAAAAGGCTCCGGTGAAAAACCAAAAGCGGTTAAAAACTTTGTTCCTTTGCGTTCCGGTCCAAAAGTAAAAGGTGAACGTAGAAATGTTTGGTTCAAATGGCAGCAAGAACCCTCGGCAGATGGTTATGTCATTTATTTTGGAAAATCGGCGGACAAACTATACGGTTCCATTATGGTGTATGGGAAAAATGAATATTATTTCAATGGATTAGACCGTTCAGACGTGTATTATTTTCAAATTGAGGCTTTTAATAATAACGGGATTGGTCCGCTAAATGAAATTAAAAAGTCGGAATAATGTATATGTTAATGTAAACATAATTTCGTTGATAACTATTTTTTGTGAATCTTTATTATCTATTCGTTCTCTTTATATTTAAAAATAAAATTAGCATTACCTAACAAACCTTTAAAAACAATTTATGAGTGCAACTACTTCAACCAAATGGGCACAGTTTATTCCCCTAGTTACCGTTTTTTTCTTTTGGGGATTTGTAGCTGCCAGCAACGATATTTTAATTCCGGTATTTAAGAAAGCATTTGATTTAACGCAAGGACAAAGTCAGTTGGTTTCCGTAGCATTTTATGTTGCTTACACCGTAGGTTCTTTAATTTACATGGGTATTTCTTTTCTTACAAAAGGGGATATCATCAACCGAATCGGGTATAAAAATGCACTAGCATTAGGTTTAACCATTTCGGCTTTAGGGACGTTATTATTTTATCCTGCAGCCAACAATGGTTCATTTCCATTGATGCTTTCCGGATTGTTTATTGTTGGACTCGGATTTTCTTTGCAACAAACGGTTGCCAATCCGTTAGCCATTGCTTTGGGGCCTATTACAACCGGTTCACAACGATTAACCATGGCGGGTGGAATCAATAATTTTGGTACCACAATTGGGCCATTGATTGTAAGTTTTGCCATTTTTGGTTCTGCGGCTTCTACCAATACCGATGTGAGTATTGAAAGCGTAAAAATTCCCTATTTGATTTTGGGGGCTGCTTTTATTTTGGTTGCCATCTTTTTGAAATTTTCATCTTTACCGGATCAACCGGAAACCGTTGTTGAGGTAGCAGAAGATGTTAAGTCTTCAAAAAAATCAGCACTTCACTACCCACAGCTGATTTTAGGGATGATTGGGATTTTTGTATATGTTGGAGTAGAAGTTTCCACAGCGAGTAATTTACCGGCTTATATGGAAACCGGTTTAGGTTTTGAAACCAAAGATATTGCACCCTATATTTCGTTGTATTGGGCGAGTTTAATGATTGGCCGTTGGACAGGTGCTGTTGAAGCTTTCAATGCATCAGCTAGTACGGAAAAAATATTGAAATTTTTAGCTCCGTATTTAGCGTTTGGGGTTTTCTTGATGGTTAACGCGATTGCCAAACATGATTTGACTCCATTTTATGTGTATGCGTTAGTCATTGTAGTTTTAATCGCTGCGGATATTGCCAGCAAAGGAAATCCGGCCAGAATGTTGTTGATTTTCTCAAGTTTAGGAATAGTTGCTTTATTGATTGGAATGTTTACCACAGGCATGTTGAGCGTTTATGCTTTCACTAGTGTTGGTTTATTCTGTAGTACGTTGTGGCCGTGTATATTCACCTTAGCCATCAGTGGTTTGGGCAAAAACACCAATCAAGGTAGTAATTTCTTGATTATGATGATTATGGGTGGAGGAATTGTGAGTTGGTTGCAAGGAGTGGTAGCTGATGAAACCAACATTCATTTTAGTTATATAGTTGGGGTGGCTTGTTTTGCGTATCTCGCTTTCTATGCATGGAAAGTAAGCGGAATTTTAAAAGCACAAGGAATTGATTTTGACCAAAAAGTATCAGGAGGACATTAAAATAAACTTATTTTAAACAAGAACCCGACGAGTGATTGTCGGGTTTTTTTATTTATATCAATATAATTTACAAAATAAAAACCACCAAGAAATCAATCTCACCAAGCAAGCTTAATGAACCTTAATTTCCTAATGGTTTTAAAAACAAATTAATTTAATTCCCCGCTCCCCAATCAATCTTCCTAGAAAAATACATCACAGCGGCTAAAATCAAGAATAAACCGATGCTTCCTACCAATAATGCATAATCTTCCATTTGAATAATCACAAAAATAAACGTGTATAAAAACGTAAGCGAAATGCCAATAAATGCCGGAAATTTTTTGTTCTTTAAAATCGAGATGGAGTAGAGGGAAATCAACACAATTACAGAAGCTCCAGCAAGCAAATATGCCAACGTGAAACTACTGTGTTCGGTGATGGAAATCAGTAGTGTATAAAACATAATCAACGCCAAACCAATCATCGAATACTGAAAAATATGGATGTTTATTTTGCTAATGCTTTGAATGAGGAAAAAAATTAAAAACGTTAATCCAATCACCAAAAATCCGTACTTCGAAGCTCTATCGTTCTGTTGGTATTCATCAACCATGGTAATAAAATCGACACCAAATGCATGCGGTTTTACATTCGGTAATGTTTCAAATGCTTGTTGCGGAAAAGGTCGGTTGAGGTGCAACACTTCCCATTCGGCTTCAAAACCTTTGGCAGTAATTTTTTTGTTTTTATCGTTTGGTAAAAAATTACCTGAAAAACTCGGGGACGGCCAATTGGAAGTCATTTTTGCCGATGTCGTTTTGCCAATCGGAGCAAAGTGAATCATTTTACTTCCGTTGTAATTGATGTTGAACGTAAAATTTTGCTTTTTGTTCTCCCGAAGCGATTGCAAATTCACCAAACCGGTTTCTAACGTTGACATCGAATCATTTTGCTTGTTTTGAGTGGGTTCAAATCGGTAAACAGAATCGCCCATTTTAAGATTTACTTGGCTTTTAATACTTTTTAAATTAGTGGTTCGAATCTGAATTGTGGCTTTGTCCCAAAGGATATTTTCATCTGCTATTGAATTGATTTTAAAGTTGGGAAAAACATAACTTCCCGAAAAATCCATTTGAGCATTGAATACATTTGATTTATACAAACTGCGTTGCAAGGGTTTCACCATCGTGACATCGGTCGTGTTTTTCAGTTCTTCAGGAAAGAAATATGCCAAACGAATTTCTGTAGAAATTGTTTTCACATGCTGATTGGTTTTCGCTTCATATTGCATACTTTCGGTATGCACTTTGTACGGAATTTTCAAAATCGGACCATAAAAATAGATTGCTTCGCCCCATTTTTCGGAAGTTTCAGAAACGACTTCTTTTTGTCGGATAGAACGTTCTTCGATTAAGCTTCTTACAAATTGCAGCGGAATTAATAAAACGAGCGTTAAAAAGCCAACCATGATGATTTTTGCGGTGTTGGACTGAAAGAAATTGGTTTGTTTTTCCATGATTGAAATAGTTTAAAAGGTTAAAAGGTTAAAAGTTTAAAAGGGTAATGCGATTAATGGTTAAATAAAAGAAGACTGCTGCGATGGGAATATTGGCCAATACAATTAGAATTTTTACCCCAAAATACTCCCGGTGATTTTGAAAGAAAATAAAGTGATGAATGAGATTAAGTACTACTAAGCCATTAACAAGTAAGGCAATTAAGATATAAAAAAAGCCAAAGACATAAATTTCATCGATTTTTGGAAACAGTTGATTAAGCAAAAATAAAATGGTTCCCATTACAAATGATGAAATGGCGATTTGCGTTGAAAGTTTGCCGGTTACTTCGGTATAGCTTTGTTTAGTCATGATGATGAGTTTTTGATTAAATTATTTTCTTGTTGTATAAAGTACTTTGTATTTCAAAGTTAATAGATAAAAAAATAGGTTAACTTTTTTTGATTAATTTTTCAAGGGCTTCGATGTGTTCTTGAAAGGCTTTTTTTCCAAGTTTTGTTGCTTTGTAACTGGTATTAGGTTTTTTTCCGATGAATTGTTTTTCAATGGCAATGTATTCTTCTGCTTCTAATGCTTTTGCATGAGAGGCAAGGTTACCATCAGTAGCACCTAACAATTCTTTTAATGTATTAAAATCGGCACTTTCATTCACCATCAATATCGACATGATGCCCAGTCGGATGCGATGGTCAAAGGCTTTATTCATATTTTGGATAATATTTTTCATTTGGTTGGGATTTGCGTTTCTTCTCTACTAGAATAAGTTTTGATGAAACTTAGTTTTTTTATCATGCTAATCTCTTTCGTATTTAAAATACATGATACTACCATACAGAATATGACAAAAGCCAAAACCTAACGCCCAAAATAGTAAACCGTAGCCTAAAAACCATGTCGAAAGTAATCCTAAAAGAATAAAAGTTAGTCCTAAATAGCGAACGCCTCCAATGGTATATTTACTTGCATTCACACATGCTAATCCGTAAAAGATTAAAGTGAGCGGAGCAATTAAACCTAACATTTCTTTTTCGATAAGAAATATTATAAAGAAACCTCCTGTTGCTAAGGGAATTAAAAAATTGATTACTAGTCTTCTTGCCGTGCTATTCCAAATGGTTTCGTTGTTCTTTTGTGCTTTTCGTATGCTTAATGCTATTCCGGTTAGTAAAGAAAGTAGTGCCACCGATGACGCAATTACTAACAATCGCATAACAGCTTCTTCGGAAATCACCAAATTCTTGTAAGCTCCCAATGTTGAAGTGTCAAAGTAAATCGTTTTATAAGCCAAATAAGCACCAATTAACGCATATGTTCCGGCTAAAATTCCCGATAGTCCACTCAAAGATAAAAAGCGTGAGGATCGGTTCATCAAGTTTTTGATTTCAGAAAGGTCGTTGAGGTATTTCTCGTTTTTCATTTTAAAGTACTTTGAAATGCAAAGTAAAATATAAAATTTTTCACAACCAAATAAATTTTCATTTATTTTTGAAAAATGAAACCGGCCGAAGAATATATACTCAATCAACCTGAACCGTATCGTTCGATTTTACTGCATGTTCAGGCTGTAATTGAATTAAATGTACCGGAGATAAAGTTGTTTTACAAATATAAAATTCCGTTTTATTACTACAACAATAAACCGTTTATTTATTTAAATGCCAGTCATAAAAAACACTATGTTGATGTTGCATTTATAAGAGGTTATGAACTAACCTTACATCAAGATCAATTGACAGGTGAGGGCAGAACATTGGTAAAATCGTTACGGTATAAGCGTTTAGAAGAAATTGATAATGCTGTTTTGGAAGAATTAATTCAAGCTCAGATTCTTTTATTAAAAAAATAGATTTTAAATTTGTTTCTTAGTTATTTTTATCTGTTTTTGGAATCGAAATAAAAATTCAATGCTCTTAAAATGAAACTGCTACAAATATAAAAAGAGGTTGAACTTACGGGTTCAACCTCAACAAAAACTATTCATTTAAAGATTTGTCTTCAAAAATTTTATTACGATTAATGATTTTCTTCAAATTAGAACAGATGCTAATTTTGTTATTGACCTTGTCCTAACGAATAGGCTGGTTTACCGTCAAATGAATACAAGTTTTCAGTTTTAATTGTATCAATATCTTGCTCGATTGCATTTTTCAAAAGTTGATAAATATCCATTTTGTTGATGGATGTAGATTCAGTTGGTTTAAATCGACATCTCCAATGGTCGGTGCAAAAAGTTTCTTTGAAACCATCAGGCCAAACCTTGATTCCTCGGTTGGTAATCATGCTTAGCTGAATTCCGTTAAATTCTATTTTTTTTAATTTTTCTGCTAATTCATTTGGATTTGTTCCGATCCAATGAACAAAAATATCTACGCCTACCAATTCTTTTTTTGCGGCTGGTTTTCGAATGTATTTTGGAAGATTTAATGCAGAGCTATTGGCGTATGAAACTGATTTTAGTTTAGAGGGTTTGAAGCCAAGGTTTGCAATCACTGCTTGTGCAAATTCTTTAGTTCCTACTTTTTGTGTGCTTGTTCCTTCTTTAAATATATCATACGTATGAATTCCGTCTTCCAATGTTTTTAGCCAAGCGTTTTGCACTTTTTCGGCTACATCTGTTTGACCAATGTGATTTAACATCATGATAGCTCCTTGCAAAAGTCCTGATGGATTTGCTACATCTTGTCCAGCTCTTCTGGGAGCTGAACCATGAATTGCTTCAAACATTGCACATTCTTCACCTATATTTGCAGAACCTGCTAAACCAACTGAGCCAGTGATTTGAGCGGCTACATCACTTAGTACATCGCCATATAAATTGGGCATCACAATCACGTCAAAGGCTTCAGGTGTATCGGCCATTTTGGCGGCACCTATATCGATAATCCAATGTTCGTTTTCAATTTCAGGATATTCTTTTGCGATTTCATCAAATACTTGATGGAATAATCCATCCGTTTGTTTCATGATATTATCTTTTGTAAAGCAAGTAACTTTTTTTCGGTTTTGTTGTTTAGCATATTCAAATGCATAGCGAACAATCTTTTCGCAACCCGGTCTACTGATTAGTTTTAAGCATTGTACTACTTCATCCGTTTGTTGGTGTTCTATACCGGCATATAAATCTTCTTCATTTTCTCTAACAATCACAATATCCATAATAGGATGCTTTGTCTCCACAAAAGGATGTAAGCTCATACACGGTCTAACATTAGAATACAATCCAAGAAATTTTCGAGTGGTCACGTTCAAACTTTTATAACCTCCGCCTTGTGGTGTTGTTATTGGAGCTTTTAGAAAAATTTTATTTCTTCTAATGATATCCCAAGATTCATTTGAAATTCCTGAAGTGTTTCCGGCTAGGTAAACTTTTTCACCGACTTCAATTTCTTCAATTTCAATTTTGGCACCTGCAGCGAGAATAATTTCTAAAGTTGCATCCATAATTTCCGGACCGATACCGTCTCCTTTTGCTACTGTAACTTTTGTCATATTATAATTGGTTTAATGATTATTGATGCAAAGTTCAGTAATATAATTCATAATTTTTTATTTATATAATTAATGAAATACATAAATAATGTTTATGTTTATAGATTGTTTTAAATTGATGTTTTTGATTTAAATAATTGATATTTAGCTATTTGATTGTATTTTTGAGGTGGTTTTTTTAAGAAATATAGATATATAATTTCTTTAATATTAGAGTGATTTTTTTAGTTTATGGCTTTTTTTTAACTCTATGATTTTTAGAGTTTGAAGAAATATTAAAATAAAAATGCTTCTCTAAAGAAGCATTTTTATAACAGTAAATAAAGTTAACTGTTTTAAATCTTAAATACTCCCCCCACGACAAGAATTCGTTGAAAAAACCAAAAATTTTGTTCAGCACTGTCGGCTTTATCTTTTGTTGTGCGAATGTTATTCATGTCGATATAACCGCCTTTTAATTCACCTTGTATGAAAAAGTACTTTAAAAAAGTAATGTTTAAACCGGCTTTAGCAGAAAGTCCATATCCGGAAATATGAAATTCGTCATACCGGTCTTTCCCTAATAATGTTGTGTTGGTTCTAGGGTATAAAAAACCACCTCCAACTCCTTCTGTTAAATTTACCTGTAAAATATCCGTGTTCATAATTCCAAACCATTTTGAAATATCATCAACACGAGAAATTTCGGTATTCACATAGTTCAAGCCATCGGTATGTTCAAACTTTAAAAAATCTTTGGTGAGCAAAACTTGTCCGTTTGGTAAAGATTCTCCATAGCTACCTTCATTAGGATAATAGCCTGAATAATTTACTGCTCTGTCTTGATACATTACATATTTCATGTGGTCAAAACCCAGTGAAATGTTGTATTTATCTGTAATAAAATAACCGACTCTAAAATTTGTTTGCGGAATAGTCATACGAGTCGGATTAAAATAATCGATGTGAAATCCTTTCGATTTATCATGGGCGGAAACATTGTACAACGTAAAATCGTAATCATTTCCTTTGAAATGAATATCAGATTTCGAGTAGGTTTCTCTATTTCCTCCCCAATAAATGTAAAATTTTCCTTTGTTATGGGTTGTATATTTTTCTTTCCTAATTGGAGCTTCTTGGGCTGATACATGTAAGATAGCACAAAAAAAGGTTACAATCAGTAGTGATTGATTTTTCACGGTTATTGAGATAAAATTAAAATTGATTAATGGTTTTTCGTATGGCGACTAACTTAGTCATTAAGTTTTCAAAATAGTCAAGGTGAAGCATATTTGCTCCGTCACTTTTAGCGTTGGCCGGATCAAAATGGGTTTCAATGAAAATTCCATCAACTCCGGTTACTATTCCTGCCTTTGCGATGGTTTCTATCATATCTGGACGGCCACCGGTAACACCCGACATTTGATTGGGTTGCTGTAACGAATGGGTAACATCTAATATAGTGGTTGCAAATTGTTTCATAGTTGGAATCCCCCTAAAATCCACAATCATATCTTGGTAGCCGAACATGGTTCCGCGGTCGGTAACCATTATATTATCATTTTGACAATCCAGTACTTTTTGAACGGCATGTTTCATGCTTTCCGGACTCATAAATTGTCCTTTTTTTAAATTAACGGTTTTACCTGTTTTAGCGGCAGCCACCACTAAATCGGTTTGACGAACCAAAAAGGCCGGAATTTGTAGCACATCTACATATTCGGCGGCCATGGGAGCGTCTTCGTTAGTGTGAATATCAGTTACGGTAGGTATACCAAAAGTTTGTGATACTTTTTGTAAAATTTTTAAGGCTTTTTCGTCTCCAATACCTGAAAAACTATCGATTCTAGAGCGGTTTGCTTTTTTAAATGAACCTTTAAATACATAGGGTATTTGTAATTTATCAGTAATTTTTACCAAACGTTCCGCAATTTTAAGAGCCATTTCTTCACCTTCAATGGCACAAGGTCCCGCTAAAACAAAGAAGTTTCCACTGGCAGCATGCTTAATTTGAGGTATTTTTGTAATATCCATAGTGGGTTTTTAAAGTGCAAAAGTACGAATAATTTGATTTGATTTTGTAACTTAGGTTACTCATCTTTTTTGATAGTTAATCCTTTTGGTACCATTAATATACCTTTCTCATAAATATTAAAATGAAGCAGTAAAGGTTTTTTGCAGCCTACCCAATGTATTTGATAAACATCTAAAAATCCGGCACCAATTTCACTTCTTTTAGTAGGGAATGGACAACAACTTTCGATTTTTTTATAAAATAGCTTTTCGCCATTGGGTCCGGCCAAAGCTTTTAAAAAACGCTCTTGATTAATGCTGTCATTGGCTGTTGAACGATAATATATATTTATAGGATAATCAGGGTCATAACCGTATTTGGAGTCATCACTAAACGTTGTTATAACAAAAGAATTATCTTTTTTCAATAGGGGGGTTGGTGCAGAATCATCTATGTTTTTAATGGTGTTTTTGATTCCACCACATGAAATAGTAAAAATTGCTAATAAAAAAAGGGGTAGAAAGGTCGGTTTTTTCATTTGAACATATTCTATAGTTAGCCAAAGGTAAACGTTTTTTTGGACAACGTTGCTAATTTCATTTGTTAGAATACACTGTAAACTCTATTTTTGTAAAAAAATTATATGGAGATACTCTCACAAACTTGGCATTGGTCAATTTCCGGTTTTTTAATAGGGTTGGTCATGTTGTTTTTGACTTATTTTGGAAAGACATTTGGGATGTCTTCGAACCTTCGCTCATTATGTGCCATGACTGGTATTGGTAAAAAAGTTCCTTTTTTTGATTGGGATTGGAAAAGCCAACGTTGGAACTTAGTGGTGGTTGCGGGTGCGATGGTAGGAGGTTTTATTGCAGTTCATTTTTTGCATGATATTTCCAATGTAAGCCTTAATCCGAAAACGATACAGCAGTTAAGCAATATGGGAATTGATGAACCATACGGAAAGCTATTACCCCATTCATTATTTGAAAATTCTTCTCCCAAAATGATTATTATTTTGATTACAGGTGGAATTTTAATCGGTTTTGGTAGTCGCTATGCAGGTGGATGTACTTCCGGACACGCAATTTCAGGATTGAGTAACCTTCAAATGCCCTCATTAAAAGCCGTTATTGGGTTTTTTATCGGTGGATTAATCATGGCTCACATTCTTTTACCTTTAATTTTTTAAGACATGAAATTAGTGAAGTTTTTTTTAGTTGGCATTTTATTTGGGATTGTGTTGACCAAAACAGAAGCCGTTTCATGGTACAGAATTTATGAAATGTTTCATTTTCAATCGTTTCACATGTATGGTATTATCGGAACAGCTATAGCAACCGGTGTTGTAGGAATTCAAATTATTAAAAGGAATAAAGTAAAGGATATTGAGGGAATGCCAATTGAAATTTTGGATAAAGAAAAAGGAAATGCCCGCTATTGGATTGGAGGAATTTTATTTGGTTTAGGTTGGGCATTAGTTGGAGCTTGTCCAGGGCCCATTTTTATACTTTTAGGAGCTGGATTTTACAATGTTGCCTTTGTGCTTTTGGGAGCAATTTTCGGTACTTTTTTGTATGGATTAATTAAAGATAAATTACCTCATTGATACTATTTCTAGTATTTAATAGTCAGTTATATACTTTTTTTTAGATGTCCAAAAATTAAATGGATAAAATGTATTCCACAAGGCCTTGTTCATGTGATAATTCCATTTTTTTACGCAAGCGATACCGTTTTATTTCTACACTTCGCACGGATATATTCAATAATGGTGCAATTTCTTTAGACGATAAATTGAGTCTTAAAAAGGCACAAAGTCTTAAATCATTAGGAGTTAAACTTTGATGAGCGGCTTTAATTTTCTTGAGGAAATCTTTATCTGCATTATTAAAAGCATCTACAAAAACATTCCAACTTTCCTCTTCATTTATGTTTTTATTAATAGAGGTAATTACTGATTTGATTCTTTTATTAGGCAATGATTCTGGTGAATTCTTTAAATCTTCTTTAATCATGGAAAGTAATTCGTTTTTCTTAATTAGATTCATCGTTGATGCTGCCAATTCTCTATTTTTATTTTCAAAATCTTGCTCTAATTGTTGGTTCTTAACCCTCATTAATTCTTGTTCGTTTTCTAATTCTTTAATTTCAAGCAAACGATTATTTTCTTCAATTAATTTTTCTTGTTGTTTATGGTAATATTTTTGGTATGCTTTATTAATAAAATAGGCTAATATAAGTAATGATATGATATAAATAACTAAGGCGAGGTTAGTTGCATACCAAGGTTTTAGAATTGTGAATGAATACTTTTCGGCATTTTCACTGATTGCATTACCTATTTTTGATCTGACGATAAAGGTGTAATTTCCCGGTTGAAGGTTTTTAAAGTTAGCCGAAGATCTAGAACTCCATTCACTCCATTCATTCTGAAAACCTTCTAATTTGTATTGAAATTCAGCTAAAATGTATTTATTGTATTTAGGTACGGTGTAGGAAAAGGTGATGTTGTTATTATTTGAATCAAAAGCTCCCTTTTCATGGATTGATTCAAATGTTAACGTTTCATTATGTTTGTTAGTGGCAATAGCAGTGATGTATAAGTGATTGTTGTTAAAGAGTAATTCATCAATGTTTATAGTATAATAGCCATCTGTGGTTCCAACCAAATAAAGAGATTCAGAGAGTTGTGAGATATTTTCGTAACCCAACATTGAATTAGTTAGCGAAGAAGGAATCGGAATAACATTGTGCTTTAAAGAGGAACTCAGTTTTCCGTAAGAAAAATAATTAATGTAATTTTTGGAAAAAAACCAGAGCCGATTTGATTTGTCGGTCATTAATTTTCCGGACAGGTATTCATCATTATCAAAAACAGCACTTAGTTTTTTACTTTTTTCAAATTTTTTACTTTTATTGTTGAAGGCAAAAATTCCATCCTTTGAAGCATAATATACTGTTTTATTAAAATTTGCTATGCTGGCGTTTTTCCCTTTTTTTGGATTTTCATGATCTTCAAAAAGTGTTACTTTTGAATAAGTAGGATCAATTTTAATTCGAAATATTCCTTTGTACTCATGGCTAATTATTAATTCATTGGTGTCTGAAAACTCAAAATATTTTGAAGAATAATCAAAACCTTTGATTTTATTTTTAAACTGCCAAGTATTATTTATTTTTTCCAAAATAGAAATTCCATAATAATTTCCTTGTAAAATTATATTTTTATTGAAAGGACTGGGTTCAAATTTCCACGTTCCGGAACTATTATAAATGGACGTAGCTGTTTGATTTTCTACTAGAAATGTTCCGGAATCATGCCCGCAAAACAACGTGTTGTCAAATGAAAAAAGAGACCAAACTTGACCTTTTGTTCCGGTAACAAACTTAAAAGTATCCTGTCCTTCCTTGTTTTTATAGAATAAGCCTTGATTCGTACCTACATAGAGCTTATTTTCATGAATAATAGATGCATAAACAGTACCTAAAATTCCTGTATCATCATAAAAACTTCGGATAGGAGAGGTGATATTAATACAATTGATCCCGTTGTCTAAACCAATCCAAATATTTTTATCGGCATCTTCAAAAAGTGAAAGAGCAGTATTATTACTAATTCCTTTATTTTGGGTGATATGATAAAGAGTATTACCGTCGTCATTTATGATAAAAATCCCATTAGAAACGGTTCCGATTAAAAAACTTTCACCGGCATATTTTTGTCCGCAATAAACACTACTATTATTTAATTCAGAATCAGAATCAGTTTGCCATTTGGTGAGTTTATTATCTTTAAATTCATAAAATCCATCATTTTGCGTTAATAAAAGCAATCCATTGTTTCGCTTATAAATAGACACAACTTTATTGTTAATAAAAAAGGGATCCTTAGAAATGAGTTTACTTACACCATTTTCAATTTCATAAAGTCCATTTTTAACGGTTTGAAAATAAATTGATTTTGCTACTGAATAAGCTTTAAAAATTCCGGTTTCCGGTTTGATGATTTTGAATGTTTTATTTTTTGTATCGTAGGTAAAAATTTGATTTAATGATTGAAAAATAACCCAATGATCAAATTGCAAAATGTTCCAAAATTGCTCGTCATCGAGGATTCTAGATTTAATTTGTTCGCTTAAAGATTTGTATTTCAGTAATCCATTTTGATTGCGTTCCCAATAGCCAAATTCCATGTAGCAACCAGTATAAATTCTTTCGTCAATTACTTTTACCGATCGAATAATTGATTCGTTTGGTGAAGGATAAAGCAACCATTCGGAGCCATTAAATTCTAACAAACCATCATTATTTGCAAAATACATGATGTTTTGTTTGTTTTGAGAAATCATCCAGTTTTGATTTCCGCCTTTGTAGGCGTTAGGTGGGTATTTAATAATTGGTGGTAACTCTTGAGAATTGCCAAAAAAAGCAGAAAAAAGTAAAAAGCATCTTAAAACCTTAGTAAACATTTTTAGTGGACTGTTTATAAGATCAAAAAATCGGTAAAGCATAAGTAAATTTTCGTTTTTGAATGCATAAAAATACAACTTTAAACGAGTATTACCACATAAAATAGTTCTTATGTAACTCAGGTTACTTTTTTCTATTGAATATTGTATACTTTTATGTCAAATTATTATCAACAAAAATGGAAGCGACTATCAAAATACAAAATCTAAAATGTCATGGATGTGCTAATACAATTACTAAAAATCTTAGTGCATTAGAAAATATTTCAGAAGTACAAGTGGATAATGCTGAGCAGATTGTTTCGTTTCTTTATAAAAATCAAGTTGATTTTGAAATAGTTATAAAGACATTAAATCGATTGGGTTATCCTATGGAGGGTGATTCTAACACGTTTACTGAAAAAGCGAAATCATTTGTAAGTTGTGCAATTGGTAGAATTGGTTAATTCTCCTTGTTTGTCAAAATGCTTTTCACAATCAAAAATTGAGCCGCCAAATACGTACTCATTATCAATACCGCACTTATTGGTATAGGTTTGTAAAATTTGTTTATGGCTAAAACACTATCAGAAATAACAAACAATAAAGCACCAATTACAACCAAGAGGTTTGATGGTTTTTCCCATTCATAAAAAGCTTTTATACTCATTAAAAGCATAGTAGATATAACAACTGCATAAATGGTAACCGGAATTTTCATTTCGTTTAATGATGGCCATAATAGACTTAATATTCCAAAAAGATAGATTCCAACAAAAGGAATAAAACGCAAGTAAAAACGACTACTATTGATTTTGGGTTGTTTGAAAAACAAAAAAATATAAGCTAAATGAGCAAGTAAAAATGCAATTAATCCGAAAATAAAAAACAAAGTACTTTTATCAGCAAATAATAATAAAACATCGCCAATCCATGAAAAAAATAAAGCAGCTAAAAGAATCTTTTGCGTTTTAAATTTATCTGAAATAGCAACGAGACTTATTAAGAAAGGGATTAAGAGAGGTTTCAACCACCAAGCCATATCTTCTTTATTTGTTACTAGTAAGAGGAGATAACAAAAACAAATCACCACAAAATTCCGGGTATATTTACGTTCTCTCATTAGGAATCAATTGCGTTGACAGTTTTTTTATACTCAACAAACTCATGCGCAGAAAAATAGTAGGAAAATCCGAACGAGACGATAAAATAAATTCCTATGATATAGCTTGTGTAAGGTAAGATGGCATTCAATCCAAACCAATCTCCGTAAATAAATAGAATTCCAAGTCCAAGCAACATCCTGCATAACTCAAAAAAATAAGCCTTAGAATTTGTATCCATTAATTCAGTTTGACTGTAAATCGTGGTAAAAATAAATAATCCGTAAATAAATATCGAAGGTAAACCTATTACGCCAACATTAGCAAACAAATAGCTCACAAATCCCAACGTGATAAATAATTGAATAATAGAAAAATACTTCAAAAGCGAAGAATGTTTAGGGTTGTATTTTTCAAAAGTATACACATCATCAATTTTAAAAACAGGATATTTTTCCTCAAAACCATCAGGTCTCCATCCGGTTGGCATAAACCAAATTCTAATTTTGTCTTTCCAATTTTCTGTTCGCCAAGCGTCTTGGATTAGCAACCAGAGATGCTGAAAATTAATTTTAATAGGATTCCAAGTTTGAGCGGGTCTGGTTATGCCAAAAACGGCAGGTACATCCTTTAATTCTTGCTGAAACGTTCCAAACCACTTGTCCCAAAAAATAAAAATTTGTCCGTGATTTTTATCTAAATATTCTTTATTAATGGCATGGTGAACCCTATGGTGAGAAGGGGTTACAATAATTTTTTCTAAAAAACCCATCTTGCCAATGTGTTTAGTATGATACCAAAATTGCAAAAATAAGTGTAATGGAAGGACAATGGCAATTACAGTAGCCGGAACACCCAAAAAAGCTGCCGGAAGTAATAAAAAGGTAAATAAATTCACAAAAGATGATATGGATTGTCTTAATGCACAAGCCAAGTTAAATTCTTCACTACTGTGATGGATAGCATGTTTATTCCAAAAAAAATTAATTTGATGTGACCATCGGTGTGACCAATACCCATAAAAATCGATGACAAAAAAAGCAATTACATAGGTAAGAAATGTGTTTTCAATAGTGAAAAGAGCCATTTTGTTTACCATCCATTCGTATGTCAAAATCGAAACACTTATTCCCAATACATCTTTCACGGCATTGGTAATTCCGGAACTCAAACTGGAAACGGTATCCATCAAAGGAACTGTATCATTTCCTGTGAAGTAACCATAGGTTTTTTCAATTACAATAAGTAACAAAAATACCGGCATGGCAATAATGAGTATCTTTCCGTATTGTTCCATTTAGATGATTTCTGCACTCAAACCGGCTTCCAGTAATTGAGTACATTGAGGCTTCAGTTCGTCAAAAGGTCCCGTTTTTACCGTACATTTTCCTTTGTAGTGAACCAAAATAGCACATTGTTCAGCTTGTTCACTGGTATGGTTACAAACCCGAATTAACGTATCAATCACATGGTCAAAAGTATTGACATCGTCATTAAAAAGCACAATTTCGTTGTTGATGCCAACGGCTTCTTCTACTAAAACTTCTTCTTGTATTTTCTCTATCGTACTCATTCTATTTTAGTTAAAAAGTAATACTCAATTCTCAATTCTAATTTCTAAACTTCAAACTCACCCAATTATTCCGTTCAATCGTTTTTTCTAACGTTAAACCTAATTTTTGGCAACATTCATCAATAGCCGGAATATCTTCGGTATAAAATCCACTCAAAAATAATAAACCACTTTGATTTAAGCAATGCACATAGCGATGCATATCATTCAAAAGGATATTTCGGTTAATATTAGCAATAATCACATCGTATTTTTGATCCACTAATAAGGAAGCATCTCCTTCATAAACGCTAATGTGTTGACAATTATTTCGTTCGGCATTTTCAATCGAATTAAGATAGCACCAATTGTCAATGTCAATCGCATCAATTGGTTTTGCTCCCTTCATTTCTGCTAAGATGGCTAAAATGGCCGTTCCGCAACCCATGTCCAACGTTTTTTTATCAACCAAATCAGTCTCTAATAAATGTTGGATTACCATATGTGTTGTTTCATGATGTCCTGTGCCAAAACTCATCTTAGGTTCAATAATAATATCAAATTCGGCAGCTGTTTTTGGATGAAAAGGAGCTCGAACATGGCATTTTCCATCAACATCAATGGGTTCGAAATTTTTCTCCCATTCTTCATTCCAATTGACTTGTTCGATTTCTTCAATGTGATAGGAAATTACAAATTCAGGAGAGGTCAATATAAAAATGTCATCTAAAATACTATCCGACCACAGGTCTTTTTGTACATAAGCGGTTACGCCAAATTCAGTTTCAATGAAACTTTCAAAAGGCTTTTCACCTAATTCTGCTACTAAAATTTCACAACCTAATTCTTTCGGTTCAACCGTAAAATGATATCCTAAATAGATGTTTGACATTTTTATTTTTTTTACAAAGGTAACAAACCCTAAACAATACTCATATATAACAAAAATTAAACTAATTTTGCTCGGCAAACACAACTCCAACTAATGAAAACAAAATTCTTATTTTTATCCTTGCTAATGTGTCTAATTTCAAATGCTCAGGATATAAAATTTAGCACAAAAGACAACGATTTAAAATTAGCCACTCTGCCTTACTATAACTACGGTAGAGGATTAGGCTTAACGTCTCCGGACAGTATTTTTCAATTGAACATTAGGTTTAGAATGCAAAATAGATTAGGCTATTTGAATAACGAAGGCGAAGAAGATGCTTTTGATGGTCAAATTCGCCGATTGCGATTGCGTTTTGATGGTTATGTTGGAAATCCAAAATTTTTATACGCGATTCAATTGTCTTTTGCACCTGGTGATGTTGGTGCCATTGAAGAGGGAGAAAATATTAACATTATCCGTGATGCTGTGGTTTTTTACAGACCAAACAGACATTGGAGTTTGGCTTTTGGACAAACAAAATTACCGGGAAACAGACAACGTTTCAATTCGTCCGGAGCATTACAGTTAACCGATCGATCGATTAATAATGCTCGTTTTAATATTGATCGTGATTTTGGTTTTCAAGCTTATTTTCTGAATGAAAAAAAGGATAAGTTTTCTTATAATATAAAATCAGCTGTGAGTACCGGCAACGGAAGAAATGTAACCAAAAGTCCTGATGATGGATTTGCATTAACCGGTAGAATGGAACTTTTTCCTCTCGGAGCATTTAAAAAAGACGGAAGTAATTTTGAAGGAGATATAGCTAGAGAAGAAAAAATTAAAATTTTGTTATCCGGAACGTTTCATAGAAATGTCAAAGCAAGACAAACACAAGGGCAGTTAGGGTCGGATTTGTTTGAAAAAAGAACAATGGAGTCGTTATTACTTGATGCGATGCTAAAGTACAACGGATGGGCAGTGATGAGCTCCTATATGAATCGAACGGCTCAGAACCCAATTACTTACAATCCAGAGGATGTGACAGATTTCAACTATGTTTTCATTGGAGAAGGGTTTGATTATCAGCTTAGTTACTTGTTCAGTTCTAATTACGAAATTATTGGACGATTATCAACCCAAAAAGTTGATCAAGCAATTTATCTTTTTGCCCCTAACACAAAACAATACAGTCTTGGGGTAACCAAATATTTTTGGGAGCATGCATTTAAGTTACAATCTGAATTTACTGTAGATGATTTAACTTATTTTAACGGAAGTACAAAGACAAATTGGTATATCCGTTTTCAAATAGAAATTGGAATTTAATGAACTGTTTATTTAGTATCAAAATCCATTAATTAATCATAATTTATCTCGGAAACTGTTTTTCAGTTTCTTGAATATAGCTATTTTTGCCCATGCAACACAACGTACTTATATTAGATTTTGGTTCGCAATACACTCAACTTATTGCGAGAAGAGTTCGAGAATTAAATATTTTCTGCGAAATTTTTCCTTATAACAATGTACCGGAAGATTTATCAAGCTTTAAAGCTACAATTCTTTCCGGAAGCCCTTTTTCAGTTCGAGCTGACGATGCTCCACACCCTGATTTGTCCAATATTAGAGGCAAAATGCCATTATTAGCCGTTTGTTATGGGGCTCAATATTTGGCTCATTTTGACGGAGGTGAAGTAGCTCCATCCAACACACGCGAATATGGTAGAGCTAATTTGAGTTATGTAGACGATCACGACCCATTTTTTGAAGAAGTGGCTCTCAATAGTCAAGTTTGGATGAGTCACAGCGATACAATAAAAAAATTACCGACTAATGGTGTCCGTTTAGCGAGTACCAAAGACGTAGAAAATGCGGCCTATCGTATCGAGGGAGAAAATACCTATGCAATACAGTTTCATCCCGAGGTATATCATTCTACGGATGGAAAGCAAATGTTGGAAAACTTTTTAGTACGAGTGGCAAAAGTACCGCAAAATTTTACTCCTAATGCTTTTGTGGAAGATATTGTAGCCGAATTAAAAGAAAAAATAAAAGGAGATAAAGTTGTTTTAGGACTTTCAGGAGGAGTAGATTCTACTGTTGCGGCTGTGTTGCTTAACAAAGCCATTGGTGAAAATCTGTATTGTATTTTTGTGAATAATGGTTTGTTGCGTAAAAATGAATTCCAAAATGTGTTAGACCAATACAAAGGGATGGGGCTAAATGTAAAAGGGGTTGATGCAGCCGATCGTTTTTTGGATCAGTTAGCAGGTATTGAAGAACCCGAAGCAAAACGTAAAACAATTGGTCGAGTTTTTATTGAGGTTTTTGATGATGAAGCCCATCAAATTGAAGATGTGAAATGGTTGGCACAAGGAACCATTTATCCTGATGTAATTGAATCTGTCTCGGTAAAAGGACCTTCTGCGACAATTAAATCGCACCATAACGTAGGTGGGTTGCCTGACTTTATGAAGTTAAAAATTGTAGAGCCATTGCGAATGTTGTTTAAAGATGAAGTAAGAAGGGTAGGAGCCACTTTAGGAATTGATCCTGAATTACTTGGAAGACATCCTTTTCCGGGACCGGGTTTGTCTATTCGAATTTTAGGCGATATAACAAAAGAAAAAGTTCGTATATTGCAAGATGTTGATGCAATCTTTATTGAAGGACTAAAAGCAAATGGTCTGTATGATAAAGTTTGGCAAGCAGGAGCTATTTTGCTTCCCGTGAATAGTGTGGGAGTAATGGGTGACGAGCGAACATATGAAAAAGTTGTTGCTTTGAGAGCTGTAGAATCAACCGATGGAATGACTGCTGATTGGGTTCATTTACCTTATGAATTTTTGATGAAAATATCCAATGAAATCATCAATAAGGTTAAAGGTGTGAATCGTGTAGTGTATGATATCAGCTCAAAACCTCCTGCTACGATTGAATGGGAATAATTTTAAGTTATAAAAAATGAAGAAGTTTTTATTTGGTGCAATGGTATTGCTAAGCCCCCAAATCACTTTTTCACAAACCGTAGTAAAACCCGGTATGGATCCTGTAAAACACACAGTTACATCCGGAGAAACAGTTTTAGACATTTCAAAAAAATACGTAGTTGACCCTGCTGAAATATACAGGGCTAATCGTTTTGCCATTGATGGTGTTGAAGAAGGAATGGTGTTGGAGTTTTATGCTCCACAAAAAAAGCCGGATATTGTGCTTCCAACAGATAATTATCAAGCAAAACCACTTGAAAAAGTTGTGGAATCAATTCCAAAGCCAATTGAACAACCCGAAACAAAGATTGTTCAAAAAAATAATAGTACTACTAAAACGCATAAAGTAAAACCAGGGGAAACGTTGTATGGACTCTCAAAACTTTACCATGTTTCGGTTGATGAAATTAAAAATGCGAATACAATTTTGATGAAAAACATTTTACAAGCCGGACAAACATTAAAAATTCCGGATGGCACAATTGTTGGTGAGAAAAATAACAGCATTGTAAAAAGTGACCAAAATATACCTCAATCATCAGAGTATATAAATAGTGGAGAAATAATCAAACACACTGTTGCTCCAAAAGAAACATTATATGGATTAGCAAAAAAATACAATGTTTCTGTTGATGCTATTATTAGTCAAAATGAGCGTAAATTGAAAAATGGATTACAAGCCGGACAAGTGTTAACAATTAAAGCCAATTAATACCGTTTAAATGCAGCAACCTACAAGTATGAATGTAGTATATAAAACTTTAATCATTTTTTTGAGTGTTACCAGTTTTTTGATAGCACAGACTTCTGCTTATAAACAGCATACTGTTGCCAAAGGAGAAACTATTACACAAATTGCTCAAAAATATAGAGTTACTCCTTATGACATCTATCGGTTGAATCCGGATGCTCAAAATGGGATTCAAGAAAATGCAGTACTACTTATTCCTACCTCTGCTCTTACTAAGGAGGAAAACGGAGTTTCTAAAACTCATGAAGTGCAGCCAAAAGAAACATTGTTTGGAATTGCAAAGCAATATAACACTACAGTTGAAGAGCTTGAACAAATGAATCCTGAGGTAAAAACTGAAGGACTCAAAATTGGTCAGACCATACAGGTTTCGCGTAAAAAAGCAGAAGTTATCACAAAAGAGAATAGTGATACTAAAACTGTTTATCACGAAGTGCAACCGAAAGAAACCATGTATGGAATTTCTAAACAATATAACGTATCGGTTGAAGAGTTAGAGTTGTTGAATCCAGAGGCAAAGTTAGGTCTAACGATTGGTCAAAAGTTAATTGTCAAGAGAGGAAAAAACGTTGAAATAACTTCGGGTAATCCAACAAAAAAGATTGAAATTCCCAATAATGGTAAATATTTAAACTACGAAGTAAAACCAAAAGAAACGTTATTTGGCTTGGCTAAAATGTTTCGTTTGAGTCAAGAGGAGTTGATTGTTTTGAATCCGGAATTAAAGGATGGAGTCAGAGAAGGGATGCTTTTAAAAGTTCCATCAGATGTTACTTTTAACACAGGAATTGTTCGAGAAGTGAAAGATTTAAGTAAATCCATTTCTACAAAAGAAAAAAAGGAAATAGTTCTGTTAATTCCATTCAATATCTCCAATATTGAAAGTGACACAACCCTTTCTACTCAAGCAAGATTAAAACGGGATGGGTTTTTAAACATGACATTGGATTATTATTCCGGAGTTTTGATGGCGATAGATTCGGCCAAGCGAATCGGACTGAATTTTAATGTTAAAATTTTTGATTCTCAAGAAACAAAAAGTTCATCCAATGTGATTCCAATTCTTCGAAATAACAACATTGATCAAGCTGATGTTGTAATTGGCCCATTTTATCCTCAATATGTAGAAAAAGCGGCAGAACTTTTAAACCCTAATAATATTCCTATTATTTCGCCCTTACGGGAGACAGCAAAGTCGTACAGTAATTTGTATCAATCCTTACCCTCAGGCGATTTTGTAAAGAATGTAATGTTTGATTACATACGTTCTAAGAAAGGAAACATGATAGCCTTAGTAGATAAAAAGAAAGGTTCTTCTAAACAGTTTATTGAAGAAAATCACAAGGATATTTTTATTGCTCCATTAGGTGAAAAAGGCGGAGTAATTGGCGATAGCATTACCCCGAGGCTTTTAAGGGATAAGGTTAATTATTTCATTCTAGAGACCGCTTCAACAGGTATGGTTCTGAATGCTTTGACACATTATGTAAATGCAAAATCTGCCGGTTTTCAAACGGAGTTGGTTATTTTAGATATCAATCCAACCTTTGAAACAGATGAGGTTTTCAGGAGAATTATCAAGCATAATATTATTTTTCCTTCCTTAACCAAATTTCAAGAAACCCCAGAGTCGCTCAGTTTTGCAACAAGTTATAAAAAGAAAAATAATATTTTTCCTAACCAGTATGCAATACGAGGTTTTGATTTAGTTTTTGATACAATGCTACGGCTTTCCCAAGAAGAAGATTTTGAAACCACTATTCAATCATATGCGACCGAAGGGATTGAAAATAAATTTGATTATGAGAAAAAATTAGCTTCCGGATATTCGAATAAAGGGGTTTATATTTTACGTTATCAGGAAGATTTAACGGTAATACCAGTTGAAAAATGACTTCTAAAGTAACATATATTGGTGATTTAAGAACTAAATCGATTCATCTTCAATCGGGAACCGAAATTTTGTCTGACGCACCCAAAGACAACCATGGAAAAGGAGAAGCGTTTTCGCCAACTGATTTAGTTGCCAATTCCCTTGCGACTTGTATGATTTCCATTATGGGAATAAAATCAAGAGATTTAAATGTGGATTTGACAGGTTCAACCGTTGAAGTTACCAAAATTATGCAAGCAGAACCTCGAAAAATTGCTAAAATCATTACGGTTTTAAACATGAATCTTCAAGCAGATGATAAAATTAAAACAATCTTAGAAAGAGCCGCTATGACTTGCCCGGTAATGCTTAGTTTACATCCGGATATCGAAAAAGAAGTTACGTTTAATTGGAAATAGTCTTCGTTATCTGTTGTCCGTTATCGCTTTTCAGACAACAGATAACAGATGACAGACAACGGATAACAGACAACGGATAACAGCTTTGAATCACCAAAAAATAGTCATCAAATTAGCCCACACCAAAATGCCCTATGGTAAATACGAAGGTCGGTTTTTGATTGACTTGCCCGAATATTATATCGTTTGGTATCACAACAAAGGTTTTCCGAAGGGAGAATTAGGACAACAACTTCAATTGATTTATGAACTCAAATTAAACGGATTGGAACATTTAGTTCGTAACATTAAAGATAAATTTCCAAAGCCCTAGTATTTGAATATCAAATAATTAATTTGACAGCCCAATATTGTTAAACAATCTACATATTTCATTTTTACATTGATGAATTAAATCGTACTTTTGCACCGTTTTGGAGTAAAGTTATATTCCATTTCGCACAACTACAACAACAAACAACAACACAATGAATCAGACGAAGTATATTTTTGTAACCGGCGGCGTAACTTCCTCCTTAGGAAAAGGAATTATAGCGGCTTCGTTAGCAAAATTATTGCAAGCCAGAGGTTATCGGACGACCATTCAAAAGTTCGACCCTTATATCAATGTTGATCCGGGGACATTAAATCCGTATGAGCACGGCGAATGTTATGTTACGGATGATGGTGCAGAAACCGATTTGGACTTAGGTCATTACGAGCGATTTTTAAATGTACCTACTTCGCAAGCGAATAACGTAACGACCGGAAGAGTGTATCTTTCTGTAATTGAAAAAGAAAGAAGAGGTGAGTTTTTAGGTAAAACGGTGCAAGTAGTGCCGCACATTACCAACGAAATCAAAGAAAGAATGCAATTATTGGGTAATTCAGGAAACTTTGATATTGTGATTACTGAAATTGGTGGAACAGTTGGTGATATTGAGTCATTGCCTTACATCGAGTCTGTTCGTCAATTGCTATGGGAATTAGGTGAAGAAAATGCCATCGTAATTCATTTAACGTTGATTCCTTATTTGGCTGCTGCCGGTGAGCTGAAAACAAAACCGACACAACATTCCGTAAAAACCTTGATGGAAAGTGGAATTCAAGCCGATATTTTGGTCTGTCGAACAGAGCATGAATTATCCGATGAGCTGCGTCAAAAATTGGCTTTGTTTTGTAATGTTAAAAGAGAAGCGGTCATTCAATCAATTGATGCTTCTACAATTTATGATGTGCCTAATTTAATGTTGGAAGAAGGTTTAGATAGAGTGGCTTTAAAAAAGTTGAATTTACCCGAAAAATCTTCCCCTGATTTGAAACAATGGAACGAGTTTTTATACAAATTGAAAAACCCGAAACATACGGTGAATATTGGTTTAGTTGGAAAATATGTAGAATTACAAGATTCTTATAAATCAATTTTAGAGGCGTTTATTCATGCTGGGGCAGCGAACGAGACAAAAGTGAATATCGTTAGTGTGCATTCAGAATATATAGACAAATGTAATGTAGCTGAAAAAATAGGTAGTTTTGATGGTATTTTAGTAGCACCCGGTTTCGGTGAACGAGGGATTGAAGGAAAAATTGAAACCGTTCGTTATGTTCGTGAAAATAATATTCCTTTTTTTGGAATTTGCTTAGGTATGCAAATGGCAGTGATAGAATATGCCAGAAATAAGGTAGGGTTAAAAGATGCTAATTCAACAGAAATGAATGAACAAACATCCTATCCGGTTATTGATTTGATGGAAGAACAAAAAACAATTACAGATAAAGGGGGAACTATGCGTTTGGGAAGTTGGAAATGTAATTTGGAAGAAGGTAGTTTAGCCTATCAAATTTATGGAAAAGAACAAATTGAAGAACGTCATCGTCACCGATTTGAATTTAATGGAAAATTCAAAGAAGAACTAGAAAATGCAGGATTAAAGGCAAGTGGAATCAATCCCGATACTGGCTTAGTTGAAATTATCGAAATCGAAAACCATCCTTTTTTTATCGGAGTGCAGTACCACCCGGAATACAAAAGTACAGTGGCTAATCCACATCCAATTTTTGTTGGGTTTGTAAAAGCTGCCGTTCAACATAAAGTCGTTTCTGTTTAAGTTAGAAACGCAGAAATTGTAATAATTTAAGTAAATGGAAGAAAAAAAATTAGATGTAAACTCAATTATCGGATTCGGATTAATATTCCTGATTTTGATTTGGGTGATGTACAACAGTCAACAAAACGAAGCGAAAGAAAAGGTTAAGCAAGCTCAACAAGAACAAATTGATTCGAAAGCAGACGCAACTCCAACCAAAGTTACCGAAAAAGAGACAGCCAAAATAGTTGCTCCAATTTCTGATTCTATACAGGAAGCTCAATTGCAAAGCAGTTTAGGTTCGTTTGCTTATTCGGCAACACTTCCATCTGCAAAAGAAGTATTTACCACAATTGAAAATGAAGTTGTTCGTTTAAAAATTGCGAACAAAGGAGGTTATATCGTTGAAGCCGAAATGAAAGAATTTGAGCAATTTCGTAAAGGCTCCGGAAAAAAAGTACATCTGATTAAAGACGGAAATGCTGATTTTAACATCGAATTAAAAACCAATGACAACCGTACCTTAAACACTAAAGATTTGTTTTTTGAACCAACGGTTACAAAAGAGGGTAAAAATCAAGTGGTTTCTTTAAAATTGAAAGCAGGAAACAATAAATTCTTAGAATACCGCTACGTGTTGAAACCTAACGAATATATGCTCGATTTTGCTATTCGTTCACAAGGATTAAATACGGTTTTAAATGCATCTGATCCGTTAAATTTAGATTGGAAAATTAAAACCTATCGCAATGAGAAAAGTGTAACATACGAAAACCGTTATACCGAGTTGATTTTTGAATACGAAGGTGGTAAAGATGATTATTTAGGACAAGGTTCTTCTACTTCTGATGAGCCGGTAGATGTCTCTTATATTGCTTTTAAACAACATTTTTTTACTTCTGTGTTATTGACAGACACTCCTTTTGAAAAAGCGGTAGTTGTTTCTGAAAATTTGGTAAAAGATGAAGAAAAAGATACCTTGTTTACCAAACAATTTAAAGCTTCGGTTCCGTTAGCTTTTAAAAATGGCGAAGTAAATTACAATATGAATTGGTATTATGGTCCGGCGGATTATCATATTTTAAATGAGTATGATAAGAACTTAGACGAAATTGTTCCGTTAGGATGGGGAATTTTTGGTTGGATAAACAGATACATTTTTATACCAACTTTTGATTTTCTAATCCTGTTTTTACCATACGGAATTGCCATTATTGTTTTAACTATTTTGGTTAGAATTGTCATGTCACCTGTTACCTATAAATCGTATTTATCACAAGCCAAGATGAAGGTTTTGCGTCCTGAAATTCAAGAATTAGGAGCAAAATTTGCAAAAGATCCTATGAAGAAACAACAAGAAACCATGAAATTGTATTCCAAAGCAGGAGTAAACCCAATGGCGGGTTGTTTACCCGCTTTACTGCAAATACCGGTTTTCTATGCTTTGTTTAGCTTTTTCCCTTCTGCAATTGATTTAAGACAAAAAAGTTTCCTATGGGCAGATGATTTATCTTCATTTGATTCCATTATTAATTTGCCCTTTTATATTCCTTTTTATGGGAGTCACGTGAGTTTGTTCCCGATTTTAGCTTCTATTGCTATTTTCTTTTACATGCGTATGACAACTGGAGACCAGGCGATGAGTACTCCGCCGCAAGAAGGTATGCCGGACATGGGTAAAATCATGAAGATTATGATTTACATTTCCCCGTTAATGATGTTGTTTTTCTTTAATAATTTTGCTTCCGGATTGAGTTTGTATTATTTTATATCCAATACCATTACCATCGGCATTATGTTGGTGATAAAAAACTATATCATCAATGAAGATAAAATTCATGCTCAAATTCAAGAAAACAAAACAAAGCCCAAAACCATGAACCGTTTCCAACGCAAAATGCAGGAAATGATGGAAGAAGCTGAAAAGCAAAAGAATTTGAAAAAATAGGACATAAAAAAAGCTCCGAATTATCGGAGCTTTTCTTTTTCATAGCAAATTATAATCAATCAAAAGTTGGTAATAATACGTTGTCTAATACATGTATTACTCCATTAGCTGCTTGAACATCTACAGCAACAATATTAGTAACTCTGCCTCTTTCATCGGTCAATTTAGCTCCGCCTGTTAGACCAACTGTTAAAGTTCCTGTTTCAAAAGTTGTAACCATTTGTCCCTCTGTTAAAGTAGAAGATAAAACATTTGCCCCAGCTACAACATGGTAAGTTAGTACAGCAGTTAACTGATCTGAGGTCAGTGAACCAACTACTCCCGGGAATTCGGCATCCAACGCAGCAAAAGCGGCATTTTTTGGAGCAAAAACGGTAAAAGGTGAACTTGCAGTACCGTTCAGAGTGGATACAAGACCTTGTGCGGTTAAAGCACCTGCTAAAGCTGTAAAATTAGTATCTGCCGCGGCAAAAGTTACTACAGTCGGTAATCCAATTACAGTATCTACAACGTGTACAACACCATTGGAGGCTATTATATTAGGTGTTACAACATTAGATACTCCATTCAATCTAACGCCTGCAGAAGTATTTACATACATGTTTAAATTGTTGCCGGTTTCCGTACCGCCGAAAGTCGCTAGTGTTTCAATGTAACCGGTTGTTAATTGAGACGATTGTACGCTACCGGTAACAACATGGTTCAATAATACTTGTCTTAATACGTCAACTGGAACAGCCTCTAGATTAGCAAATCCATTGTCGTTTAAAAAGTCTTGAAAAGCATCGTTAGTCGGTGCAAAAACTGTAAGTTGTGTGGTTCCGTCTACAGCTGCTACTAACCCGGCACGATCTAAAGCTTCGACCAAAATACTCAAATCAGGAGTACGAGAAGCTATGGCAGCAATCGTGTTGCTTTGAGGTGGGTTTGAATCATCATCGCTACAGGAAAGTGTAGCTATTGCTAAGAAAGCAATGAAAACTGATTTTAAAATTTTTTCTTTTTTCATAGTTATTGAGTTTTTTATTGTTTGACAAATATAAATAATATTTTTAATATTGTTTAATCATTATAAAAAAAAGATAAACAAAAAATATAGAACATCCATCTTGTGAATTTTTATTAAATAGCTAAATTACTTAAAAATAAAGGGTGTGAGCTACAATTGGCATGGATATTTATTTTAATGTATTTGTTTAATTTTAATAAAAATTTAACAAACAATATTTTCATTTAAAAAAAAAACAAAATCATCTCGTTAAAGGTATTGGTTCAACTTTATTAAAATGTAAAAAGCATAAAACTATATATTGCATTGGAAGTCTTCATCCGTTTGAAAGCACTTTTGTTATAGATTACAACAGAATCAATAGCAAATCAATCTAAGAAATATACTATTTTTGTTTTTTTGTAGTTTACAAATAAAAAAAATATGGAAAGACAAATGTTTAAAAAATTAATTTTTATTTTTCTTTATTTCTCTTCATCTCTATTGGCACAGGAAAAAATTAATCAATTGGATAAAGAAGGAAACAAACACGGCATTTGGAAAGGTTATTATGATGATACCAAAAATCTTAAATACGAAGGTGAGTTTGATCACGGGAAAGAAAGAGGTGTTTTTACCTTTTATGACAATACAAAAGTAAAGAAAATTGTTGCCACAAGGGATTTTTCTGCTAATGACGGAACATGCTATACCATTATTTTTAATGGTAAATACAAAGTCAGCGAGGGTAAGTTAGTCAATAAGATGCATGAAGGTGAATGGAAATTTTATCACCTTCGATCGGACACTATTATGAATTTAGAAAATTATAAAAATGGTCAATTACATGGTGTAAAAAAAGTATTTTACAATACCGGATTAATTGCTGAAGAATCATATTATGAAAACGGAATAAAGGAAGGACCTTATAAAAAAGTGGCAGAAAATGGTGTGATTTTAGAAGAATCGTTTTTTAAGAACGGGCAATATCATGGGCAAGCTATTTTTAGAGAAGCAGCAGGCGATAAATATTCTACAGGCGAATACAAAAAAGGAAAATCGGTAGGAATTTGGAAATTTTATGAAAAAGGAAAATTAGTTAAAGAAGAAAACCGAAGCGAAAAGAAAAAAGCCAAACCCAAAACTGCACTTGGCGAAGCTAAAAGAAAAGTTAAAGCACAGAAACAGTAATTTCAGAAATAATTACCTTTGCAAAAAAAGAAATGAAAAGAGTAGTAGTCGGACTTTCCGGCGGTGTAGATTCCAGCGTAGCGGCCTATTTGTTAAAAGAACAAGGTTACGAAGTCATCGGTTTGTTTATGAAAAATTGGCACGATGATTCGGTGACAATTTCTAATGAATGTCCGTGGTTAGAAGATTCCAACGATGCTCTTTTAGTTGCGGAAAAACTTGGAATTCCATTTCAAACGGTCGATTTAAGTGAGGAATACAAAGACCGTATTGTAGATTACATGTTCAAAGAATATGAAAACGGGCGAACACCAAATCCCGATGTACTTTGCAATCGTGAAATCAAGTTCGATGTATTCATGAAAATAGCTCTCTCTTTAGGAGCAGACTTTGTTGCAACCGGACATTATTGTCGCAAAGGAATTCTTGAGAAGGATGGAAAAGAAATCTATCAATTGCTTGCAGGTATTGACAACAACAAAGATCAATCCTATTTTTTATGTCAATTATCGCAAGAGCAATTGGCAAAATCGTTATTTCCCATTGGAGAATTAACCAAGCCACAAGTGCGTGAGATTGCTTCTAAACTAGACTTAATCACCGCAGAAAAAAAAGACTCACAAGGATTGTGTTTTATTGGAAAGGTAAGATTACCGGAATTTTTACAACAACAACTGCAACCCAAAGAAGGAATAATAGTTGAAATTGATAAAAGCGATTCAATTTATAATGCAGAAAGGCCAATTTTTGAAACAGTTGAATCACAATTGAGTCATGATGCTCAATCAATTCAGTATTTGCAGACTATGGGAAAACAAGTGGGCAAACATCAAGGTGCACATTATTTTACTATTGGTCAACGAAAAGGATTGAATGTGGGAGGAACAAAGGAAGCTTTATTCATCATTGCAACTGATATTATGACAAATACTATTTATACCGGACAAGGACAATCTCATCCCGGATTATTTCGTAATACTTTAAAAGTTCAGCCTCAAGAGATTCATTGGATTAGAGAAGATTTACGTTTAAATAATGGTGAAACAATGGAAGTGATGGCAAGGATTCGCTACCGTCAAGTATTGCAAAAAGCAACGTTATATCAATTTGAAAGTGGACTCTATGTCGTTTTTAGAGAGCCACAATCTGCCATCACTGAAGGACAATTTGTAGCTTGGAATGTGGGTGATGAATTAGTAGGTTCAGGAGTAATTTCGTAAATTGCTACTTTATTATAAATTAAATTTTATGAATAGAATTACTTCTCTTTTCAATATACAATATCCAATTATTCAAGGTGGAATGATTTGGAACAGTGGTTACAAATTAGCAAGTGCCGTCAGTAATGCCGGTGGTTTAGGTTTAATAGGTGCCGGTTCGATGTATCCGGACGTTTTGCGTAATCACATTCAAAAATGCAAAAAGGAGACGAATAAACCTTTTGGTGTAAATGTGCCGATGTTGTATCCGAATATTGAAGAAATCATGCAAATTATTGTGGAAGAAGGGGTGAAAATTGTTTTTACTTCTGCCGGTAACCCAAAAACATGGACTTCTTTCCTAAAAGAAAAAGGAATAATTGTAGTGCATGTAGTGAGTAGTTCAAAATTTGCACTAAAAGCACAAGAGGCTGGGGTAGATGCCGTTGTAGCCGAAGGTTTTGAAGCCGGAGGACACAATGGAAGAGAAGAAACCACCACCTTAACATTAATTCCGATGGTCAAAGAAAATATTTCTATTCCGCTAATTGCAGCGGGAGGAATTGCTACCGGTAGAGGAATGTTGGCCACTATGATTTTAGGTGCTGATGGCGTACAGATGGGAAGCCGCTTTGCCGCATCTGAAGAAAGTTCGGCACATGTAAACTTTAAACAAACTATTATTGACACGAAAGAAGGCGATACGTTGGTTACATTGAAAGAACTAGCTCCCGTTCGATTAATAAAGAATAAGTTTTACAATGACCTTCAGGAATTGTATTCGTCATGTCCATCCACCGAAGAATTAAAAGAATTGTTAGGTCGAGCGAGAGCTAAACGCGGAATGTTTGAAGGTGATTTAGAGGAAGGCGAATTAGAAATCGGTCAAATTGCCGGATTAATTCACGATATCAAACCGGTAAAAGAAATTATTGATTCGGTTATGGAAGAATTTGAATTGGCGAAGAAGGAGGCTTCTTTACTTTAATTTATTCAATAATAAAAAAACCGCTCAGCTTTTTAAGTTGAACGGTTTTGTACTTTATTATTATTTCTACAAGTGAATCACTTCACCATAGGCATCGGCCACAGCTTCCATTACCGCTTCACTCATCGTTGGGTGCGGGTGAATAGCTTTTAGAATTTCGTGTCCTGTTGTTTCTAATTTTCGAGCTACCACGGCTTCGGCAATCATATCGGTTACGCCGGCACCAATCATGTGACAGCCCAACCATTCACCGTATTTAGCATCAAAAATAACTTTTACAAATCCGTCTGGAGTTCCGGCCGCTTTAGCTTTTCCGGAAGCTGTAAACGGAAATTTACCAACCTTTAATTCATATCCTTTTTCTTTTGCCTGCTTTTCTGTTAACCCAACAGAAGCAATTTCAGGTGTAGCATAGGTACAACCCGGAACGTTTCCATAATCAATAGGTTCTACGTGATGACCTGCAATTTTTTCTACACACAAAATTCCTTCTGCAGAAGCCACGTGAGCCAAAGCTTGTCCGGGTGTAACATCACCAATGGCATAATAACCCGGAATATTGGTTTGATAATAATCGTTTACTAAAATTTTATCACGGTCAACGGCAATACCAACATCTTCTAAACCAATGTTTTCTATATTCGTTTTGATTCCTACTGCTGAAAGCAAAATATCGGCTTCTAAGACTTCTTCACCTTTGGCTGTTTTTACAAATGCTTTAACACCATTTCCGCTTGTGTCAATTCGTTCTACAGAAGAATTTGTCATCACATTAATACCTGATTTTTTGAGAGAACGTTCAAATTGTTTTGAAATATCTTCATCTTCTACCGGTACTACATTCGGCATAAATTCTACAATAGTTACTTCAGTTCCCATCGCATTATAAAAACTGGCAAATTCAACCCCAATGGCACCGGAACCAACTACTATCATCTTTTTTGGTTGTTCCGAAAGTGTCATAGCCTGACGGTAGCCAATTACTTTTTTTCCATCTTGAGGAAGATTAGGTAACTCTCGTGAACGAGCTCCGGTGGCAATAATGATATGCTCTGCGGAGTATTCGGTCACTTTGCCATCTGCAGCAGTGACGTCAATTTTTTTGCCTGGTTTTATTTTGCCGTAACCTTCAATGACATCAATTTTATTTTTCTTCATTAAAAATTGTACACCTTTACTCATTCCATCTGCCACTCCACGACTACGGTTGATAACTGCTCCAAAATCTTTATCGAATTCTTTTACAGTAAGACCATAGTCTGAAGCATGTTTCAGGTATTCAAACACTTGAGCAGATTTCAAAAGTGCTTTGGTGGGAATACATCCCCAATTTAAACATACACCGCCTAAGTTTTCTTTTTCTATAACGGCTACTTTAAAGCCCAATTGTGAGGCACGGATTGCTGTTACATAGCCACCGGGACCACTACCTAAAACAATAACATCGTATTTCATTATCTATGTTTTTTCGTAATTACAGAGTGCGAATTTAATGATTTAATATGTTTTTAAAAAGTTTTTAAGGACAGTTTTCTGTTGTCTGTTGTTGGTTATCTGAAACTGATAGCAGAAAAAGAATAACTTTTTATTGTTCAACTATAAATTGAGAATCGTATAAGTTTTTATAAAAACCTTTTTCGTTCAGTAAAAGTTCGGCGTGTTTACCTTGTTCTACAATTTTTCCTTTATCCATTACAATAATTTTATCTGCATTCACAACAGTTGCTAAACGGTGAGCTATCACAATAGAGGTTCTTCCTTTGGTTATTTTTTCTGTTGCTTGTTGAATTAATTCCTCCGAATAGGTATCAATCGAAGAAGTGGCTTCATCCAAAATTAATATACTTGGATTACTAACATAAGCTCTCAAAAAAGCAATCAATTGGCGTTGACCAGAAGAGAGCATCACACCTCGTTCTTTTACATTGTAATCGTAACCATTGGGTAAAGACATGATGAACTCGTGAACGCCAATTTTTTTTGCTGCTTCAATTACATCTTCTCTTGTAATCTTTGGGTTATCAAGTGTGATATTACACAGAATTGTGTCGGCAAACAAAAAAACATCTTGCAAAACCACGGCAATTTGTTTTCGGAGGCTTTTTAGATCGAATTCGTTGATGTTTTTTCCATCGATTGAAATGGTTCCGCTTTGAATTTCGTAAAATCGATTTAATAAATTAATTATCGTTGATTTGCCTGCTCCTGTAGAGCCAACAATAGCTATTGTTTCTCCAGGATTAACCTCTAGATTTATGCCTTTAATTACTTCTTCATCTTCAATGTAACCAAAACGGACATCTTGAAAAGATAATTTCCCAACAAAGTGAGGAGCTTCAACCAAACCGTTTTCTTGTACTTGGTCTTGAATATCCAAAATAGCAAAGACCCTATTAGCGGCAATCATACCCATTTGCATCTCGTTGAATTTATCTGCGATTTGTCGGAGAGGGTTAAATAACATTCCAATCAACATCGTATAGGTAAATAAATCACCAAAAGTGGTAGTAGTTTCTCCTTCAATTAACGATAATCCACCAAAATAAATGACAAAAGCCAACGTGAAATAAGTGACTAAATCTGCAATTGGAAAGAAAATAGAGTTATACCAAACCGTTTTAATCCAAGCTTTCTTGTGTTTATCATTGATGATTTTAAACTTCTCATATTCTATTTGTTCTCTCGAAAAGAGTTGAACAATTTTCATTCCGGTCACTCTTTCTTGTACAAAAGTGTTAATGTTTGCTACTTGAGTTCGAACTTCTTCAAATGCTGACTTCATTTTTAACTGAAAAATGCGGGTTGCATAGAGCAAAATAGGCATGGCCAGTATGGCAATCCAAGAAAGTTTCCAATTCATATAAAACATAACAAAAATAACAGCAATCATCTTCATTAAGTCACTGATAATCATGAATAAACCTTGGCTGAATATTCTTGCAATTGCTTCGATGTCAGAAACAGAACGAGTAACCAATTGACCCACCGGAGAATTATCGTAATATTTCATTTTGAACCGTAGCATATAATCAAAAAGCTTTACACGAATATCCCGTACAATGTCTTGTCCTAACCAATTGGCCCAATAGACAAAATAAAATTGCGATAGTACTTCGAGAATTAAAACGACTCCCATCAAAAGAATATAGAACATCAAGCCATGATTGTCATGTGTTTTGATATAATCGTCCACTGTATTTTTCAATAAATAGGGGCGAAGGGCAGCAAAGACAGAAAGTCCAATTGCCCAAAAAATTACTCCTCTAAATCGCCATTGATAAGGTTTAGTATAGAATAAAATTCGTTTGAATAAATGAGTGTCAAAAGCTTTCATTCTGTGCTGTAGGGATAAGAAATTTGGGTTAAATAAAGGCCGTGTGCCGGAGCAGAAAATCCTGCCTGACTACGGTTTTTACTTTCGATAATGGTTCGTAACTGTTCGGGGTCAATTTTTTCTTGGCCAATGTTTATCATTGTACCAACAATTGCTCGCACCATGTTACGCAAGAAACGATCAGCAGTAATAGTAAAGACTAAATTGTTTTCGTTTTGTTGCCAAATGGCATTTTTTATTGTGCAATTAAAAGTGAAAACATCAGTATTAACTTTTGAAAAACATTCAAAATCAGTATAATCTAATAAAATTTTGGCTGCTTGATTCATTTTTTCCAATTTCAACGGATAAAAATGATACCAACTTAACTCGTTTATAAATGCATCTTTGGCAGAATGAATATGGTATTCATAGGTACGTTCAATAGCATCAAAACGGGCATGAGCTTCTGCATCTACTTTGAAAATGGAATAGATTACTATATCTTTTGGAAGAAAGGAATTGAGTTTTGGTACCCAAAAAGAGCTACTAATTTCATCATTATAGTCAAAATGAGCAAACATTTCTCTCGCATGAACACCTGCATCTGTACGACCGGCAGCTACAATTTCGATTTTATTTTTAAATAAAAGAGAAAGAGCTTTTTCTAAAGTTTCTTGAATAGTTACAGCATTAGGTTGTGATTGCCACCCGTGATAATTTGTTCCGTTGTAAGCTAGTTTGATAAAGTATCTCATAATTCAATTAACAAAGATAATTGAATTGAAATTGTGACAAATTTAGAATAGGTATAATTTTACGTTAAACTTTGTGAAAGAAGGAAGGAGTTGTGAAAAATGAGTTTTTTGGTTTGAATTATAACTAATTTGTATGTTTGTGTATAGTCTACAAATAGTTTAAATATTGAAAAAAATCCTTCTTCTTTCGGATACACATAGTTACATTGACGAAAAAATTTTAAAATATGTTCGTTTAGCTGATGAAGTTTGGCACGCCGGTGATATTGGTGATTTGTCGGTAACAGACCAAATTAAAAAACTCAAACCGCTACGGGCTGTTTATGGTAATATTGATAATGACAAAGCTCGAATGGAGTTTCCTTTGAACAATCGTTTTTTTTGTGAAGGAGTTGAGGTCTTAATCACGCATATTGGCGGTTATCCCGGAAAATATAATCAAGCTATTTGGGAAAAACTAAGAATTAATCCCCCAAAATTATTCATTTGCGGTCATTCGCATATTTTGAAAGTTCAGTATGATAAGGTGTTGAATTTGCTACACATGAATCCGGGAGCAGCAGGGATACATGGATTTCACCAAGTACGTACCATGCTTCGATTTGAAATTGACGGAGAGCAAATAAAGGGGTTAGAAATTATAGAAATGGATAAAAAAGTTTAATGTGGAATATGTAGTTTGATATAAACCAAAGTCCCGGCATTAATTTTAGAAGTAATGGTAATTTTTCCTTTTAAGTTTTTTACACGTGCCTTAATTTGAGTTATCCCAAAACCATCACTAGTATATGTTTTAGAACTGTCAAAACCTTTTCCGTTGTCTTCTACATTGATAATGATGCAATCGTTCTTTTCTTCCAAAGTAATGTAACCACTTTTTGCTTTACTGTGTTTTACGATATTATTAACTAATTCAGTAATGATAAAGTAGACTTTAATTTCAAAATCTTCGTTGTACCTTTTTTGGTTGGAACCAAAAAAGTTGAATGTAAAATGTATCACTGAATTAGAATTTTTTTCACACAAATCTTGTACAGCATAATACAAACCTAGTTTGGCTAATACAGGCGGAACCAATTCATGTGATAAGTCCCGAACCTGATCGTGAGCTTCTTTTAAAAGTGAACGAGCTTTTACAATCTCTTCCGGAATTTCACCTTTATGTCCCACTAAATAAGCTGATAAATGCAAACCGGCTGATGAAAGTAAAGCACTAATATTATCGTGGAGTACTTCAGAAAGTTTTTTTCGTTCAATTTCTTGTCCGTCTATGGATGCGTTGATAATGTTTTCCTGAATTTCACTATCTAATTCCTTAATTTTATTGCGTTGTTTTAATTGTAAGTTTTGATAAAAGAAGTAAAATAACACCAAACTAAATCCGAATAAGGCTACAAAAATAAATATGATTTTTTTGTTTCGGCTTTGCCTTTCTTCCAGTTGTTTGGATTTCTCCTTAAATTCGTCTTCAACTTTTGCGATGTTGTATTTGGTTTCTATTTCCCGGATTTTATCACTAAGGTTTTCGTTGTATAACTTTTGACTGTACTCATAAGCTAAAGAGCTGTAAAAGTTTGCTTTTTTATAATCACCTATTTGTTCATAAGCATAAACTAAGTTTAAATATAATTCTACATAATAAAATGTAGTTAAATCATCTTTGTATTCGTTTTTGATTTTTTCATATGTCTCGGCTCCTTTTTTAAAATTATTTTCATATTGCATATAGTAATATCCGTAGTTGCTTAAAGTGCCTATAATTGAACTTTTAATATTGTTTTTTACTGCGAAATTATATGAGCTATCTAAATAAGATTTCGCATTTTCCTTTTCATTTATTAAAGTATAGTATACAAAATGATTATTATAACTGAATGATAGTCCAGAAATTGAATTTGTCAATTTGTCTAATACAAACTTTTTTTTCATGTAATAATATGAGCTGTCTATTCGTTTTGTTGTATGAAGCCGAAATAGATTATGATAAACATGAATTAGAGAAGCTGTATCTTTCTCTGTTAAAGCAATTTTTTTTGCTTTATAATAATTTTTAAAAGCTCTATTGGTATCACTGATAATCGAGTAACGAGTTGCAATTTGTTCAATTATTTCTGCACGACCTTTCAATTTATTTTTTTCTGAAACAGATAGTGCTTTGTATAATGTGTTTAATGCCTTTTCATGATCATTCAACGTGCCGAAAAGTTTTGATTTCCGGACAGAAATTCTACAAAAATCAAAATATTTTTTTTGTGCTAAAAAATCATCTGATTTCTTTTTCGCATAGTTTATAGCTTTAATTAGTTCTTTTTTTTCTGAATAATAATCAATTGAGTCAACTTTTGGTTGGCTGAAAGAAATAGTACCTAAAAAAAGTAAAAAAAAAATTATTATAAAAATTCTATCCATTGACGAATATTTTTACTTTAGGTTTTGAAGCTGTTCCAGCCCCCCAATTATTTTCGATAGAATTGTAACTTTGTTGAATAAATATAATTTCAATTTCACTATTGTATTGTTTACAATTTATTTCGGCAGAAATAAATTTAGCTGATGGTTGGGTTTGCCCATTTTGCAGATCTATTGTAATCGAATAAACACCATCTTTTTCAGTTACTCCGGTTGTACAATTGTCGGGATAGAAATAGGTTAATTTATAGTTGTCTGTATCAATTCTCTCAGTTGAATAAGTCCCTAAAAGTTCCATAGTTATTGTTTAATTAAGTTGTTTTTAATAGCAAATTTCACAATTCCGATTGTGTTTTTAACATTCAGTTTTTTGATTAAATTTTTACGATGAGTTTCTACCGTATTTAAACTTATTGACAGTTCTTCACCAATTTCTTTACCACTGTATTCTAGAGATATGAGTTTTAAAATCTCCAATTCTCTATCCGTTAAAAGTGATTTTACAGTGGCTTCATTAATAGTTGTTTCTGAAGAATTACCAGAAAAAGAATTAAAAATTTTTTCTTGAATATTTTGTGAAAAATAATCTTTTCCACTAGCCACACTTTCAATGGCTTCAATTATGCTATCTCCGGCACATTGCTTGGATAAATAACCATTTGCTCCCAATTTTAGCACTTCCTTAATCAATTTAATATCATCATAACTTGACAATATTATGACTCGGCAACCAATGTTTTGTTCTGTAAGTTCTTTAAGTACTTCAATTCCGTCTTTGTGGGGCATGTTTATATCCATTATCAAAATATCTGCCCCATTTGAACTAAGTTTACTTACTAAGTCTATTCCATTTAAAGAATGCCCTACAACTTCAAATTTTGAATTAGTTTTGAGCACAGCAAGCATTCCGTCAATTAAGACTTGATGATCGTCGGCCAAATGAATTTTTATTTTATCAGACATACAAAAGAATAGATTTTCTAATAGAAATTATGATTACCAAATGTAAAAAAAATAACTTTCATTAAATGATTAATCGTTTAAATAAAAAATCCGAATCAAAAGATTCGGATTTTAACGCACTAAAATAAACTAAGTTTACAGTATTATTTACGTAGCCTGCCCGACGATTTTACGAGCTTTTCGTCCTTTTGAATAGCGATATTGGCTAACGCTAAAAATACGATAGAAAGTAAAGGAAGAACCAGCCCAATACCCTTCTTAGACACATAGGGGTCTCCAGATAATTTTGGGGCATACAACACAAATAATAACAATAAAATTACATTTAATATGATATTCAATCTGCACAAAACAAATTGATGTTGTCTTTTTCGGTAAGAAATAATAGCCAATGTTGCCAATAAAGCACTGAAACCAAATAAAATGGAAATAGGCAAATCTCCTTGAAAATAAAAAGGAAAACCATTTTCATCATACCATAAAGGTAAAAGAAAAGGTAAAATCCCGGAACACAAGATAGCACCCAATAAATAAACAGATTGTATTCTTTGTAACATTTTTTATTATTAACTCAGCAAAAATATATTTTTCTTTTTTAATAATTACTATTGTTTATTAAAAAATATTTGTAATATTGCACTGTTAATCTGTTTTTTCTTCATTACAACAGATAAGATATTTATAGTGTACCTCATTACATTTTCCGACTAAATTTAACATTTAAGAACATTCATGTTTGATATTTCTGTATTAAAAGAAATGAAGCTTTCTGAGCTTCAAGAAATTGCGAAAGCCGCTAAAACAATAAAATTCAACGGAGTAAAAAAAGACGATTTAATTCAAAGAATTATTGAAAAACAAAATAGTACTTTGAATACTGAAAATGAGTCTCCTGTAGAATCAAAATCAAATACAAAGCGAGCAAGAATTGTTACTCCAAAAGAGGGTAATAAGCAAGTTTCTAATTTATTTTCTGAAACCTCAGCTACTTCCGAGCAAAAAACAAATCAATTTGATGCGAAGAAAATTAAACCAAATCCTGAGGAAACGAATCAAGAAGCTAAAATTGATGATAGACCTGTTAAATTCTCCAAATCAAAATTTGAGAAGAAAGTATTTAAAGAGAAAAGTGACCAACCGGAAACAACTGATTCAGCAGAAATTAAAGCTTCTACTATAACAGATGATAACCAGGTTTCAAATACAGAAAATCAGCCTCAACGTCAGCAAAACCAATCTTTTCAAAAGCACCAAAATGGTAATGGGAACGGAAACCATAATCCAAATTTTAAAAATAAAAAGACGAACTATCGCGATGCCGATTATGAGTTCGATGGAATCATCGAAAGTGAAGGCGTTTTAGAAATGATGCCTGATGGATACGGATTTTTACGTTCATCTGATTATAATTATTTGGCTTCACCTGATGATATATATTTATCAACTTCACAAATTCGTCTTTTTGGTCTTAAAACCGGAGATACGGTAAAAGGTGTGGTTCGACCACCAAAAGAAGGAGAGAAGTTTTTTCCTTTGGTAAAAGTCTTAAAAATTAACGGACATGATCCGCAAGTGGTTCGCGATAGAGTTTCCTTTGAACATTTGACACCGATTTTTCCACAAGAAAAATTCAAATTAGCCGAAAAGCAAGCTACCGTTTCAACCCGTATTATCGATTTGTTTTCTCCGATAGGAAAAGGACAACGAGGTATGATTGTGGCTCAACCTAAAACCGGTAAAACCATGTTGTTGAAAGACATCGCCAACACCATCGCTGCGAATCATCCGGAGGTGTATTTGCTTGTTTTGTTAATAGATGAACGCCCGGAAGAGGTAACCGACATGCAACGTAATGTTCGCGGTGAGGTAATTGCTTCGACATTTGATGAACCTGCTGATCGCCACGTAAAAGTTGCTAATATCGTCTTAGAAAAAGCAAAACGTTTAGTAGAATGTGGACACGATGTGGTGGTGCTTTTAGACTCCATTACACGTTTAGCGAGAGCTTACAATACGGTACAACCTGCCTCAGGAAAAGTATTAAGTGGTGGGGTGGATGCCAATGCGTTACAAAAACCAAAACGCTTCTTTGGAGCTGCTCGAAACATTGAAAATGGTGGGTCGTTAAGTATTATTGCCACAGCTCTTACTGAAACAGGCTCAAAAATGGATGAAGTTATTTTTGAAGAATTCAAAGGAACCGGTAATATGGAACTTCAGTTAGACAGAAAAATTGCCAACAAACGTATATTTCCTGCAATTGATTTAACTTCTTCAAGCACACGTCGTGATGATTTATTATTGGATGAAAATACCATTCAACGTATGTGGATTATGCGAAAATATTTAGCTGACATGAATCCTGTTGAAGCAATGGATTTTATCAACGACCGATTCAAGAAAACCAGAAACAACGAAGAGTTTTTGATTTCTATGAATGATTAATCGAAAATGAATTATATAAAAAAAGTCGTCCGAAATTAATTTTTGGACGACTTTTTGTTTTCAAACTATTTATTTTTTCTTAATAATTTTAATGCTTTCTTTTTCTCCAGAAATTGTTGTTAGAGTTAAAAAATAAATACCATTTAATCCCTCTAATCTAAAAGATGCTTCTTTTGAATCAGAAATAGTCAAACTCTTGACTTCTTTACCCAAAATATCTGTTTGAGTTATCATACCTGTGAAGTTAGTAGATAATTTGATGTTAACCAATTCTGTAGTTGGATTAGGATAAATTTTTAAACTAGATAGAATAGGATTCGTAAATGACAAGCTATTGTTTTCCAGTTTTAAAACCCAATAATCAGATTGTCCTCTGCTTATTTCAGTTTTTTCTCCGGATATTCCTGACAATGAACTTCCAGCTACAAAATAACCTCCATCGGGAGTTTCAATAATGTTTGTAAGGCCTTCACTTTCAGAACCACCAATTGTCTTTTGTCCAATTATATTTCCTTCCGAATCGATTAAAACAATCCAATAATCATTTGAACCTCTTGAATTACTTGTCTTGTCTCCTGAAATAGAAGAGCTAGAACTACCGCTTAAAAGATAATTGCCATCAATTGTGAGTGTCATTCGATTAAGCGACTCTTGGTCATTGCCACCAATCGACTTTTGCCATACAATTTCTCCTAAATTAGTTAATTTGAGTACCCAAAAATCTGACAAACCATTTGATTCAACTGTTTTATCACCTGAAATTAAGCCTGCCGAAGTACCGCCAATCAAAATATCATTTTCTGGTGTGATTAGCATATCTGAGAGTAAATCGGTATCTGTACTTCCAATTGTTTTTTGCCATTCAATATCGCCTTGAGGGTTTAATTTAAGAATCCAAAAATCATGACTATTGCCTCGACTGTTTTCACTTTTTTCAAACCCAATGTTTGATCTGGAACGACCACCAAGTAAAAAACCACCATCATTGGTTTGGCAAACGGTTTTAAAAAGGTCTTCATCCTCACCGCCAATGGTTCGTTGCCATTCAATGTTTCTATTTTCGTCTAACTTTAATACCCAAAAATCAGCATTTAAAGAGGAAAAACCTCTGAAATTTTCTGTTTTTTCTCCAGAAATAGGCGATCTGGAGCTACCTCCAACAAAATAACCACCATCCGAGCATGGTATAGCCATCACATCAAACTCTGAACCACTTCCTCCAATGGTTTTTTGCCATTCAATATTACCAAGTTCATCTGTTTTTACAAGCCAATAATCTCCCTCACCTCTTGAATTTTCAGTTTTGTTGCCTGATATATTAGAACTGGATCTATTAGATATCAGAAATCCATTATCATCTGTTTTTAAAACATCATAATTTGTCTCTCCACCAGTTCCACCGTAAGCCTTTTGCCATACTATGATTCCATTCAAATTTGTTTTTACAATCCATCCATGACTAACACCCCCAAAACCGTCTACAGTTTTATCCCCGGAAATATTCGAATGTGATTGTCCTGATAATAAATAACCATCAGATAACAGTATAGCTTTTTTAAAAGCATCTATATTATTCCCGCCAATGGTTTTCTGCCATTCAATGCCGGGTTGAGCAAAAGTAATAGATGAAGTTATTATTAATATTAATATAAGCTTCATATTATTATTCTTTGTAAATTACTGTTTGTTTTATAGCACCGCTTTCAGTTTCCTTAGTAATAATATGATAGTATTCGCTCATTAATTTGTCATAGAGTTCTGGATCTTTTACTTGTATCTCATTTAACTCCTCTAAAGTCAAATTCATTGAACCTAACACTTTTGTAGAAATGACACGTCCTTGCACAAAATCTTCAATTTGACAAAAAGGTTGTCGATTACAATCTACAAAAAAATCATTTGTAATTGTTGGGTCTACTTGATTAATTTGAACACCAAATGTATATGTAGTATTAATGATTTCCGGTAAATCATTTATAGTTGCAAAAGTAGGGTCAGACGGATTTACATTGGTAAAAACATAATCAAAACTTTTTTGAAAACGATGTCTTAACAATGTGTTTCTACACACTTCTGCTGTCCCATCATTGTTATCAGTAACACTCCTGATAATTGTTCCTGCATAAGGAATTATTTCAAAAGGTTCGTATAAACTTTCAATTGTATTAAATGTTTGTAAAATATGAGGCATTGGAGGATTCTGTAAGTGTGTTCTCATTCGCACGGCCTGACCGGTTGTAAAATGATAGCCACAAGTTGAATCTGAATCATATCCTAAATAATTAGCAGGGACAACATCTACATAAGGTTCTCCTGTACAGTCTGTACTATTGGGATTATAAATATATTCACAGCCATTAAACCATGATTGAAAGGATTGAGCAGGTGTGTCATGAACAAAGTCTCCTGCAACATTTGCATTATAAAGAGGAGAGTTTACGTCTCTCGTTACATGTTCACATTGACTAGAATTATAATTATTGAAAACATGTAGTAAATTAAAACAATGGCCTAATTCATGTCCTAATACTTGTACTCTGATTATATCACTCATTGTACTAAACGAAAAAACCGCTCTGGTATTTCCTTGAGTCGCATAAGCAGAACCAATATGTGTATAGTTTACAAAATAAATATTGTAAGCATTATTGTCGGTCACTCCTAGTGAGGATATTGATGATCCGTTTTGTAGTCCATTCGTAACGTCTGAATTATAGGATACGTCAAAACCTTTGTATTTAAAGAAAATATTATGTGGATTAAATGTAACATTCATGTCTTTTAGAATTTCCATGATTTCAGCTTCTCCAAATTGGTTAACTTGTTGGCTATTTACAATTATTTCGTCTGGAAATACTGGATTTTCTTCGTTTTCATACACAATATGAAACTTCACATTTAAAACATACTTTGTGTCAGCATCATAACTAAAATTGGGAGGGGGTAGCATTAGTAGAGTTGTTAACGGGTTCGTCACCATTACCACAAACAAAAGATTGAGCATATCCAACTGAAATGCCAATCAAAAAAATAGCAAGTAGAAGTTTTTTCATAAATTATTGGTTTTAAAGATTATATACTAATGCTAAAATAACAAAATAAATTTAAATACTATCTTTCTTATAAAAAAAATCATAAAAAAAGTCGTCGTTGAAAACTCAAAGACGACTTTTTTATTTACTAAAGTAACTTATACCGCTAATACAATTTTTGTAAAATCATCGCTTTTTAAAGCGGCTCCACCAATTAAACCACCATCTACATCGGGTTTTGAGAAAATTTCGGCCGCATTTTCAGGTTTTACGCTTCCGCCATAAAGAATGGAAACATCTTCTGAAACAGCATTTCCATATTTTTTATTGATGGTATCTCTAATGAAATCGTGCATTTCTTGTGCTTGATCCGGAGAAGCAGTTTCTCCTGTTCCAATGGCCCAAACCGGTTCGTAAGCTAAAATAATATTTTTCCAAGCCGAGGCTTCTAAATGAAACAAACCATCTTTCAATTGATTTTCAACTACATTAAAATGTTGTCCCGATTGACGATCTTTTAATTCTTCGCCAAAACAGAAAATTACTTCCATTTCATGTTTCAAAGCTGTGTCAACTTTGTTGGCTAACAAGGCATCTGTTTCATGAAAATAAGCTCTTCGTTCAGAATGACCTAAAATCACGATATTAATCCCAACACTTTTTAACATGGATGCCGAAATTTCTCCGGTAAAAGCTCCGCCCTCTGCTTGATGCATATTTTGTGCTGCCACTTCAATATTGGTGAATTCCAAATGATCGGCTGCGGCTGATAAATTCACAAATGTTGGAGCAACAATGACTCTTTGTTCTAAATCAGTCGGAATTTTGTCAATTAGTTCATTTAATAAATCTTCGGTTTCTTCTGCATTTTTATGCATTTTCCAGTTTCCTGCAACAATTTTTTGTCTCATTAGTTTAGGTTTTTTATGGTCGATATCAATTTTTCATCATCCGCTTCAATGGCTTTATATAAAGCAATTTTTCCTTTTTTATCCAGTACAATGTAACGCGGAATCCAATCTAAATCAATTGAATTACTGAACGTACCGCCTTTCCATTTGGATAAAATCAAATAATGTTCGCCATTCACAGCATATTTTTCAATTCCTTTTGCCCAACTTTCAGGGGTTTTATCATACGATAAAAACAAATAAACTGCTTCAGGAAATTGTTTTTGCAACGCTTCTACTTTTGGCATTCCTTTGATACAATCCGGACACCAAGAGGCCCAAACATCAATGACAACGGTTTTGCCTTCGTATTTTTTTAAGATATCTGAAAAAGCTAATTCAGTTCCGTCAACAGACAGCATTTTGTCAGCCAAAGCTTCTTTTGAGAATTCCGTTTTTTGAGCATTTGAACAAGAAATCAGACCTAACGCAACAAAAAAAGACAATATTATTTTTTTCATAATTTAATTTTTTATCACACAAATTTACAATAACTCAGGAAATGAAATCCCAAAAAAGTCCTAATTAAAACCGAAATCGTTTTAGCTTAACCTAATTTTTGGATCTAAATAGGCATAAACCAAATCGACTAAAATATTGATTATTACAAAAGTGGTAGCAATAACGATAACGGAGCCCATGATAACGGGCAAATCCAAGTTGTTCAATGCTTCTACGATTTCTTTTCCAAGTCCGTTCCAACCGAAAATATATTCTACAAAAACAGCTCCGGCCAACATCGAAGCAAACCAACCGGAAATAGCGGTAACCACAGGATTGAGTGAATTTTTTAACGCATGGTTTTTAATAATTTGGTAGGAATTTAATCCTTTGGCTTTGGCTGTTCTGATGTAATCTTGTCCAAATGTTTCCAATAATGAATTTCGCATCAACTGGATTACAACCCCTAGTGGACGAATTCCTAAGACAATTGCCGGAAGAATGATGTTTTTCCATTGGATATAACTACCTTCTCCAAAATCATCCACTTCATAGAGACTTCCTGTCATGTTGAGTCCGGTGTAATGATGCCATACAAACCCAAACAACCATGCAAATAAAATGGCACTAAAAAACGAGGGAACACTCATTCCTAATGTACTAATTAAAGCAATAATTCGGTCTAACAACGTGTCTTTATAAAGAGCAGAAATAATTCCTAAAAAAACACCAAAAACAATGGCAATGATAATGGCAAAAATGGCTAGGATGAAGGTGTTTGGTAGTGTGTTTCCAATTACAACAGTTACTTTTTTACCGCTTTTTTGAAAACTTTCTCTCAAATAAGGTGTTTTTAAAACAGTTGTTGTATTTACAAACTTCACTAATTCAAAGGCATTGTATTTTCCTTTCGATAAAAAAGTATAATCTTCCGGATTAGAACTATGAAAAGAAATGGGCGACAAATCATTCAAATAATATAGATATTGAGTTGAAATCGGTTTGTCAAAACCATATTTTTTCTTCACTATTGCTAGTTGTTCCGAATTTTCATTTTGATCCAACATCATGCGGGCCGGATCTCCCGGAAGTATTGTAAATAATATAAAAATGACCGTAATTACACCAAATAGTGTAAGTAAAGCATAACCAATTTTATTTAGGAAATAGCGAACCAACTTATTTTAAAGTTACTTGATCAATATCATTAAAATGCTTTTTCTCCACTATTGTCCCTTTCTCTAAAACAACAATGCTTGGATTAGCTCTTTCAATGGTTTTTAAAGTAGTTGCATCACAAAAATAATAGTCGAAACTCAATTTGTATTCCGCTTTGATTTGTTCAATAATCGATTTGTCTGAAGAAGTCATACCGATTACTTTGTAGCCTTTTTCAGTAGCTTTTTGATAAAAATCTTCTAATTCATTCAATCCATCGTTTTCTGCTTTTGTTAAATCATACGAAATTAGCATGATTAATTTTGGCTCGTTCAACATGTCTTCAGTATAATCACTTCCTTCCAATTCTATGGTAAAATCATGAATAGGTGGCACATATCCTTGTTTGATTAATTTATCTTTTCGATCTACAAATTCAGCAGTTTCCGGTACTTTGTTTGCCATAACATCGGCTTGAGAAAATTCTGTATCAATACCATTTACTTTGTAAATAAAAATCATTTCATACTCTGACATGGGTGCACCGACCGGAATTTCCATTCCTTTTTGAATGTTGGTTCCCACAGCATAGGCTCTAAAATCAATAAACGGCAAATGCATTAATACGGCGTAAGCCATCCACAAACAAAAAATATAAGCAGCTAAAACGGTGATGTTTAAAGCTAATCGTCCCAATAGCGGTTGAATATATTTTAAATTAATCAACAAAATCAATATTAAAATCAAAAGAATAACATCTTTTGTAAACGATTCCCAAGGTGTTAATTTTAAAGCATCGCCAAAGCAACCACAATCGGTGACTTTATTAAAATAGGCAGAATAGAAGGTGAGGAAAGTGAAAAATACAATCATTAAAAACAAACTCCAAACGGTAAATTTGGGTTTAAAACCGATGAGCAACATTACACCTAAAACCACCTCAAAAATAACCACAAAAACAGCTATCATCAAAGCAATCGGAATTAGAAACGGGAGGTTTAATACACCTTCAGAAAAATATTCTTCGAGTTTAAAAGAAAACCCAACCGGATCGTTTAATTTGATTAATCCGGAAATAATGAACAATAATCCGACTAGAATTCTGGAAATATGTGTGATAATTTTCATGCTGATAATGTGTCTATAAGTTAATTTGGCAATGTGTTATATTTGGTTATTTTTCGTGAAATCCCAGATGAATTAAGGCAAAAACAGCATAATTAATCATATCTTGGTAATTGGCATCAATTCCTTCAGAGACTAATGTTTTCCCTTTATTATCTTCAATTTGCTTTACACGAAGTAGTTTTTGTAAAATCAAATCGGTTAACGAACTTACCCGCATATCCCGCCACGCTTCACCATAATCATGATTTTTATTCTCCATAAGCGATTTGGTTTCGGCAATTTTTTCATCATATAAACGAGTGGCTTCCTCTAAGCCTAAATCCGGTTGCTCAACCACACCTTTTTCAAGCTGAATCAAAGCCATGATAGAATAATTGATTATACCTATAAACTCTCCGGTTTCATCTTCTTCTACTTTTCTTACTTCATTTTCCTGAAGACTTCGAATACGTTGGGCTTTGATAAAAATTTGATCGGTAAGTGAAGGTAGTCGAAGAATTCGCCACGCACTGCCATAATCTTTCATTTTATTGCAATATAACTGTCTGCAAATCGCAATGACTTTATCATATTGTTGTGAGGTACTATTCATTATTCCGTTATATTTGTATAAGATTTTCAAAAATACAATTTTCAATACAAGTAGAAACTACTTTTTAAATCCTTTTTTTAAACGACATGTTAATAAACTGTTTAGGAAATTTAATCGATTTAACTAGACCTAAAGTAATGGGTATTTTAAATATCACGCCCAATTCTTTTTACGACGGTGGAAAATACCAACAAGAAACCGAAATTCTAAAAAGGATAGAAGTGATATTGAACGAAGGGGCTGATTTTATTGATATTGGTGCCTATTCCAGCAAACCCAATGCTGATTTTGTTTCTGAAGTAGAAGAAGCAAACCGATTACTGCCTATTTTAAAATTGGTTGTAAAAGAATTTCCTAATGCGATTATTTCGGTGGATACTTTTAGAAGTGAAATTGCGAAACTTTCTATTGAAAACGGTGCGGCTATAATTAACGATATTTCAGCCGGAGGTTTGGATAATAATATGATGAATATCGTGGCAAAATTTCAGGTTCCTTATATCATGATGCATATGAGAGGAACACCACAAACTATGATGAATTTGACTCAATATGATGATATTGTCAAAGAAATGTTATTTTATTTCTCTGAGAAAGTGACTCAGGCGAGGAGTTTCGGAATAAATGATGTGATAATCGATCCCGGTTTCGGATTTGCCAAAACAACCGAACAGAATTACGAAATTATGCAAAAATTAGATTTGTTTCAGAATTTGGAATTACCAATCTTGTCGGGAGTTTCAAGGAAGTCAATGATTTATAAACCACTTGAGTCGTCTCCTGAACTCGCCCTAAACGGTACAACAGCACTCAACATGATTGCGTTGACCAAAGGAACTTCCATACTGCGAGTGCATGACGTGAAAGAAGCCGTAGAATGTGTAAAATTATTTTCTTTAATGCGTTTATAGAATGAAACAATTGATTTTTCTTTTTTCTGTATGCTTTCTGATTTCCTGTCAAAAAGAAATGGAATTGGTGAAAGCAAATCGAACCATTGATTCTACTCTTGTAGATCATTCTCCTGTATATATTTTTTTAGAAACAAAGGGAAAAGATACCCTAGCTGAAGTGAATCGCAAAAACACAATTGGCACAACTAATTGGATTTTTAATGTAGATAAGCGACTCCCATTAAAGATCGCTATACCCGAAATTATTCAATTGCAAGAGAGAAGGGAGAAGGCTCAATTTCACAAAAATGAAGCAGCCGGAAATTTTTATTCTTATACCGATAGTGTTAAGAAAACATTAGCTTTTATGCCTTTTAAAGAAGTGAAATACACCTATAACAGTTATTATTCAACCATTTATGTGAAAGAAAATCCGGATTATCATCTTCATTTTCAGACTTTTTCAGTCAATTTTAAACCAAAAAATAAGGTTTCGGTCGATGGCAACGAAGTAGAAATTGGCGAATTGTTTTCTTTTTTGAAAGACTATACAACCTTTGCCGGTGACGGAAAAAGAGTGTTGATTTACCTTAATTTTGATGAACGAATAACGTTTAACCAGTATTTATCGAAAGTAATTGAATTAAAAGCATTGGAAAATGACATGGTTACTATTTCTCCAATTCATTTTATTTATGATAAAAAGAATTTGCCGGATTGCGATTGTGGAATGTAGAAAGTTTCAAGTTTCAGGTTTTTGGACGCAAAGTTGTCATCCTAACGACGGAAGGGGTTCATAAGGTTGAGCTACAACCTCCTGGCTACGTGTTTTATTGATGATGATAAGGTTCATTCCTCAAAATCGTCAATCCACGATAAACCTGCTCTATAAAAAATAATCGCACCATTTGATGTGAAAAAGTCATCTTTGATAGCGATATCTTTTGCTGTGCTTTTTGATAAATTGTTTCCGAAAAGCCATATGGCCCACCAATAACAAAAACCAATGTTTTTGTTCCGGCATTCATTTTCTTTTGCAATTCATTAGCAAATTCAACACTGTTAAACGTTTTTCCGTTTTCATCCAGTAGAACTAAAAAATCAGTGGTAGCAAGTTTGCTCATAATTAATTCGCCTTCTCTTTCTTTTTGTTGTGTTTCGGAAAGGTTTTTGGCGTTTTTGATATCCGGAATAATTTCCATATCAAATTTGATATAAAATGACAATCGCTTTAGGTATTCTTCTATTAAAAGTTGAAGATTTTTATTATCTGTTTTGCCAATAGCGATTAATCTGATGTTCATTTTCAAACATTTTTTCAAATGTACAAAGTTATTTTTTTTTAAATTCGTTAAAAAAAAGATATGAATTGTAAAAACTGTGAAAAACCATTACAACAAGATGATAAATTTTGTTCGCTCTGTGGTGCACAAGTTGTTGCTGAAAAATTAACGGTTGGTAAAGTTGTTCGTGAATTTTCTGAACGTTATTTGAGTTTTGACAATAAGTTTTTGTCCACATTTAAAACCTTGTTTACACATCCGGAATGGGTGGTTAATGGATATTTGAATGGTTTGCGTGTTCGCTATGTTAATCCGATAACTTATCTAATTATTGCCGTTACATTGAGCGGGCTAAATGTATATCTGACAAAGAATGGTTATTTTGGTGATATTGATTATGCCGGAATGGGCGGAAATCAAAAAACACCAATTGATATGAAAGAATACATGAATTCTATTTATGATTTTAATAGTGTTATTATTTTTATGGCTATTCCAATGTTGGCCTTTATTTCAAAAATTGTTTTTTATAATTTTAAGCAAGTTAATTTTGCCGAGCACAATTTGATTTATTTTTATACCTATTCGCAGACTTCTATTTTAAACGTTTTGTTTTTACCGCTTGTATTGCTGTTGAAAATTGAATACTTGCACTATGCCTTATTTACGTTTGTTCTGATGATTGGTTACCATTTTTTTGCTCTACAACGAATATTCAACTTGACGGTTAAAAAAATGGTCTACAAAACATTGCTTTTCATTCCGATTATTTCATTGTTCTATTTTATTTTTTCTATGGTTGTAGCTGTAATTTATGTGCTTTATCTCATTTCATCTGGAAAAATTAATCCACAAGATTTTGCCCAATAATAATGAATTAAGTTACATTTGCAACGCAGACCGCCTTATCGCTTTATGTTGAACTTGTTTCAACGTCTATTTATAGATTCTGAATCAAGTTCAGAATAAAGAGGAAAGTCCGGACACCACAGAGTAGCATAACGGGTAACACCCGTCGCTCGTTTTTATAACGAGAAGGACTAGTGCAACAGAAAGGATGTACAGTTCGGCTGTAGTGAAATCAGGTAAACTCTATGCGGTGAAATGCCATGTATATCAACGTTCTGCTTTGACGGATAAGGGCTACTCGTTCGATGTTGAAGGGTAGGCAGCTCGATTCAATGGGTAACTGTTGAACCAGATAAATGATAAGGAGATATTGAATGTAATTCAGTATTAACAGAATCCGGCTTACAGGTCTGCTTTTTTACTTCTATTTATTCCTTTTTTATTTTTTTAAATTTTTGAAGTGGCGTTCACTTGCCCTCTGTATTAACTTTATTTTTTTTAAAATGAAGGTTTTTAAAAACAGTTCTTTTTTTAAAAAGTATTAAATAATTAATTTTTTTTATCATTAAAAAAATTAATATCATAAAAAAATATTGCTATTTAAATTATTTTGCTAATTGTACGTAATCGATTACATTAATGGTTTAAGATGTACTATCCCAATAGAATATAAATAAACCGATTATTTATTTATTTATTAAACAGTCTTATTACGAATGCAATGTTTTAGAATTATGAAATACCCGGTTAAGTTATTCATAAAAACAACAACCTATTTATTTTTATTACCATTCTTTATTCAAGCAAGTAACACTTTAAATGAAGTAGATGAATTAAAATCCACCTATAATTTATTGATTACGCCTGCACCAACCGGTGAAAGTTTTCAAGTTATTTGTTATAGTAGTTCTCCAACAGTGGCTGATTTAGATGCTACCGGATCTCAAATTTTATGGTATGATTCAGCTGTTGGCGGTGTGGCTTTACCATCGACTACTGTACTTATGGATTGTCAAGTTTATTTTGCATCCCAAACTATTGCCGGACTTGAGAGTAGCGAAAGACTTGCTGTAACAGTTGTTTTGATTCAGTCTACAATCACAGCAAGTCAAACCGTAATTTGTCCTAATGAATCAGTGCAATTATCTGTTCCCGTAAACAACATTTCAACAGATCCGTTTACTGTTTTGGATTTTTCTTCCAGTTATAATTCAAATCAATCTAGTTCGGTTTTCAATGGTAACGCACTTTTAACCCAGGCTCAAGCCGGTAATATCGTTTTTAATGGCGTTCCTTTTTTTATAGAACCGTGGTCAACAACACTTAATGCATGGAGTGCCCGTTTTGCTACCGGATCAAATCCAAGATCATTGGTTCTTCCAACAAGTTGTAGAATTATTACAGACTTTAGTTTGTTTGCTAATACTTATTGGGGTGTTTCAGGAACACCTGCTTTATTGAATGTTGAATTTTATAATAACAATCAATTGGTTTATGTTAAAGATTTAGTTGGTGATGACGATATACGTGATTTTAATAATAGTGCTTCCTATACAAGTACAATAAATAATGTTAATACGGTTAACTATTGGACTAGTGCAAATTTGAATCGTAGATTAGACAGAATCAATATACCTTTGCCGGCACCAACAGCTGTAGATCGTATTGTTATAAATGATTTTGGTAATAATTCGGTACAACGAGTTTTTGTTTTGGCGACTACACTTCATAATTTTCAATATGTAACATCTTATTTATGGTCAACAGGAGATACCGCTCCAACAATTACAGTTAATCCATCTGAAACAACAGAATATTGGGTTGACATCACGGTGAATGGACAAACATGCAGGGAATTAATAACAATCACAGTTTCTGGAACGCCTCCTGTGTTTAATCAAGTATCACCAATTTGTTCAGGGGATTCTTTATCACCACTACCTTTAACTTCTATAAATGGGATAAGCGGAAGCTGGACACCACCAATCAGTAACACGGCAACTACAACATATACATTTACTCCTGCCCTTAATCAATGTGCATTATCAGCAACAATGACTATTGATGTAAACACTTCTGTTACACCTGATTTCCCAACGACTTTGAGTTTGTGTAGTGGAGATACACCGCCGTCACTAAATACTTCGTCCCCCAACGGTATTTTAGGAAGTTGGAGTCCAAGTGTTATTAATACAACATCAAGCGGAAGTTATGTTTTTACTCCCAATTCGGGTCAATGTGCCACAACAACAACTTTAACAGTTTCAGTAAGTAGTTCCGTTACACCTGATTTTCCTACGACTCTAAGTTTGTGCAGTGGAGACACACCACCATCACTAAATACTACATCACCCAACGGTATTTCGGGAAGTTGGAATCCAAGTGTTATTAATGCAACATCAAGTGGGAGCTATGTTTTTACTCCCAATTCGGGTCAATGTGCCTCAACAACAACTTTAACAGTTTCAGTAAGTAGTTCCGTTATACCTGATTTTCCTACGACTCTAAGTTTGTGCAGTGGAGACACACCGCCGTCACTAAATACTACCTCTCCCAACGGTATTTTAGGAAGTTGGAGTCCAAGTGTTATTAATACAACATCAAGTGGGAGCTATGTTTTTACTCCCAATTCGGGTCAATGTGCCACAACAACAACTTTAACAGTTTCAGTAAGTAGTTCCGTTACTCCTGATTTTCCTACGACTTTGAGTTTGTGCAGTGGAGACACACCGCCGTCACTAAATACTTCGTCCCCCAACGGTATTTCGGGAAGTTGGAGTCCAAGTGTTATTAATACAACATCAAGCGGAAGCTATGTTTTTACTCCCAATTCGGGTCAATGTGCCTCTAATGTTGTTTTAAATGTTGCAATACAAGTGATTAATGGAACTATTTTAGGTGAAAGCACATTATGTCAAGGAGCTACATCTGTTATGTCTTCAGGTATAACAGGAGGAGTTTGGTCATCACAAGATGAGTCGGTTTTATCGATAGATCAAAATGGAGTTGTAACCGGAATTCAAACAGGTACAGCTATTATAGAGTATAGCATACAAAATTCATGTACATTTGTTTTAACGAAAAACATTACTGTTATAGCGTTGCCAAATCCACAAATAAACAATCAGTTTATTTGTGTAGATCCTCAAACCAATGTTGTTTTGGCTCCGGTTGTTTTAGATAGTGGTTTAAATAGCGCAACTCATAGTTTTGCTTGGAATTTAAACGGACAACCACTTTCCACAACTGACTCATTTCATTTGGCTTCTCAAGAAGGGGTGTATACCGTTACGGCGATGAATCTTGCTACAGGTTGTGTAGGTTCTTCAACTGCTACAGTAGAAGTATCCTCTACAGCGATAGCTACTTCAGTTGTTTCTGGAGATTTTCAGCAAAATCAAACTGTTACGATTACTCTTATAGGCGGCAGTGGAGATTATGTATACATACTGAATGATGGACATCAGCAAGACAGCCCCGTTTTTACATCTATTCCTTCAGGTGAAAATATTATAATTATTAGAGATCTTAATGGCTGTGACGATTTGATTCTGAAGGTAAATTCTTTGCAATACCCTCTCTTTTTCACACCTAATGGAGACAATATTAATGATACTTGGAATATTAATGGTTTAGAAAATCAATCGGATTCGAGATTATATATTTTTGATCGCTATGGTAAGTTGATAAAAAATTTAAGACCTTCTTTAGGAGAGGGTTGGGATGGTACTTTTTTAGGATTTCCTTTACCTGCTTCTGATTATTGGTTTGTTTTACAATATAGAGATCAAGAAGGAAATCAAAAAAAGTTTAATTCACATTTTAGTTTAAAAAGATAATTTTTGTTTTGTTGTATAAATCGTAAATTTTTATCAAAATAATAAAATATTGTGCAAAAAATAAGGGTTAATAAAATTAATTTATTAAATTTACGTAATCGATTACAATTTAAATATTTATAGTATGAATAAAAAAATGCTTTTTAGTTTATTGGTGCTTTTGTCTGTGATGACTTCGAATGCCCAATCAAAAGTCTGGAATTTCTTGACAAATATGACTATTTTACCGGATGATTTTCCCGGTGTACCGGGAGGAACGGAAGATATTGTTGATGATTTGGGTAGGTTTGCCCATATTACATCAGATAATTTTTCAAAGCAGTCTACCGGATCGTCTACTTTTCCTGATGGATTTCAATCTGGAAGAAGAGCCAATATGAATGGAGGTTCTGTTGCTGAAGGAGCATTACCGACAATGCGATTTTTCTTTTTTGATGTTTCAGATAATTGTAATATTAAAGTTTGGGCTAGAGAGCAAAATACATCCAGTCGTACATTGTTGATAAGTGACGGAGAAAACGTACTTGCAAGTGCTTCAAACGCAAGTAATCCTGGAGCATTTATCTTAGAAGCAAATAATACAAATGGGGCAAGAAGAATATTTATTTATACCGAAACAAATGGTTTTGGAATTTATAAAATTGAAGTTGATGGAGTAACAGTTAACACAACAATACCTATGTCTGAATGGTTGTTGAATGTACAAGATACAAAGTTGTCAAATATAAATTATTACGTTAAAGACAGTCGGGTTTACCTTAAAAATATTGATTCGCAAGTAGAAGTTTCCGTTTACACAATTACAGGTCAATTAGTAAAATCGTTAAAAACTACATCCTCAGATTTTTCATTTGATGTTGATCAAGGGTTTTATATTCTTAAATTGAATAGTAGTGAGAGACAAAAGACAATTAAATTAGTAGTGAATTAAAGATTTTCAATATAATTTAGGTTAGATAATTGGTTACAGTGGCGGTTAGAACAGACGATTTATGTTTTGCTATTTACAACCGCCATTTTTCTTTAATGCTTTCAATTCTTTTTGTAAACATTTTTTCAAAATGGTTTGAACCGATTTTCCAAAAACAACATCATGACTGTTGTTTTCTATTTCTATACTTCCTTTTGTTTTATGCGAATAAATTAGGCTTCCTTTATTAACATCAAAAACCTGAATAGCAATTGAGACAGAAGATTGTTCCTTATTATTCGTTGTTTTGATGTTAATTACGGAAATATCATCGGCAATAGCATTTCCAACAACTTGAATAACAAAATCTACACTGTTTGTCGCTTTTAAAATACTTAACTGTTCTTTGTGATTTTTTTCTGTTAGAATGGGAACAACGTAGGCAACTTTCCGTTTTCCATAACTAAGATAAAGCGAATCGTTTAAACAATTTGAAAGATTTTCTTCAGTAAGAGTAGAAAAGTCTTCCCACGCTTTTCCGTTTACGGTTACATGGTTTAAAAACCATTTTCCTTTTGAGAAATTAACATCATATATACTTGATTCTGCGATTGAATTATAATGCGGAAAATAGCAGGAGTTAAAAACAAAAAGCAAACAAAATAAACCAAAATAGGCCAATTTATTCTTCATAATCGTCATCTTCATCATTTTCAGATTCAATTTTCCATTCAAAAAATGAAAAAGTAGAGCCGCCATAATTTTTTTGAAACGAAAAATGAGCTAAATGTTCTAATTTAGTGTGTTTAGAATGCTCTACAATCATCATGCCTTCTTCATTCATTAACTCATTTTCAAAAACCAATTGAACAATTTTTTCAAAGTCTTTTTGTTCTATCCCGTAAGGTGGGTCGGCAAAAATAATATCAAAGTCGCCTTTAGTTTTTTCTAGAAATTTAAAAACATCACTTTTGATAGCATTGATATTAAATTCAAATTCATTAGCTGTTTTTTTGATGAAAGAAATACAGCCAAAATCAGCATCAACCGAAACAATGGGTTCACTACCTCTGGAAGCAAATTCAAAACTTATGTTTCCGGTGCCTGCAAATAAATCCAAAACAGAAAGTTCAACAAAGTTAAAATGATTATTCAAAATATTGAACAATGCCTCTTTACTCATATCGGTCGTTGGGCGAACAGGAAGATTTTTGGGAGGGTTTATTCTTCTTCCTTTGTATTTTCCGGATATAATTCTCAAGTGTTGAATAGTATAAAATGAGTTCTATTTTCTTGTGCAGAAAAAGAGTTTGATTTTTGCAAATCAGTTACATCCAATAAAGATGTATTTCTAACATATTGATAGGCCTTTTGATACAATGGATTTTGTTCAGAACAATCGCCTAAAATATATAGTTTGAAAGATTCCGGGTTTAAATGTAACTGTTCAGCCGTAAATAAGAGATAATAGAGAAAATCTTCGGGCGTTTGATAATCAAACGAATTAAAGAGCATAAGTTTCTGGTTTTGTATGATTACGATTTCAAAATGTGATTGGCAAATATGCACGTACATATTTTGCGAAACATCATTTTTAGACAAATCCAATAGTTTAGAAACTAAAACACCAGTATAATGTTGGTAGTCAAAAGTACCAAATTGATCAATTAAATAATTGTTTATGTTTACATAAGGTACATACACGTTCATCATTTCATACTTTTCTATTTCATCTACAGCAAAGTAATCTGTATCAAACACTTTGGTGTTGTATTGTAAATAACTTCCTTTATAATCTTCGTCATACAAGGGTTTTGGTACAAAAGTACTTAAGTTATTTTCATGTAAAACCGTAATTTGATCATATAATTTTGTTAAATCAGAATTATCCAAAATAGTTTTCCATAGACAATTTTCTACAGTAAAATTTTTAGGAAATTTTTTAAAATCAACTGATTCAAAAGAGGTGATTTGGCCAGTGATAGTATCTTTGCAACAAAAAGAAAGCCCATCCAGAGATACCTGAATGGACAACTTTTTATAATTTTTTTGTATGACTGAATTATTCGTTATTTCCATATTTTTTTGGCCAGTTTCCTGACAAACTAACTTCTTCCATGGAACCTAATAAAATGTATTCACCATTAATTCCATCAACAGAAACAACTTTCTTTTCTTTCTCCACTAAAGAAGGGTCTTGGTCAGTTAGTAATTTCGCTTTTTCCAGTTTAGCTTCAAAAACAGGTACTTTTAAATCATTTTTAGATATATATCCTGATTTTAGTTCAATTTCAGCTTCAATATCACCTATTTTTACAACATTCAATCTTTTGTAGCGATCAGAATCTTTGAATAATGAATCTTTGATACTTACTTTACCTAATTCTTTGGTCACAACTATATCTTTAAAATATCCACCGGTTCCATCCGGTCCAACCGTTAATCGATAAGCTGCATTTTTTTCAACATCAATAATGGAAGTATCTCTTCTTTCTATAATGGTAAATTTTTCATTTTCAATAAAAGAGATTAATGTATCTAAGTTATCAGTGTATTTTCCGTTAATAGACTTGTAGGCTTGTTGTACAGCTTTAATATCCAGCATTTTATTCACCGCAACTTGAAAACGCTTTTCTTTTAATTTATCAAAACGAATCGGATCTTGAATTGATTCGTAAATTAAATAACCAAATACGAAAGTAATCAACCATAAAACGATAGATATAATCGACTTTAGCTTAGAATTGGTGTTTTTATCAAGTAATTTTACAATTCCAAAAATGGCGAATGCAAGTACAATAACAATTATAACTAATTTAATCATCTTGATTTTTTTTAATTTCTGTTTAAGGCAAATCTACAATTTTTTTTTTTTCTCAAAAGCATTTCTCACAAAATTCATCAGTATATTTGAATTTTAATATTTTCCTAACTTTTCATAAATGAATTCGTCTCTGTTTTACAGTATTTTACAAAAATCATTCCCTTACAACCCTACATTAAAACAAACAATTTTTTTTGAAAAGGTAGCTCATTTTGTAACCAATTCAGATTCAAATGAACTCTTTGTTTTAAAAGGGTATGCCGGAACAGGTAAAACGACACTGATTTCTACTTTGGTAGAAAATTTAATCTCTGTAAATAAAAAGTATGTATTATTAGCTCCCACCGGACGAGCAGCCAAAGTAATAGCTAATTATTCGGGAAAACCGGCTTATACTATTCATAAAAAAATATATTATTCAAAAAAAAATGCTTCGGGTGGTATTTCATTTACCAGACAAAATAATAAACACAAAAACACCATTTTTATTGTAGATGAAAGTTCTATGATTTCCGATGTAAATACGGATTCAAAATCAATGGATACCAATTCACTTTTAGATGATTTAATACACTATGTGTATTCGGGTGAAAATTGTAAAATGCTGTTGTTGGGAGATACAGCTCAGTTACCACCGGTGCACTTAGAAGTGAGTCCGGCTTTGGATATTGAAACTTTACAACGAAGTTATCATAAAGAACTATTTCAAATTGAATTGGACGAAGTTATGCGTCAGGAAGAAAACTCAGGAATTTTATATAATGCTACGCTACTCAGAGAAATTTTAAAGGAACACTTTATCGATTCGTTTCAGTTTACTTTGAACGGATTCAAAGATATAGTGCGTTTAACCGATGGATATGATATTCAGGATGCCATTAATACTGCTTATAGTAAGGATGGTATGGAGGAAACAGCATTTATAGTTCGAACCAATAAAAGAGCTAATCAATACAATCAACAAATTAGAAAGGCGATTCTTTTCCGCGAAAGCGATTTATCAGTGGGCGATTTTATGATGGTGGTTAAAAACAATTACTTCTGGTTAAAAGATACAGACGAAGCTGGGTTTATTGCTAACGGTGATGTAATTGAAATTCTTGAAATACATAAAATCCTAGACCTTTATGGATTCAAATTTGCCAAAGTGAAGATTAGAATGGTGGACTACCCAAACCAAAGGTCTTTTGAAACTATTTTGTTGCTAGATACGGTGACGAGCGTATCACCCTCTTTAACCTATGAAGAATCTAACCGCTTATATCATGAAGTTTTAAAAGATTATGAGAATGAACGGTCCAAGTACAAACAAATACAAAAGGTAAAAGAAAATGAATACTTCAATGCTTTACAGGTTAAGTTTTCGTATGCCATTACTTGTCATAAATCACAAGGCGGTCAGTGGAATACGGTTTTTGTTGAACAACCATTTTTACCCGACGGTATAGACAGAGATTATATTCGATGGTTGTATACAGCCGTTACACGAGCTAAAGAAAAATTGTATTTGATTGGCTATAAAGACGAAAATTTTAAATAAATTTGAAAGATGATATCCATTGAAACTATTATCAGCATCTGTCTCGGTATAGGGCTTGCCGCATCTGCCGGATTTAGAGTTTTTGTGCCACTTTTTATATTGAGTCTGGCCTCTTATTTCAATTGGATACCCGTGAACGAATCTTGGAGTTGGTTGAGTGAAACCCCGGCTATAATTGCACTGGGAATGGCTATGGTTTTTGAAGTTTTAGCCTATTACATTCCATTTGTGGATTCCATTTTAGATTCAATCGCAATTCCGTTAGCAACCATTGCCGGTACGGCTGTGATGGCTTCCACTTTGATAGATTTAAGTCCGCTTTTCACATGGGGACTGGCTATTATTGCTGGCGGTGGAACGGCTGCGGCAATTAATTCAGCTACCGCAGCTACACGTTTAACTTCAACAGCCACAACAGGTGGATTAGGAAACCCTATTGTTTCTACTGTAGAAACCGGAACTGCCACAGTCATGTCGTTTGCCTCTATTTTTATTCCGGTAATCGCTTTTGTTCTGGTACTTTTTATTTTCTTTGTGGGAATTAAATTATTTAGAAAAATTATAAAATAACTTAGAAACTCAGCTTCTCAGCCACTTTAACTATGAAAATCATCGCCGTTATACCAGCTCGTTATGCTTCTACACGATTTCCAGCCAAATTAATGCAGGATTTAGGTGGGAAAAAAGTTATTACCCGAACGTATCAAGCCGCAGTGAATACTCAGTTATTTGATGATGTTTTTGTAGTGACAGACTCAGATTTAATTTTCAACGAAATTATTTCACAAGGAGGAAAAGCCATTATGAGTATAAAAGAACATGAAAGTGGAAGTGACCGAATAGCAGAGGCGGTAGAAAATTTAGATGTAGATGTGGTGGTTAATGTACAGGGAGACGAACCTTTTATCAATAAAGAACCACTTGAAAAGGTAATTGAAGTCTTTAAACAGGATAAAGATCAAAAAATTGATTTAGCCTCGCTAATGAGAGAAATTACTGATTGGGAGGCAATTGAAAACCCTAACAATGTTAAAGTAATTGTTGATCAAAGCGGAATGGCGTTATATTTCTCTCGTTCGGTAATACCGTATCCTAGAGAGCAGAATGTAGGTGTTCGTTATTTTCAACACATCGGGATTTATGCTTTTCGTAAACAAGCGTTGTTAGATTTTTATCATTTACCAATGAAATCGTTAGAAGCTTCTGAAAAGTTGGAGCAACTCCGCTATTTAGAATACGGCAAAAAAATCAAAATGGTAGAAACCAATCATGTTGGTATAGGAATTGATACACCCGAAGATTTAGAAAAAGCTAAACTTCTGCTTTAGTTGTACAAAGCATAATAGGCTTCAACATTATCTAAAAACACTCCGTCAAATCCGGCATCTATTATTTTTTTTGTATAGGAATTGTCATTGCCAAATATTATTTTTTGCCAAGTAGGTTCCCAGAACTCTACGTATATCTCATTGTCGTAACCTTTGTAATTCTTTTTGAGCCATTTAGGATTGCCTTTTTTCCAATCAGGTTGCCAATAGCTTCGCCAGTTTTCGGCCGCACCAATGTTAAGGTAACAAATCACCAATCGTTTTCCTCCGTTTTTCTTAACTTTTAGTTTTTCTAAATCAGTTTTGGTGTAGGGAAAACTTAAGTAGTATAAATCAATTAAAATAAGGTCAAAATTTGTCTCCGCAACTCTATCAATCAAATCTTTTTTCGTATCAAAATCATCGGCATTGATGAGGTATAAAAAATTTTGAACGTCTGGTAGTTTGGTTATATTATTCGAATTTTCATTCAAAATTTTTTCGGGAATAATGTGATAATGATAATTGTCTGCGGTTCTGATAAAAGGAACAAATGTAGCTTCTCGATTCAGTTTAACAATTCTATCTTCGTCATTTTTCTCTTTTACAAATTCAGAAACAATTACTTTTTTGTCTTTTGGTATTTTTTTTAAGTTATTAATGCGATAATCGTCAGCTTTCCCGTTTTCGTCATAAAACAATTCTTCAATGGCTATACCGTCGATGGCATTGATGTAGTCATTACACAGAGGCTTTTCAGGGTTAACATTTTGAAAAGCCAATTCAGACCCGTTTTGAGGAATGATAATAAAATCAGGATTAAATTTCCGTGCATATTTTGAAATGTCAACCACCATTTCCTGCATTTTTTTACCTGCTTTAAGGGTGTTTTTGTCTTTGTTATCCATCTCAAAACCCAACAGAAGAAGTAGAGGTAAAGCGATGCATAGAAAAAAAAATAATTTCTTCATGGTACTGTTTTCTAGAGTCAAAAATACTAATTTATTTAGCAAACACTTTATTATGGTACAATTAACATACCAAGATTATTTTTTTCTGTTTATTAATATTAATTCGTTGTGCTCTTCAACTCTGGGAAGTGTCCATACATTATATTTTTCAGGTTTAAAAAAGGAGATGTATGCTTTGTTTCGAGCATTATCATGATCATTCAAAATCATTGTGTTAAAAAGAATGTAGCCATTTGCGGTTACTATTTCAGTCAACCGATGCTGAAAAAAATTTTCGAATAAAAAACCGGGCATAGCGGTATCTTGAAAAATATCGACAATGATTAAATCATATTTTAATTTTGTTTTTAAAACAAATTCAAAGGCTTCGTGATGAATGATGTTCAGGTTTTTAATTTTATTGAGTTGAAAATGCTTATTGGCTAAATCGATCACTTTTTCATCTAATTCAATTCCGGTTATTTTACCGGTGTATCCAATTTCATCGACTAGTGTTTTGATAACACTGCCTCCTGCAACACCTAAAACCAAAATATGTTGTAGCGACTTAATGTTTTCAAAACCAATGCTCTGGAGTCCTTTGCGGAGAATTCGTTGTAAACTCCCATAAGAGTAATTGGTATTTAAACTATCCAACACTATTTGTCCGTTTACCAAAGTAATTTCCAGTGTTTTGCTTATTTCTGAAGTTGTCTTGTATAACTGAATTGGATAAAAGTAACTGATTATCTTTTTGAACATCGCCCTATTTTTTCCAAAAATAAGTTATATATCGTATTTTTACTAAAATATTTTGGATTATGAAGCAGTGGTTTTATAAATTGATTTTTTTCAAATTGATGGGATGGGAAATTTCAGGAACTATTGAAGCTAATGTAAGAAAATGTGTGATGATTGTTGTGCCTCACACCAGTTGGCATGATTTCTATATCGGACTTTTCACGAGAGGAATTATGGGATTGGAAATGAATTTTGTAGGTAAAAAAGAGTTATTTCGATTTCCCTTTGGCTATTATTTCAAATGGATGGGAGGAGAGCCATTAGACAGATCCGGAGGTTTAAACAAAGTAGAAGCCATTGCAGAAGTTTTTAAAAAAAGAGAAATTTTCAGATTAGCCATCGCACCCGAAGGAACCCGAAAGAAAGTAACCGAATGGAGAACAGGGTTTTATTATATTTCTCTCCAAGCCAATGTGCCCATAATACCCGTTGCTTTTGATTATTCTAAAAAACAAGTTAAACTCGGCAAACCTTTTTATCCAACCGGAAAAATAGAAGAAGATTTATTGTTATTACAAAAATTTTATGTTGGCGTAATCGGTAAAATACCTGAAAATAGTTTTTAAAGAAAAAAATTAATTATTTAAAAACCAATTGTAATTTGTTTTCGTATATGCCTGTATAAACACTTAAAATTACACAGCATGAAAAACAAAAATTTATTTACAGCGGTTATCTTGAGTTCAATCTTATTTATGTCATGTAGTGATGACGATGGTAACCAGCAAACAGTTAGTGAGGTAAAGCTATTTACATCTAGTAATACTTCAGGTATGGTTTCTATAACAGATTTAGTTCCTGCTACGCCAATTACTCAAAGTTATTCGGTAAATTCTACTGATGCAGACGGCATTCATTATTATCCGTCTAGCGATGAAATTATTTTAGCTTCACGATCTAATAATCGGTTAGAAGCTTATGGAAATGTTAAACAAGCAATGATGGATAACAGTTCTAATTTATCTTTATCTTACAGTAGTACTTCAGATTTTAATAATGCCAGAGAAATTGCAGTATCAGGAAATACAGTAATTGTTACGCAAGATCAAGCAACATCTAACGGAAATCAAAACAAACTATTTGTCTATGAGAAGTCAGCGTCCGGCTTTACATTACAACGCACGTTTGATGTAGATATTAAGTTGTGGGGAATTCATTTTGATGGTAATACTTTGTATGCAATTGCTGATCTTACAAGTGATTTAGTAGCGTATAATAACTTTTTAAGTAATTCTTCCGGACCACTTTCGCCTAGTAAACGAGTAACAATTGAAGGTTTAGTAAGAACACACGGAATTACGTATTCAAGTATTGAAAACACTATGGTTTTAACCGATGTCGCAGCAGCTACTTCAGATGCTGATGGAGGTGTTATTGTGATAAAAAATTTCTCTTCTGTTTTCTCTTCTACGGCAAACAACGGTACAATAGGATTAGCAAATCAAATTAGGATATATGGGCCCAATTCATTGTTAGGAAATCCGGTAGATGTAGCCTATGATAATGTAAACAAAATGATATATGTAGCTGAAAGAGCAAATGGAGGAGGAAGAGTGCTTGCTTTTTCAGTACCTATGGCAAGCGGAGATTATGCTCCGGTGATGAATAGATTAGAACCGGGCTGTGCAGCTGTATTCCTACTTAGAAGATAGTTAGTTTTTGTGTTTGTTTTATTGGTTTTGGTTAGCCTTGACTCTATTTGAGTTGAGGCTTCCTTTATTTCGGTAAATACGTTTTAAAAGTTCCGTTTTTATAGAAAACAACTATTTTTTCAACATCTTCAGAGTTTTGAAGTCCTATTTTATCTATTCTATTAGTTTCAGCTTTTCTACTTTCCTCGGTTTTTTTTATTGAATCATCCGCTTTTTTTTGGGTAGTATCCGTAGTATTTGATTTCGGAAAAGTTCCCTTGTTAAATAAGAACCAATATAAATCTACCTCAGGAAAAGATTCTGAGATTTTAATAACAAATTCTAAACTCGGTTTATTTCTTCCCGAGAGTAGGTGAGATAGGCTTGATCGCTGCACGCCAATTTTATCAGCAAAAGCTGACGCACTCAGTTGATAATAAGAAAGGATTTTTTCTAACTTTTGAACAAAATCGGTTGTACTATGCATAATGATAAATGTAAATAAAAACAATGTTACAAATGTAAATAATTGTAAATAATAAATATGATTTACAAATGTAATTTAACTTTTACAAGCAGTATTTGTGTAATTTTTTAGTTTATATAATTGTTTTTAAATAATTGGTAAATAGTTGTTTATGTTATAAATTTAAATTTGTTAATTTTATCAGTAAACAAATGTTTACATTATTAAATTTTTATTCATTTTTTTGTAGTTTACAAATGTTATTGTAAAGATGTTTACCTTTGTTTAGCTAAATTTCATTCCTATGAACTACCTCGAAGTTTTTAATAGAAATAAAGAAACTCAATTGTTTGGGCGTTACATTACACTCAAAAATATTGAGTCGATTTTAGGGAAGCACTTTGCTAAAAATGAAATTAAAGTAATCGGTAAATCGGTGTTGGGAAAATCAATTTATAGTTATCAAACCGGATTTGGAGATTTTAAAATTTTGCTTTGGTCTCAAATGCATGGAAATGAAAGCACAACCACAAAAGCACTTTTTGACCTTTTTAATTTTTTAGATTCCGATGCTGAGGAAGTCATAAAATGGAAAAGTAAATTTACATTACACTTTATTCCGATGCTCAATCCGGATGGAGCGGAATTTTACACAAGAGAAAACGCGAATCAAATTGATTTGAATCGTGATTTTATAGCACTATCTCAACCCGAGAGTCAATTGTTGATGCGTGTTTTTAATGAAATTCAACCTGATTTTTGTTTTAACTTACACGATCAACGGACTATTTTTGGAGCAGGTCAGACAAAAAACCCGGCAACTGTATCCTTTTTGGCACCTTCTTATAATGATAAAAAGGAAATTAACGAAGTGCGTTTGAAGGCAATCAACTTAATTGCTTCTCTAAATGAAAAGTTAAGCGAGTTTATCCCTAATCAAATAGGGAGATTTGATGATGGATTTAATCGGAATTGTGTCGGCGATACTTTTCAGCAATTGGGAGTGCCAACTATTTTAATTGAAGCAGGTCATTTTCAGAATGATTATGCAAGAGAAGAGACCAGAAAATTTATTTTTATTAGTTTGTTGCACGGTATGCAAACACTTTACGAAAACGATATAGTTGATAACAAAATCGATGATTATTTGAAAATTCCTCAAAATAATGTTTGTTTTTTCGATATTGTTTATAGAAATATCAAAATTAATTATGATAATTCAAATTTAATAACGAATTTTGCTGCACAATTTAAGGAGGAAATTGTCCAAAATCAGCTAACGTTTAAAGCTTATATTTCAAGTATAGGCGATTTAGAAGGTTTTCACGGCCATATTGAATACGATGCTCAGGAAGCTTTGTTTAAAGATGACGAAGGTCATTTTCCGAAAATTAATAAAAAAGCAGATTTTATATTAGAAAATGGTAAGGTATTTGTTAATGGTTTATTAAAAAAATAACAAAATCATTTTTTTATTGAATTAATTGTATTTCTTTTGCAGAAAAATAAATCAACCCTAAAATTAGAAAAAAAACATGAGTAAATTTCGTTTAGATGAAGTAGATCACCAAATTCTTGATATGTTAATCGATAACACAAGAGTTCCTTTTACGGATATCGCAAAAAAACTATTAATATCTGCCGGTACCGTTCACGTAAGAGTAAAAAAGATGGAAGATGCCGGAATTATCATGGGTTCATCATTGACATTGGATTATGAAAAGTTAGGCTATTCATTTATAGCTTATGTAGGTGTTTTTTTGAATAATACTTCGCAAACTAAATTTGTTTTAGAGCGAATTAATGAAATTCCTTTTGTAACGGTTGCTCATGTAACAACCGGAAAATTCAATATTTTCTGTAAAATAAGAGCTAAAGATACAAAGCATGCCAAAGACGTTATTTTTATGATTGATGATATTGATGGGGTATACCGTACTGAAACAATGATTTCGTTAGAGGAAAGTATCAATGATAAAAAACGCTTGATGCACACAATTTTTAAGAATATGTAAGGTTTACTTATAGTAATACAAACCCTCTCAAGTTCTATTGTGAGGGTTTTTTTTATGATCGTAAAACATTAATTTTTAAAATAAGTAGTAAATTAGTAAGCAAAATAGTTAGACCATGTATACGCTTCCGAAAATTGAACGATTTCATCAAAATGTACTCTCTAAATACCAAATTTACAATAGTGTTTTTATCACGCTTCCTTTTGATGCAATTGATAACACCGGCGTACTTTTGCCACTTTTTACAGAAATTTGTGAAAATGGTTTTAAAAACAAACAAAACCCGGAAGAAATTGTTAATTCCTTTGCTTCCAAATATTTAGAGAATCCAACCGAGGAGCAAAAAATTGATTTGATGTTTCGTTTTATTCAATATGTGGAACGTCAAATTGTACTGTTTGATGCTATCGAAGATGCTGCTTTTCCGGTGGTAAACAATATGGAAGGTCGTGGTTCACTCAGGGGAATGAAAGAAAAAGCAGATCAGCGTTCTAAACGAAAAGAATTAAAATATTTTCTTGAAAACTTTCAAGTTCGAACCGTTTTAACAGCTCATCCAACGCAATTTTATCCCGGTGCTGTATTGGGTATTATTACCGATTTAACAGAAGCTGTGCGAGTGAATAATTTGGTACAGATAAAAGAATTATTGGCTCAATTAGGAAAAACACCTTTTATAAAAAAAGAAAAACCAACTCCCTTTGATGAAGCAGTGAGTTTGATTTGGTATCTGGAAAATGTTTTTTATCAAACGGTAGGAGAAATGATTCAATACCTTCAAAAGAATATTTTTGATGGTGAAGAAATTCAAAACTCTATTTTTAATTTGGGATTTTGGCCAGGTGGTGATAGAGATGGAAATCCGTTTGTAACTACCGAAATTACGTTGAAAGTAGCCGAAAGACTCAGAACATCAATCTTAAAATCATACTACACTGACATTCGTAAACTTAAGCGAAAGCTTACATTTAAAGGAGTAGATACATTAATTGCTGATGTTGAGAGCAAATTATATCGTTCTGTTTTTTACTCAAGAGGCGAAATTTATATCACTCTTAACGAATTTAAAGCGGTGTTGGAAGATATTAAAGGTATTATTAAAAAGGAGCATCAATCACTTTATTTAGATGAAATTGATTTATTGTTGAACAAAGTCAATTTATTTGGTTTCCATTTTGCGACATTAGATATTCGTCAAAATAGCCGTATTCATAAAGCAGTTTTTCAAGAAATTGTTGATAAATTAAGTGACTTATTTCCGCCAAATTATTCCAATTTAAGCGAAAAAGAAAAAATTGATTTACTATCTAAGGTTAATAGCACATTAACGGAAGATGATTTTGAAAGCGAAATCACCAAATCAACCGTAAGCTCCATTCATGCCATGAAAACCATTCAGGAAAAAAATGGTGAATTGGGCTGTAATCGTTACATTATCAGTAATAATGAAAGTGCACTGAATGTGATGGAAACCTTTGCCATGTTTAGCCTTTGCGGTTGGAAAAATCCTTCTGTAGATATTATTCCGCTTTTTGAATCGGTGGATGATTTACAAGCAGCTGATAAAATAATGGAGCAGTTGTATACCAATCCGGCTTACAAAGAGCATCTTGAAAACAGAAACAATGTTCAAACAGTGATGCTTGGGTTTTCTGACGGTACAAAAGACGGCGGTTATTTAATGGCGAATTGGAGCATTTATAGAGCAAAGCAAACATTAACATCGATTTCACGAAAATATGGCGTGAAAGTACTCTTTTTTGATGGTAGAGGAGGTCCGCCGGCACGAGGAGGTGGTAAAACGCATCAATTTTACGCTTCGATGGGACCCACAATTGAAAATCAGCAGATTCAAGTGACGGTGCAAGGGCAAACAATCAGTTCAAATTTTGGAACCTTAGATTCTTGTCGTTATAATTTAGAGAATTTGTTGAGTGCAGGAGCAACTAATCAGCTTTTTAATAAAGATGAAAATGTGCTTTCCGAAGAAGATAATCAAATTTTTGATGAACTGTCGAAATTGAGCTATGAAGAATACCTTAAGTTCAAACAGCATCCTAAGTTTATTCCTTATTTGGAGAAAATGAGTACCTTAAAATATTACGCCAAAACGAATATTGGCAGTCGTCCGTCCAAAAGAAATAAAAGTGATCAATTGGATTTTAATGATTTGCGAGCCATTCCGTTTGTGGGGTCTTGGAGTCAATTAAAGCAAAATGTACCCGGTTTTTTCGGTGTGGGAACCGCTTTGAAACAATTTGAAGAATCTAACCAATGGGAAAAAGTGACGCAGTTGTATCAAAATTCGTTGTTCTTTAAAACGTTGATAGAAAACAGCATGATGTCGTTATCCAAATCATTTTTTCCGCTTACGGCTTACATGCAAAAGGATGAAGAGTTTGGTGAGTTTTGGCAGATTATTTATGATGAATATTTGGAAACCAAACGATTATTGCTCAAATTATCCGGTTTTACAGAATTGATGGAAAATTATCCTGACGGAAAAGCCTCCATTGAAATTCGTGAACAAATTGTATTGCCCTTGTTGACGATTCAGCAATATGCTTTGTTGAAAATAAGTGAATTAAAGAAACAGAAAAATCCGGACGAAAAGCAAATTGCGGTGTATGAAAAAATTGTAACCCGTTCGTTGTTTGGAAATATTAATGCAAGTAGAAATTCGGCTTAAAAAGTAAACAAAATGAACTCATCCACTTTACAACTAACCGAATACGCACCGTATTATTCGCCTTACATCAAGGCATTAGGCGATGTAAACCTGATAGAAGAATTAGAAAATTCAATGCAAAATTTTGAAGAATTTCTAACTCAATTTCCATCAGAAAAACATGAATTTCGTTATGCGGAAGGAAAATGGACCATCAAAGACATCGTGCAACATTTAATTGATGCCGAACGTGTTTTTGCCTATCGTTCGTTGCGGTTCGCCAGAAAAGATGAAACACCTCTTCCCGGTTTTGATGAAAATGAGTATGTTGATGCAACAGTTGCTAATAAAAGAACACTAACTGATTTACTTCAAGAATATAAAGCTGTGCGATTGTCAACATTATATTTGTTTAAATCGTTTAGTGATGAAGAATTAATGTATTCAGGAATCGCTTCAAACTATTCATTTACTGTACGTGCCATTGGTTTTATTGCGATTGGGCATCAAAAGCATCACCAACGGATAATTGTAGAAAGGTATTTGTAGTCATAACAATTACCCAAAGGATTCAAATAAATCTACTTTATAAAATCCAAAATTTAATTGATAATTAATTTAGAAATGAATTCAATTTCATTGCTTTCAGCTTTGATGATGTACATTCCTTTGTTTAGATTTGATACATCAAGTTCATTGCTGTTTATTTCTTTTTTTACAATAATTCTTCCCGAGTAATCAATAATTTCAATTGATTCTACGGTAGTAGTGAACTGAATAAAATCTTTTGCCGGATTAGGATAAAAACTAAAGTTGTTCAATTCATTCTCCGGAATTGAAAGTACATCAGGAGCTAGTTTTACAATCCAAACATCAGTTCCACCATTATTTCCTGAAACATTTCCGTTGTTGGATTGTGTATAACCCGCAAAAATATATCCGTTGTCATTGGTTATTTTAACTTCATAAAAACCATCTGTTTGAGTTCCACCATGGCATCTGTTCCATTGAATAGCACCGGTTGCACTGATTTTTAAAACCCATGCATCCTGACCGCCATTATTATATCCGATATTTCCACTATAATTCGAATTGGTCACACCTGTAACGATGTAACCGCCATCCGGTGTCTGCTTGATATCTCTGGCAGTATCAAAAAATCCTTCTCCACCATAATCTTGTCGCCATTCCATTTCGCCAAGATAATTCACTTTTATCACACAAAAATTATTTCCAGTTGTACCAAACATTTGGGTCAATGCATCGCCTACTAAAACATATCCTCCGTCTGAGGTGAGTTCAACGTTAAATGCTGTACCGGTTTCTTCATAAGTTGTTTGCCACTCAATATTGCCAGTACTGTTGAATTTAACAAGCCAAAATCCGTCATAAAATAAATCACCAGAGGCAATGTAACCACCGTCTAAGGTTTGCTTTACGGAGAAAAAATTGTCTAATTCAGTTGTTCCAAGACATCTTTCCCATTCAATATCACCAATTGCACTTAACTTTACAATCCAACCGTCTGTTCCTCCATTAAAATTTGTAATGTCGCCATTCACCGGCATGATCGTATTGTCATACGAATAAGTTCTACCGGCTACAATATAGCCTCCTTCGTTTGTTTGTGTGATAGAGTAGGCCGTTTCTTTATCGTCGCCTCCATATTTTCTTTGCCATTCAATCGTTCCTTCCGTATCAAGTTTAACAATCCAATAGTCTGAATCGCCTCTAAAATTAGTAATGTCACCGTTGACAGAACCTGAAACTCCCGCCACAATATACCCACCATCAATAGTTTGGATGATTGATTTGGCCTGATCATCAGAAGTACCGCCATAATTTTTTTCCCATTCAATTTCTCCGGTGTTATCTATTTTTACAATCCAATAATCATTATTTCCATAATTAGCTGAAACATCGCCATTGGTCGATCTGCTGTGACCGGCAAAAATATAACCTCCGTCATTTGTTTGCACAATACTATTGGCCGATTCATAATTAGAACCGCCATAACATTTTGCCCATTGTATCGTAGGAGCTTGTGAAAAAATTGTAAATGAAACTAAACTTGTTAGCGATAAAAATAGTTTTTTCATGTTCATTAATTAAAACTTAAAAAAGAAAGCGTTAGCCTTTTCTGGGTTTACCGTTGTTAAATTTTACCTTTTCAACAATTTCAATCTTTTTTTCTGCTTTTTTTGATTTTGAATTGAAAGCAGGTTTTTGCTTGTTTTTTACAAAAGGCTTTTTGTCTTCTGATTGTTGTTTTTTATCTTTAGAAGTTTTTTCAGTACTTGGTTTGTGACTTTTAATCACCTCCATCGGATTTTTAGGATTTTCCTTTGTTCCTCTTAAATGAATCACTAGTCCGTTCAAAAAATTTCTCAAAACCTGATCGCCACATTCCATATAATTAGGATGTTCTGGATTTCTAAAAAAAGCTCCTAATTCCGCTTTTGAAATACGAAAATCAACCAATTGTAAAATTTCTACAATTTGGTCATCACGAAGTTGCAAGGCGACACGAAGTTTTTTGAAGATGTCGTTGTTATTCATTTCTTTTGAGTTACTGAGTTTTTTTATTTTAAGATGCAAAGATAAGAGTTAAATTAATGAAATGTATTTTTATTTTTCGTTAACAGAGAACAGAGAACAGTCAACCGACAACTATTCTAGCATCCACAGAACGGCTTCCCCAAAATTCTCTCGCCATAATTTCTCATTGTGTTTTCCACCTTTGATAATGATTTGTTTTAGGTTTGATTTTTTACAGATTCGTTTTTCAATTAAAGTGGTCATTTTAGTAAAATCACTTACCATGTCTTCGCTTTCGCTGTTTCCGCATAAGAAATAAAGTTTTGCATTTATTTTTTCTGTCTTTTCAGTTAAGGTATAAATGTCATTCGTGTACCAAAAAGAAGGGGAGAAGACACCTGCTTTTCCGAATGTTTCCGGATATTTTAAAACCGCATAATACGAAACCAATCCGCCCAACGAACTCCCAAAAATTGTCGTGTGCTTGGCTTTTGTTTTGGTTCGATACGTTTTGTCTACATGGGGTTTTAAGGTTTTTACGATAAAATCCAAATATGCATTGGCATTTCCTCCGCCGTGTTTTTCGTGTTTAAAAGGTGTTAATTCCTCCAAACGTTTTTCGTTTCCGTGTTCGATGCCGATGACAATCACGTTCATTTTTAAATTATCTAAGGTTTCATCCACATTCCATTCGCCCGCATAGGAAGTTTTGGCATCAAATAGATTTTGAGCATCATGCATATAAATCACAGGATAATTCTGGGTTTGTTTGGTATAGTCTTTAGGCAAATACACCCAAATTTTCTTGCTGGTTTTCAGTTGCGGAGCTTCTATTTCAAACGTAGAATAACGTTTTTGACTCCAAATGTTCTGACTTAGGAAAACGAGTAAGCCGAGTAGGGTTAGTAACGAGAAAATTAATTTCATTATTTGATAAATTAAACGGAAAAACTAAATTAGCCAAAAATATGGCTTTATGATTACGTATAAGGAAAAATTAAGTTTATTGGGAGATATGATTGAACTGTCTAAAGTTGACGGCAAAGTGCATGAACGCGAATACGAATTTATCAAAATGGTGGCGGAAGAACTCAACGTTCGTGACACCGATTTTGAAGAATTATTTTCACTACCCAATGAACTCTTGGTTTTTAAATCAGAATTCAAACGCATAGAACATTTCTATCGATTAGCCCTGCTTTCACATTGTGACAATCACCACCACGAGCGAGAGCATGAATTTATGCATCAGTTGGGCTTGAAATTAGGGCTAAATCCTTTTAGTATTAAACGAGTACTACTAGAAATGGAAAAATCACCTACACGCATGATTGAACCTGATGTTTTGTTGAGAATTTTCAGTGAGCAGCACAATTAAATAACAGTATTTATTAACTAAATACTATTTTTTTAGTTTACTTTCATATAAATCAATCCATTCCTGAGCACTCATTTTTTTCATCAGGTCACCGATGAGTTGGTAAGGAATTTCTTCTAACTTTTTAAAACGAATGCAACTTTTGCCCATATCCAATTTTTGTTTACAATGCTTAGGATATTCATTTACAAACCAATCCAATAATTCGGGATTACTGTAGATTCCCATGTGGTAAAAGTTAATGGAATTTTTTTGAGATGCTATGCCGGCAAAAGGTAAAGGTTCAGAAGGTTTACAGTGGTAACCCGCCGGGTAGATACGATGTGGTACTACATAGCCTAAACCACCATAACTGATAGCTGCTTCAAATCCTTTTGGCAGATTTTTTTCAATGGTTGTATGTAGTTTTCGAAAAACTTCTGCTCGTTCTTGTGGTACGTTTGAAAGAATTTCTTCTACCGTGTTTCCTTCTGTTCTCATAAATAATGGTGTTATCGATGTTGATCAATTAAGATAGCATTTCCGTCCGGGTCTGTTAAGGTAATATGGGCAGGACCTTCGGCATTTGGGTCGGTTTCAGCAAGCAACGAAATTCCACTATTTTTTAAATGTTGTTGAATAACCCGAACATCGTCGAATGATTCCAAATTTTGTGCATTTTCGTCCCAACCCGGATTAAAAGTGATAATATTATTTTCAAACATTCCCTCAAATAAACCGATAATTGCGTTTCCGTTTTTTAAAATTAGCCATTTTTGATTTATTTCACCCCCTAATTGGGTAAACCCTAAATTTTCGTAAAAAGTTTTTGATTTTTTAATGTCTTTAACTGCCAGACTAATCGAAAAGGCTCCTAATTTCATTCGAGTATTGTTTTGATTTGTTTTTCAAATATAACAAATTAATCAAATGAGTTTGTATTTTCCAAGTGTACAAAAAATGATTATTTTAATAATAAACGAATCTTAGTTTTTTTCAAGTATTGATTTAACAACATTAAAAAATACCCTTTATTACTTCATTTTTAATGTTGATGACGTTAGAATCAAAGTTAAACTTATGTTTTAGTAAGGTGGCATATACACTCCTAAAATCAGTTTCGTAGCGTAAATCACCTTGGTCTAACAGACTCAAATTAGGATTGTTTCCAATGATTTTTCCTTTGTTCCCGCCCCCAATAATTATCATAGGCCCAGCTGTGCCGTGGTCAGTCCCGGTTCCGTTTTCTTTTACCCTTCTACCAAATTCTGAAAAAACAACCAATGTAACATATTGTAATAAATTACTTTGCTTCATATCTCTGTAAAAAGAATAGATGGCATCATTGAGTATACGTAATTGGTTTTGATGCAATTGTTTTTGGTTATGATGGGTATCAAAACCATTCAGGGAAGTGTAATAGATTTTTGAATTTAAACCACCTTTGATGAGTTTTGCCATCCATTCTAAATTTTTAGACAATGGATTGTTTGCATAACTTTCAGAATAGTTTTGCGATTTTTCTAAAGCATTCTTAATTTCATCCATACCTTCGAGAGACGAAAATTGAAGTTTTCGTACAAAATCTAATTGTGGATTATCCGACAATTGTAATTCATTATCCGAAATAGCGTAGCGTTTGATTTTGTTAAAATCTTTGATTGTTAATCCTTTTGATTCACTTGCTTTAAGAGCCAAGTTATCTATATTATCAACATTTACTGAAGGTAACCCTTCATCTTTACATTGAATATCTAAAAACCTTCCTAACCAGCCGTTATCTAAATACCGGTGACTATCGGAGGCTGTTTGCCAAATTTCTTGGCTTCTAAAATGAGAACGATTAGGGTTGGGATACCCTACGTTTTGCACAATGGTTAAATTGCCATCTTGTGCTATGTTGGCCAAATCTTTTAACGCAGGATGAAATCCAAGTCCGTTTATAGCATTGATAACTTCATTTTTTGAAATTCCAATGGAAGGTCTGTTTTTAAAATACAAAGGGTCTGTAAACGGGATAAATGTGTTTAGGCCATCATTACCACCATTGAGTTGTATAAAGAGCAAGACATTATTTGAATGATCATCAGTTCCAACGAAAAGATTTTTAGCCGTTAAAAATTGGGGAACTACTAATAATCCTCCTGTTCCGGTTGCCGTGAGTTGCAAAAATTTTCTTCTTTCCATCGCTTAAATAATTTGAAATTCAGGAGACTTGGCCAAGTATTGATACACTCGTAATATGCTTTGTTTGGCATTTTGTGCATGAGGATCAAAATCGTATTTTAGTAACTGATTGAGCTCGGTTTGCATGGTTTCATTTGTTTCAAATACCATTCGCTCAGCGAGTTCTTCCAAAATAGTTTTGGCATTCTTTGATGTTTTGAGATGAAGATTGGGTTGCCATGAAATTGTTCCAACTTCAAATTTTTCTAAACGTTTGTTTAACATCTTTCGGAAACGTTCATTATCATCAATAATAAAATCTACGAATTGATTTCTATCCGCATAAATTTGTGCAGTAAGCCAATCTTTTCCACCTTTCCATCCTTTAACATTCGGTTGGTCATATAGGTCCATCGCTTGATTTTTTAAAAGAAAAGCCAAAAGTTTATAGTTGGGTTGGAGTTGTAAATCGTGATGGATTTGCATAAAAAAAATCAACGGATTTTTAATTTGATTGCCGCCCTTTGGATTCTGACATTCCTCTTTAAAAAGAGTGTAGAAAAAGGGACTTAGTTCAAAATGATTTTTCTTTAAAATATCTCCGTATTTGGTAATCAATGAGTCAGGCGGATCATCATAAAAAAACCATTTCAACACTTTTTCTGCCAAAAAATACGGTGTATGAGGTTGTTCAAAAATAATGTCGATTACTTCATCAATATCAAAATTACCCGATTTTCCAAAAACTGTTTTTACGGAATTGTCTTTTAAAAATGGACGATACATGCCTTTTTTTTCTCCAAATGTTAGTCCTGTCAATGACAAAGCAATGTTTTTAATGTCGTTTTCAGAATAATTCCCTTCGCCTAACGTAAACAATTCCAATAATTCTCGGGCTAAATTTTCATTTGTTTTTCCTTTTCTGTTTTGATGGTTGTCTAAATATTTAATCATAGCGTTGGTATACACCATTTCTTTTACCAATGTTTTATAATTGGATAAGGAATATTTGACTATGGTTTCATAATGTTGATAAATCCAAAAAGGCACTTTAACCGATTGTGAAGTCACCACAAAATGATTTTGAAAAAACAAATTGATTTTTTCACGCAATGGCACCTCAGTCGTATCGAATCGTTGAACGAGGTATGCTTTCCATTCAAAATGGGTTTTGATTAACGTTTTGGTTATTTTTTCAACTTCTTCTCCACTTTTTTCAGTCGATTGTTTTAAATCACGTAAAGCGGCTAAGCTTTTAGGGCTTTTGGCAATAAAGTCGGGTTCGTTGATTGGTACTTTTGCTTGGAGCTGTTGGGTAATATAGTTCTCCAAACCCAATGATTGGATTGTATCAGCCGCTTTGGTAGAGAAACCAAGACGTAGAGCGTTTAGTGTGGATAAATGCATAGTAACAGTATTACAAATTGCACATGACTAACCGGAAAGTTGAGCAATCTATTTTTGCATTAAGACGTAAAATCACAAAAAAGGTTTAATGACGACCTTATTAAATAAAGGAAACAGCTACTTTATTACACACAAAGTAAATGAAAACGTGTTAGCTTATTTAAACGAAACCGATTGCTACACTATACAAATAACTACTCTAAGAAGAACACTATTGTACTAACAACCCTGGCTTTTTGAATATAAGGTTCTTTTGGGGCTTCACTGCCTTCGCTACTTTCTTCATCGTAGTAATACCTGCCGGCAATGGTAATTTGTCCTTGCGAAGCAGTTTTGATTTTTCCTAATTTTGCTTGCGAGTCATTAGCAAATTGCTCTCCTGCTACGCGTGCATTTTTGGTACTTTCTGCTATCAGTTGAGGTTTAATTGAATTTAATTCAGGAAATTCATAGGTAGTTTTTGCATCAGCAGTTAAATCTTTGCTTATGAGATCTAATTTTATTTGCGATGCGATGTCTTCTGTTTTTTCAACTTGTTTAGCAGGAATACTGATGCTTTGTTTGGTGGTATACCGATCTATTTTTACTTGTACTTGTTCGCCACCTCTCCATTCAGTTTGATAGTAAGTTTGCCGATCAACAACAGTGATATTATGTAATTTAATATCGTTTTGGGCATAACCTAAACCGGTTAAGTAAGTAGTAATTTCATTTTTTTTATTAGCCGATAATTGCAATAATTCTTTGACATCATCACCGGAAAAGGAGTAATGTAAAGTGATGGTTGCCGATGTTGCTTTCATATTCATTTCGGCAAGTCCTTTTACGGTTACAACTCTATCTTTATCACTAAAGGTTTTGAGTCCTTTAAAAATAAAAAATCCTAAAGTAAAAAGTCCTAACAATACTGATAAACTAAGTAGTATGGAAGATGATGTTTGTTTGTTTTCCATGATTAAGGATGTTTTTATTGATAATTATTGTTTTTTGTGTAGGGAAATTGAATTGATACTAAAGTACAAAAAAACTTCTTAATTTATATTTTAATTTCATTTTATTATGACAAATTTTTGAATTTGGTTCCTGTAAAATGTTTTCTGTTTTCAATGGAAAAAATAGTCGATTAATTTAAACGGATGTTTCTGAAAAAATGTCTGTTAAAGTATTGTTAATCAGTAATTATAACTGAAATTTTGACTGTTTTCTGCGTCAGAAATGTCAATTTGACTTGTATTTTCAAATGGTATAAACTTTGTCTTTAGACTGTCAAAAGAAAATGTTTAACCTATAAAAAAACAAAGTTATGACACTCGTAAAAACAAACAACCGATTCCCATTTCCTGCTGTATTTGATGAATTTTTCAAACCGGATTGGATGGGAGGAATGGAACGCATGAACAACACCGTTCCACCTGTAAACATTAAAGAAACCGAAACCACTTTTGTGGTAGAATTGGCTGCTCCCGGTAAACGCAAAGAAGATTTTAACATTGAATTAGATGACAACGTGTTGACTATTTCATCTGAAGCAAGTTCTGAAAACGAAGAAAAAGACAAAGAAGGGAAATATACCCGTAAAGAGTTCAGCTACTCTTCCTTCAAACGTTCTTTTACATTACCTGAAATTGTGAATGATTACGATATCAATGCTTCTTATGAAAACGGGGTATTACACATCACATTGCCTAAAAAAGAAGAGGCATTGCCTAAACCAAAACGAATGATTGAGATTGGATAAGTAGTAAATAAAATGAGACAAAGCACCTTTCGGGGTGCTTTTTTTGTGGTTATTTTTGAAAAGAGATTAATTTTTTAATCAACGCAATTTGTCCCAAATGATAATAACTGTGCTCAATCATGCCATCGATATTGCGATAATAACTGCCATAATTCGGATTGGTAAAATCGGCATTTAATTGTTCTTCGCTAAGTTGTTCAACGTGTTGAGCGAATGTTTCTGCATCATTCCAAAACCGTTGTAAAAAAGTTTCCCATTGTTCCTGAGCAGTAATGGGAGGAAAGTCAAAACTGTATTTATCTTTGATATCCAATGTGCCACCGGCAAACACTTGATTGATTCCGTTGATATAGTAATGAATATGTTGGGCTAAAAGGGCAATCGTGTTGAGGTTACTAATTTTTTGAGTAACCATTTCCCAATTCGTATTTTCCAATTGAGCTTTGAAATTGGTGTTGGCTATCCATGTGCCGTTTAGGATGACTTCGCGAAAGCGGGTGGCGAGTTGGTGGGAGGTTTTCATGTTTTTTTATTTTAAACCATATAAGTCATATAAGTTTTTTGTAAAGTTAAGAAATTCGTTCAGTTGCGGATGTTTTTTTGCTGCGAAGTCAGAGACGTTCGCAGAGCATCGTGCTATTATGGAAGACTTAGATGAGCTGGTTTTTGTGCAAAAGCTTGCAGCGGAGAGTTGGTGAGGGGTTTTCATATTTTTTTATTTCTCGCTACTAATTTAATTTTTTTCTCGCAATCCCGAAAATTCGGGAGCAGAGACGCAAAGGAAAAGTTTTAAAATTTGCGGCTTTGCGGCTTTGCGAGATTTTTTTAATTTTATTAAATGAATTTGTGAGGTAAGTATTGTGATTTATTTAAAATGCCACACGAAGGGATTCGTGCGGGAGCAAGGGATGTTGTGGTTAGTTTTTATTGTTTAATAAACTCATAATAACCATCTGGAATATCTATTCTTGCATTTGGAATATTTCCCATAGTGGTATCGTCGTAAATACAAGCCTCCAGTTTTTCTATCCCATTATCATTAACATAACGTAATATTACTATTCCTTCGGTATATTCTTCAGTTTGATGGCTTATGCTCACCTCAATTTTTATCTCAGAAACAGCACTATTGTCTATACAATGACTTGGTAATCTATGTTTGAAAATTCGACCACTTATTTTATGGCTATATCCTGATATATTAGGGTTGTCAAAGCGAGGTAAAGTATTAGCTACCTCAAATCCGTTTGCAATGTATAGGTATTCACCTACCAATAAATCAATATAGTTATAGTTTTCAGCAGCTTGATAATGCTCTTCCTTTTTAAGTTTAAATGTAATTTCCGTAGTTCCATTTTGATATTTCCAAGTCCCTTCAAATTTATCAAATTCGTTATTGACATCTTTTATGTAATAGGTTGGATTTTTTTCAAAATCTTGCCCACTTCCTATAGGTACAATAATTGATTGTGCTTTACAAGAAAATATTGATAGGATTAAAAATATGTTTAATATATGTTTCATTTTTTTTTTAGTTTTTAATTTTAATTACACGGTTCTTTTTCCAAGGTTTCTTTATTTATTTTTTGCCAATCGTTTATAAATCCATTACTATTGTAATTGGCTTCATATAATGATAAATTTAAATTAAATTTTGAAAATAAATTATATAAATGTTCTTGTTGTTTGCCAATATTTGTTGTAGATTGATATAACGGAAATCCAGAGTTGTCACTCTCATATGCGTCATTTAAGTCATCTATAAAATCTTTTCTCTTATTTTTATCTTCATAAATGCCCAAAAGCGTCTGTACACTTGCAGCATCATCAAAACGTATAGCATTTTTACTCGCTGGCAATGTCATCATTAGCTTCAACGGTTTTTATTTAAATGTTTATCCCTAAATTTTTTAAGTATTCTATAGTTATGTGTAAAATTTCTCGTTGCATCATTTGAAGAATATCTGGCTTCATTCTTCCTTCAAATACTTCCAATAAAATTTCTACTTTTAGTTTAAAATGCATGTTCATTTTTGTGACTATTTCTGTAGTTCTAAATTCGAATACTTTAGAATTTGGAAGGACAGGTAAAAATTTACAAAAGTCTTCTTTTTCATTAAAAAAATGTTCCCAATTTGCGTTATCAAATTCTAAATTACCTTCCATGTCAATTTCTTCAAGAATTGCAATTAAAACTTTTGGCGTTTGATGTTTGTCAGTGTTATTTAACCAATGAAGAATGGAAAGAACATATAATTCATTTTTAAAATTGGGATTATTCTTTTTCTGAGTAAAAGGTTGGACATTTATTATAAGTTCTTTTACAGAAACAGGAATTTGGCTAAATACATCTTTGGTTTTTACGTAAAAATCTTTTTCATCTTCAAAAATTGGAAAATATAATTTTTTGGGTTTCAGCGGAGGATCACAAATTGTTCTAGCGGTTGCAAATACTAGGTTGTCCAACGCAGATCTTAAATTATGGGCGACTTCCCCAATTTTAATTCCTAAATCTTCTAAAAAGTTATCGTATGAAAAATCGTTAGTATAGACTTCATAACCTAATTTATCTTCAGAAATGTTAGTAGAAAATTTTATTTTATTTTCGTCCCATGAATTTCTCAAAATTGAATAAATATCATTAACCTGAGTTTGTGCTCGATTCAGTTTTAAAAAGACGGGTTTGAATAAATCAGGATTCATTTTATATATTTCTCTTGAAAAACTTGTGAGGTCAACGGCTTGAAAGTAACTTGTAATATCTCTTACAAAATCAGACTTATCTACCCGAAATTGGGTGAATATGTCTGACAATTGTTAAATTAATTTTCTCAAATTTAATAAATAAATCTTACAAATCATCAAAACTGCTTTATTCACTAAATTTTGTTTTGAAGCACAATTCCCTAGCCCCGATTGTAGCGAAAAGCGGGAATAGCTTCAAAAAAAATTACATCTTCTCCTGCCAACTTTTTATTTCATCACGCAATTTGGCTGCGTCGATAAAGTTGAGTTCTTTGGCGGCTTTTTCCATCATTTTTCGCAGGTCGCGGATTTTCTTTTCAATTTCGGGTTTGGTGAGGTACAAGCTTTCGGGTTCGGCGGCTTTTAAGACTTTGTCTTCATAGTATTGGGTTGAGACAGAATTGTTGCTCAACGCATTGTTTAAACTCTTATTCAAAGCTTTGGGTTGTAATCCGTGTTGGGTGTTGTAGGCAATTTGTTTTTCGCGACGGTAATTGGTTTCGTCGATGGTTTTTTGCATGGAAGCCGTGATTTTATCGGCATACATAATCGCTTTTCCGTTCACGTTTCGGGCAGCTCGACCTACTGTTTGGGTCAGCGAACGATGACTGCGAAGGAAACCTTCTTTGTCGGCATCGAGAATGGCTACGAGCGAAACTTCGGGTAAATCCAATCCTTCTCGGAGTAAGTTTACCCCAATCAATACATCAAATAAACCTTTGCGTAAATCTTGCATGATTTCTACGCGTTCCAACGTATCCACATCGGAGTGAATATAACGGCAACGAATGGAAACTTTGGTTAAATATTTGGTCAATTCCTCCGCCATGCGTTTGGTTAACGTGGTGACTAAAACGCGTTCGTCGGCTTCGCAACGCACTTGAATTTCTTCAATTAAATCATCAATTTGATTTACACTCGGACGGATTTCGATGATTGGGTCTAGTAATCCTGTTGGACGAATGACTTGTTCCACATAAATTCCTTCGCTTTTTTGTAATTCGTAATCGGCCGGAGTGGCGGAAACGTAAACCACTTGGTTTTGCAATGCTTCGAATTCTTCAAACTTTAACGGACGGTTGTCCATCGCCGCCGGAAGTCGGAATCCGAATTCAACGAGATTTTCTTTTCGGCTTCGGTCGCCGCCGTACATCGCATGCACTTGCGAAATTGTCACGTGACTTTCATCGACCACCATTAAAAAATCATCCGGAAAATAATCCAACAAACAGAACGGTCGTGTGCCGGGTTCACGACCATCCAAATAACGAGAATAGTTTTCGATGCCGGAACAGTAGCCTAATTCGCGAATCATTTCTAAATCAAAATTGGTGCGTTCTTCCAACCGTTTGGCTTCTAGATGTTTACCGATTTCTTTAAAATAATCCACTTGTTTAACTAAATCTTGTTGGATTTCCCAAATGGCATTTTGCAACACATCGGGTGAAGTCACAAACATATTCGCCGGATAAATATTGAGTTTGGAATAGCGTTCAATTACTTTTGTGGTTTTGACATCAAAGGCTTCAATTTCTTCGATTTCATCGCCAAAGAAATGAATGCGAAACGGTTCATCGGCATAGCTTGGGAAAATTTCCACGGTATCGCCTTTGATACGGAAAGTGCCGGGAGTAAATTCTGCTTCCGTTCGCGAATACAAACTTTGCACCAATCGATGCAATAATTTCGTTCGGGAAATGATTTGTCCGCGATCGATGGAAATGACATTCTTTTGAAATTCCACAGGATTTCCGATACCATACAAACAAGAAACAGAAGCCACGACTAATACATCTCTGCGACCGGAAAGTAGGGCAGAAGTGGTGCTAAGACGCAACTTTTCTAATTCATCATTAATGGACAAATCTTTTTCGATATAGGTTCCCGTTACCGGAATGTACGCTTCGGGTTGATAATAATCATAATACGAAACAAAATATTGCACCGAATTATTCGGAAAAAATTGCTTGAACTCGGAATATAATTGAGCGGCAAGTGTTTTGTTATGGGCTAAAACTAGAGTCGGTTTTTCTACTTTTTCAATCACATTGGCAACGGTAAATGTCTTTCCGGAACCGGTGACACCTAATAGTGTTTGGTATTTTTCGCCATTCAGGATTCCGTTGGCTAATTTGTCAATGGCTTGCGGTTGATCGCCGGTGGGTTGGTATTCGGATATGACTTGGAATTTCATTTGAGAGTGGCTGAGCGGCTGAGGTTCTGAGTTGCTAAGTTATGAAAAGTATAATTAATAAAGAATTGATGAGGATTAAAACTACCAATCTATTTGTTAATTAACTATTAAAAAAAATCAAGAATCATTTCAACTATTGACAAATTGTATATTTGTATAAAAAAAACACTATGAAAAATATTATTTACCTTTTTTTGCTTATACCATTTTTATCTTTTGCACAAAAAATCAAGACCAAGAAAGACAAGATTTTAATTGACGAAAAAGAGGTTGCCATTTTTAATGATAAAGTACGTGACCAATGCGTGTTTTTTGATTTGAATAACACCAAACAATTTACAGCAGAATACAAATCGTTAATGGAAGGGCAGACCATTATCAATCAATGGTTGGTGATAACCAATGCTGACGGAACAAAGAAAACAGAAATTCCGTATGAAGTTTTGATTACGTCGTTTAATTCTTCGCGAATCATCATGCATTTATTGTCGGTTAAATATGAATTGTTTGATGCTAATGGTTTCAATCAAGCAAAGATTGATGCTTTTTTTGCGACCGAGCGTGAAAGTATTGGTGATAAATCATTACAAGCAAAAATTGATGTGATTGCTTCAAAAAAAGAAAAAGAAGCTAAGATTGCCAAATACCGTCCATTTGTAAAAACTGATGGAACTGTAATGTTTGGCGGAACTGCCGGAACTAATATTGTTGGAAAAGTAATTGGAAGTCCTTACACCGCTTTTGGAAATAATAATTTTGCTGATGTGTATGATTTGGATAATATAAAAGTAGCTTCTGCAAAAATTACAGGTAATATGAATAATGATGTTGAAGTAACGTTGTTTAACGACAGTAAGTTTACTTATCCTGCTCAAAAAAGATACAGTGGTCCGGATAACACTAGTTTTTTTGTTGAATTAATGGGTGAATTGGTTTATCGCGACATCACTTTAGGCCGTCAGGCGAAACAATACAAGCAAGATTTGTTAAATGAAAAAATAAAATTAGCCAAAGAAAGAAGCGTAAATGTTTATAATGTACGAGGTTATGCGATTGATGAAAAAGGTGTAAAATACGATGGAACCTTGACGGCCCAATTTGAAAAGTTAGACGTTCATCAAACCGGAAATACAGAAGTAGTCGATGCAATTGATAATTATGGTAAAAATGTGACAGTAAAATATTTAAACGATAAAGGTAAAGAACGTACGATTACACTTTCTGCCAAAGATAATGTTAGTTTTTTTGTAAAAAACAGTGATGGTACAGAAACCCGTTACAAAGGTATGAAAGTGAAAGGTGATGCTATGAAAAAATTATCTAATGCTATGTCTTTGGGCTTTAACAATGCTTATTTTTATAAAGAGGTATTTACAGAAAACGAAAATTCTGTATACATTGACCCTGTAGAAGATGGTGTTTTTGTTATAAAATTAAAAAATCAAGCAGTAGGTCAAATGATTGACAAGCGAAATAATAAAAACCTTTCAAAAGAATTAGCGGAGTATTTGAGTGCTTGTAAACATTTATCAGAAGAAATTATAAGCGGAGCTTTTGATTTAAAAATTCAAGAAAATTTAATCAATATTGTAAAAGAATTTAATGCATGTAAATAATTTAAAAAAACACAATTAATTATGATAAAAGTGCTCGTTTTAGAACGGGCATTTTTTTTAGTCCCAACATTCCATTAAAATTAAATCACCTTCTTTGTGTTCAATGGTCACGATGCCATCTTCCGTAACATGATTACTGCTACCGGTTCTGTAACCGATTGTAAGTGAATCATTTTCTAACGGATAAAATAAATTTTGCGAATGAATGCCTTGCACGGCTCCAATCGGAATCAAAGAGATGACAGTATTTTTAGGGTACCATTTTTCATATTTGTTGGGAAGAAGAAATATTTTGGAATGATCATCAAACAAAACAATTTTTAGTTTGTTTCTAAATTTCACAATAGAAGTAATGTTGGTAATAGTATGATCAGCTCTTTTACCGGTTGCCCAAACTACATTAACAGCAAGAACGTTACGGTCAACTAAATATTCAAATGCTTTTTCTAAATCGGTTTTGTTTTGGTCCGGAGTGTCAATAATTTCAAGTGGGTACTGTGTTTTTTTATAGTAATCTGTGTCAAAATTATCATCAAAATCACCTAGCAGAACATCTACTTTAATACCTAATTCCATCACTCTTTCTATGGCAGAATCTAAAACGATAACAATGGGAGACCATTCTAATAATTGACCCAACAATTCTTCGCTACAAGCAGCACCATTGGCAATGATTAAAGCCGGTTCTTGGTCGTCTTTTACGATGTGGTGTGATGACATAATTAGTTACTTAGTTATGCAAATCATTCAATAATATATTCATTCACTTCTGTTTGACTCAATCTAAAAAAACCTAAGGCATAATTATCAAAATTAGTTTGATTTATAATATTTCCACGAACAGTTGAGGTCGGTGTGCTAAATGGACCGGCATTATTCCCGGCTTGCGACAAAAGGATATTTAGGTAATTAAAATAATTTTGCGAAATACCGTTCATGGTAAAAGTGAGTGTGTCTCCGGTTTTTAATTCTTCACTAAAGTATAATCCAAACATTTCATTATTTTCAAAAAAGCGATCCTCTAAAACGCCATACTCAGGAATAACTTTATAGGGATCAATAATGCCTAAAAAGTAAAAGTTGGTCTCATTCGGAATATCGTTGTAAAAGAATTTTACCTCAATTTCATCACCCAATATTCCGCCATCATTGCGTTGTTCAACTCGTGTAACTTCTGGAGTGGCCAAAAGTGGTTCGGTAGAAGTGTAGATTTCTCCATTATATATTACTGTCAACGTATAGTTTTCATTCACAACCGGAACAAAGTCTGCACAAATATACAAACCGGGTTGATCAATTTGTGTAAATGTAAAAGTTGTCCCTTCGCTATTGGTTATGAAAACTTCTGCATTTGTAACCGGCGGAATTTCTTCGGAAAAATAGTTGGTAGTAGTGGATAATTTCACGGCTTGAATGTTTCCGGGTGTATCTCTTAACCAATTAATAGAAGCCTCAATAACCAATCGGGGTGGAGCGGTATTCAAGTCAACGTCTACCACTTTTTCGCACCCGAATAATAAAGAAACCAAAATAGCGAATAAGAAATATTTAAACTGTTTCATTGCTTAAAATTTAAAATTATACGTTACACTCGGAACAATTCCAAAAATAGATAAGCGTACGGCCTCATTTTTGGCCGTTTCATCGTTTTGTCGAAAAGTAATGGATGCTGCATTTTGACGATTATACAGATTATAAATCCCAAAAACCCATTCAGCTTTCCATTTTCGGTTTTTATTTTTATTTGGCGTAAGTGTTGCTGAAACATCTAAACGGTGATAAGTAGGCAAACGATCTTCGTTTCTATTATTAAAACTTGGAACTGTAATGCCTAGATATTCATATTGACCGTTCGGATACGTTACCGGCTGTCCTGTTTGCAAGGAAAAATTAGCTCCAAAACGCCATTTTTCATTTAATTTATAATTTCCCACAATTGAAATATCATTGAGTTTATCGAAACCTGTTTTGTACCAATTTCCGTTGTTTATTCCGGTTTCTTCAGGTGTTCTTCCTACCACTTGCTGTTCTGTTCTTGCTAAGGTATAGGACAACCAACCATTGAATTTTCCTGTATTTTTTCTAAATAAAACTTCCATACCATAAGCACGTCCTCGACCGTTTAAAACCACTCGTTCAATGGCTTCGTTGGCAATTAAATTTGCACCATCAATGTAATCTACACGGTCTTTAATGTCTTTGTAATAGGTTTCAACTTCCAATGAATAAGCATCATCTTTAAAATTTTGAAAGTAACCAATGGCGTATTGGTCAAGTAGTTGAGGTTTTAAAAAATTATCACTGGGAGCCCAAACATCCAACGGAGTAGGTGATTGCGTATTGGAAATCAAATGCAAATACTGACTCATGCGATTGTAGCTGGCTTTGATGGATTGGTTGTCGTTTAACGCATAAGAAACCGAAAAACGCGGTTCTAAATTATTGAAACGGGCAATGGTTTCATTTTTTCCATACGAAACCGTTCCAATTGGAGTGGCACTTTCATAGACTTGAAAGTCTGCATTAAAATTTACCGCTTGATTATTTTCATATACATTTAGCGTTTGATTACCTAAACGTAAAAAATTACTGTATCGAAAACCATAGGAAACCGTAATTTTTTCAGATAATTGATGCTCAGCATCCACATAAATGGCTGATTCCAAAGCATATTTTTTATCTAATTGATCTTCGTTTATGCCCGAGTCCGGGCGGCTTGGCTCAATTTTACCCGGATTAAAATCATAGTAAATCGTATTTAAACCATAGGTTAGTTTTAGTTTATCACTCAAATAATGTTTAAAATCGTAACGAAAGTTATAATTTTTGATGCCGCTATTCCACTCAAAACCAACAAAATCCAATTCTAATCCGTAATAATAGTCAGAATAAATGAACGACATATTGCTGAATAACTTATCTGAAAACAAATGATTCCAACGTAAATTCAAGACAGCGTTGCCATAGGTGTTTACAAAAGAATTGTTTAAAGTAAACACATCACGACCAAAATAACCCGAAAAATAAACGTTGTTATTATCATTGATTTTATAGCTCAATTTGGTATTCAAATCATAAAAATAGGCAGAGTTATCATTGTCTGTTAGTTTTAAAAACAAGTGAGCATAGGAACCTCTTCCGGCAACCAAAAACGAACCACGGTCTTTTACTATTGGCCCTTCTGCTAATAATCGACTGGAAATAATTCCGATTCCGCCATTCACATGATATTCTTTGCTGTTTCCTTCTTTTTGATAAATATCCAATACAGATGATAATCTTCCTCCGTAACGAGCGGGAATTCCACCTTTGTACAATTTTAAGTCTTTAATAGCATCAGGATTAAAAACCGAAAATAATCCAAATAAATGCGAAGAATTATAAATAGTAGCTTCGTCTAATAATATCAAATTTTGGTCAGCTCCACCACCACGAACGTTGAAACCGGACTGACCTTCACCTGCATTGGTAACACCCGGTAAAGTAAGTAACGATTTAACAATATCCACTTCACCCAATAAAACAGGCATTTCTTTGATTTCCTGGATGGAGAGTTTGTTGACACTCATTTCGGGTTTGCGAATTTCTGCTTTGGCTTTACGTTCGGTAAGAACAACTTCGCTTAATTGCTGACTCGATTCGAATAATGAAAAGTTTTTTCGAATATTTTTATCTAAAACAATCGTTTCCTCAATAGTTTGATAACCAATGTAGCTAATTTGAATTAAATAAGTTCCTTTTGGTAATGAAATAGAGTAGAAACCATACTCATTAGTTGTCGTTCCGGATCTTGTGTCAGTTACTATGATATTCACTCCATAAAGTGTTTCGTTACTGTTTTGGTCGGAAATGGTTCCACTGATTGTGAATTTCTCTTGTGCAGTTGATGAAAATAACAGTCCAAAAGTCATCAAAGTTGCCAATAAAATTTTGTTTAACGACATGAGTAATTTTTTTAACAAAATTGATGATTTTTTTTCAGAAATTTTATACATCAGTTGTTAAAGTACGGTTAATAAAAAAGAGACAATCGTAGTGAATGTCTCTTTTTTTAAAGGTTAAAATATTTTCTAATTCAACTTCGCCAAAACAGCATTCAATGTCTCACTCGGACGCATAGCCTTATTCAATAAATCAGTGTTCGGTTTGTAATAACCACCGATTTCCTGTTTTTTACCTTGGGAACTAATCAATTCTTCATTGATTTTAGCTTCATTATCAGTTAATTCTTTGGCAATAGGAGTGAAGAGTGCTTTTAATTCGGCATCTTTATTTTGTTCAGCCAACGCTTGAGCCCAATAGAATGCCAAATAAAAATGCGAACCTCTGTTGTCAATCTGACCCACTTTTCGGGCAGGTGATTTATCATTTTCTAAGAATTTTTCAGTAGCGGTGTCTAATGCTTCGGATAATACAATTGCTCTTGGGTTATTTTGTGTTTGCCCAAGATGTTCCAAAGAAACACCTAAAGCCAAAAATTCTCCCAACGAATCCCAACGTAGATAGCCTTCTTCAACAAACTGTTCTACATGTTTTGGAGCAGATCCACCGGCACCGGTTTCAAATAATCCACCGCCATTCATTAATGGAACGATAGATAACATTTTGGCCGATGTTCCCAATTCTAAAATGGGGAATAAATCGGTTAAGTAATCACGCAACACGTTTCCGGTTACCGAAATCGTATCTAAACCTTTGATGATTCTTTCTAAAGTGAAGGTAGTAGCATCAATCGGATTCAGAATACGAATGTCTAAACCGTTTGTATCGTGATTTTTTAAATATAGATTTACTTTTTCAATAATTTGTCTGTCGTGAGCTCGATTTTCATCCAACCAAAAAACTGCAGGCGTGTTGGATAATCTCGCACGGTTGACGGCCAATTTTACCCAATCTTGAATAGGAGCGTCTTTTACCTGACACATTCTGAAAATATCACCTTTTTCAACGGCTTGTTGCATCAAAACAGCACCGTCTCCATTGATGACTTTAACTGTTCCAAAGTCATCCATTTGGAAGGTTTTGTCGTGTGAACCATATTCTTCTGCTGCTTGAGCCATCAAACCAACATTAGGCACACTTCCCATTGTTTTTGGGTCAAAAGCTCCATTCTTTTTGCAAAAATCAATTGTAGCGGTGTAAACACCGGCATAGTTTCGGTCGGGAATGATTGCTTTTGTATCTTGTTGTTTTCCATCCTTGTTCCACATTTGTCCGGAAGATCGAATCATAGCCGGCATAGAAGCGTCTACAATGACATCAGAAGGAACATGAAGATTAGTAATTCCTTTGTCTGAATTCACCATCGCAATAGCAGGCCCTTTTGCCATAGCGTCTGCTAATGCAGCTTCTACTTCTGCTTGTTTTGGATGCCCAACAATTTTGGCATATACATCACCTAAGCCGTTTTTGGTATTTACGCCTAACTCTTTAAATAAATCGGCATATTTTTCAAATACATCGGCAAAGAAAACATCCACTATGGCTCCAAAAATAATTGGATCGGAAACCTTCATCATGGTAGCTTTTAAATGGACGGAAAACAAAACATTTTTCGCTTTAGCGTCTTCCATTTCGTTGGCGATGAATTGTTTTAATGATTTCAAGTTCATTACCGAACTGTCAATGATTTCTCCTGCTTTTAAAGCGGTGGTATCTTTTAAAATTTTTGTAGAACCGTCTTTGGCTTCAAAAACAATTTTAAAAGTGGTAGCTTCCGGTATTGAAACCGATTGCTCACTTCCGTAAAAATCACCTCCGGTCATGTGGGCTACGTGTGTTTTAGAATCAGCACTCCAAGCCCCCATGCTGTGTGGGTGTTTACGAGCGTAATTTTTCACTGCTTTTGGTGCACGTCTATCAGAGTTTCCTTCACGTAAAACCGGATTTACAGCAGATCCTAGTACTTTGGCAAACTTCGCTTTAATGACTTTTTCTTCTTCGGTTTGTGGATTTTCAACAAATTCCGGAATGGCATAGCCTAATTTTTGTAATTCTGCAATCGCTTCTTTGAGTTGTGGAACCGAAGCTGAAATATTGGGTAGTTTGATAATGTTAGCTTCCGGAGTTGTGGCTAACTGACCTAATTCGGCTAAATCGTTATTGATTCGTTGGTCTTCTTTTAAATATTCCGAAAAATTAGCAATAATTCTTCCGGCTAGTGAAATATCTCTTGTTTCTACAGCTATGTCAGCAGGTGTAGTAAAGGCTTTGACAATAGGTAAAAACGAATGAGTAGCAAGCATAGGGGCTTCATCCGTAATTGTATAAATAATTTTGGATTTTGACATAATAGGATTATTTGTTTGTGTTTGTTTGTATTGATTCCTGAAAAATCAGGATGACAAAGATAAGAAAAAGGAAGCGGAATTTTGGCAGATTACCGATTCGAAAACGATTGTATTATGGATATGACAATCTCGACTTTAAAAATTAGCAATTTGCTAAAAAAAGAATAAAAAATTATATGAGTTGATAATTACAAGCAATAAAAAATCCCGATTTGAATTTCAAATCGGGATTTTTTATGAGTAGAAAGTTGATTATCTTCTTCTTTCTTTGATTTTTGCTTTTTTACCGGTAAGGTCTCTGAAGTAGAAAATACGAGCTCTTCTAACTTTACCTCTTTGATTTAATTCAATTTTTTGTAAAGCAGGCATGTTAATTGGGAAGATTCTTTCTACACCAACAGAACCTGACATTTTACGGATAGTGAACGTTTCAGTTGCACCCGTACCTCTTCTTTGGATTACGACACCTTTAAAGAACTGTGTTCTTGTTTTTTCACCTTCTTTAATTTCATAGTATACAGTGATAGTGTCACCGGCTCCGAATTCCGGAAAATCTTTTTTTGTGATAAATTCGTCCTGAACGAATTTTAATAAATCTGCCATAACAGTTTAGTTAAAATAGTGATTATCAGAGCAACATACACGATTTTCGTCAGAGGTTGGTCCAAATGTGGGGGCAAATTTACAATTTATTTTGAAACTACAATTAAATTGTGCGTATTTTATTTTGTGTTGAGTATTCTTATTTGTTCTAAAATCATTTCATTTGTCACAGAAAAAGATTTACTTTCTCTAACACAAGCAAATACTTCATCAAACAAACCATTAAAATTTCCTTTTGGAGAGGTGATTTGTTCAGTTATTATGTGGTTATTTTCATCCACATAAGTCAGTTTACCTTCTCTGTTTGCCAGTTCTAACCCAAAATCAGGATGATTCGGAGCCATTCCGTTTATTAATTGGTTTTCTTGTTCGTCACAAAAATCTTTGACAAAACTTCCTTTTGTACCATGAATAACAATGCCGGGTTGAATATCCAATACTTGTAAGCTAACTGTAATCAAAACATTTACATTGTTTTCAAACAAAAGGTACGCAAAAGCATAATCATCTACCAATGTGTTGTTGCGGTACATCCCTTTTTGAACAAAATGCTTTTTAGGTTTACCAAAAATTGACATCGCTTGGTCAATTAAATGTGCACCTAAGTCATATAAAATGCCGCTACCGGGAACTAGATTTTCTTTAAATCCTTTTGGGCCAATATCCGGACGATACCGATCAAAACGCAAATGAACTTCAACTATATCGCCTAATTTTCCTGATTGTATAACCTCTTTTGCGGCACAAATATCGCTGCTCCATCGGCGGTTTTGATAAACAAAAAGTTGTTTATTGACCGATTTTGCTAATGCCATTAATTCTAAAAATTCTTTTGGCGTAGCGGTAGCAGGTTTTTCTACTAAAACATGTTTGTGTGCCAGCAGCGATTTTTTTGTAAGTTCAAAATGAGTATTGTTAGGGGTGTTCACCACCACCAATTCAATTGATTCGTCTGCTAACAGTTCTTCTAACGAAGTATAACTTTTTATACCCGGAAAATCATCCTTTGCTTTTTGTTTAGATCGTTCTAAAACAGCATACAATTCAAAACCTTTGTTGGTAGCTAAAAAGGGAGCATGAAATATCTTTCCTGAAAAACCGTAGGCTAAAAGAGCAGTTTTGATTGGTTTCATGCTTATTCGTTTAATAAATCCGGACGTCTGTTTTTGGTGTGTTCGTATGCTTTTGTTTCTCGCCATTTGTCAATTTCGGCAAAATTTCCGCTCAACAAAACATCAGGCACTTTCCAACCTTTGTATTCTGCCGGACGCGTATAAATCGGTCCCGATAACAAATTATCCTGAAAACTATCCGTCAAAGCCGAGGTCTCATTACTCAAAACACCCGGAATTAACCGAATAATCGCATCACTCAAAACCGCTGCACCTAATTCGCCTCCCGAGAGTACATAGTCACCAATCGAGATTTCTCTTGTAATAAAATGATCGCGAACTCGTTGGTCAACACCTTTATAATGTCCGCAAAGAATAATGATATTTTGCAATAGCGACATCGAATTCGCCATTTTCTGATTCAGCGTTTCCCCATCGGGTGACATATAAATCACCTCGTCATAGTTGCGTTCGCTTTTTAATTTCGTAATGCAATCATCAATTGGTTGAATCGACATCACCATTCCGGCACCACCACCAAACTGATAATCATCCACACTTTTCTGCTTGTTGGTCGTGTAATCTCGTAAATTATGCACGTGAACTTCTACCAATCCTTTGTCAATGGCACGTTTCAAAATCGAGGCCTCAAACGGACTTCGTAAAAGTTCAGGCAAAACCGTGATAATATCAATTCGCATACAACTAATTTTTGGCAAAAATACTTATTTTTCAGAAGCTATTCCGGCTTTTCATTACAAGTTTTTTTTCAAAACAAAAGTTTTGTAAGCCACGGCAAGAGCTCCCAAGGTCGCTTTGCCAAGGCAAAAAACTAATTTGTTTTTTCAAAAAAAGCTTTCCGTTGCAATCCGGGCTAGGGGATTGTGTTTTCAAAGAAAATTCATTTTCAACAATCAGCCAACATAAAAGTAAGGTTAATCAACAATAATGTCATAAATTTGCACCTCAATTAAAATAAATCAAACTATGGAAAACGGAATATACGCTAAATTCAATACCACAAAAGGTACCATTTTAGTAAAATTGACACACGATAAAACACCTGGAACAGTGGGAAACTTTGTTGGCTTAGCTGAAGGACAATTAGAAAACGATGCTAAACCAATGGGCAAACCCTATTACAACGGATTAAAATTTCACCGTGTAATTTCTGATTTCATGATTCAAGGTGGTTGCCCACAAGGACAAGGAACCGGTGGACCGGGTTATCAATTTGATGACGAATTTCACCCAGATTTACGTCACGACGGACCAGGCGTTTTGTCCATGGCGAATGCCGGACCGGGCTCTAATGGTTCGCAATTTTTTATTACGCACGTAGCAACACCTTGGTTAGATAAAAAACATTCGGTTTTTGGAAATGTAGTAGAAGGACAAGATGTGGTGGATGCCATTGCTCAAGGAGATGTGATAGAAACACTTGAAATCGTGCGAGTAGGGGAAGAAGCTCAAAAATGGAATGCCATCGAAGCGTTCAGAACATTCGAGGGTTCTCGTGAAAAAAGAATTGCAGAAGAAAAACAAAAAGCTGAAGAAGCATTAGAAAAATTAGCGGCAGGTTTTGAAAAAACCGAAAGTGGTTTACGGTATAAAATCATTCAAAAAGGAAACGGAAAACAAGCCGAAAAAGGCAAAACCGTTTCGGTACATTACACGGGTTCTTTGGAAAACGGAATGGTTTTCGATTCTTCTTACAAAAGAAAACAACCCATCGATTTCCCTTTAGGGAAAGGTCACGTAATCGAAGGCTGGGACGAAGGAATTCAATTATTGCAAGTAGGCGACAAAGCCCGTTTTGTAATTCCTTCCTATTTAGGCTACGGGTCTCGTGGTGCCGGTGGTGTAATTCCACCCGATGCGACGTTGATTTTTGACGTTGAATTGATGGCTGTAAAATAATAATTAATAAATACACCAATTGATGAGGATTGTTTTTGAGAGAAAGCAATCCTTTTTTTATTGTTTTACAATTTTAGAAATATGTTTTTTTTCATCGCTTTTGAATTCTACAACAATTATATACATTCCTTTTGAAAGTTTAGAAGTATCAATATTTTTTTCAGATGTTTTCATAATTAATTTTCCATCAGTTCCAATAATTGATATATTATTTATTTCATCTTCTGTATTTATGTTTAGCGTATCTCTTACAGGATTTATTATTTTTAAAGATGACTTTTCAAAGTAGTTTGTTGATAAATTTTGATCAATATACCTCATTATAAATAATTTATATGTATCACCATTTTTATATTTTCCTGATACTAATATTTTACCATCGGTTTGAATGTTTATACTTTCGCAACCCTCTTGGAGTGAGTTAGTATTTTCTATTAAATATCCAATTCCATTAAAACCGGTGTCTAAAGTTCCATTTTCGTCATACTTTAATATAATTAAATTATCAAAAGTATTTGATACAATAGTTGTACCACCAAAATAATACTTATTATTAACCAAGACAGTTGGTAATATGAGAGTTTGAAAATTATTAAAATTTACAAAGCCATTATTACCAAAACTTGTGTCAATTAATCCATTATTATTTAATCTGAAAATTTCAAACTCAAAAGCTGGTGTTGTATTAAAAGTAAGTCTTTCAACTAAAAATCTTCCGAAATTATCTTGTTCAATGTATTTTGTTTCAAAATCAGTGTATGGTAAATTAACCAACATGCTACCATTAGTCCCAAAAGTAGTATCATTTGATCCGTCTAAATTAAATTTTTCTATTGTATAATCATTTGAAGTAAAATTGAAACCAATTATTTTGTTGTCATTTCCAAGAAAAATCGCTTTTGATGATAGCCCAACTAAAAGACTATTTATACCAAAATTCAAGTCAGGTGTTCCATTCTGGTTCAATTTTAGAAGAGTTGCAGTCCCATTTAATCCTTGTAAATAACGTAATAAAATTTTTCCATCATTTAGAATTAATAAATTATTTCCATTAAAAAATGCGGAGTCTTCGGAATGATAACTATTAGCAGGTAATTCAAAAACACCATTAACACCAAAAGAAGAATCGTACATCCCATCTTCCTCAAGTCTTATTAATTTTACTGGATTTGAACTACCATATATTAAAATTTTATTATCAGTTTGTATTTTAATGTAACTATTATGATAATGTTGTAAGTTAGGATAAATAAACCCATTATTTCCAAAATCACTATCAATTGTACCATTCGAATTTAATCTGGAAATGAAAACTTCATTATTATTTGAGCCGTTTATTCTTGTGCCCAAAAATATGATTTTACCATTTGACAGTAAAATACTTTTTGTAGTAGGATTCCCTGAGCAATCAAACGGCAATTCTATCATACCGTTTGTCCCAAAACTATTATCAATTACAACACTTTGAGAAAATGAAATTGTAGAAATTAAAAGAGCAATATTAATGAAGAACTTTTTCATGTTATAGTTTTATTATTGTATTCATGATTTTTCATCTTTATTTTTAAATGCATAATCTTTAATTCGTAGTATTACAAATTGGACAGGCATATTGTTTTTTGTCAAAATCACGATAATAAATTATACCGCAACTATCTGTTTGGCATTTGCGTACTTTCTGTTTAATAAATTCAGAAATTCATATTCTCGGGCAAGCTGCAAAAACCAAACTAATATTTTGAAAAGCATATTCATTTACAGCTTTTGCATTTCTTCTTGGGACTAGTCCAATTTTCTTTAAAAATTCTGCAGTTTGCCATGGGCTTATAATATTCCTAATTGCTGGAGTACCTGATGCTACTTTATTTGTTACAAGTTCTTCAATAGTAAATGAAACCTGATTTACTTTAGTTAAATATCTATAATTATTATCGTCCGTGTTAATTTTATTTGCCAAAAATATATGATTCTGTTTCCGATTACAAAATGAATTTTTGATTACCCGAATATTTTCTTAAAAGTATAGAAACCAGTACTGACCATTAAAAGATTATTAGCAAATGCCATTAGAATATTTTACCTGTTAATCCAAATCTTATAAATCTAGACCTTACATCACTGTTTATATTGTCATTTTCAGCTACATGACTGACAATACCATGCGAATACCCTAAATAGAACCCAATCTTATTAACATCCAACGAAATTTGAATTCGTGGTCTAAAATCAAAATTTATAGTTTTTATGTTTCTACTGGTTTCATATTTGTAGGGAGAATTTCCGTTTACATGTGCTTCTCCTTTTTCCCTAGACTTTAGTATATAACAGACATCAAATCCTCCTACAACATCAACTGAAATATTTTTTGATTTGAATCGCTTACCTATGAAAGGATTTAAATTAATTACAGAATTTGTAACAATTGTTTCACCTACAGCTAAAGCATCCATGCTTGGGCTTGGAAATCCGCCTGGAGTTATGCTGACCCTAACATTAAGAAGTTTATTTATAGAAACACTACTTCTCAATATTTCATAGCCAGTATCAAAACCCAAAACCAAATTTTTCTTTGTTATTGATTTAAAATTAAGTGATAAACCATAACATAAAGCTCCATTGCTTCCATATGGATCGAGTGTGAAGCCAGAGGTTTCATTATCATAAATAAAAATTTCTGAAGTACCATTGGCCGCTTTTCCACTGTATGAGAATAGTCCGGAATTTAATGAAATTCTAAATTCATTCTGCCCCTTTAAATTAAGAAATGAAATTAATGCTGCAAAGACAAATAGTTTTATTTTCATAGTTTTTTTAGAATGGTTGATGCTAACTCATAAATACACACTAAAAACTTTCGTATTTACATTAAAAACAAATTGTGTTAGCGATGGTTACTCTTGTCATTTATTAAAATCAAATGTATTCATTTTTTCGTGAAAAAATAAAAAGAAAAACATTTTCAAAATAGTCAACCTTAATTCTATAAAAAATGAAAAGCCCCTCACGTCGAGGGGCTTTTCGGTGTCAAAAATCAATTATCAAAACCCTATTTAATAATGATTTTTTTGCTCATTGTTCCGGCAGTTGTTTGCACACGAACAATGTAGGTGCCAGTACTTACGTTGCTCACCGGTAAAGTAATGTTGGTTTGGGTTTGGTGCTCAACATTCCAAGTGGCAAGGGTCTGGCCCAGGATCGTAAAGATGCTTACCGTTTCCACAGTAACATCGGTTAAGTTATTTTGTATAGCAAGTAAATTTTGGGCGTTGGTATAAGCTACCGCAATTGCACTCGCCAAGTTGTACTCACTTGTCGATAAGGTACCGTTGCTGAGTGTTAATTCAAAACGATTGTGAATTTCTCCTTGCGGTAAATCAATGGTAAAATGGTTGTCTGTAATCGAATGGTACTCGCCGGTGGCTTTATCATGAATGAATATGGCGGTATCATCCGGTACGTTTTCAGTTCCGTCTAATGTAAATTGTACGTTACCGGCAGCGTAGGTTTTAATACCTAACGGATATACTTTGTTCACATCAAAATACGAAGCACCTTGAATAATAAGTTTGGTTCCGTTGTGCAAAAAGTACATGTCATTTTGCTGATTATCAATATGAATGGCATCGTAACCTAAATCGATTTCCTCGGTTGCTAATTCATTCATAAAACCAATCAATAATTGCCTATGGTAATTATTATAGGAATTAAAACCAAGTCTGATTTTCATGAATGAATCCTCACTGTATTCATCCTCTTGGTTATTTTCTGTTCCGTATTGAATTTCCTCTTCACTGGCAACTTGGTTTTGATACGCAGAGCGAAAAAGGATGTTTGAATTTCGGTTTTCTTCTTTGATGAATAGACGTTGGTTGTTGTTAAAGACAAAACTACCACCGGTTGCATTGCCTCGCACAAAGAATCCTTGACCAACTGGAATAAATCGGCCGGGTCTTCGGGTACTGGAGCCTAAGCCACTTACACCGGTTGGTGAAACCGGAGCCGTACCGCCCACTAAGTTTCGGGTTGCATAACCACCTTGGTAGCCGGATAGGTTGTGTGTATCGTTGGTTGGAAAATGTTCCCAAAAGTACAATGTTCCGTTAATCGCGTTGAGGTTTTGACTGATAAATGCATTGGCATCTAGGGCAGAAGGGTAGGGGTTTCCGGATAAATTCAAATTATTAGCGGAGACAAAACCCATGATTTCACCATTGTTAGGTTTGCCAATGAACGTGAAATTTTGTGTTGGAGTAGCTGCTCCACTACCTTTTAATGTATATCCTTGTCCCGCTAATAGCGTTCCGTTTTGTCCAACAGTTGCCCAATTGGCATAAGCAGGTGTTACGTTTTGGAATTTATAAATCCAATAACTGCTCAGTGTGATTGGGTTGTTGGTTAAAGGATTATTTGTACCGTTTACCCAGGCAATATTTACAGGGTTGTTTGGGTCGGTTCCGTCTTTCATCACTCCGGCAACGGTATAGCCATGATTGAGGGTTGAATTATTGATTGAACTTACCGGAGAAGACCAATAATTGTAGTTAAATTTATTGCTTTGTCCTTGTTGGTCGCGTTCAATTTTTCCAGAGCTGGTTGGGTCTAATTCACTTTCACTGGTTTGAATCAGTTGAGATTGACCTACTAAATCTATTTTACCGTTCAGTTTTAGATAACCTTGGTTTTCTATTTTAGTATTATTGAGCATGGTAATTGTCTTTTCAGAATCAACAATTAAACCATAATGCGTTAAGTTGCTGTATTGCGTAATGTCGTGCTTAACATGGATAATTGCCCATGGGTAGTTTTCAGCATCTTTACCGTGAATGTCGTGTTCTTCGTCGTGAATGGAGGATGTAAAGTTTCCATTACTTTTTGTACTAAAGGGTAACGGAACTTCTTGTACTCCTACGGAATAAAAATTATAAAGTTGGATGCCTTCGTCACTAGTATATTGATTAAAAATTTGATTCAGCACCACATTGTTTTGGATAATATCCATTTTATAGTAACGAAGTAATGTGTTGTAGTTTAAATTCTCAATGTTTTTTGGCACAGTTACACCTCGTACTATTCCGTTGTGATTAGTGATTTCCTGATAAACCATTTTTTGAATTTGGTTTTCGGATAAATCGGTTGTAAAAATTCTTATTTCATCAATTTTTCCTGAGAAAAAATGATTGTTTTCTGAAGGAGTTTTACCGATTGAGAAAGTCGAATTTTGGGATTGAGCAATTATTCCGTTTGCATTTTGCTCTTGTTCAAGCTTTCCGTTTACGTATAGTTTTACCATTGAACCGTTGTAAGTTGCAGTGATGTGATACCATCGTGACCTCTCCAACGAAATACTACTAGTTAAAGTGGTAGTATTGCATTTAACAATAATCTTTTTGTTGACATCACAACTAATATGAAAGTTGTTTTCCCCCATAATAAAAGAATCGTTTTGTAATTGAGGTGACAAACTTATCCAACCCATTAAGGTTATTTTTTCTCTTCCGCCCATGCATCCATTAGCCGAACCAAACTCATTATTTCCTGTAAAATGAAGAAACGATTTTTGGTTGATGTTCCACAAAGGAAAGTTTTCAATAGATTGGTATTTATTTTTTTTTCCTTCGTTTACAACTTCTTTTGCACTTGTTTCTGTTTGTATTACCAACGTGAGAAACAATGCAGTAATGATTTTTAATACAATTACCTTTTTCATTGTTAATGAGGTTAAATTGATTTTAGATTTTTGACGATTCAAAGATAGAAACGAACTTTAAATAATCGATAAAATGTATAAAAAAATCGATGAAATGCATGATAATTAAAAAAGTTAATATAAAATACCTACAAATATTAACTGTAAGTTTGTTTTTAAAATGACATCAGAAAATCAATTTAAAGAGCAGTTGAGTAAGAGAATTGTAGTTTTTTGAATAGTTTTATTTTAAAAAATAGCTTTAAAATAAGCGGAAGAAAAAAAAGTCCCCATATTGGGGACTTTTTAGTAGCGAAGACGGGAGTTGAACCCGTGACCTTTGGGTTATGAATCCAACGCTCTAACCAACTGAGCTACCTCGCCAAATTCATCCATTACCACTTCGGTAATGCGGGTGCAAATATATAAATAATAGTAAACCTTCCAAACATTAATTGGTAAAAAATTTTATTTTAAAAAACTCTTTTTTTTTGAAGTAATAATCAATATATTGCCCCCAAAATAGTAAGAATGGATACAAAAGTACGATACGAAATAGAGTTTCCCTTGAACTCTTCTCCACAATTGCTTTATCAATATATTTCTACTCCTTCCGGTTTATCGGAGTGGTTTGCGGATAATGTGAATTCCAGAGGTGAATTTTTTACATTTATTTGGGATGATACATTGGAAAAAGCTCGTTTAGCATCTAAAAAAACCAATGAGAGAATAAAGTTTAAGTGGTTAGACGAACAAGACAAAGACACAGACTATTTTTTTGAACTTAAAATTTTAGAGGATGAAATCACAAAAGATGTTTCTTTGGTGGTGGTTGATTTTGCTTATGAAGACGAGATAAACGAGTCTAAATTATTATGGGAAAATCAAATATCTGATTTGAAGCACGTTATTGGTTCTGTATAATTAAACGGATAGACGTATATTTGCCCTGTATAATCAGGGCTTTTTTTATGGTTAATTTTAACGGCGAAATAATAGAACAAGAAACGATAGTAAGTCAAAATAGAGCATTTCTTTACGGGGATGCTGTTTTTGAAACAGTAAAGGTAGTTGAGGGTAAAGTGTTGTTCATGGAAGATCATTATTTCAGATTAATGGCTTCTATGCGAATAGTTCGAATGCAAATTCCTATGGAATTTACTTTGGAAAATTTGGAGCAGTCTATTTTAGATTTGGCAATAAAAAATGGTTGTTCGGATTGTGGTCGTGTACGAATTACCGTTTTTCGAAACCCGGGCGGGTTTTATTTACCAACAGACCGAAATGTATCTTTTCTTATAGCGGCAACAAAATTGGAAAGTAAAACATATGGTTTTACAGATGAACCCTATGAAGTAGAATTATTTAAAGATTTTTATATTCCTAAACACTTGCTTTCAACAATTAAATCAACAAACAAGTTAATACATACGGTCGGGAGTATTTATGCAGATGAAAATGGTTATCAAAACTGTTTGTTATTGAATGAAGAAAAACGTGTAGTAGAGGCTTTAAATGGTAATGTTTTTTTGATTTCCGGAAACCGTTTGGTTACGCCACCCTTATCAGAAGGATGCTTAAACGGTATTATGCGAAAGCAGATTTTAGCGATTGCCAGAAAAGAAGACGGATTAACCGTAGTCGAAGAGTCAATTTCTCCCTTCGATTTACAAAAAGCAGATGAATTATTTATCACCAATGTTGTACTTGGAATAAAGCCGGTTACCAAATACCGAAAAAAAGAGTTTGTAACTAAGTGGTCTACAATTTTATTAGAAAAAATAAATCAGTCAATAGAAATCAATTAAGCATTGGGTTTTCGGGAGCATTAGACCAAATTAAATATTCTCCTCCCAGTTCCATAATTTTTTCTTTCCAAAAGTCGGAAGATGATTTTTGAAGAATTTTTTGTTTGTAACTGTTTTCAATTAAAATCCATGAATTAGAATTCATTTCTGTTTCTAATTGATTTGCTTCCCAACCGGTATATCCTAAAAAGAAACGGATAGAATCTTTTTTGATTTCACCTTTATTAATTAAATCACGTGTTTTTTCAAAATCGCCTCCCCAATAGATACCATTAGATATTTCTACACTACCGGGAATCAAATCGGGAATACTGTGAATAAAATAAAGATTGTCTTGTTCAACAGGACCACCGTTGTAAATGGTAAATGAAGATTCTACTTCGGGTACTAAATCCATTAACGTATATTCTAATGGTTTGTTGAGAATAAATCCTACAGAGCCTTCAGTATTGTGGTCAGCTAACAAAATAACAGAGCGATTGAATGATAAATCCCCTAAAATAGAGGGTTCTGCAATGAGTAAATGACCTTTGTTAAGTTTTTCTGAAATCATAATCATGCAATTTTCAGTTAAATTTAACAAATTTAATTTTAATAATCCAAATTTTTCGACCAAAACTATAAAAAAAAGTCTTCCTTTTTGGAAGACTTTTCTTTATATTTAATCAATTAGACTAGTTTACAGTACCTTCTAATTCAGCACCAGCTTTGAATTTAACAACATTCTTAGCCGCTATTTTGATAGTTTTTCCGGTTTGTGGATTTCTACCGTCTCTAGCCGCTCTTTTAGATACTGACCAAGATCCAAAACCTACTAAAGAAACTCTTCCACCTTTTTTCAAAGTTTTACCTACGTTTCCTAAAAATGATTCTAAAGCCAATTTAGCAGCTGCTTTAGTGATACCTGCATCTGCAGCAATAGCATCGATTAATTCTGATTTGTTCATAATAATAGTTATTAATTGTTGGTTAAACATAAAGTTAATTGAAACAAATTTAATAGGATTTCCTTATTGTACAAGTGTTTTCGTGAGTTTTCGTTTGTTTTGTTAATAACTTAAGTCGTATTGTTGATAAAGCAGTGTAATTCGTCGGATATTTACCCTTTCTAGCGTGTTTTCTGTACTTAAAGGGCTTTCGCAAGGGCTGAAAATTTCATTCCGTTAAGCAATTCTTGTACATTCATTTTCTTTTTTCCTGGAAATTGAATACTTTGAATGTAGATAAATCCATTGGATACAGCAATTTTCATCTCTTTTTTAGAGCATTGAATCGTACTTGTTAACAACGAATGATTCTCTTTTTCAAACGAAACTTCATAAATTTTGACATTCCATTCATTATTATCGTCAACGATTTGACACCAAGCGACGGGAAAAGGATTTAGCCCTCGAATAAGATTATAAATTTCTTCACCTGATTTATTCCAATCAATTTTGCAATTTTCTTTGTTGAGTTTGTAAGCTGTTTTAATGTCTGGAGAATCAGTTTGCAAAGTAGTTTGAATTGTACCGTTTTCGATTGCTTGCAAGGTTTTTATGACAGTCTGGCTTCCTATCTTCATTAGTCTGTCATGAAGTTGTCCGACATTTTCTGTCGGTTCAATGGGAGTTTCTTCAGAAAAGATGATGGCTCCGGTATCAATTTTATCATCAATAAAAAAGGTTGTCACTCCGGTTTTGGTTTCGCCATTAATAATTGCCCAATGAATAGGAGCCGCTCCTCTATAATTGGGCAAAAGTGAAGCGTGTAAGTTAAAAGTTCCAAATTTGGGCATTTTCCAAACCACTTCTGGCAACATTCGGAAAGCGACGACCACCTGACAGTTTGCGTTTAGACTTTTTAATGATGCTATAAATTGTTCATCTTTTAAATTAGTAGGTTGTAGAATTGTTAGCCCTTTTTCTAATGCATATTCTTTGACAGCTGAAGTATTCATTCTTTGACCCCTGCCGGCTTGTTTATCGGGAGCAGTAATCACTCCCACCACGTTGTATTGGTGTTGTAAGATGGTGTCTAAAACCCCAACAGCAAAATCGGGGGTTCCCATAAAAACAAGACGTAATTTTTCCATTCTAAGCTTTTGTGTATTTATTATTGGGAAGCAAAATGATTTTTTCTTCATCCAATAGTTCTTGAAGTGCAAAGATAAGTTCCTGCTCTTTACAATCAATAATTATTTCCAATTCTCGAGATGAAAGTGGTTTCTCAGAAACATATTGTAAAATCAATTGGCCAAGTTGAGGGAGGTTGCTACTTTTTTCTTTTTTAGCGATACAATAACTACATATACCGCAATTAGAGGTGTTTTTCTCACCAAAATAATTTAGTATAAAGCGACTTTTGCAACTATCATGGTTAGTTACGTAATCAAAAACGGAAGCAATTTGTTCTTTTTTTAAATCGTTTTGTTTTTCTAAATATTTCGAAACCCTATTTATCGTTCGATCATCTTCTCTAACTTCGTTAAAGGTAACAGTTGCATCATTTGTTTTGGCTGTAAAATCAACAATATTTTTTTCTTTTAGTCGCATCAAAACAGTTTCTACTTCCTCTACAGGGCGATTACTTTTTCGTGCAATTAACGATAGGTTTACTGCTGTCGGGTAGTCATAAATACCTGGATAAGTTCTTAAAAATGATACTATAATTTGCTCCTCTGTAGGGTTTAGACTTATATAACGAATGACTTCTTTGCTTTCAATACTAAATTGTAACGTTACCTTTTCTGAATATTCCTGCGTAAATCGAATGATTCCTTGGCGGTCTAAAAATTGTAATGCGACATATGTTTTAGTAATAGGAAAAGTATAGTGCGAACAAAAATCATTCAAATTAAACGGAAATTGCGCATTCATTCCTTCGCCATAAGCAATTTGAAAATAGTTACACAATTTAACAAAAACTAACTTCAAAAATTCTTTATCAGGTAAACTGTAAATAAATTGCGACTTTGCTGTAGCTACATCAGTGGGACCAACTAACAATACGGCATAGGCTTTTTCTCCATTTCTTCCGGCTCGACCGGTTTCCTGATAATAATTTTCAATGTTTTCAGGTAATTGAATATGGATAACTGATTTTACGTTAGCTTTATCAATACCCATTCCAAAGGCATTTGTGGCCACCATCACTTGTGCTTTTTCAGCCATCCATAGTGACATGTTTTTTGACTTCTCTTTCACTGATAAGCCGCCATGATAAAAAGTTGAGTTTATGCCTAACTGCTCTAATTGATTAAATAAGGCATAACATGTTTTTCGATTTCGAACATAAATAATAGACGATTCTTTATTTTTTTTTACTATCTGCTCTATTTTATGTAGTTTATCTTCTGTTTCTGTGACTATATAGGCAATATTATCTCGAGCAAATGATTTTTGAAAAATAGTTGGTTTTTCTAATTTTAATTGCTCTAGAATATCTTGTTTTACTTGTGCTGTGGCCGAAGCTGTTAAAGCCAAAAAAGGAACACAAGGAAAAAAACGTTTTAAATTTCCAATTTTTAAATAAGAAGGACGAAAATCATGACCCCATTGCGAAACACAATGTGCTTCATCAATTGCAATTAAATTTAAAGGAAGATTTTTAATTTTTTCAAATACCCAATCTTGTTCTAAACGTTCCGGTGAGAGGTATAAAAATTTGTAGTTTCCATAAAGACAATTGTCTAACAATGTGATTGTCTCGTCAACAGAAATACCACCCGTAAGAGCTATTGCTTTGATTTCTCTTTTTGCTAAATTTTCGATTTGGTCTTTCATTAATGCAATTAATGGAGAGATGACCAAACAAATACCCTCTTTCATCATGGCGGGGACTTGAAAACAAATTGATTTTCCACCACCGGTTGGCATTAACCCAAAAGTATCGGATGCTGCTAGAACGGAGTTGATGATTTCTTTTTGAGGAGTTCGAAACGAATCATATCCCCAATAGTGTTTTAAAATTTCTTCGGCTTTTACCATTCTATTTATCCTGATATGGCCTCTAAGATATGAAGAATTCTCTGATCTACGTTGCCTGAAGGAACGTCAATAAGTTCATAGCCATACTTTGAATAGGTTTCCTTTAAATGACGATAGATGAGTGTGGCCTGTTCAAAATTTTCGTAACGTTCTTCATCCGATTGGTAGATTTCCTTCCACGGTGGTAAAAGAAACACCTTGGTATACTTGTTTTTTTGACATTCTTCATCAAAAAAAGCCGGATAACTGTCGCCAATGTAATGCATATAAGCCAAAATATCCGGAATCCCACGGTCTAAAAAAATTAGTTTTTCTTGGTGTTCTTTGGCTTGATGAAATTGTTTTCTTCTACCTTCTAAAAGTAATTCGCTAAACAATAATGGTTTTTCCAAAAATAATTGTTCGAAACCTTGTTTACGGGCATCGTTGATAATTTCTCTGGAGATTTCAGGAAAACAAGTGTAGCCTTTTTCAATTAAGCGATTAATAATTGTTGTTTTTCCGGTGCCTGGGCCACCCGTAATTACGATTAGTTTTTTATTCACGTGTTTGCAATAAGGTGGTAAATTTAGAAAATAACTTAGCTTGAAAACAAACATATGATTAATTTTTAGTTTTTAGTAGTTAGTATTCGGTGAGAATGTTTGTCTTGCGTTTCATTAAAAAGTATAGGAAAGATTTAAACAACATCATAATTGACAAAATTCAATTTCAATTTTCTAAAATCTAAAATCAATACTGTATATTTGCCTATATTAATAAAGCTATGGATAAGAAGACCGAAGAATTTTATGAAAGACTGAAAGAAGAATTACGAACTACTTCAAATTGGCCTTCCATTTACCTTTATAAATTTATTGTACCAACAGAAACTTCTAAAATAATTGCTGTAGAAGAAGCCTTTAACAACATGGGAGCAGTAATTAACACTGTACAATCTAAGACAGGAAAGTTTACTAGTATTTCGGTAAATGTGAATATGGAAAGTCCTGAGCATGTAGTTGCTAAATACCAGGAAGTTTCTACAATTGAAGGAATAATTTCGCTTTAAAAAGAAAAAGAATGACGCAGAATGAAAAAGCACACAATGTAGTGCATGTTTTAGAATATAATGCCGAAAGGCCACAATTGATGATTCCGGAATATGGACGTCATTTGCAAAAATTGATTGACCAAGCTACTGCTATTGAAAACAGAGAAGAACGCAATAAAGCAGCTCGTTATATCATTAAAGTAATGGGTAGTTTAAATCCTCATTTGCGAGATGTATTAGATTTTCAACATAAACTTTGGGATCAACTCTTTATTATGTCCGACTTTAAATTGGATGTGGATAGTCCATATCCTATTCCTACTCGGGATGTCATTAACCTTAAACCGGAACGACTAGATTATCCTCAAAAAAACCCTAAATATCGTTTCTACGGAAATAATATTAAGTATATGATAGATGTAGCTAATAGTTGGGAAGAAAGTGAGTTAAAATCGGCTCTTATCAAAGTAATAGCCAACCATATGAAAAAATCCTATTTAAGTTGGAACAAAGATACCGTAGAAGATAAGGCCATTTTTGATCATTTATTTGAACTTTCTAATGGAAAGATTAATTTGCACCAAAGCACAGAGGAATTACTAAACACTTCTGATTTGATGCGAACCAATAAGAAAGTTTCCAATAAAAATTTACCATCAAATCAAAAAAATCAACAAGGGAAAAAAAATAATAAAAACCCTAAATCTAAACCGTACAAAAACAATAACCAAAAATAATCGCTATCTACGAATATGGGAACATTCAAAATAGAAGGAGGGCATCGTCTTAAAGGGGAAATTCACCCACAAGGAGCCAAAAATGAAGCACTACAAATTTTATGTACGGTTTTATTAACACCGGAAAAAGTAACAATTAACAACATTCCTGATATTTTGGATGTTAACAAATTGATTACACTTTTAGGAAATTTGGGTGTTAAAATGCAAAAAAACGGTCCTGGTTCTATTACGTTTCAAGCGGATGAAGTTAATGTGGGCTATTTGGAAACCGAAGCTTTTAAAAAAGAGGGAGGTTCTTTACGCGGTTCTATCATGATTGTTGGTCCGCTTTTGGCTCGTTTTGGTAGAGGATATATTCCAAAACCGGGTGGAGATAAAATTGGAAGAAGAAGATTAGATACCCATTTTGAAGGGTTTATCAATTTGGGAGCTAAATTCCGTTACAACAGAGAGGACCATTTTTATGGTGTTGAAAACGAAGGTAGATTAAAAGGAGCCTATATGCTTTTGGATGAGGCCTCTGTTACCGGTACGGCAAATATTGTGATGGCTTCTGTATTGGCAGAAGGTACAACAACTATTTACAATGCAGCATGTGAACCTTATTTGCAACAGTTGTGTGGAATGCTCAATTCGATGGGGGCAAAAATAACCGGTGTAGGTTCCAACTTATTAACGATAGAAGGAGTGGAGAGTTTGTGCGGATGTACACACCGCATTTTACCGGATATGATTGAAATTGGAAGCTGGATTGGTTTAGCGGCCATGACACGAAGTGAGATTACGATTAAAAATGTTAGTTGGGAAAATTTAGGAGTTATTCCATCGGTTTTTAGAAAATTAGGTATTACATTGGAGCGTCGCGGTGATGATATTTATATACCGGAACACAAAGATGGCTATGAAATTAAAAAAGATATCGATGGTTCTATTCTAACCGTTGCAGATGCTCCATGGCCGGGATTTACTCCTGATTTGTTAAGTATTGTTCTAGTGGTAGCCACACAAGCAAAAGGAGAAGTATTAATTCATCAAAAAATGTTCGAAAGTCGTTTGTTTTTTGTCGATAAATTAATTGATATGGGAGCAAAAATCATCCTTTGTGATCCACACCGAGCTATTGTTATCGGGCATAATTTTCAGTCGCAATTGAAAGCTACAACGATGTCTTCACCTGATATTCGTGCTGGAATTTCGTTATTGATTGCAGCATTGTCTGCCAAGGGAACAAGTACTATTCAAAATATTGAACAAATTGATCGTGGTTACGAAAGAATTGACGAGCGTTTACGAGCAATTGGAGCACATATTGTTCGGGTTTAATAGCTTCATTAAAATATATTGAAAGAGCAAAGTTTTTACTTTGCTCTTTTTTTTAATCAAAAAAGCTTAATAGTTGTAGACCGAACATAAATCCGTCGCCAATATACTGACTTCCGTTGTAGGAACGGACATAATCTAACCGGAGTAACTTAAATTTTCCAAAACCTAATTTGTCTAATCCAACACTAAACTCTTGATAGGGTTTTACCTCAGGAATAGCCAATTGATGATACCCTATAATCAAAGTAGATTTCAGTCTGTTCAACAATGGAATTTTATTCATGATAAAACCATCAAAATTGTGCTCAATATGGGTTTCCATATAGCTGTCGTTAGTACTATGGGAATAATAGGGAAGTAGATTAAAATTATTTAAATAGCGATTTTCGGCACTTACATTGATTAAATTACCATTGAAATGTTTATAATCAACAAAAGAAATATTCCCAGCGTTAAAAAACTTGCCACCCTTTAAATTAATGGCTAAAGTTCCTTTATTTCCAATAGATTTTTCATAAAAAATTCTTCCGGCAACAAAATCATAATTGTACTTAGAATCATTCCCGGCAAAACCTTTTTCATATCCTACAAAAAGTGTCGGATAGTCATTATTAGAAATCGTTATTTTTCCATCCGGACGAGAGATGTATTCTTGGCCAAAATTAATGCGAGCATTCAAATTGAATTTCATTAAGTTGTGTTTTTCAATTCCTGCATTGACAAAATCAGTTGGGTCGAGAGGATTATTGGATAAGTATTCCTTTTTATTTTTTATCAAGACATAATCCGTGTTATTAAAAAGTGGCTTACGCTCGGCATATTCTAGCGAAGCACTGGCGTATAGGCCATTAATAACTTCCTGACTGTAGCCGGCACGGACGTAGTTTTTCTCAAAAAGTTTCATATAGTTTTCTTTGAAAAACAGTGTAGCCATTGAATTCAAAAATGGACTAATGGGTTGGTTTTGATTAAATTGAACGGCCTGACTTCCGCCTGAAATATTTAAAAAGCTATTGGTTTTAGCATTAAGTTTTGCAGAAAAATAGCCGGTTGCTCTCAGTTTTTCTTCTGCAAAACCGTAATTAAAACGTGTGCCAAACGAAGTATATCTTCTTTCTTCTTCATATTGTTTAACAAAAGATAAGTCGGTTCCTATATTCCAACCTTGTACGGTATTGAAGCTAGGCATTTTAATCAATCCACTATAATTCAACCGCCAATTTTTTTCGGAATTTTGGTAACTATATCCTGTTAGGATTTTTTGTATTTTGAATTGATTATTTTTTTTGTCGATGGAATCCAAATACGGTTTTGATTTTCTCACCAATTGAATACTGTCTTTTCGAATATAATCTGAATTTTCTTCTTCGGTTAATGGAACAGGTCGCATTACGTTCCAATAGGTTGAGTCTTTTTTGTTGGCATTTTCTTCAAAACTCAAGACTTCTTTAGAGAATGTCTTTTTATCAAAATCTTGTTTAAAATCATAATTACTGTAAACATGAGTAAATTTTCCTGTAAATTGTATACCGAAGGCTCCGGCTTCAAATTCTAAACTTTGTGAATTTTTTGCCCAAAGTTGATTGTTTTCATTGTAGCTGAAATTTTGTTTGAGTTTCATCACATCCAGAAACTCTTCTTTCATACGGTATCCTTTGATGTCTAAATCGATACCGTAAATTGCCCAACTGTCTTCAATAATGTAAATGTAGCCTTCAAAAACGGGTTCGGTATCTCTTCTGGGGATTACCTTGATTTTGTTGATAAGGTTATTTTTTTCATCATAAAAAGTTCCGTCTAAGCTATATTTATAATAACCAAAAGCATTTTCAGCAATGGGTGAAATCATACTAATACTAAAAGGAATGGTATTATCATAAAAATCATAAATCGTTGCTCGGGCTGTATTGTAACTAAATCCATTATCTCTGCCACTTATTTTAGAGGCAATGATTTTTTCGTTCAGATTATCCGGTTTTTCAAAGATAATTTTTGAAACTGTTTCAGATAAATACAAAATTCCGGTGCCGGTAGAATCTAATGCTCCATCAAAATCGCCAATTTCTTGTCCAAGTATTTTTTTTGGAGCATTTTTTAATCTGAAAATTCCTCTTGAATAAAAATCAGCAGTAAAACGAGCCGTTTTCATACTGTTTTGTTTACGATTGGCAATTGCATTTCTAATGATTCCATTGGCAGGGTTTTCACTAGAACTTAGCACAACTTCATTCAGATTATAATTTTCTTCCTTTAATTGTATATCAAAATTATAAGGAAACTGATTAATCTGTAAGATATGTTTTTGGGTTTTATAACCCAAGTATTGATAAATAACAGAAACATGCTCTCTATTTTGTATATTTAATTCATAATGTCCTTTTTCGTTAGAAGTTGTTCCGATATATGTGTTTTCGATGTAAATATTGACAAAAGGAAGCGGTTTTCCTGCTTCATCCGTAACTGTGCCTCTAATCTGTGAAAACAATGAAAATGAGCACATTAAGCTCAGCAAAAGGAATGTTTTTTTCATATGGTTTTATTGGTATAGACGTTTTTTTGTAATGATTGGTTGTACAAGGTTTACGGAATTAAAAAGGACTGCAATGCCAATTCATAACTTTTTAATCCAAATCCACTAATTATTCCGGCTGCATTAGGCGAAATGTAGGAAAGATGTCTAAATTCCTCTCGGGCAAAAGTGTTGGAAATATGTACTTCAATCACCGGGGTTTGAATGGCTTTTATTGCGTCGCCTATACCAACAGAGGTGTGCGTGTAAGCAGCGGCATTTAATATTATCCCATCATAGGTAAAACCTGTTTCTTGAATTTTAGAAATTAATTCTCCTTCAATGTTACTCTGAAAATAGGAAAGTTCAATAGAGTTGTATTTCTTTTGTAATGAGCTGAAAAAATCGTCAAAAGATTGACTGCCATACACATCTGGTTCTCTTTTTCCTAATAAATTCAGATTAGGCCCGTTGATGATAATTATTTTCATCTTGTATGATTTTTAGTAAAAATATCAAAAAAATGAATGTTTTATTCTTCGCAAAACAAAGATTAGATTAAAATTAACATTTTTCAATTGGTTTTTTGTAATTAATAGATGGTTAAAGAACTTTTTCTTGAATTTTGGTTGATTTTTTATATTTTATAAAGCTAGTAAAAACACAAATAAGTAATAGAGCAGAGGTACTGTATTGAGATGAACAACAATCTTAGTGTTGAAGTAAATAATAAATCGATAAAAGCCTTGTGTTTTATTCATGAATAAAACACAAGGCTTTTATCGTTAAAATTGTAGAACAGATAAATTAAAATCGGTAGCCTAGAGCAACTTGAATTACTCTATTTTTTACTTCGGCTTCTTTAGATGCTTCAGTTAAACTTAGCACATAACGGGCTTGGGCAAAAAAATGGTCTGTAATATTTAATCCTAAACCACCAACTGCTGCAAAATCGAATGATTCTGATTCAAATTGATCCGGAACACTTTCATTGATTAAAAACGAGAATTGTGGACCCGCTTCTATACTAAGTTTGTCTGAAATCAGATAGAATTTAGCCAGCGTAGGAACTGTAATGTAATTGAAATTAATATCTTTCACATTTTCTTCGCTCACTTTTGCACCTTGCGAAGAATACAATAATTCCGGTTGCAGTGAAAAGTTTTCGAATACTTTTAATTCTACTAACGCTCCAAAATGAAAACTGGTATACGTATCCAAGCCTTGTACTCCATCTCCATCTAAACTGGCAAAATTAGCACCGGCTTTAATACCAAACTTGAGCATCTGTGCATTTGATTGCACCAATCCAACTATCAAAAATGTGAAAATTAAAATTAGCTTTTTCATGGTTTTATTATTTAGGATATCATTTTAAAACAAAAATTCAGCTGTTTTATTGTTTAATAAATTATTCAAAACAATAAACTTATGTTGATAAAATTGTTGATAACTGAAAATTGACCAATAAATACCTACAAAAAAGAGTTTATAATTTTGTAGCATAACTTTAAAACAAGTAAAACATGAAAAAAATTATTTTATCAATTTTAGCAGTTGCTGCCTTTGGAACTGCTAATGCACAGGACACTAAGTTTGGTGTGAAAGCCGGAGCAAATTTTTCTAATTTCACTGGAGACGCTGACCTTGACGGAAGAACTGGTTTCTATGTAGGAGGTTTAGTTGATATTAGTATCACCGAAAAATTTCATGTACAGCCAGAGTTATTATACTCTATGGAAGGTGCAGATGATGCAGAATTAGATTTAATTAGAATTCCAATCATGGCAAAGTATTACGTTATGGATGGTCTTAATTTACAAGCTGGTCCTGTATTAGGATTTAAAATTGGTGCTGAAGATTTTGTAGATGAGGCTACTAAGTCATTAGATTATGGTCTTGGATTTGGTGCCGGGTATGAACTACCAATGGGGTTGTTCTTTGATGCTCGTTATAATTTAGGATTAGCAAACATAAGTGATTCAGATGGTTTTGATTTAGGGACTTCTGCTTTTCAGATAGGTTTAGGATATAAATTCTAATAAAATTCGTGTCGAATTTTCAAACCACGCCTTGTGCGTGGTTTTTTTATTCCCACAAATTGTCGAAATTTGAAACATGAATTGGCAAACGTATATCAAAAGTTTTCAGTCGTATTTAAAAATTGAGCGGGGTTTATCGCAAAACACCATCGATAATTATTCTTTTGATTTATTTCGGTTAACGCAATTTTTAGAAGAAAATAATATATCTAAAAATCCGATTAACATCTCTGAGGATGAAATTCAACAGTTTATTTATTCGGTTTCCAAAGAAGTTAATCCGCGTTCTCAAGCTCGAATTATTTCCGGGTTAAAAAGTTTTTTTTCGTATTTAATTTTCGAAGATTATCGAACAGACAACCCTATGGAATTAATTGAAACACCTAAAATTGGCAGAAAACTACCCGATACACTTTCTGTTGAAGAAATTGATAACTTAATTGCTGCAATCGATTTATCGAAAGACGAAGGAGAACGCAATAGAGCCATGTTAGAGACTCTATATGGATGCGGATTGCGTGTTTCTGAATTAATTACACTCAAAATTTCGGACTTATTTTTTGAAGAAGGCTTTATCAAAATCACAGGAAAAGGTAATAAACAGCGTTTTGTTCCGATTGGCATTACAACGCAAAAGTTTATTGAGTTATACAAGAATCATATTCGTTCACTTCTCACTATTCAAAAAGGACATGAAGATACGCTTTTTCTTAACCGAAGAGGAAAGCAACTTACCCGAGCAATGATTTTTACAATTATAAAAGATTTAGCCGTAAAAATTAATCTTAAAAAAGCCATAAGTCCGCACACCTTTCGTCATTCCTTTGCCACACATCTTTTAGAGAACGGTGCCGATTTGCGTTCCATTCAATTGATGTTAGGGCATGAATCGATTACTACCACCGAAGTGTACGTGCATTTAGACAGAAAGCATCTGACGCAAATAGTAAATCAGTTTCATCCAAGAAAGTGATTACCGTTTTTAGTTGTCTGTTGTCAAACTTTGTCTATAAAAAAATGACCTACATTACTGCAAGTCATTTTATAATATTTGTTTATTTTTTTATAAACATAAAACAGACAACCGACAACAGTTAACAGTAATTACTTCGCGATATTCACCGCTCTGGTTTCACGAATTACTGTTATTTTTACTTGACCCGGATAAGTCATTTCTGTTTGAATTTTTTGCGAAACCTCAAAAGAAAGTTTAGAAGCTTGTTCGTCGGATACTTTTTCACTTTCTACAATCACACGCAATTCACGTCCGGCTTGAATAGCATACGCACTTTTCACACCATTAAATCCAAAAGCAATTGCTTCCAAATCTTTTAAACGTTGAATGTAGGAATCCAAAACCTGACGTCTTGCTCCCGGTCTAGCACCTGAAATAGCATCACACACTTGGATGATTGGAGAAATTAAATATTTCATTTCAATTTCGTCGTGGTGAGCACCAATTGCGTTGCATACTTCTTCTTTTTCACCATATTTTTCGGCCCATTGCATCCCCAGTATAGCGTGAGGTAATTCACTTTCAGTATCAGGCACTTTACCAATATCGTGTAAAAGTCCGGCTCGTTTAGCTAATTTTACATTCAAACCTAGTTCTGCTGCCATGATTCCGCAAAGTTTGGCCACTTCTCTGGAGTGTTGTAGTAAATTTTGACCATAGGAAGAGCGGTATTTCATTCTACCCACCACTTTTATCAATTCCGGATGTAAACCGTGAATACCTAAATCAATCACTGTTCGTTTACCCACTTCAATGATTTCATCTTCAATTTGTTTGGTGGTTTTAGCCACTACTTCTTCGATTCTGGCCGGGTGAATACGTCCGTCGGTTACTAATTTATGTAAAGCCAATCGGGCAATTTCTCTTCTAACCGGATCAAAACAAGAGAGAATAATTGCTTCAGGAGTATCATCAACAATAATTTCGACACCTGTTGCAGCTTCTAAGGCACGGATATTTCTTCCTTCACGACCAATAATACGTCCTTTCACGTCATCTGATTCAATATTGAAAACAGATACACAATTTTCTACTGCTTCTTCAGTTCCAACACGTTGAATGGTGTTGATAATAACTTTTTTAGCCTCTTGTTGAGCGGTTAGCTTGGCTTCTTCAAGCGTATCTTGAATGTGAGCCATCGCTTTGGTTTTTGCCTCAGCTTTTAAGCTTTCAACCAATTGTTCTTTTGCTTCTTCGGCAGATAAACCGGAAATAACTTCGAGTTGCTCAACTTGACTTTTGTGTAACTTTTCAACTTCTACTTGTTTTTTGTCAAGAATTTCAATTCGGTTATTGTAGTCAGCAATTTTTGCATCAAAATCATCGGCAGATTTCTTGGCTTTGGCTAATTCACTTGATACTTGCGATTCTTTGTCTCGAACTCTTTTTTCAACTTCAGCTATTTTTTTGTCTTTCGCTAAAATCTCTTTTTCGTGTTCTGATTTTAACTCTAAGAATTTTTCTTTGGCTTGTAGAAGTTTATCTTTTTTAATATTTTCAGCTTCTACTTTGGCATCTTTTAAGATAGAAGCAGCTTCCTTTTTTGCATTTTTAATCAGGTTGGAAACATTGCTTTTTTCGATGACTTTTGCAACTGCAAAACCCACAACAACTCCAACAATACTGGCGATAATAAGTAGTAATGTACTGTCCATTTTTTTTAAGGTTTGTATATAAAAAAAGCCTACATTAGGTGATTGCATAAACTCGTTATGACAAGTTTTGAGCTAACTCACTGTTCAAGGATCCCACTACAAGATGGGCATGCTTTAGTAATGACGATTTGCTCATTCTAAATTGTTAGTGTTGAGTTTATCAAATAGAAACTAATGTAGGCAGTATCTTAATTAATTTATAAGAACGTATTTATTTTGCGAGGTAATTGGCTAATAAATCATTCATTTTTTTCAATCTTTCTATTGATTCCTGATTGTCTTCCGTTTTTTCGATTTGTTTTTGCTCTAACTGAGAGGCAAACTGCAAAGCACACATTGCTAATACATCTTGTTTGTCTCGCACAGCATAATTCTCTTCAAATTGCTTAATCATAACATCAATTTTTTTGGAAGCACTTCTGAGTCCTTCTTCCTGCATAGGGTCTACCGTTAAAGGATAAACTCTGTCAGCAATTGATAATTTAATTTTAAGCTTTTCGTTCATGCTGTATTAATCAGATAACTGTGCAATACAGTAATCAATTTCTCGGATTAATGAATTTATTTTAAGCTTCGTATCTCTTTTGTTTTCGTCACTGCCTAATAATGAATTGGCTATTTTAAGTGTCTCATACTGTTTTTTTAAACCTTCAATTTCTGAAGCTTGTTCTTGTATAGTATGAGTAGAATTTTTTAATTCTTGTCTTAGATCCTGTATTGTTAACTCAAAACCATCTATCTTGCTGATTAGTTTTGACAACTTACTTTCTAGAGAATCAACAATTTCTATCATTTCACTCATGGTAGCATGTATTCATTACACGAGTTACAAAGTTAGTATTCCTAAATGATTAACGCAAATAAAAAAAATAAATTTTGTTTTCATTAGTGTTATTTAGACAGAATGAACTAAAATTAAGAATAAGTTGATTTTTTTTAATTTGGTTTGAATTTTGTACTACTTTTTTTAAATTAGCAAAAATTATAAGCCATGAAATATTTATTTTACACACTGCTTTTCGCCTCAAATTTTATCTTTTCTCAGGATAAGTATCCCAAAAATGATTTTATACCTCCTTTGGAAATTCCACTTTCATTATCGGGTACGTTTGGTGAGTTGCGTTCTAACCACTTTCATTCCGGAATCGATTTTAGAACGCAACAAAAAGAAGGGTTGAACGTAATTGCTGTTGCGGATGGGTATGTTTCACGAATCAAAATTTCTACTTTTGGTTATGGAAAAGCGGTATATGTTACGCATCCAAATGGTTATACATCGGTTTATGGCCATTTGTTGAAGACATCACCTAAAATAGATGCTTATGTAAAGAAACAGCATTATTTTTTGGAAAATTTTGAAATTGATGTTTTTCCCCAACCGGATGAGTTAGTAGTATCACAAGGAGAAATCATTGCTTTATCCGGAAATACAGGAGGTTCCGGAGGACCTCATTTACATTTTGAATACCGGGATACAAAAACAGAAAAAATTATTAATCCCTTCTTTTTTGGATTAAACGCAAAAGTGAAAGATACCCGAATTCCGGTAATTAATGAAATTGTTGTTTATCCGCTTGGTGAAGAAGGAATGGTAAATCAGTCGCAAATACCAATTCAAATTCCAATTACGCAGCAAAAAGACGGTAGTTATTTAGCTTCTAAAGTGTTGGCAAGAGGAGAAATAGGCTTTGGAGTTAATACTTATGATCAATCAGATAATAGTTACGGGAAGAATGGGATTTTTAAGATTGAAGCTACGTTAGACGGCAGTCCGTCTTTTGCAATTACATTTGATACATTCAGTTATGATGAAACTCGCTACATCAATGCCTATATTGATTACCAACGTTATAAAAAAATGAATCAAAGAGTTCAAAAATTATTTTTTACAAAAAAATATCCGTTGAGTCTAGTATCTTCCAATCAAAACAATGGAATTATTAAAGTAGGAAATAATCTTTCGCATAATTACAAATTGGAAGTTTCCGATTATCATGGCAATAAAACAACGATAACGATTCCGATTCAATATTCAAATTTGCCAGTAAAAATTTCTAAAAAAGAACAAAAGACAAACTATTTCGTAAAATCTTCTAATGATTACAATTTTACAAAAGACAATATTTCTGTTTTCATTCCCGAAAATACATTTTATGAAGATTTTTATTTGCATTTTGATGTGAAAGATAATGTATTGAACTTACACGATGATAATACCCCTGTTCATTCTAATCTGAATATCATTTTTGAAAATAATTCAATTCCGTTAGAAGAAAGAGAAAAGTACTTTATTGGTACAATAAAAGGAGACAAAACAACCTATAACTCTACTAAAATTAAAGAGCATGTTTTTAGCACTTGGACTAGAAATTTAGGGCAGTTTCAATTAGTGAAAGATTCGGTAGCACCACAAATAAAATCAGTTAACTTTCAGGAAGGGAAGTGGTTGAGTAAACAAAATTCACTTCAATTTACAATAACCGATGATTTATCCGGAATCAAATCGTACAATGGTTATTTAAACGGAAAATGGATTTTGTTTGACTATGATTACAAAAGTAATATCCTTGAACACGATTTTTCAGATAACATCGTTTTAGAAGGAAGAAACGAATTAAAAATTGTAGTTATAGATAATGTCGGAAATTCTACTATATTTGAATCACATTTTTTTAGAAGTCAAAAACCTTAAATTCATCTTTTTGAAAACAAAATATATCAGTACCGTTTTGGTGTTTTTCTGCATCGCTTTTTCATCTATCGCTCAAACAGCCAGAATCAAAGGTATCATTTTAGATAAAAATAATAATCCGGTCGAAGGTGTAAATATCAATTATCAAGATAAAGGAACAACTACCAATGTGAATGGTTTTTATGTCTTATCGATTCCTGCCAATCAAAAAATTACATTGGTTTTTACACACGTATCTTTGAAAAAAGCTACACTTCGATTAGAATTAAAACCAAATGAAGATTTTGAGTATAATTTTCAAATGAGTGATGCCGAAGATTTGTTAGGCGAAGTTATTGTCACAGCCGGAAACAGAAAAAGGGTAGAAGGGATTACAGCTATTGAACCAGCTGTTATCAGAACTATACCGGGAGCGAATGCAGGGGTTGAAAACATATTAAAATCGTTGCCGGGTGTCAATTCAAACAATGAATTAAGTACACAATATTCCGTTCGTGGAGGAAATTATGATGAAAATCTTGTTTATGTCAATGAAATTGAAATTTATCGTCCGTTTTTAATTCGTTCCGGTCAGCAAGAAGGATTAAGTTTTACGAATACAGAGATGGTACAAAATGTCGACTTTTCTGCCGGAGGTTTTCAAGCCAAATACGGCGATAAATTATCGTCTGTTTTAGATATTACGTACCGCACGCCAACCCGCTACGCTGCTGCTTTAGAAGCGAGTTTCTTGGGAGGAAGTTTAACCGTAGAAGGCGTGAGTAAAAACCAGAAATGGGCTAATATCACAGGTGTTCGTTACCGAGATAATAGTTTGTTGGTGAATAGTCAGGAAACAGAATCTAACTTTCGACCAACTTTTACGGACGTTCAAACCTATTTAACATTTACACCCAATACGAAATGGCAATTTGGGTTTTTAGGTAACGTTTCTCAAAATAAATACAGTTTTGAGCCTTTGACGCGTCAAACTAATTTTGGAACCATTGATGAACCTATTGCTTTACAAATTTTTTATGAAGGACAGGAAAAAGACCAATATCAAACCTTGTTTGGAGCATTTAAAACTTCCTATAACATTAATGATAACAATACTTTAAAGTTCATCGGATCAGCTTATCACACGCAAGAGCAAGAGTATTTTGATATTTTTGCTGCTTATTTTTTGGGAGAAGTGGATAGCAATATTGGCTCGGAAACCTTTGGCGATGTGCGTTTTAACAGGGGTATCGGAACACAATTGAATCATGGGCGAAACGATTTAGACGCATTAATTATCAATACAGAAGTGAAGGGTTTTCACAAACTCAATGAAAATGCTTTTGAATGGGGAATAAAATATACCAAAGAAGATATTCGCGATCGGTTAGTGGAGTGGGAAGTAATTGATTCTGCCGGATTTTCCATTAATCCGCCACGCGATTTTCCGGTAAATGACCAACCTTATAATCCTTATGTTGGTCCTTTAGTTCCTTTTCAAAGTGTCCGTGCCACTAATTTCACAACGATTGATCGTTTTTCAGGTTATGCTCAATGGAGTAGAAAATCAAATTTAGGTTCCAGTGAAGTTTGGTATAATGCCGGTGTAAGGATGCATCAATGGCAGGTATCCGGTGATGATTTAGACGGAAAGAGTCAAATGGTTTTTAGTCCGAGAGCACAGTTTGCTATTAAACCAAAATGGAAAAAAGATATGGTTTTCAGAGTTTCGGGAGGTTTATATCATCAACCGCCATTTTACAGAGAACTTCGTGGATTTGACGGTCAAGTAAGACCTGATGTGAAAGCCCAGCAATCTATACATTTTGTGTTGGGTAATGATTATAGTTTTACAATGTGGGAGAGACCATTCAAATTGGTTAGTGAATTGTATTATAAGAACTTGACTGATGTTAACACGTATACCTTAGATAATGTTCGTATTCGCTACATTGCAGATAATGAAGCAGAAGCTTATGTGTATGGTTTAGATATGCGTTTAAACGGTGAGTTTGTTCCTGGCACAGAATCATGGTTTAGTTTTGGCTATTTAAAAACCGAAGAAAACTATCAAGACAAAGGTTTTATCGCCAGACCAACCGATCAACGTTTGAAATTTGGAGTTTTGTTTCAGGATTATGTACCGAACATTCCAAGTTTAAAAATGTATTTGAATTTGGTTTACAATACAGGGTTGCCCGGTGGTTCGCCTTCCTATGCTGACCCATACGATTATCAACTTCGATTGCGTGATTACCGTAGAGCAGATGTAGGATTTCAGTATGTTTTAACAGAAAAAAACAAAGTCAGACCTGATGGCCATTGGTTAAAACGTTTTAAAGATTTATCATTAGGTTTAGAAATATTCAATTTGTTCAATAACCAGAATGCAATAACAAACACTTGGGTGCGTGATGTTTACACCAAAACTCAATACGGTGTGCCTAATTATATGACTACAAGGGTATTTAATTTGAAGATAACCGCTAGATTATAATCAGATTTATTTTATATCTTTGAAAGATAACTTTTTGACTATGCGATTTCTTTCTAATTATTGTTTAGCAGTGGTTTTGGTTTTATTCAGTTGTAAAGAACGTGAAGAAGAAAAACCCAAAGTGATATATGAAGAGCCTACACTAAAGGTTGTAAATAAAATTGATACAACCCAAATAAAAGTAGCCGATCTCCCGGTTCACATGGAAGGAACGTCTTATTTACTTCATCCTTTTGGAGAGGTAAGAGTATATGATTCTAAAGCAAATTCTAGTTATGGTTCTTCAAGTACGGGTAGAGTGAGTTATGCGGTTTCCAATTATAATCGCTATGAAATTACCGGTTTTCTAAAAAATATTTATATCCAACATATTGATTCAGTCCATTCCAGACCATTAACAGATAAATCATTACTCATTCAAACAGCTACTTATTTAAATACATTTACTCAAAAATCAAAAAAGGAGATTTTGGTTTATTCGATTTCAGATATGGATACCAACCGTGACGGAAAATTAGATGCTAATGATATTAAGTCACTCTACATCAGTAATATTTCCGGAGAAAATTTTAAAAAAATATCTCCCGATTTTCAAGAGTTAATCGATTGGAATTTAATAGAAGTAAGTAACCGGTTGTATTTTAGAACGATTCAAGATTCAAACAAAAACGGTGATTTTGATAAGGACGATGCCGTTTTCTATTACTTTGTAGATTTAATGGATGCCGAATGGAAATTAAATGAATACAAACCATTTAATTAAATCAGAATATCACTTTCTAAATCTGATTTTTCTATTGTAAAATTAAATCCGAGTTGTTCCATCAACTGAATAACCAAGTTTTTATACCAGTTTTCCGATTTGGGATGAATATAAATGCGTTCAATCAGTTGGTTAATATCAACGTCAATTTTTAAACCATCATTGATGGTTATTTTGTTTTGTGTCACATCAGAAATGATACGAACTTCTCTTTCATACTGAAAACTTTTTCGTTTAAACAAAAACGGGAAAAAGGTATCTTCAAACGGAATATATTCTTTCTTGTAATCAATGTAATTTACTTCTCCAATAAATTGTTCAGTTTTTCGTTCCGGCTTTAAAGCTTCCTGCAAACGCTTCACGGTTGATTGAATAGCTAGACCTTCGTTGTTTTTGGTAAAAATTTGCCACATGGCAAACGATTCGTATTCATTAATATGCCAACTGCTAATAACTATTTTTTCACGATGTGATTTATAATAACTTAAAAATTTAGGGTTGTTTTCGGCTATTTTTCGAATTTCTTCATAAGTAGGTTCACTAAACGTTCCTTCATATTGGTCTTCAAATTTATCTGACCGAGACATGAATAATTTTTTAGAAAGTAACAAATCCAAAAATTTAGATAAATCCAAGTATTTCCAAACGATGGTGTTTGTGTCTTCGGGAAGATTGATTGTTGGATTGTGGACGAACATTTTGGATTTTTAGATTTTTAGATTTTAGATTGTTGGATTATTCGATTATTTTTTTCTTTTGGAAATTTTGTTGAATATTGTCCGACAGTATAACCAACTAAAATGAGTATAAAGCTAAATTTTCCAATCAAGTCCAATTTTTCAAAATGTGCCATCATATAAAGAAAAATTCCAACAATCAACATGAAAATTATTGTAAAAGTTATTCGTGTCATTACATTGATTATTAAATTTATTCAAGTGATTGCATCATTACCAATTTAGAATACATTCCGTTTTTAGTTAATAATTCTTCATGTGTTCCTTGTTCAACTATTTCACCTCTTTGCATAACTACAATCACATCTGCTTTTTGGACAGTAGACAGGCGGTGAGCAATAACGATAGAAGTTCTGTTCTGCATCATGTTTTCTAAAGCAATTTGTACCATTTTTTCGCTTTCCGTATCCAAAGCTGAAGTAGCTTCATCCAAAATCATAATAGGAGGATTTTTTAAAACAGCTCGAGCAATCGAAAGACGTTGTTTTTGACCACCAGATAATTTACCTCCTGAATCACCAATATTGGTATGAATTCCGTTTGGTAAATCTTTTACAAATTCATACGCATTGGCAATTTTTAAGGCTTCAATAATTTCTTCATCAGTTGCATCCTGTTTTCCTAAAAGAATATTATTCTTGATAGTATCGTTAAACAAAATTGAATCCTGCGTGACCAATCCCATTAAATTGCGTAACGAGTGCATGGATAAATCCTTGATATCTGTTGTGTCAATTTTTATGAAGCCATCATTCACATCATAAAAGCGTGTGAGTAAGTTGGCAATCGTACTTTTTCCGCTACCGGATTGTCCTACCAATGCAACCGTTTTCCCTTTAGGAATTTGTAAAGAGAAATTTTTTAGGACAATTTCATCTTCGTATTTAAAATTGATTTTTTCGATGGTTATACTTTCTTCAAAAGAATTTTTTTGCACTGCATCAGGTTTGTCAGTAATTGTATTTTCTACCTCTAAAACATCAAATACACGTTCGGCGGCAGCTAAACCTGTTTTGACTTGATAGGAAGCTTTTGATATAGCTTTGGCCGGAGTGAGAATGTTATAGGCTAACCCCATGTAGGCAAGAAACTTAGAGCCTTCTAATAATGGGCTTCCATTGGCTAATTTATCAACCAGAACCATATTTCCACCGTACCAAAGTAAAATTGCAATTACTAAAATACCCATAAATTCACTTAGTGGAGAGGATAAATTATTTTTTTTACCAATACTATTCGTAATTCTGTATAATCGTTGAATTGAATCATTAAACTTTGCCGTAAATGTTTGTTCTGCATTGTAGCTTTTCACTACTTTTAAACCACCTAATGTTTCTTCCACAATTGAAATGAGATAACCATTTTCATCTTGAGCTTTTTTAGATTTTGATTTAAGACTTTTACCTATTTTTGAAATAATGAATCCGGAAACAGGAATGAATATAAACACAAAAAGCGTTAGTTTAAAGCTAATGGCAACCATCGCACCAATAGTAAACAGAATAGTCATAGGTTCTTTGACAACCAATTCTAAAATGGAAAAGAACGAATTTTTTACCTCATTTACATCGTTTAGCATTCTCGCCATTACATCTCCTTTTCGTTTTTCAGAATAGTAGGAAACCGGTAAGTCGATAATTTTGTCAAACATTTTATTCCTTAAATCTCTTAAGACGCCATTTTTAACCAATAACAAATGATTTAAGGCCAAGTAATTGAACAAGTTTTTCAATAAAAAGGTAATAATAACGATGCAAACTACTAACAATAACGCATATTGAGCACCATTTTCCTCCGTTAACTTGGTTATGTAGTAATATAGATAATCTTTTCCAAAACTAGTAATTTCCCAAATTGAAGTGAATTTTGGTTTTACAATAACTTTTTCTGCATCTTTAAAAAGTACATCTAACATCGGAATTAAGGAGATGAATGAAAGTGTGCTAAAAAGTGCATAAAGAATATTGAAAATAATATTCCACACCACATTGGTTTTATATGGTTTTAGAAACGGAATTATTTTTTTTAAATTTTCATCCATTAGTTTAACTGCATTTCTGCCACGATATTTTTTATTTTTTGATCTAAATGAGCTTCTGTTTTTTTGAAATTCTCTATTGAATTCAAAGGTTCATTTACACTAAAATAAAATTTTATTTTTGGTTCTGTTCCGCTGGGTCTTGCACAAATTTTAGTTCCATCTTCCAAATAGTAAATCAATACGTTTGATTTCGGAATAGAAAGTACTTCAGTTTCACCTGAAATTAGATTTTTGGCGATTGAATTTTCATAATCTTCAATATAAACTACTCGCTGACCATTAATTTCTTTCAATGGATTTTCGCGTAAATCAATCATCATTTGTTTGATTTCGTTGGCTCCTTCTATACCTTTTTTAGTTAATGAAATAAGGTATTCTTTATAGAATCCGTGGTCGACATATAAATTCAATAATTCTTGATATAAACTACTTCCGGCGGCTTTGGCTTGTGCGGCAATTTCGCAAACGAGTAGGGTAGCGGCCACCGCATCTTTATCGCGAACAGCATCACCTACCATGTAACCGAAACTTTCTTCGCCACCGCCAATAAATTTTTGATTCGGAAAATCTTTAATAAACTTAGCAATCCATTTAAAGCCCGTTAAGCCTACTTTACATTCTACACCATAGGCAGTTGCTAATTCTAGCATCATTGGCGTAGAAACAATCGTAGAACCTATGAACTCATTACCTTTTAATCGACTTTGACGTTTCCATTGTTCCAACAAAAAGGCAGTCATAATAACCATAGTTTGATTGCCGTTTAATAAAGTCATTTTACCTTCCAAATTACGAACGGCGACTCCTAGTCTGTCCGAATCCGGGTCAGTACCAATGACAATGTCTGCATTGTTTTTATCTGCTAAAGCCAAAGCCATAGTCAAGGCTTCCGGTTCTTCTGGATTTGGTGATTTTACGGTTGGAAAATCTCCATCCGGAACCTCTTGTTCTTTTACAATATTTACATCCGTATAACCTGCTTTTGCTAATACAGCAGGAATTGCTTTGATGGATGTGCCATGTAAAGAAGTATAAACAATTTTTAAATTTTCTTTTGAAGATGTTGCTGTATTAAAACTTGCATTCTCAACGGTTGACTTAAAGAAAGCTTCATCTACTGTTGCTCCGATGTATTCGATTAAACTTTCGTTGGCCTCGAATTTAATTTCATCATACGCCAAATTCTCAATAACTTCAATGATTTCTTCGTCTTGTGGTGGTACTAATTGTCCGCCATCTTGCCAATATACTTTGTATCCATTGTATTCCGGTGGGTTGTGCGAAGCCGTTAGAACAATCCCTGCGTGACAATTCAAATGTTTTAAAGCAAAAGACAACTCCGGAGTTGGGCGTAATTCTTCAAAAAGAAAAACTTTGATTCCGTTGGCAGAGAAAACATTGGCAACCACTTTGGCCAATGTATCGCTATTATGACGACAATCATAGGCGATGACTACTTTAAGTTCTTCATTTGGAAAAGCTTTTTTAAGGTAGTTAGAAAGGCCTTGTGTGTTTTTTCCAAGAGTATATTTATTAATTCGATTGGTGCCAACCCCCATGATACCACGCATTCCTCCGGTTCCGAATTCAAGGTTTTTGTAAAAGCTCTCTTCTAGTTCTTTAGGAGAAGAAGTCATCATTTTTTTAATTTCCTCTTGTGTAGTGTTATCAAAGGTTGGAGTTAACCACTCATTTACCTTTTTGAGAATATTATCAGGAATATACATGGTGTTTATTTTTTGAATCCTATTTTATTTCTTTCTTTGATTGTAACCGTTTTTTCTTTATCCATTAAAAAATTTAAAATTTTATAAATATCAGGAAACTGTTTTTCTATTTCGGTTATTTTTTTAGTTAGTTCTTTATAATTTAGAGCAAATTGCCTTAATGAAACAAATGTTCGCATGATGGCAATGTTGATGGCTATAGCTTTATCAGAATTTAAAACACTGGAAAGCATGGCAACACCTTGTTCTCTAAAAGCAAAAGGTTTGGCTCCGCCTAGTTTACTTTTTGATGGTATCACAAATTGTGACACCAAATATTCAATTTCACTTTCATCTAGTTCAAACATGAAGTCATTTGGAAACCTATCTCTATTTCGTTTAACAGCTTATTTTAAAGTTCTGGTTTCTATTTCATATAAATCGGCTAAATGAAAATCGAGCATTATTTTTTGACCTCTTAACTCGATAATTTGTTGTTGAATAATTTCTAATTTCATGATTTTGGCGTTTAATAATTTTAATGGCTTTGCGTATTTTAATTCATATTTAATTTGTTTGAAATTTTATAATTTTCGTTTGATTCTTTGTTTCGCAAAATAATTTCTCCCAAAAAACCGGCTAAGAATAATTGTGATCCAATAATCATGGTGGTTAATGAGATATAAAAATACGGACTATTAGTGACTAAATCATAAGGTAAGTCATTATATAATCGGTATAATTTTGAAATTCCGATGTAACCCGCCGTTGAAAATCCGATGATAAACATTAAAACGCCCCATGCTCCAAAAAGATGCATCGGTCGTTTTCCAAATCGGGATAAAAACCAAATGGTAATTAAATCTAGAAAACCATTGATAAAACGTTCCATTCCAAATTTAGTTTCTCCGTACTTTCTGGCTTGGTGTTTGACCACTTTTTCTCCAATTTTAGAAAAACCGGCATTTTTGGCTAAAACCGGAATGTAACGATGCATTTCACCTGAAACTTCAATATTTTTGATGACTAGATTTTTGTAAGCTTTTAATCCACAATTAAAATCATTCAATTGAACACCGGATGTTTTTCGGGCTGCCCAATTGAATAATTTGGATGGTAAGTTTTTGGAAACGATGGAATCATATCTTTTTTTCTTCCAACCGGAAACCAAATCGAAATTTTGATTTAAAATTAAGTCGTAAAGTTCAGGTATTTCTTCCGGATTGTCTTGCAAATCGGCATCCATTGTGATGACTACATCTCCCTGAGCTTTTGCAAATCCGGCATGAAGAGCTTGCGATTTACCAAAGTTTTTCAGAAATCGGATAGCTTTTACGTTCTGATTTTGATTTGATAGTGACTCAATTACATTCCATGAACTATCTGTACTTCCATCATCAATAAAAATGATTTCGTAACTATAATTATGTTTGTTCATTACCTGAACAATCCAAGAATGCAGTTCTAAGAGCGAATCTTCTTCGTTGAGTAGTGGTATTACTACTGATATATTCATATAACTTTTCTAAGAAACGTCAAAAATACGAAGAAGTATCCAAAAATTATTCTTTTTTCATTGCCAATCCTGCAATAAGCGAAATGATAAATCCTAAAAATAAATTAACAACAATGATACCTCCGTATAACATAGGCATAACAAACTTTTGTCCCATTTCTCTTCCTTTTTCTAAATCGGCAGACGAGATATTTGGGTTTTGTTTTACTGCTTCACTCATTTGAGCATCCATTACTTGTTTGGCAAACTCCGGTTCAATGTAGTTGGCAAAAACAAAGAAATAAACAATAGAAATAATTCCGGCCACAGCAGCAATGCCTAAGCCAATTTTAATAGACTGGCTAAGATTTAATAGACCATTGTTTCCTTTTTTAAACAACATGATTGGATAGACCGTTAGGGCTATCATTAAGGCAATTCCAAGAATGCTTTCCCAAACATTTCTTTCTAAATGATTACCCATTGTGTATTTTACTACTGAAATAAGGATTGAAACAACGGCTAAAATTGTTCCGTAAAGTAGAATTAAACTTTTAATAGAATGGTTTTGGTTTTCCATAATGTATATTTTTGGTTATCTAAAATTAGTAATTAAATTCAATTAAATGTTACATTTTTCAGTAAAAAACGAACTTTGAATATTTTTTTAGAACATAATTGTTAATTGAATAAAATTAATTACATTTGCACACTTAAAATAAAATAAATAAAAAGTTGTATAACATTTATACCTTTTCTCGCTGAAAAGCCGCAAAATGAAGTACAGCCATTAATAAGAAAAAGATTTATACAAAATGAAAAAAGGAATTCACCCAGAAAATTACAGATTAGTTGCTTTCAAAGACATGTCTAATGAAGATGTTTTTATTACTAAATCTACTGTTGAAACAAAAGAAACAATTACACACGAAGGAGTTGAATATCCGGTGTTTAAAATGGAAATTTCCAGAACATCACATCCTTTTTATACAGGTAAATCTAAGCTTATCGATACGGCAGGACGTATTGATAAATTCAAAAGCAAGTATGCTAATAGAACAAAATAAGCTATTTCAAAACATAAAAAAATCCCTTTTTAAAAGGGATTTTTTGTTTTAATAACTTATCGTTTTATAAGATTGTTCCGGTTGAAGTATTTACTAACATAATCCATAATTCTCCGAAATATTTTCCCTCTGCATTGGAATAGTAAAATTTGATTGCATCAGACCAATTACTGAATTTTCCAATGTATACACTTTTGAAATTTGTAGTAGGGTTATATAAAATTTGAGCATCCAATCCTTTGTTTTTAAGAAGAGTTTCAAATCGTTCAGCGTTGTTTGGTTTGGCAAAAACGTTAGCAACCAAATAATAACCTTTGGGTTGATTAGGTATTAATACATCAGGCCCAGGCAATACAGTGATTCTTTTGTTTGTATCTGTTTCTGGAATTGCTGCATTTAAATTTTCACTTTCTTTAATCATATCACGAATGCTAAAAAAAGTTCGTTTTGGAGTGATTGGTGTTTTTTGCTCAATAACTGGATTATTATTTGCTATATCTGTTGTTTTATTTATTTCGTTTTGTGATTGAATCGTACCGATAGCTTGTTCCAAGACAGTCTCTTTTTTAGGAATTGAATTATTGACTTCTTTCTCTTCTGTATAATCATTTTTTTGATTACCCATAACCACTGCTTCAGGATTATTGCCAACCGGTTTTGGAGTTTCGATTTTTTCCTTTGCTACTACAAGAGTTGATTCTATTTCTTTTAACGGGTCTTTCACCTCTACATTAAAAGCACTAAAAAACATACTGTATCGATCTCCGGAAGATTTTAATTTTAGTGATACATTAGTAGAATTATTTTGGATAACCGTATTGTTTTCATTGTCAATTGGAATTTGAAAAGTATCATAGCCTAATGTATTTAAACTATTTGGCTTTCTATTTTCAAAATAGGACTCGTTAATTACGATGGTACTATTAAAAAAGTTGTCAACAGGTTTTAGCGGATGGCTTATTAAAGAATAGTTTTTACTATTTCCTGATTTAATTTCTAATTGATCACCAACTAAATTTCGGTCTCCCTCTAAGACGGATCCGGCTAATTTAGCATTCACTTTTCCTTCGGGTAAGGTATTAAATCCTGAGTATAAAATTTCAACCGGTCTTGCAGTTATTCCCACAAAACCATCAAATGAAGTAATGAATTTTCCTGTTTCTGTTTCATCTTCATATACAATAAATAATGTCCAACCACCTGCCACACCTCCGCTTATAATTCCCTGAGTAGCACGAATATTGGCAACAGTATATTCACCATTTGGATTTTGAAGTGATTGTATGTCATTGGTTACATCTGCATATACAGCATAGGGAGCACTTTCTCGGAAACCTTTTTTATTTAAACCATCAAAAATAACTTCTCCGGTAATTTCTAAATAATCATTTTGCCCTGGTAATTTTAGTTTTATTTCGTTTACACTTGTTCGGTTTGCGTCAGTAGCTATGTAATTCCATTTTTTGTCTCTGCTTCCAGAATCATATTTATAGGTGGCTGACCAATATAATCCTGCATATTTAATTTTTTTTGACGATGAGTTAACTAGGTTTAGTGTAGCAGAACTAGAACTAAACGTTGAGGGCTCGTTATCGATATCAATGTAGTTCATTTCAAATTGATCATTCAACTTTGCAATATCAGAAAGGTCATTATACGGCTCGGAAGAAAGAGTCCTGTTTTCAACACGATTAACAATAGTATTGGAAATAACAATCATATCTCCTTTAACATAAGATTGATACCTCACTTTAAACGGAACAGCCAATTGAGCGGTACTAATTTCACATGAAAAAAGAAAAATAATTAATGAGTAGAATAGAAATGAATTCCTGTTGAATAAAGTTTTCATACTGCGAATAGTTTGTTGAATTTTCGTTAACTAAATTAACAATAAACAGTATTGAATTTACGATTAATGATATATTTTTTTAACACTACTTTTTAATAACTTTTTTTTAAAAGATAATATTGATTAAACACTAAATTAATCCAGGCCTTTATTTCTTTAATAAAAATTCTAAAGGAATGTGTAGCCTTTTTTTCCAAGCATTTTCAGAGTGTTCTTCACCTTCAAATTTAAGTGTTGTCCAGTTTTCTTTAGAAAATCCTTTGGTAAACATTATTTCGTCTACCTTTTTTTGTAGCGGTTCGTAAATTGCATCTAAAGTGGCAGTACCATAATCGAAATATATTTTGTGCGATTCAGCTTTTGGAAGTTTTTCTTTTAGATAGGTGTAAAATGCTTCAGGTATAGGGTTGTTTTCGGTATGAAAAATTCCCGGCCAATGTGTAGAGAGACAAGCTGCTCCACCAAAAATAGTTGGGTACTCACATATAGCGTACAACGAAATAAGTCCACCCATGCTTGATCCCGCTATGAATGTATTGGTTTGATCTTGTAGCGTGGCATAAGTAGTATCAATGAACGGTTTTACTTCTTCAACAATAAATTTTAAATACTGATCAGAAAATGGTTCAAAAACAGTATTTATTCTTCCTGATTGAAGTAAAGCTTCATTTACTGTTGCTTTGTCTTTTTTATTTAGATTTTCATAAGGTTTTTGAGGAAAATATTCAGGGTGTCTGTTTTCACCGGAGTTCCATATACCAACAACAATTGTGTTTTTTATTTTTCCTTCTCGAATCAATTTTGTCACACATTCATCAACACCCCATTCTTGTTTATTCCATGTCTGAGTCGAATCAAAAAGCATTTGTCCGTCATGCATATATAAAACAGCATATTTTTTTTTGGGAGTATAATTTTGTGGAAGCCAAACACTAATATTTCTTGGACTTACTTTTGTTGATTTGAAATTTTCGTAAACATCCACAACTCCGTATTTAACATTTATTTTTTGTGAATATGATGTTGTCAAATTCATACAAAAGAAAAATAAGAAATATAGTTTTTTCATGATTATCTTTTTAAAGAAAAATGTCCTTTTGCTGTTCTTCCATCTTCGAATTCAATGGAATACCAATAATCATCTGAGGGTAATGGCTTCCCATTGTATGTCCCGTCCCAACCTTGTCCGGTAGTTCCGATTTGTTTAATTAGTTTTCCGAATCGATTAAAAATATAAATTGTTGAATTGAAATTGTATTTTTCATTGGCTCCTCTAATCTTCCAAGTGTCATTATAACCATCACCGTTTGGTGTAAAAAACTTAGGCACTCCTAAAACCGCAATTTCGCGTTCAACAACACCACAACCATTTAAGTCTTTTACATAAACGTTATATATACCTGCAATTACATTTTCAAAATAATTAGATTCTTGATATAACCCATCGCTAGAATCTAAACTGTAAACATAATCTCCAGAACCGCTTACGAGTACTGTAACGGTATTGTTTTCAACTAAGTCTACCACAATAATATCCTCAAAAGTGGCCGGTTGAGAGTAAACAATTTCAATTGTTCGTTCTTGTTGGCACCCAAAAGAGTTGGTAACAATTACTTTGTATACACCATCTTCATCAACAGTTAGGTTGTAATTGGTTTCATTAGGGATAAGGACATCATTTCTAAACCATTCATAAGTAAAGTCAGAAATGTTTCCTTCTTTCAGCCCTGCATCAAATGTAATAGCATCTACACCAAAACAAATAATTTCTTTAAAACCATCTTCGAGTTGAGGTAAAGGATTTACCACAAAGTTAATGGAAGTAACCGCACTACAATTTGTATTGGTTAAGTTAGTGATTACCGCTGTAATTGTTTGGGTTTTTGTTTGGAATGAAGTAGGTAACGGATTAATTTCAATACCATTTTCATCAAAGTAAGTAACCGACATTCCGGCTTGAGTCCCTAGCAAGCTACTATTGAAGGAAGATATGTCAAAGTTAAAAAAACCATCCTCTTCGCCATCAACATCACAGCTAATTTGATCCATTATTTGGTTAGCGATAAAGGGTAAAGTATCTACCACAAATGTTGCCGTAGTCTCTTCCGAACAAGGTCCGTTCGGATCATTCGTTACTGCATTGGTAACTACAATTTTTATTGTTTGTGAAGGAGATAAAAAAGGATTGGGTAAAGGGCTAGGTAGTGGGTTGTTATCTTGATCAAAATAGGTGATAATAAAATTAGTTGGATTTTGACTGCCTAGCAGCTCCGTTAAAATAGTAGAAGTATCAAACGGAAATTGTCCATCTTGATCATCATCACACTCAACCTTAGTTTCGATTGGAGATAAATTGGGTAGTGGTTCAACGGTTAATTCAATATAAGGCCCCAAACCAAAGCAAGCATTGTCTAATGTGCTTTCAACTCGAACCCAAATTTGTTGAAAGTTTGGGGAACTAGTATTTCTAAAATTACTAATGTTTGTAATTTCTAAAGAATTTCCATTTTCATCTGTTTCAGCAAGTGCATCAGCTTCTGTTTCAAAATACGAAATGGTAAATGGAGTTGATGTCGGTAAAATAGCGATTAAATCAGTTGTGACACTACTGAAATCAAAAGTTGTAATTCCATCTGTGTCATTGTTTGCGGCATCGATAAAATCATCACATTTGGCAAAAGTGCGAAGAAAATTAGACGGAATTTGTGTTGCCGAAACAAAAATATCAATTTGACCGATTTCATAGCAACCCAATGCATTTTCAACCCTGACCCAAACAGAAGTATTTCCCGTATTGTAATCAATGGGATTTAAAATTTTAAATGATGAGTCGTTATTCTCTGCTCCAATTTGTGAGGTAAAATAGGTAAAAGTTTCATTGGTAAAATTGGCTGAAATAACATTATTTTTTTGGAGTAAGTTAACCGCTGAAATACCATTGTTCATGTCGTCATTATCACATTGAATAATTGAAATCGGCGAAGATAATACAGGCGTAGGATTAACAGTTAAAACAGCGTTATCTGAAATTAAACCGCAACTATTTCCATTGCGGTTCAAAACAACTCTATAGCGGTAATTATTCATACTATTCACCGCACCATTAATCTGTAAAATAGCTGATGTTGCACCGGAATAAATGCTGTTATCTATGATGTTGTTCCAATTTGTACCATTGTCAACACTAAGTTGCCATTGATAGCTGTCTGAAATAGTTCCTGAAAATGAAAAAAATGTATTTTCAAAATTACATGTAGTTTGATTAGTTGGTTGAGCAGTAATTTCAATGGGTGCAGCTATCGTATAATTTTGATTGGGTAGGGTATATCCTCCTGAACCAATAACAACTCCATTCGTGTCAACCGAAACAGATGAGTTACCCAAAATGCCATCACTGTTTGCATCGGTAAAACCTGCTTCTATAACATCTGTGCATAAGTCACTATCACTGTCCAATGAAATATAATTTGCTATTCCATCTGCGTTTGTATCAACAACACTATAATTTATAATTCCACTATTAACAAATGTTTCCAGATTATCAGACAATCCATTTACTCCAAAATTATTTCCGTCAATAACTCCGTTAAAATCAACATCCGACGCATTTGAACCGGATTCATTCAGATCATAAATGCCATCATTGTCACTATCTAAGTCCAAATAATCCGGAACTCCGTCACCATCTGAGTCAATAGGAATTAATCCACTTCCGTAAACATCACTGATTCCATCATTATTTAGGTCTTCCGGGGTATACGAAATAAAATTCTGTCCTTGTGCTTCAAGATTATCCGGAATACCATCGTTATCACTATCTATATCCAAAGCATCAGATATTCCATCTCCATCAGTATCTTTAGGCACACAATTGGCAACAATTTTGAATGTTGATTTCGAAAAGTTTTCAGAAATATTTTTATGAGATAACGAAATGAAATCGGTTAAATAGATCATGAATTTAAAAGTACCTGTTCCTGCAGCAAGTGGGGTAGCACTATTTAGGCGGAATCGAATTTGGAAAGAAGAATACTCAAAAACACCATTTTCAAAAATCCCATCATAATTCGTATCCACTAATAGTTGGCCATCCGGATTTAAGAGTGTTATCGTTTTGTTTACATCTGTTTCAATAATAAATTCTCCTGTTGAAGATAATAAATCAGCGTTATTAGCTGTCAATACATACTCCATCGTCAGGCTAATGGGTTGAGCAAAATCTAAACGATACAAAACAGCATTGTCTTTTCCATTGGCAGGTTGTGTTACAAAATCTCCGTTTGCTGAACCAAGAAAAGGTTGAGAAACCGGAGTTCCGGGACCACTCGTGCTAATTGTGCCGGTAAAAGAATTGGAATAATTTGCAACATTAATTGTCCCTAAAGCAGAATTAGTGAGATTAATTGCTTGATTACCATTTGATTCTGTGCAATTGCTAATCCCATCATTATCAAAATCTTGATCTACGTTATCATTTACTCCATCGTTGTCGGTATCTACAGGACAATCGCTAACAGGGATTTCATCGGAAATCAACGTGATGTTACATTCCGTCACCGTAGCAGAAAGATAGTAAAAACCGGGTTGGGTAGGAGTGTATTCCGGATTAGTTGCTCCTACAATTGGATTGCCATTAAAATACCATTGATAGGTGTCAAATGGAGAAAGTGTATTAATTGATAAGTTGACGTTAGGGATACAGTTGGACGAATTTACATCAAGACGATCAAAAGAAATTTCAGGTTTAAATGTAAAACCGGAATAATAGCCACCGTAAGTAGCCGCATTATTAGAGCCAAAATAAGATAGGTATAATTGCTTTGTAGAAAAAACGGATACATTTCCGGTTAGTCCAACAATTTGGTACGTTTCGTAGGCCGTATTTCCCGGTATTGAAAAAGGTCCTTGTACATTAATACCTCCCGGGAGCGTTGTTAGGGTATAATCTACTCCGTCAACAATAAAATTTAGTGCCGCCCCCGTCTCAGTTACTATATTAATACCGCTATTGGTTGTATACGAAATATTTCCAATTAAATTAACTAACGGAATGTTATCAATAATTTTAGGAGTTTGGCAACTGAGTGGAGGTACAAAGTACATCTCTTGATTGGCCTGAATTGCTCCGCCAACTCCTTGGTATGCAAACACATTTTTAGAAGTTTGCACATACATATTTCCGTCTGCACTGTAAAAACTACCGTCAAAAGTTAAATATTCTCCTGCGTTAATTATTTGAGCTAAAGCACCATTAATGGAGACTTCGGTATTGTCTTCGTGAGCTACGATTAATGCTTTCTCTGTTAGGTTGTCACCAAAGCCACGCACAAATATATATTCTGTTCCGGTTCTTTCTACAGAGACAATTTGATCAATCCCTAAATCTAAATTATTATCCACATTACCATTTGTTCCGGCAAATGAACCACAATTAACCACAATTGGTTTGTCTGCACTCACTAACGCCCCAATTAAACCGTCTCGGTTATTAAAATTTGGACCGGTAACGCCCATGATAAAACTTTCACCACTGTTTAACAGAATATTTCCCGGATTATTACCTGCTCCCGCATTATTGATCAATTGAACGCCCGGTTTGATGTCACTAAACGAAATGGTCGTATTATTTTCAGTTGCCAGTATAGCTATAAAGGTCAAATGATTATTTGTATAACCCGTATTAGATAAACCTGTATTTGTAAAAGCACCAATTCTAAATTGTGTTCCTAATCCGGCCAGTCCTTTAGACACTATTCCGGTTGCTTGATTATTTGCCGTTGAAGCAGTAAAGCGAACTGCTGCATAAATCTGATCTTCAGCTTCAATAATAAAGCCTTTGTTATTAAAAACGCTATTTAAGTTTGTCGGAGAAACAAATAAGGGGGTGTTCTCACCAAAACCTATGTTGTACACATAAGGGAAATCCCTTGATACTGTTCCGCTGATTGTAGTTCCTCCAATTGGATTTATGGTGAAATTTACGGGAGTTAAACTGGGAGATGAAATATAAATGTATTGGTTTTGAATCGGTTGTTGAATAGTTCCGGTAATTGGCGGTATATAATGTGTTTTACTAAACTGTGCAAAACAATTCAGTGTAAAGAGGAAAAAAAATAATGCAATTTTTTTCATGTTCTTTTTCAAAGGATAACAAAGGTAATGAATTATCTTTTTAGAGAAAAATGACCTTTGACGATTCTTCCGTTCTCCAAATAAAGAGAAAACCAATAATCTGAAGCCGGAAGCTGAGTACCTAAAAAGTTTCCATCCCAACCGATGCCATCGGGACTAATTTGTTTTAAGAATTTCCCGTAACGATTGAAAATAAAAATTCTTGCTGTAGGTTGATTTAAGTTTTCAATCTTCCAATAATCATTAACACCATCACCGTTTGGTGTAAAAAATTTAGGATAATCTAACACAACTATTGATTCAAAAGAGTTATCACATCCATTCAAATCACGGATGGTTATAATGTATTCACCAGCACTAACATTAGTAAAAACCGGACTGTCTTGGAAATAACTACCATCTAAAGAGAAGACATAATTACCTAAACCGGTAAAATTGACTTTAACAGTATTATTGCTTCCCGCAAAATCATTAATTTCTACCGATGTAATTATAGCGGGACCGGAAGCATTGACTGTAAAAGTTTTGACAGCAATACAACCATCTGTATTTGTAACCTCTACAGTGTACGTTCCTACTTGATTAATTAAAATTTCAGGAGTTGTTTCTCCATTATTCCAAAGATAACTTTCAAAAATAGCATCAACACCAATATTTATGAAATCATTTTCACATAAAAAAAGTGTCTCGTCCTCAAAATTTGTCGGTACAAAAGTGTTGATATTTATAGTAATAGGGATAATTCCAAAACAGCTTACACCATCAGTAATTCTAGCAAAAATAATTTCCTGAAAAGCAGTCAAATTGGTATACGGAGAAGTGATTTGATTCATTTGAATCTGAGCATCTCCCTCGGTTAAATAATAATTTATAAATAATCCGGGCGTAAAATTTGATAAAATGGTAGGCGAAATTTCAGTATTTATATCGATAGCCGTAATTCCATTTTGTTCATCATCACCATCGCAAACTGTAAAAGGAGGAATTGTTATTGTGCTTGTTGACGTAGAAAGTGTTACTTCCGAAACACCAAAACAGCCAAAATTATTTTGCAGTCGAGCATAAATAACTTGATTAACACTTGTATTTTGAAAAGAAGAAAAATTAGCAATTGGATTTTGAGCATTTTCAGCATCTGTTTGGGTGAGGTAATAAAAAGGAGAACCTACATTCGTATTTGAACCAATCACATCCTCATTTGCATCGTTTAAATTGAACATTGCCAAACCATCACCATCCGAATCGCATTGTGTAATTGTTGTGTTGTTTGGAATTGGGTTTGTACTGTATTCAATTTCGATTTCGCCAAAGGAAGAACAAGTCGGATTGAAAATGACTTCTACTTCATATAATCCAAACTCATCAGCCATCAAGGTTGGACCCGTTTCACCAATTAATTCAATTGTATTTCTAAACCATTTATAACCAATAGCTGTTGCATTGGTAGCGTCTAATAGTAAAGTTTCATTCGGGCAAAGCGGATTTCCGGTAGAAATGAGTCGGTCTACGCCTAAATCTGTTTCAACTGTAAAACTACCCCCACCCAAAAATATAGCGGAATCATATAAATTATTTCCTTGATCTGCAATAACTAATTTAATATGATACAAAACACCAGGTGTTACAGTGCTTTCGGCTTTTAATATTTTGGTTTGACCATTGTAATTAGTGGGATGTTCAAAACCATTAAAAGCATCAAAATATTGTTCATTTGCCGGTGGACAAATGGTTCCCGGACCGCGAACAGTAGTTATTTTTACCGGAATGCTTGATCCTGGGACAACGGCAAGATTTGAATAATTTGATGAGCTGGCTTCTTTCAATAAAAAAGCAAAACCGTCAGAGAAATTACATTGATTTGGGTTGGGATTGGATAAGTATTGTTCGGATGAAAAAATATATTCGAAACTAACTTTATTAGCAAACGGAAGAAAGTCAAATTCGATAACTGTTGCGTTGATGGTGTTATTTTCATTAATTGCATTTTGCAAATCATTATCACCGGGCCAATTGGTTGGCCCTTCACTGAGAAGATTTCCATTTGGTCCCACAGCAGAGGCCGCTCGACCTGTCGATATTATTACACCATCTGCGAATGGAAAAGAAGTACCTGAAGCATTAAAATAACCATAACTGTTTCCACTCGAAAAAGCCCAACCGGAAACAGAAATGTTAGACACATTGGCACATGAGGAATTAATTAGAACATTTTCTACTAAATCTTCCACTGTTCGGTTGTCATCCACCTGAATATATTGTGAATAACTGCCTTGTGTAAAAGCAATCGCAATTAGTAAAATGGCAATGTTTTTGGCAAACTTCATAGCGTTTGCAAAGATACTACAAATCTCTTTTCTGTAGAATTTTATATGACATTAAGATGAAAAAAACAATCCAAAAAATCACAATTAAAATAGCATACCAATGAACACCATAATCTTTCATATTAGCTTCTCCACCTATGGTTTCTTCTATGTTTTTAATAACATTCAGCCGAGTAAAAGGCTCTTTTATTAAATTAGACATTGATTCTAAAGGAAGGAATTGTGTTATGTTTTCATAATAATTAGAATTTTTAAAAACATTCCATTTTAAAATACCAATAATAATTCCTTCTATTATATTCCAAACAAAGAGGAATCCTAAGGCAAAAGCAGAACGTTTAACCAATATTCCGAGGAAAAGACAGAATGAAAAAAAAGCCGTCAGTTTTAAAAAGTAGGCAAGTATATATTCTAAATCTGAAAAAATAATATCAACTTCATTATAGGATGAAAAACTCAAACCTAATAATAGTGACATAACAAAAACAAATACAGTTGAAGCCGAAGCAAAAAGCAAAACGGTCAGAAACTTAGATTGAATGAATTCTTTTTTACTAAACCCATCAATTAAATTTTGTTTCAAGGTGCCGTAAGTATATTCATTTGCCATCATCGATACAATTACAATAGCTAGGAAAAACTTTAAAATAGCAGCGATGTAAGTGTTAAAATGCCAAATGTAAGGGAAGTTGAAAATGCCTTGGTCTGCTATTCTAAGTTCAAAATTTCCAATGTTAAACTTAATGGAAGCAATTAGTGCTATGAAAGATAGAATTACAAAATATGCAATCGTTAAAACTCTACTGGCTTTGTTTTTCCATATTTTTTGAAACTCTATTTGGAGAAGTCTTGTCATGATGGTGATTGGTATAAAAATAGGTAATTGTATTAGTTTTTGTTCGTCAATTGTAAAAACTGTTCTTCTAAACTGTGTTTACGCTTCACTAAATGGTTGAGATAAATTCCTTTTTCCACTAAATATTTATTTATGTCTTTGGCTTCCAAAGCGGATTTTAAATAAACTACCAATTTCCCTTCTTCCAAATCCATTTTTTCAATGGCGGGATGATTTTCTAAAACATATTTTAATTCATTTAAATTATCGGATTGAAGTTCAAAAAATCCTTCATTGGAAATCATTCCGTCTACTTTTCCGGAATAGAGAATTTCGCCTTTGCGTAAAACTAAGACATGACTACACACTTTTTCCACTTCGTCCAAAAGGTGCGAAGCCAATAAAATAGTAGTTCCTTGCGAAGCAATGGTTTTAATGATATCGCGAATTTGTCTTATTCCTTGTGGGTCTAAACCATTTGTTGGTTCGTCTAAAATTAAGATTTCGGGATCGTTCAGTAGGGCAGAAGCTATTGCTAAACGCTGTTTCATTCCCAACGAAAAAGTCCTGAATTTGCTGTCTTTTCGGTCTAGAAGGCCAACGACTTCTAGTTTTTCTGCTACCTTGTTATAGGATGCTCCTTTGATTTTACAAACCAATTCCAAATTTTCTTGGGCAGTCATGTAGGGATAAAAATTAGGGCGTTCGATAATGGCTCCCACTTTTTTGAGAGCTTCATGCGTTTCCATCGTGCCGCCAAACCAACGGTATTCTCCGGAAGTTTTGTTCACGACATTCAGCACAATTCCTAAAGTAGTCGATTTACCGCTACCGTTTGGACCGAGAATTCCGTAAACATTTCCTTTTTTTATTTCAAGCGATACGTTTTTAACGGCATGAACCGCTCCAAATCGCTTGTTTAGATTGTCGATGGTAAGAATAGTTTCCAAGATAATTTGTTTAGTCGTTACAGATAGGACGACTAAGATAACAATTTGTTACGGATACTTCTTGAAAAACCTTGTTTTGAATTGGTTACAATTGAATTTGTCTCCTTTTAAAAATCATATTCAATGTTTCATTAATATCCCGTAATTCAGGTGTTAATGAAATTAAACGACCTCTGGTGTCTTCTGTCATTTGTTTTCCGCAACAACGACATTGGTATTCGCTAAAATGATTGGTAATTTTTCTGGTTGAATGAAATTTGTGCCCCAAAATGGAGCAAATAACGGAAGTGCCCGAAACGGACTTAATGTTTGTGTAGGTTTTCATAAATGTGGTATTTTAATTGTAGCAAGCTAAACCTACGTAATTATAGATAAAATACCAAAAAAAATCGATAAAATACTGTAAATTAACACATTAAGCAGTAAAAGATTACAAATAAAAAAATCCTCAAAAAAGATAACTATTTGAGGATTTGTGATTTAGGATTTCTGCTCTTTGTTAAAATAAACTAAGTAGTAATACATTTGTTTTTCTTCATCCCAACCTTTTTCTACAAATTTTTCGGCACTTTCGGGGTTGATGAAATCTAATTTAATTTGAATGTTAGTGTCCAAATTTATCACGTTTTTAATTTTCTTACGGGCATCAGAAACAGCTGCATTGGCAATCGGGAAATTGGTTACATCTTCGATGCTGTATTTTTCGCCTTTATCCACTTTATAACTTTTAAATTCGGGAATCAATTCGGGATTGTCCATGACTTCGTTCAAGAAATTGGTTTCTTCAAACTCATCATTCTTTGCAAAATAATTGACTGAACGATTCATAAACATCACTTCTTGTTTTTTATCTTCAGCCGGAAGGACAACATCTTTGGCAAAATCCTGACAAAATTTCAAGTATTTTTTGGTGATGAAATTTTCATCTTGAAACGCATCTACACTCAAAAAATGTTCCAACCAATACCGAGCATCGTAACGATTGCTGTCCACGGTTAGAATTTTATACCCTTCTTCTTTTTTGTAGTTAAAAATTAAACAACCCTTATCTAATTTATTCAAATTGATGCCGTGTTGAAGCAACATTTCTAAATTCGTTCCTTTTTCTTCAAACTGTAAAAAGTCAGCCTGTAATTCACTTTTAAAAATGCCCAAGGCATCTACTTGATTGTTATCAATCGTTAAATTCGTAAAATGAACCACATAAACTTCCCCATTTTTAATGTGTGGATGATTGGATTGCTCAAACAAATGTTTCGTAATTTTCTTTGAAACATCATGAATATTTGATGGATTTTCAAACACTTCAGAAGTCAATTTGAACATATCATTGTATTCTAAATCTACTTCATGAGCAAATTGATAGTAGTTTTCTTCTTTCTCACGAAACGATTTTAGGAAAAACTCTTTCAATAACGGTGTAATTTCGTCATTGGTTTGATACGGTTGTTCCGATAAAAAAATAGCTTCGTTACGGCTTTTGTTACCAACTCGGTGAATGGAAAGAGATTCAATGTGGGCGTTGAATAAATTTATCATAAGGTTCTAAAGTGCTGAGGCACTAAGGTTCTAAGGTTTATTTTCGGTCTTTAATTTTAAGCTACTCAGCTACTTAATTCCAGTTTTCTTCAAATCCAAAATCCTCAAACGAATCGTCTCCTCCTTCAAACATGTCTAAATCATCTTCGTCTAATTCGTCTTCAAATTCGGAAAATAATGAATCTTCGTCGGCTTCAAAAGTTGGGTCGTTGGCTCCAAGCGGCATTAAACCGTGAGAGTATAATAGTTCCGGATAAGTGGCTCCAATTTGTCTTTCTTCAATGGCGGCTAATTCCACCAAAAACGTCCACATGTTTAGAAAATCATACACATAAATGATTTTGGTTTGCTTTTCATACAACATGTCTGCCAGAGTTAAATCACTCATAATCCGCATTTCGCCCGGCACATCGCCGGTGTCAAAAAGTGGAATTTCATCTTCTTGATTCCAGTTGTCATCGCAGGTGTAAAAGGAAGCCATTTCACTTCCATCAAAGCCAAAAGCATTCACAATGGCATTGTGTAAATCTTCTAAAGTATCCGTGTTTTCAATGGCTAAATCTCTAAAAACATCGTCTTCGTTGTCGAGTATTACTCGTAATTTGTAAATCATCTTCGTTGCATTTTTACGGAAGGCAAAAGTAACGATTATTTACTATTTATCTGGGAAGATTTGTTTTTTGTTGATAAGATTTTGAATCATAAAAGTTGATGATTTTTTGCATGCAATAACAACAGTATTGTCTTTGCATCTTTGATTTCTCCGTTATAAACCATTTTCAAAGCTTGGTTGAAATCGAGTTCTAAAACTTCTATATATTCGTGTTCAGAAGCCAATCCACCACCTTCACTTACTTTCATTTCCGGTTGGTATTCAGCAGTAAAAAAGTATAAAATTTCTGTGACAGCTCCGGGTGACATATAGGCTTCAAATACTTTTTTTACGTCTTGAATGCGGTAACCGGTTTCTTCTTCGGTTTCGCGTTTGATACAGTCTTCAGGATTTTTTTCATCTAACAATCCGGCACAAACTTCAATCATCATTCCGCTTTCATTTCCGTTTAAAAAAGTCGGCAAACGAAATTGACGAGTTAAAATAACGGTTTGTTTTTCTTTGTTGAATAATAAAATTGCAGCACCATTTCCGCGATCATACACTTCTCTGCGTTGAATTTCGGGTTCGCCGTTTTCGGGAGTAAATTCGAAAGTAACTTTGTTAAGTAAATACCAATTATCTGAAAGTAATTCGGTTTTGGTGATTTGGATTTTTGGGTTCATTAAAAAAAAGTGATTGTGTGTCTTTTTCCAAGTTTGAATTTTATGTCAGCATCTGAAAGTATCGAATAAAGCAAAGCTCCAACTAAATTTTCTGTATTGCCGTTACTCATTGGTCCGGGCAGTGCACATGTGGGAGTAAAATCATTATAATTAAAATAACTTTGGTATAATCGCACTTCGCCATTAACAGAATTATAAATGTTATATACTCCCATAAAATCATTTCTTGTATAAAAAAAATGTTGCTTACTAAAAGTTATTTTTGGAATTTTATTTTGTAAATCATCAAATGTTTTCAATTGTTTTTGAAATTCTTCGATTTGTTGTTTTAATATAGTTTTATGATTGTCATTAGTATTCATTACCATATTTTTTGTTGAGTCTAAAAGCCCAATGTTGTATGAATCAACTTTGTTTTCTTGACTATAAACGAATGAGAGACAAAAAAGAAGTAGTATTGAAATTATTTTTTTCATAAAAAACTTATTGAGGTAAAGTTACAAAAAAGTCAATACGTTTACAATTCATCCCTCATTTTTCACAATTCAGTAACATTCAATTTTAATATAATCTAGTTTGAAGCAACTTTGTCTCATCAAAATCAAACGAAATGAAAACGATTATTACTTTTTTACTTTTTATCGTAGCAATACAAAGTTATGCCCAAACCGAAATTTCAGGAAGAATTACCGACGAAAAAGGTATAGCCATTCCCGGTGCAAACATTTATTTGGAAGGAACGTATGATGGAGCTTCATCCGATGAAAATGGAAATTTCACCTTTTCAACTTCAGAAACCGGAACTAAAATAATAGTGGTTAGCTTTCTTTCGTTTGAAACATTTAAAAAAGAAATCGATGTCGTGAATTTCAAAAATCAAACCATCAAACTTAGAGAAAGTGTTAATACTTTGGATGCTGTTATTGTAACTGCGGGAACGTTTGAAGCCGGAGATAAAGCCCGCGTTTCTGTGCTAAAGCCTTTAGATATTGTAACCACTGCCGGAGCTGCCGGAGATATCATCGGAGCGTTAAACACCTTGCCGGGAACGCAAACTGTAGGCGAAAGTGGTCGATTATTCGTTCGCGGTGGTGAAGCCGATGAAACCCAAACGTTTGTGGACGGACTCCGAGTAGCTCAACCCTATGGTGCAACAGCTCAGAATCTACCTACTCGCGGACGTTTTTCACCGTTTTTGTTTAATGGAATTTCTTTCTCAACAGGAGGTTACAGTGCCGAATTCGGTGAAGCCCTTTCCAGTGTGTTAACGTTAAACACAATAGACGAACCGGCACAAGAACAAACTGATATTTCTTTAATGACGGTTGGTTTAGGTATCGGAAATACACAAAAATGGAACAAAAATTCACTCACTTTTAATGCCGCTTACATCAATTTAGAACCGTATCAAAAATTGGTTCCGCAAGCGGTTGATTGGAACAAACCTTATCAATCGTTAGCAGGTGAAATGGTGTATCGCTATCAGTTTAATAATGGTTTACTGAAAGTGTACGGAGCATTTGATGTGTCTCAATTTGATGTTAATCAGGAAGATATCAATCAGCCGGAAAAAGTACGCTTTGATTTACGAAACGATAATTTCTACGGTAATGCTTCATATAAAGGAACCTTTGGCGAAAATTGGAATCTGCATACCGGAGTGAGTTACGGTTTGGGTTTAAACAAAATTGGAATTAATTCAGATCAAGTGAAAAATGACGAAAATGCTCTTCATTTAAAAATGAAATTAGGAAAAAAAATTACTGAACGAATAAAAATTACCGCTGGAGCGGATTATTTTATAACCGATTTTGATGAAAATTTTACAGAATTTGAAGGAGAAACGTTTAATGTTGGTTATCAAAATTCGATAGCTGCGGCTTATGCTGAATCGGATATTTTCTTCAGTAAAAAGCTAGCCATGAAAGTAGGGGCAAGGGCTTCACAAACTAGTTTGTTGGATGGATTTCGAATTTCGCCAAGAGCTTCATTTGCCTACAAAGTCTCAAAAAACGGACAATTTTCTTTTGCTTATGGTGATTTTGTGCAAACGCCAAGAGCAGATTATATAAAGTATTCAGATGATTTTCAGTCAGAAAAAGCAAGTCATTATATCTTAAATTTTCAACATAATAAAAACGGACGTTTATTTAGAGCGGAAGCCTATTATAAAAAATATAAAGATTTGGTTAAATTTGATACTGAAATGGCTCAATTTAATTCCGTTTTCACCAATGAAGGTTCCGGTTATGCGAAAGGAATCGATATTTTCTGGAGAGATAATAAAACCTTTAAAAACACCGATTATTGGGTTTCTTATTCGTATATCGATACAGAACGGGATTATTTGAATTTTCCCAACCAAGTTACACCAAGTTTTGTGGCTGATCACACCATATCGGTTGTCACCAAACATTGGATTGAGGACTGGAAATCTCAAATTGGCTTCTCCTATACGGTAAATTCCGGACGTCCTTATAATAATCCGAATGAAATGGAATTCATGAATGGAAAAACAAAAGCCTATCAAAATTTGAGTTTCAATTGGGCTTATTTGATTTCGCAACAGAAAATTCTTTATTTCTCAGTTTCTAACATCATTGGAACAGACAATGTGTTTGGTTATCAATATGCTAATTCACCGGATTTGAATGGTCAATTTCAACGCAGGGCGATTGGTCAACCCGCTGATCGATTCTTCTTTGTTGGTTTCTTTTGGACGATTAGTGATAATAAGAAAACGAATCAGTTGGAGAATTTATAGGTGCTGAGTTACTGAGATGCTGAGTGAATGAGTTTTTTTACCATCAATTTTCTCAGCAACTAAGCCACTCAGAATCTCAGTTTCTCAGAAAAACAATTCATCCTCAAAAATCAACAGTTCAGTCAAACTCTTTTTTAAAACTACTTATTTCGACTGAAATTTGTTTCATCAAAAGAGTTAATCAGAATTAAACCTTTTAACCTTTTAAACAATTTTAAACTTTTATATCATGACAAAAATTATCATTACCATCGTTTTATTTGTAACTTCTCAACTGTTTTCACAAGGTCAGTTTGAACAAGGAATGGGGAAAGCTTTTGCTCTTTGGGGCGAAGGAAAAAATGCAGAGGCATCGGCTATTTTTGAACGCATAGCTTCTGCAGAAAAGGAAAATTGGTTGCCCAATTATTACGTAGCTTTAGTGAATACAACGACAGCTTTTTCTACTAAAGACAAGGAAAAAATGAATGCTTTGTTAACTAAAGCACAAGCAGCATTAGATAGTGAAATTACTAAATATCCAAATAATGCTGAATTATTGGTCATGCAAGCTATGATTCATACCGCTTGGATTGCTTTTGACCCTATGACAAACGGGATGAAACTATCCGGAAAAGTGATGGAATTGTATGGAAAAGCAGAGCAAATTGAGCCTAATAATCCTAGAGTAGTGTTAAGCAAAGCTGAATTTGAATTAGGTTCTGCTCAATTCTTTGGAACCGATACAAAACCAATGTGTGCTCAAATAGAGAAAGCAATTGAACTTTTTGCTACATTTAAACCTCAAAGTGTTTTTCATCCAAAATGGGGTTTAGAAAGAGCTCAAGAAGTGGCGAAGAATTGTAAATAATAATAAAGATGCAAAAGTATATTAAAGAATTACCCAGAGCAACGTGGATAAGTTTAAGCGTTTTTTTAGCACTTGTATTAATCCGGTTTTTAACAGGTGTACATTTTGCACTGAATCAAGATTTATTAGTAAATTTTGGCTACACCATGCTTTATGGATATTCATTATACTTTGCAAACAGTTATGTTTTCGGGCGATTGGATGCTATTTTTGTAGATAATCGTTTTGCCAAAAAGCGAATTTTCATAGGTGCTTTTGCTTCTTTCCTCGTTTCAATTGTGGTCATTTTTTTAATGAGAGTTTTTGAAGATGTTATTATTGAAAAAAGATCTTTTGTTGATTTTATAGCTAATGAACGACCTGCAAATTATATTGTAGCAATAGTAATTACGATTATCGTCACATTAGGGATACATGCATTTTATTTTTATAAAGCGTATCAAGAAAATAAAGTAAAAGAGCAAAAAGTGATTGCCGGGACAGCATCGGCACAATTTGAAAGTTTAAAAAATCAAATTGATCCTCATTTTCTGTTTAATAGTTTAAACGTGTTAAGTTCATTGATAGAAGAAAATCCGGAAAGTGCTCAAAAGTTCACTACTTCTTTATCCAAAATTTATCGCTATGTACTAGAACAAAAAGATAAAGAATTAGTTTCTGTTCAAGAGGAATTAAATTTCGCTAAAACCTATATGAATCTTTTAAAAATGCGATTTGAAAATAGCATTACGTATGATTTACTTACAGATTTTTCAAATGACGAAGCAAAAGTAGTTCCATTATCATTGCAACTACTGTTGGAAAATTGCATCAAACACAACGTGGTGAGCGAAAGCAAACCTCTTCATATTAATATCTACATTGAAAATAACTTTTTAGTTGTAGAAAACAATTTGCAAAAGAAAGAAGTGTTGTCAGATAGGAAAGGTGTGGGATTGCAAAACATAGTCAATCGCTACGCAATACTAACCCAACGAAAAGTGTTGGTTGAAGAAAAAGAGAATGTATTCAAAGTTTTATTGCCCATTTTAACAAAACAAATTACAATTATGGAACCACATACAAAATATAATGAAGACATAGCTTACAAGCGTGCTAAAGAACGAGTTGCTAATTTAAAAGGATTTTATGGAAATTTAATTGCCTATTGTTTGGTTATTCCTGTTCTGATGTTTATTAATTTGAAAACATCAAATTTTCAATGGTTTTGGTTTCCAATGTTGGGGTGGGGATTAGGAGTTGTTCTTCATGCAATGGAAACATTCGGTTATAGTAAATCTTGGGAGGAACGAAAAATTAGAGAAATACTAGAAAAAGAATCAAAACAAAACAAATGGAATTAAAAAACATAAGTATGGAATCAAAATCAGAATACGAAAACTACCTGAAAGCAAGTAAAAAAGTAAAGGAAATTAAAGGGTTTTACATTCACCTATTGTGTTATGTATTGGTTATTTCATTTTTGGTTTTTATTAACTTAAAATATTCTCCAATTCATTTATGGTTTATTTATCCGTTGGCAGGATGGGGTATAGGCTTAATTGGCCACGCAATTGGTGTTTTTGGTACTGATATGCTTTTCAGTAAAAATTGGGAACAACGTAAGATAAAAGAATTCATGGAGGAGGAAAAAAGAAAAAATACTAATTTATAAAAATAAAAACGATGAATAGTCAAGAAGAAATTAAATACCAAGAAGTAAAGAAAAGAGTACAGAAAATAAAAGGGTTTTACACACACGCAATTGTTTATTTGGTTGTGAATTTAATGATTGTCATCATTAATGTACAAGATTTAGATCCCGGAGAATCCTATTTTCAATACAAAAATTTTATAACGGCCTTTTTTTGGGGAATCGGACTTCTTGCTCATGGATTTTCGGTTTTTGTTCCACAATGGTTTTTAGGAAATGATTGGGAAGAAAGAAAAATAAAGGAAATTATGGAAAAAGAAAAAAACAAGAAATGGGAGTAAAATAAATTAGTTTTGCTTCGATCTGTTCGGCTAGGCTTGAGTCAGGTTGCAAGCAAGAATTCAGTTTACCAATCTTTTAACCGATTTTCCTTATAACATGAGAATAATAATTATTGAAGACGAAAAACCGGCTGCTCGATTACTCCAACGCAAAGTTGAAAAATTAGGACTACAAGTAGAGATATTATTGCATTCTGTTGAAGAAGCATTGCATTGGTTTTATTCAAATGAGCATCCTGATTTAATATTTTTAGACATTCAATTATCGGATGGTTTATCGTTTGAAATTTTTGAAAAAATAGAAATTAAAAGTGCTGTTATTTTTACAACCGCATTTGATGAATATGCGTTACGAGCTTTTAAGTTGAACAGTATTGACTATTTGCTTAAACCTATTGATGAAGATGATTTATCAATAGCAATTACAAAATTCAAAAATCAATTTCAGAAAAGTAGTATATCATCGTTAGACTTTGAAGCCATTAAACGAATGTTAGTCAATCCAAACGAAAAAACATTCAAACAACGTTTTACCATCAAAATTGGAGAACATTTAAAGATGATTACATTAGATGAAGTAGAATGCATTTTCAGTGAAAACAAAGGTACTTATCTTCATACACTTGACAATCGAGATTATTTGTTGGATACTACTTTAGAGCAAATAGAATCAGAACTAAACCCTAAAGATTTTTTTAGGGTAAGCAGAAAATTTATTATTCCTTTAAAAACGATTAAGGATATTGTGGTGTACAGTAATTCACGTTTAAAAGTAATTTTACCCTCATACAAAGCAGATGAGGTAATTGTTAGCCGTGAGCGAGTGAACGATTTTAAAGAATGGCTGGGATAAAAAAAGACTGTCAATTTTGACAGTCTTTTTGATATTGAAAAATATAATCTTAAAGTTCCTCAAAATCCTGATTATCTCCTGAACTTGCTTTTCTTACGTTAATTGTCTTATTGTTTTCGTCTACTACAAAAGCAACAAATTCAATATTATTCAAGTTTGCAATATTACTTGGTACAGGAACAGAAAATGTTTTGGTAAAGGTTTGACCAACCGTAGTATTTGTGATATTCTCGCCTAAAAGCGGAGTAAGACAAGCTTTCAATACATGATCATGTAGAAAATTTGAAATAGTTCCGGGTCCGGTATAAAAATTAGTGTAATTGACTTGGTCGTATATGAGACCATTTTCCAGAACATACACAACAAGTTTTAAATTACTGAAATCTTTACTAAATTTCACTTTCGTTTCAAGGTTGATGGTACTGCCAACAACTGAAGCATCCATAGCTATTCCGAGTTTAGGATTTTCTCCTTGGGTAAGATTAATAACTTGAGGAATGTTATTCTGTTCTAATGGTTGCCAACGCGTCATGCGATTCAACAAAGCTTTTGGATAACCAGACATGTTAAGGATGGCTTCTAATTCAGAAGTGTCATAATTATAAGGGTCATAATTAGCATCAGCAGGGTTAGAGCTGGAACGATGTATTCCAACAGTAACAATTTTGTCGGTTTGAGCACGAGCCAATTCAACAGCATGATTAACTCGAGGACAGTTTCCGCACCAAGTTCCGGTATAATCTTCAATAAGAACACGCTTCACAAAGTTAATTTCTGATCCGTCATGAAATCGAATAGTAAGCGGTTCAGATGCTACACCCAAATATTCCGCTTTTACAGTAAGTTCTCCAACTTCTGTACCAACAATACTATTTTCATCGATTTGACTATCATTCACAAAAATTTTTGCTTGGTCAGTAATATCAGTACCATCATTTGTTTTAACGGTAAACATAATGCTTTCTCCAACAACTTTAACTGAACTGTCAGCGGTCAAACTAATGGATTCAACAGGGTCTAAAATGGTATAGTCGCTACTGCATGAAAAGCAACTGAACAACAAAATGATTATACCAAAACCAAATTTATTCATTGAATTAGTTTTTAATTAATTTGATAGAAGATGATTTGCCTTCTAAAGTTGTAAATTTTGCAATATAAATGGCAGAACTCAAAGAAGATAAGTTTACAGTTTGAACACCTTCAGAAAATTGAAAATTAGAAACCGACTGACCATTTAAATTATAAATTGCGAGATTTCCGTTTTGTGTTGTATTGAAGTTAAAATCACTTTTTATAGAAGTATTGTCAATATTTATTCCGATTGAAGATAAAGCATCAAATGATTCTACACCCAAAAACGGATCAAAACGATAGACAAAATTAATTGCATTATTTTCAAAACCGAGTGGGTATAAAGAAAAATGTAATTCCATTATTTCACCGTTACCGGCGTTAAAATTAACAAAATGATCCCCTTGAGCCGGATTACTTTGACCTGGACTCAATGGATTTTCATACTCAGGATAAACACCATTTAACGCTACACTGTCATAACAAGAACCACCATAACAAAGTTCAAATTGAGTACCATTTGTGTTAACAAGGCTTGTACATTTTACTTTAATATCTAAATCCTGATTACTAGTATTTTGAACTCTAAAGTTAAGGTAATTATCTCCGGGACCATAAGTCAAAATTGTACCATCAGTAATAGGTGTTCCATCTGATTTTTTAAAACTAAACTGCGAAAATGCATTTAGGAATACAAAAGAAAATAAAATTGAGATTGTAATTTTTTTCATTGTTGTTTTTTTTTGGAAATACAAATCTAACGAATAATTAGATTTGTAAAAGAGTAAAGGGTGTTAAAATGTCTTTTTAACACCCTTCTATTATTTATTTAATGATGATTTTATCAGTTTTAGAAAAACTTTCTCCGGCAAAATTTATTAAATACATTCCTGTTGAAAAAGAAGACAAGTTAATGTCACTTTCTCCAGCTTCAGCATGTTGTGTTAACACTTGTTTACCACTTAAATCAGTCAAGGTAATCACGGCAGCTTCAGGTAGCGAAATAGTAATCAAACCGTTTGTTGGGTTTGGATAAAATTTAATTAATGAGGCATTGAATACGTTGATGCTTAAATTTGTATTTACACCAAATTTTCGGGTATCAGAGGTAGTAAATGTTCCGCCACTCATTCCGGGAATCAAAACACCATTTGCTAAAACTTGGTAACCACCAAAACCGTAAGCAGCACTATACATACCGTCACCATAACTATCATTTACTGTTAATGTAAAACAATCATTAGCTAAAGTAACGTTTACATCAGGTTGTGGATAAGCTCCAGCAGCTCCAGCATCGGCATAAGGACCACCGGAAGCAACAGTAACACCGGCTTCGTTTTTTAGATTCCAAGTAGTTTCACTACCGTAACGGTCTGTTGTAATACGGATGGTAATGTTTGTTTGATCAGTCTCTACTGCTTTATTGAAATTAGTACTACCTGTATTATCCGCATTATTATCGTCATTTGGAATACTAATATTCAAAGTATTGGTTGGATTAAGTGTAAAATTATAAGTAGGCAATTCAACGACAGCACTAGCCAAAGGTGCTAAATTTCCAGTCCAAGTATACGTTGCATTTGCCCCTGAATTAATGTTGTATTCAATTGGTAAACTTGTTAAAGGAGTTTGACTCAAGTTTTGAATAGTAACTTTTGGATTAATTGACGAAACGCATTGTGAACTTATACTTTCTATGCTTTTTAATTTAACATCATTGTTGGCTAAACCGGTGTAAGTTGGTTTAGCACCGTTACCACTAATTATTTTTTGTTGTGTTTCTGTTACAAAAGCAACCAATTCCATTTCTCCAATTTCAGCAGGAATACTATTGTAGGCTGCCGGTATAGTGTAGTTGAAAGTTTGCGTATAGAAAGAACCAGTTGATGTAGTTGTAATGTCTGTTCCCCATTGACCTGTTAGCATATGAACCAAACGGTGCATATGGTTGTAGTTGTTACCCATATTTCCTCCGGTTTGTGGTCCCAAAGTATTGTTTTGTAATAATGCAATATTCAATTTATTTGTACTGACTGGACTGTTTCCAGTATAATATACCTCAACAGTTACGGTTAATTGTCTAGTTTGTACATCGATAACACCTTGAACGCCAACGTTTACATAGGAACTTTGAGGAAGTGTTTGATTAGCTGCATTATTCCAGTTACCTCTGTTCATTGCAGTAGTTCCAGCAGCACCTTGCGAAAGACCAGAGAATACAGATCTGTTGACAGTTCCTGCAGGATAACCGGTTAGACCCGATTGATTAGCGATTGCAGTTCCAAAAGGAGTTCTGAAATCAGGTTGCCCGGCACTTGGAGTGGCAAATCCACCAACATGTATATTGATAAGAAATACATTATCAGGATTAGCATTTTTGATACTGTTGGCTATTGCATGTCCTTGTGGACAATAAACACAATTTACACCTGTAAATTCTTCTAAAATAACTTTTTTGTTTTCGGGAGTAGTGCTTACAAAAGTTTGGCTGTTTGCATACCCGAAAGTAAACAGAACAGCTGAGAGTAAAATTTTTTTCATGTTTAGTGGTTTGTTAATTAATAGTTTAGCTTTTTTCAATAAGTTCCAAAAATATACTTTTTTTTTAAAAAAGATATAATTTAATAATTTTTTTTAAACATTTATTCATGTATCAAGCTTAATTAGAAAGTATTTTTATAATATTGTCACATTTTCATACAAAAAGCAAATTATACTTAAAATTTTTTTAAACAAACCACAACAATCATGAAGAACGTTTATCTTGCCTTACTTTTTATTATTAATTGTAATCTTTACGCACAGAAACAAATGCCAAATGTTGTATTGAAGTCTAATGACAATAAATCATACAATGTTAAAAATGACTTCAACGAAAAAGATAGGTTATATGTGTTTACTTTTTGGGCAACTTGGTGTGCTCCTTGTCTTAATGAGTTAGATGCTATTAAAGAAAATTATGCTGATTGGACAAAAGAACTAAATATGGAAGTAGTAGCCGTTTCTATTGACGATACGCGAACACAAAAAAGAGTAAAACCACTTTTAAACGGAAAAAATTGGCCTTACACTGTTTTGTTAGATACTAACCAAGATTTAAAGCGGGCGTTAGCAATTGCTAATGTTCCTTACACCGTTGTCGTAAAAAATCAAAAAATAGTTTATGTACACAATGGATACAGTCAAGGAGCCGAAAAAGAGTTATACAACAAATTGAAACAACTTTAAAAATGCTGTTTAGAAAAATAATTTTAGCAACTTTCTTAAGTTGTTCGGTTTTAGTTATTGCTCAGGTTGATTCAACCGAAGTAAAAAAAGATTACGGAAGAGTATTTGGTGGATTTGAATCAAATTCGCAATGGTATTTGAATGACAAAGGACGCGGAATCATTCAGCCGGAAGATCCAATTCGTTCAAACAATTATTTATTTGCAAATTATCAAATAAAAGGTTGGACGGCTGGTGTGCAGGTCGAAGCCTATGAAAAAAATGCTTTACTTAATTATAATCCTGAGTTTGAAGGAACGAATGTAGCAACCTATTTCATCAATTACAAATCAAATAAATTCGATATTACTGCAGGTTATTTCTATGAGCAATTTGGTAGCGGAATGCTCCTTCGTGCCTGGGAAGACAGAGCTTTGGGTATCAATACCGCTTTACGTGGGGGTAGAATTATTTACCGTCCTTCTGACAATGTTCGGCTTACTGCATTGTACGGACAACAACGAACCGGTTTTCACGTTGCGAAAGGTAAAGTTTTTGCATTTGATTCTGATTTTCAATTAACTCAATTGTTAAAACTTGATAAATCGGATGTCTCTTTCGGATTAAGTTATGTTGGACGTCATGAAGATATTGATGCTGCAATTGAAAACCCTGAATTTGATGAGATTACACATGGAATTTCTGGAAGAGTAAATTATTCTTACAATTCGTTTTATTCCAATTTAGAGTATAATTACAAATCCAAAGATGCTGTTTTAAATCGAATCAGTAATACATTAGATGAGAATTTGATAGAAGATGGTAATGCTATCAGTTTAAATTTGGGTTATTCTAAACAAGGTTTAGGAATTGATGCTACCTTGCGTAGAACCGAAAATATGACTTTTTTGTCAGAAAGAGTGCCAACTGTTTCAGGCGATAATACAAGTTTAAATTTTAATGATAAAGTATTAAATTTTACTCCGGCTCTAACCAAACAACACCATTCTAACTTAGCAAATATTTATGTTTATCAAGCTCAAGTTGGTTTTGATTTTAAAGATCCACGCATTTTAAAAGTGGGTGAAACCGGCGGTCAAATTGATATTTTTTATGAATTTGCTAAAGACACCAAACTAGGCGGAAAATATGGAACTAAAATCGCTGTAAACATGGCTTCTTGGTATAATCTTCCGGGTCAATACCGCTTAACTCCGGCCGAATATAAAACAGACTTTTTTGGCGTTGGAACCAAATATTACTCGGATTATAATTTGGAAGTAAAAAAGCAACTGTCCGAAAATTGGCATACCGGATTTTATTACATTAATCAGTATTATAATAAACCATGGGTTGAAGATGGAAGCTCAGATGTGAATACTAATATTGTTACAGCTGAAGCCGTGTATAATTTTGCATCCAATAAATCCATTCGTATGGAAGCTGAGCATATGTGGGCCGATGCCGATTTTAAAAATTGGGCAGGAGGAACACTTGAATTGAACTTGAACGATAAATATTCTTTCTACGTTTGGGATATTATTAATTATGGTAACGATGATTCATCCAAACAAAAACACTACTATAACTTTGGTGGTGCATACCGAATCAATTCAACCCGAATAGCGATGAATTATGGTCGTCAACGGGGTGGCTTGGTTTGTGTGGGAGGTGTTTGTCGATTTGTGCCGGAAAGTACTGGTTTTTCATTGTCTATCAACACAGCGTTTTAAGAAATAGTTCATTAAAGATAAATTAGCCGATAGATATAGATATATCGGCTTTTTTTGTAATTATTTATTTAGAAAACCGATGCAACACAAATGTCATCGCACTCAATAATATGAAAGCCATCAATTGATGAGCCAATCCCAACCAAAGTGGAACATGAAGTAACAGAGTGAAAACACCTAAAAGAAATTGAAGAAATACAAAAAGAACTAATATGTTTAATCCTTTGGTCTGTATTGTGGTAAGCGAGTATTTTTTACTTTTAAAATATAAAAACAAAATCATTCCAACAACAAAATAAGCAACTGTTCTATGAATAAATTGCACACCGCTTTTTCCTTCGGTTAAGTTTTGTAAAAGTGTTTGTTGTTCCATCCAAACCGTTTCATGAATAAATTTTCCTTCACTCATTAAGGGCCAGTGATTGTGGATTAACCCGGCGTTTAATCCGGCTACAAATCCGCCATAAATGATTTGAATAATCAATACCACCAACGCAATTCGAGCTAATTTTCGCAAGGGTAAAATCACTTCAATTTTGTTTGGATAAATTAAATCCAACGCAACCCAAAGTGTATATGCAAATGTAATGAATGCAAAAGTTAGGTGTAAAGCCAATCGATAATGGCTCACATCCGGATTGTCAATTAAACCGCTTTTCACCATAAACCAACCCAAAAACCCTTGAAATCCACCCATGAAAAGCAGAATGATGCATTTTTTGATGGTTGACGAATCTAGCTTCTTTTTAATTAAAAAATAAACAAAAGGAACGATAAACACGATGCCAATGATTCTTCCGATGAAGCGGTGAAACCATTCCCAGAAATATATAAATTTATAGTCATCAAGTGTAAAGTCGTTGTGAATATTGATTTTTTGGTATTCAGGAAATTTCTTGTATTCTTCAAAAGCATCGTTCCAAGCTTGGTCGGATGTAGGAGGAAAAGTATCGGTAACTAAATGCCAATCGGTCATCGAAAGTCCGGAGTTGGTAAGACGAGTGATGCCACCCACCATTACCATAATAAACAATAAAACACAGCCTGAAAGTAGCCAAATGATAACGGATTTGTTTGTTTTCATGTTTTATAAACTTAATGCAAAATTACATCACTTTTGCTTATTGACTTTTCTAAACAAAAGTTAATCTTACCGTTAATTTTTTTGCTTTTGTAGTCCTAATTTTTCAGCTTTTTTAATTATGAAGGCGTAAGCAGCTTCGTATTCATTCGGAATTTCTCCTTCTAAAATTGCTTCTTTCACCGCTTCTTTTAAAATCCCAATTTCACGAGAGGGTTTTAAATTGAAAATTTCCATTATTTCCTCTCCGGAAATTGGGGGTTGAAAATTTCGTACATGATCACGTTCTTCCACTTCCACAATTTTCTGTCGAACAATCTTAAAATTATTGTGGTACTTTTTAAATTTAGTTGCGTTTTTAGTGGTAATATCGGCTTCGCATAAAATCATTAAATCTTCAATGTCTTCGCCGGCATCAAACAATAAACGTCGCACCGCAGAGTCGGTAACAATATCTTGTGAAAGCACAATGGGTCGTGAACTTAAGGTTACTAATTTGGAAACGTACTTCATCTTATGATTCAAAGGCATATGCAATCGTTCAAAGATTTTTTTTACCATTTTTCCTCCCAAAAATTCATGTCCGTGAAATGTCCAGCCTTGTTTTTTGTTAAACTTTTTGGTTGGAGCCTTTCCGATATCGTGAAGCAAAGCGGCCCAACGTAACCACACATCATCGGTATTCGGACAAATATTATCCACCACTTCTAAGGTGTGATAAAAGTTGTTTTTATGAGTATGACCTTCTATTTCTTCCACTTGATTTAAAGCGGTTAATTCCGGTAAAATCAAATCTAACAAACCGGTTTGATACAATAAAATAAAACCAATAGAAGGTTTTTCTGTAGAAAGAATTTTGTTTAATTCATCCACAATTCGTTCACCGGTTATAATGTTGATTCGCTGATAATTTTTGGTTATGGAAGCCAATGATTTTTCTTCAATCGTAAAATGCAATTGCGTAGCAAAACGAATGGCTCGCATCATTCGCAACGGATCATCCGAAAAGGTTATGTCAGCATCCAAAGGTGTTCGAATGATTTTATTTTGTAAATCTTCCAAACCATTAAAAGGATCGATTAAATCACCGTAATTTTTTTCATTCAGCGAAAAAGCTAAAGCATTGATAGTAAAATCACGTCGGTTTTGATCGTCTTTTAGTGTCCCGTTTTCCACTACCGGATTTCTACTGTCAAAATGATAGCTTTCTTTTCGGGCTCCTACAAATTCGATGTCAATTTCTTGGTAACGAAGCATTGCTGTACCATATGTTTTAAAGACCTGTACTTTGGGTTTATTTGTAAGGAGCTCAGAAACTTTGAGAGCCAAATCAATACCGCTTCCAACAGCAACAATATCGATGTCTTTTTTGAAATCCCGATCGAGTAAAAAATCCCGAACAAATCCACCAATTACGTAGCATTCAACACCTAGCTCTTTTGATGCTTGCGAGATGATTTTAAAGATAGGGTTATGTAGTGCTTTGGTGTAATTCATTTTTTACTTTCGAATAATTTGCACCTGACTATCCAACGTTAATTTGATGATGGTTGAAGGTTTGTCGCAAATTTTTTCGCGGTGCAAATTTACAACATAGTCTACACCTTTAATAATTTCGGGACTAATTTCTTTGAATGATTTTGGAGTGGGTTCACCGGAAATGTTGGCAGAAGTGGAAACCAGGGGTTTTTTCATTCGCTCCATTAATTTATAACAAAACGGTTCTTTCACTATTCGAACAGCCAAAGACTTATCTTCTGCAATAATATTTGGAGCTACATTTCTTGGTTTATCTAAAATTAGAGTGGTTGGTTTCTCAGTTAAATCAAGAATTTGCCATGCTACTTCAGGAATGTCTTTGAACACATTATACATCATTTTTTCGCCATTCATCAATACAATCATACTTTTGGATTCTTCTCTTTTTTTGAGTTCGTATATTTTTTTTACAGCTTCTGGATTCGTAGCATCACAACCAATTCCCCAAACCGTATCGGTAGGGTAGAGAATGATGCCACCGTTTTGAATAACTTGAAAGGCGTTGTGGATTTCTTGGTTTAAGTCAGTTGCCATTATTTGTATTTTATACTCCGAAAAACTTTTTAAATTTTTTACTTAAAACTTTATATCTTAAAATAATTTTATTTTTTTGTTGAATCTTAGTTTAATTAGAAATATTGGGAATTATTTTAATAGCTTAAATATTAATAGTGAAATATATCACAACTGTTCTTATAGATATTAAATGATTTTTGATTTTTAGATTACAAAAGTCAACAATTTTAATATTTCATCAAGAATAATTTTAATTTAAAATAGCTTCCTTGTAGATTTTAATGGTTTGTTCGGCCATAATTGTAGAATCAAAGTTGTCTAAAATTGTTTTCAATCCATTTTCTTTGACTTTTTTTCTCAATGAAGTATCGTCGATTAACTCTAATAAGTTATTTGCAAGACTCTTGAAGTCGTTAGAATCAGCTAACATACCATTATGTTTGTGTAAAATTACCTCAGGAATTCCACCAACATTGGTTGTTATCACAGGAACTTCATAATACAATGATTCTAATATTGTTAAAGGCATACCCTCGCTTTCAGAAGTCATCATAAAATAATCAAACTGAGGTAAAAATTCATGTCCGTTTTGAATAAAACCTTTAAGTTCGATATAGTTTGTTAAGTCCTTTTCAATAATCATTTGATTTATCTCATCTGTCAAGTTGGTAAACCTTCCAATTTGGATAAACTGAATATTTTTAATTTTTTTTACATTCACCAGGTAATCAATTGTTAATATAAAAGTCTTTAAACCTTTTGCTCTAACATGATTAGCAATATTTCCAATAATTATTTTATCATTTGAAGATTTTAAAATGTTTTTTTCTTTAGCTTTATTTTTTTCAAGTTCATTGATATTTATTCCATCTCTTATAACGATTAATTTGTGATGGTTTTTTTTGTAAAGAATTTTTTGAAATCTTTTTTTTATGGCTTCGGTCACACAAGTTGTTTTATAAATACCACTGTAGTTATATTTAATTTTACTAAACAGACTTGAACTTCTACTCATATCCTTTTTGGAAAATATTGCTTTACATTTTAAGTTAAACAATATGTTAGATAACATAAATGTTAAGATAAACTTTCCATTGTGAATATGAATTAAATCAATCTTCTCTTGTTTAACTATTTGATTTAATCTTTTTAATAATTCAAAAGAATAAATTTTTCTTTTAGGATGATTAAAAAAGATAGCTTTTGTTTGATCTTTAAAAATATTCAATTCAGAAGTGTCAAAACAAAAGATATAATTTTTTACATTTTTTTTATCTGATGCTTCAACCAAATGGATTAATTGTTGTTCACTTCCTCCAAATTTAATATTACTGGAAAGATGTAGTATTCTCATTATTTTTTATTTTGCTTTATAAACCCCTAATGTTTTTTTAATTTGTTTACTGAGTAAAACTTGTTTTACATATATATAGTTTTTTAAGCTTAAAAACCACCATTTTGAGAATGATAATTGCTCGCTCTCAATTGATTTTGAAACTTTTTCAGAAATGATGAAGTCATCTTTAAGACTATTCCATTTGATATTTCCATAGCCATCAAATTCGTTAACTTTGTTTTTTCCGTGAATTACAGAAAGCCAAAGCCGTTTTTCTTTTACATGAATTAATCGAGGTTCTTTTTTCCACATATTATGCACATAGTGCCATACTGTTTTCGGGTTTTCGTTTTTTTCGATTAAGCTGATAAACGGATTAAAAATATGCTCTTTTTTACCTAAAATAAAACTAGGTTCAATTTGTAAAGTATAACCTTCAATATTATCGATAGCTAAAAAATCTTGCCGATTAAAGTGTTTTTGAATTTCATTAATAAAATCTTTATGAATACAATCATCATTATCAATTCTCGAAGTTATTAAATATTCAGACGAGCTATTTTTTTTAACATAGTTAAGAATGCTTTCATTGAAAACTGGCATCCCATCAATAAAAAAAATCTTGATATTAGTGTAGTTCTCAATAATTTCTTCAATTTTTTTTCTATGAATAGCATTTGTTGAGACATCAAAATAAAGTAGCCATTCAAAGTTTTGATTGGTTTGATTTATAACAGAAGGAAAACAATAGTTTACAAATAATGTTATACGCTCATTCATCCAATTATCATCTAAAATAGACTCATTGTTTTTTGTTAACTGTTTCCACTCCGGATTTCTGAGATTAAATCTTGTGATTAAAAGATGTTTGAACATGTTCTATTTTTTTGTAAAAATAAATCAAATAAATAAAAAAACTTACTTTTGTTAGATATTAGAAGAAAACATAATGAAGAAAGTTTTTCGCTCAAATTTTAACCATTTAGAAAATCAGTTTGATGATATTTTAAATAAATTTAAAAAAGATGGCAAGTTGATTGGCTCAGAAAAGCGAAACATAATCAAATTCTTTGATTTAACGGACGGAATAAAAGTAAATGTAAAATCATTTAAAAAACCAAATTTCATTAATGCCTTCATCTATGGGTATGTAAGAAAGTCAAAAGCTAGACGTTCATTTGAATATGCCACAATTCTCCAAGAAAAAGGAATTGGTACACCGCAACCGTTTGCTTATTTTGAGAATATCACACTCTTTGGATTGAAAGAAAGTTACTATTTTAGTGAACAACAAGAGGTAGATTGCGAGTTGAGAAAAGTTATTTTTGATATGAATTATCCCGAGAGAGAAATAATTTTTATACAATTAGCCCAATTTTTTTACAAAATTCACAATTTTGGAATAGAGTTTATTGATAATACTGCTGGAAATACACTTGTAAAAAAAGTGAGAGATAAGGAGTATTGCTTTTATTTGGTTGACTTGAACAGAATGGCTTTTCATAAAAGCTTAACCATGCATAAAAGAGCTTCAAATTTAGCAAAACTTACAAATGATAATATTGTTAATGAACTAATTAGTGATGAGTATTCTAGATTAATTAAAGTTCAAAAAGATACTTTTTCTAAACTTTTACAGAGTGAATCAGACCGTTTCTTGAATAACTTCAACCGTAGAAAAAATCTAAAAAAGAAACTCTTTTTTTGGAAGTAAAACATAAAAAGGTTTACTTTTCCATTCTAATCAACTTGGATGAAACTATCGGTTATAATTACAACGTACAATTCAGAAGAATGGCTTGCCAAAGTACTTATTGGTTATAGCGTTCAGACCGAAAATGATTTTGAAATTGTCATAGCGGATGATGGTTCTACCCAAAAAACAAAAGATTTACTGGATACATTCAGTACAAAATTTAAGCACCCTATTATTCATGTTTGGCATGAAGACAATGGTTTTGAGAAACCTAAAATACTTAATAAAGCCATTTTAGCTTCAGGTTCTGATTATTTGCTTTTTACAGACGGTGATTGTATTCCGAGAAACGATTTTGTTGCCATTCATCTGAAGTACAAAGAAGCAGGCTATTTTTTATCCGGTGGTTATTTTAAATTACCTCTTTCTATCTCTAAAAGTATTTGTGAAAAGGATATTATTTCACAAAATTGTTTTGACAGTAAGTGGCTAAGAAGTGAAGGGTTGGCTTTCAATTTTAAATTAACAAAGTTAACTCAACTAAAATGGTTGGCAGTATTCATGAATTGGATTACACCAACCAAACGTTCCTGGAACGGTCATAATTCATCGGGCTTCAAACAAGATATTTTGGATGTCAATGGGTTTAATGAGGATATGAAATACGGCGGTTTAGACCGTGAATTAGGCGAAAGATTGTTCAATAAAGGATTGCTGTCAAAACAAATAAGGTATTCGGCCATCTGTTTGCATTTAGACCATAGTCGTTCTTACGCAACTTCCGAGAGTATCGAAAAAAATAAAGCAATCAGAAAATTTAACAAACAACATCGCATTATTCGGATACCAAATGGAATAAGTAAAGGGATGTAATTCTGGCTCCTAAAGAGCATTAAGAGAAATTATCCTTATTTTTGCACATAATTTACAATTTATACAATGAAAATTTCTGTTATTGTCAGTACTTATAATGCAGAGGAATGGTTAGAGAAAGTGTTAATTGGCTATAGTGTTCAAACCTATCAAGATTTTGAATTAATTATCGCTGATGATGGCTCAAAACCTACTACAAAAGAGTTAATCGACCGATATAGAGAAAATTACCCGGTTCCAATCCGACACTTATGGCATGAGGATGAAGGCTACAGGCGACAAGAAATTTTGAATGTAGCTATAGTAAAAGCAGCCAACGAATACATCATTATGACGGATGGTGATTGTATTCCCAGAAAAGATTTTGTGGAAGTACACGCCAAATACGCAGAAAAAGGTCGGTTTTTATCCGGTGGCTATTGTAAATTAAGTATGAAAGTCAGTAAATTGATTTCAAAAGAAGATATCATCAACGGTACTTGTTTTGATGTAAAATGGCTGAAGAGCAAAGATAAACTGGGTTTCTCTCAAACGTTAAAGTTGTCTACAGATGGTGTTATGGCCACCATAATGGATACCATTACACCTACAACACCTTCTTTTAATAACTGTAATTCCTCAGGATTCAAAGAAGATATGATTGCTATTAACGGCTATGATGAGCGTATGAAATACGGTGGTCCTGATAGAGAATTTGGTGAAAGACTTGAAAATTTTGGTATAAAAGGGAAACAAATCCGTTACCAAGCGATTGTTTTGCATTTGGATCATGCCAGAGGATATAAAACCCCGGAATCATTAGCCGCCAATCTAGCTATTAGAAAAGAGGTGAAAGATAATAAGATTGTTTGGACTCCGTATGGTATTATGAAAGAGAAAAAGTAAAATTAATTGTCAATTCTTTTCAAAAAAGCGATTAATTTTTCTTTGAATAAACCAGGCTGAAATTTTTCATACCATTCCAACGCTTTGTCTTTGAAATTTTTAGGATGTTTATTTTGGTATAAATCAGGATAGTAATCACTCAAATGAACAACATCGTGCAATCCTGTTTCTTCCATAATGTTCCACGATGTTTTATTTATCCATGGAGCATAAATAGTAAAAGTTGGAATGGAAAGTGCTTTCGCCATATTGGTGGCACCGCCTTCGTTTCCAATTAATGCATCACATTGTGCTAAAATACCCAAAAAATCTCGCAATCCATCCGCATAAAAATCCAAATGTATTTGCGATTTTGTCTTTTCATTGCATAAATGATAAAGATGTTCTACTTCTTTTCTCTGTTTTGGAATGTAGTTGAATAAAATTTGTGCTTCTTTATTTTCAGCAATGTAATCCAAAACATTAGCCATGTAAGACGGTGGTAAACTTTTGTTCTTACCGCTACCCAAGACACTAATCATAAAAATCGGTTTGTTGGAAGAAAAAACACTCATTTTAGTTTTGGCTAAATTCAATTCTGATTCCGATAAGTGAATAGCCGGATAAACCAATTCAACTTTTTTATTTAAAGCCGTGCTGGCTAAAAGGAGTCGATAAGCATTGGCAGTTCCATTACATTCAGTATCAGGAACAACTGTTTTAGTATAAAAAAATGTAGTGTACCATTTATAATGGCCGATAATCGTTTTGGCCCCACTAAAATAAGCCGGAATAATGCTTTGCCATTTGCCATATACATCAATTACCAAAGCATATTTTTCTTTTTTTAATTGTTTTCCGAATTGAATTAAGCGAAAAAGTCCTTTGTTAGCTTGTGGGTCAAACAAAACAATTTTGTCAATATATGGATTATTTTCTACTACCGGAAGTGTGTTTTTTTCAATCAAATAATGAATTTTCCAATCCGGATGTTCTTTTTTAAGCACTTCGCAAATGACAGTACTAGCCAAAACATCGCCAATCATTTTATGTTGTATTACCAGTACTTTCATAATAAAAAATTAAACCGCTACGTTATATTCTCGCAATGCATCGTTGAGCGAAGTTTTCAAATCGGTTGAAGGTTTTCTCTGACCAATAATCAGTGCACAAGGCACTTGAAATTCACCAGCCGGAAATTCTTTGGTATAGCTTCCCGGAATCACCACCGAACGTGCAGGTACGAATCCTTTGTATTCCACCGGACTTTCGCCGGTTACATCAATAATTTTGGTTGAACCCGTTAACACTACATTGGCTCCTAAAACGGCCTCTTTTTCTACACGAACGCCTTCTACCACAATGCATCTTGACCCGATAAAGGCTCCGTCTTCAATTATTACCGGAGCGGCTTGAAGCGGTTCTAAAACACCACCAATGCCAACACCTCCACTCAAGTGAACGTCTTTTCCAATTTGAGCACAGCTGCCCACGGTTGCCCAAGTATCCACCATTGTACCTTCATCTACATACGCTCCTATGTTTACATAACTGGGCATCATAATCACACCTTTGGACACATAAGCTCCATAACGTGCAACCGCTGGTGGAACCACGCGAACTCCTTTTTCGGCATAGTTGCGTTTCAATTCCATTTTGTCGTGGTATTCAAAAATACCGGCTTCCCACGTTTCCATTTTTTGAATGGGGAAATACATCACTACGGCTTTTTTTACCCATTCGTTCACTTGCCAACCTGTAGCAGTCGGTTCGGCCACACGAAGTTTTCCGTTGTCTAATAATTCAATGACTTCTCTAATAGCAGCAATGGTCGTTTCTTCTTGCAATAAAGCTCTGTTTTCCCAAGCTTTTTCTATGATAGGTTGTAATTCGTTCATTTTTTTAAAATTTTGACAAAGATAAAATCTTTTGCGGATACATTTTGGTTTGATTTTTGTAAACTTTTTAGCAAAAAAAATAAATTGGTGTAAATTTGTAAAATCAGAAAAAAACAAATGCCCAGAATACTCGCCATAGATTACGGAATCAAACGCACAGGAATTGCCGTGACCGATGAATTGCAAATCATTGCATCGGGGTTAACCACCATTCCATCCGATATAATTATTCCTTTTTTGAAAGACTATTTTTCTAAAGAAAGTGTTTCTACTGTGTTAATTGGCGAACCCAAACAAATGAACGGTCTTCCTTCGGAAAGTACACCCATTATTGAAAAATTTGTAGAAAAATTTTCGATTGAATTTCCACAAATGAAAGTTATTCGTGTCGATGAACGTTTTACTTCCAAAATGGCTTTTCAAACGATGATAGACAGTGGTTTACGCAAAAAGCAACGCCAAAACAAAGGTTTAGTAGATGAAATTGCCGCTACAATTTTGTTGCAGGATTTCTTAAACAGAAAAATGATTTAAAAGAAAAACCTACTTGTTTAAAGACAAAAGTCAGAATTCTTTTTATTACTTTTGCATCCGAATTTAATCGAAATAGTTTAAATTCTAAATTACAAAAAATTGTTCAAATGATTTTATCAATTGTTGGATATGGTGATCCGGTTTTACGCAAAGTTGGTGCAGAAATTTCACCCGAATATCCCAATTTATCGGAACTTATTGTTAACATGTATGACACCATGTACAATGCTTACGGCGTTGGTTTGGCGGCTCCACAAATTGGTTTAGCCATTCGGTTGTTTGTTGTAGATACAGAGCCTTTTAGCGAAAGTGATGATTTGAAACCGGAAGAAAAAGAGCAATTAAAAGGTTTTAAGAAGACATTTATTAACGCTAAAATTGTAAAAGAAGAAGGTGACGAATGGGGGTTTAACGAAGGTTGTTTGAGTATTCCGGATGTTCGCGAAGATGTGTATCGAAAAGAAAAGATTACGATTGAATATTTTGATGAAAACTTCACCAAACACACAGAAGTGTATGATGGGTTAATTGCCAGAGTAATTCAACACGAATACGATCATATTGAAGGTGTTTTATTTACCGATAAAATTTCTACATTAAAAAAGACATTGATTAAGAAAAGACTTCAAAACATAATGGATGGCAAAATCAGAGCCGATTACAAAATGAAGTTTTTCAATAAAAAAGGAAGATAATAAAGTTTAATTTATAGTTTAAAATGAGTTTACAAAAAATATTAGCCATTTCCGGTAAACCGGGATTATTCGAATTAAAGTTACAAACCAGAACCGGTTTTGTTGCCGAAAGTTTAATGGACGGAAAAAAAATTACAGTAGGGATGAGAAGCAATGTGAGTTTACTTTCTGAAATTGCGGTGTACACCTATAACGAAGAAATTAAATTAGCCGAAGTTTTTAAAGCCATTGCAACCAAGGAAAATGAGGGGCCTACCGCTATTTCACACAAGGACGATAACAGTGTTTTGGTCACTTATTTTAGAGAAGTTTTACCCGATTTTGACGAAGAAAGAGTTTATCCTTCAGATATAAAAAAAATAATCAATTGGTACAATATGCTGCAACCCAAAGGATATGTAACACTTGAAGCTTTATCGCAAGAAGAAAAAGAAGAAACAGCCGAATAAATTTTGATAATTAATCCTGCAACAAGCAGGATTTTTTATTTTTACACAAATCAATATACAATGCATACAAGAGAACAGCAATTAGCCGCTTTTGGTCGTTTACTCGATATCATGGACGATTTGAGGGAAAAATGTCCATGGGATAAAAAACAAACCTTAGAAAGTTTACGTCATTTGACCATTGAAGAAACCTATGAGTTGGGCGATGCCATTTTGGATAACGATTTGCAGGAAATCAAAAAGGAATTAGGCGATTTATTGTTGCACATAGTGTTTTATGCTAAAATTGGGAGTGAGACTAATGATTTTGACATAGCCGATGTAGCCAATAGTATTTGTGATAAATTGATCGACCGTCATCCACACATTTATGGTGATGTAGTAGTAGCTAATGAAGAAGAAGTAAAACAAAATTGGGAGAAACTTAAACTAAAAGAGGGTAAAAAATCAGTTTTAGAAGGTGTGCCGAAAAGTTTACCGGCACTCGTAAAAGCCAGCCGAATTCAAGACAAAGTGAAAGGTGTTGGTTTTGATTGGGAAGAACCTCACCAAGTTTGGGATAAAGTACAAGAAGAAGTAAACGAGTTACAAGAAGAAGTAAAAGCAGGAAATTTTGAAAAAATGGAAGCTGAATTTGGCGATGTATTGTTTTCCATGATTAATTATGCTCGGTTTTTAAAAATTAATCCTGAGAATGCGTTGGAACGCACCAACAAAAAATTCATAAAACGATTTATGTATCTTGAAAGTAAAGCATCAGAACTAGGAAAACCATTGTCCGAAATGACTTTGGCCGAGATGGATGTTTTTTGGGAAGAAGCAAAAAAAGTATAAAACAGTAACGAAAACGTTTTCGTAATTTCTTGTGCTATTTAGTGAAAAATCAGAATAAGTATGCGTTTTTGATTTTTAGGAGTTATACTTAGTGTTTTATTTTGAAATATTCATAATTATTTTTTTGTTTTTTTGATTTTGATGATAAGTAAGTTAAATTTGTTAAATAACTTAAAATCAATTAGTATGATTAAACATTTACTCTTAACCTTAATGTTGTTATTAAATAGTTCAATTGTATTGGCACAATTTGATAACATCTCTATTATCGGTCAGTTCACAAATTGGGCAGCCGATGTTCCGATGGCTACAGAAGACGGAGTTATCTATACGCTTTCTTCCCAAAACTTTGCCGTTTCCGGTGGAGCAAAATTTAGAAAAGATAACATGTGGGATACAAATTGGGGTGCAACTACTTTTCCAACAGGTACAGCTACCCAAGGAGGTCAAGATATTCCGGTCCCGATGGGAACTTATGATGTAGAGTTTAACAAAGAAACAGGTACATACATTTTTACTGAAGTTGCCTCTGAATTTGATAATATTGGAATAATTGGAGGATTTAACAGTTGGGCTGAAAGTGAACAGATGGTTACATTTGACGGTAGTTTGTATACGTTGGATGATTATTATTTTTCAGCAGATGAGGTTAAATTCAGAAAGGATAATAATTGGGATGTTAACTGGGGTGGCTCTACTTTTCCTTCAGGTGAAGCAATTGCTAACGGGAATAATATTCCATTAGTTGCAGGGTTTTATAATGTTGCTTTTAACTACTCCGGTTTGAATTATTCTTTCATTCAAGTTCCGGTTTCTTTGATTGGTGATGGAGCTCAGGGTTGGGAAACCGATATTGCATTACCTTCGTCAGATGGAGGCGTGACTTTTTTGATGCAAAATTTTGAATTAGTAGACGGTTTTGTGAAATTTAGAGCAAATTCTTCTTGGGCCAAAAATTGGGGGAGTTCTGATTTTCCTATGGGTACCGGTACTCAAAATGGAATGGATATACCAACAGTTGCAGGAATATACAATATCTCATTTAATAGAATTACCGGAGAATATAACTTTGAAGAAGTCTTGAGTGTAAATGACCCGTTAAAGGTTAGTGCAAAAGTTTATCCAAACCCAACACAAAATAACTGGACATTTGTTTTCGAAGACAATCAAATTGAATCAATTGATATTGTTGATATGACCGGAAAAACGGTTTATTCAAATCAATTTAACTCAAATGAAGTTTTAGTAGATGCTACTAACTTTTCAACCGGAATATATTTTGCAAAAGTGAGAACTGGAGAAGCAGTTCAAACTATCAAGTTGGTTAGAAAATAAAATACAAAATCAACATTTTTTGAAAGCCATGAGTTTAAAACTTGTGGCTTTTTTTAAAGGCGAAAGTTACTCAGCTATTCTTTTTAATTTCATTTTATCAATAATGCTTATTTTCTTTCCTTTAATATCAATCAAACCTATTTTATTAAATTCTGATAAAAGTCGAATACAACTTTCTGTCGCCGTTCCAATCATACCGGCTAATTCCTCTCTGGAAAGTTGAATATGAAGTGAACCATCTTCATTTTTGCCAAATGTATCTTCTAAATACAATAATGTTTCAGCTAAACGTTCTTTCACTGTTTTTTGAGCCATTGAAACCATGTGATCGTCTGCTTCTTTCAAATCACCGCAAATGGTTTTCATCACATTCATCGAAAACTGATTATTATTATTAAAAAAGCCTAATACATCTGATTTAGGTATAAAGCATACTTCCATGTCTTCCAAAGCTACGGCACTTAAATTGGCCGGTTCATCACTAATCATGGAGCGTTGCCCTAAAAGTTCTCCGGGCTTAACCAATTTTACAATTTGATCTTTACCGTTAGCACTTAATTTAGAAAGTTTACAAACCCCATCTTTGACACAATAGATACCGTTAACCGATTCTCCTTCCTCAAAAATAGGTTCCCCTTTTTTAATAGTGTATGAAGACTTGCAGTTAGCCATTTTTAAAAGCTCTTCTTTATTCAAAGCTTTTAGAGAACTAAATTCTCTCACAATGCACTGTTCGCACTTACTCATGCTTTATGTTTTTAGGTATTCACAAATATAATTAAAGTATGACAAATATCATATTTTAATTTTTATCCTTTTGCAACCTTTGTTACAGGTAAAATGAGCAAAAAATGGATGCTGAAAATTGTTTCCATTGTGGTACTGAAATACATAAAAAAGAAGAAGTTATTTTTGATGAAAAAAGGTTCTGTTGTAACGGTTGCAAAACAGTCTATGAAATTTTTAGTCAAAATGATTTAACCTGTTACTATGATTTTCAAGAAGCTCCCGGAGCAACACCACAAGATATACAAGGTAAATATGATTTTTTAAACAATGCAGACATTGTTACAAAACTATTGGAATTCCAAGAGGATACAACACATGTTGTTTCACTTTATATTCCGCATATACACTGTAGTTCGTGTATTTGGATTTTGGAAAATTTACAAAAAATTCAATCAGGAATAAATTCATCTCAAGTAAACTTCCCTGAGAAAAAAGTTCGAATCACTTACGATGCTACTAAAACAACATTAAAAAAAATCGTAGAACTGCTTAGCTCAATTGGCTATGAACCGTATATCAGTTTAGAAAATTTTGAATCGGGAAAAAAAGAGATAGACCGTAGTTTAATTTACAAAATAGGTGTCGCCTTTTTTTGTTTTGGAAACATCATGTTGCTCTCTTTTCCTGAATATTTTGAAGCAGAAGAATTTTGGATTAACCAATACAGAGGTTTCTTCAGATGGCTTATTTTTGCTATTTCGCTTCCGGCTTTTTTTTACTCAGCCAGTGGGTATTACCTTTCGGCCTACAAAAGCATCAAATCTGGTTTGTTAAATATTGACATTCCTATTGCTTTGGGAATCATAATCATGTTTATTCGCAGTACTGTGGATATTATTTTTGATTATGGACAAGGTTTTTTCGACAGTATGACGGGACTCATTTTCTTTATGCTGCTTGGAAAGTTATTTCAGCAAAAAACCTATGCATTTCTTTCGTTTGAACGTGATTATAAATCTTATTTTCCAATTGCTGTAACCAAAGTAGCAGCAGATGGCTCGGAAACATCAGTGCAAGTCTATCAAATAGAAAAAGGCGACAGATTATTAATCAGAAATCAAGAATTAATTCCGGTAGATGGAATTTTAATTTCTGAAAAAGCCTCCATAGATTATAGTTTTGTCACCGGTGAAGCAGTTGCCATAGAAAAAAAATCGGGTGATAAAATCTTTGCCGGAGGAAAACAAATTGGAAAAGTTATTGAAATGGAAGTACTGTTTTCCGTTTCTCAAAGCTATCTCACCCAGTTGTGGAGTAATGATGTTTTTCAGAAAAAAGTTGTAATTAAACACAAGACAATTACAGATACAATCAGTCGCTATTTTACACCTGTTTTATTGAGTTTGGCTTTTATTTCATTTTTATATTGGATTTTTATTGATTTGAACACTGCCTTCAATGTATTTACGGCTATTTTGATTGTAGCCTGCCCTTGTGCTTTGGCTTTGACAGCTCCATTTACATTAGGGAATGTATTGCGAATTTTAGGAAGACGAAAATTATATCTCAAAAATGCAACGGTGATTGAACAACTGGCACAAGTAGATACAATTGTTTTTGACAAAACAGGAACCATTACCACCAACAAAAAAACAGCAATTACGTATGAAGGTATTCCGTTAACAACTACTGATTTACAGCTACTAGGCAATGTTCTAAGAGGCTCTAATCATCCTTTGAGTAGAAGATTATATGATTTTATTCCACTTCAAATCAAATTAAATCTTACTCATTTCGAAGAAATAATTGGAAAAGGAATTGTAGCAGAAATAGAAGGGAACACCATCAAATTAGGTTCCTCTCAATTTTTAAAAACTATGACTGAGAATACCCACAAGAAAACAAAAGTACACGTGGAAATTAATCAAGAATACAAGGGTAGTTTCGTGTTTAATAATCAATACAGGATAGGTTTAGAACAATTGTTTCAAGAATTAGCAAAAAAATACAACTTGTCTGTTTTATCGGGAGATAATGATGGCGAACGAAAGATTCTAGAAAAAATGCTACCTGAATCGACCACTTTGGTTTTTAATCAAAAACCGGAACAAAAGCTTCAATACATCAAAGAACTTCAAGAAAAAGGTAGAAATGTGTTGATGATAGGGGATGGTTTAAATGATGCTGGAGCATTGGCACAAAGTAACATTGGAATCTCAATCTCCGAAAATGTGAATGTTTTTTCACCCGCATGCGACGGAATTTTGGACGCTTCACAGTTTCAAAAAATTAGTTTTTTTATGCAATATTCAAAAAATGCCATGAAAACAATTTACATGAGTTTTGGCCTTTCGTTAATGTATAACTGTATAGGACTTAGTTATGCTATTTCCGGAAATTTATCACCATTAGTTGCTGCAATTATTATGCCTTTAAGTACTATAACAATTGTGAGTTTTGTTACAATTATGTCTAATATGTATGCCAAGCAAACCAAAAAAGTAACTCAAGATTTTTGACCTTTTCCTAAAAAAACAGTAGTATGATAAATATCATATTTTATAAAAAGGAGTAAGTCTAATTTTGTTAACATAAATTTAAGGTATGAGTGTTATTTACATTTTAATTTCCATCAGTATCATCGTGGCCGTTTTTTTTCTGTACGCATTTATCAGAGCAGTACGCAAGGGGCAGTATGATGATGATTACACCCCGTCTGTCAGAATCCTTTTTGACAATGAACTCAAAATCAAATCAAACAAAAAACCAATACAAACAATTAAAGAAAAACAAGTATAATTATGGAGATGCAACAATTTTATTACGATAACAAAATTGTAAAGAAATTCCTCTACGCCTGTATCGTGTTTGGGGTAGTCGGAATGTTAGTAGGCCTTATCTTGGCCATCCTATTTTTGTTTCCCAATTTAACCGATGGAATTTCATTCCTGAGTTTTGGTAGATTAAGACCTTTACATACCAATGCAGTTATTTTCGCTTTCGTAGGTAACGCCATTTTTGCAGGAGTGTATTATTCCATGCAACGTTTATTAAAAACCAGAATGTACAGCGATGTACTGAGTAATATCAACTTCTGGGGATGGCAATTAATCATTGTTGCCGCTGCCATAACATTACCACTTGGTATTACAACCTCAAAAGAATATGCCGAATTAGAATGGCCAATCGATATAGCCATTGCTTTAATTTGGGTCGTTTTTGGTATCAACATGATTATGACTATCATTAAGCGTAGAGAACGTCATATTTATGTGGCCATTTGGTTTTATATCGCCACATTTGTAACCGTTGCCATTCTTCATATTTTCAATAGTCTGGAACTTCCTGTTTCTGCCTTAAAAAGTTATTCAGTTTATGCCGGTGTGCAAGATGCGTTGGTGCAATGGTGGTACGGACATAATGCAGTGGCGTTCTTCTTAACGACTCCATTCTTAGGTTTGATGTATTATTTTGTACCTAAAGTGGCCAATCGTCCTGTGTATTCATACCGATTGTCAATCATCCACTTCTGGTCATTGATTTTCATTTACATCTGGGCTGGTCCTCACCATTTATTATATTCCGCCTTACCGGATTGGGCTCAAAATTTAGGTGTGGTTTTCTCTGTAATGTTAATTGCTCCATCTTGGGGAGGGATGATTAATGGTCTTCTGACATTAAGAGGTGTTTGGGACAAAGTACGTACAGATGCTGTATTAAAATTCTTCGTGGTTGGTATTACCGGTTATGGTATGGCAACGTTTGAAGGACCAATGCTTTCCCTTAAAAATGTTAACGCTATTGCTCACTTTACCGATTGGATTATTGCCCATGTTCACGTGGGTGCCTTAGCATGGAACGGATTCATGACATTCGGTATGATTTATTGGTTGATTCCTCGTATGACGAAAACCAAATTGTATTCTGAAAAATTAGCCAATTTCCATTTCTGGATTGGAACATTGGGTATCATTTTATATGCATTGCCACTTTACGTTGCCGGATTTACACAAGCGTCGATGTGGAAACAATTTAATCCGGATGGAACCTTAGTGTATGGAAACTTCTTAGAAACGGTTACCCAGATTATGCCAATGTATTGGATGCGTGCCATTGGTGGAACACTATATGTAACCGGTTTAATCGTATTAGTATACAATGTAGTTAAAACTGTTTCAGCAGGCTCCAAAGTTGAGGATGAATTAGCGGAAGCTCCAGCTTTAGCTGTCATTTCATCCAGAAGAATGAAAGGTGAAAAATGGCATTCATGGTTGGAAAGAAGACCAATTCAATTTACAGTATTGTCATTAGTGGCTATTTTAATTGGTGGAATTATTCAAATTATACCAACAATTGTTGTTAAATCCAATATACCAACCATAGCTTCGGTTAAGCCTTATACTCCATTAGAATTAGAAGGTCGTGATTTATACATCCGTGAAGGTTGTGTGGGTTGTCACTCTCAAATGATTCGTCCGTTCCGTTCGGAAGTGGAACGCTATGGTGAATATTCTAAAGCGGGTGAATATGTTTATGACCATCCATTCTTATGGGGTTCTAAACGTACCGGTCCAGATTTAAAACGTTTAGGTGGAAAATACAATGATAATTGGCATTTTAACCACATGTGGGATCCGCAAAGTACCTCACCGGGTTCTATCATGCCAGGTTACAAATGGTTGTTTGATAATAAACCAATGGATTATTCTCAAATTGAGAAAAAAATGGAAGTGATGGTTACATTGGGAGTTCCCTACACTCCGGAAGAAATTGCAAATGCTAGAAAATCAATTGATGAGCAAGCTACTCTAATTGAGAAAAATTTACATGCCGATCCTGATTTTGTGAAATCGTATGAAGAAAGTAAAAAGAATGCAGCTACTCGTGGTGAGGAATTTGTTGCTATGAAAGATAGAGAAATTACTGCTCTTATTGCTTACTTACAGCGACTTGGTACAGATATTAAAGTAAAAGAAACTGCTCAAAAATAATTGTTATGCTCAAGTTTATTAAAGGTCATATGGACAGTATCTCAGGGATTGAGATTTATCCGATTATTTCGCTCAGCATTTTCTTCATCTTCTTTGCTTTACTTTTATTTTGGGTATTCACTTATAGCAAAGAAAAAATTAATGAATTAAGTGATATCCCTTTAAACGAAGATAATTAGTTAACCTTATTAGTTGTAAAATATGAAAAAATTAATTCCATCATACGTTCGTGTTCCGTTGATTTTTGCCCTTGTAATGGGTGCAATGGAATATTTTATTGACTCCGGCGATAAGCCTGCATTTATAGAATACCCTATGGTAGCTTTGTTTTTAGGGGTTTTCTTATTCCTGTTAGTTGCCATAGAAATTGTGGTCAGTGCAGTTGATAAAGTAACTTATCATTTACTTTCTGAAGAACAGAAAAAACAATTGGAAGAAGCACAAGCTTTACCATTTACAGAAAGTGCTTTTTATCAAGGAATCATGAAAAAATTAACACGTTCCAAAGAAATTGAAGAAGAACATGATGTAATGTTAGATCATGATTATGATGGCATCAAAGAATTGGATAATGTGCTACCTCCATGGTGGGTGAACTTATTCTACTTAACCATCATTTTTGCTTTTGTCTATTTAGTAAGGTTCCATATTTTCAACGACTATGACCAAGCTTCTGAATTTGAAACAGAAATGGCCATTGCTAAAGCAGAAGTTGAAAAATATAAACTAACAGCACCGGATTTAATGGACAAAGAAAAAGTAACACTTTTAACGGATGTCGCTGCCTTAGCAGAAGGGAAAACCATTTTTGAAGCAAAATGTGTGGCTTGTCACAAAGCGGATGGAGGTGGTTCTATCGGACCAAACCTCACCGATAACCACTGGATTTTGGGCGGTGGAATCAAAAATGTGTTCAATACCATTATGGAAGGTGGTCGTGAAGGAAAGGGTATGGTGTCTTGGAAAACAGAAATCAAACCTTCTGATATTCAAAAAGTGGCCAGTTATGTGTTGTCTTTACAAGGAACTAATCCAAAAGAAGGGAAAGCTCCTGAGGGCGACGTTTGGGTAGATGAAAATGCTCCAAAAACAGAAACAATCAAAGATACTACAGTTATCGATACCACAAAGACAGAAATTGTAGCGGTAGTAAAATAAAAAAAACAAATCCCGGTGTAAATCGGGATTTGTAAAATCTAAATTTTTAAGGTATGAGCAAGTTACCCGACGAAAGTTTTAGAGATACAATCGGAACAATTAATAAAGAAGGAAAGCGAGCGTTTATTTTTCCTAAAAAGCCGAAAGGACCTTTTTATGATAAACGAAAACTTTTGAGCTATTTTTTATTGGTTTTCTTATTGGTTGCTCCTTTTGTCAAAATTAACGGACATCAGTTTTTGATGTTCAATGTGTTAGAAAGAAGATTTAATATTTTTAGTTTTCCCTTTTGGCCTCAGGATTTTCATTTGTTTGTGATTTCAATGATTATCGGAGTAGTGGGATTAGCACTTTTTACTGTTGTCTTCGGAAGAATATTTTGTGGCTGGTTTTGTCCGCAAACCATTTTCATGGAAATGGTTTTCCGTCGCATTGAATATTGGATAGATGGCGATAGAGGTGCTCAAATTCGATTACAAAAACAGGAATGGAATGCTGAGAAAATCAGAAAACGAGTGACAAAATGGTTCATCTTTTTTGTGGTATCATTTATAATTGCTAATGTGTTTTTAGCCTATTTGGTGAGTAGCGATCGTTTACTTTTGATGATAAAAGAAGGTCCTGCCTTACACACCAGCACTTTAATAGCCTTATTGATTTTTACAGCCGTATTTTATTTTGTATTTGCGTGGTTTAGAGAACAAGTGTGTATCATTGCTTGTCCATATGGTAGAATGCAGGGGGTTTTGTTGGATAACAAATCGATTAATGTAGCCTACGACCACGTGCGAGGCGAAAAAGAAATTGGTAGAGCTAAGTTTAATAAACAGGAAGATAGAGCTTCAACAGGGAAAGGGGATTGTATCGATTGTAAGCAATGTGTTCATGTTTGTCCCACCGGAATTGACATTCGTAACGGTACGCAGTTAGAATGTATCAATTGCACAGCTTGTATTGACGAATGTGATACCATCATGGAAAGTGTAGGTTTACCTAAAGGGCTAATTCGTTATGCCAGTGAAGACGAAATTGTAAAAAAAGAAAAATTTGTCTTTACAACCAGAATGAAGGGATACACCGCTGTTTTAACTATTCTCATAGGTGTCTTAATCGGGATGTTGTTTTTACGAAATGATGTAGAAGCCACCATCTTGAGATTACCAGGTCAATTGTTTGAACACAAGGGAGAAAATATCAGCAATGTATATACCTATAAAATTGTCAATAAAACCACAAAACAATTTGATGAAGTCTCCTTCAAATTGGTTGAACCAATAGGAAATATTATCGTTGTAGGAAAATCAAAAATAAGAATAAAACCGGACGGCATTGCCAAAGGAACTTTATTTGTAGAGGTCAATCCGGCTTATTTAGAAGGCGATAAAATAAAATTGAAAATTGAAGTCTATGATGGTGAAAATTTAATCGAAACCACCACTACAAACTTCATGGGACCAAGAAGCTTTAATTAACAATATAGCTTAGTTACTCAGTAACTCAGCTACTAAGAATCTAAAAAAATGAAAATCAATTGGGGAAAAGCCATCGTTATCGCATTTGGATTGTTTATGACATTCATCTTATACTTTGTGTTTAAAGTGCAATCTGACAGTAAATATGACAACGAATTAGTAGTGCAAGAATACTATAAACAAGAACTTGTTTTTGAAAAACAAATGGAAAAAGAGCAAAATGATAAAAATTTAGCTCAACCTGTTCAAATTACTTCTCAGGAAGAAGGATTAAAAATTACTTTTCCTGAAAGTATGGATATACAAAAAATCAAAGGAAAAGTGTCCCTTTACAGACCGTCTAACCAAAAACTGGATTTTGAAGTTCCGATTTCACTTTCCGGTCCATATTTGCTCATACCTAAAAACAATTTGGTAGGCGGTCGCTGGGACATTTCAATTGATTGGACGTATGAAGGAAAAGAAATTTTAACCAAGAAAACTATTTATTTATAAATTCAGTTGTAGGTTGTCTGTTATCCGTTAACCGACAACCAACAACCGACAACCAAGAACAGTTATGCTCTACACAGCACTCCTATTCGGATTAATCAGTAGTTTTCATTGCATCGGCATGTGTGGTCCGATTGCGATGATGATTCCCGTTGACCGAAATAATGCAGCGAAAAGAATCATCCAAATTTCATTATATCATTTGGGAAGGTTAACGGCTTACGCAATGCTAGGTTTGTTTTTTGGAATGTTAGGGAAAGGTTTATTCTTAGCCGGATTACAACAACAATTGTCAATTATCGTTGGTGTTTTAATGATTTTGTTTGTCATTATTCCAGAACGGAAATTGGCTCAATACAATTTTTCAAAACCCATTTATAGAGTTATTTCAAAAGTAAAAAGTCATCTTGGAGCACAATTCAAAAGAAAAACGTTTGATGCGTTATTTACGATGGGTTTATTAAACGGCTTTTTACCTTGCGGAATGGTCTATGCCGCACTTTTCGGTGCCATTGCTATGCAAAGTGAATGGTTAGGTGCAACCTATATGATTCTATTCGGAGTAGGAACAATTCCCATGATGAGTGCCGTGGTGTTAATCGCGAATTTTATCACTGTACCTGTTCGCAATAAAATTCAAAAAATGATTCCCATCATGGTATTCATCATCGGTAGTTTATTCATCGTGAGAGGAATGGGATTGGATATCCCTTACCTTTCTCCTAAAACCACAACGTTAATTGTTCAGGCCAATCCGGATTGTCATTAATTGATTAGTTTTTCAGTTTTTTTTGAAAACGAACAGCTTGTAAATAGGTTGTTCGTTTTCTTTTTATAACCTGATGAAAGTCATGTTTTAACTGCTTATTTAATCCGAAATTTATAGTATAATTTCTAAATGAACAGTTATGTTACAGTTTGACAGTAAACACGTAAAAAATGTAGTGCTACTGGGTCACACCGGTAGCGGTAAAACGACGTTGGCAGAAGCCATGTTGTTTGAATCAGGAATCATTAACAGAAGAGGTTCCGTAGAGGAAAAAAATACAATTGCCGATTATACCGATATTGAACATGAAAAAGGGAAAACGCTTTTTTCTAAATTGGTCAATTCAAAATGGAAAGGCTATAAAATCAATATTTTAGACACACCGGGTTATGATGACTTGTCGGGAGAAATCATCAGTGCGATGCGGGTTTCTGAATGTGGAGTGATGCTTCTGAACGCCAGAATGGGAGTAGAAGTTGGAACCGATATTATTTGGCAATACACCAATGAATTCAAACTCCCTGTTATTTTTGCGGTGAATCAACTCGATCATGAACAAGCGGATTTTGATAAAACAGTAGCCGAAGCAAAAGCTCACTTTGGCAACCAATTGGTAATTGTGCAATATCCGATTAATCAAGGGGCAAATTTTAATGCGGTAATTGATGTATTGAACATGGTGATGTATCAATATCCTTCCGATGGCGGAAAACCGGAAAAACTTCCCATTCCGGATACAGAAAAAGAAAAAGCAAAACAATTGCACCAAGAATTAATTGAAACCATTGCTGCCAACGACGAACGTTTGATGGAAAACTATTTTGAAAAAGGGGAATTGAACGAAGATGAAATGAAACTAGGTTTGCATCATTCGCTTATTAAACACGAAATTTTCCCGGTTTTTTGTGTTTCCGCCAAGCAAAATAAGGGTGCAGGACGATTGATGGGGTTTATTGATAATGTGTGTCCGTCCGCCTATGAAATGCCACCTCAGCTGACTATGGACAACCGTGAAATTCCATGTGATGAGCATGGGAAAACCGCCATTTTTATTTATAAAACGGTTTCTGAACCGCATGTGGGCGAGTTGAGTTTCTTTAAAGTACTATCCGGAACAATAAAAGTTGGAGACGAACTAACCAATGAAGATACCGGACAAGTGGAAAAAATCATGCAACTGTTTGAAATGGAGGGTAACAAAAGAATCGCAGTGGATGAGTTGACAGCCGGTGATATTGGAGCAACGATAAAATTGAAAGATACGCACACCAACAATACTTTGCATGAAAAAGGTTTTCCGATTGCCATTCAACCGATTCAATTTCCAACGCCTACTTATTCAATGGCTGTAGAAGGCACTAAAAAAGGGGAAGAAGAAAAACTCTCGGCGGCATTGCATCAATTGGTGGAAGAGGACCCAAGTATAATAATTGAAGTTTCTGCTGAGTTAAAACAAACGATTATTCATTGCCAAGGGGAATTACACATGGCTGTCATTCAATGGAAATTAGAAAATACACATAAATTAGCAGTGAATTTTAAAAAGCCAAAAGTAGCTTATCGCGAAACCATTCAAACCGAAGCGGACACAACCTATCGTCATAAAAAACAATCCGGTGGAGCAGGGCAGTTTGGTGAAATTTCAATGAAAATATTCCCCATTACTGCAGATAGCGAAGACCCAAAAGGCTATCCCATCCGGGGTAAAGAAGTGATTGAATTACCTTGGGGAGGAAAATTAATCTATTACAATTGTATTGTGGGTGGAGCTATCGACGCTCGTTTTCATCCGTCTATTTTAAAAGGAATAATGGAAAAAATGCAAGAAGGACCACTCACCGGTTCCCATGTGCAAGATGTGGGAGTTTTGGTATATGATGGAAAAATGCATGCGGTTGACAGCAACGATTTGTCCTTTAAAATTGCCGGAATGATGGCTTTTAAAGAAAACTTTGTTAACGCTAATCCGCAATTGTTAGAACCTATTTATGAAGTTATCATCGTTACTCCGGATGATATTACCGGTTCAGTAATGAGTGCGATTCAATCCCATCGTTCTATCGTGGAAGGCATGGATGCTGAAGGTCATTTTACTAAAGTTAAAGCCTTAATTCCTATTGCGGAAATGCATGATTTTATGGGCACTATTCGTTCGTTATCACAAGGTAGAGCTAAATTAAATATGGAATTTTCACATTATGAAAAAGTACCTTATGAGATCCAACAAAATTTAATTCATACTTTTAAAGAGGAATTACAAGAAGTATAATTTAATTGCTTGTACAGATGAAGCCCGATTTGCATCGGGCTTTGTTACTTCTATAATTAAATTATTCCAAAATTTTTCTAAACCGTCATCGAAAACAATTTGGTTTCCGGTAATTTTCGTGTCATGCGTAAATCAAAAGCCATACAAATGTTGCGAATAAAGGCTTTTCCTTTTTCTGTTACGGTGAGCGAGTGATTGGTGATGATAACTAATCCGTCGTCTTCCATTTCATGTAGTCGGTCTAAGACTTGATTGATTTCTGAAAAATAATAACCGTATTCATGCCATGATGTGTGCAACTGACACATGATGTTTAAAATGTGTTTGCGAATGATTAAATCTTCATCCGTTAGAAGATGACCTCTAAAAACGGGCAATTCGTTTTGTACCAAAGCATCATAATATTCCTCAAGTGTTTTGACATTTTGAGCAAAACTGTACCAACTATCACTTATTGAAGAAACACCTAAACCAATCATCACTTGGGTTTTAGAGGAAGTATACCCCATAAAGTTGCGATGTAGTTTTCGTTCATTAAACGAATGATATAAACTATCAGTTTCTAAGGCAAAATGATCCATGCCAATTTCATGATAACCATTTTCAGAAAGACGTTTTTTACCAATTTCATACAACAGTCGTTTTTCCTCATCTTTGGGTAAATCCTCGTCTTTGAATCCGCGTTGACCATTTCCTTTGATCCACGGAACATGAGCATAACTATAAAAAGCCAAACGATCAGGCTGAAGCGAATTGGTTTTGTCAATCGTATCAATTACATCTTCAACAGTTTGAAAAGGTAATCCAAAAATCAAATCATGGCCAATTGAAGTATAACCGATTTCTCTTGCCCAAAAAGTAACTTTTGCCACATTATGAAACGATTGAATTCGATGTATTGCTTCTTGCACTTTTTGCGAATAATCTTGAACACCAAAACTCACTCTTCTAAAACCTAAATCAAATAATTTTTGGAGGTGTGCTCGGGTGGTATTGTTCGGATGGCCTTCAAAACTAAATTCATGTTCAGGATGAATAGCTGCATTTTCAAATAAACCATTCATCAATCGCTCTAAATTCTCAGGAGAAAAGAACGTTGGAGTGCCACCTCCTAAATGAATTTCTTTGATAATCGGTTTTTTGGGTAAGAGTTCACAATACAATTCCCATTCTTTTAAGACGGCGTCGATATACGGATGTTCCACATCATGCCGTTTGGTGATGCGTTTATTGCAACCGCAAAACGTGCATAAGCTTTCGCAAAAAGGCAAATGAATGTACAGACTGATTCCTTCAGAAGAATTAGATTCAGAAAAGGAGTGCACCAAGGTTTCTTTCCATTTAGAAAGCGAAAAATCACTTTCATTCCAATAGGGAACCGTAGGATAGCTAGTATACCTTGGGCCGGGAACATTATATTTTTGAATTAAAGTCATCCTTTGTCGCTTTTTTAATCGTAAAAAGTTAAGAATGAATGAGGACATTTTCTTCTTATCTTCTCACTATCAAAGTAAAAACATAGGTCAAAGATATTGTCAAGAGTAAAAAAAAAAAATGATAATTATCATAAGCTTTCTTTTGCTACATTTTTTCCAAATTTCTATATCCGTGATTCCTCATAAACTTTTAAACCTTTTTAAATTTCCAAAATTCTTCCCTATATTTGACCTTCTATGCAACCAATAAAAATTATTGAATGTCCACGCGATGCCATGCAAGGCATCAAAACCTTTATTCCCACTGAACGAAAGGTACTTTATTTACAATCACTTTTGCGGGTAGGTTTTGATACATTGGACTTTGGTAGTTTTGTTTCGCCCAAAGCGATTCCTCAAATGGTTGATACAGCTGAGGTGTTAGCTCGATTAGATTTATCGCAAACCCGTAGCAAATTATTGGCCATCATTGCCAATACCAAAGGAGCAGAATTGGCAGCGGTGCACAAAGAAATTCGGTATTTGGGTTTTCCGTTTTCGATTTCGGAGAATTTTCAAATGCGAAACACGCACAAAACCATAGCGGAATCCATCATCACACTACAAGAGATCCTCGAAATTGCCGACCAATCGAACAAAGAAGTCGTGGCGTATTTGTCGATGGGTTTCGGAAATCCGTATGGCGACCCATGGAACGTGGAAATCGTGGGGGAGTGGACCGAAAAACTGGCCGGTATGGGGGTGAAAATTTTATCATTATCCGACACTGTGGGAAGTTCAACCCCGGAAGTCATTGATTATTTATTTTCCAATCTCATTAGCAAATATCCCGAAATTGAGTTTGGAGCTCATTTGCACACCACACCTGATAAATGGTTTGAAAAAGTAGATGCGGCCTACAAAGCCGGTTGCCGCCGTTTTGATGGAGCCATTCAAGGATTTGGCGGTTGCCCCATGGCGAAAGACGATCTCACCGGAAACATGCCTACCGAAAAATTACTATCCTATTTTACTACTCAAAAAGAAAACACCAACACCAGCCCAATGAGCTTTGAAAGTGCATACAATGAAGCCACAAAGGTGTTTGGGGAGTTTCATTAAAAGTGTGTCTTTTTTGAAATTTAAAAAAGAGTAGGAGTGGAATTGATTAATAGCTATATTCTTCTCAGTTTAAAATTTTTCTCAATTGCCTTAATCATTTCGCCTGCGATATCTTTGTTGGTGGCCCCTTCAATTCCTTCTAAACCGGGAGAGGAATTAACTTCTAATAAAAGCGGTCCTTTACTCGAACGAATAATATCTACGCCGGCCACTTTTAAACCCATGGCTTTGGCAGCTTTAACAGCAATAATTTTTTCTTCTTTAGTGGGCTTGATGACAGATGCCGTTCCGCCCAAGTGAATGTTCGCTCTAAATTCTCCCGCTAAAGCTTCTCGTTGAATAGTAGCGACTACTTTTCCGTCTATAACAAACAAACGCAAGTCTTTTCCATTCGCTTCTTTAATAAATTCCTGAACTAAAATGTTGGCATTTAAACTTTTAAAAGCATTGATTACGCTTTCTGCAGCTTTTTTAGTTTCGGCCAAAACAACTCCTTTACCTTGTGTGCCCTCTAAAAGTTTTACAATTAACGGAGTGCCACCCACCATTTTAATTAAATCATTGGTATCTAAAGGAGAATTGGCAAACCCGGTGGTAGGAATATCAATGCCATTGTTTAAAAGCAATTGTAAGGAATACAATTTATCACGTGATTGCGTAATAGCAGAAGAAGAATTCAAACAAAAAATCTTTAAAGCCTCAAATTGCCTGGTCAAAGCACATCCGTAAAAAGTGATATTAGGACGAATTCTCGGAATAATCGCATCCAAATCATTCAAAATCTTACCACCGCGATAATGAATTTCCGGAGTATCGGCATCCAATTTCATATAACATTCTTTGATGTTGAGAAAATGCATTTCGTGCCCACGGCGTTCACCGGCTTCCATGATTCGTTTGTTACTGTATAATTCGGGATTGCTTGCTAAAAGTCCAATTTTTAATCCTGATCGTTCTTTCAAGACATCAGGATATAAATTGTTTAACGTATCAGTAGAATTATCACCCAACAAATATTTTTGTTCCGGGTCAACCAATGCTCTTCCACTCATGGCTTCGCGACCTAATAACATTCTAAAACCCATAGAATCTCTGTTAGTCAATGTCATTTCAATCGTCCAATTAGATTCGCCTAATTGCAGCTGTGTCTGAATAACAAAACGTTGTTCACGAAATCCGCTGGAGCTTTTAACAATACGTTTATCAATTAAGGGAGCTTGGCAGTGAATAATTGTTTTTACATTATTTTGTATCGGATTAATGTCAAATTTTACCCAGTGTTCACCCTCTTTGATAAACGGACTGATATTGATAGCATGTAGGGCAGAAGTTTTGGCTCCCGAATCTACTCTTGCTTTAATAGTTGGAATGCCCAATTCCGGAAAAGAACACCATTCTTCGCTACCTAAAATTAATTTGTTGTCTAACATAAAATTCAATTGAGGATAAAAAATAACCACGAATTCACAAAAAACAATTTATTTAGTGAATTCGTGGCTAACCAATAGATATTATTTAATTTGTTGGTTTTTTAGCTTTTTTAATGACCACGTTTAATTCCTGAGCGTTGTCTTCAATATCCATAAAAATTTCATCTCCCTCAGCTATTTTAGAGGTAATAATTTCTTCGGCTAATGAATCTTCCACATATTTTTGAATTGCCCTTTTCAAAGGTCTTGCACCAAATTGTTTATCAAAACCTTTTTCTGCAATAAATGCTTTGGCTTTATCTGACAAATTCAATGAATAACCTAAATCTTTAATTCGGGCATATAATTTCTTTAGTTCAATTTCTATAATTAAATTAATGTGCTCTTGTTCTAGCGGATTAAATACAATTACATCATCGATACGATTTAAGAATTCCGGAGCAAATGTTTTTTTCAACGCGTTTTCAACCACACTTTTAGAGTGTTCATCTGCTTGAGAAATTTTAGCAGACGTTCCAAAACCAACACCTTGGCCAAAATCTTTTAATTGTCTTGCACCTACATTGGAAGTCATAATGATAATAGTGTTTCTAAAATCAATTTTTCTACCTAAACTATCGGTTAAATAGCCATCGTCCAATACTTGTAACATCATATTAAAAACATCCGGATGAGCTTTTTCAATTTCATCTAACAAAACAACACAATAGGGTTTACGACGAACTTTTTCGGTTAACTGACCACCTTCTTCATAACCAACATAGCCCGGAGGAGCACCAACCAATCGGGAGATGGCGAATTTTTCCATATACTCACTCATGTCAATTCGAACCAAGGCATCTTCTGAATCAAATAATTCCTTGGCCAAAACTTTTGCTAGTTGTGTTTTTCCAACACCGGTTTGTCCTAAGAAAATAAATGAACCAATGGGTCGGTTTGGGTCTTTCAAACCGGCACGATTGCGTTGAATAGAGCGGGCTATTTTTAATACGGCCTCGTCTTGTCCAATTACTTTTCCTTTAATTAAATCAGGAAGGTGTGCTAATTTATTGCTTTCCGTTTGAGCAATTCGGTTAACCGGAATTCCGGTCATCATTGAAACGACATCGGCAACATTTTCTTCCGTAACAGTTATTCTATTATTTTTAGAATCAATTTCCCATTGCTCTTGGGCAATAGCCAATTCTTTTTCAATGCGTTTTTCATCATCTCTAAGTTTAGCCGCTTCTTCGTATTTTTGCTTTTTAACAACGGTGTTTTTAGATTCCCGAACATCTTCCAATTGTTTTTCTAGTTCCAAAATTTGTTTAGGCACTTCGATGTTAGTGATGTGAACTCGGGAACCGGCTTCGTCTAAAGCATCAATCGCTTTGTCGGGTAAGAATCGATCAGACATATAGCGACTGGTTAATTTTACACAGGCATCAATCGCTTCGGGCGTATAAAGAACACTATGATGATCTTCATATTTACCTTTGATATTATTTAAAATAGTGATTGTTTCTTCAATCGAAGTAGGTTCTACAATTACTTTTTGAAAGCGTCTTTCTAACGCACCGTCTTTTTCGATATACTGTCTGTATTCGTCTAATGTTGTAGCACCAATACATTGAATTTCACCTCTCGCTAGTGCAGGTTTAAACATATTGGATGCATCCAGGGAACCGGTGGCTCCTCCGGCACCAACAATAGTATGAATTTCATCAATGAACAAAATAATGTCATCATTTTTTTCCAATTCGTTCATTACTGCTTTCATCCGTTCTTCAAACTGACCTCGGTATTTTGTACCGGCAACTAAACTTGCCAAATCAAGTGTAACAACCCTTTTGTTAAATAATATTCGGGATACTTTCTTTTGTGTGATACGTAATGCTAAACCTTCTGCAATAGCCGATTTACCTACACCGGGTTCACCAATTAAAAGCGGATTGTTTTTCTTACGTCGACTTAAAATTTGCGAAACACGTTCAATTTCTTTTTCACGACCTACCACCGGGTCTAGTTTTCCTTCTTCCGCTAACTCAGTTAAATCTCGACCAAAATTATCTAAAACAGGAGTTTTTGATTTTTTATTGGTTTTATTTCCGGGATTACTAAAGTTGCCTTCTTTTAAACTGTCATCTTGTCCGGAATCATCATTAAACGATTCGTTTTTCGGATAGCTGTCAGTATATTCGTCTTCGTTGTTATTGGGTATCATATTCAAATATTGTTCTTTAGCTATATCGTAGTCGATTTTTAGCTTGTTTAGTAATTTTGTTGTCGGATCATTTTCGTTCCTTAAAATACAAAGCAAAAGGTGTGCCGTGCTGATGGAAGAACTCTGAAATACTTTGGCTTCAAGAAAAGTTGTTTTTAAGGCTCTTTCCGCTTGACGGGTGAGATGGAGATTCTTTTTTTCATTACTAACCTCCGTATTGGGATTAGGCGGACTCAAAATTTCTACCTTTTTACGTAAATATTCTAAATCAATATCTAAATTATTTAAGATAGTAATTGCTTTACCGTTTCCATCTCTTAATATTCCTAGCATTAAATGTTCAGTTCCAATAAAATCATGCCCTAATCGCAAGGCTTCTTCTTTACTGTAACTGATTACATCTTTGACTCTCGGAGAAAAATTATCATCCATAGCACATCTTTTTAGAGGTAAATTTAGTAATTATGGTTGGTATAAACAAAAACTATTCCTTTTCACAACTACTGTCAGCTAATTGACAAAAAATATTTGATATATAAAAGTGAAAGAGGGGTCTAATTATTAACCAAAAAGCACATCACTTTTGTTAATAAATCATTGAAATTAGTTGAAGAATCTGCTTTCAAAAAGGTCAAAAAAACGTATATTAGCACGTTTTGAAATAATTATAATTTTTAACAAATAAATACATATGTCTGAAGGAGAAAAGTTGATTCCTATTAACATTGAGGACGAAATGAAATCAGCTTACATCGATTATTCGATGTCAGTGATTGTTTCAAGAGCATTGCCGGATGTGCGAGATGGATTGAAGCCGGTACACCGTAGAGTGCTATACGGAATGTATGATTTAGGAGTTTTTTCGAATAGAGCTCATAAAAAATCTGCTAGAATTGTTGGAGAAGTTTTAGGTAAATACCACCCACACGGAGATTCATCTGTTTATGATGCAATGGTTCGTATGGCTCAAGAATGGAGCTTACGCTATCTTTTAGTGGATGGGCAAGGTAATTTTGGTTCAGTAGACGGTGATAGTCCGGCGGCCATGCGATATACCGAAGCCAGAATGCAGAAAATTTCTGAAGAAATTATGGCGGATATCGAAAAAGAAACAGTTGATTTTCAACTGAATTTTGACGATACCTTATATGAGCCAAAAGTAATGCCGACTAAAATACCAAATCTTTTGGTAAACGGGGCGTCCGGTATTGCTGTTGGTATGGCTACGAACATGCCGCCACACAATCTAACGGAGGTCATTGACGGTACGTTGGCCTATATTGACAATAATGAAATTGAGATAGATGAATTGATGAGTTTTGTCAAGGCACCTGATTTTCCTACAGGAGGAATTATTTATGGTTATGAGGGTGTTCGCGAAGCTTTTAAAACAGGAAGAGGACGTATTGTAATGCGTGCAAAAACTTCTTTTGAGGAAAGCAATGGAAAAGAAGCCATAATTGTAACAGAAATACCTTATCAAGTAAATAAGGCGGATATGATTAAGAAAACCGCTGATTTAGTTAATGAGAAAAAAATAGAAGGTATTTCAAATATCAGAGATGAATCTGATCGTAACGGGATGCGAATTGTATATGAATTAAAACGCGATGCCGTTCCTAATGTGGTATTAAATACCTTATTTAAATTTACTCAATTACAATCATCGTTTAGTGTCAATAATATCGCTTTGGTTAACGGTAGACCACAAATGTTGAACTTGAAAGAGTTGATTCATTATTTTGTGGAACACAGACATGATGTTGTGGTGAGGCGAGCTCAGTTCGATTTGCGTAAAGCGGAAGAAAGAGCACATATTTTAGAAGGATTAATCATTGCATCAGATAATATTGATGAAGTCATTGCTTTGATTCGTGGCTCTAAAGATGGAGATGAAGCTCGTGCAAAATTAATTGAGCGTTTTTCGTTGACCGAAATTCAAGCTCGAGCAATTGTTGAAATGCGTTTGCGTCAACTTACCGGATTAGAACAAGATAAATTAAGAGCGGAATACGAAGACATCATGAAATTAATTGCTCATTTAAAAGATTTATTAGCTAATAAAGACTTGAGAATGCAGGTAATTAAAGAAGAATTAATTGAAATTCGCGACAAGTATGGTGACGAAAGACGTTCTGTTATCGAATATTCCGGTGGTGATGTAAGTATCGAAGATTTAATTGCCGATGAAAATGTTGTAATCACAATCTCTCATGCGGGATATATTAAACGGACCAATCTATCGGAATACAAAACCCAAAATAGAGGTGGGGTAGGTCAAAAAAGTGCGGGAACCCGAGATCAAGATTTCTTAGAACATTTGTTTGTAGCCACTAATCACCAGTACATGTTATTCTTTACACAAAAAGGAAAATGTTTCTGGATGAGGGTTTATGAAATTCCGGAAGGAAGTAAAACATCAAAAGGAAGAGCGATTCAAAACTTGATAAATATTGAAAATGACGACAAAGTCAAAGCATTCATTTGTACACAAGATTTGAAAAATGAAGACTATATCAATAGTCATTACGTAATTATGGCGACTAAACAAGGACAAGTGAAGAAAACGTTGTTAGAACAATATTCGCGTCCGAGACAAAATGGTATTGCAGCCATAACCATTAAAGAAGACGATGAATTACTGGAAGCAAAATTAACCAACGGAAAAAGTCAAATTTTAGTTGCGGTTAAATCCGGAAAATTAGTTCGTTTCGAAGAAAGTAAAACCCGTCCTATGGGCAGAAATGCTTCAGGAGTTCGCGGAATCACTTTAGCCGATGAAAAAGATGAGGTTATTGGCATGGTTTCTGTAAATGATATGAACAGTGAAATTTTAGTGGTTTCAGAAAACGGCTATGGTAAGCGTTCAGCTTTGGAAGATTACCGAATCACCAATAGAGGAGGAAAAGGAGTTAAAACGCTCAATATCACAGATAAAACGGGACAATTAGTGTCGATTTCAAATGTTACCGATGCAGACGATTTGATGATTATTAACAAATCCGGTTTGACGATTCGAATGGAGGTGTCTGATTTAAGAGTAATGGGAAGAGCAACACAAGGTGTTCGTTTGATTAATATCAAAGGTAATGATTCAATTGCGGCGGTTACTAAAGTTATGAAAGAGGAAGCAGCTGAAGAGGTTGACTTTGAAGATGTTTCAGCAACTGTTGCCAATGACCTTTCAGTCAAAAATGTGTCCGATTTAAATGAGGATAGTAGTGCTGAGGAAGAGAATGAAGAAAACCAATAATAAATAGTAATTAAAATTGATTTAAAATGAAGAGTAGATACATTATCTCGGCCTTTGCCTTAATGTTGAGTTTGGGTGGTTACGCCCAAAAAGATCAATTGAAAGCATTGGAAAAAGCGATGAAAAATTTTGAACCTACTGCTGTTAAAAATGCCTTGTCTGCAGCAGAAAGTGTTATCAGTGGTGCTTCTGACCAAGAGAAAGCACAGTTTTATTTTCTAAAAGGAAATGCTTTATTAGAATTCGCTAATAAAAACATGGAAACCGGTAAGAATTTAAAAGAAGCTGCAAAAGCGTACCAGGAATTGATGGCAACTGAAAAGAAAATGGGAAAAAACAAATTTTCAGTCCAAGCAGAACAATCGTTAGCAACAGTGAAGCAAAAGTTAATTAGCTCAGCCATAGCAGATAGTGATGCAAAGCGTTTCAAAGAAAGTGCCGATAAGTTATACGAAGTATATAACTTAAGTCCTCAAGATACGATTTATTTGTATTATGCCGCAGGTAGTGCTGTAAATGCAAAAGATTATAACATGGCATTGAGTTATTACGAAAAACTAAAACAATTAAATTATTCCGGTCAGGGTATGGCTTATTATGCTAAAAGTGCCATTAACAATGAGGAACAATTATTTAATTCTAAAGAGGATAGAGATAAATCGGTTAAGCTAAAGGTGCATACGGAACCAAGAGATGAAAAAATTCCTTCTAAAAGAGGAGAAATTTACAGAAATTATGCTCTGATTTTAGTTGAAAAGGGAGAAAAGGATAAAGCGATGCAAGCTATTAAAGAAGCTAAAATGAATAATCCTGATGATACTTCGCTGGCCTTAACGGAAGCAAATCTTTACTTAGAAGCCAAAGATTATGCTTCGTACAAAAGAGTTATTGAAGAAGTTTTGCAAAAATCACCCAATGATGCCGATTTGTATTATAATCTGGGTGTAATTTCAGGTACTTCAGAAAACAAAGCCGATGCTGAAAAATACTATAAAAAAGCCATCGAAATTAATCCGAAATATTCAAATGCGTACCTCAATTTAGCGATTTTAAAATTGGATGCTGATACGAAGATTGTGGAGGAGATGAATAATTTAGGCAACTCAGCAAAAGACAATAAACGTTATGACGAATTAAAGTTGCAAAGGGAAAAGGTGTTCAAAGATGCACTTCCTTACTTAGAAAAGGTTGTTGAGTTTGACTCGGGCAACCTGGAAGCAAAACAGACTTTATTAAATGTCTATACTTCTTTGGATATGACTGAAAAATACAAAGCCTTGAAGGCGACCATGAATTAATATTCGTTTACTTTTTAGTGCATAAAAAATCCCGATACTATCGGGATTTTTTATATCACTTTTTTTATAACCCTTAACTTATGGGTGTGTCTGTTCATCTCAGCATTATAAATCCCTAAATGATCTAACCGGTCAATTCGTACCTTTCCGCTCGCATGAATGATATAATTGTCTTTCATAATGAGGCCAACATGAATAATTTTTCCTTCTTCATTGTCAAAAAAAGCTAAATCTCCCGGTTCACTTTCTTCGATAAAACTTAAGGCTTCTCCTTGTGAAGCTTGTTGAGACGCATCACGAAGCAGCTTATAACCGTTTAATTTGTAAACCATTTGGGTAAAACCCGAACAATCTATACCAAAAGGAGTCTTTCCACCCCATAGATAGGGGGCATTCAAATACAAGAACGCTGTTTTTATCAATTCATTTTTTGGCTTTACTCCGGTAACTTTCAAACCATCAAAATCAAATCTAGGGGTATTAACTCCATCTAAATTTAAAAAGGATAAGGAAGAACCAATTGGTATTGGAATCAGTAAATTGTCTTTGGTTGTGACATATTCTACCAAATCTTGGTTTAATATTTGTGCACTATTAGAAATTTCATTAAAGTCATTTTCAGCAATTAGCTGGCATTGTTTGGCGTCAATCCAACCCTCATAGTCATCATATTGCAGACGAATTTTTAACCACTGCTTGTATTGTTCAAGTATTTCAAAATGTTCTCCAAACAAAACTTGCGAAACTTGTTCGCTTCGGTCATTGGGTTCTATTCGAAGTGGAATAATAGCTAAATGGCAGATTCCGTGCATGAAAATGAATGTTTCTGGTTATGCTCTTTCTACTACAATTGCCGATGCACCACCTCCTCCATTACAAATAGCAGCCGCTCCAATTTTAGCATTATTTTGTTGTAAAACATGTAGCAAAGTAACAATAATTCTTGCACCTGAGCAACCTAGCGGATGACCTAATGAAACGGCACCACCATTCACATTTATTTTGGAAACATCAAGCCCCAATAGTTTTGCATTAGCCAATCCAACAACAGAAAACGCTTCATTAAATTCAAAATAGTCAACATCACTTATTGCAATGCCGGCCTTATCTAATGCTTTTGGTAATGCTTTGGCCGGAGCTGTTGTAAACCATTTTGGTTCTTGGGCTGCATCAGCAAAACTTTTAATATAGGCCAAAGGCTTTAATCCTAACGAAAGGGCTTTTTCTTCACTCATTAAAATAATTGCGGCAGCACCGTCATTTATAGTCGAAGCATTAGCAGCGGTCACGGTTCCTTCTTTCGTAAAAGCAGGGTTTAGAGAAGGAATCTTGTCAATTTTTACATTGCTGAATTCTTCGTCTTTTGAAATTATGATGGGTTCTCCTCTTCGTTGTGGAACAGCTACCGGTACAACTTCAGCATCAAATTTTCCATTAGACCAGGCATCAGCAGAACGTGTATAAGATGCAATAGCAAAAGCATCTTGTTCTTCTCGTGTAATTTTATATTCAGAAGCACATAAATCAGCACTTACACCCATTGCGTTATTATCATAGGCATCGGTCAATCCGTCTTTTTGCATACCATCTACCATTGTTGCCGGTCCAAATTTATTACCATTACGTAAATGCATGTAGTGTGGAATCAAACTCATATTTTCCATTCCTCCGGCTACAATTACGTCCGCATCACCGCATTGAATAGCTTGAGCACCCTGCATCACCGCCTTCATTCCTGAAGCACAAACTTTGTTCACTGTTGTACAAGGTACTGTGTTTGGTAAACCGGCTAATAGTGCAGCTTGTCTTGCCGGTGCTTGTCCAACTCCGGCTTGAACAACATTGCCCATTAAAACTTCATCAACTTCAGTTGGGTTTAAATTTATTTTAGATAATGCTCCTTGGATAGCAATAGCTCCTAACTGTGAGGCTGTTACTGTGGATAGACCACCCATAAAACTACCAATTGGTGTTCGTACAGCAGATACGATGACTACTTTTTTATTCATAACTAAGCGAATGTTTGTTTATGTTGCGAAATTAACTATTTTAAAGCTATTTTTAGTGGATAAATTATATTTTTTATAATTAAGGGAGTTAAGTTGTTCCGGTATAAAGAAGCTAAAGCAATTTTATTTTGATTTTTTGTGTTATTTTAAGCTATGTGTTTGACTACTAAGTCATTTTTTAAAATAACAAAAAAAATAGCAAAAAAAAAGTATAAATACTTGTAAACTAAAGAATGAAAAGTTACATTTGCAACCGCAAAAAAGTCAAGTTCATTTTCAATATAGGAGAGGTGCCGGAGTGGTAACGGAGCAGATTGCTAATCTGTCGACGGGTAACTGTCGCCAGGGTTCGAGTCCCTGTCTCTCCGCTTTTTCGGGGTGTAGCGTAGCCCGGTTATCGCGCCTGCTTTGGGAGCAGGAGGCCGCAGGTTCGAATCCTGCCACCCCGACCAATGGTCCAGTAGCTCAGCTGGATAGAGCAACTGCCTTCTAAGCAGTAGGTCTTAGGTTCGAATCCTAACTGGATCACTTTAGAAAGTCCGTATTTTACGGGCTTTTTTGGTTTTAGTCAATTTGTTGTTTTTATATTTACCGACACAAATGGTTAAATACACTAAAAACACAACTTTTTCAAAACAACTTTTAGAGATAGAATAAAAAAAACCTAAAGTTTTTACTTTAGGTTTTTTTTAAAAAGAAACTATTGATTAAATATCATCAAAATCAACATCCGTGAAACTGGCTTTAGGCGTTTCTTGGCTTTCATCAGATTCAAATGAATAGTCCTTTTTATAATCTTTTTGGTGTCTTTCAGAAATAACTTCTTCGCCTTTGTGATCCAAAACATAAGCAGTCATATCTTCTAAAATTTCTTTAAATGCTACAAAATCTTCTTTGTAAAGATAAATTTTGTGTTTTTTAAAGTGAAAAGATCCATCTTCTTCAGTGAATTTTTTACTTTCTGTGATGGTAATGTAATAATCGTCGGCTTTTGTAGCTCTAACATCAAAGAAATATGTTCTTCTACCAGCTCTTAAAACTTTAGAAAAAATTTCATCTTTTTCTAACATTTCATTTTCTCTCATAATCTGTCGCTCAAATTTAGTGTTGTAAGTGAACCAAAAATCTAAAAAATAATTGAATTATCAAAAAATTACAACAATTCTTTTTCAGAAAGTTGTTTCAAATACAACTCTTTATAGTAACCTTCTTCATTCAATAATTGATAATGAGTACCTTGTTGGATAATCTCACCATCATCAATAATAAGAATTTTATCGGCATTTTTAGCTGAAGAAACACGATGACTTACAATTATTGTAGTTTTATTTTTACAAATTTCAAATAAGTTGTTTAAAATTTGTTCTTCGGTCTCTGTATCAACTGCCGATAAACAATCATCAAAAAGTAAAATTTCCGGGTTTTTAATAATTGCCCTGGCAATCGAAACTCTTTGCTTTTGTCCTCCGGAAAGTGTTACACCTCGTTCTCCTAAAACGGTATCATACTTATTTTTAAATTGAATAATGTTTTCGTGTACAAACGATTTTTTTGCCGCTTCAATTACTTCTTCATCGGTGGCATCTTCTTTGCCAAACTTAATGTTGTTTTTTATACTATCCGAAAATAAAAAGGCATCTTGTGGCACAATGCCAATACTATTTCGTAAAACAGACAAGTTTAAATCGGCTAATTTTATGCCATCCATCGTAATTAAACCGTTTTCAATGTCATAAATTCTGCATATCAATGACAGGATGGTGGATTTACCGGACCCCGTTTTACCTAAAATGGCAATGGTTTCTCCTTTTTTAACTTCAAAAGAGATGTTTTTTAAGGCTTGGATGTTGGTGTCATCGTATGTAAAACTTACATTTTTAAAAGTTATAGTGCCATTAATGGTATGGTTATTAGGATTATGATTTTTAATTTCAGGTTCAATTTTCAAAAATTCGTTAATGCGTTTTTGCGAAGCTTCTGCCTCTTGTACTAAGGAAGAAACCCAACCAATCGATGCAACCGGCCATGTTAACATGTTTACATATAGAATAAATTCTGCTATTGTTCCAATGTTTTCAATACTTCCGTTAATGTACATCATTCCGCCAAAATAGATTACAACCAAATTACTTAGTCCAATCAACAAAATCATTAAGGGACCAAATAATGAGTTCACAAAGGCCAAGCTCATGTTTTTATCTCGACTTTCTTGCGATAAAGTATTGAATTTTTTCTGATTTTGGTTTTCCAATGCATACGCTTTAACGACTCTTATTCCGGAAAAAATCTCTTGTGAAAAACTCGATAATTTGGAAAGGTTTTCTTGATAAATTCTACTTCTGTTATTTATGGCAACACTCAGTTTAAAAATAAAATAAGACAATAGAGGTAGGGGAAGAATGGTATACCAAGTAAGCCTCGGCGAAACATTATACATATAGACAATTACAATAGCAAATCGAATGATTGTATTAATGGTATACATCAGAGCGGGTCCAACATACATTCTAACTTTACCTACATCTTCCGATATACGGTTCATCAAATCGCCGGTACGATTACTTTTATAAAAACGTTGCGATAAACGCTCGTAATGTTGAAATACTTCATTTTTTAAGTCATATTCAACATACCTCGACATAACTATTAATGTTTGTCGCATTAAAAAAGTTAAAAAACCTGATATTAGTGTGGCTCCAATAATCATTCCCAGACTGAGTAACAATTCATTTTTTATTAAAGAAGTGTCATTTATAGGGTTTTTAATATAGGCATCAATAAGGTTAATCGATTTACTGATTAACTTGGGTATAAATAGCGAGAAAATTTGGGCAACTATGGTGATAAGTATACCCAACAAAAAACGATATTTGTATTTGATAAAATATTTATTTAAATAATGTAATTCTTTCATAATATGTAATCCAAATTGGATGGTAAACAACTGAAATGTGTTAAAAAATCGCAAATTATATGGTTTAGACCGGATATTAAAATCTTAATCATTAATTAACAGATTGCTAAAATTATCTATTTTTATTGTGTTATTTTGATTTTAGTTCTACTTTTGCTAAGTCTTTTTAATAAAGTCGTAATTTTACTTAATAAATAATTCAACTATGATAGCAGAAGTAACAACCCCTAAAGAACTTCAAAAAATGGATCCTGTTTTTGGACAAGTATCCTTTGATAATCATGAGCAAATTGTTTTTTGCAATGACAAAGATACTGGATTAAAGGCAATAATTGGTATTCATAACACAGTTTTAGGACCGGCTTTGGGTGGAACCAGAATGTGGAATTACACCAATGAATGGGAAGCCTTAAACGATGTTTTACGTTTATCGCGTGGAATGACTTTTAAATCAGCTATTACGGGGTTGAATTTAGGTGGTGGTAAAGCAGTAATTATTGGTGATGCTAAAACTCAAAAAACACCCGAATTAATGAGAAAGTTCGGTGAATTTGTACATTCACTAAGTGGAAAATATATTACGGCGGAAGACGTAGGTATGAAAACGGAAGACATGGATACCGTGCGAGATGTTACACCTTACGTAACCGGAATATCAGAAGCCAGGGGTGGTTCAGGAAATCCTTCACCGGTAACCGCTTTTGGCGTGTACATGGGAATGAAGGCAGCTGCAAAATACAAATTTGGTTCAGATTCATTAGCCGGAAAAAAAGTATTGGTACAAGGAATTGGACATGTTGGTGAAACTTTAGTAGACTATCTTACAAAAGAAGGAGCTTTAGTGACAATTGCAGACATTAACGAAAAAAGATTAAATGAAATAGGTGCTCAATATGGTGCTAAAGTGTTTTCAGGTGCAGACTTATATAGTGCAGAAGTAGATATATATGCCCCCTGTGCTTTAGGTGCTACGATTAACGACGATACTGTGTATAAGTTAAACGCTGCCATTGTTGCCGGTGCAGCCAATAATCAACTGGCAAATGAAAACATTCATGGAAAAATATTGCAAGACAGAGGGATTTTATATGCTCCTGATTTCTTAATCAATGCAGGTGGTATTATTAATGTATATGCTGAAATTGAACATTATGACAAAGCAGAAGCAATGCGAAGAACAGAAAACATTTACAATACTACGTTAGAAATCTTTGACTATGCTGTAAAAAATAATTGTACAACACATCAAGCGGCATTAACTATTGCCCAAAATAGGATTAATCAACGTAAAAAAGAAATCGGTAAATAATTATTTTCTGATAAATAATAGTATTTTTGTGACGTCCCAATGGACGTCACTAATTTTTTTAAAAGTTCTTACAGCGTGTTAAACAGAAGACATATTCGGGTTAAAGTATTGCAAACCATTTATGCAATGCATCAAAGCGGTTCTGATCAATTAGAAAAAGAAGAAAAATTCTTATTCGAGAGCATTGAAAGTATTCAGGATTTATATTTGATTGTAATGTCTGCTTTAGTTGAAATCAGAAAAAAAGAAGAAGATTTTTTAGAAAAAGCTGCCAAGAAACATTTGGCTACAGAAAAAGACTTAAAGCCTAATAAAAAATTTATTTCTAATCGAATTTTAATGGCTTTAGAAGAAAACAATTCACTCGCTATTGCCTTAGAAAAGAGAAAAATTAACAATTGGAACCAAAATGACGATTTAATTTTGATTTTACTCGAAAACATCAAAAAGAGTGCACTATACTTAAATTATTTGGCAGATAAAACCAATTCCTTTGAGCACGATAAAAAATTCATCTTGGATTTATTTACCGAGTTGATTGCTGCTAATGAGAAACTGTATGATTACCTCGAAGATTACAAACTCACTTGGGTAGATGATATTCCTTTGGTTAACACCATGATTGTAAAGCAAATTAAACAAATGGAAGAGGGCGTGGCAAACACATTTGATGTGCTACCGCTTTACAAAGATGTGGAGGACAAAGATTTTGCCCGCGATTTGTTTCGACGAACACTACTCAATGAAGAAGAATTGGCGAAAGAATACATAGACAGAACTCCCAATTGGGATCCCGAACGTATTTCGGAAGTGGACACCATTATGCTAAAAATGGCTATTTGTGAATTTTTGCGTTTTCCTTCTATCCCTGTAAAAGTAACTATTAATGAATACCTGGAAATTGCCAAAGAATACGCTACACCCAAAAGTAGTATTTTTATCAATGGCGTGTTAGATAACCTGATAAAAGACTTTCAAAAAACAAATAAAATTAATAAAACCGGAAGAGGTTTAATGTAGAATCTAAATAATTATAAAAATGGTAAGAAAATCAATTGTAACTCTTTTAGTGGTCGTTGCTGTACTTGCTTGTAAAAAAGAAGATGCACTTTCTAAAATAGACCCGAACAGCAAAGATATTCCAATCAATGAATATTTTGGAAATCCACAAACGCAACCTACCGAAAACCCTGTAAAACAAAACACCAATTCGGAGGCAAATCAAGTAACGCCACCACCGGCAGACGGCAAGTATCCTACGATGACTTTCAATAAAAAAGAACATGATTTCGGCGTAATCAACGAAGGCGATAAAGTGGAAACTACGTTTACGTTTACCAATACCGGAGAAGCCGACTTAATCATAACCAATGCATCGGGTTCTTGTGGTTGTACCGTTCCGGAATATCCAAAAGAACCAATAAAACCGGGTAAAACAGGAAAAATGAAAGTGTCTTTTGACAGTAACGGAAAACCCGGTATGCAACAAAAATCGGTTAACATCACGGCCAATACGGCTTCCGGTAGAGATGTGTTGACCATCAAAGCAAACGTAACACCAAAAACTAAACCTGCAGAAAAACCTGCATTAACTACTCAATAATATGGAAAATTTTCAATCGTTGTTACCCTTTTTATTAATGTTTGTGGTCATCTATTTTTTTATGATCAGACCTCAACAAAAACGTGCCAAACAGGAAAAAGAATTTGAGAGCAACTTAAAAACAGGAGACAAAATTATTACCAAAAGTGGTATGCACGGCAAAGTAGCCGAGTTGTCTGAAGGTACTGTTGTGGTGGAAACAATGGCCGGAAAAATTAAAATGGAGCGTTCTGCCATTTCAATGGAATTGAGTGCCAAATTAAACGAAAAGAAATAATTATTTTCGATACTTATCATTTAAACCGATGTTTGCCAAAAGCATCGGTTTTATTTTTTCAAAACGGTCTAATTTTGTTTTCTCCTGTTTGGCAGAATCAATATATTCTATAAACTCTTTTTGCTTGTAAGGCGAAAATGCATTAAACTGTTCAACTAAGGCTTGATTCTCATTTAACTTAGCCAGAAAAAAACCGGAAGGTTCAACGGTTTTCTTTTCCGGTTTAATGGAAAGTCCGTTCTTTTCATTGGTTATGGCTTGATTCACGTAATGCAACACTAGTTTTTCCTCTACCTCTGCTTTCGAAGTAAATCGCCATTGGCGTAATCCTTTTGTTACACCTTCACCGGCATTCACTAAAACATTCTTTTCATCCGGAAGAAAGACGCCGTTAAAAAACCAAATCGTAAAATAGTTTTTAAATCCGCCAAGACCAATAATATTGCGATTGTTCCAAGTATAGACAATGCCTCCCCATTTGGTGGTTTCTACTAATTCTGTTTGGGCAATAATAGATTTTAGTAATTCAATTTCATCGCTCCATTGCTCGTTTCTGTTCCACGTTTTTTTGTCTTCCATGATTTAAATTATAAAAAAACAATTCGCAAATTTATCATTCGCAAAGTAGTGGTTTTTAAAAAAGTATACTATTTTTTCGGCTCCGCTGTTAACTCAGCAATCTTTACAATTACTTCCACTGCTTTTTGCATGCTTTCCACCGGAACATATTCATATTTTCCGTGAAAGTTATGTCCACCCGCAAAAATATTCGGACACGGTAAGCCTTTATAAGAAAGCTGACAGCCGTCTGTTCCACCGCGAATAGGTTTGATAATCGGTTTGATATTTAATTTTTTCATTGCCTTTTCGGCAATTTTAACAATATGAAAAACAGGCTCTACCTTTTCTTTCATGTTGTAGTATTGGTCTTTGATTTCAATGACCGCTATTTCATCTCCAAACTGTTTGCGGTATTTTTTATTGAATTTTGCTGTCAAATCATGCAAAAATTCTTTGCGTTTTTTAAATAGTTTTTTATCGTGGTCACGAACAATCAACGAAACCGTACTTTCTTCAATACTTCCCGTGATGCCTGTTACGTGAAAGAAACCTTCATATCCTTTGGTGTGCTCAGGTACCTCTTTTTTGGGTAATTTGGCAACAAATTTGGCTGCTAACAGCATCGAGTTAATCATTTTGCCTTTGGCATAACCGGGATGTACGCTTTTTCCTTTAAACGTAATTTTGGCTCCGGCCGCATTAAAGTTTTCGTATTCCAATTCACCAATTTGGCTGCCATCCATGGTATAGGCCCAATCAGCCCCAAATTTCTCCACATCAAAATGATGAGCACCTCTGCCGATTTCTTCATCCGGTGTAAAACCAACCCGAATTTTACCGTGTTGAATTTCAGGATGCTGAATCAGGTATTCCATCGCAGTAACAATTTCGGTAATACCGGCTTTGTCATCAGCCCCCAAAAGGGTAGTACCATCGGTTGTTATTAAGGTTTGCCCTGTGTATTGCAACAAATCTTTAAAATAAGAAGGCGATAAAACAATGTTTTGTTCCGCATTCAATACAATGTCTTTTCCATCATAGTTTTCAATCACTTGCGGTTTTACATTTGCACCTGTAAAATCCGGTGAGGTATCATAATGAGATATAAATCCTATTACCGGAACTTCATGCTCCACGTTGCTCGGTAAAGTAGCCATAATATAGCCTTTTTTGTCCATCGTTACGTCTTCCATACCAATGGCTTTGAGTTCTTTTACAAGGTTTCTTGCTAAGACCAATTGTTTTTTAGAACTGGGTGTTGTTTCAGCGTTTGGGTCAGATTCAGTATCAATGGTTACATAGCTGATGAATCGGTCAATAATAGGTTGCATAAAGAGGATGTTTTTATCAAAGTTAATTTAGCCCTATTGAGCTTTAACAAAGATACGGATTGATTTTATTTGACAATGTTAAGTTTTTTTGGTCAAGAAAAGAAAAATAATCTGCAAATCAAAAGGTTACAGCTAGAGGTGCATACCTTCTAAACTCCTGAGCAATTGTGGAGTAGTGCATAAATAGAGATGCTAACAAAAGTATCGTTTTTACGTTCACAATCCTGCATGGTTCCTTCATACACAAAGCCAGCTTTTGTGAGGGCATGAATACATTTTGCATTACGTGTGTCTACAAACCCTTCAATACGGTGCAGTCCCAACGTATCAAAACCATATTGACAAAGTACGGCGATAGCTTCTTGCATCAACCCTTTTCCCCAAAAATCAGGGAGTAGCCATAATCCAACCTCTGCTTTTTGATGTGTTAAATCGATAGTGTTTAAACCACATGCACCGTAAAAAGTACCATCTTTTAATGAGCAAATAGCAAACCATTTTTGTTCTTTTTGAGCAAACCATTTCATTTGTTCTTGCGTAGCAGCCAGGCTGTCAAAACTTACACCGTAGTATCGAATGACATCGGGGTTAGAAAGGCCTTGGTACACAGCGTTAATATCGTCCTCAGCGATGACTCGCAAAACAATTCGATTGGTTTTTAATTCAGTTTGCATAACACCCTACAAAGCGATTGGTACTTTTTTTTAAATGTGAGTATGAAGTCTTTAGACTTTTCAGCACACAATTTTGTTTAAAAATAATTAAAAATGTTGAACTAGCTTAATTTTATAATATCAATTCATAAAATGCTGAATAGTCGGGAGACTTTGCTTAGCGGTGGCGGTGGCTATAAAATTGTTATTATCATAGGGTCACGAATTTCAACACGATAATTTCCATCAGGGTTAGAGATAGCATCATAAATAGTTATTTTATCCCCACGTTTTAGTTTCGATAATCCACGAAGAGCTTCATCAGTTAATTTATTCCCGTTTATTATAATTTCTTTTTGCCCAGAATATTTAACGGTAAACCCTTTTAGACCAACGCGACCAACCATTTCTGGATAAAATGAATGCACTCCAAATGTGGCGGTTTTAAATTCTTCTTTAGTCATTGTTGCTTCGTGAAACTTCGAATTTACACTGACAGCAAATCCTTGTTTTTTAATTGTTTCTTGTGACTGGCAAAGAATAGAAATAAAACAAATTAGTAAAAGGTATTTTCTTGAAACGATTTTCATTTTTTCATTTTTTATGCTATTATTAATGTACTCCAATAAGATTTAATATCCGGCAAGTTAGCAATTAATTTCGCTTTTCCAAGTAGATAAGACCTTTACTCAAATCGTAAGTGATGTTGAAATCCAACAACATTTTTTGCCCAATAAGACCATGAGCTTTTCTGTCAGAACTCCTATTAAGTTCGTCAACTTCAAAAACAACCGGTATATTTTTCCACTTTTTTCCGGCAAAGCGTGTAGAAGTTATTTTTCCAGTAAGATTATGGGTAAGGGTTGAATCTGCCCCAAAGCCTATTTTGGTTTTGTACCTTTTATCCTTCTCAATAAGTCGGTATTCACTAACCGTGTGTTGATGGAATGTAAGGTAATTTTGAGCAGCAGTATCAATTTTAACAATCATGGCAATACTTTGTTTACTTCCTTTGGGAACTATTTCAATAGGTAAGCCTAAATGATTCGATTCCAACCCGATAAGTGCCATAGGTTTAGTCTGTCCTTGAAAGTAAAAATTGTCGGTAGAGTAGAGGATTAGCTGTTTTTTGTCCAAGTTGGTTTCAACTACTGCTTGTTGTAACAAATCGATTCCGATGATACCGTCAATTTTTACTTTTAAGTATTTACTTATGTGACTTAAATCGAGCAGGGCTACGTTCACGCTGTCAAGTTTAAACTTTTCACCAATTAAAAAAGTTTGATTTTCTGCTACTTTGGCTTGTAATGTTTTTCCTGATGTTCCTATTTTTATTTCGTTTGAGAAAGGTAATTTTAATCGCTCAGCTGTTTCTGTGTCCATTACTGTAATACCGGCTCCGGTATCAAACATAAAATGTAAAGGGTCAGCATTATACATCTTCACTTCAAGAAAAAGTAATCGGTCAATTACCACAATAGGGATTTTTTCGAGTACGTTTTGAGCAAAACCCAAACTACTCAACAAAGTTAAAATAATAAAGAAAGTAACATTTTTCATTTACTTTAACAGAGCAAAATGTATGCCAAGAAAACCCTTCGAGGGTTTAAAGCAACGGTTTAATTCAGCAAGGATTCAGGAGGCTTTCCGGAGCCGGGAGCTTGAGGTGGTTTTTCATTACTGGCAACGGTTTCGGCTATGAACAGTTACGTGGGTTAGCACGGAGATTAGCAGAGCGATGTTATTAATGATACCACGAAGTCGGGAGACTTCGCGGAGCGGGTTGCAGTAATTATATTAATTTTCTTCTTCTAAGTTCCCAAAAACAGTCTGCAGTAGCTTTAATATCAATTTCAGCATTATGGGCTTCTTCAAATTCTTCACCAAATAAATATTGATGAAGTTCTTGAAGCTTTGGCCATTTATAACCGAAATTACCTTCTATTTTGCAAATGTTGGTACTTTTTTCCATTGTGCATATTCTTTCTTTATTTTTGAATGGATTTAAAATGTTTAATCTGTAAAGTTCAGATGCAATTACTTTTTCATCAAAACTTAAATTGTGAGCAATAATTGTATTTGATTGTTTTACATAATGCATAAAACTTTCTAGTACTTCATTTAAATCTTTTCCTATATCATTTGCTAAACTTGTTGTGATACCATGAACTTGCGATGCTTCATGAGGAATTTCGAAATTTTCAGGTTTAATTATATCTGATTTTGATTCAATTAATTTTCCATTGTTATCATACACTTTCCATGCTATTTGAACTAATCTTGGCCAATTATCTAATTTAGATATAGGAGCTTTCCAATCTTTAGGCAAACCTGTTGTTTCAGTATCAAAAAAAAGCAATAACTTTTTTTCAGTTATAAATATTTCAGCATTTTGTTTAATTTCGTTTTTTGCAGGTTCAAAATTCATTTCTGCACTTTTTTGTATATCTGCCTTGTAGTTATCTAAATTTCCAATGTTCTTCTCACAAATACCTCTTTTATAAAAGAAAATGCCATGTGGTATCATTCTCAAACAAATTGTGAAATATTTTCTAGCAGTAGTGAAATCTTTTGAATCGAAAAGATTGTTTCCCATTGCTTGATAAGCCGTTAAATCATTCTCATTCAATTGAATCATTTTATTATAACAAATTAAAGCAGTTGTGTTCTGATTTAATTTTTCACAAATTTTGCCTTTTAAAAGATATGGTTCTCCGGTCTTTTTATTTTCTAAAACAGTGTTGATTGTTTTTAGAGCTTCATCAAAATTATTTATTTCATAAAGTGATTCAGAAAGCCAAAATAAACAATTTACATTTTCTGAATTTTGCTCCAAGCTTTTTTTGTAATTTATTACTGCATTATTAAAATCACGTTTCTTTTTGTAAATATTACCAATGAATAAATATAACCTTTCTAAATCGGTATTTGCATGCTTAGTTGTGTAAATTAGTTCTTTTAGAGCATTATCATATTCATTTAAAAAATAATAACAGTAACCAATCATGTGATTACAGGCAATAAAATCAAATGCAGGATTTTCATCTAATGCAGCTTTAAAAAATTCAATAGCTTTTCTATAGTCTTTCTCTTTAAATGCTTGATTTCCTTTATTAAATGAGTAAACGTTCATATTCATGTTTTTTTTGGACGATTTGTTTTGATATTATTGCAACCAACGGTCTTGTATATGAAAAGTTGCGTGTAAATAAGCACGAACCTTTCGGTTTATTACTGACCATAAATATATGAAAAAGCCAATGAATTAAGTACTTTGAAGCAATTTTTTATATACGTTGTTAGCCACAGTACTTTCTCCGTACTAATTGGAAATCAATTGTTTATTAAATTCCAATGCAAGTTTAATCCAATGGTTGAAGTCAGTTTCATTCTTTAGGTTTTCTTCTTTTACGTGAATGTAGCCTTTATAATCTCGACCTCTCATTACAACTGTTGAGCATCCATCTTTTTTGACTTCTTGTTCGTGCAATTTTGGGTCTATTCGGCACATTATTCTTTCAGTTCCAGCGGTTAGACACATTTTTCCGTTTACCAAAAAGGCAAGACTGCCAAACATTTTTTTCTCCTTGACTGGTAAATGTTCGACAGCTTTTCTTATTCTATTCGCTAATTCTTCGCTAAACGCCATTTGATTATTTATTTGGTTTTGGTGTATTCTTGTCAAATGTCAGCGTGTCGAAGAAAATGGTTAACGAAGTAAGTTTTCCGTCTTTAGCAGTCCAAATTTCCGCTACGTCTCCGTTTATTTTTTCGCCATTCGGAAATTGATAATCATAATTTCCAATCACACAGGCATTGTCTCCATCTACAATCATTGTTTTTACTCGCATTTCGTGAAAAATACGTGAAAAGCGACCAATTACCGCAATGTAACCATCTTTTCCTGTTATTGGAACTCGGTTTGTCATATCTCCGCCAACATATTTAAAGTCTTCTGCAATTACGCTTTCCCAACCTTCTTTTTTAGCAAAACCTTTGTAATAAGTTTCTAAAAGCTCTTTTGTTGTTTTTGAATTTTCCATTTTTTAGAAGTTTTAAGTTTATTATATTTGTTATTGCATTTTGCAACAACTACAAATATACAAATGTTATTGCAAATCGCAAGTGCTTAAAATTTTAGATATGAAAAAGAATAGGTCAGATTGTCCAATCAGTTGTTCGTTAGACGTTTTTGGTGATAAATGGTCATTATTAATAATCAGGGATATTATGCTCCGTGGGAAATTGTCGTACAGCGAATTTTTGAAATCAGAGGAAAAAATTGCCACAAATATTCTTGTCAATCGTTTAAATATTCTTGAAGCTGAAAATATTTTGTCCAAAAAGGTTTCGCCCGAAAATAAGTCGAAGTTTATATACAGTTTGACAGAAAAAGGAATTGATTTACTTCCGATTGTTATTGAGATAATGGATTGGGGTGCGAAATACAATGAAAATAGTCCAAGAAAGGAACTCGGTAAAAAAATCCTAAAGGATAAATCTAAAGTCGTTTCCGAATATCTTGAAAAGCTGAAGGTTGAATTAGGTTAGCCGTTCGTTTTTTTCGTATTGTGGCTAACTACTTAATATATTCAAGTTTATATAACTTTTAAAAAAGTCACATAATGTCATTATCCCGCTAAAACCCTTGGTATTTACATTCACCAACCCAAATCTAAAAAATTAATGCAACATTTCCTTAAACCCACAACATCTATTCCAACAACTTCCACAATACTACCCCCAACTTAGTCATGTCGACGGTAGGAGTCATCTCATCATCCTTTTTGCGTTTTACTATTCGAATATACGTTTTTTTAGCTTATTGCGGCGAAGTCAGTACCTATTGCTATCGGGATTCGCCGAGCGGGGTTTTTTAATGTTGCCACGAAGTCGGGTGACTTCGCGGAGCGGGGGACTTAGGTGAGCCTGTATGCTATTATAGAAGACTTTGGTGAGCAGGTTTTGTGTTATTCTATCTATTAAATATAAAATTACTTTCTACAGAATTCGATTACCACTCCATGTACCATCACCATATTGTGTAGTAGAATATAAACCATTTATAAAATTTTCTTCCACTAATCCACTAAAACTTCCCAGTGAAAGCCCTAAAATCATTGAGCCGTTAGAAATTGTTCCATTTGATTCAGTTCCTTGTCCCAAAATAATACCATTATTAACTGATATTGAACTTGACTTTCCTATAATTTCTACTTTTCCATCGCCAAGTACAGTACAGAGTATTCCATTATCTTCTCCATCATATGTACCATTAAAGCACTTAATTAACGCATTTGATTTTTCTTTTAATATTATACCTCTCATAGAGACATTATTAAATTCTATAGCAATAATCTCAGGTAATAGTCCATTTTCTAAAACATTAAAGTTAAACTCTTTATCACCAGAGTGAAATATGTAACTCATATTTATATTTTCATTTGGAAAAAAATCATCCGTTTCAAATAAAAATTCTTCATTATTAATTTCCATTTTGGCCCAAACCGAGCCGTCATTGTATATATTAACGATCAAACTTGCTTCACCCATTGGCCCCAAAATTATACCTTTATAAATTCCTTGAGAAGAATTGTCAAATTCATTAAGAGCAATGGGAATATCTGAAAATGATGGATTAGTATTATTTGAGTTTTCATCGTTTGAACAGGAAAAATTTAGGCATCCGACTACGAAAATTAAAAATAGTTTTTTCATTATATACGTTATAAATTAGAATGTAAATATATTAAAATTTTAAAAAAAACCTGCTACCGCAAAAATTACTTTCATGTAGATTAATATTTGGAATTTACCAATCAATAAAAAGAACAAAGTATTTTTTGTGCGTTTTCTCGATGAAATATTAGGTGTTTGTAGCGGGGGGGGTATTAATGATACCACGAGGTCGGGAGACTTCGCGGAGCGGGTTTTAAGCTTGTTGAATTTCAATTTCCCAGTTACACATGTCTCTTAACATTATTCTGGTAGCCAATTTACTTGGATTTTTTGGAGGTATGCCAATTATTAAAGAATGTGCTCTGTTATCAATTTCTTCTGTTAATATTGGGTCATGTTTTGCGTCTAAAGAAACGCTACGAATATTTTTGACGTTAATTGATACGACTCCATTCATTTGAGGATTTTTATTCGTTTGAAAAGGATTAGAATATTTTGACCAATTGACCGATAATCCATCGTCCCCCTTAATGTTAAAAGCTCCAATAAGAATTTTTTCATTTGGGTTTTCTATGGAATTATCAATATTGTTCTTGTGAATTCTTAGATATACTGAATCCTCATCAGGTATGTATTCAACAGGATAACTCATTAAAATTAAAAAATTATTGGATGTGGAATCATCGAAAAATGAAAATCACTTAAAATGTCAAAAATACCTTCAGAAACCTGCTTTTTATTGTAATCGCTGTAATAATGAGCCTTTGCTCCATTTTTTTCTATATTAATAAATAATCTAAAATTATTCTCTGACCAACTTAAGTCGATACTTCCGTTTGGACCATGATAAATTCTAGGTTTAATCATATTTTTATTATATGTTTTTTTGATAAAAAGTGCAAACTTGATTATGAAATCAATGGCAACTTTTAGAGTTTCTGAAGTATAAGCTTCAGAATTATTATCATCCCAATTAGGTTCTAATTCCAAAATATATTTTGATCTAATAATCTCTTCAGAAAGATAATCCAAAGAAATGGGTAGATTAATTATTAAATTTGGACTAATGTTCAGAGATTTTGATGATGGTAAAACTAAAATATATTCTGATGGAGATAAATCTCTATCTACAGAAGGATTATACCAAGCCTCTACCGGATCGTGTGAACCCAAAACATGATGTCTTGAATGTATACGAGAAATATCTTGATGTTTTGACTTTATGCCCCAAGTAGTTAGGAATGTTTTGTCACAAGTTCTATCTTTTATCATTTAAAATCAAATATTTTAATTTTATCGGAAGATTTTAATAGGTTTAATTCTTTCTCAGCTTTTTCTATATTATCCTTTAAATTTTTTAAATCATCTAAATCTAAAGAAATATAGAAAAATTTATTTTCATCATTCTCTCTGTACTCTAGTTTTAAAACATGAATACATAAATTTCCTTCATGCAAGTTATTTATGAAAACAGGTCTTATCTCACTATGAAATTTAGAATCAATATATATTCTAGAATTGTCACCATTAATTTTTAACGCCTCTAGAGTTATATAAATGTTTTCATTAGAATTTTCTGTAAATGATTTTAATATTTCTATTATGTCAAGTGACTCTAAAGGTAAATCTTCTTCTCTGTTTAGAGAAGCTAATATCATATCGTAAAAATCATTTTCATTTAAGTCAATTGTCTTTTTTGAATTGACAAGGCTCATTACGGTTGAGAATAACTCAGCGATTTCATTATTTGGAATTCCTAAATCATCGGAAACAGTCTCAATGAAAGTTTTAGGCATCGTACCTAATTCAAAATTACGCAGATGTTCTAAAAACTTATTTTGTGTTTCTTTCGAAAGTTCAGAAAAATACTTAACTTTTCTTATATCTCTTTTCGGGATACTTATAGAATCCATATTTTTTTATTTCAAAGTTAAATTATTTATAGCAAATATATCTTAAATATAATACAAAAATAGTTTATTTTTCAAAAGTTTAAATAGTCTACATAAAACATAATTTCAATATTTTAAATTTCGTCTGAAACTTACTGCCAACTAGTAAATATATTCATGTTTATATAACTTTTAAAAAAGTCACATAATTCAATCATTCCGTTAAAATCTGTGGTATTTGTATTCAGAAACCCAAATCTAAAAAATTAATTTAACATTTCCTACAAACCCTATCATTTTCCTTAACTGTTTTCCACAATCCCAATCTCCTCCTCACTCAACCCATACAACCCATACACCATCCAATCAATCTCCCGCTCTAATAAACGCGTGTCCGCCATAGGATTGTCTTTTTTTATGGCTAAGATTTGATCGACTTTTTTAATGAAAGGTTGTTGGTCGGAATCTGATATTTCTTTGATTGGAAATTCATCAATAGTTGCTTTTTTCAATGTAAATGCACCACCAGCTGTCATTACTCCAATTTTTGAAAAAATGTATTTCATTAAATTTGAATTGAGTATCGCCAACAGATAATTAATATCCAAAGATTCACTTATAAGCAAAAAACCACCACTTGATAAATAATGTTTTTCTTTATCTAATGCAAAACCCCAATTTGCAGCTGTTAATGGCCAAACAATTTTTACCTTTTCGAAATTTTTGTAATAAGCAATATTATCTTGTATTTCAAACCATTTGTAAGTTCCAGGTTTTCTTCCTTTTAATTCATTGTTAATTTTTGGTTTTAGGTCATCATAAAATTGAAGAAGATGATTTTTTATTAATTCATTTTTGTCAATATTATAGCCCCTTTTTGTAAAAATAAGATTTATATTTGAAGAAATTACGTTGTATTTTTTAATGTGAGAACCTTTTAAAAGTGGTTTAATGATTTCATCATTATTTAATTCAAATTTAATTTCATCTGAAATTATAAATGCTGGATCAAATCCAGTTGTAACTCCTCTTTTAATATCAATAGTAGAAATATCTTTAATTTTTTTACTATTCAAATATAACTTAGAAAGTAAAGTGTTTTCATCTTGATTAGAGAAACTCCAACTTTCTTCACTAATTGAATTCGCAGATAAATTAGAGTTTCTTAATTGAAGTATTTCTTCAAAGTTATTGCTAGGTGAAGGTTCCTTATTGAATTCTACAAATTGAAAATCTTTTTTAGCTGTATTTTTTTCAAATACAATAATTAAACTTGAAACCAATGCTTCATCAAAAATTGGTACTTGTTCAAAATTAATAATTGAATTTACTTTATATTTAGAGATAAATGCTCTCAAAGGTTTACCGTATTCGGTTTTAAAAAACTTATTTGTATTTATAAATGAAAAAACTCCCTTATTTTTTAGAACATTGATTCCCAATTCAAAAAAATAACTGCTTAAATCTGCACTACTAAAATAAACCTGATATTTTTCTCTTAATAAAGAACTTATACTTGCTAATTTTTTTGCATCTACATACGGCGGATTCCCAATCACCACATCAAACCCCACAAAATCCCCTTGGTCATTCAGCACCTCCGGAAACTCAAACCGCCACTCAAACGCATTTTCGTAGATCTTGTTGCTCTTAATTTCTTCCAGTTCGGTTTCCAGTTTTTTCACGTCGGCACTCAGCGTGTTTACCTTTTTGTTCCACTCCGTTTGCTCTTTTTTGCTGCGTTCAAACAAACCCACTTGCTGCGTATAATTAAATAACTCGCCTTTTAACTTTTCTAACCGCAGTTTCTTCGGGTCGTTCACCGCAATTTCACTCCTAAAATTCCCTTTGATGTCGGCTATCAATTGCTCCATCTCCCGTTTTTGCTCCTTGTTCTCCGCATTGCGGTACGTGGCAACCGCCAACTTATAACTCTCAATGTTCCACTTGCTTTGCTTCAAGGCTTTCTTCAAATCCGCCTCCAACCCAAAACGGCTAATCAATGAATTCCCGCATTTGATGTTGATGTCAATATTGGGCAAGGTTTCGAGTTCTCTATTTTCTATATTCTTTTCTCTATTCTCTACATAATAAGCATTCTTCAACAACTCAATCCACAACCGCAATCGGCAAATCTTCACCGAGTTCGGGTTAATGTCCACGCCAAACAAACAGTTTTCAATAATCGTCTGCTTTTCGTGAAACAAGGTTTCCTGTATGCGTTGGCTTTCTTTGTTGTTGGGGTTATACACAAACGGCAAACCGTCTTCATCGGTCACAATCAATTCGTCGTTTACAATGTCAATGTGGTACTCTTTCAAGCGTTTGCCATCGCGGTCTACCAACACTTTTAAATCGTGTTTAATGGCAATCATCTCATTCAACGCCGAAACCAAAAAGTGTCCCGAACCCACTGCCGGGTCACAAATTTTAATGCTGTTGATGATGGTATTGGCTTCTTTGGTATCGTCAATTTTGTTGTATAATTGGTCAAAATCGGCACAATCCCAACCTTTCACTTCGTTGAACTTTTGCAACACCGCCCGGCGAATGGTTTCTTTACACATATACATCGTAATGAAACTGGGCGTGTAAAACGAACCGTCTTTGTAGCCGTTTATTTTTTCGAAAATCAAGCCCAACACCGAGGCGTTAATCAAGGTTTTGTTGTCTTCCTGAATGTCTTCGCTGCCTTCACTCGCAAAATCATAGGCCTCTAAAAACGAGAAGAAATAGGGCAATGCTCCTTGCTCTCCCGTTTTTTTCTTTCCGTTGGCATCTTTAATCACCGTGCCGCTCAAATAGGGCAGGGGAACATGGTCTTCCAACCCGGAAATAAACAAGGTGTGGTGTTCCAAATCGGTGGGTTCAAACAGCGAACTGTTTAAATACGGCACGTTAGCAAAAGGGATTTTCACACGGTCGTTGCGGTCTTCCGGTTTTTTGGCCAAGACCATAAAAAACAACGCATTGAGCTGGTCATAATCCGGAATCAAGTCGGCATGTAAAAACGCATAACGTTTGTCGCCTTTGTGGTAGGCAATCAATTGAGCTTCCAACAGTTTGAGAAACAAAATCCGGTTCACCCACGTGATGCACAATTCCAGGGCAACGGTAAACAAGCGTTCGTCATAGGTATCGCCATATTGTTTTACGTTGGGCAATCGGTTGATTTTATCCAAACTATCCAATTGATTCATCGTATTTTCCAACAACGAACCCGCCAGTCGCTGACCTGCTTTGGGGCGTTCGATGAGTTTTTTGCCGCCTTCTTTGGTTTCGGTTAAGCCAATCAAATGCAACAATTCGTTATAAAAGTTTTTGTCTAACGAGTTGCTGTCATTGGCAAACGAAAGTTTAAGCAAATGCTCCGGCGAAAGCAATTTATATAGCACGATGAGTTTGGTATCGTCGGTTTTGTCGTCGTTGCGAAGAATTTTATCGTAGGAAGCCAAATCAAAATAGGTGTATTCAATTTTGTCTAAAAGCGTCTCGATAAAGGGTTTAGCCATCTCCCGATAAAAGAAATCGGTAGAGGTACCGGAAAGTTTTCCTTCTTCAAATTCCTGAAATTGTTTAACAAACGCTTTGTTTTGAGCAAATAATTTATCGAACAATTGTCCGTCAAAAATAAACCACTCATTCAAGTTGGTCGCCACCAAGTGTTTGATTTCAAGGTTTTTGTGCGTAATACGTTCCCGCAAAAAGTAGAGCACCAATTCCTGCAAGGCTTTGCTGTTGAGGTTTTTCTTAGAAAGCATTTCGGCCTTATTCGCCGGACTTTTCGCTTCAATAATCACGCCCACAGGACTAGAGGCTTCCTTTCCGGTGTGAATAACCAAATCATTTCTCCCTTTGGTATTGATAAAATGGTTGGGGGAGTAGTAGGTATTTTTTAGAAAGTCGGCAATGAGGTTTTTGTGAAACTCCTCCGATTCCTTTTCAGAGCAACTATTCAAAAGCAAAATCAAATTGCTTTTAAACAGTTCAATCCCCGAGCGGTTGGGTTTTATTTTCAAAAAGGCTTTGTTGAGAGCTTTGCGAGGTTCGATGTGCATGTAGGAAATATTAGTTTTTCAAAATTAGGTAAATTTAAATATAGATAGATTTTATTTTTCTAATCCAAGTTAATTTATTCGCCTTCTAATTCAAAAACATCATAATCTAAATTATCAATTAAAATAAAAATCCAAGAGGCTGTAGCTTCACCAAAAAAATTTTCAGATGTTGTTGCTGTAATTATGAATGTTGTTGTTTTTCCTTGATATACTTTTATTAAATTTCCATTTTTTACTTTAGATGATATCATTTTACAACCAAAACTTTTAATAGTATTTAAATATTCATTGTACTTTTCTTTTTTGCTAACCTGAATGGAAACTCGTGTAGTAGTAGAATAATCACTGTAATAATAAAGCAAAAACGATTGTGCTCTATCGGACATATTATCTTTATTGTAGGAAAAAGTCACCGTTCCTAAATACGCTATTGTTGGTTCTTCGGCACTCATAAATTCCCATCCTTTAAGGGTTAAGTACTCCTCTGCTTCACCTAAATTTTTAGATTTAACTTCTAATAATTGTGATATAGATAAGTTTTGAGAAAAACCATAAATACTGATTAACAGCATTATAAAGAGTATATTAAGTTTATACATAAAGTTTCATTTTTATTAATGAATTCATTTTTGGTTCAGTAGATTTCATAAACAACCTATTGAACTACAAAAAATTATAGACATCTAATAGATATTCCGATAAATAAGTGTGGTATTTGTGTAATGGAAAAGCTAAGATAAGAAAAAAGTAGTAAAAAAAAAGAAAATTAAGCAGCCCCACCATCCTCCCAACTCCACACTCCCAATCGTCCCCACCGTCCCCCAAAAAAACAAAAAAACCCCGCCGAAGCAGGGTTCTCCCATCAAAAAAACAACTTTAAACCACCTCCACAATCTGAAGCACATTAAACGCTCCATTGTTCAAAGAATAGTTCACACCGTTAATCGCTTGATAAAATTCAATCAACAGCATATAAAGCTGTGTACCGCTACCTGACGGCACTGCACTCGGTGTTAAAACAGTCGCCACAGGGGTAGCTCCATAAACAAACACCTCCTCAGGACTAAAAGTAATGTCCGAAACACCCGTTTCAAAATCCAAGTTCAAAAACGCACTCTGCATCGAAAAATGAGTGGTTCCCTCAGGAATTCGCAATTGAACTTCAGGCACAAATGAATTAACAGTTAATGCTCCGGTAGCAGTATCCAAATCAAGTGTACCAAAAAATACACTCGATAACGAAGCTTTACTGTTAAAATCAAAACCTTTCAAAAGCTCCTTGCCGGCTACTGTTTGAAGTCCCAACGCAACCTGACGCTCACCACGTGCACTCGTGCTGTCCATGTTCTTCAGTGTACTCATTACCTTCACAAGTCTACTCGACAATCGCTTGTCTTTCACTTTAAATACCAATTGCCCTGCGGCTTTACGTAACATCCTACCCGCACTGGCACTGTGCCCAAATTCCGAACCGTTCTCACGAGTGCGTACAAACGCCGGGTCGTTCATAATACGTTGTTTGCTCACACCACCTTTGGTGCGAACCAAGAGTCCGTCTTGACTCTTATAGAAAGTAAGGTCCTCCAAGGTACCGTTTACTTTCAAAAGGCTAATTTGCTTTGCCATAATTAAAAAAATTAAATTGTTAATAATGAGGCAAAGCTAAAGAGCCAAAAAAGGACCAATTACCGTTTAAGTCCTTTCAGGTAGCAACCTGTCCAACAAAGTATAAAGTTTCTGAAACACGAACCAAAATGAAATAAAGAGTGCAAAACTTCCATTTTTTAACATTTGAAGTGAATAAAGTAAAAACGAAAAAAAAGCATGAAAAAGAAGTAATAAGAAGCACAAAAATGAATGAAATCAAAAAATAAAGTACAAAAGTGACAATTTAGGCATAAAAGTGTCAAAAACAAGATGTAAATCATTGATTAACAATTTATTAATAAATAGTATAAAGCATGGCTAAAATCATAAAAATAGGAAGTAATAAAATTATTGCTTAAAAAACAGCAGACTTATTAACAAATTTCACATACCAAACAATGATAAGTTTTTTTGTTAAGCCTTTATATTGCTATTATAAGGTAGGATAATTTATTTTTTAAGAAAAAAAATGTTCAGAATTCAGAATTTTATGTTAATAACTTCTTTTTTTTCGAATTATGAGTTTGTTTATTTTTGGAGTAAGTTTTTTAGTATTAATATACTTGCGTCAAGAATTAACTTAAACAATGAAAATATGAAATCAAACAATGGAAGAATGGCCACGAATCTTTTTAATAACTTATTATTGTATAATGATAAATGGAAAAAGTCAAGAATAAAATCCCAATTCGGATAAGGGTAGAGGAAGCAGCTGACATATTGAAGATTTCGCAACGTGCAGCCAGTAAAGTTTTGAGAGAAATCTCAGCTAAAAGTAATAAACCAAACAAAAAAGTAGTTACGCTAAAGGAATTTTGCGACCACAACGGCTTTTCAATGGAAGAAATAAAATTACATTTTCTAGGTGTTGAAGAATAATAAAAACACTTCCGTATGCGGTTTAACATATACAAAAGCTATTCGAATACTATCGAACAGCAACTACTTCAAAATACACCGACTGTTTTAACTGTAAAGGTTGAAGCACACCTTGATATTCTTCATACTGTTGCAAAACAACAAATACCAAATCACCACTAGATTTTTCCGCAGGCTCTGGCACCGATAGAGTAGTAGGAAATAATTCCTTTTCTAAAACCATTTCCTTTTCTCCCAAAATCATCTCAAAGGTCAAGGCCTCAGCATTCAATCGAATCACCCCAATAGTAAAAGAAATAGCTTTAACAGTAGTAGGAAAATAATTGGCTACCTGAAAATTCGAACCGAAGGTCAAAATAGAACTAGACCAATCCATGGAAACATGTTCATGCAAAGTGACTCCTTTAGGTCCATCATGAGGTATGGAAAAACCTATCAACAAAGGGTGTGAAGCTTCTTGTTGTATACCAACAGAAACACATCTTTTTCCTCTTTCAGACGTAACATCCAAATTTTTTATCCCACTAAATAATTTAACCAAACGATTGTGCAAACCACCCGAATAGGAGGTAGGAAACAAAGGTTCTACCATCAACCGAAATGCCCTGGATAGCTTAGACACCCTCCCAAACTCTTCACCATTTTGACGTACTTTTATCATGCTTGGGTCTGACTTAATTTTTTTACCGTTAAATCCGCCTCCCGCTTTCCGCACATATTGTTGCCCGTTAACCACATAAAAGTTCATACCGTCAATTGTTCCGTTAAATTGAATAAAACTTTTTACTTTTCCCATATTTTTGATATATTTGTAATGCTTTAAGTTAAATACATGCACTACTAGCAATTCTCCGGTAAATATAATGAAAATAATCAATTGCAATACTACTATTATAGTACAAGCATAGTAGAGGTATAGTACTAGTATAGCATACCAAAGCCTGATAAAAGCCTGATAAAAGCCGTATCAAAGCTATATCAAACCCAACCCAAAAGCGATAAACACTTCATCCCTTCACAATCCACCCAAAATAACAAGCATGATCCCATTACTCACCGTCTTCAATCATCCTCAACCGTCCCAATTGTCCCCACCGTCCCAATCCTCCCAACTCCATACTCCACACTCCCAATCGTCCCCGCTCCCGCACGAATCCCTTCGTGTGGTTATAACTTAGAGAACTTTTGTTGTTTTTGAATGTAAGAAGCAACATAAGTAGGAACTATACTTTTCCCCGCTCCCGCACGAATCCCTTCGTGTGGTTATAACTTAGAGAACTTTTGCTGTTTTTGAATGTAAGAAGTAACATAAGTAGGAACTATACTTTTCATAATTTAGACCGACTTTATTTTGTTGTTAAGCCACACGAAGGGATTCGTGCGGGAGCAGTGTTTTTTTAATGGTACCACGAAGTCGGGAAACTTCGCGGAGGGTCACCTCAAGAGTAGGCTGTTAATACTTCCCACTCAACAATTCTCCACCAATGGTTGATTTGGCTTCGATACCTAACTTTTTCATCATTTCATAGGTCGTACAAACCGCTGCAGAAGTCACGGGAATACCACATTCGGCTTGAATTAAATCAATGGCTTCCAACGAAGGCATTTGCACGCAAGCCGAAGCCACCAAAACATCTACATCCGTTAAATCCAATTGTTTGTAGATTTCCATTAAATTCATCGGGTTTTGAGCCGCTACTTCTAAATTATCCGGAATTTCCAAAGCGATACTCTCCTTTACTTTGATGCCTTGGTGCTCAATGTAATCCACTACTTTATCGGTAAGCGGACGCATATATGGTGTGATGATAGAGATTTGTTTGGCTCCCAATACTTTTAACCCGTTAATCAACGCACCGGCAGAGGTGACAATTGGCGTAGGGAAGTCGTTGGCAATGGTTTCCTGATGTAAATTTACTTCAGAAACACAATGATAACCGCGACCCATACTCATAATGGCCACCAAACACGCATAGCCCATGACATCTACATGCGCATCAGATAGTTCTTGAGCACATTTGAGACTCATGGCATCCATGGCTTCGAGCTCTTCTTTGGTTACTTTTTTCATCCGCATTCTACTGGAATGAAAGGTGAATCGTTCGGGTAAAATGGTTTCCCTGGCTCTAAAAATGGCAGGAATTTCGGTTTCCATGGTGATGTTGGAAGAGGGAACGATTTGGCCTATTTTGTATTTTTTCATAGTATTTTTTTTAACCGCGAAGAGCACAATGGTTTACGCAAAGTTCGCAAAGGTGATAACTGATTACTGAAAGCGGAGACTGTTTACTGGATTTCTTTCACCGTATTCACAATGGTTCCAATACCTTCTACAGTAGCTTCCACCACATCGCCATCCCACATCCATTCTTGCGGACTACGACCGGCACCCACGCCGGCAGGCGTACCCGTAGCAATAATATCACCGGGTTCTAAGGTAAAAACCGTACTTAAATCTTCAATTAAATCATGGATGTTAAACAGCATGAATTGGGTATTGGAATTTTGTTTTTCCACACCGTTCACTTTCAAAGACAAATTCAAGTTATGCGGATTTGGAATTTCATCTTTGGTTACCAAATAAGGACCCATTGGGGCAAACGTATCTTGTCCTTTAGACACAATCCATTGCCCTTCACGGCGGCAATCACGAGCAGAAATGTCGTTGATGACCGTATAACCAAAAACATAATCTAATGCACTTTCTTTGGGAACATATTTACCGTATTCACCAATCACCACAGCCAATTCCACTTCCCAGTCCAATTGTTGGGTTAGTTTGGGATTTAAAAGAATATTGGTATTTGTTCCGGTAACTGTGGTAGGTGGTTTGGAGAAAATAATCGGTTTTTGAGGAAGTTTTCCGGTTGTGTCGAGCGTTCTTGCACTTTCGGCTACGTGTTCGGTATAATTTAAACCAATTCCGATGATGTTTTTTCGAGGACGTTGAATAGGAGCAAGGATTTCGACTTCGTCTAACGAATACCCAATTTGTTCAAAGTCGATTTCGCGGGTTTCTTTAATCATTTCGGTGATTTCTTCAATAATTTCAAAGCCTAAATCGATTAAATCCAACATATCAATCGGTAAAGGAAAATTGGATATTTCGCCAAAGTCTTCCATGTCGATGATAAGATTGTTGTGTAGAAAACCTAAGCGAGGTTCGGTGTCTTTTGTTTTGTAGGTGAGTAGTTTCATGTATAAAGGTGCTGCGTATTGTAATAGATAATTATTGGTTTTTAATAGGATTGATTACCCTTGTTTTCAGTTAATGCACGTTCTTGATATAACCCCAATGATTCAATCGTAGGCAAATCATTAAACGCAAACAAACACGCATCTTCTGTATCCGAAAGGTTATGATGTTCGTGCCAAGCCCAAGATGGTATGCAGAATATATCGCGTTCCTTCCAATCAAATCGTTGCCCGTTAATGATAGAATAGCCTTTTCCTTTGGCACATTGGTACACAAACGAACCGGTGTGTTTATGGGCTTTTCCTTTAAATCCGGCCGGAAGCAATTGCATAGAAGCTCCCATCGTTTGCATCACGTGTCCACCCGTTAACGGATTGGAATATTTCATAAAGATACCATCAAACGGATTGGGTTCATTCACTTTTTGAGCTTCTAACAAAGCGGGATATACTTTTGACCAAGAATATTTAAACAATGGAGAATACGGTTTGTCCCACGTTTTATCCGCAGGAATGAGTCCGGCACAACCATAGGTTATAGGCGAATAATTTAACGGAGCCACCAATTCTTGTTTACCATCCAAGACGGCATAATCATTGGCTTCTAAAGCATTTACAAGCGGAATATCGAGTCCGTCTTGCCAAATACAGGTTTTACCGCCTTCTTCTACACCGTGTTCGTGCCAAGTAGAGTTGGGTGTAATCACAAAATCATTCACTTCCAACATTATTTTATTGCCATCTACAACGGTATAGCCTTTTTCACCTTCCATAATAAAGCGTAGGGCAGAAGCCCGATGGCGATGAGCGGAGGTAAATTCACCCGGACGAGTCACTTGAATGCCGGTGTATAACCAACCCACAGCGGCGGCTACGTCTTTTCGTTTATCATTAACCAAATAGACTACGCGACGTCCGGCTTGTTCCGGTGTAACGAGTTCGGATGATTTAAGTACTAATTCCCGTAAATCGGCATATTTCCACAACATCGGAACAGAATTGGCCCTTGGTTCCCAGGGTTCAATATCGTTGGCAACTGTCCATAAAGCACCGGCTCCCAGGTTTTCTAATTCTTTGTAATAAGCTTTCAATTCCTCAGAATCTTGCACTCTTGCTCTTCCGTAAACGTCGTCTGAATGTTTTGCGTCCATGTTAAATTGTCAAAGTATAAAAGCGTAAATTTACAATTATTCTTTGAATTTTTCAACGCTGGGTTTTAACGTTAAAATTGATATTTGGTTGAAACTTTTATTCATTGCTTTGTAATGATTAAAAGAAATCATTAATACCTAAGCAGAAGGCGTACTAAGTTGTTGTACACGAAACGGTTGTTTCTTTTTATAGGTTAATGACCGCCAAACCCATTCGGCAGGGCCATACTGAAAATAGCGTAGCCAAATGGTACTAAAAATAATCTGAATAACAAATATTGTAATTCCGAAAAGTGTTAAATAAACCGGACCAACTTTTCCCATCATATCTAATCCTGCTCCAAGAAAAACAAAATTACCAATAAGGGAATGCGTAATATAATTGGTAAATGCCATTCTGCCGACCGGTGCTACAATTTGAAGAAGTTTATGCCCGAAAGAAGTTTGAAAACTAAACATTAATAAGCCAACATAAGCCAACGCCAATGGAGCAACTCCTAAAGCGTAATAAAGGGTTAATTTTAAACCACTTGGTTGTAAGTTGTAATATTCTCCGCTAATTGAAGAAGACATATATTTTGCAAGTAAATAATTAAATGGAAGACCAACCAGTATACCAACGATGATAATTTTGACAGCTTTTTTCTTGTGAAGCATTAATTTCTTATAAAAATCAGAGCGACCAATAACATAGCCAATTAAAAACATACCAACTACTTTTGAAATTCTGCTTACATAAAAAAGGTAGCCGTATCGGTAGAAAACTCCGGCTACATTTGATTTCAATTGATCTAACCATGAACCTTCATGCATTAGAACTATGAATTTTTCGTTAGATATTTCTCCAAAGAAAAACTCGGTTACTTGATCGCCCGTATCAAAAAGAAATAGGGCAGGAAAATTAAGTATAGGAAAATGCATTTTTACAGCGTATAAAAGAATGGGGGAGAGCAGCAATATTGAGCCAACAACAAGGAGTGTTTTATTTGAAAATTTCAACAAGGGCAATATCATAAAACCAAGCAAAGCATAGAAAAAGACAATATCACCTGACCAGATTAATAAATGTATTCCGCCTAACAGAAGCATAAAGAATAATCGTCTTTTCAGTAGAGGAATTGCGTCTGTTCCTCTTTCAATGCCACGTTTTATTTGTAGAGCAATTCCCCATCCAAAGAGCAAACTAAAAATAGAATAGAACTTTCCTTCGATAAATAAATACTGAAGAAACCGAACAGAAATGTCCCAACTTTCAACAATCCAAGGACTTATCACTTTGGTAGTTTCGCTATAAAAGCTCATATGAGCCAAATTGGCTATAAAAATTCCTAGGATGGCAAAGCCACGAAGAGCATCCATAAAGATTTCCCGTTCGTGATTTTGGGTTGGTTTTGTTACTGACATTGAAAATGGAATTTGGTTAAATGCTATTCAAAAATTGTTTCAGCTTTATTTAAAACTTCCGTCGTTGACCTCTTTTATAAATTTGATTAATCCTGTAAAATAGGTTTTAGGATCGTCATAGAAAGCACAATGACTACCATTAGGGCAAAGTAATAATTGGCCATTTTGCAGTTCTTTGGAAACCCATTCCATGTGTTTTGGGTCCATAGTGTCGTGTGTACCTGCAATAACTAACGTGGGGGTTTTAATGTTTTTAAGTTGACCGGTAACATCCCAATTTTTGAGTGTTGCATTTCCTGTCATTCCAAATTCGCTGTGACCTTGCATGTACACATAGATTGAAGGATTCAAGTGACGAAACATTCGGTTAATGGGTTCCGGCCATTTTTCGAGAGGCATCCGTAAAATATGCTCCGTGTAGTAATGATTCATCAATAACTCGCTGTAGCGAGGGTTATTAAAGTCATTTTTGGCTTCTAAGTCTTTGATTTCTTTTAAAATTTCCGGTTTCAATTTAGGACCTAGCACTTCAGTGGCATATTTGCCATATTCAGGGGCACTCATCATCATATTAGAAATGATTAATCCTTTTAAATTGTCTTGGTATTTTAAGGCATATTCCATAGCTAAAATTCCACCCCAGGAATGACCTAACAGATAGAAATTATCTTTGGTAAGGTTCAAGGCTTTCCGCACTTGTTCTACTTCTTCTACAAAACGTTCGGTTGTCCAGAGGGTTGAATCATTTGGTTTGTCGCTATAATACGAATCCAATTGATCATAATAGATGTATTCAATTTCTTCGTTTGGGAGGTATCCATCAAAGGCTTCAAAGGCTTCGTGTGTTCCACCCGGACCACCATGCAATAAAAGCACTCGCATTTTTGGATTATTTCCTACGCGTTTTGTCCACACATTAAAAGTTCCTTTTGGCGTGGTGATTGGAATCATTTTAATGCCTCCTGTGAGTTGATCATCGCTAGTTGAATAGTCAAAATACGAAGAAGTTTTATTGTTTTCTGTTAAGGAATTTTGTTTGTTCGTACAAGAAGTAAAAATCAATACGATTATAACAAAGAGGATATCTTTTGTTTTCATAATTATTTGGTAGTGTGTTAATTGACTAAAGATACATTTTTTTCTTCAAGTACAAATCTATCAATACTTTTTTGGTGTTTAATAAAATTAATGAATTGAATGAGTAGGAGCATGACAAAAGGAATAATAGCAATGGTAATATAAATTTGACTCCAGTTCATATTTTCTTTCATAGGTCCCACAAGTCCTGCCCCCCAAGCTCTGCCCAAATTACACAGAGCCATGAATAAGGTAAAATGTGTGGCCGCAATTGTTTTCCAACACAATTTCATACAAATAGCAAAAATGGCAATATTCAGAAAAGTGTAAACCGTATTGTAGAAAATAATAAATAAGTAAATTAAAATATCATTTTTCCAAAACTGTGGTAAAAAAGCAAAACTAATGATTGCAATAATTAAAAAAATAAGGTAAATAGAAGCCATTCTTCTTTTGCCAAAAAAATCAACAAGTGCTCCACCTATAAAAAGCCCTAAAAAACCACCAATAATTGTGCTTGTTGCATAAATTTCTGAATAAGTGGTATTTGTCCATCCTAATTCCTGAATCGTAAAAATGGGCAAAATGGTATCCATCAAGCCAAACATAAGACCGATTATTAAAACTGCAATTCCCATCACTACACTACCACGAAGCGGAATAACTTTAAAAATATTTTTTACAATTTGTTTCCAATTATCCAACTGATTTGCCTTTGCTTCTGAAGAAGCTTCTCCTTTTGTCCAAGGCAGTATTTTTTCTCCGGGTCGTTCCCTAAAAAACAGAGGTACTAACATTATCAGTGAAACGGCAACAGATAAAGATGCTATGGCCATTGAAAACCCAACAGTATTAATTAAGGTCGTACCAATCATTAATGATAGTGCGATACCCACAGTTTTGGAACCCCACATGATGCCATTGGCTCGAGCTTGCTCGTTTTCCGGTACAACATCAATGGCCATTCCATCAGTAGCCACATCTTGAAAGGCTCCAAAAAAACTGATAAAAAATCCGGCAATCATTAATCCTGATAAATTATTTAGCGGATCTTTAATAAAAATAAAACTCAGAAAACTTAAAATCAAACCCAATTGACCCAAAATTACCCATGGTCGTTTGCGACCCATTGCTAAAATGGTGTAGCGATCCATTATTGGAGCAATTATAATTTTAAAACTCCATGGGATTCCGATTACTGCAACAAAACTACCAATTTCCATAGGTGTTTTTCCGTTCATGGCTAACCAAGCCGGAATTGCAAAAAAAGTAATGCCTTCCGGGATGCCTTGTGCCACATATAGAGCAGAAAAATTTAGATATCTTAGTATTGTGTTCTCTGTTAAAAACAGTTTACTTTTTTTTATGTAGTTCTTTAGTGATTCCATAAGCAGAAAAATTAATTTTATTTACTTATTTAGTCATTGCATCATCTAATTTTTTTGTATCAACAAATTGTTGAAAGGCAATTATTTTTCCCTCTTTTAATGTCCAAAAATGAGCAACTTGAGCATTGTACTCGTTGCCATTTTTGTGTTTTGCTTTGTAACGCAAGGTGGCCAATACTTTATTGTTTGCCATTTCATGCAATTGAATTTTATCTAAATTAAAATACTCATGTTCAGCTAAAACTCTAGCAAAAACACCATTTAAAATAGCCTCAGGTCCTTTGTAGGGGTTGCCATCGGCAAATTTATTTCCTTCAGCTTCATACCAAACTATATTAGCATCCATCGCACCCAAAACAGCAGGTACATCACCTCTAGTAAACGCTTTGTAAAGGTTGTCAATTGTAGTTACATTTTCCGGATTGGATACAATACCCAATTGTTGTTGAAAAATCATACTATCCATAAAATCCTGTTCCTGAGCAATTTTACCTTTTTTCATTACGGCAATGGTTACGCCGGATAAATCGACAGACTTTCCAGTTGGTGGAATGCCGAAAAACGTACCGGTATGTCTTCCTTTAAAATTCCAATGTTTTACAATCTTATTTCCTTGACCTAAAATTTCAACAATTGTGAATTGTTTTTCAGAAAATCCAGTGATGTAATTTTGATAATAGGATTTGAAAGCCTCTATTCCAACAACGTTTTCTGGTTTAGATATAAGTGTAATTTTTTCATCAAAGTTTTTAGCATTTATTAAGTCAATTTGACCTTTATTGACAATGTTATCCCAAACTTGTTCGTACATTTTAATATCATTTTCAATCGAATTTTTTTGAGCAAATGTCACATTCGTAAGCATTAAAGCTATCAGTATAATTGATTTTTTCATTTTATAAATAGTTAATTAAATTATTCATTTTTAATTGCAATTCCATCGGTTAATAGCCACGAATTTTCACTTTTAATCCATGTATGTGAAAAACTGAATGTTTCGCTTTTGTAGATGTTATGCTGTTTATCTGTCCAAAATTTATCAACATCGTAGAGAATTATAACTGTGTTTTCTGCTATTTCGATTGCTTTTTTATGCAATGCACAACTAAATTCCAAACTACTATCTTCATTGAGTTCATTCATCCAATACGAACACTTTTTTACATCAGAAAGATTTATTACGTCCGACTGATAATTGATTTGATTATAAATCCAAAGTTTTTTATAAGCAGTTGTATCACTTCTTTCAAGATAATTCCAATACTGACGCTCCAATTGCCAAATTTCTTTTTCAATTTCATTTTGAGCAAAAGCAGGATTAACCTTCGATTGAAAAACAATTATAATCACTGCCATTAACCATTTTTGTTGAAACCGTTGATATGTTTTAATGAAGCAGTTCATCTTTAATTCTATTGTGTTAAGGTTTGTAAAACCGGTCTAAACGAAATGTTCAAATCTTTCTTAGCTAAATCATTTTTGTAAATTATTGTTGCGGATGATTTAGGCTTTCTGTCATTCAGCATTTCGTGCACATCAGATACTTTGTAGGTTTCACTTGTTAAGAGATAATCTTTTCCGTGCAAATTGTTTGTAGTTGCTGCTTTGAATGTTGCCAATGCCACGTCGTTCACATCTACAATGGCAAAGGGTACATCATTATCAAACAAGGCTTGAACAAATTCGTCGGGAGCAATTTTATTTTTGATTAAAAATTGCATTCCGGTTGAAGTGGAATCGGCTCTATCCGACATTGATTTTCCCATCACCATAACAGGTGAAACGGAACTGATTTCGAAAGAAAGTTTCGGATTGTTTTTTATAAATTGCTCCACCACTTGATTAGCGATGAATTTTGCTTGACAATATGGATGACTCGTTTCGCTGGTAAATCGTTTGTCATTTTCATCAAATGTATCGCTAAAACTTTTACCATCTGCCGGCATCGGAAAATTGGTGTTCCACGCCGCCACAGAGGCAAGCAAAACCACTTTTTTTACACTTGGCGTTGCTTTTATTACATCCAAAAAGTTTTCTGTGCCTTTGATAGTAGGAGTAAATAGTTCTTTTTCCGGATCGGTAATTGTCAGTTGAAACGGTGTTCCACTGTGAATGACAAAATCACATTCACTGACAAATTCTTTCAGTTGCGCTTTATCTTCAACATTAAGTTCTTCGATGTATAAATGATCGGCATTTTTTAAATTCATTAAATGCCGGTATTTTTCTTCTTTAGAAATATTAGTCGTAGAAACTTTTACTTCAAAACCATTGTCTAAAAATTGCTTCGTGATATAGCTTCCTATAAAACCGGAACCACCAATGATGCCTACTTTTCTCATTTCGATTCTTTTAAAGAAACCTGCAAAGCTTTTGAGTTCCTTGCAGGTTTTGAATTAATAATTATTCTGTTGCTTGCATCATTTCAGGTTCAGGCTTTTCAGTTTGATTGAGCATATCGGTTACAATTTCAGAATTGTCCCAGTAGCCGTATTCCTCTACAATTTTTCCATCCACAAAACGTGCAGTATTGTGAAAAGGAATTTCATACATTTTTTTGGTTGATTTCATGGTTCCTTTCCATAGTCCCCAAAAATTCACCCAGGTTTCGCCTTCATCGGTAATAACCATTTCATACTCTTCTTTTTCCACCACCCAAGTAAAAAGTGTTGCATCCTCTTTATTTTTTTCTAAAGCTTGTGCTACTGTTATTGCTTTTTCTTTAGTGACGTTATTACAGATTTTTGCTGTATCGGCATAAGGTGCTGCAAAATTTTCCCAATCCATATTTTTATAAACCTCCATTGATTTTTTATAGGTATCAATTTCAGGAGATTGTTGGGTGTAACGCTTATTTTCTTGACAGGATGCCAAAGCAAATAATCCCATAACTAGAATTGCTATTTTTTTCATGATTGTATTATTTTTTAGTTAATTTGTTCTATTACATGTCTGAATAGATTCTTTTTGATTGGTTTAAGAATTAGTAAACATGTAAATTGAATTTATTAAGTGTTATTGAAAAGTGTTCTATTATTATTTGCTAAGCTCTTTATTTAGGATATAAGTATATTCCCATGATGCTTCTACCGAACTTCTAAAATCGTTTCGCATTTGTTCGGCTTTTTTTACTCCGAGTTTATTTTCCATGACTTTCCAAACACCTTCCTTTTCAATATCCAGTTCCGCTAAATTTTTAAATGAAGTTGATACCATATAATCAGGTGCATCTTCGGCACCTCCCATAAACGAGTACCATGAACCTCTTACATCTCCTTCAACTGCTTTTAATACATTGTGTACTTCTTTAACCGTGGCATTAAAAACAGTAGAGTTTTTTACTCTAAAGTAACTTACCCAAACAACGGTACGATCGGGGTTTACTTTTTTAGTGCTCATTTCCGGCATAGTAGAGGCCAAATGATAGACATTTTTTTCGATGTGCGGCATAATCATATTAATAACAATATCTCTACACGCCTTGCCCGCTTCATCATCTTTGTCTAATTCTGCCCAATTTTTAACCATTCCTGTTAAAACATATACGGTTCCTTCTCCTTGTAATCTTGACCAAAGGTTCCAAGAATCAGTTCCGTTGTTTTTTTCATAACATTCTTTATACATTTTTACACCTGCCTTAAATTGATCACGGTGACCCTGCTTGATCGTTAATTCAGACATTGTTAAAATTTGACTTTCTGAAACCTGTGCTACTGCTAAAAATGGTAATAGCAGAACTAAAAAGAATAATTTTTTCATGTTTAATTAGATTTAAATTAGTAAAAATGAATATAAATTCAAGACTAAGTAAATCTTAATTATTTGATTATGAAATGGTTTTAGGACGAAATAGGCAGAATAATGTCCGAAGAAGGGGTTTTGTTTATCGGAATCTTTTAATTAGTTAATGAGGAAATGTATCAATTTGAAAATTAAGCGGCTTTTCGTAGTTTGAAATCAAAGATATGGGTTGTTCCATTTTCTGATTCTTCTTGCATTGTACCGTTTAATTGTTGGGTGAGGAGTGAGACCAACTGAGTTCCGAAACCGGTTCCGTGTGTAATTCCGGATTTTCCGACACCATTATCCGTAACAACCAAATGAAGATGGTGGTCGTTTTGTTTTTCTAATTTAATGGTAATGGTTCCTTTATCACCCTCAGGGAATGCATATTTAATGGTATTTGTCAGCAGTTCATTGATGATTAAACCTAAGGGAACGGCAGTATCAATGTCTAAATCAAGTTTTTCCATAGCTAAATTCAAGGTCACCTTATTTTCAGCCCCAAAACTATCGAGTATATTTTCGGAAAGATTTAAAAAGTAATCTTTCATTTCTATTGAACCTAAATTTGTGCCTTGATACAGTTTTTGGTGAACGATGCTAATCGAATTCACCCGATTTTGTCCTTCTGTCATCGCTTCTTTGGTAGTTGGATCATCTATTTGAGCCGATTGCAAAGCGAGTAAACTGGATACAATTTCCAGATTATTTTTTACCCGATGATGAATTTCTTTCATCAACAATTCGTTCTCAGCATTTTTTTGAGCTAATAAACGGTTGCTTTTACTCCGGTTTCGATAGCTGATAAAGGCAAAAATCAATAATCCTAGCAGCAAACAAAGTACTACAATTCCTAAATATTGTACTAGTTTTTGTTGGGCTATTTTAGTTTCTTGAAACGCAATGGTTTCCTCTTTTTTCTCCGTTTCGTATTTAGTGAGTAGTTCCGACATTTTTGCATCGCTTTCAATTGAACCAATACTGTCTCTTAAATCATATGCTTTTTGTTTGTAGGCCAAAGCCGATTCAAAATCATTTAATTTTTTATAAATTGTACTTGCATGGTGATAATTTTCAATTAAATTACTGTAATCATTATTTGCCTCTTGCAATTGAATCGTTTCTAATTGGTATTTAAGGGCTTCTTTATAATTTCCTAAGAGCAAGTTTACCTCGCCTAAATTTGCGGTTACGGTATTCATTGCATTAGGGTAGTTGGCTTCTTTTGCAAAACGGTAACAATCATTATAATATTTTATTGCTTCGGAATATCTTCCTAATCTTTTAAGGGCATTTCCTTGACTATTGGTTATATCAGCCAAATATATTGGACCAAAGTTCTGTTTTCTTGCAATCGAGGCGGCTTTATTGAAATATTCTAATGATAGTTCGTTTTTTTTCATGGAAATGGCAACATCACCTGCGTTATTGTAAACAAAATAAAACTCAGAAGTTAAGTTATTTTTTTCTGCCATTTCAATTGCTTTTTCTGCATAATCTAAAGCCTCTACCATTCTGTTCTGGTTAGTTAAATCATGGGAAATTCTGGTTAATGCATCGCAGATTCCGGCTTTGTCATCAATGCTTTCCATTAGTTTGAGAGCATGAATATCTTTCTGCATCGCTTTTTCATATTCACCATACTTTTTTAAAACCCAAGCGATTTTAAATGATGTAGACGCTTGTCCTTTAACATCATTAATCCCTTCATATCCTTTCATTGCTTTCTCAAAGAAAATAGTAGCCGAGTCTAATTGAAGTAAATTTGCGTGCATTCTGCCTTCCATTTCATAAAATTTTGGTTGCCAGTTTTTATCATTGAGTTGATCGGCAAGGTGCACGCCTTTTTTTGCAATTTCTAAAGCTTTTTTCATGTCGTTTTGAAAAACAACATCTACCATATCAGCGAGGATTGCTAGTTTTTTAGTTTGATTTTTTTCGGAAACTAATTTCAATTCCAATGCATCCAACGTGGATTCTTGACTATGAATAACGATAGGAGATAGAAATAGAAGAAGAATGAGTAGTTTAAACTTCATAGTATTGTTTTGTATTAAACCTTTTGGATGTGAAGTAAGAGTTGTTTCTTTAATTCCTGACTCACGGGGATGGCTTTTTTTGCTATGACTAAATGGCTGGTGGCGATTTCATCAATGTGGTGCATGTTAATAATGAAAGAACGATGAATTCGCATCAGGTTTTTGACGGATAATTTTTCTTCTAAATCTTTTAACGTACTAACAATGAGGGTTTCTTTCTCTTTGCAATGTATTTTGCAGTAATTCCGTTCAGCTTCAATATAAAGAATATCGTTTATGTTTATTTTTATCATTTTATCATAACTCCGCACAAAAATGGAATCACTCATTACAAATGTTTCTAGTTCTTCAATTTCTTTCTTTTTTTCTTCTTCAATGCGAAGAATGGAAAGTTCGATGGCGTGTTGTAAATCTAATTTTTTAAAAGGTTTGGATATAAAAGCGTAAGGATTTGTTGCTTTGGCTCTATTAAAATGAACTTCATCAGCATTTGCAGTCAAGTAAATAATTGGGATATTATATTCTTTCTGAATAGTGTGTGCCAACTCAATACCATCTAAATCTCCTTTTAAATAGATATCTAACAAAATAATATCAGGTACATTTTGACGAATTTGTGGCAAAACTTCTTCTGCACGTGGGATGACTCCCATTACTTGATAACCAAGATTCGTTAATTGAAGTGCAATGTTGGCACCTATGATCATCTCGTCTTCTACAACAAGAATATTAATTTTTTCCATAAAGAATGTAACTTATATATGAACAATTTCAATAATAATCTTAAAATTCTGTATGGTAAATTGATTCAGGATTATAAAAGTAATAAAAATATTTAACTTTTGTTAAAATCTTCGTGATTATCTATAAAAGTAATTTTTCGGGTAGGAGCGGTATTTACGCGTAAATCAAAGATATCAAAGCGATTATAATGTCCCAAAATATCGTGCATTTGTTTTGGTTGAATGCATTTTTCCAAATCGATGTCGGCATACACAATTCCTTCTTCATCAATTAAAGGTTCGCCCACAACCGCTCCGTTTGGACCGATAATTCCGGAGAAAGCGGAACTTTTACGAGTCAATAACTCTTCAATATTCGGAACATCTGGTTTTAACACGTCCATAATTTCTTTTGAAATCGTGGAACACGAAACAATGGTAAATAATTTCCCTTCAAATGAATGAGCAGCAGCACGAATTTTAATCGCCTCCGCCATATTGTAGTCAGGTGGAGCGACCGGAAGTGAAATGTAATTGGCTATGTGAATCAATTCGCCTTGCGATAATAACGTAAATCGAGCTAATGTATTGGTGTTTTCGCCACAGGCTAAGGTACCAATTGGACCGATTTCTGTTTTATACACTTTTAAGGATGAACCATCACCGCTTGTCCATGTTAGTTTTTCTGCCCAAGTGGGGACTAACTTTCTGTGTTTTCCGATTAACTTTCCTTGGTTGTCGATGATGAGATTGGTATTGTAAATTTCGCCATAACTATCGCCACGTTCGTTGATTCCGATGACAATATGCATATTGAAATCTTTTGCAGCTTTGAATAACGGTTTCATTGCTTCATCCGTTACAGCGACTGATTTTTTATATAATTGTTCATACCATTTACTACCTTGAACGGGAGTCATAATCCAGTTCCAATAGGGATAACCGGCCACAAAAACTTCCGGAAAAGCAATTAATTGAGCTCCGTTTGAACTGGCTTCTTTGATGAAAGAAATCGCTTTTTCAATGGTTTTCTCTACGTTTAAAAAAACAGGGGAGGTTTGAACGGCGGCAGCTTTGAATTTTGGAAAGGTCATTGTGATAGTATTAAAATGGAAGTATTAAGTAGTTTGACTGATGAATTTCGAAATTTTCTCTTTCATTTCCTCCGAAAAACCTTCGGCTTTAATTTTCTCACGGTCTTCGGCGATTTTTACGTTGACAAGAGTTACTTCGCCTTCTAAAACGGTTACTTCTTTTTCGTTAACAAATTGAAATCCGCATAAAACTGATGCAAAACCAATGTCTTTTACCCATAATTTTTTGGTTAACACTTCTCCCAATCGAGCCGGATTTTTGAATTGAATTTTCAAATCTACAGTTGGAATACCATTCGTTTCATGCATTTTTGAAAACGGTCGGTCGAGAGCCTCTTCAAACCAATCTTCTACTAAATCGTTAAGCATTTCCAAAAATCGTGGATAGAAAACGATTCCTGCATAGTCAATGTGTTTGAATTTTATTTTTTCTTGTTTGGTGAAAATCATACTTCTTGTTTTGTCTTAATACTTAATACTTTTTACTTCAATTTAAACCGCTGAATTTTCCCCGTCTCCGTTTTAGGTAAAGCCTCTGTAAAATAAATCACTCTTGGGTATTTATAAGGAGCGGCTACTTCTTTGAACCAGTGTTGAATATGGTTTTTCATGTTATCGGTTGCTTTAGAAGTATCTTTTAGAACAATATGAGCACAAACTAACATCCCACGTTCATCATCAGGTAAACCAACTACGGCACATTCCAGAATTTCTTCGTGGGTTAAAAGTACGGATTCTACTTCAATTGCGGCAATATTATAGCCGGAAGAAATAATCATATCGTCGCCCCGAGCCACAAACCAAAAGTAACCATCTTCGTCTTGTTTAAAAATATCGCCGGTAATGTTCCAACCGTTTTGTACATATTCTCGTTGTTTTTCAGTCCGATTTAAGTATTTACAACCCGTGATTCCACGAACGGCTAATCGTCCGGGTTCGTTTCTGGAAACTTCATTACCATTCGCATCAATAATTTTTGCTTCATAACCTGTAATTGCTAATCCTGTTGCACCGGGTTTCATGTTTTCTTCGTTGGAGGAAATAAAAATATGCAACATTTCAGTGGCTCCAATGCCGTCAATGATTTTTAATCCGGTGGCGTTGTACCAATCTTCCCAAACTTTTAACGGCAAGGTTTCTCCGGCTGAGACACATTTGCGTAAGCTGGAAATATCATAATCCTTGACTTTGGTTGTAATGATTCGCCAAGCCGTTGGAGCCGTAAAACAAATGGTGATTTTATGGTCTTGAATGGCTTGCAACAAAATATCCGGCGTTGGTTTTTCAATTAAAAATGTGGAAGCACCAAAATACATTGGGAACAAAACCAATCCACCTAAGCCGAAAGTAAAACCAATGGGCGGACTTCCTGTAAATATATCATTTGCAGCGGGTTGAAGCGAATAAGTTGGGAATGCTTCGCAAATATTCAAAATATCTTTGTGGTAATGAGCCGTCATTTTAGGTAAACCGGTTGTTCCCGAAGTAAAACCGATTAATGCGACACTGTCTGCTTTGGAATGGAAATTATCAAAAGTTTTCGGTTTAGAAGCCATCAATTGCTCCAATTGAGCATTGCCATAAAAACAGGTTTTTTGAAGGAAATTCGATTTTACCAAATGCATTTCTTCTTCCAATTCTTTGTCGCACAAGGCAATGGAAATCTCCGCACAATCGATAATGGTAGTTAATTCTTTCGAACGAAGTAGGGGCATAGTCGCCACTACAATGCCGCCCGCCTTTAAAACAGCAAACCAGCAAGCCACCATCATGGGATTGTTGGCCGAACGCAACAAAACCCGATTACCGGATTGCAGACCTAAATCGTCAATCAATACATGAGCCATTTGATTCGCTTTTTCATATAAATCGTAATACGTCCACGTTTCTTCAAACGTACGAAGGCATGGAGCATTACCATGACCATTTTGAATGCGAACATCTAAAAGACATTCGACACAATTAAGTAGTTCGGTTTCATGCTTTCCTTTTAAATAGGTTGGTTGCAAGTCGATGCTTGGTAAGGAATTGTGAGCGAAATTGTCGGTGTAGTGTTTCATTTTTTGAGTTACTGAGTTGCTGAGAAACTGAGCTGCTGAGATTTTAATTTAATCCTTTTTATTGCTTTTTGGTTTTAAAGCTTTCTTCATACTTTCTATCTGTTTTCGTTCTGAAGCTTTCAACGGATATAAATGCGAACTTCCCATTTTATATTGCAATGGAATATCTTCCGTTTGTACATTTTCATACGCTTGAGCGTTTCTAACAAAATTCGCATCCGCTAATAAAGGTCGGCCTAACGCCACTAAATCAGCTCTTCCGTTTAAAATAATGGTGTTGATTTGATCAATGTCTTGAATGTAACCTGCTGTAATCGTTGGAATATGAACCGTATTTCGAACTAAATCCGAAAAAGGCGTTTGCCACATTCTGCCCATTTGAGGTTTTTGGTTTTCTACTGTATTTCCGGTGGAAACATTGATGATGTCTGCTCCGGCTGATTTGAAAGTATTGGCAACATAGATAACATCTTCTTCCGAAATTCCGTTTTCAGCCCAATCGGAAGCTGATATTCGAACCGACATGGGTTTGTGTTGTGGAAAAACATTTCGCATTGCTGAAAATACACGTAAAGGAAATTTGATACGGTTTTCAATACTTCCTCCGAATTCATCTTTCCGACTATTGGTCAACGGCGATAAAAACGAAGCCAATAAAAATCCGTGATGGGCTTGTAATTCTATTAAATCAAAACCGGCTTGTTCAGCGTTTTTGGTAGCTTGGACAAATTCAGTAGTGATTTGATCCATATCTTCCAAAGTCATTTCCTTCGGAGTTGCCATGTTGGAATGGAAGGGAATAGGGGAAGCAGAGAGTAATTCCCAAGCCTTATCAATCGGTTCATTTTGTCCTTCCCACGGTTTTTTAATTGCTCCTTTTCTACCGGAATGTCCGAGTTGAATTCCGATTTTTGTTTGTGTATTTTGATGAATGAAATTTGTTATTTTTTTCCATTCAACTACTTGATTTTCATTATAAATACCGGCACAACCTAAAGTAATACGTCCGGTTGCTGAAACCGCTGTCATTTCAGTTAAAATCAATCCTACTCCGCCGGTTGCTCGACTACCGTAATGCACCAAATGCCAATTATTCACCAAACCGTTTTCGGCAAAATATTGTCCCATCGAAGCCATCACAATTCGGTTAACCAATTCTAAATCTCTTAATTTAAAAGTAGAAAAAGCCGCCGATTGATTTTTGTCATTTACATTGTTATTGTCATTGAATTCATTCAAAACTTTATCCGTAAACGATTTGTCTCGAATTTGTAAATTTTCAAATGTTACTTTTTTAGATCGTGTCATACAGCCAAAAGCAAATTGATAAAACGGATGTTGGATATGACGATTCATGTTTTCAAACCAATCCAATGAAACCAGTGCGGCATATTGAATCATTTCTACCGTATTTCGTCGGGATTTGTCGTATTGTTCAAAAGCGGCTTGCACATTATTAGGATTGGCAATCACAGCATCGGACAAGCCAATTGCGGAATCCATCGCCAATTTGGTTCCGGAACCAATGGAGTAGTGGGCCGTAGCTTTCGCATCACCCAATAAAACGATATTGTTGTAAAACCATTTTTCGTTCGTTACGTGCGGAAATTGTCGCCAATGTGATTTGTTAGAAATAAGCGGATGTCCGTCTAATTCATCTTTGAAGATTTCAGCGATTTTTTGAATGGTATCTTCTTCGTTAGTGACTTCAAAACCAAATTTTTGCCAAGTTTCATCACTACATTCAAAAATCCAAGTGCTCATGCCTTCTTCGTATTGATAGGTATGAGCCACGATGGTTCCAAATGGTGTAGTTCTGAAAAAATAAGTAAATGCATCCAAGGGTTTGGTGGAACCCATCCAAACAAAACGGTTCTTTTTAAGTTCGATTTTTGTCCCGAATTCATTAGCAAATTGTGTTCGAATGGCACTTCCAATTCCATCACTAGCCACAATAATATCTGAATCAGCAAACTGACTTAAATCGTCCACATTTTGTTCGAAATGCAGATTAACTCCTTCTTCACGACAACGTTGGTGCAATAATTTTAATAACGTTTTTCGCGAACAGCCGCAAAAACCGTTTCCGGAAATGTTTACAGTTTGACCATCTCGTGCGATAATAATATCATCCCAATAGGCAAATTCACTTCGAATGAGTTCATACGATTGTACATCACGCATCAAGAATTCGCCTAACGTTTCATCGGAGAATACCACACCAAAACCAAAACTATCGTCGGGTTTATTGCGTTCGTACACATCGATTTGGCAATTGGGCATTGCTTTTTTGGTTAATATGGAAAAGTAGAGTCCACCGGGACCGCCACCGATTACTGTTATTTTTTTCATTTTATTTTTACTCAGATTTCACTGATTTTTTTATACTAATTAAGCCCTTTTAATCGAAAAAAGTTCTCCCAACGTACTATAGTTCGAACCTGCTAAGCGGGCTACAGGTTTGTATACATCTAAGTTGATATGATTGTTTTCTAACAAAATAGCATCATCAATATGAATGGTTTTTATTTTTCCAATAACAATGCAAGCACCGCCACCGTCATTATTATCCATAAAATAGTGATGAATCATTTCACATTCCAAATGAATCGGACTTTCTTTGACGCGTTTGGGTTTGATGAAAACAGAGTCGATAGGCGTGAGGTGGGTCAATTTAAATTCATCTACATCGGATGGAACTGATGCAGAAGTGGCATTCATTTGTTCGACAACCTCCATAGTTACCAAATTCACAACAAATTCCCCATTGTGCAACACATTATTAAGCGTGTCTTTGTATTGATTATTATCTCTTCGGGTGGAAAACATCACGCAAGGCGGATCACTCGAAACCATATTAAAATAAGAAAAAGGGGCGAGATTATTGATACCGTCTTTGTCAATGGTAGAAATCCAACCAATTGGTCTGGGAATGATGGTTCCTGTCAGGAGTTTGTACAAAACAGAAGGATCTGTTTCATTCGTTTTAAATTGCATAGTTTTAGTGTTGTTTCTACAAATTAAAGAAAATAGCTTGAATATTTATATATCCTACCTACTAAATGTTACTATTAAATGGAGATTCGATTTGATTTCGTTCAGATTTCTTGTTTTGGTACTAAATATATATAAATTATAAATTTTTAAATTTTAAGTCAAAAAAATTAGGTAGTTGATAATTTTTTCTAAATTAAATTGCATAATATGTTTTTATATAATTGCTAATTTAATATATTTATGCAAATTTTTTATATATGGAGATTTTAGCATGCCCAAAGTGTCAAAGTAATCAAATCGTTAAAAGCGGTATAATCAAAGATAGACAGCGGTATTTGTGTAAAAAATGTAACTATTATTTTACAGTAAATAAATTAGGAAAAAAGATAGATGATTACTATGTAACGAAAGCACTTCAGTTGTATTTAGAAGGCCTTAGTTATCGTGAAATTGAACGAATAATTGGTGTTTCGCATGTTACTGTGAGTAATTGGGTGAAAGAATTCAAAATTAAAAAACCCGCACATACTGATTATCATCCTACTTATAAGATTTATAATCATTTAGAATTAGTAGAATTCTTAAAAAACAAAGATCAACTCAAAGGAGCCGGAATGATTATAACCGAATTAGGGGATAAGTTTATGCTTATAAAATGGGAGCGTTTCAAGGATTAACTATACTAATTAACAAAAATATATATCTGAATTTTTTTCTTGTTTATAAAATTTCAATTTGGTACTCCGAAAAACAAATTTTTCTAACCTTAAAGAAACTTATAACATATGAAAAAAACAGTCTTACTTTTTATGACAACGTTTTGTTTTTTTAACGCTTTTTCACAAGGTTCTCCCGACTATGGAGGCGGAATGAAATTTAACCTTAACGAAGAAGGTTCAAAGTATATGCGTGTCATTGCTTGGGGGCAAATGTGGGGTCAATATAACGACAACTTACCCGAAGATAAAAAAGCAATTGAGTTTTCAACTCGTAGAGCACGGATTTTAACGTATGCTCAAATTACTCCTAAGTTTTTAGTCTTAGCCCATTTTGGATTAAATTCATTAAATGCCGACAATATGTCTCCAACCGGAAAGGGAGAGAGTTCACAACTATTCTTCCATGATTTTTGGGTGCAATACAGTCTGGGTAAAAACCACGCTATCGGTTCAGGTTTGCATTATTGGAATGGTATTTCGCGATTAAATAGTCAAGGGACATTAAACTTAATGACATTGGATAACAATCGTCAATCGTGGTCAACTTTAGGTTTGTCTGATCAATTTGCAAGACACCAAGGTGTTTATGTTAAAGGAAGTTTCGGTAAATTTCAATACCGGGTTGCTATAAACGAATCAATGACAAATAGTTTAGATAGTCGGGTTTTAGCGGATAATGTAAATACAACCATTTACGCCGGAAGAAAAGTTTTGGGTTCAAAGGAAGCAGGATTAAATTATGCCGGTTATTTTGAATATGGTTTTTTAGATACCGAAAGTAATTTTCTTCCATTTAGAGTTGGTTCTTATTTAGGAACAAAAAAAGTATTCAACGTAGGTGCTGGTTTCTTTCTTCATCCAAAAGGAAGTGTATACAATGATGGGACAACTAATGTTGGCGAAGATGTATCCATTTTTGCTGTTGACGCTTTTTATGATGCACCGCTAGGTGATAAAAAAGGAGCTATTACGGCTTATGCCACTTACCAAAATAATAACTATGGGAAAAACTATTTGTTTAACGCATACGGAACAGGGAGTTTTGTTTATGGACACGCCGGTTATATGTTTCATTCAGAAAAGTTGACAAAAATTCAGCCTTATTTATCTTATGCAACAAATAGTTATGATGCTGTGGATGATAATCGAAATGTATTTGGAGTGGGTACAAACCTCTACCTAAATGGACATAATTCTAAACTTACATTAGAATATAAAAATGAAAAATTCGGCGAAAGCAAAACGGGAACTATTACGCTTCAAGCCATGGTTTATCTATAATCTAACCTTTAAAACAAATTTAACTATGAGTAATCAAAACAATGCAACAGCCTATTGGAAAGAGAATTTACGTTACCTTCTCATTCTCTTGGCTATCTGGTTTTTCGTTTCCTATGGAGCGGGAATACTTTTCAAAGATGCTTTAAACAATATCAAAATCGGAGGTTTTCCACTTGGATTTTGGTTCGCACAGCAAGGATCAATCTATGTATTTGTGATTTTGATTTTTGTGTACGTTCGATTAATGAATAAACTCGACAAAAAATACGGTTACGACGAGGAGTAATATCCAGTTATCTGTTAACTGTAAAATAATAAAATTCATATAACTCAGTTGCTCAGTATCACAGCAACTCTAAAAAATAAACAAAATGGATGTACAAATTTGGACATATATCATAGTAGGAGTAACTTTTGCTCTTTACATCGGAATTGCAATTTGGTCGAGAGCCGGATCAACCAAAGAATTTTATGTTGCCGGTGGCGGTGTTTCACCGTTAGCTAACGGAATGGCAACAGCGGCAGATTGGATGTCGGCCGCTTCTTTTATTTCCATGGCTGGAATTATTTCCTTTGCAGGATATGATGGTGCGGTTTATCTCATGGGATGGACAGGAGGTTATGTTTTATTAGCTTTATTATTGGCTCCGTACCTCAGGAAGTTTGGAAAATTTACAGTTCCTGATTTTATTGGAGACCGCTATTATTCTAAAACCGCTCGTTCTGTTGCTGTTTTTTGTGCGTTAATTGTTTCGTTTACGTATGTAGCCGGACAAATGCGAGGAGTAGGAGTTGTATTCTCTAGATTTTTGGAAGTAGACATAAATACCGGGGTAATTATTGGAATGGTAATCGTTTTATTCTATGCTGTTTTAGGCGGAATGAAAGGAATCACTTATACGCAAGTAGCTCAATATTGTGTATTGATTTTTGCTTTCATGGTTCCCGCTATTTTTATTTCAATCCAAATGACCGGAAACCCAATTCCACAACTTGGTATGGGTGGAATAGTAGCAGATGGTTCAGGTACTTATTTGTTGGATAAATTAAACGGACTTCAAACAGAATTAGGATTTAGTGAATACACAAGTGGTTCAAAATCAATGATTGATGTTTTTGCTATAACCTTAGCTTTAATGGTTGGAACGGCAGGATTACCACACGTTATTGTTCGTTTTTTTACAGTAAAAAAAGTACGCGATGCCAGAAAATCAGCAGGATGGGCTTTATTGTTAATTGCAATATTATATACGACTGCCCCTGCAGTTGCAGTTTTTGCGAAAGCAAATTTAATTGAAACCGTTAGTGATAAAGAATATAGCTCAATGCCACAATGGTTTATGAATTGGGAAAAAACTGGATTGTTAACTTTTGATGACAAAAATGCCGATGGAAAAATTCAATATGTAGCTGACAAAGAAGCAAACGAATTAAAAATAGATAATGATATTATGGTGTTGGCTAATCCTGAGATTGCCAAATTGCCAAATTGGGTTATTGCTTTGGTAGCGGCAGGAGCTTTGGCGGCAGCTTTATCGACCGCAGCGGGTCTTTTGTTAGTAATTTCATCTTCTGTTTCTCACGATCTGATTAAGAAAATGATTAACCCGAATATTTCAGAAAAAGGTGAATTATGGGCGGCTCGTGGTTCTGCCGCAGTTGCCGTTTGTATTGCCGGATATTTTGGAATTAACCCGCCGGGATTTGTAGCTGCCGTTGTTGCCCTTGCCTTTGGTTTGGCTGCAGCATCTTTCTTTCCGGCTATCATTTTAGGTATTTTTTATAAAAAAATGAATAAAGAAGGAGCTATTAGTGGTATGGTTGTAGGAATGCTGTTGATGATTTTCTATATGCTGAAATTCAAATTCGGTCTCTTTGACGGAGGAAAAGAAGTAGTAGATTCCTTAAAACCGGATTGGTGGTTTGGAATTTCTCCCGAAGGTTTTGGAACCGTGGCTATGCTAGTCAATTTTATTGTAGCTTTGGTAGTTAATAAATTTACGACTGAGCCGCCACATGAAGTACAGGAAATTGTAGAAAATATTCGAATTCCTTCCGGTGCAGGTGAAGCAGTTGATCATTAAACGGATAAACAGAAGTTAATTACAATAACTCTGCTCTTAAAAACAAGGGCAGAGTTTGCGGTTAAAAAATAAAAATGAAAAAAAGACATCTTCAAAAATTTGTAATTCTTAGTTTATTGTTATGGATTGTATTTAACTTTCCTATTTTATTATTATTTAATTCAGCAAAACAAATATTAGGAATACCAATCATTTATTGTCATATTTTTTCTATCTGGACTTTATCCATTATCATTTCTTTTTACTTTATAAAAAAATACAATGAATAGCGAATATTTATTAGTCATATTGCTATTGTATCTTGGGTTGTTTTTTTTTATTGCTCAATGGGCAGAACGAAAAGGCAATTCAAAATGGACTAATAATCCTTACATTTATTCACTATCACTTGCGGTTTATTGCACTACTTGGACCTATTATGGAAGTATAGGTGTGGCAGCTAATTCAGGACTAAATTACATTCCTATTTACCTGGGGCCGGTAATTGCTTTTCCTTTATGGATACTTATTTTGAGGAAAATAATTCGAATCTCAAGAGTCAATAAAATTTCAAGTATCGCCGATTTTATATCACTTCGCTACGGTAACAGTCGCTTTTTGGGTGCAATAGTTACCATTATTTCTTTAATGGCCATTTTACCGTATATCGGATTACAATTAAAAGCAATTTCAGAAACATTTCATATTGTTACAAATACTCCTGAATCCAATAATGTTTTTTTAGATACATCGACTTATGTTGCTTTGGTTTTAGCACTTTTTGCTTCTTTTTATGGAACACGTTACGTAGATGCCTCAGAAAAAAGAAAAGGTATAGTAACTGCTGTTGCAATGGAATCGGTATTAAAATTATTCTTCTTCATTATTTTAGGATTATATGTTACTTTTTATGTTTTTGATGGTTTTGATGCTATTTATGCAAAAGCTTCTTTAATGGAAAGTTTCGAAGATAGAAATACAATTCATGGTCTGGAAGGCGGAATGAATTGGATGATGCTCGTTGTACTATCTTTCTTTTCTATTTTTTTATTACCCAGACAATTTCATATGTCGATTGTTGAAAACAATCGTGAAAAACATATTCAAACGGCTATTTGGTTATTTCCATTATACCTTTTATTATTTAACTTGTTTGTATATCCTATTGCTTGGGGTGGAAATATCCTATTTGAAGGAAAGAATATGAATCCGGATATGTTTTCGTTGTTAATTCCAAAATTGTTTGACAATACTTTTATGACCGTTTTGGTTTTTTTAGGAGGGTTTTCTGCTGCTATTTCAATGATTGTTGTTTCTTCTATCACACTTTCTACAATGTTAAGTAATAATATGTTAATACCCTATGGATTATTAGGGACATTACAAAAGGATAATCAAGCGAGTAATAGTGAACGAATTGTAAACATTCGTAGAATAGGGATTTTTTTATTAATAATCCTGGCGTTTATTTACTATCGCTACTTTATCATGGATTTTTCTTTAGTGTCTGTAGGAATGATTTCATTTGTTATTGTTGCTCAATTAGGCCCCGCATTTTTCGGAGCAATTTTTTGGAAAAGAGGTTCATTGAATGGAGCTGTTGCGGGTATCATTGTAGGAATGCTGATTTGTTTTTACACCATAATGCTTCCTTTTTTATTGAGTTCAATTAATCCGGAAAGTATTTTTTTTAAAGAAGGTTTCTTTGGTTATACTTTTTTACAACCCTTTCAATTGTTTGGATTAATTTATCTTGAACCGATTCCTCACGCACTCTTTTGGAGTTTATTATTCAATATTTTTGTCTACATGATTGTTTCAGTTAGTTTTAAAGGAAATTACCGTGAGCGAAATTATGCTGAAATGTATGTAGACATTGATAAGTACATAACCAATCATGAAAATGCATTTGTATGGAAAGGAACAGCTTATATCTCAGATATTGAAAAAGTATTGAAACGATTTTTGGGAGAAGAACGCACCAACCGTGCTCTTTCCATTTTTAAGATGAAATATAATATAGCTCCTGAAAATCTAATGGCTGATGCTCGATTAGTAAAATTTGCTGAGAACCTTCTAACAGGTCACATCGGCACTGCATCAGCTAAAATTTTAATAGAAAGTGTGACCAAGGAAGATAAGATAAGTTTGCCTGAAGTCTTAAAAATTCTGGAAGAATCAAAAGAAAATTTAATAATCAATAAAAGACTAACCGAAACATCTGCCGAATTAAAAGAACTCTCCACTCAACTAAAAAAGGCGAATGAAACTTTACTTTTAAAAGACAAACAAAAAGATGAATTTTTAGATACAGTTACCCATGAGCTTAGAACCCCAATAACCGCCATTCGTGCCGCAAGCGAAATTTTGCATGATGATGATGCTATTCCGGAAGAACTACAAAAACAGTTTTTGCAAAATATTATTACCGAATCTGATCGACTGAATAGATTGATTGATAAAATTTTGGATTTAGAAAAATTTGAAACGGGGAAACAGAAAATTTTTCCAACGCGAGGAAATCTCATCAATACAATATCAAAATCCATCTCACCTTTACATCAATTGATTTTGAATAAAAATATTCACATCGAATTCGATGAATATCAAAATAATGTGATGTTACATTATGATGAGGAACGCATTATTCAAGTAATTACAAATCTAGTTTCAAATGCAATAAAGTTTACAAGCGAAAAAGACGGAGTCATTATTTTAACAGTCATAGACAAACCGAATGATTACATTACTGTTACTGTATTCAATAATGGAAAAGGAGTAAATACAGAAGACCTAGAATCAATTTTTGATAAATTCTATCAATCAAGTAGTCAAACAATCAAGAAACCTATCGGAAGTGGATTAGGATTAGCCATTTCGAAGCAAATCATTGAAGCTCATAAAGGAAAAATTTGGGCAGAAAATGTTCAGAACGGAGTGGTTTTTTCATTCACACTGTATAAAAATTTAAAATAGTATGAAAAAGATTTTATTAGTAGATGACGAGCCTAACATTATCATGTCGTTGGAATATACATTTAAGAAGCAAAATTTTGAAGTTTTTATTGCTCGTGATGGTCAAGAAGCTTTAGATATCTTAAAAAATGAGCAACCGGATGTTATCATCTTAGATATAATGATGCCTAACGTTGATGGTTATGCCACGATTGAATCAGTGAAAAAAAATGATAAACTATCCGATTGTAAGGTCATTTTCTTATCGGCCAAGAATAAAGAGAGTGATATCGAAAAAGGAATGCAGTTGGGAGCTGATGCTTATATGACCAAACCATTTTCTATTAAAAAATTAGTGGAACAAGTGAATGAATTGCTTCCTACGAGTCCTTAGTTCAAAGGCTTTAGTCCTTAGGGTGAAGATTGATTAATCAATATTAGTATCAACACACAAAGAAATGAATTATTTAGAATTGTATCAAAAAAGTCTTGAAAATCCGGAACTATTTTGGAGAGAACAAGCTGAACATATTGAATGGTTTAAAAAACCGCAAACTATTTTATCAAAAGACAAAAATGATTATCCGATTTGGTTTGCAGATGGGGAATTAAATGCCTGTTATATGGCATTGGATAAACATATAGAAGATGGTTTTGGAGATAATATTGCCATTATTTACGATTCTCCGGTAACGCAAACTGTAAAAAAGTTTACCTATAATGAAGTAAAAAAGGAAGTTGCCAAATTAGCAGGAGGATTACTCTCGTTAGGAATAAAAAAAGGAGAAACAGCAATAATTTATATGCCAATGATTCCGCAAGCAGCTTTTGCAATGTTGGCTTGTGCCCGAATTGGTGTGACACATTCTGTTGTTTTTGGTGGGTTTGCTCCACACGAATTAGCTATCCGCATTGATGATTGCAAACCAAGAATCATTTTAACTGCTTCGTCAGGAATTGAAATAGATCGATTAATTGCCTATAAACCTTTAGTTGATGAAGCTATTGAATTAGCCAATTATAAACCGAAAAAAGTAGTGGTTTTCAATCGAAAATTAGGTGCTAGAGTTCCGTTCAAAAAATACGATGTCGATTATGATGCTTTAGTTTACGGTTCAGAAGAAGTTGAATGTGTTTCAGTAGGATCTACCCATCCGTTATATGTTTTATACACATCAGGAACAACAGGAAAACCCAAAGGAATAGTCAGGGATACGGGTGGATATGCTACCGCACTTAAATTTTCAATGGAATACATTTATGGAGCCAAACCAAACGAAGTGTTTTGGGCTGCTTCTGATGTGGGTTGGGTGGTTGGACATAGTTACATTGTGTATGGCCCTTTGATTAATCGAAACACAACAATCATCTTTGAAGGAAAGCCAATCAAAACCCCTGATGCTTCAACATTTTGGCGGGTTATGGCTGAACATAAAGTGAATATTATGTTCACGGCTCCTACGGCTATCCGAGCCATCAAAAAAGAAGATCCAAATGGGAACTTTATCAAACAATATGATTTGTCTTCTCTTCGTACACAATTTTTAGCAGGTGAGCGTTGCGACGTGGCTACATTAGAATGGTACAAGCAGCATATCCCCGTACCGGCTATTGATCATTGGTGGCAAACCGAATCAGGCTGGCCGATGATTGCTAACATGATGGGGGTAGAATTTTTGCCCATCAAACCGGGTTCTGCAGGAAAAGCTGTTGCTGGCTATGATATTCGAATTTTAAATGAAAATGGAGAAGAGATGCAGGCCAACGAAGAAGGTTTTGTAGTAATCAAACTTCCTCTGCCACCCGGGACGATGCTTGATTTATGGAATGATAGTGAGCGTTTTAAGTTAGGGTATTTAAATCAATTTCCGGGCTATTATTTTTCGGGAGATGGAGGCTTCAAAGATGAAGAAGGATATATTTACATTACAGGAAGAGTAGATGATGTTATAAACGTTGCAGGACATCGTTTATCAACAGCCGAAATGGAAGAAATTGTTGCATCGCACCAAGCAGTAGCTGAATGTGCGGTGATTGGTATTAATGATGAACTTCGAGGACAAATCCCGCTTGCAATGGTTGTTATTAAAGCAGGAATTGAAATGGAACATTTTCAAATGGAATATGAAATTGTTCATTTAATTCGTGACAAAATTGGTGCTGTGGCTTGTTTGCGGAATGTGATGATTGTACAACGATTACCCAAAACACGTTCGGGAAAAATTCTCCGTAAATTATTGCGAAACATTATAGATAATGTTGAATTTCAAATTCCTTCTACTATAGATGACGAGTTAATTATTAATGAAATAAAAGAAGTTTTTGAAAAATATACAGAAACTAAACAAAAATAAAATCATAAATACAATTTTACCTATATCTTTTTAGCAAAGATACATTGGTAGGAAAGATTAGATTCTTTATTTTTACATGAAAATTAGACAAAACAAAATAATATGAGTTATTATAAAATACACGACCTTGAGAATTATTTTAAAATGTATAAAAAATCAGTTCGTGAACCCCGAAAATTTTGGGACCGTATAGCTGATGAAAATTTTACATGGTATCAAAAATGGGACAAAGTATTTGAGTTTGATATGCAGGAAGCAAAATTCAAATGGTTTTTGGATGCTAAAGTGAATATTACAAAAAACTGCATAGACAGGCATTTAGCCAGAAGAGGTGATAAGACCGCCATTATTTTTGAACCAAATAATCCGGATGAGGTTTCTCAACATATTACCTACAATGATTTATACGCAAGAGTGTCTAAAATGGCAAACGTTTTACGTGACAAGGGAATAAAAAAAGGTGACAGGGTTTGTATTTATTTACCGATGATCCCGGAATTAGCCGTTTCAGTTTTGGCTTGTGCCAGAATAGGGGCTATACATTCTGTAGTTTTTGCCGGTTTCTCTGCTTCAGCTGTTTCAGCAAGGATAAATGATAGTGATTGTAAAATGGTCATAACATCCGATGGAGGATATAGGGGAAATAAAACCATCGATTTGAAAGGTATTATTGATGAAGCGTTAGAGAAGTCGCCTTGTGTTGAAACTGTTTTAGTGGTCAAAAGAACCAATGAAAAAGTAAACATGAAAGAAGGTCGAGATCAATGGTTGCAACCTCTTTTAGACGAGGCCATACCCAATAATGTTGCAGAAATCATGGATGCAGAAGATCCGTTGTTTATATTATATACCTCCGGTTCTACCGGAAAACCTAAGGGAATGTTGCATACCACTGCCGGTTATATGGTTTATACAGCCTATACGTTTAAAAATGTTTTCAACTATCAAGAAAATGATATTTATTGGTGTACTGCCGATATTGGTTGGATTACCGGACATTCTTATATCTTATACGGACCATTATTAAACGGAGCAACGACTGTTATTTTTGAAGGCGTTCCTTCTTATCCGGATTTTAGTCGCTTTTGGGAAGTGATTGAAAAACATAAAATTACACAATTTTATACGGCTCCAACGGCCATTCGTGCTTTAGCCAAAGAAAGTTTGGATTATGTGCAACGTTTTCCCTTAAAATCACTAAAAGTGATTGGTTCTGTTGGTGAACCGATTAACGAAGAAGCTTGGCATTGGTATAATGACCACGTAGGAGGGAAGCGTTGTCCATTAGTCGATACCTGGTGGCAAACCGAAACGGGTGGTATCATGATTTCGCCCATTCCATTTGTTACACCAACAAAACCCACATATGCTTCATTACCATTACCCGGAATTCAACCGGTTTTGATGGATGAATTACGAAATGAAATTGATGGTAATCAAGTCACCGGAAGTTTGTGTATTAAATTTCCATGGCCATCTATGGCACGAACGATTTGGGGCGATCATCAACGCTATAAAGAAACCTATTTCTCTGCATTTCCCGGAAAATATTTCACCGGAGATGGTGCTTTGCGGGATGAAGTAGGCTATTACAGAATTACGGGTAGAGTAGATGATGTAATCATTGTTTCCGGTCATAATTTAGGAACGGCACCTATTGAAGATTCTATCAATGAGCATCCTGCAGTGGCAGAAAGTGCCATTGTTGGTTTCCCACATGATATAAAAGGAAATGCGTTGTATGGATTTGTAATTTTAAAAGAAACGGGTGAAAGCAGAAACCAAGATAACCTGCGAAAGGAAATTAACCAACAAATTTCCGATCAAATCGGACCAATTGCTAAATTAGATAAAATTCAATTCGTATCCGGTTTACCCAAAACCAGAAGCGGAAAAATTATGCGTCGTATCTTGAGAAAGATTGCCGAAGGGGATTATTCTAACTTTGGCGATATAACAACTTTGTTGAATCCTGAAATTGTAGAGGAAATTAAGGAAGGAAAATTGTAAAATATTTTTAATTAATAGATTTAAAAACGCTCATTTTGAGCGTTTTTTTTATTTTATAATCATTTTTTTATTTTGTAAATTAGTTTAATGAACTTATCTCCCCAAATAGCAATTATCGGAGGCGGTCTGGCCGGATTAACCGCTGCGATTCATCTGACGAAATCGGGTAAATCGGTTTTACTATTTGAAAAAAACACTTATCCTAAACACAAAGTTTGTGGCGAATTCATATCAAATGAAGTGCTTCCATATTTTGAAGAGTTGGGTTTGAATATTGAATCATTACAACCAACTCACATTAATAAAACAACGATTTCTGTTTCTTCAGGCAAATCAATTTCAGCACATTTACCTTTAGGCGGATTCGGAATAAGTCGCTATAAATTAGATAATTATCTTTATGAAAAAGCAAAAGAGTTTGGTTGTCAAATTATTCATCAACAAGTGAATGAGATTGATTTTTCAAACGATTCATTTACAATTCAAACCGAAAATAACGAAACTTTCCAAGCCAAAGTAGTTTTAGCGGCTTTTGGAAAACGGTCAAATTTAGATGTTAAACTTCAACGAAATTTCATCCAAAAAAAATCACCGTGGTTAGCCGTAAAAGCTCATTATAAAGGCAATTTTCCGAATGATTTAGTAGAATTACATAATTTTGATGGTGGTTATTGCGGTGTTTCAAAAGTGGAAGATAATATTATCAATATTTGTTATTTAGCCAAATATGAATCTTTTAAAAAACAAAAATCAATTTCAGATTTTCAACTAAACGTTTTAAATAAAAATCCAAAACTGAAAGCTATTTTTGAAAATACAGAAATGCTTTTTGAAAAACCACTCACTATTAGTCAAGTTTCTTTTGAAACCAAAAAGCAAGTAGAAAACCATATTTTGATGCTAGGCGATACGTCCGGATTAATTCATCCGCTTTGTGGAAACGGAATGGCGATGGCCATTCACAGTGCTAAGATAGCCAGTGTATGCACGATTGACTTTCTTAACGAGAAAATCAATCGCAACGAATTAGAAATGAAATACGCCAAACAATGGAACTTCAATTTTAAATCCCGAATTCAAATGGGAAAAATGCTATCCAAATTATTACTCAATCCGGTTCTGAGTAATCGGATGATGAAATGGCTATTAATCTTTCCAAAATTACTACCTTTCCTAATTCAAAAAACACACGGAAAGCCAATTAAATAATGTTTGTAAACACCAATTTTCGCAACAGAGCAGAAGAATTAATGGATGATTTTTCTATGGAAGGAAATGAGCTAAAATCAGCTTTACAAACGATTGCATCAATTAATCAAAAATTAGGCGGAAACAAATTAACACTTAACGGCGTTAAAGAACTGCTTAAATTTGCAGATAGATCAAAAACAATCACTATTTGCGATGTTGGTTGTGGAAACGGCGATATGTTGCGTGAAATTGCAAAATTTGGACTTACAAACGGATATCAATTTGATTTAATTGGAATTGATGCAAACGCTTATACAATCAAAGAAGCCATACAATTATCTGAAAATTTCCCAAATATTAACTATATTCAGGAAAATATTTTACATAAACAAAAAAATCAAGTAAATTACGATATAACATTGTTTACCTTAATATTACATCATTTTAGTGATGATGAAATTAATCTAATTCTACAAGATTATTTAGCAAATAGTAAGCTCGGAATTATTATTAATGATTTACACAGAAGTTCAATTGCCTATCACTTATTTCAATTGGTTTGTTTTGTCTTTAAATTACAAGAAATGCCTAAAAAAGATGGTTTACTTTCTATCTTAAAAGGGTTCAAAAAAGAAGAATTAATTGCTTTTTCACGAAAAATTAACGCAATAGAACAAACGATTCAGTGGAAATGGGCGTTTAGATACCAATGGATTATTCGGAAATAAATAAATTAAAATGGCTATTAAACTAATTACTGTTGCAACGCAACTTCCGCAATATTCCAGAGAAACTTCGGAAATAATTCCATTAATGGATAATTGGCTTCACGGTCAAGAAGAGCGGTTTATCAGAAAAGCCAAAAAAATTGTAGAAGGTGCAAAAGTGGACAAACGCTACTCGATCATGCATCCGGAAGAAGTTTTTTCGCTTCAATCCTTCGAAGAACGAAACGCTATTTATTCACGTGAAATGATTGTTTTAGGCGAACAAGTACTCCAAAAGGCATTACATCAAGCAAAATGGAGTCCACAAAGCATTGACTACATAATCACCGTGAGTTGCACCGGAATCATGATTCCGTCCTTAGATGCTTATCTCATCAATCGATTAGAGTTAAAACAGGATATTGTCCGACTTCCGGTTACTGAAATGGGTTGTGTGGGAGGTATTTCCGGATTAATTTATGCCAAAAACTTCCTTAAAGCGAATCCCAACAAAAGAGCAGCTGTGATTACTGTTGAAAGTCCAACCGCAACCTTTCAATTGGATGATTTTTCCATGGCAAACATTGTTAGTGCCGCTATTTTTGGTGATGGAGCAGCGTGTGCTTTATTGTCTTCTTTTACGGAAGATAACGGACCTAAATTAATTGACGAAGCCATGTATCATTTTTATGACAAGGAACACATGATGGGCTTTGATTTGACAAATAAAGGATTAAAAATGGTTCTGGATATTGAAGTTCCTGAGACGATTGGCGAACATTTTCCGGCGATTATTCATCCGTTTTTAGAAAATAATAAGTTGACAATTCAGGATATAGATTATTTAATTTTTCATCCGGGTGGAAAAAAAATAGTACATTTAGTCGAAGATTTATTTTTAGATTTAGGGAAGAACATCGACGATACCAAAGAAGTTTTGCGATTATACGGAAATATGTCAAGTGCCACCGTTTTATTTGTTTTGGAAAGAATAATGCAACAAAATCCAAAATCAGGTGAAAGAGGGTTGATGTTGAGTTTCGGTCCCGGATTTACAGCACAACGAATTTTAGTAGAATGGTAAACGAATTTGAACATACTTGGGTAATTATCCTTGGAGGAAGTTCCGGATTAGGATTGGCTTCTGCTAAAAAGTTAGCTGAAAATGGAATGAATATTTGCATCGTTCACCGTAATACACGAGTGGAATTACCCGAAATTGAAAAAGAATTTGAAATTATAAAATCAAACAGCATTTCTTTTTTAAGTTTTAATGTAGATGCTTTGCAACCTGAAAAACGACAAGAAATCATTACTCAAATAAAATCTGAAATAGGTTCAGACAAAGTAAAATGCTTGATTCACAGCATTGCAAAAGGAAGTTTAAAAAGCATGACTTCCGAAAATTCATTAACAACGGATGATTTTTTATTGACTATAAACGCGATGGCAATTTCATTATACGATTGGACAAAAGCAGTTTTTGAAGCTGATTTATTTCATCACGATGCTCGAATTATTTCTTTTACAAGTGAAGGAAGTCTGAAACCAATCCCAAATTACGGAGCCGTGAGTGCAGCCAAAGCAGCGTTGGAAGCCATTTCAAGACAAATTGCCTTTGAATTTGTATCCTTTGGCATCAAAAGTAATTGCATTCAAGCGGGTGTAACGAATACGAAATCCCTTCAACTGATTCCGAATAGTGAAAAAATTAAAGAAATTGCTATTAGACGGAATCCATTCAAACGATTAACAGAATCCGAAGATGTGGCCAATGTGGTTTATTTACTTTGTAAAGAAGAAGCCAAATGGATCAATGGTTCAATTGTGAAAGTAGATGGTGGTGAAAGCCTTTAAAATCAAATTGTAATGAATGAAATCAATCTAATTTTAAGTAAACTTCCTTACCAAAAACCATTTCTTTTTGTAGATGAATTGCTTCAAATTAATGAAAATGGTGCAAAAGGAACATTTACTTTTGATGAAAAGTTAGATTTTTACAAAGGTCATTTTAAACACAATCCAATTACGCCGGGTGTCATTTTAATCGAAACAATGGCTCAAATTGGCTTGGTTTGTTTGGGAATTTATCTCACTTTAAATGAAGATTTTTCGCAAATCGCTTTTTCTTCCTCCGAAGTCGAATTCTTGAAACCCGTTTATCCCAACGAAAGAGTAACTGTAATTTCAGAAAAAGTCTATTTCCGTTTTGGAAAATTAAAATGCAAAGTTCGAATGATAAACAGTAAAAATGAAGAAGTTTGTAGCGGAACTTTGTCAGGAATAATAGTAAAATAAAATGCAAAAAAAACGTGTCGTCATCACCGGATTAGGTGTGGTTGCTCCCAATGGAGTGGGAGTGAACAACTTTTTGCATGCCATAAAAAACGGAATTTCGGGAATCAAACACGATGCTGAATTAGAACGATTGCAGTTTTCTTGTCAAATTTCGGGAACACCTGAAATTTCAGAAGAACTGAAAAGAGACTATTTTACAGAATTAGAATTAAAAAACTTTGATGCATCCGGAATTTTATATGGAGTTATCGCAGGAATGGAAGCGTGGAAAGATGCCGGATTATCCATTGAAAACAACGAAAATCCCGATTGGGATAGCGGAACAATATTCGGATCGGGAACTTCCGGAATCGAAAAATTTAGAGAAAGTATCTATAAAATAGACGATTTTCAAACCCGAAGATTAGGAAGTACTGCGGTTGCTCAAACAATGAATAGTGGCGTGAGTGCTTATTTGGCGGCCAAATTAGGTTTAGGAAATCAAGTAACTACCAATTCCTCCGCTTGTGCAACCGGAACAGAAAGCATTTTGATGGGTTATGACCGAATTATTTCCGGAAAAGCGAAACGAATGTTGGTGGGAAGCACTTCCGATAGCGGTCCATATATCTGGGGTGGATTTGATGCCATGCGGGTTTGTACATTCAAACACAATGATTCACCAGAAAAAGGCTCTCGACCCATGAGTGCAAGTGCTTCGGGATTTGTGCCGGGAAGTGGAGCAGGAGCACTTCTTTTGGAAGATTTAGAATCAGCTTTAGCTAGAAATGCAACAATTTATGTAGAAGTTTTAGGTGGAAATAGCAATTCCGGCGGGCAACGTGGAGATGGGACAATGACAGCACCAAATTCAATTGCAGTGCAGAAATGTATTGTTGACGCTTTAAGAAATTCAGATATAAATTCAAATGAAATTGATACAATTAACGGACACCTAACAGCCACAATAAAAGATGGCTTAGAAATCTTTAATTGGAGTAAAGCTTTACATTTACCTAAATCAAATTTTCCGCATATCAATTCCTTAAAATCAATGATTGGACATTGCCTTTCGGCATCGGGTAGCATTGAAAGTGTAGCGACAGTTTTACAAGTTTATCACGGATTTATTTTTCCATCGATTAATTGCGAAGATTTACATCCTGAGATTGATACTCTAGTAGAAAGGGAAAAAATTCCGCAACAACTTCTTCAAAAAGATATCAATATCGCTGTAAAAGCCAGTTTTGGTTTTGGTGATGTTAATGCGTGCGTAGTTTTCAAAAAGTTTAACGAAGTTGCTTACCTTCGTAAAAAAAGAAAATGAATAAAGAAGAAACTATTCTCAAACTGAAAAATATTGTAAAACCATACATTAAAAATCAGGAAGCTTTTGAAAATTTAAATGAAAACACAGACTTTATCAATGATTTGAAAATAAATTCAGCCAATTTGGTTGATGTTATTTTAGATATTGAAGAAGTTTTTGATATTGTAATAGACAATCCATCGATGGAAAGAATGCTCAATGTTCAAGCGGCATTGGATATTATAGAAACAAAATTAGATGAAAAATGATTGGAAATGATGTGGTAGATTTAGCTTTAGCAAAAGTTGAAAGCAATTGGCAACGAAAAGGTTTTTTAGCTAAACAATTTACTGAAAATGAGCAAAATATTATTTTTTCTGCTGAAAATCCAACGCTTATGGTTTGGATCTTGTGGAGTAGGAAAGAAGCTGTTTATAAAATCATCCGACAAGAAAATGGTTTGCGTGGATTTTACCCATTAAAAATTGAAAATACTGACTACGATTGCGGAATTGTTTGTTTTAATAAAACGAAATATTACACCAAAACAATTCAAAATGGTGATATGCTGCATACAATTGCTTTAAAAAAGCATCAATTTAATAAAATCTCAGAACTAAAATCTTCTATTAATATTCATAAAAAAGATGAAATTCCATATCTTATTAAAAATGGTAATAATCACTTCATAACAAAAAGTCATCACGGAAGATTTGAGAAAATATTACTCCTGAATACATAAATTATATTTTTTACAATTTTGATTGTAACAATTAGATTTTAACTGTTTTAAGTCCGCTTTTTTTCATATATCTTATTTTTCATCACTAAAAATTATACATATTTTAGTTTTATTAAAAATAATTATTATATTTGTGTAATCGATTACAACAAATATAGTCATGATAAATTTTAGTTTCAGATATGCATCAAATCCCATTGATGCAAGAAAGTACGACACACAAGAAATAAGAAACCACTTTTTAATTGATAATTTATTTTCGGAGAATGAAATAAATCTTATCTATTCAATGTATGATCGATATATTGTTGGAGGGGTCATGCCTGTTTCAAAAGAATTACAATTAGAGACTATTCCTTACTTAAAATCAGAAAACTTTTTAGATCGACGCGAGTTGGGAATTGTCAATGTTGGCGGAAAAGGAACGGTAATGGTTGACGGTGAAGTTTTTGAACTTAATAAAAAAGAAGCATTATATATTGGAATGGGAGCAAAACAGGTTCTTTTTTCAAGTAATGAAGAAAAACCAGCTTTGTTTTACATTAATTCAGCACCCGCTCACACTCATTTTCCAAACAAAAAAGTTACTAAAGAAAATGCAATCATAATTCAGTTAGGCGAAGAAAAAACGGCTAATAAAAGAATTTTAAACAAACTAATTGTCAATGAGATCGTTCAAACTTGTCAATTGCAAATGGGTTTGACAGAATTGTTGCCTGGAAATGTTTGGAATACCATGCCGGCTCACACGCACAACCGAAGAATGGAAGCCTATTTTTATTTTGATTTAGAAGAAGGGCAAACCATTTCTCATTTTATGGGAGAACCACAACACACACGTCACATTTTCATGCAAAATAACCAAGCGGTTTTATCGCCAGAATGGTCTATTCATTCAGGTGCCGGAACATCAAACTATTCCTTTATTTGGGGAATGGCGGGTGAGAATTTAGATTATAGCGATATGGATGTTTGTCCACCAAACGAATTAAGATAATATGAAATTATTCGATTTAACACATAAAAACGCTTTAATAACCGGAGGAACACACGGTCTTGGAATGGCTATTGCCGAGGCATTAGCTCAAGCCGGTGCTCAATTGATCATTACCGGAACAACGCCTTCCAAAATGGAAGAAGCGATTTTCTATTACAAATCCAAAGGATATGAAGCTACGGGTTATTTGTTTGACGTAACCGATGAAGTTGACGCTGCCAAACACGTTGAATTAATTCAAAAAGAAATTGGCAACATACATATTTTAGTGAATAATGCCGGAATCATCAAAAGAGAATTAGCCATCACAATGCCGGTAGCCGACTTCAGAAAAGTAATTGATGTTGATTTAGTCGGACCGTTCATTATGTCGCAATTGGTTGCAAAACAAATGATTGCAAGAAAGGAAGGTAAAATCATCAACATTTGTTCAATGATGAGCGAATTGGGAAGAAACAGTGTTTCGGCTTATGCAGCAGCTAAAGGCGGTTTAAAAATGCTGACTAAAAATTTAGCGACCGAATGGGCAAAACACAACATTCAAGTTAATGGGATTGGTCCGGGCTATTTTGCAACTTCGCAAACCGAACCAATTCGAGTGGACGGTCATCCGTTTAATGAATTTATTATTAATCGTACTCCGGCAGCACGTTGGGGGGATCCGGAAGATTTGGCCGGAGCAGCAGTTTTTTTAGCGTCTAAAGCTAGCGATTTTGTAAACGGACAAATTATTTATGTAGATGGTGGAATATTGGCTACCATTGGTAAACCATCGAACGAAGATTAAAAGCAATTGTAATGAAAACAAAATTTATACACGATAATTTTTTATTAGAAAATAAATATGCAGAGGAATTGTATCATAACTATTCTAAAAATCAGCCTATTATCGATTACCATAATCACTTATCTCCAAAATTAATAGCGGAAAACTATCAATTTAAAAATATTACGGATGTTTGGATTAATGGCGACCACTACAAATGGAGAGCCATGCGAACGTTGGGTGTGAATGAAAAATTCATTACCGGAGATGCATCCGACAAAGATAAATTCATTCAATGGGCAAAAACGGTTCCGTACACCATGCGAAATCCTTTGTATCATTGGACACATTTGGAATTAGCACGTTATTTTGATATTTATGATTTATTAAATGAAAAATCTGCAGAAGAGATTTATGAAGCAACTTCTCAAAAATTAAGCACTCCTAAATTTTCTTGTCGGAATTTATTAAAGAAAGTAAACGCTGAAGTGGTTTGCACAACCGAAGATCCAACGGACGATTTGGCTTATCACAAGCAATTAGCCAACAGTGATTTTTCGGTAAAAGTGAGTACTGCTTTCCGTCCTGATAAAGCGATTTTAATTGCAAGTGAAACGTATAATAGTTATATTGATTCATTATCTAAAGTGGTTGATTTTGAAATTAATACATTTTTTGATTTATGCAATGCTTTAAGTAAAAGAGTTGCTTATTTCAATGAAAATGGTTGTCAACTTTCCGATCACGGATTAGATCAAATTCTGTTTGAAAATTATACAGAAAGTGAAATCAATTCCATTTTTGAAAGGAGAAGAAAAAATCAACCGATTACTTCGTTAGAAGAGGCTAAATTTCAAACCGCCATTTTGTTGTTTTTATGTGAAAATTATCATCAACATGGCTGGGTGCAACAATTCCACTTAGGAGCTTTGCGTAACAACAATGCCAGAATGCACCGAATTTTAGGCCCGGATACAGGTTGGGATTCGATTGGTGATTTCTCTCAGGCTAGAAATTTATCTGCTTTGTTGAATGCGTTGGATTCGAAAGATAAATTAACCAAAACGATTTTATACAACCTAAATCCTGCCGACAATGAAGTAATGGCAACCATGATTGGAAATTTTAATGATGGAAGCATCAAAGGGAAAGTGCAATTTGGTTCCGGCTGGTGGTTTTTAGACCAAAAAGATGGTATGACAAAACAAATGAACGCCTTGTCAAACATGGGATTAATCAGTTGTTTTATTGGAATGTTAACCGATTCCAGAAGTTTTTTATCATTTCCGAGACACGAATATTTCAGACGTGTTTTGTGTAATTTATTGGGCGATGAAATCAAAAGAGGCGAATTGCCTGATGATATGGAATGGATTGGTAAAATGGTTGCAGATATAAGTTATCATAATGCTAAAAATTACTTTAATTTTAAGTAGTCAATCAAGTGGAAAGTAATGTTTTTTTTGAAAATGAATTAACCGATTGGGAAACTGTTGATGATAAAATAGAACGAAAGATAGTGGGCTATAATCAATCAATAATGATGGTTAATGTAAAGTTTAAAAAAGGTGGAATTGGTGAGATGCATCATCACATCCATTCGCAAGTCACTCACATCGCGGAAGGAAAATTTGAAGTAACAATTAATAATGAAACGAAGCTTTTGCAAAAAGGAGATTCTTTTTTTGTAGCTCCAAACCTAGAACACGGCGTAATTTGTTTAGAAGACGGTTTGTTAATTGATGTTTTTAGTCCAATGAGAGAGGATTTTATAAAAGTATAAATGAGCAGAGTAGTAACATTTGGTGAACTTTTACTTCGGCTTTCGCCGCCAAGTCATTTGCGACTCACACAGGCGAGATCCTTTGATATGTATTATGGTTGTGCCGAAGCCAATGTTGCTGCATCACTGTCAAAATTTGGAGTTTCTGTAAAATTTATTACAGCAGTTCCAGACAACGAGCTCGGCGAATCATCGCTCAGTATGCTACGTTCTTTTGGTGTTGAACCTATTTCTTTTATTCAAGGAAAAAGGCTTGGCATCTACTATTTTGAACAAGGTGCATCCGAAAGACCGGGAAAAGTGGTGTATGATCGTGAAGATTCGTCATTTTCAACCTTGAAAAAAGGAATGATTGATTGGGAAACTGCTTTTAAAGATGCTGATTGGTTTCATTGGTCAGGAATTACACCATCATTGACGTTGGAATTAGCAGAAATCTGTGAAGAAGCCTTAAAAGTTGCTTCACGAATGGGTTTAACTATTTCGGCCGATTTAAATTATCGTCCGACTTTATGGAAGTATGGTAAAAATGCCAATGAAATCATGCCAAATCTAGTCAAACATTGTGATTTACTGTTAGGCGGAATTGATGATTCAGAAAAAGTATTGGGCATAAAAATCAATGAAAAGGATACCCAAGAAGATATTTTTTCAAATTGGATGAAAGCATTTCCAAAATTAAAAAACATTGTCACCACCAAACGAATGGATGCCAATGCTTCGTCCAACGGAATCAGTGCTTCCTTTTGGAACGGAAAAGAATTATTGCATTCACAGAAATACAATATTTCACATTTAATTGATCGAATTGGTGCCGGAGATGCATTTATGGCAGGAATCATTTACGGAATGATAGCTTGGCCGAATGACAATCAAACTGCTTTAGAATTTGCTGCTGCTGCGACTTGTTTAAAGCATTCCATTTCCGGTGATATCAATTTAGCAACTGTCAATGAAATTAAAGCATTAATGGGCGGTTCCGGCGGCGGAAGAGTGTCTAGATAAATTGAAACAATTACATAATAATAAATTTAAAATAATGTCAAAAAAGGTAGTAACATTCGGTGAAATCATGTTGAGATTAGCACCACAAGGATTTTTAAGATTTTCTCAAGCAGATAATTTTGATGTAGTTTATGGAGGTGGAGAATCAAACGTAGCGGTTTCTTTAGCTAATTATGGAATTCCGGTTGATTTTGTAACCCGTTTACCAAAAAATGATATTGGAGAATGTGCCATGATGGAAATGCGTAAAAGAGGCGTTGGTGTTGATAAAATAGTTTGGGGTGGAGAACGTTTAGGAATTTATTTTCTAGAAACAGGTGCAGTAAGCAGAGGAAGTAAAGTAGTTTATGACAGAGCTTATTCTTCTATGTCAACCATTCAATCGGGAATGATTAATTGGGAAGAAGTTTTTAAAGGAGTGGAATGGTTCCATTGGACTGGAATTACACCGGCTATTTCTCAAAGTTCAGCTGATGTTTGTCTGGAAGCGGTGAAAGTTGCAAGTAAAATGGGGGTTACCATTTCAACCGATTTGAATTACCGTGCTAAACTTTGGAAATACTGTGACGCTGCAAAAAGAGAAGCAATCATGACTGAACTGACTTCGTATTGCGATGTAGTTTTAGGAAATGAAGAAGATGCAGAAATGCACTTCGGAATCAAACCGGAAGGTGCAGCTGTCCAAACGCACGGACACGATGTGAAAGCAGAAGCTTTCTTGTCAGTTTGTCAACAAATGATGAAAAAATTCCCAAGAGCTAAAAAGGTAATTACAACATTGAGAGGTTCAATTTCGGCTTCACACAATACGTGGGCAGGAGTTTTATACGATGGAAAACAAATGTTACAAACGCGTCAATACCAAATTACCGATATCGTTGATAGAGTTGGCGGCGGTGATAGTTTTATGGGAGGATTAATCTACGGATTATTAACCTATCCGGATGATGATCAAAATGCATTGGATTTTGCTGTGGCCGCTTCTTGTTTAAAACACACCATCAAAGGTGATGCGAATTTGGTTACTGTTGATGAAGTTCAAAAATTAATGGGAGGTGATGCTTCGGGTCGTGTAGCTAGATAATTATGATAGTAGATACAATCAATAACGCATCAAGATACACAAGTCTACATCCTTTGTTTGCCAAAGCATTCGAGTTTTTAAAAACAAATGATATTAATTCTTTAGAAGATGGTACAGTTGCTATTGAAGAAGGATTAAAAGTAATTGTTAGCAATAAAATGGGGAAAACCAAGGAAGAAAGCTTAGCCAAATTTGAATGTCATAATGAAAATATCGACATTCAATTTTGTGCCAAAGGAGTTGAAACCATTGCTTGGAAACCAAGAGAAAAATGTGTCAATCCAAATGGAGAATACAGTACAGAAAAAGATGTTTTGTTTTTTAATGACGAACCGGATATGTTTTTTCAATTAACAGATGCTCAGTTTGTTATTTTCTATCCGGAAGATGTACATGCTCCAATGATTGGTGAAGGTGCCATAAAAAAATTAGTATTTAAAGTTAAAATTTAAAAAATGAGTAATAGTCAAAAAGTTTCAGATGCAATTGTAAAACAAGGTATTTTACCGTTGTATTTCAATGCCGATGAAAATGTAACCATAGAAGTGCTTAGAGCTATTTACCGTGCCGGAATTAAAGCCGTAGAATATACCAATCGTGGGGAAGCTGCTTTGAAAAACTTCGCTAAAATGGTAGAGGTTCGTAATGCCGAAATGCCGGACTTATTGCTTGGAATAGGAACGATTAAAAATTTAGAACAAGCAAAAGCATTTGAAAAAGTTGGAGCAGATTTTTATATCAGTCCCGGATTTGTTCCGGAAGTTGCCAATTATTTAATTGCAAAAGATCTGTTTTACAGTCCGGGTTGTATGACACCAACGGAAATTATTGCCGCTGAAAATGCCGGAGTAAAATTCATAAAACTTTTTCCGGGAAACATGCTCGGACCTGATTTTTTAAGTGGTATCAAAGATATTTTTCCAAAATTATTATTCATGCCAACGGGTGGTGTAGATACAACTAAAGAAAATATTTCAGGATGGTTTAAAGCCGGGGTTTCTGCCGTTGGTATGGGAAGTAAATTAATCAGCAAGCAATTAATGGCAGACAAAGATTATACAACGATAGAGTTGGAAACCAAAAAAGTTTTAAAAATTATTCAATCAATAAAATAGAATTTTTTTAACACCCTGTTGAGTGTGATTTTTCAATAACATTGGATAAAAGCACTCAACAGAAAAAAAAATAAAAATGACGACTTTAAAGAAAATATCCCATTTGACAGGTTTTTCTATTTCTACTATTTCTAAAGCTTTAAATGATAAGCAAGATATTAATGTTGATACAAAAAAAATCATTCAGGAATTTGCTTTAAAAACAAATTATAGACCAAACAAAAATGCATTAGCACTGCGAAGTAGTAAATCAAGTATTATTGCAATAATTGTTCCCACTATTAATAATCATTTGTACAGTGAAATCCTTTTTGATATTCTAAAATGTGCAACTAGAAGAGGATACAGAAGTATGTTATTTCAATCGTTTGAAGACGTTTCAAAAATTAAACACTATTTAGAAGATATTAATGACGGTAGTGTTGATGCTACAATTGTTTTAACTACGAATAAAGAAATTGAAAAAGAAATAACAATTTCTAATAGAAGATATTTGGCCGTTGCCTTTGTTCAAATGGACCAAGAAAGCTCTACTTTTAAGAATAAAGAAAATTGTGCTGAGTTATTTGATAATTTGATTAATCAAATCAGCTAAAAATTAATTAGTAATTATACAAAACGTGACTAAAATAATAAATATGACGCATCAAACTTCTTCAAAAAAAGCAACTAAATTCAGATGGACCATTTGTGGTTTGTTATTTTTTGCCACAACAATAAACTATTTAGATCGACAAGTGCTCTCTTTAACTTGGAAAGATTTTATCCAACCTGAATTTCATTGGAATAATAACGATTACGGAAATATCACAGCTTTATTTTCAATTTTTTATGCCATTAGTATGCTTTTTGCAGGAAAGTTTGTGGATTGGATGGATACCAAAAAAGGGTTCCTTTGGGCAATTGGAATTTGGTCTGTAGGAGCCGTTTTACACGCATTTTGTGGTATAGCCACTTCAGGATTAATTACCGGAAGTTGGTTTGTAGGGTTCGAAGAATCCAAAGAAATTATAGGAACAATTAACAATACTTCATTGGTTATTAGTACCAGTGTTACTTTATTTATTTTCGCCCGATTTGTGTTAGCTGTTGGAGAAGCAGGAAACTTTCCGGCTGCAATCAAAGCAACAGCAGAATATTTTCCTAAAAAAGATAGAGCATTTTCAACAAGTATATTTAATGCTGGAGCTACAGTAGGTGCGTTAGCAGCACCTTTAACAATTCCATTCATTGCAAAAGCCTTAGGCTGGGAAATGGCTTTCATCATTATCGGTGCATTAGGTTTTGTTTGGATGGGGTTATGGATTTTTCTTTACAAAAAACCCGAATTACATCCAAAAGTAAATAAAGAGGAGTTGGACTATATCAATCAAGACCAATTAGATGAAAGAGAAAAAAGTAATGAGGAAAGAGAGATAGTATTATCTCTAAAAGACTGTTTCAACTACCGGCAAACATGGGCTTTTATTGTTGGAAAGTTTATGACAGATGGAGTTTGGTGGTTTTACTTATTCTGGACACCCGCTTATTTAAGTTCAGTTTACAAAATGGATAGTACGCAAAGTGCAATTCCGTTGGTAATTTTATATGTAATTACTTTACTATCAATCATTGGAGGTTGGTTGCCCAAATATTTTGTAGATAAACTTGGGTTGAATCCATACGAGGGTAGAATGAAAGCGATGTTGATTTTTGCTTTTTTTCCTTTATTGGCTTTAATGGCACAACCCGGTGGTGAAATTTCCTATTGGATTCCGGTCATTATTATCGGTATTGCCGGTGCGGCACATCAAGCTTGGTCAGCAAATATTTTTTCAACAGTAGGAGACATGTTTCCTAAAAAAGCGATTGCCACGATTACAGGAATTGGAGGAATGGCAGGTGGAATAGGTTCTTTTCTAATAAACAAAGGATCGGGTGTCTTATTTGATCATGCTCACAAAGCTTGGACAACTATTGATGGTGTTCCGCTACTGGAAAAATTTCCGCAATATATAAATGAACGAATGCCGGACAATTTGTTAACTGAAATAGAAAATTCGGGTTCCATCGTTTCAGATGGAATTGATAAAGGATACATGATCATCTTTTCAATTTGTGCAGTAGCTTACCTTATTGCCTGGGGAATCATGAAGACATTAGTACCAAAGTATAAAGTAATTAAATTTTAAAAGAAATGGAAAACTTGGTAAAGCAAAAATTGAAAAGAGAAAATATGGGGTTTTCAACAAAATATCCCATTAAAGTTGTACAATTTGGAGAAGGAAATTTTTTAAGAGCTTTTGTAGATTATGCGTTTCAAATTTTAAACAAAAAAACTGATTTTAACGGCGGAATAGCTGTAGTTCAACCCCTGGACAACGGATTGGTTCATTTATTAAATGAGCAAGACGGGTTATACATATTGTTTATGAATGGTGTGAAAAAAGGACAGAAAATTCAAGATGTTGAATTGATTACTAATGTTATAAAAGGAATTAATACCTACACTAATTTTCAGGAATACCTTGATTTAGCTAAAGAAGAATCATTGGAATTTGTGATTTCAAATACTACAGAGGCTGGAATTGAGTATGTTGATTCTGACACCAAAGAAATGCAACCACCTCATTCATTTCCCGGAAAGTTGTCGGTTTTTTTACACGAGCGGTTCTTACATTTTAAAGGCGATACTTCCAAAGGATTAACTATTATTCCTTGCGAATTAATCAATTATAATGCGGATACATTAAAAGATATTTTACATAAATTAGCCGACTTATGGGAGTTAGGTAGCGATTACAAAAATTGGTTAATTACTAGCTGTACTTTCCATAACACATTAGTTGATAGAATTGTGCCGGGTTATCCCCGTAATGAAATTGAAGAATATAACAACAAATTAGACTACCACGATGATATTTTAGTTACAGCAGAGCCATTTTTTCTTTGGGTGATTGAAGGAGATGAAAAATTGAAAGAGAAATTACCTTTTCACAATACAAATTTAGATGTCAAGATTGTATCTGATATGCAACCTTATCGGACGCGGAAAGTAAGAATTCTCAACGGTGCTCATACAGCAATGGTTCCTTTTTCCATTTTATATGGTAACCAAACGGTTAAGCAAACACTTGATGATCAGTTTACAGAAGCGTTTGTTGTCAATGCTATTTTTAAAGAAATTAATCCAACTCTACCAATGGAAAAAGACGAATTGGATTTGTTTGCAGAAGAAGTATTAGACCGTTTCAGAAATCCGTTTATTAAACATCAATTAGCGGACATTGCTTTAAACTCGATTTCAAAATTTAAGGTGAGGGTGCTTCCAAGTTTGTTAGCATACGTAAAAATAAACCATAAATTACCGGTTTATCTAACGTTCTCTTTTGCTTGTTTACTTCGCTTTTACAAAAAAGAGTGGCAAAACAGAGCTTTACCCGTAAATGATACGAAAGAAATAGTTTTATTTTTTGAAGATTTATGGAAATCTGACAATTTGGAATTTATAGTTGAGCAAACACTTTCAAACACAGAATTTTGGGATTGTGATTTAAATGAAGTAAAAGGTTTAACCGAAGCTTTGGTTTTTGCCTTGAAAGAAATAGAAAATGGAGGAATTGAAAACGGATTCAAAAGTTTTCAGAATCGATATGACTCTTAACAAACGATTATGCAAAAGAAATTAATAAAAGTTCATCCTACTGACAATGTAATTGTTGCTTTGGTAGATATAAACGAAGGCGAAACCTTGGTTTTTGAAGACAAGAAAATTACAATGGTTTCTTCCGTTAAGGCAAAACATAAGATTGCTGAGTTCGATTTTTCTGTGGGAGACAGTATTTTCATGTATGGTGTTTTGGTAGGTAAAGCTAGTCAAAATATTAAAAAAGGCGAAGTCTTAACAACACAAAATGTTACTCATCAGAGTAGTAAAGTAACTCATAAAACTGAGTCTACAACTTGGAATCCTCCAAATGTTGATAAGTGGAAAGAAAGAACTTTTATGGGGTATCATCGTGCAGATGGACAAGTGGGAACTACAAATATTTGGCTTTTTTTTCCATTAGTTTTTTGCGAAAATAAAAATATTGAACGCTTAAAAGAAGTGTTTGAAAAAGAGTTAATGCCCAAAAAAACAGACAGTTATCAAATGTTGCTACGTTCTTTAGTTAACGGAACAAACCCGACAGAAAGTGTTGAGGAAAAAAGTAATACGACGTTTGATAATATCGAAGTAAAATTTATTACCCACCAAGGAGGCTGTGGAGGAATAAGACAAGATTCAGAAAGTTTGGCCAGATTGTTAGCAGGATATGTAAATAATCCCAATGTTGCCGGAGCTACTGTTCTAAGTTTGGGCTGTCAAAATTTACAAATCGAATTGTTTCAAAAAACGTTAAGAGAAATTAATCCAAATTTAAACAAAGAAGTTATCATTTATGAGCAACAACAAATGGGAACGGTTGATGTGATGCTTCAAACAATCATCAAAGATTCTTTTGAAGCTATTAAAAGAGCTAACCAAATCCAACGCAAACCGGCTCCTTTGTCAAAACTTTGTATCGGTTTAGAATGTGGCGGATCAGACGGTTTTTCAGGAATTTCAGCAAATCCTGCTTTAGGTTATGTTTCAGATGTCATGGCTGCTTTAGGAGGAAAAAGTATTTTAGCAGAATTCCCTGAATTGTGTGGTGTAGAACAAGAATTAATGAATCGATGTGTAACGGAAGATAAAGCTAATAAATTTTTATCATTAATGAAAGCTTATGAAAAATCAGTTATTGCCGCAGGCTCTGGTTTTGATATGAATCCTTCTCCCGGCAACATCAAAGATGGCTTGATTACAGATGCAATGAAATCAGCCGGAGCTGCCAAAAAAGGAGGTACTTCTCCTGTGATGGATGTGTTAGATTATGGTGAATATGTTTCTCAACCCGGATTAACGTTGTTAAATACACCCGGAAATGATGTGGAAAGTACTACCGCTATGGTTGGTTCCGGAGCCACAATAGTGTTATTTACAACAGGTTTAGGAACACCAACCGGAAATCCGATTACTCCGGTTATTAAAGTATCTTCAAATTCCGTTTTGGCACAACGAATGAATGATATTATTGATATTGATACCGGCACAGTAATAAGCGGGGAAGAAACCATTGAAGAAGTTGGCGAAAATATATTAAACTACATTATTGAAGTAGCTAGTGGAAGATTGCTTACTAAAGCCGATCAATTAAAACAAGATGATTTTATTCCTTGGAAACGAGGGGTTTCATTATAGTTTTTTAGTTAGTATTGTATAAATCCGTCAAAGTATTTTAGACGGATTTATTATTTTTAGACTAATTTTCGGGTAGATTTTCTCAATATTAACTCCGGTTCTAAAACTACTTTCTTTTCAATTTTAATTTTATCCGAATTGTTTACTTGTTCTAAAAATACCTTTGCAGTCATTCTACCCATTTCAAGAGGAAATTGATCAATTGTACTAATTGATAACTCCATAAATTGAGTAAACGGTTCGTTACTAAATCCTATTACTGAAAAGTCAGTAGGGATTTTGATGTTTTTAGCTCTTAATTCTTGAATAGCACCTAGAGCGGCAAAGTCACTTGAAGAAAAAATTGCATCTGGTGGAATGTTCAGTTTCAAAAGTTTTTTTACTGCTTTTTTACCATCCTCTATTGTACTTTTTGTTTGAATGATATAGTCTTTTACAAACTCCAATTTGTTATCCAATAAAGCCTGCTTATAACCTAAAAAACGGTCTTTAAAAATTTCAATATTAGTATCTCCGGAAAAGTAAGCAATACGTTTGCAACCGGAATCAATTAAGTATTGAGTAGCTTTATAACCTCCGTCAAAGTCATTTATAGTAACAGAACTTACATTTTTCATTGTTTTTTTTCTGTCAAAAAAGACCAAAGGCACTTCTTTTTTCATAATCCTATCAAAGGTGGAGAGATTATTACTAGATGTAGAAATTAATATACCGTCTACTTGAGAGTTTAATAGAGCTTCAATGTTATCAATTTCCTTTCCTTCAACTCCATCTGTTTGACAAATAATAACATGATAACCATGTTTATTCAATTCCTCTTCGATACCGTGAATGACGGAACCAAAAAAGTTGCTGTCAATTCTAGGAACTACAACACCTACATTATTGCTTTTTCCACTTTTTAAAGCTAAGGCAAGTCTGTTTTGTTCATAATTCATTTTAGAAGCCATATTGGCAACTAGTTCACGGGTTGCTTCACTTATGTTAGGGTTGTTGTTTAAAGCTCTAGAGACAGTAGCAGCCGTTATATTTAGCTTTTTAGCAATGTCGTAAATGGTTGTCTTTTTTTTCATAAAAAAATACCCTCAAGGTTAGTACAATAATATACGGTAAATTTTTTAGACACAAATGTAATGATTAGATTGAATATTTATTTTTTTTCTTTTAAAAAAGGTGATGTTTCTTAGAGGCCGATTATTAATTAGACATAAAAATTATATTTTTTTTTTATTTTATTAAAAAAAGCTTGGTTATTATTATTGGATTAATTATTTTTGGTAATCGATTACATTGTTACAATTTTTAAAATGATTGCTCTTAAAATGCAGAAAAACAAGACACTTATTCTTTCAGTTATTGGGTTGCTTACAATGGCTTGTGGAGAAAAAAATAAAATTAATGAAGTTAAAGAGGGGAGTCCATGGGGGATGATGGAGTCTATTATTAACAATACCAAAGAGCCAAAATTTAAAAATAGTACTTATTCAGTTTTGGATTATGGTGCAAAATCGGATGGAGTTAGTTTGAATACAGAATCTTTTCGATTGGCAATTAAGGCATGTGCTGAAAATGGTGGTGGAAAAGTTGTTGTGCCAAGAGGTAAATTTCTCTCTGGGCCAATACATTTAGATGATAATGTTAACCTACATTTGGAGGAGGGGGCAGAAATATTATTTAGTACCAATCCGGTTGACTATCCTTTGGTACATACTTCTTTTGAGGGTATGGAGTTGATGAATTATTCACCATTAATCTATGCTAAAAACAAAAAAAATATAGCAATTACCGGAAAAGGTGTTTTGAATGGTCAGGCTGATAAAACGAACTGGTGGCCATGGAAAGGTAAAACTTCTGAAGGTGGTGTTTATGGCTATGTTGATGGGCAGCCATCTCAAAGGGACAGCTTGAATCTGCCGGCTTTAATGGAAATGGCTCAAAATGATGTGCCTATAGCCAAACGTGTTTTTGGTGAAAATCATTATTTACGTCCAAATTTCATTGAACCATTTGATTGTTTCAATGTGTTAATTAAAGATGTCAAAATCATTAATGCTCCATTTTGGATTATTCATCCAATATGCTACCACTAATCAGGATGGTAATGGTGATGGAGCTATTTTAACTACTAATTATACAGGTGGTGCTGGAACCTTATATGTTTATGGTAGTGCTGCTTGTAATTTATACAAACTTGAAGTTACCGGAGCAACAGTTGAGACTACATTGAGTTTAGATAGTTTGGATAAATTAACAACTAATGTTTTTGGAGCAGGAAATCAATTGTTTGTTCAAAATGTAGTTTCAAATACTGAAGTTAAAGTGTATGGAATTAATGGTGCATTAATCAAATCTATTAGTACTTCATCTGATACTAGTTTTGAACTCAACAAAGGACTTTATATTGTTAATGTAAAATCAGAGGAAGGTGATAAATCGGTAAAAGTTCTTATCAACTAAATTTATTTTTCAGTAGTTAGTTAAGTAATATTATTTCATTTTTTAAACAGTAGTAAACATAATTTACTACTGTTTTTTTATTTCAATAAAATGAGATTGATGTTCTAAGCTAACTACACAAAATGTAAAAGTGTTTTTTGTCAGAAAAGCAATAAGATACAAACTGTTAATATAGTTATAAGAAGTAATAATATACGTGTATAAATTCAATCTTTTAATCCTAACAGTTTAATACAAATTAGGGTATTCTTTCGGATTTACTTCGTGCAACATGGCATACACTTTTTCATAAATATCTTCAACAGATGGTTTACTGAAATAATCTCCGTCTGTACCATAAGCTGGTCTGTGAGGTTGGGCAGAAAGTGTCTGCGGTTTGCTGTCTAAATAATCGTAACCGTTTTGTATTTCTATTATTTGTTGAAGAATGAAAGCGGCAGCACCACCGGGCACATCTTCATCAACCACTAAAAGACGATTGGTTTGCATCAAACTTTTCTTAATGTCATGGTTAACATCAAAAGGCAAAAGTGATTGAACATCAATTATTTCACAGTCTATACCAACTTCTAACAATTCTTTAGCGGCTTGTTCAACCAAGCGTAAAGTTGACCCATACGAAACGATAGTTATATCGGTTCCTTTTTTGATGGTTTCAACTACACCAATTGGTGTAGTAAATTCACCAAGATTGGTGGGCATATTTTCTTTTAAGCGATATCCATTTAAACATTCCACAATCAAAGCCGGTTCGTCAGTTTTAAGAAGAGTATTGTAAAACCCGGCTGCTTTGATCATGTTTCTTGGAACCAATACATGAATACCACGAACAGCATTAATAATCATTCCCATTGGAGATCCGGAGTGCCAAATACCTTCCAAACGATGACCACGTGTACGAATGATTAAAGGAGCTTTTTGCCTTCCTTTTGTTCGGTATTGTAAAGTTGCCAAATCATCACTCATAATTTGAATTGCATACAAAAGGTAATCTAAGTATTGTATTTCTGCAATAGGGCGTAGGCCACGCATAGCCATACCTATTCCTTGACCTAAAATGGTAGCTTCTCTAATACCCGCATCTGCCACACGTAATTCGCCATATTTTTCTTGCAATCCTTCCAATCCTTGGTTAACATCGCCAATGTTCCCGGAATCTTCTCCAAAAATTAATACTTCAGGGTGTTTACTGAAAATAGCATCAAAGTTATCACGTAAAACTAATCGAGCATCTACAGCTTCATTCCCTTCATTATAAGTGGGCAAAACTTCTTTAACAGTCATAACCTGTTGAGCTGATTCAGAAAATAGATGCGAGCTAAACTTGGGTTGAATAGTTTCAATGTAATTTTTAATCCAAGAAGCCAATTGAGTTTGACTCTTTTCGCCCACAATCATGCGTAGAACTTTTCTGGCTATAGTAAGGATGTCTTTTCGAATAGGTTCTTTAATTTCTTTTAAGTCATTGGCATATTTTTGAATAAAAACACGATTTACGCTGGTAGAGGCAATGTTTTCTAATAAAGTTACCAATTCGTTTTGCTCTTTCTTAAATGGCTCAACAAAGGCAGTCCAAGCGGCTTTTTTACCTTCTAAAACCTCTTTTTTAGTTTGATTGTCAATTTCTTCAATTTCATCAGCAGTAGCAATATTATTTGCCATCATCCACAAACGCATTTGAGCTAAACAATCATATTCTGCTTCCCAAGCTAGGCGTGCTTCATTTTTGTATCGTTCATGGCTACCGGAAGTGGAGTGACCTTGCGGTTGAGTTAATTCGTTTACGTGAATAAGTACCGGAACATGTTCTTCACGTGCTATTTGGGCAGCTCGTTGATAAGTGCCAACCAACGCGGCATAGTCCCAACCTAAAACGGTCATGATTTCGTATCCTTTGTTCTTATCGTCCCTTTGAAAACCTTTTAGAATCTCAGAGATGTTTTCTTTAGTTGTTTGATAGCGTGCATGTACAGAAATACCGTATTCATCGTCCCAAACACTCATAACCATTGGTACTTGTAATACACCCGCTGCATTGATGGTTTCAAAAAATAAGCCTTCCGAAGTGCTAGCATTTCCTATGGTTCCCCAAGCAATTTCGTTTCCGTTTTCTGAGAATTTATTTTTTTTTGATAATTCTGATACGTTTCTATATATTTTTGAAGCTTGGGCTAATCCTAATAAACGAGGCATTTGTCCGGCAGTAGGTGAAATGTCTGCACTTGAATTTTTTTGTTTTGTTAAATCATTCCAATTGCCTTTTTCATCAAGTGAGTGCGTTGCAAAATGACCTCCCATCTGTCTACCACCACTCATTGGATCATGATTCAAATCGGTATGTCCGTATAAACCGGCAAAAAACTGTTGAATGGTTAACTGACCAATGGCCATCATAAAAGTTTGGTCTCGATAATAACCGGATCGAAAATCACCATTTTGAAATGCTTTGGCCATAGCCAATTGTGGTACTTCTTTTCCGTCACCAAAGATACCAAATTTTGCCTTACCGGTGAGTACTTCTCGTCTTCCAAGAAGTGAACACTCTCTACTTGTCATGGCAATTTTATAGTCGTTTAAAACTTCTGTTTTGAAATCTTCGAACGTCAACGCTTCTTTGGTTTCAGGTGTTGTCATAATTAAAAAAATCTAGTATCGAACAAATTTAAGTAAAAAGTTGGAATAATAACAAAATGAGAATAAAATTATATTTGTGATATTGTTGAAAAAAAGGTTTAAAAATTATGTTTGATTGATGTATTTATTGTAAATCAATTAAATTAATGAATTTAATTCAATTTATCGATGGTTTTTAAAGTTAATCAGAACCATTTTCTTGTAAATAAGCTAACGAGAACATTTGGACTGATAGTAACCATAAATCGGATTCGCTCGTCATAATTACTTTTTCCAATTTCCCAACCATTAGAAGAGTAAACAGGGAAATAAAGTTCAAAATAATCGGTAACCAAATTAAGTCGTAGACCACTATCGTAAACAAATTTGGCCGATTCACCTTTATTCTTTAAAGTACCGATATCGCCGTAAACTTCAATCCAATTCCAAATGTTTACACTAGAGTTAAATGTTGTAATCCATTCATTAGCATAAGGTGTATCTAATTTTGATTTAAAGGCTCCTTCGGCAACAATATATTGTTGACTGAACAATCCGGTTGTTTCAGAACGGCCATATAAACCATAGTCAAATAAATAATCAGTAGGACGGTCTAAAGCAAAACTAAAATAATCTGAATTGGTTTTACGATACAGAAATGACCCCGCAAAAAATCGTAGGTTAACTTGTCTGTTGCTCTCAAATAATTTTCGAAATTCTACTTCTGCTGCTAATTTTCCAAAGGAATTGGCAATTTGTAAATCTGTCCGAAGTGCAAAATGATTTTTTACTTCTGTTTTAACATTATGATACCGCATATTAAAAATGGAGTAATTTTCATTTCTCCCCTCTAAAGAGACAAAAGGAGATTGCTCACGCTCTACAATAATTTGTCTAATCATGAGTGATTCTTTTCGATTATCGCGATAATTATCCGGTCGTTTAAAGAATTGAACCATTGGGTTAAACCTCATATAACTTGCATCTTGTGCATAATCAAAAAACTGACCCGAAAATTGATACCGAATAAGATAAATAGGACTATTTCTTCTGAATTGATTTCCGATTACCCGAAAATTTCCAATTAATTTTTGAGTTAAAGTAGAATAGGCTGGATTGACATCAAACAATATCGGTTTGTTTAAAAATGTTTTGTTATGAAATCGAAATCCGGGCATCAAACCATTATACAAGTTATACTCTAATGTAGGTACATATAATATTTGATTGTGATAAGGGTCTTCTAAATCTTTTAAAAAATTAAATTTAATCGGACGATCATTGAAAGCAAAATTTTTGAGTGATTTCCAATTGTTCCGTAAGTTATATTCAGGCACTTCGTTTTGATAGTTTAATACGATTCTGTCTGCTTCGTTTTTTTTCATGGTGAATGTGCTATCATCTTTAATGTTCTCCAGCCATTCTTTAAAAACAATTTGATTTTTTTTTAATCCAAAAACAGGAATAGGAACAGTTGTTCCTGTTTTGTTTTGTACAGTAAATGTAATGCTATCATTTGATTTGGTGACGTTTGTAAATTTATAATCAATTAGTTTTCTTGAATTAATTATAGTTTCAAAAAACCAATCGATGTTCTTAGGACAATTTTTTCTGAGTATAATTTCAAAATCTTTTTCTGACGTTTGTTGGTTTTGATTTAATGCAAAAAAGGAGCTAATGCTCTGGTTTGCTAAATTGTTACCACAATAGTCATCCAGGTATTTTAAACTTAATCCGGCTCGATACTTACCGGCAATTTGTTCATTAAATTTGAGCAAGGTATTTTTTGGATTTCCGATTGGTTGATCTAAATTATTTCTAGCCATTAACATATAGTAATAACTATATTGCTCATTAAAATCCAGATTAAAAAGATTAAACCCTTTTAGGATTTTTAGTTTAGAAATATTTCCCATCATTTTCATATCGGGATAATGCTCATCGATATATTTCATCATTATGTAAACTTGGATAGCATCATAAATCCAATTTTCATCACGCGGATTAAGTTTCAAATTAATTTTTAAAAATTGATGAAGATAAGTTTTGAGAAATTTTATTTCATATAAAAATGAATCGGGAAAAGGACTGATAAATGCCGGCAACTGGTTTAGCCCGTAGAACGGATTACGCTCATAATCTGATTGAGAAACGATTACTTTTGAATTCTTACTTGTGCCAATATTTTCATTTGTGAATTTTACAATTTTATCAATTATAACTGCTTTTTGTATTTCGTCAAGACGATTATCTATGATATTAGTATAAACATCTGCAATAGCATTTTTATATCGATTAAAAGTTATTTTTTTTTCGGTATAAATGCTAAAATCTGTTTTTCCTTTGCCTTCCAATGAATAAACCGTAAAATTCTCTTTATTTTCAGAATTGATAATGTCTAAATCAGTGAAAAGCGTCTGCTCTTGAGGTATTTTAAATTGGATGTAAAAATCAGAAACCGCATTAGTAATGTCATCAACATTATAATTACTGTTCATGCAAAAACCATTTTTCTCTAATCGTGCAGGAGTTAAGTACCAATCCTTAAGATTAAAACCATCTTGGTTAGTATAACCAAATTTGGTGAATTTATCACTTGGTATTTTTACTTGATACGTTATAGTAAATTTTATTTTTTGACCCGGAGCTAATTTTTTTTTAAGTGAAACAGCAATCAAGTCAGGATGTCTTTCAGGTCTGCACCAATCCAAAAACGATTTGTTTTCATCAAGTAGGGTAATGTTAGATGTACTTCCTCTTTCATCCGGTTTGGCTAAATGAAAACTGCGAATAAATTCATCGGAAAAACGTTTTGCGAGGGGTGTGTTTTTAGTAGAGAATGCATTGTTCCAATCATTCAGAATAATGCTTCCTAAACTATCTTTACTACTGTTTTCAAATACAATCTCTTGATGTACTGTTAAGACTTTTTTTTCAGGAAGTAACTCAACATACATCACATTGCTATTCTGAGCAAGCAAATAGTTTCCACCTAATCCAATAGCAAAACAAAAGAGAATTTTTAGTACTCTATCCAATGGCAATTTTTTAGGTTGAAAGGTATTAAATTATTTACATCAAATCGTTATTAAAATGTTCAAATTGTTAAAATAACTAAATTTTAGGCTTTAATTCAGTAAATTTGCTCAAACTAAATAACCATGACAAAAAGATTACTTCTTTGGGTCTGTATTTTATTGCCATTTTGTTTCAATGCTCAGGTGGTGATTAATGAAATCGATACAGACACCCCCGGACTAGATGTATTGGAAATAATTGAATTAAAATCCGAGTCTCCTTATTTTTCTCTCGATGGTTATATTTTGGTGATGTTTAATGGTTTATCTAACGGAACAGGGACATTGAGTTATTACACTATTGACTTGAGTGGATTAACAACTGATGGAAACGGAATTGTTCTATTAGGAAATTCTCAGGTAAATCCGGCTCCATCAAGGCTTTTTCCTCAGAATACAATTCAAAACGGACCGGATGCTATTGCTTTGTACCAAGATGTTGTTGATGCCTTTCCTACAGACACGCCAGCTACTTCAATCAATTTAATTGATGCCATTATTTATGGTAATAGTGCAACACAAGCTACTGCTTTGCAATCTGCTTTAAATATTTCTGTACAAACTAATGAAAATGTAAATAGTTTAGCGGCTTCACAATCTATTCAACGAAAGAATGATGGTACTTACGAAGTAAAAACACCTACGCCAAGAGCTAATAATGACGGTAGTGGTATAATTTATAATGGAATTACAGTTACTCCCTCAGCTACAAGTCTCAGTGAGGGAGAAATGTTGACTATTTTATTTGAAACAGACTCTCCCGTAACTGAAACCATTAATATTACCCTAAGTTTAACGAATGGAACTTTTTTATCCGAAGATTTTTCCGGAAATCTTTCACTCACTATTCCTGTAGGAGCTTCAACGGCTTCAACGCAAATAGAAGTACTTAACGATGGTCTTAACGACGGAGACGAAGAAATGATTATAGTAGTAGGTTCTTTAGCAGAAGGATATATTACGCTTAACAACAATGTGAAAGTTCGTGTGTTAGACGTTAATTATCAAGTTGCCGACTGGGGAACTCCATTATCACCAACTTATGGAAATGTAACAAGTTCGGCTCCAAGCGGATATTATGATAGTTTAGAAGGACTTTCTGGGGATGCACTTAAACAGGCTCTCCAAGATATTATTGCAAATCCCGAAGTTGTTCGAGCACATTCGTATGGTGATGTGGTTGAAATTTTAAACAATGCAGATCAAAATCCGGCCAATAATAATCAGGTTTGGTTAATGTATGTAGAGCGTTCACAAACCAAGATTGATTATCAAACAGGAGCCAGTATAGTAGGTTTTTGGAACCGTGAGCATATCTTTCCGCAATCGCGTGGTGGTTTTTCGGGAGGAACTTCTTCTTTTCCTGACGGAATTGATACTTGGTTACCTACTAATGCTGATGATATTTTAGCGGGGCATTCAGATGCACATCATATCCGAGCAGAAGATGGTCAAGAAAATAGTTCCAGAGGAAACCGCGATTATGGTGGTAGCGATTACAATGGACCAACCGGAAATGCAGGAACATGGAAAGGCGATGTAGCTCGATCACTTTTTTATATGGCTGTACGTTACAACGGATTGAATCTCGTGAATGGAAATCCGTCTGATAATACAATTGGTGAAATAGGGGATTTAGGTTCTTTACTCTCTTGGAATGAATCTGATCCGGCAGATGATTTTGAAATGAATCGGAATAATTATATCTATACTTGGCAAATGAATCGAAATCCATTTATTGATTACCCTGAATTGGCAAATTATATTTTTGGAGAAAATTTTGGTGACCAGTGGTTTGCACCGCTTAGTGTAGTTGAAAACAATATAAATAGTGTAAAAGTTTATCCCATTCCGACTAAAGACGAAATTAACATTAGCGGAATTGAAAATCAGGCAAAAGTAACTTTGTACACGATAGAAGGAATTCAAGTATTCCAAACAATGATAAACGGATTTACACAACTAAAACTGAATGTAGCAACCGGAATATATTTAATGAATATTGAAACGGATACTCAAAAATTTACTAAGAAGATTATTGTCAAATAGTTAGGATTAAAAAACCGCAAATTTCAGAGGAATTTTGCGGTTTTTCTATTTTTAAAAGTTCGGACTCAAATTGTATTTTTTGTAGAAAGCATCAAGCACGGCTACTACTTCATCCTCTGTGTCAACAACTTTGATTAAATTCATGTCTTCAGGACTGGCATTTTTCTGTTTGTCAATCATAACATTTTTTATCCAATCTAACAAACCGGACCAAAATTCAGTCCCGACTAAAATTATTGGGAATTTACCAATCTTCTTAGTTTGAATTAACGTTACTGCTTCAAACAATTCATCTAAAGTGCCAAATCCACCAGGCATTACGACAAATCCTTGTGAATATTTGACAAACATTACTTTTCGCACAAAAAAGTAATCAAAATTTAAGTTTTTATCTTTATCAATATACGGATTGAAATGTTGCTCAAATGGCAATTCAATATTCAATCCCACCGAAGTTCCCTCTCCACGATGTGCTCCTTTATTTCCGGCTTCCATTATACCTGGACCACCACCCGTAATAACACCATATCCGGCTTTACTAATTTTATAAGCAATACGTTCGGCTAATTGGTAATATTTATCTTCCGGTTTTGTTCTTGCTGATCCAAAAATAGAGACACAAGGTCCAATTCTAGCCATACTTTCGTAACCATTTACAAATTCAGACATAATTTTAAAAATTGCCCATGAATCGTTGGTTCGAATTTCATTCCAAGTTTTTTGTTTGAATTTCTCTTGGATTCTATGATCTTCATTTTCGTACTGGTCTGCAGCCATTTTTCTTTTCGTATTAAATTAAACAAACGTGCTAAAATAGTTCTTTTTTAAGGAATTTAGCAGTTAGACTCTTTTTGTTTTTCACAATTTCTTCCGGAGTTCCCTTGCAAACAATTTCTCCACCGCCTTTTCCGCCTTCTATACCTATATCAATAATATAATCAGCCAATTTAATAACATCCATATTGTGTTCAATGACCAAGACTGTATTTCCTTTATCAACCAATTTGTTAATAACATCCATCAATACACGAATATCCTCAAAATGTAAGCCCGTCGTGGGTTCATCTAAAATATATAACGTATTTCCGGTGTCTTTCTTTGATAGTTCAGTTGCTAATTTGATACGTTGAGCTTCTCCACCCGAAAGTGTAGTACTTTGCTGTCCTAATGTGATATAGCCCAACCCAACATCTTGAATCGTTTTTACTTTTCGATGGATTTTCGGAATATTTTCAAAAAAATCTACCGCTTCATCAACTGTCATATTCAATACATCTGAAATGGATTTTCCTTTGTAGCGAATTTCTAACGTTTCTCTGTTAAACCGCTTGCCCATGCACGTTTCACATTCCACATAAACATCCGGTAAAAAACTCATTTCAATGGTGCGAACTCCTGAGCCTTCACAAGTTTCACATCGTCCGCCGGCCACATTAAAACTGAAACGACCGGCTTTGTATCCACGAATCATCGCTTCCGGTGTTTGTGTAAATAGGCTTCTGATTTCCGAAAAAACATCGGTATAAGTAGCCGGATTACTTCTAGGTGTTCTGCCAATCGGACTTTGGTCGATATCAATTACTTTATCAATATGTTCTAATCCTTCTATTTTTTTGTACGGTTGTGGTTTCTTTACAGCATTATAAAAGTACTCGTTCAAAATAGGGTAAAGGGTTTCATTGATTAGGGTTGATTTACCACTGCCCGAAACTCCGGTTACGCAAATAAGTTGACCTAATGGAAATTCAACGGTTACGTTTTTTAAATTATTTCCGGTGGCTCCTACTAATTTTAATACTTTACCATTTCCTTCCCGTCGTTTTTTTGGGACTTCAATTTTCATCTTTCCACTCATATATTGAGCCGTCATTGTACTCTCTAACAACAGTTGTTTTGGTGTGCCTTCACTGATGATTTTACCTCCAAACCGTCCGGCTTTAGGGCCAATATCTATTACCCAATCGGCTCGCTCAATCATATCTTTGTCATGTTCTACTACCAAAACAGAATTCCCAATATCGCGAAGATTTTCTAAAGAGTTAATTAATCGATCATTGTCTCTTTGATGCAAACCAATACTGGGCTCATCCAAAATATATAAAACACCTACCAATTGGGAACCAATCTGAGTTGCTAGTCGAATGCGTTGAGCTTCTCCTCCTGAAAGTGATTTTGAACTTCTGTTTAAAGACAAATAGTTTAACCCTACATCCAACAGAAATCGCAACCTTGCTTTGATTTCTTTTGTAATTTCGGAAGCAATGGCTTTTTGTTTTTCAGATAAATTTTCGTCAAGATTAAAAAACCAATCATATAATTCGGATATATCTAATTGCGATAAATCAGCTATATTTTTTTCATTGATTTTAAAATACAGTGTTTCTTTTTTTAAACGAGAACCCTTGCATTCCGGGCACTCAATTTCATCCATAAATTCTTTTGCCCAACGTTTGATTGATGAAGAATTACTTTCTTCATATTGGTTTTTTATAAAGTTAGCAATTCCTTCAAATTCAATTTTATATTCTTTGGTAATACCAAGTGTTTTCGATTCAACAGAAAATTTTTCTTTGCCTCCATTTAAAATCATTTCCATCGCTTCATCCGAAATGGTTTCAATAGCATCAGTTAATTTGAAGCTGTATTTTTCGCCAATGGTTTCCAATTGTTTAAAGATCCAGTTCGATTTATATTCTCCCAGTGGGGCAAATCCACCTTGTTTGATACTTAATTTAGTATTAGGAATAATTTTTTGAAGATTAATTTGATTGATTGTTCCTAAACCATTACAACATTCACATGCTCCTTTTGGTGAGTTGAAAGAGAAATTATTTGGCTCCGGATTGGGGTAGGAAATACCGGAAGTAGGACACATTAATGTGCGGCTAAAAAAGCGAATATCTTGAGTTTCATGTTCAATCACCATCATTACATCATTGCCATGATGCATAGCCGTTTTAATACTTTCAGAAAGACGTTTGTCCGTTTCTTGATCCGATTCAATCTGTAAACGGTCGATAACAATCTCAATGTCATGAGTTTTGTACCGATCTACTTTCATTCCAGAAACAATATCTTGAATTTCACTGTCTACACGTACTTTTACAAATCCTTGCTTTCCAATTTGCTGAAATAATTCTGCATAATGACCTTTTCGTGAACGTACAACAGGAGCTAAGATATTGATTCGTTTTCCACTAAACTGTTCTATTATTAGTGTTTTTATTTGCTCATCCGAATAGGATACCATTTTTTCGCCGGTATTATAGCTATATGCTTCGCCGGCTCTGGCAAATAGTAAACGAAGAAAATCATAAATTTCCGTAATGGTACCAACCGTTGAGCGAGGACTTTTACTAGTTGTTTTTTGTTCAATTGCAATAACGGGAGAAAGTCCGTCAATTTTATCTACATCAGGACGTTCCAATCCCCCTAAAAATTGTCTTGCATAAGCCGAAAAGGTTTCAATATAACGGCGTTGCCCTTCCGCATAGATAGTGTCAAAAGCTAATGAAGATTTCCCCGAACCCGAAAGTCCTGTAATCACTACTAGCTTTTCCCTTGGAATAGTAACGTCTATATTTTTTAGGTTGTGAGCCCTTGCCCCAATTACATCTATTGTCTCTTCAAAATGTTGCATACTTTTTTGGCAAAAGGCAAAGTTACGATTTTAGTAGCAAGATTTATTGTGACTAATAAGAAGAATTTGTTAAACAATTTCTATTTTTGAAAAAATAAAAAATGTAAACTTGAATTATGAAAATATTAGGTATCGGATCGAGAATTAGACATACAGAATTTGGTTTAGGTGTGGTAACCAATGTAACTTCCAAACATTACTGGGTTACTTTTATCGAAAACGGATTGGAAACTATTGATGTTGATAGTGAGTTTGAAGTGATTGAAGCTTTGGAGGATGAAGTAGATTCAGTAAGTTTTTATGAAGTAGAAAAGACCTTAAAAAATCTGCTTCAAAAATGGTCTGATGTCTCACAAATTGTACCGATTGCCGACAAATGGAAGGGAGGTAAACTTATTTTGGAACCCGGAACCGCCACACAAAGTAAAGAAGTGCCCATTGATACTTTTTTTCATAAAATTACAATGGTTCGTGACCGTTTACGCGTAATGGAACAAAAGATAAACGCAAGCAATTTAGACGAAGCAGAGAAAATAGATTTACAACAATATATCACACGAATTTACGGCAGCTTAACAACTTTTAATGTGTTGTTTAAAAGTACGAATGATTATTTTGTTGGGGAAAAGAGTAAGTAGTTTCAGTTGTAAATATCAGTAGAAAGGATGAACAACTTACTTAAAAAATGAAATACTACTCTTTATTTTTTAAATTTATTCGATTATCATACTTTTCAATCTGTTCCGATAAGCTTCAAAAATGGATGTTTTAGCAAACAAACCAATTACTTGATTGTTTTTTAATACCGGTAGAAACTCTTCTTGTGAACGATCAAATTTTTCCATGATAGTATCCATTGTTTCATCATAGTTAATTTGCTCTTTTGGAGGTCGCATAATGTCTTGTAGTGGGGTGAATTTTATTTTATAGCTATTGAATAGATAAGGTCTAATTTCTTCAAAATTAACGATACCAATCAATTCCTTAGCACCATTCACAACTGGAAAAACTGTTTGATTGTAATTGGACATTTTTTGAACTAAATCTTCCAAAGAATTAGATAATTGTAACGTTTGAATATTCATCAATATAAGGTTTGAAGGTGTAATTCCCGTAAGAATATTTCGGTCTCTGTCTTCTGTAAAAACCTCACCTTTGGCGGCCAAATTTTTGATATCGAAAGAATAGGGTTCATACCGTTTTGAAATAGCGAAACTTATTGATGATACAACCATTAACGGAACCATTAAACTGTATCCGCTTGTGATTTCTGCAATCAAGAAAATGGCTGTCAGTGGAGCATGAAACAACCCACTCAATATTCCGGCCATGCCAACCAATGTAAAATTACTAACCGGAAGTTTAAATCCTATTTGATTGAAAAAGCTAGAAAATACAAAGCCTAAATAAGACCCTACAAACAGCGAAGGAGCAAAGTTACCACCATTTCCGCCACTACCAATTGTAATGCTCGTAGCATATACTTTTATCAACATAGTTGCTCCTACAAAAAGCAGTAAAACCCAACCGTTGTCTTTAAAATTCTGTAACACAGTGTTTTCTAAAATTAGTTGCGGATTTGTATTAGCCAACATTTTGATACTTTCATAGCCTTCACCGAATAAAGTTGGAAAAAAGAATATAAGTATGGCTAAAATAAAAGCTCCATAAATTGCTTTACGGATTGGTTTTATTTTTGATTCTTCGAAATAATGTTCTATTTTACGGAAAGTTCTGGCATAGTTTATAGAAACAAAGCCCGAAAATACACCTAAAAGGATATAAAAAGGTAAGTTATGATAATCAAAATCGAGTTGTTTGCTGAAGAAGAAAAGAATTTCCTCTTTTAACAATATAGCAGACACGATAGCACCTGTTGCAGATGAAATCATAATAGGTATAAAAGCAGATATGCTCACATCCATCAAAACAACCTCTATGGCAAAGAGTACGCCGGCAATCGGTGCATTGAATGCAGCAGCTATTCCGGCTGCTACGCCACAAGCCAAAAGTAATGTTCTGTCTTTGTAAGATAAACGATAATTTTGAGCAAAATTACTGCCAAAAGCTGCTCCGGTAATAGTAATAGGTGATTCTAATCCCGCTGAACCTCCCATTCCCACAGTAAGTGAGCTTGTTATGATTTGAGCATACATTTGCTTTTTAGGTATAATTCCTGATTTTTTTGCAACAGCATACATAATTTGAGAAGTTCCCTTTTCAATTGTACCATCCAATACTTTTTTAACAACAAATGCAGTGAGTACAATTCCAATAAAAGGAAGAGTACTATTGCTGTAAGGTAAATGTAAAATGGAATCGATATATTGAGCAAAAATATACACCCAATGGGCAAAAGTCTTTAGAACAATCACAGCTAGAGCAGAGGAAATACCCACTAAAAAACAAGCCAAATATATAAACTGTCTTGGAGTAAGGAATGACTTTAAATAAAAAATAAATCCTTCCAGTCTCCTGAAGTTTTTTCTAAAAAAGATGTTGAAAGGTGATTTTTTATTGTCCGGCATTTAGTTGAAATATTTTGCAAAAATAACAATAAACGATTATTTCACTATGTTTCTAAGAGCTTCTTTTCTACTTAGTGGTTTTAGATTTGAATTTTCAACATAGTTTTGTACAGCAATAGGATTATATTTTCCATATTCTCTGAGAGCCCAACCAATTGCTTTTTGGATGAAAAAAGCATTGGATTGTTTGTGTTTTTCACACTCTGATTTTAATAGTTCAAAATAGGTATTTTTTTTATAACCCAACTGAAAAAGTATAGCACTCCTACTAAGCCACATGTTATCGGCATTGGAGAAGTGCTGAATCACATTTAGGGTTTTATCAGGAAATTGCAAAAGATAGTTTCCCAATAAGTATTTTGCTATCACATCTACACTATCCCACCAAGAATTTGTTGTAATCCACTTTTCAATTAGTGAACCATCATCCGGCAGGTAATTTTTGTTGATTTCTTTTACTATAATCTCTATCCCACAATAATGAAATTCGCGTTCTTTTTTAGTAAAAAGTATCCAACAGATATCTCTAAAATTAGATTTTATTTCAGCTTTGTGTTTTTTCCAAAGATGATGTAAGATTGCTTTTCTTTCCTCTGCTTGAATGCCTAAAAATGAAAAATTATATTTCATGTAAGCTTCCATCTGCTTTGCCTTTGTAGCGTTTCGATAAATATTTAGTTCTGTTTCTAATGCTTGAATAAAATTCATTGTAAAAAAGTTAATATCCGATGGCTTTATCATCGCCTCTTTTGTCTGCACCACCTTCATATTTACCGTTTGGCAAAACCAAAATAGCATCTACTTTTCCTAAAATAGGTGTCGCCTTTTCGTTGATATGGTATTTTTTCTTTTTTAGCGAATTCATTATTTCTATTGAAAAATAATTGGGTTCAAAAATCACCTCATCCGGCAACCATTGGTGGTGAAAACGTGGAGCATTTACTGCTTCCTGTATGCTCATATTATAGGTAGCCACATTTAAAAAAGTTTGCAAAACCGATGTAATGATGGTGGAACCTCCCGGAGTGCCTAAAACCATAAAAAGTTTACCTTTTTTTTCAACAATTGTAGGGGTCATTGAACTAAGCATTCTTTTTTGTGGAGCAATACTATTGGCTTCGGAACCGGTTAAACCAAACATATTAGGTTCACCGGGTTTGGCTGAAAAATCATCCATTTCATTATTCAGGAAAAATCCCAATTCATCACAGTATAATTTTGAACCGTAAGCATCATTAATTGTTGTGGTAGCAGAAACTGCATTACCGAACGAATCTACTATGGAATAATGGGTAGTTTCCATACTTTCAGAAAATTGAATATCTCCGTGAGCAATTGAATCAGAAGGAGTCGCTTCCTCAAAAGAAAAAGTTGACATTCGTTTTTTCAAATAATCCTTATCTAGTAATTCTTGAATGGGGATTTTTACAAAATCCGGATCACCCAAAAAATGATTTCTATCGGCAAAAGCTCTTCGTTCGGCTTCCACCAATAATTGAATGTATTTTTCAGAATTATGTTGAATTTTATACAAAGGGTAGGGTTCTATCATTTTTAAAATTTGACCTAGTGTGATTCCGCCACTACTGGGAGGAGCCATCGAAATCAATTTAAAATCATGGTAGGTAATCGATATTGGATTTCGCCAAACAGCTTCATACTTTGCTAAATCTTCTACAGTCATAATGCCGCCTTTAGCTTGAATATATGCAACTAATTTTTTAGCGGTATCTCCTTTGTAAAATTCATCTCTACCGTTTTTAGCAATTTCCGCTAAAGTTCTAGCCAATGTAAGATATCGAATTGTATCTTTCTCTTTAAATTTTGTAGCTAACAGCGTATTTTCATGATTTGCATTGATGATAACTTCGCGATATTTATTTAACCGTTCTTCTTGCTTTTTGGTTACAACCACACCTTTTTTAGCTAACTCAATTACCGGATTAAGGATAGTTTCAATTGGTAGTGAGCCAAATTTTTCATGTACGGCAAAAATTCCGGCAATCGTTCCCGGAACACCAATACTTTTGGCAGATTCTGTACTTAAACCTTTAATTACATTTCCGTTTTTATCTAAAAACATAGATGAGGTAGCAGCTAAAGGAGCTTTTTCACGATAATCTAAACTGCCGATTTCTCCATTATTTTTTCTGTAAACCATGAATCCGCCACCGCCAATATTTCCCGCATAAGGATAAGCAACGGCTAAAGCTAATTCGGTTGCAATCATGGCATCAAAGGCATTTCCGCCCTTTCGCATAATTTCAACTCCAATTTGTGAAGCTTCTTCACGAGCAGAAACCACCATTGCCTTTTCGGTAACTAATCCGGTTGAAATTATAGTTTGCTCCGTTTTGCATCCTATTAAAAAGAATAAAAATAAGAATGAAAAAGGTTTCATAAAGTAGCTAATTTTTCTTGGCAATGTTGTCGCAATTCTTTAAAAAAAGCAGTAAATTCTTCTTCAAATTCGGGATAAAATTCTTTTAATTCATTAATTGAAAGATGCATATCAACTCGGTTTTTAGTTCGATGATCCATCTGAAATAAAATCATTGATAGTCCTTCAATAGTGGCATAACTCACAAACCAATTACGGGCAATCATATAAGGCATCATCCCTTTGGTTCTTTCGGTTAAGATGTCATAATGACTTCGCAAATTTTCATAAAAATCGTTCGCCACTTTCTCTAAAGGTTGATTGGAATAGTTGCCCCAATTCTTAGCCAAAAAATGATCATAAAAAATATCGATAATTACACCTGAATAATGTCCGTATTTTTCATGCAAACGATGCTTACTTTTTCTAAAAATAGGATGAGCATCGGTAAATGTATCAATGGCTCGGTGTAAGATAATTCCTTTTTGAATTTCCTCGGGATAATTCAAATAATCGTTACCACGAATTCCGTCGGCCATGAAATTACCGATTTGAATTAGTTTATTATCACCCGAAAGATAAATATGTGCCAGAAAATTCATTTGCCTAAATTAGGAATTTATTCTTAAAAATTGAATTTTATATCATATTTGCAAACTTTCATTTTTTTATATTTGTACAGTTTTTACATCAAAAATAGTCTTAAATAATAAATATCAATGACGTTAATCAAATCAATTTCAGGAATCAGAGGAACAATTGGCGGAAAAGTTGGCGACAATTTAACACCGGTAGATGCGGTAAAATTTGCTTCGGCTTATGGAACATTTTTAAAAGCGGGAAACGGGAAGTTGGAAGCGGAAAGAAAGCTGAAAGTAGTAATTGGTCGCGATGCCCGAATTTCAGGGCCTATGATTCATAATTTGGTGGTTAATACGCTTGTTGGTTTGGGAATTGATGTAATCGATTTGGGTCTTTCTACCACGCCAACCGTAGAAGTGGCTGTACCTATTGAGAAAGCAGATGGTGGAATTATTCTAACTGCTTCTCATAACCCAAAGCAATGGAATGCGTTAAAATTATTGAATGCAAAAGGTGAGTTTTTAAGCGGAGCCGATGGTGCAGTCATCCTAGAAATTGCTGAAGCGGAGGCATTTGATTTTTCGGATGTAGATAATTTAGGCAAAATTACCGTAAACGATGCTTATATGGATATCCATATTGATGAAGTGTTGAATTTACCTTTAGTTGATGCTGAAGCCGTTGCCAAACGTAAATTTAAAGTGGTGGTAGATGGTGTCAATTCTTCGGGCGGAATTATTATTCCAAATTTATTAGAACAAATGGGTGTGGAAGTTGTTAAATTATATTGCGAACCTAATGGTCATTTTCCACACAATCCGGAGCCATTAAAAGAACATTTGGGTGATATTTGCGAATTGGTTGTGAAGGAAAAAGCCGATTTCGGAATTGTAGTGGATCCCGATGTAGATCGTTTAGCTTTTATTTCGAATGATGGCGAAATGTTTGGGGAAGAATATACGTTAGTTGCTGTGGCGGATTATGTATTGAGTAAAACTCCGGGTAATACCGTTTCAAATATGTCTTCGTCGAGAGCGTTACGTGATATTACCAAAAAACACAACGGAAATTACCAAGCCAGTGCGGTGGGAGAAGTAAATGTAGTAGAATTGATGAAAGCAACTAACGCTATTATTGGTGGTGAAGGAAATGGTGGTATTATTTATCCTGAGTTACATTATGGACGTGATAGTTTGGTTGGTGTAGCTTTATTTTTAACACATTTAGCTAATTTGGACATGACGGTGGCAGAACTTCGTGCTTCTTACCCGCAGTACTATATGAGCAAAAACAAAATTGAATTAACTCCTGAAATTGATGTAGATGCTATTTTGGTTGAGATGACAGCTAAATATGCTCATGAACAAATTTCTACGATTGATGGTGTAAAAATTGATTTTGCCACAGAATGGGTGCATTTGCGAAAATCAAATACGGAACCAATTATTCGAATTTACACCGAAGCTCCAACACAAAAGGAAGCGGATGCATTAGCAATTCGAATCATTGATGAAATCAAAGCTGTCATTTCAAAGTAAAATGAAAAAATCGATTTCGGTTATTTTTTTATTTGTTTCTATTGTAGCTTTTTCACAAAGGTTTACAAAGGAAGAACGCAACTTTATTTTGGAAGCCGATTCAACACAGCAATTCAAAGTAATTCAAATTACAGAACCGAATGAATTAATAATATTGAAAGCAGTTTCAACGGATATTAATCCCAAAGATAAATTACTTCCAATTGTAGCAAAAAGAATGTATTTAGCTATGCTAAATCCGGAAAACCCCGGAATTGGTATTGCCGCTCCGCAAGTGGGAATCAATCGAAATTTATTTTGGGTGCAACGTCTTGACAAACCAGGAGAACCGTTTGAGTTTTATATTAACCCAAAAATTGTTTGGCGTTCAGAATTACTTCGTAAAGGAATGGAAGGTTGTTTGTCAATTCCTGAAGATACAGGTAATGTGTATCGAAATTATACTATCAAAATTACTTATTTTGACTTAAAAGGGAATTTTAAAGAAGAAATAGTGGAAGGTTTTACAGCTGTTATTTTTCAACACGAAGAAGATCATTTAAACGGAATTTTGTTTACCGATAGAATAACTGAACAATCGGGTTGGAATGTTCAATCGATTAATAATGATGTAAACTTGTTTTTGAAGAATAAATTGAAACGCAACTAATCTTAAAACTTAAAAAAGAAAAATACCACGGCAACCCACTCTTTTTTGACACCTTTGGCATAGCCAATTGTTGAATAATTATTGTTCTGAACGGTTCCGTCGTCTTTGATGTAGCCTAAAGTGGAATAGTTGTTATTTTGAACAGTGCCGTTTTCTTTCACATAACCAACTGTTGAATAATTATTGTTTTGAATGGTTCCGTCGTTTTTGATGTAACCAATTGTGGAATAATTGCTATTCTGAATTGTTCCGTTTTCTTTGATGTAGCCAACTGTTCTGTAATTTCTGTCCTGAATTGTGCCATCGTTTTTGATATAACCGGTTGTGCCGTAATTGTTGTTTTGAATGGTTTGACCGATAGAAATCAAAGATGAAAAAAGAACAAAAAGGATTATGATTTTTTTCATGGTTTTAATTTTTCTCTAAAACGTCTTTCAAAGAAACTTTATAAATCCTGCTTAAACCGTTTTGGTATTTCTGAATTTCCGATTCAAATTCGCTTATGTTTTGAAAGGATTTTGTAGCGGGAAGACTTCTTTTACTCGTAAAAAATAATGTTTGGGTAGAAGCGTCATAAAACGGACAATAATCCATACTATCCGAATTAAATTCTTTCAAGTTGAATGATTTTTTCCAATTACCGTTTTCATCTTTAAAACTAATATACAAATCACCGCTTCCCAAACCATCCGGTGAGCCATAAATTGTATAGATTAAAAATGTTTCATCAGGTGAAATGTAGGCGTTGAATTCATATCCTTTGCTATTAATATTTTCATCTAAACGGATTGGGTTTTCATAATTTTTTCCATTCCAAACGCTCATAAAAATATCATCTTTTCCCATTGATTTATCAGAATCAGAAGTGTAATAGAGGTTTTTATTGCTTGCAACCGTAGGATAAAATTCATCGGCAGAAGTGTTTATCGGATTTCCAATATTGATAGGAGCAGACCATTCACTTTGATTGTTTTTTCGTTCCACATACCAGATATCAAAATCTTTTATTTTACCATTTTCTCTTAAAGGTCTATTGGAAGCAAAATAAAGTTTCAAGCCATCACTTGATAAAAAAGGTTCTAAATCTTTGTATTTTCCAGTAAACGAAACCAATTCGGGTTTGCTCCATTGGTCTTTGACTTTTTTTATAATTGCAATGGCAGATAATTTTTCATTCGGACTTACAATGGTAAAATATGCTTCATTTTGGTTGGAAGAAATCGTAAAATCCCTTATATGATAATAGTTTGAAAGAAACTCAAAAGCCGGTTCTACCGCATTATTTTGAGCCTTAACAAGTGAAGTAATACTTAATAGGAAAAGTAAATATTTTAGCATATTTGATTGTTTTAAATCAATCAAATATACTTGAATTAATGTGTTAAATATTCTGTTTGTAATTAATTTAACATAGATAACCCAATTGTTTTCACGATAGTAATTCCCAAAAAAATGTATCTTTGTCCAAATCATTTTTTGATATGACTACAACGGAAGAAACGACGCAATTAGAACTGTATTTTCAACAATTTCGTGAAGATATAATCGGAATCAATCAAGAATTTGTTTCGCCTTTCGGCAAGCAAAAAATGATTTATACAGATTGGACCGCCAGCGGAAGATTATATCGTCCGATTGAAGAAAAATTAATGAATGATTTTGGTCCTTATGTTGCCAACACACATACTGAAACCACGATTTCAGGAACGGCGATGACGATGGCCTATCATCAAGCGAGAAACATTATCAAAAAGCATGTGAACGCTAACGAAAATGATGTTTTGATTACTGACGGAACCGGAATGACCGGAGTGGTAAATAAATTCCAACGAATTTTAGGTTTACGGATTGCTGAAAATTTAAAAGAGTTTACCAATATTCCAAAAGCAATCAAACCCATTGTGTTTATTTCGCACATGGAACACCATTCCAATCAAACATCATGGTTAGAAACGATTGCCGATGTTGAAGTGATTCCCGCTGATACAGAAGGACTTTTCTGTTTAAATGAATTCAAAAAAATAATTGAAAAACATAAAGACAGAAGTTTTAAAATTGCTTCTATCACTTCATGTTCTAACGTAACAGGTATCAGAACACCCTACCACGAAGTGGCAAAAATTATGCATCAAAATAATGGTGTTTGTTTTGTTGATTTTGCTTGTTCAGGACCTTATGTAGAAATCGATATGCATCCGGATAATGAAAGTTATTTAGATGCAATTTTCTTTTCACCACACAAATTTTTAGGTGGACCCGGAACTTCAGGAGTGTTGGTTTTTAATAAAAACTTATACAAAAATAATGTACCCGATTGTCCGGGTGGTGGAACAGTTTCGTGGACCAATCCGTGGGGCGGACACAAGTACATCGACAACATTGAAGATAGAGAAGACGGAGGAACTCCGGGCTTTTTACAAGTCATCAAAACGGCCTTAGCTATTCAGTTAAAAGAAAAAATGGGTGTTCAGAATATTTTAGAAAGAGAGCATGAGCTGGTTGATTATGTTTTTGATCAATTGGGGTCAATAGCAAACCTGACCATTTTGGCCAATCAACATAAAAATCGATTGGGGGTAATCTCTTTTTACATTGACAATTTACACTACAACTTGGGCGTAAAATTATTGAATGATAAATTTGGTATTCAAACTCGTGGAGGTTGTAGTTGTGCCGGAACTTACGGACACTATTTGCTTCATGTGGATGAAGAAACTTCAAATGAATTAGTTTGCCAAATTACATCAGGAGATTTAATCAAAAAACCGGGATGGATTAGAATGTCTATTCATCCAACCACCACAACCGAAGAAATTAAATTTGTTTGTGAAAGTATAAAACAATTAGCCGAAAACCACACGACTTGGGCTAATGATTATGTTTATGATGGAAAAACAAACAACTTCCGTCACAAAAACGATTTAGTTTTAGAAAAAGAAATGGTGAAAGGTTGGTTTTTGTAGTTTATTTTACATACTTAAACCGCTTGTGCGTCCACAAATAATATTCAGGAGCCTCCAAAATCTGATTTTCTAACTTTTTCATGAACAAGTCTGTTATTTCGTAATCAGGAACTGTAGTAGGATTTTCGGACAAGGTTTTAAATGTTGCTTCGTAATAGCCGCGTTTAATTTTTTTTACTTCCATTAACAGTACAGTCATGTCAAATCGCTTGGATAGCATTTCGGCACCCGTTTGAAATGGAGTTGTAACCCCAAAAAAAGTCCCCCAATGGTGTGCTTTTGATGATTTAGGTGATTGGTCACTGGCAAAACCATAAATACCCAAATGACCTTTTCGATAATTTTTTTCAATAGTTGAAATTGTTTCTTTGGTAGTAATTAATGTTGCTCCGAACTTGGACCGAATATCACGAACCAATTTATCAAAATACCGATTTGCAATTTTTTTATAAATAGCAAAGCCTTCAAAGCCAAGGTTTTTGTTCATAGAGATAGACCATTCGTAACTGGCATAGTGAGATGTCAGAACAGCAATACTTTTTCCTTTCGACTCTAATGCTCTTAAATCACTTAAATTCTTACAAATAAACCGTTTGTTCATTTCTTTTTCAGAAATAGTGAGTGTTTTAATCATTTCTAAAAAAACATCACACAAATGATGGTAAAATTTTTTTTCAATTTGAAGCAGTTCTTTTTCGTTGAGGTGTGGTAATGCAATGGATAAATTTTTTCTAACCGTAATTTTTCGGTAACCAATTATATAATAAACGAGTAAAAATATAGTGTCGGATAAAAAATAGAGTAACCGAAAAGGAAGCACAGAAATTATCCAAAGGAGGGGATACGTTAGAATAAAAGCAATAAATTGCATGCCAAAATTTTTTGCAAATATAAGGTAATTTCATCTTTTATAAGTCAAGGTTTAACAATTGGTAAAGAAACAATTGTTATTTTTACGGTTCTAAAAAAAGTATATGAGTATTGCCTTAATTGTTATTATTGCCGCAAATGTATTGGTTAGTTTTAAAGCGTTTGACGATCAGTTTTTTTTCAGAAAATATGAATTTCATATTGGCAGTATTCGTGCCGGCGAACATCTGCGGATGATTACATCTGCATTTTTGCATGTAGACATAGCACATTTGGCTTTTAATATGCTGACTTTGTATTTCTTTACACCGGTTGTCATTGATTTTATGGGTGTGCCATCTTTTTTGATGGTTTATTTTGGAAGTTTGTTATGCGGAAGTTTATTGACTTTGCAATTTCATAAAGATGAATATCACTACAGAGCGGTTGGAGCTTCCGGAGCTGTGACAGGAATTTTGTATGCAGCGATATTGCTTAGACCGGATATGAGTTTGTATTTGTTTTTTATTCCAATCCCGATTCCGGCTTATATTTTTGGAATTGGCTATTTGCTTTATTCCATTTACGGAATGAAATCCCGAAATGATAACATTGGTCATACCGCACATTTTGGCGGTGCTATCGGAGGTTACTTAATCACACTATTCAAAGAGCCGCAAATGTTGACAGAAAACACCTTAATGGTCGTGTTATTAGCTATACCAATAGTTATTCTTTTTATCTTGGCTAAAGCAGGAAAAATTTAATGAAAATAATTTTGGCATACAAATTGAATTAGACCTTTACAATAAATCAAAACAAAATGAAAAAGTCAATTATTATTTTATTTACGTTAGTTGCCACGTCAATGAATGCACAAGAAAACAAGTTAGTACCACAAATTTCTGTTTCCGGAGAAGGAAAAGTAAAAGTTGCTCCCGATCAAGTTGTTATCAATTTAGGTGTTCAAAACACAGGGAACAATGCAGCCGAAGTTAAAAAAATGAACGATGAAACGGTGGATAAAGTGGTGAAATATATCAAAAAATTTGGTATTCCAACTTCCGATTTTCAGACAACAAGTGTGAGTTTATATAAATCGTACGATTATGAAAAAAAGAAACATAATTTTCAAGCGTCACAGTCTATTACCATTACTTTAAAAGATATTAAAAAATATGATGAATTGATGATGGGATTAGTTGATAAGGGAATTAATAATATCAATGGAGTTGAATTTAAGTCATCCAAAATAGAAGAGCATAAAGTCACAGCAAGAAAACAAGCGGTTTTGGACGCGAAGAAAAAAGCCGAAGATTTTGCTTCAGCCTTAAATCAAAAAGTTGGAAAAGCAATTTTGATTACGGATAATTCGCAACCGATGTATCAACCACCAATGTATAGAAATGTAATGATGAAAGCGGAAGGAATGGATTCTTCACAAGAAACGCTTGCCATTGGTGAAATTGAAATTATTACCAATGTGAATGTCAGTTTTCTTTTAGAATAAGTAATAAAAAAATCAAATTTAAAAGCCACGAATTCAATTGATTTCGTGGTTTTTTATTTTAGATTATTCAGAAATTTGTTTTTTCAGGTGTTCACTATCCCAAGCATGGTCAGAAGCCGAAAAATTGATGTGTAAATCATTTTTGAGCAATTGCTCTTGCATTTCGATTTCATCTTTTACGGTAGCCAAATAAGCCATTTTATCATGCCGTTTGGCAGCTAACTTGCGAATAGCCGCTTCATCATATTTGATAAATCGTTGTCCTTGACGAGTGGCGGAATATTTTCGATGCCCCATTTGTGTTAAAGCATCAACACCTAAATGAACAGCAGTATAAAGGGTTTCACGGTATATTTTTTCAACACCATGATCAATTAATTCATATGCATCCACTCTGTTTCGTGCTCTAGTTAAAATGTTTAGATGCGGAAAATGTTTACGCAAAATTTCGACCACGCTTAAATTTACTTCCGGATTATCAATGGCAGCAATAAAAATTTTGGCCTCCTCGGCTCCGGCAGCTTTGAGCAATTCCAAACGGGTGGCATCACCATAGTATACCTTGAATCCCATTTTGCGGAGTAAATCAACCCGGTCTGAATCATGATCTAAAATGGTAGCATTCACACCATTGGCACGTAGCAAGCGACCAATTGTACTACCAAAATGCCCAAAACCGGCAATGATAACCTCATTTTGCTCATCAATCTCATCGTGTTTTCTCTCTTCTTTTTCTTTGACACCAAAATAAGGGTCTATCCACTTTTCATTTATTAACAAAAGAAAAGGAGTTGAAAGCATACTTAATGCAATAATGGCCATTATTTGGTTAGCAAGAACGGTCGGCAAAATATTTAATTGCATCGAGAAACTTAAAATAACAAATCCAAATTCTCCGGCTTGACTTAAACCAAATGAGAAAAGTAAATTTTGGTCACTACTTTTTTTATACACTTTTCCAATACCGAAAAGAACTAAAAATTTCACCGCAGTGAGAATGGCTCCAAATACTAAAATAAATAGCGGGTTTTCAATGATTAATTTAAAATTGATGGACGCACCAACACCAATAAAAAATAAACCAAGTAACAGTCCTTTAAAAGGTGCAATATCACCTTCTAATTCATGTCTGAATTCAGAATTGGCTAGTACCACTCCGGCTAAAAATGCACCTAGAGCAGGGCTTAAGCCTACTAGTTGCATTAAATAAGATACGGCTACAACTAATAATAAAGCAGAAGCTGTAAATAATTCTTGTAGACGTGTTTTGGCTACCATCCTGAGAACCGGAATGATAATAAGTCTTCCGCTAAAATAGACAGCAACAATTGTAAAAACGACTATGAGTGTCTGAATCCAAGCATCAAAATCTGATATCAAAGAAGTATGAATGTTCTCTGTTACCACACTACTTCCTGAAACCATTAACGGAATGATAGCTAAAATCGGAATCACGGCAATATCCTGAAAAAGTAAAACGGCAAAAGAAGATCTTCCCATCGAGGTTTGCGAAAGTCCTTTTTCTTTTAACGTTTGTAAAACAATGGCTGTTGATGAAAGGGATAGGGCCAATGCAATCACCACAGTCGTTTGCCATGACCAATCTAAAAAAAATTGACAAAGTATAAAAATAGCGAAAGCACTTCCGATTAATTGCATGGAACCCATTCCAAGAATAAATTTTCGCATTTTCCAAAATTTGTAAGGATCTAATTCCAATCCGATGAGGAATAGCATCATAACAACACCAAATTCGGCAAAATGCATGATATCTTGTCCTTCTGCACCAATAAAACCGAGCACAAAGGGACCGATAAAAATCCCTGCAAAAAGATATCCAAGTATAGAACTTAACCCTAATTTCTTAGCAATCGGAACACAAACAATGGCCGATGTCAAATAAATGATGGCTTGTATAAAAAATCCGTTATCCATTTATTTTTTGTTTAGTAAACCATTCATTTATATAGAAATGTTCATTGATTTCGTTTGTTTTAATTTCTTTTTTAGTTAAATAGAGTAATAATTCTGCATAGGTATTAGCATGATGTAAAATTTCATCTCTATTCATTTTATGCGTTCCATGTACCACAAACGGTGGTAAATAATTCATTTTACATACCTTAGTGGTTTGGTTGAAGGGTTCTAATAATTCAGGAATCGTGAAACGATCTTTTCCTGAAGCACAATAATTTTCTTTTGCTCCACCTGTTGTAATTACTTGAAATAATGATTTCCCTTTTAATGCATTTCCGTTTTTACCGTATGCCCAATCGTATTCTAAAACCATATCAATCCATTGTTTTAGCAAAGGGGGACAGCTATACCAATACATGGGATGGTGCCATATAATAATATCGTGTTTTTCTAGTAGCGATTGTTCATGTTTTACATTGATGTCAAATTCAGGATATTCTTCATATAAATCGTGAAAAGTAATATGATTGGAAATAGGAATATGACGAACCAATTCCTGATTGACAAAAGATTTTTCAAACAGGGGGTGAGCGAAAAGAATTAAAATTTTGTTTTGTGTCATGCCCTAAAACTACATTTTTTTTTTCAAAAAAAGAAGTTTCAGTGATGCAATTATAAAACTAAATTCCAAGATAGTTTGATGGTGTAATTTGAAGTAATTCTGATTTAATCTGGTCGGAAACATTTAAAGTATGAATAAACTCATGAATCGTTTTTTGATTCATAACCTCATTAGTTCTTGTTAAGCCTTTCAAGGCTTCATAAGGATTTGGATAACCTTCTCTTCGTAAGATAGTTTGAATTGCTTCGGCTACAACAGCCCAGTTTCGCTCTAAATCTTCATCTAGTTTAGATGAATTTAATAACAATTTATCTAATCCTTTCAATGTAGCTTCAAAAGCAATAATTGTGTGTCCAATCGGTACACCAATATTTCGTAAAACAGTACTGTCTGTTAGATCCCGTTGTAATCTAGAAAGAGGTAATTTTGCTGAAAGATGTTCAAATACAGCATTGGCAATTCCTAAATTTCCTTCCGAGTTTTCAAAATCAATAGGATTAACTTTATGCGGCATAGCCGATGAGCCGATTTCTCCGGCTTTAATTTTTTGCTTGAAGTAATCCATTGACACATACGTCCAAATATCTCTATCTAAGTCTATTAGGATAGTATTGATTCGCTTTAAACAATCAAAAAAGGCAGCTATATGATCATAGTGTTCAATTTGTGTAGTTGGAAAAGAATGATGAAGACCTAGTGTTTCTTCTACAAACGAAGTTCCAAATTTTTTCCAATCAATTTGAGGGTAAGCCACATGATGAGCGTTGTAATTTCCGGTAGCACCACCAAATTTTGCAGCAAAAGGAATGTTGAATAACTGACGCATTTGTTCTTCCAAACGTTCTACAAAAACACTAAATTCTTTTCCTAATCGGGTAGGAGAGGCCGGTTGTCCGTGTGTGCGGGCAAGCATTGGAACATCATTCCATTCCTGACTTAAGTCTTTCAATTTAGAAATCACATTGACTAAAAGTGGTAAATATACTTTTTCAAAACTTTCTTTTAACGATAGCGGAATGGCTGTATTATTGATATCTTGCGAGGTTAACCCAAAGTGAATGAACTCTTTATAATTCTCTAAACCTAATTGTTCAAATCCTTTTTTGATAAAATATTCAACAGCTTTTACATCGTGATTGGTAGTTTTTTCAATTTCTTTGATAGATAATGCATCAGCACTTGAAAAGTTACGGTACAAATTTCGCAATTTTTCATATATATTAGTGTCAACCGATTGCAATTGTGGTAACGGGATTTGACAAAGACCAATAAAATATTCAATTTCAACTAAAACCCTATATTTTATTAGAGCTTCTTCAGAAAAATAAGCAGCTAAGGAAACCGTTTTGTTACGGTATCGGCCGTCAATCGGAGAAATGGCATTTAATTCGTTTAAAGCAATCATGCGTTGAGTTGTTGTTGAGTTAGTCTAAAAATTTTGAGCGATTTTTAGATTTGCAAATATAGTCTTTAATGCAAAAAGGTAAAAGAAAATTCGACCGACTATTCATAATTTACAAGATTCCCTAAGCTTTTTAAACGAAAACTAAGGGGTTATTTCAATTTCAGCAATTTTTCTCTTAGTACCATCATTCCTTCGGAACCAGAAAGCGGAATGATTTCTAACGGATTTGCTAATTGAGTTACACTTGCCGGTTTTGGATCGATATAAAAAATGGGTGTTTTCGGTTTGGTGTGGTGTAGAATTCCTGCAGCAGGGTAGACTTGTAATGACGTTCCGATGACAATAAAAATGTCTGCTTTTTCTGCCCATTCAATAGCTTCTTCAATAGCAGGGACATCTTCACCAAACCAAACAATATGAGGCCTCATCTGAAAACCGTTTTTATCTTTGTGTGCAGTTGTTAAGTCATCTTGCCAATCCAAAATATAGTTTTTATCCCTAGTACTGCGAACTTTCAATAATTCGCCATGCAAATGTAAAACCTTTTTACTTCCGGCTTTTTCATGTAAATTATCAACATTTTGGGTGATGATTTGAACATCAAATTCTTTTTCTAATTCAGCTAAAATTGAATGGCCTTTATTTGGGAAAACATCTCGTAATTGTTTGCGTCGTTGGTTGTAAAAGTCAAGTACTAATTCTGGATTATTATTCCAACCTTCCGGCGAAGCTACTTCTAGGATATCATGACCTTCCCACAATCCATCTGCATCACGAAAGGTTTTAATCCCGCTTTCGGCACTAATTCCTGCTCCGCTTAAAACGACTATTTTTTTCATATTAAAAAAGAAACCCTCTCATTTTTGAAAGGGTTCAGGATATATTTTAGACTTTCCCTAACGTATATAACTGTTCTAAGGTTGGACTTGTACTTCCTCCAGCAGGTTCGAGTGTAATTCCAAATGCTTCAGCTTCTACAACGTTGTCAACAGCAAAAATTCGTTTGTTATTGCTTTCAAAATCATCTAATAGACCTATACTCAAAGGTGTGAGTGGATTTAATTTTAAAGCCCATACTTGATAAACGAATCCATCCGGAGGTTCCGGTAAACCAATACCATCTACATATACTGTTTGTGTCTCCTGATTCCAATATATTTTAGCAAAAGCAGTAGGTGATACTTCTTGACCGGCTAAAGGAATGATAGTGTTTTTTGGATCTCGCACTAATGAGAGTGCTTCTTCATTTGTTTTATTTTTTAATTCTAACTCAACAATGGATTCTTGTAGTTTCCCTTTTTCTTTTTCAATATTACCAATTATCTCTTTTTTATCTTCAACTTGTTGGTATAAAAAACTTCCTCCAACTAACAAAGCCACAGCGGCAGCCCATCCAAAATATTGCGTAATTTTTGTTTTAGGTTTCGTTACAGTTTCAGGTTTTAAGTCAACTATTTTGGTTTCATTGCCAAATATTTTCTGTTTGATTTCTTCGTAATTTTTACCGGATAGTCGCGGAGATAAACTTCCGGATATATAAACCATCGCTTTCTCAATTTCTAAAATTTCAGCTTGTATTTCATTATGCTGTTTAGCCATTTTCATGACTTCATCAATTTCTGATTCATTTAAAATTCCATAAACAAACAATTCCAATATTCCAGAATCTATATATTCTTGTGTACTCATATTACTTGTAATAAGTTTCGTAAATCATTAATACAGTTTCTATTTTGAGTTTTGACAGTTCCTAATGGTATTTCAAGCTCGTCTGAAGCTTCTTGTTGTGTAAAACCTTTGAAAAATAATAAGTCGATAATCTTAATACATTTGGGTTTTAATTTTTTTACAAATTCTTGAATGCCAATAGAATCAATTTTATTATTGAGTCGTGAGTTATCGTCAAGTAAATGTACGAAATTATCTGCGGATAGGTTTTTTTTACTGTTGTTATATCCTTTAGAACGAAGTTTATCAATGGAGCTGTTTCGGGCAATATTTACAATCCAAGTATAAAATCTGCCTTTTTCGTCACTGTAAGAATCAATATTTTTCCATATTTTTACAAATACATCTTGTAATACATCTTCGGCTTCTTCGCGGTCATGGACTAAATTACTTATTATTCCGAAGAGACTTTTTGAGTACATGTCATACAAAAGAGTAAATGCTCGATCATCTTTTTTGTAAATCAAGGGCAATAGTTCTTCTTGAGTCATAGCTTAACTTTTGATGTAGCCAAGATAATAACTTAGAATAGAAAAAACAATTTTGTATGGATGAAATGTTAAATTCGCCCGACTATCTGAACTATTTAGAGAGTTTTTTAACCGAAAGCAGAAAGGTTAAATTTTTAGAAGTGTTGCAATCTAGAACTAATCATTTTACAGTTGCTATCGAAGATGTTTATCAAATGCACAATACTAGTGCCGTAATGCGTAGTTGTGATGTGTTTGGATTACAGGAATTACATGTTGTGGAACAAAAATATGGAAAGAAAATAGATGCACAGATTGCCATGGGAGCTCAGAAATGGGTGGATGTCTATCAATACCAATCTAATCAATCTTGTTTAAAAGCATTGAAAAATAAAGGTTATCAAATAGTTGCTACCACTCCTCATTCGGATTCTTGTTTGTTAGCCGACTTTGATATTTCTGTAAAATCAGCCTTCTTTTTTGGAACCGAGCGGGATGGTTTATCTGACGAGATAATGAATCAAGCCGATTGTTTTTTGAAAATTCCTATGGTTGGTTTTACTGAAAGTTTAAATATCTCCGTTGCTGCTGCTATTATTCTTCAGCACCTGACAGATCGTTTACGAAAATCTTCAATTGAATGGAAATTAACTGAAGATGAAATAATTAAAAAGAGAATGGATTGGGCAAAAAAATCAATTAAAAGTATTGATGATATTGAAAAAAGATGGAAAGAAATGACGGTTAAATAAATTATTTTCGTTTCAAAATTTTATATTCTTCGTAGCAGTCATTTATAGCATCCAAAACTTGTAAATCATTGGCGGTTTTAATAAATGATTCAGAATAATTGCAGCGTTCCAAGATTTCAGGAATTTCTTTTTTATCTACACCTAGCATTACGGCTATGGTTTCACGATCGTATTTTGACTCTAAAAGGTTTCTAACCGTATCGTCTTTTTTCATTTCTTTAAGTTTCCTAAGTTCTCGTGGTTTGTTTCCAAAGAAATTATAAAGCATATCGGTAGGATTAAAAATAGAGCCTAAGACACGATTAAATGCATTGGGAGAATATTGTCCTGCCTCGTAGCCGTAATTTAATCCGGAGATTCCATAACGGGGATTTTTATTTATCGGGATTAATTTAGCATCTACTTGTAGGTAGCCTGTTAGGTTATAAGGTGTTAACACAACTTCTTCCAAAGCGATTGCTTTTTCTGTAAGTTTAATTTCGGTGTTTTTAGATTTTAACCAATCATTTGTAACTCGCACTCTAATGGATTGAAAACCAATTAATGAGATGTGGAGTGTATCATTTATTTTTGCATTAATTTCAAAGATACCTTTCGGATCGGTAATTGTCCCTTTGACGGAATTCAAATTAATGATATTTACGTTGGCGAGTGGTTTTGAATCAAGATCATTTAAAACAGTAGCAGTCACTTTGTCTGTTCGGTCAGTTTCCTGAGCGGATAAATGATAAGTGAAGATCAATAAAAAAACTACAAAATATTTCATAGGAAGATTTAACGGTTTAAAAATACTAAATCGCATGAACATATTTTGTAGTTTCACTATAATTATAAGAAAATTAACAAATGCCGTTAACTTCTTCTGGGTCTTCTACTTTTTGCAGCTTCAAATGAACGACTTGCAGGTCTATCACTTTCACTTCTTCTAGGCCTTTCTGAAGAGGAGCCATTATCTCTACGAGACCTGAATCCGCTTTCTTTTCTTTCACTTCGTGAAGAAGTTCTTCTGTCATTTTTACCATCTCGAGTGCCAAATCCTCTATCTCTACCTTTTGAATTTCCGGGATTTCTTCCATTGTGATCTCGTCTGCCTCCACCATCATTTTTAGAAATTTCTACATTTATTCTTCTACCTTCTAATTCCATACCGTTTAAAACACTCATGACTTTTTCGGTATGTTCTGAGTCAGTATTGAAAAATGAAAAACCTTCTTTTACATCTACTTTATAAACATCTTCACGTCCTAAAGCCAAGGTATCGCGTAAGAAATCTTTCAATTGCATCCAATCAAAATTATCTCTTGAGCCTATATTAACAAAGAAACGGGTTGCTCCACTTGTGTTTTCTTTCGAACCCCTATCATCTCTTCTGTCTGAACCGGCACTTTGGGAAGTCAGATCTCTATTCTTTTTGTAATAATTGATAAAACGGTTAAATTCAACGGAAACCATTTTTTTAATTAGCTCTTCCTTAGATAGTCCATCTAAAACTTCATTAATCGCCGGAAGGTAATTGTCAATTTCATGATCTACCTCGGTATCTTTAATTTTAGTAGCTAAGTGTAATAATTGAATTTCACAAATTTCAATACCTGAAGGAATTGTTTTTTCTTGAAATTTTTGTTTTATGATACGTTCAATTGAAGCAATTTTACGTAATTCACTCTTGGTTACAATAACAATGGAAGTTCCTAATTTTCCGGCTCTTCCTGTTCGACCTGAGCGGTGATTATATGTTTCAATTTCATCGGGTAATTGGTAATTGATAACATGAGTAACATTATCTACATCAATTCCTCTAGCGGCTACATCTGTTGCTACTAACATTTGAATCTGACGACCTCTGAATGATTTCATCACACTATCTCGTTGGGCTTGAGATAAGTCTCCATGCAATGCAGCAGCATTATAACCATCTTCAATTAATTTCTCTGCAACATGTTGAGTATCTCTTTTTGTTCTACAAAAAATAACAGAGAAAATATCCGGATTGGCATCTGCTAATCGTTTTAAAGCTTCATAGCGGTCACGAGCATTGACTAAATAAAACTCATGCGAAACGGTTGCTGATCCTGAGTTTTTTGTTCCAACAGTTATCTCAACCGGATCAAACATAAATTTTTTTGCAATACGGGAAACTTCTGCCGGCATGGTAGCAGAGAAAAGCCAAGTGTTTTTTTCATCCGGAGTAGTTGAAAGAATGCTGACAATGTCATCGTAAAATCCCATATTCAACATTTCATCCGCTTCATCCAAAACACAATAATTGATTTGCGAAATATCTACATAACCACGGTTTATCATATCCTGCATTCTTCCGGGAGTTGCTACAATAACTTGTGCACCACGTTTTACCTCTCTGGCTTGTTCAGATATACTCGCACCTCCATATACTGCAACAACATTTATTCCTTTTTCGTATTTAGAATAAAGTTTTAATTCGTTGGTAATTTGCAAACAAAGTTCACGCGTTGGAGATAAGATTAATGCTTGTGTATTTCTGTTATTAGCATCAATTTTTTGAATAAGGGGGAAACCAAATGCTGCAGTTTTTCCTGTTCCAGTTTGAGCTAAGGCAACTAAGTCTGTTTCACTTTCTAATAAAACCGGAATCGCTTTTTCTTGTACTTCAGACGGATTTTCAAATCCAAGGTCTTTAATCGCGAGCAGAAGCGATTCGTTAAGACCTAATTGTTCAAATTTATTCATATCATTTTTTAAATTGGGTGCAAAGGTAGGTTTAAAAAACCATATAAACTAATTAGTTAAGCTATTGATTTTTAATAAGATAAAATTTTCTTATTCGAGTTAAAATTCTGAATTGTATCAATATAATTTTAACAGCTTTCTAAATCAATTCATTTTAATTCAATTTTATTCAGAAAATTGATTAGTTTTTCAACTGCTAAACCACGATGACTAATTTTAGATTTTTCGGTTATTGGCATTTCTGCGAAGGTTTTTGAATATCCGTTAGGAATAAAAATAGGGTCGTAGCCAAACCCTTCTGTACCTCTTTTTTCATTGATAATTTTACCTTTAATTATTCCTTCAAATAAGTGTTGATTTCCATTTAAATTCAAGCAAATCACAGTTTTGAATTGAGCATTTCTGTTTTTTTTATCTGCTAAATTGGTGAGTAATTTATCCATATTGTCATCCGCATTTTTTTGCTCACCGGCATATCGTGCAGAATAAACACCTGGTTCACCGTTTAATGCATCCACCTCTAACCCGGTGTCGTCGGCAAAACAGAAATAACCATATTTTTCGGTAACATGTTTTGCTTTTAGAATGGCATTTCCTTCGATAGTAGACGCTGTTTCGGGAATTTCTTCAAAACAACCAATGTCTTCTAAACTTAAGATAGTAATTTCTTCTAGAAGTAATAATTGAATTTCTTTGATTTTGTTTAGATTATTTGAAGCGAAAACGAATTGCATATATTTTTTTTACAAAAGTATAGTTTTTTAGGTTGCCACTAATTGATTAAATCTCAAAAAGATAGTTGAAAAAGATTAAACTTGAAAGGAAGGAATTAATATATAATTGTAGTTTTAGTTTTTTACAAAAAAATTGAGTAATATCTGTTTTTTTGAGGTATTAACAGGAGGATTAAGTTATTTAATTAGGGTGTTTTTTTGTATTATTGTTTATTTTATTTCTATTTATTTGAGTGTTTAGAAGTGTTTTTTTACTTGAACAAAAGTTAAATACTGCTTTAGAATATAAAATTTGTTTATCATTGTGTGAATTTATGGTTGTTTTTCGTTGTTTATAGAATGCAGACCATCTTAAGCTGAAATGCTTATCCACTAAAAATAAAAATACCACCGCATGAAATACTACTACGAAGCCCCATCGTTTATTGTTTTCTATTTATTTTTATTATTGTTTAGTAGCTATCAAACTCAAGCTCAACTTATTCTTAAAGAGGAAACTTTTAGCAAAAGTCCAATTTAGTTTGAAGACGTACAGGTGGAACCAATTGTGATTTTCTTTCCAATTTTTTAGATTTTCATGTACGTCTTCTTTGAGATATTCGTTAATTACGTGCAATAAATCATCCATTTGGTTGTAAAAAGCCAACAAATCAGCAGTTAGTGAATTTTTAACTTGATTTTCTTCTTCAACATAGTTCTCCAGCATTTTTAAATCCTTTATTTTTAATTGTATAAGGATTGTGCATGCCTACTAAATTGGCACAAACCTCACACGATATGTAATCTTCATTAGTCATTTCTCCAGATAGAATTTTTTTATAAATACTGTCTAAAAAAGTAAAGTTTGTCCTCATTTGATGGATATTTAGTGAATCACTGTACATGTCTTCACTGATTATCTTAAAAATTGACAGTTGTAAATTTTGTTGTTTTTGCTTTTCATTATAATTGTTAATATTTACAGCAATCATTATTCCAATAACAACTAGAATAATTTCTCCTATAGCATATTTTAAGTAGTTGATTATCTTACCTTTTTTGATGTAATTAAAGCGAATTTTTCTAAAAAAATTATTCATTTTCAATTATTTTAACCTTACATACACCAGTTTAATCCCTTTTTTATCAGATTCTCGTTCGTGAATTTCCAATAGATGAGTGAGTGATTTCATTAACGGAGTTAATTTAGAAAAACCAAAATTTCTCGGATCAAATTCCGGTTTTTTCTTCACAATTAAATTGCCAACATCACCCAAAAATGCCCACCCATCATCATCTGCGATATCTTCTATACTTGATTCTATGATATCAATAGTATCTACATCAATTTTAGACATTACTTTATCTTCTTTCTTTTTATCGGTTGAAGTAGTATTGGTTTTTTTCTTTTTGGCACCTTCCAACACTTCAATAAAAATAAATCGATCACAAGCACTAATAAAGGGTTTTGGCGTTTTTTGTTCTCCTATCCCGATTACTTTCATGCCGGATTCTCGCAAACGAGTGGCAAGTCTGGTAAAATCACTATCGCTTGAAACTATACAAAAACCATCTAATTTTCCTGAATATAATAAATCCATAGCATCAATAATTAATGCAGAATCTGATGAATTTTTCCCGGTTGTATAGCTATATTGTTGAATAGGTGTGATGGCATTTTCGAGTAAGACATTCTTCCATCCGTTGGCATTCGGACGTGTCCAATCGGCATAAATCCGTTTGGTGGTAGGTGTTCCGTATTTTGTAATTTCTTCCATCATACCTTTGATATTACTAAACGGAACGTTATCGGCATCAATTAAAACGGCTAATTTTAAATCATTGTCATCGTGTTGACTCATAAAAGCTAATTTAGTAATCAAATATACTGATATATAAACACTTTTAGGTGTACTTTTTTAATTAAATGAATTGAAATATTAGTTACTCATCATTACATCAAAAATATTATGAAAGTAGATATGAAATCATTACTTTTGCGACGTTTTTTAACACATAAAAAGTCATGGTAAAAGATTTATTCGAAAGAATTCAGAACAATAAAGGTCCTTTGGGGAAATGGGCGTCACAAGCTGAAGGGTATTATGTTTTTCCAAAATTGGAAGGAGATTTGGGACCACGAATGCAATTTCACGGAAAAGAAATTTTAAACTGGTCAATTAACGATTATTTAGGTTTAGCAAATCACCCTGAAATCAGAAAAGTAGATGCCGAAGCAGCTCAGCAATGGGGAGCAGCCTATCCGATGGGTGCTCGTATGATGAGTGGACACACAAATTATCATGAACAATTACAAAATGAATTAGCAGAGTTTGTTGGTAAAGAGGCGTGTTATTTATTAAACTTTGGTTACCAAGGAATGGTTTCTACAATCGATGCGTTAGTTACTAAAAACGACGTTATTGTTTATGATGTCGATTCTCACGCTTGTATTATTGATGGTGTTCGTTTACATATGGGTAAACGTTTTACATACAAACACAATGATTTAGAGAGCATTGAAAAAAATATCCAACGTGCTGTTAAAGTGGCAAATGAAAATGGTGGTGGAATCTTGGTGATTACAGAAGGTGTTTTCGGGATGAGAGGACAACAAGGAAAATTAAAAGAAATTGTTGCTTTAAAAGAAAAATATAACTTCCGTTTATTGGTTGATGATGCCCACGGTTTCGGTACTTTAGGTAAAACGGGTGCCGGAGCAGGAGAGGAGCAAGGATGTCAAGACAGTATAGATGTTTATTTTTCAACTTTTGCTAAATCAATGGCTAGTATTGGAGCATTTATTGCCGGAAATAAAGACATTATTGATTATTTAAAATATAATTTGCGTTCTCAAATGTTTGCAAAATCATTACCAATGATTCAAACGATTGGAGCATTAAAACGTTTAGAAATGTTACGTACAATGCCTGAGTTGAAAGATAAACTTTGGGAGAACGTAAATGCATTACAAAATGGTTTAAAAGACAGAGGATTCAATATTGGTGACACAAATACGTGTGTAACACCAGTATATCTTGAAGGTTCTATTCCTGAAGCGATGGTAATGGTAAACGATTTACGTGAAAATTATGGTATTTTCTTGTCGATTGTTGTTTATCCTGTAATTCCAAAGGGAATTATTTTATTACGAATGATTCCAACAGCTTCACATACATTAAAAGATATTGAAGATACTTTAGCTGCTTTTGAGGCTATCCGAGAGAAATTAATAAACGGAACCTATAAGAAAATAGCAGAAGCTAATGTAGTCGATATGGAAAAATAATTTTTTTACTTATAATTAAAAACCACTCTGTAAAAAGAGTGGTTTTTTATATTTATAAATCAATGCGATACGTTCTTCTTTTTCGATCCACAACAGAATTAAAATTTTTCCATAAGTTGTGAATTGCATTATTTTCTTCTAATTCAGGAGTTCGATTGCATTGTGTAATTCCTTTTTCTTTAAAAACCCGGTAATATTCTTTAAAGATAAGTGAGGTTACACCTTTGTTCTGATAATAAGGGTCAATTCCGAGCAGGTAAAATAGTACTTCTTTACTATGTTTTCTAGCCTGTAAAAGATGATAAAAACCAAAGGGGAATAATCGACCGTTTGCTTTTTGTAGTGCTTCAGAAAAACCGGGCATGACTATACTAAAAGCAACCATTTTATCATTTTTATCCATTACAAACAGAATATACTCCGGATTTACATAAGGAATGTATTTCTTTTTAAAATATTCTTTTTGTCTTTCTGAAACTGCTACAAAAGAGGCTAACTTTTCATAACTTTTATTAAACAAATCAAACATTTTATCAACATAGGGTAATATTTCATTCGTTTTGGTAAACGTGATTAATCTTAATTCATATCTTTTTTCAATTAATTCACTTGCCTTAGTAAAGGCATCCGGTTTAACATTAGAAAATGAAAAAATACTTTCGAAATATTCTTTCTCTTTTACAAAACCCAACTGTTCCAAATGTTCTTTATAGTAAGGATAATTATACCAAGTTATCATTGAGCCTAATCGGTCAAAACCTTCTGTTAAAACACCTACTTTGTCTAAGTTTGAAAAACCCATCGGACCTTCAACATATTCCAAGTTGTTTTTTCGTCCCAGCTCGTAGACTTTGTTTAAAAGTGCTTTGGTTACGTTAATGTCATCAATTACATCCCACCAACCAAAACGTACTTTCTTTTTTTGTTGATTATTTACTTCTTCCCAATTAATAATGGCAGCTATTCGACCAACAATTTTATTTTCTTTATAGGCTAGATAAAAATAGGCTTCTGCATTGTCGAATGCCGGATTTTTTTCTTTGTTAAATGTTTCCAATTCATCTGTAATCAATGGGGGTATCCAATACGGATGATTTTTATACAGTGAAAACGGAAATTTAACGTAATCAGTAAGTAGTTTTTTTGAATTTACTTCAATTATTTGTATCATAATTATTCTCCTCCTTCTACTTCATCTTTACGCTTTTTCTCTTTTTTTTCTTTCTTCTTTTTATCTACTCTTTTTCCGCCTTCTTCGTCATTTTCAATTTTAACAGGTTTGTGTTTTTTATCAAATCGCCAAGACAAACCTACACCTCCGTATAAGATATCCGGTGTATCTTTAAAGTTCTTACTTATGGAGGCATCTACCTGTAAATTGTTTTGAAGCAAATAGGCTGCTCCAATTCTAAAAATACTATCTGCGTAATAGTCGCCTTTAATTCCTTGATTTTCAATAAAACCAGACCATTTTGGATTGAATCCTCGTGTCAAGGTCAAGATATATCCCAATGATTTGTAATCGGTTGTAAATTTGTCATAAAATATATTCGTAACCATAACCCAGCGTGTGCCGAAATGATTCTGAGCTATGACCATGATTTTAGGACTCATACTCGGTTCATTCGGATAAGCGTAATCTTCGTTAGCAAATCCAAAATTCATACCTGCATAAACTGCTACGGCCGGAATTAATTGTTTCCATTTAAATTTATGATTAGCCTTCCAACTATATAAATTGGGTTTGTCTTCCCCTTTTTTAAAAGGGTCGTAAACTAAGTATTTAGCCCCTAATGTTGTGGTTCTAAAACCACTTCTGGTAGTTTCAACCAAAGGTGAATAATATTTGTCGTATTGGTATTTTACATTGCCAATAATTTCTAATTGTTCAAATAAAAACCCGTAACGTAGGTCTAAATCAAAACCAAATCCATTTGAATTGTAGCGAGAAAGATTATGATCTTCTCGTATTCCATAGAGACCACTTTCCATTTGAAAAACATTTTTTCCAACCGAAAATGCCGCCATTGAAAGTCCGGGACGGTTAGAATTAATCATGTCCGTGTGTTGGGCAAATAGACTTGAAAAACTTAAGAAAAATGCAATTTGAAGGAGTTGTAGAGACTTTTTCATGGGAGTAATGAGGTTGAATGACTGATTAGAAACCAAAAATAAGACTTTTTATTATTTATTTAAGAATGTTAATTTATTTTTCAGCAACGTAATTCTTATTTTTACCAAAAATATTACTTATGCAAACAGCTTCAGTACCCGGTTTTGTGAGAACCATTTTAATTATTGTTGGTATCTATTATGCATTTAAAATAGTAGCTCGTTTTTTAATGCCAATTGTTTTGAGAAAAATGGTTCAAAAAGCTGAACAGCAGTTTAATCAATCTACACATCATACTCAAAGTTCAAATCAGCAGAAAACCCAGTCAACATCATCCAAATTTGAAAAGCCAAAAGCAAAAAAGCAAGTGGGGGAATATATTGATTACGAAGAAGTGGATTAGTTTGTTTACTTTCGTTTAACTTTACATCGATTTTATAAAAATAAGGCATGAAGTATTTTAAGAGATTTCTTCCCCACTTTTTAGCTTTTTTTGGTTTTGTAATTCTTTCGCTGGTATATTTTTATCCGGTTTTGCAAGGAAAACAAATTGCACAATCCGATATTATTCAATATACCGGAATGGCAAAAGAACAAAACGATTTCAGACAACAAACAGGTGAAGAACCTTTTTGGACAAACGCTGCTTTTGGCGGAATGCCGACCTATCAGTTAGGGGCAAAATACCCGCATAATTATGTAAAATCGTTAGATGGATTTTTGCGTTTTTTGCCTCGTCCAGCAGATTATTTGTTTTTATATTTTCTAAGTTTTTATATTCTTTTATCTGTTTTAAAAGTCGATCCGCTCAAAGCATTTTTTGGTGCTTTAGCGTTTGGATTTTCTACCTATCTCATCATTATTTTAGGAGTAGGGCACAATGCCAAAGCTCATGCAATAGCTTATATGCCAATGGTGGTTGCGGGAGTTTTACTTGTTTTTCAAAAACGATTTATCGTTGGCGGATTGCTTACGATGTTGGCGGCAGCTCTTGAAATACAGGCCAATCATTTTCAAATGACGTATTATTTGTTATTGCTGTTGATTGTGATTTCTGTTTATTACATTTATAAATTAGTTAAAGCGAAAGAGTTCAAAAATATAGGAATTACTTTTGTCGTTTTTATTATTGCAGGTCTTTTTGCTTTGGGGGCTAACGCTACTAATCTATTGGCTACAGCTGAGTATACCGAGTTTAGTACCAGAGGTAAAAACGAATTAACTATAGGTTTAGAAGGTGAAAAATTGGAAAACAAATCGGGGATGACGTATGAGTACATTACCGAATACAGTTACGGAATTGCCGAAAGTTTTAATTTAATTGCCCCACGATTATTTGGTGGTGGAAATGCTGAAAAGCTGGATAAAAAAAGTGCTTTGTACGAAATGTTTATTGGCTTAGGTGCTCCTGAAAATGACGCCTTAGAATATGCCTCTCAAGCACCTACGTATTGGGGAGACCAACCAATTGTTGCAGCACCGGCTTACATAGGAGCCATTGTATTTTTCCTTTTTGTATTGGCCATGTTTGCCGAAAAACGAAAAGTTAAATATACTTTTTTAGTTGGAGCCATTTTTTCATTACTGCTTTCTTGGGGAAAAAATTTCCCGATTCTAACCGATTTTTTTATTGATTATTTTCCGCTGTATAACAAATTTAGAGCGGTTTCTTCTATACAAGTCATCTTAGAATTATGTATGCCGGTTTTAGCGGTTTTGGGGTTGTATTCGTTCTTTAAATTAGAAAAAGAAGAACAATGGAAAGCACTTTGGAAATCTTCGGCAATAGCGATTGGAATTTTTGCATTACTATTTGTTTTGAAAGGAATGTTTGACTTTTCTTCTGAAAGTGATGCCTATTATAAACAAGTATATCGTGAAATTGGAGAACCTTTTGTGAAAGCATTAATAGATGATAGGAGAGCCATGTACACTTCCGATCTGCTTCGTTCGATGGGATTGATTTTAGCAGTTTTTGCTCTTTTTTGGTTGTTTACAAAAGAAAAGCTTACGCAAACAATAACTGTTACCTTAGTTGGAACATTGATGGTTTTGGATTTATATGTTATAGATAAAAATTATGTAAACGCTGATGATTTTGTTAATGCAAGACAAGTGAGTGAACCTTTTCAACCTACTGAAGCTGATTTACAAATTTTAGCAGACAAAGATCTAAATTTCCGTGTTTTTGAACCTAGTCAGCAGATGGCTGGGGCTAGAACATCGTATTTTCATAAAGCGATTGGAGGATACAGTGCGGTTAAACCGCAACGTATGCAACAATTATACGATTATCAAATTGCCAACAATAACATTCAGGTGTTGAATATGTTGAATGTAAAATATGTTATTCAAACAACCGATGAGGGTAGACCTATTCCACTTCAAAATCCTAATGCTAATGGTAATGCATGGTTTGTGAGTAATGTCAAAGTTGTTCAAAATGCGGATGAGGAAATGCGTGCTTTAGATAGTTTAAATACTAAAAATGAAGCGGTTGTTGAAAAAGAATTTATGAAAAAAGTGAGTGTACAATCGTTTGTAAAAGATAGTTTAGCAATAATAAAATTAGAAGAATACAAACCGAATTATCTTAAATATACATCGCAAAACACAAATAAAGGTTTAGCAGTTTTCTCCGAGATTTATTATCCAAAAGGATGGAAGATCACTATTGATGGGAAAGAAGCTGAACAAATCAGAGCAAATTATGTTTTAAGAGCATTAGAAATTCCGGCAGGAAAACACATTATAGAATTCAAATTTGAACCGGAAGTGGTTAAAACCGGAAGTTCAATAGCTTTATTTAGTTCCATTGGAATGTTATTGCTTTTAGCAGGTGGAATTTATTTTGAAATAAAGAAAAAAGAATAAATAATAGATTTTCATATAATTAATGTAGTATGAAAGAACCTGAAATAAATAAAGAAAAAATTGAAGAAAGAGAGGCTAAAAGAATTGCTGAAATTAAAAAGCTTTCTTATGCTCAACGACTTGAAAATTTCTTAAAGTTATTAGAAATTTCTTATGCTTTAAAGAATGCACCTAAAGTTTATCCAAATAAAAAATGATTGAAGAAATAATAAATATTTGGAAAGTTTTTGAAGTAAATAATGTAAAATACATTACGATTGGAGGTTTTGCAGTAAATATTTATGGTTATTCAAGAAATACTGGTGATTTGGATATTTTGATTGAAGACTCATTAGAAAATAGAAAAAATTTAAGAAAAGCTTTTATTGAAATTGGAATTGGAGATTTTGAATCAATAGAAACTATGCAATTTATTCCAGGTTGGTCAGATTTCACTTTATTTTTTGGTTTGCGTCTAGATGTTATGACTTCAATCAAAGGTTTAGAAAATGTACCTTTTGAAGAATTGTTAGAAAAGGCAACTAAAGTTATAATGGGAAATGTTGCTGTAAATTTTATTGATTACGATAACCTAATTATCGCAAAAAAAGCAACGAATCGATTAAAGGATCAATTAGATTTAGAGGAATTAAATAAAATCAATAATCCGAATAAAGAGTAACATTTTTTACTTTTCAGACTACAATACAAAAAACTTTAACCAAGAATAAACTGAAACCAGAAGCACAAAAAATTTTAATCATTACCTACTATTGGCCACCAGCCGGCGGTCCCGGTGTACAACGTTGGCTAAAATTTGTCAAATATTTACCGGACTTTGGTTTTGAACCACATGTTTACATTCCAGAAAATCCAACCTATCCAATTGTTGACGTAAAGTTGATAAACGAAGTTTCTGATGAAGCAATCATTATCAAAAATAAAATCAAAGAGCCGTATCGTTGGGCTTCTTTTTTATCAAAAAGTGATACAAAAAAAATTAGTTCCGGAATCATCCCAAGTAAAAAGAAACAATCGATGATTGAGAAAATAATGCTATGGATTCGCGGCAATTTTTTTATTCCGGATGCACGCGTTTTATGGGTGAAACCTTCGGTAGCTTTTTTGAAAGATTATATTGAAAAACATCAAATAGAAACAATTATTACAACCGGACCACCCCACAGTTTGCATTTAATTGGTTTACATTTGAAAAAACAATGCAACATAAAATGGATTGCAGACTTTCGTGATCCGTGGACAACCATTGGCTATCACAAAGAATTGATGCTCAATGAGAAATCAGAAAAAAAACACAAAGAATTAGAAAAAATTATTCTCAATTCTGCCGATAAAATCATTGTAACCAGTCCAACAACAAAAGGTGAATTTTCCAAATTAACGTCAAAACCAATCGAAGTAATTACAAATGGCTATGATGTTGAAAAAGTGATTAAAACCGAATTAGATAAGAAATTTTCTATCGCTCACATCGGCTCGTTTTTATCCGATAGAAACCCGAGAATTTTATGGAAAGCTTTAAAAGAATTAATCAAAGAGAACGCCGACTTTGCTGCCGATTTTCAATTGAAACTGATTGGAAAAGTAAGTGAAGATGTATTAGATACCATAGATGAATTCAAGTTAGGTAAATTTGTTACTAATTTAGGGTATGTTTCACATGACGAAGCTGTCTCACACCAAAGAAGTTCACAAGTTTTGCTGTTAATTGAAATTAATGCGGAAGAAACCCGTTGCATTATTCCCGGAAAATTATTTGAATACATGGTTTCCGAACGTCCTATTATTGCCATCGGACCAAAAGCCTCTGATTTCGAAGGTATATTAAAAGAAACGAATACGGGGCAGTTTTTTACCTACTATGAAAAAGCTCAACTTAAAGAAACAATATTAGCTCATTATCAGCTCTACAAAGAAAATAACTTGAAGGTTTATCCTGTTGGCTTACAATATTATAGCAGAAAAAGTCTAACAGAAAAATTAGTAATAACTTGTTTGACTAATAACTAATCACTATTCACAAAAAAATGGGCATCGTACTCAATCAATCCATCAAAAACACCATCATTACCTTTATCGGTTTTACTATTGGTGCAACAAATGCATTGTTTATGTACACGCATTTTTTGGGAGAAGATTATTATGGATTAACCGCATTTTTACTTTCCTCAGCCAATATTATGATGCCGCTAATGGCGTTTGGAATTCAAAATACATTAGTAAAATTTTATTCCGAACATAAATCTGAAGATGAAAAATCTCGTTTTCTAAATTTAGTTTTAGTATTACCTTTTGTGATAATTATTCCTATTTTTTTGATTTTGTTTTTATTTTATGGAGAAACAGCGATGTTACTTTCCAAAAAAAATCCAATTATTCATAATTACGTTTGGATAATTCCTGTTATCGGATTGTTCATGGGCTATTTTGAGATTTTTTATGCATGGGTCAAAGTACATTTAAAATCGGTTTTTGGCAATTTTGTAAAAGAAGTATTACTTCGTGTATTCATCAGTATTTTTCTTTTTGCTGTTTATTTTGATTGGATTAGCAACATTCAGTTTATATACAGTTTGGTGTTTATTTATTTTACGATGATGGTTATTATGGGATTAGTGGCTTTTTCTGTTCGAAAACCGCAATTTCATTTGAAGTTTCCTAAGGAAAAAAGAGAAGTAATTGTGTATTCTGCCTTTATCATATTTTCCTCCAGCATTGCAGTACTTTTATTGGATATTGATAAGTTTATGATTGGGCAATACATTCCAATTAATGAAGCGGCTTATTATTCGGTGGCGATTTTTATTGCGTTAACGATTTCCGTTCCCATGCGGGCCATGCACCAAATTACGCATCCAATTACTTCTGATTTAATGATAAGAAAAAGATACGATGAGCTCAATGATTTATATAAAAAAGCAGCCATCACCTTGCAAGTGATTGGTGGATTTATTATGTTAGGAATTTTAACAAACATTCACCAAGTCTATGCATTATTACCCGAAAAATATAGTGGTGGAGTAGCAGTGGTGTTTTTAATTTCTTTTTCTAAATTTTTTGATTTGATGTTAGGAAATAATAATTCTATTATTTTTAATTCAAAGTATTATCGCACTGTTTTATTGTTGGGGTTGTGTTTGGTTATTTTAACCGTAACATTGAACATCTTTTTTATTCCTAAATTTGGTATTGAAGGAGCTGCTATTGCCACTTTTATTTCAATTGGTTTATATAGTTTAGCAAAATTACTTTTTGTGGTTTTTAAAATGAATTTATTTCCGTTTACCAAAAAAACAATTGTGTCATTGGGAATTATTGCCATTACTTTTATTGTCTTTTATTTTTGGAATTTTTCCTTTCATCCCGTTGCGAATATTTTGCTTAAATCGATTTTAGTTACATTATTCTATTGGGTTTTAAATTATAAGTTCATGGTTTCGGAGGATGTAAACAAGATGATGGACAACATTCTGCTTAAAATATCGGGTAAATAGGGTTGTTGAGTTTTCATTACAGAATTCGTTTGTATTGAAGATAGATGCGGATAGCCTTATTCGCTGGGTTTAAAAAAAACTAGATGAATTTAGAAGTCAGAATTTAGAAAATTGAAGAAAGAGAAAAGAATAAAGAAAATAACAAAAAAGAGAAAGCCCTGCTACTTGTAGATATTCGCAGGACTTTCATCAACCAAACTTAACCAAACTTCTAACCAATTATTTATTTTTTTCTTCTACTACTGTTTGTGCTCCATCTGTTTTATAATAGTAGTTACTGTTGTCGTTATAGGTATACCCACTTGTGTAGTAAGAATTATTACCATAATAAGAAGTATGAGCATAACCATAATTTCCTCTTGTAAAATTCACTTGACCTATCGTACGGATTAACATTCCTCTACTGTTATATACCATTTGCATACCTCCGATTTGAGTAAGTGCAAAACGATTGTATCGCATAAAGACAGATCCGATTCTACTCACGCGGTTTCTGCTGTCATAGTTAATGAAAGTATTTCCAACGCGACGTACTCTACCAAAACTATCATGTTCAATTCTAACTCCGTAATTTACAGCTACTGTGGTGTTACCTCGGGTGCCTCCTCTGCGGTAGAAGATGCCACCTTGACTATCTTGCGGACGTGTATTAAAATCGAAATCTCCGTTTAAGAATACATAGAACTCGATGCCTCGTTCCATGAAAATAATTGGTTCTGCTTCCATATAATGATTTGCAGAAGTCACATTTCTTTCAAAATCAGAAAAAGTTGCTTTTTCTGTTGCTAAAGCCAAACTTCCAACCAGTAAGTTTGTGGCTACTAAGAGGGTAATTTTTTTCATGACACATTCGATTTAAACTTTTTGCTTACTCTTAAGTTTTTCAGCTTTCACTAAAAAACTGATTTGTTTCAGTTTCTTGTTTTGTTATTTTCAATTGCTGTGCCAAAAATGTATTTTGTGTTGTGAATGAGTTGTTAATGATTTTTAAGTGGTTGATATTTAGTCTTTTGTGATTAATTTTCTATTGTTTCAAAACAATATCTTTTACAGTAATATTTATTTTGACATTATCATATTCAACTAAATTCCAAGTAGAAGTTTCACCTAATGTATTTTTATAAATGTAAGATTGAACTAAATAATTTTGTCTTGGGTTAAAATTTTTATTCCCTTCATAAAGATGATGGATAGACCATCTAAAATTTGAGAATTTATTTGATTCAAAATGAATAACCTCTAATTCATATGTGCGAAAAGGTTTTTTTCTTTTTTTATTCTTATAGCTATTTATAATTAACTTAGATTTTAAAGAGTCAATAGGAGTTTCAATATATTCGAATTCATGTTGGTAAACTGAATTATTTGAATTAAATCTTTTGGAGTTAATATAATTAAAAATTAATTGATTTTCTTCCTTTTCATTAATTACATCAATATCAAAATAATGAAAATAATTGTTTTTTTGGTCCATAATCCAGCCGCTAAGTTTCCCTTCAGAATTATAATATAGTTTTAAGATATATTCTTCGCTCAAACTATTTGAATAAACAATTGATTCAAATGTTCTATCAGAATCTGCGGTTTTATATTTAGTTACAAAATCAAAGGAATAATTTTGAGAATAAACTTGCGTCAAAAAAAGTAATAAAAAATAGATATAAATTTTCATGAAAAATAATTTTCATAAATATAAAAATTATTTCAACTTCTCCTTCAAATATTTACCTGTAATCGATTTTTTGTCTTTTGCCACTTCTTCCGGAGTTCCGAAAGCCATTAATTGTCCGCCGTTTTCGCCACCTTCGGGACCAATATCAATGATGTAATCGGCACATTTGATTAAATCCAAATTATGTTCAATCACAATAATAGAATGTCCTTTTTCAATCAATGCTTCAAACGAAGCGAGTAATTTTTTGATGTCGTGAAAATGCAAACCGGTTGTGGGTTCATCAAACACAAATAGAGCTTTGTCTTTGGTTGTTCCTTTTACTAAAAAGGAGGCAAGTTTGATCCGTTGTGCTTCTCCACCCGAAAGCGTAGAAGAGGATTGACCCAATTGCACATAACCTAAACCAACATCTTGCAACGGTTTCAATTTCTGAATGATTTTGGTTTGCTTGTGCTCATCAAAAAAAGCAACAGCATCATCAATGGTCATAGTTAAAATGTCATCGATGTTTTTTCCTTCAAATTGGACTTCGAGAATTTCTTTTTTAAAGCGTTTTCCGCCACATGCTTCACATTCCAAATGGACGTCGGCCATGAATTGCATTTCAATGGTTACTTCACCATCACCCTTGCAAGTTTCACAACGACCGCCATCGACATTAAATGAAAAATGTTTGGGTTGATAACCTCTGATTTTGGATAGTTTTTGTTTGGTAAATACATCCCGAATATCATCGTATGCTTTGATATAAGTTACTGGATTTGAACGTGAACTTCTTCCAATCGGATTTTGGTCAATGTATTCAATGTGTTTAATATGCGAAAAATTTCCTCTTAATTCGGTAAATTGTCCAGCTTTATCACTAACACCCTCTAATTTTTTTTGTAAAGCAGGAAACAGTATTTTTTTTACTAATGTACTTTTACCGCTTCCAGAAACACCGGTTATCACAGTAAGACAATCCAACGGAAAGTTAACATCAATATTCTTTAAATTATTTTCACGAGCTCCGATAATTTCGATATAATTTTTGAATTTTCGTCGCGTTTTAGGAACTTCAATTTCTAATTCTCCGTTTAAGTATTTGGCCGTTAATGAGTCTGCTTTAAGGATTTCACTAAAATTTCCTTCAGCTACTAAATTTCCTCCATGTGTTCCGGCCTCCGGACCAATATCGATGATACGGTCGGCAGCTTTCATAATATCCTCATCATGTTCTACAACGATTACTGTATTGCCAAGGTTTTGTAAGTTTTTTAATACTTGAACTAAGCGTTCAGTATCTTTGGGATGTAATCCTATACTAGGTTCATCTAAAATATACATCGATCCCACCAAACTACTACCAAGCGAAGTCGCTAAGTTGATGCGTTGCGACTCACCACCGGAAAGAGAAGCTGAATTTCGGTTTAGGGTGAGGTAGTTTAATCCCACTTCCTCCAAAAAATGTAAACGGTTATTGATTTCAATTAATAGTCGTTTGGCTACCTTTTGATCGTATTCTGAAAGTTCTAATTCTTGAAAAAAGATAATTAAATTTTTTATTGGTAAATCTACCAACTCCGAGACAGTTTTGCCTCCTATTTTTATATTGTTTGTTTCAATGCGTAAACGTTTTCCTTTGCACGTAGGGCATTTTGTTTTTCCTCTGTAACGCGAAAGCATTACACGGTTTTGGATTTTATAATTTTTTTCTTCTAGCTCTTTAAAAAAATCATGTAACCCGGTAAAATACTTATTCCCGTTCCATAATAGTTGCTTATGTTCTTCCGATAACTGAAAAACCGGTTTATGAATTGGAAAATCAAATTTATATGCATTGTTTACTAATTGGTCACGATACCAACTCATGCTTTCTCCCCGCCAAGGGAAAATAGCATTTTCATATACGGATAAAGCAGTATTAGGTATGACTAATTCTTCATCAATTCCAATCACATTTCCGTAACCTTCGCAAGTTGGGCAAGCTCCATAAGGATTATTAAAACTAAACAAATGAATGTTGGGTTCCAAAAAAGTGATACCGTCTAATTGGAAGTTAGCACTAAATTCCAGTGTTTTTTTTGTGTCTACTTCTTGGAGAAAACATTCACCTTTTCCTTCATAAAAGGCCGTTTGAATGGCATCGGCCAAACGGTTTAAAAATTCTTCTTCTTTCTTTACTACAATTCGATCGATGATTAGAAGAATATCTTTATTGTCTAAGGTGTGTTGTTCTAATTCATCCAATCGAATAATTTCATCATTAACCAATATACGAATAAAGCCTTGTTGCAATAATACTTTCAGCTTATCCTCTAAAGCCCGACCTTCTTCTAAATGAATAGGAGCGAGGAGAAGCCATCTACTCTCCGGTTCAAACGTTTCAATTATTTGTACTACATCCGATACACTGTGTTTTTTTACTTCTTGTCCCGAAATAGGTGAAAAAGTTTTTCCGATACGTGCAAAAAGTAATTTAAGATAATCATAGATTTCTGTTGATGTTCCTACCGTTGAACGAGCATTTGTTGTATTCACTTTTTGTTCAATGGCAATGGCAGGAGCAATACCTTTGATATATTCTACTTTAGGTTTGTCTAATCTGCCTAAGAATTGACGTGCATATGACGATAAACTTTCCACATAGCGTCGCTGACCTTCAGCATATAACGTATCGAATGCCAAACTGGACTTTCCGGACCCCGAAAGTCCCGTAATAACCACTAATTTATTTCTGGGAATTGCTACATTAATGTTTTTGAGATTATGTAATTGAGCTCCTTTTATTAGGATGTTTTTTTTGGGGTCGAGCAGTAAAAAATCTTCTGTTGTCATTGCAAATAAGGAAAGAGTCGCAAAGATAGTGTTTTGAATACGCAATTAAAAGTATGTTTTTTTCTATTTTTTGTAAAAATGTAGCTTTAATTACGGTTTTCCTCATTTATTGCATTAAGAATGTTAAAATTTACTGTAATATTTGCTTGTTAGGATAAAATTATGTTACATTTGGCTATTATTTAAACTTAATTTAACAACTGCTTATAGAAAAAAAATACTTTTTTAGAAAAATTTAGTTCGCAACACGAAATTAAAAAGTATGACTATGGCTACTGTTAATCAACTCCCAGACGCTTTATTGGTTAAGAATTACATTGCTGGTGATGAGCAATCGTTGGCTATTCTTATTGAAAGACATCAATCTAAAATTTATGGATTTATCTATTCTAAAATTGCAGATCGCGACATTACAGATGATGTGTTTCAAGATACCTTTATTAAAGTTATTAAAACATTAAAATCAAATTCTTATAATGAAGAAGGTAAGTTTTTACCATGGGTGATGCGAATTGCTCACAATTTAGTCGTTGATCATTTTCGAAAAACCAAAAAAATGCCAATGCAACGTGAAACAGAGGAGTATTCTATCTTTTCATATATGTCTGATAACTCGATGAATGTAGAAGGTAGAATGATAACGGATCAAGTGGAATCCGATTTACAACGTTTGTTAGATGAATTACCCGCTGACCAAAAAGAAGTATTGGTAATGCGTATGTATCAAGACATGAGTTTTAAAGAAATTGCTGATTCTACCGGTGTTAGTATCAACACTGCTTTAGGAAGAATGCGTTACGCATTGATGAATTTACGTAAAGTAATTGAAAAAAATAAAATAGTTTTAACGAATTAAATACTATTTGGAGAACTTTTGCGTTGTAGATAAAAACAAACATAAATATCTATGGCAAAACTTTACACTAGAAAAAAGTTAGCGACTCCAAAGATGTTACCTAAAAAAGAAACTATAAGTTTTTTGCTCAACTACTCCAAGGCACTGAGCATTGTTAAAGTAGGTAACATGTCTTTCGAAACTATTGCTAACTAAAAGGAACATCCCGATTATAGTCGGGATGTTTTTTTTATGATAAAATATATTTCCTTGATGACAAATAATAGAGTTGTAGAATCTAATTTTTTATCAGCTTATAAGTCATTTTATTATTTTCAGAAGAAATATTGATAAAATAAAAACCCGAATTAAGTAAACTAATGTCGATGGGTTTTAAATGATTCACCTTTCCTTTTGTTAGTTTTTTTCCATTTACAGAAATTATTTCATAGTAAGCATTTAACTCATTTTCCATTGAAATCATAATAGCGTTAGTTGCAGGGTTTGGAGTAATTTTAAAATTATTAAAATTATTTTCACCGATAGATAAAGGAGCAAATTGTGTGGTTACCGTGTTTGTTATAATCGGTTGATTAAAATCAAAATAGATAGCTGAAGATGAACTGGCAATATCACCCAAAGTAAAATTATTTTTTAATTTAATTTTGTAAAGCATCCAACCATTACTCAATTCAGGTTCAATTTCTTCATAAGGTAAGTTAATGTTTGGAAAAGAATAGGTTAACTCATTTCCATTTAAAATTTCGATATTAGCATTATGACTTTCTGCAATAGGTGTGAAGGTTGTCCAATCTAAATTCGCATCTAATGTTTCTTTTATAATGACAAAAGCTGCGTTCGCAGTACCTGAATTTTGAAAACGAGTTAAATAGGTCAGGTATTCGTTTGCTTGACTTTCTTCAATAAATGCACCTTCTAAAACTGTCTTATCATTCGGGTCAAAAGAACTCACAACCGTTTGATTAATTACTTTGGTGTTATCAAGAGGTGTGACATCGCTAGCGATAGGGTTAACCATTGCTGAAAAACTAAGAACATCATTTATTTCAACTGTTGGAGGGGTAAAAACGGAAAAAGTAACAGGAATTGATCTCGTTTCAAAAGGAAGAAGATTACTAAAATTCCATTCTAAAGATGAACCGACTACTGTATCGGGACTAGGCGTGGCATTGCTAAAGCTTAATTTACTATTATCAAATGATAATGATACTGTTCCATTCATAACTGTTGTTCCGTTGTTATGGAAGAAAATAATATAATTAGCCACAAACCCGGGTATGGCATCATTTGTATTTATAAAAGAGATACTTAAATCGTTAATAGTTGTAGTGCTGGAAATACAGAAATTTTGATTGCCATAGTTAACTGAATTAACATTTGCTGTAGAATTTACAATTCTCGATGCTGGATTTGACGTAAATAAAGGACTTAGATTTTCTAATGCAGTAATGGTGTAAGATTCATTAATATTCGGAATATTAATAGAATAATTACCATTTGTATCGGTATAGGTGCGATAATTGAAGTTGTTGGTAAGTGCCCTAACAGCTCTTCTGGGGAAATTTATTCCGGTAGCACAATTATTATTGTTTAAATTAAATTTTACATTTCCGGTAATTGTATGAGGTGGAAGAGTAGTTATAGGAATAATTGAATATTCATTATTTGGATTTGGGCAACCTGAACAAACATCTCCATTAAAGTAAATATATTGATATTCACCACAATAGTCTATTCCTTCTCCGATTGCAGAATTATAAACATATCCAAAATTAATTTCTTCTTGCGTGATATAGTGTATTCCTGTTGCAGTATTTCCTGAAATGGTTACAGATGCATTATTATCAGTTACTGTCAATAATTCATAACCCATATTAAAGTCGGTGTAAATTGTATAAGTATAATTGATAACATCACCTACATCAACTATCGAATTATTATTTAAATCCTGATATTCTCCGGATTGCCAACCATACATAAAATCATAGAAGTACACATTAGTTGGTGCATCTAAGTCATAAAAATCAGTATAATTTGGATTTGAGAACGATCCAGGATCTGCTGATATATCAGATATAAAACTGCCTGACTCTGTTTCGGCTTCGGTAATTGCAAAAAAAGATAGAGCACAATAGGGGTAATTAAATGAAATTTCAACCTCAATTACTGCCGTTTCTTCACCAACTTGTAATGATTCTACATAAGCATCGAGGTAAACTTCATCAGGTGAACTTGAGAATATACTTATATTTGTTAATTCTTCATCTCCAAGGTTCTTTACTTTAATCTTTGCTATTCCATCTTCAACGACCATCAAAATCCCAATTCTCGGATCATTAACTGAATGAAATTTATTTTTAGCATTTGCATTCAAACAGAATATAATAAGTAAGAAAAGTAATGTTTTTTTCATTGAATTAGAATAATTAGTTAATACAAACAAATATAAATTAATTGCCAATTATTTTGTTAATATGTAGTTATTTTTTTAAAGTTTTACTTGTTTTGCTAAAATCCATCAAAATCGATTTCCTTCCAATTGTTTTCGTAATCACATCCTTTTCCAAGTCCCAACCACGAGCCGGCGAATATTCTCGTCCGTACCAAATAATTTGAAGGTGCAAATCATTCCATAATTCTTTTGGAAAAATGGCTTTTGCATCTTTTTCGGTTTGTACCACGTTTTTCCCATCGGATAAATTCCAACGATACATCAAACGATGAATATGTGTATCCACCGGGAATGCCGGCACACCAAATGCCTGACTCATTACAACGCTTGCGGTTTTGTGTCCAACAGACGGTAGGGCTTCCAAGGCTTCAAAACTTTGCGGTACTTCGCCATTGTGTTTTTCAATTAGAATTTTAGATAATCCGTAAATGCCTTTTGATTTCATCGGTGAAAGTCCACAAGGACGAATAATTTCTTTAATTTCTTCCACACTCATTTTCACCATATCATTGGGATTATCAGCTTTAGCAAATAAAAGAGGTGTAATTTGATTCACTCGAACATCGGTGCATTGAGCAGAGAGCAACACCGCTATCAACAAAGTGTAAGGATCTTTATGGTCTAAGGGTACAGGAATCGACGGATATAGCTCATTTAACGTATTTATAACAAATGTTGCACGTTCTTTCTTTGTCATTTTTGGTAAATTTGAGTTGTAAAAATAACTTTAATTAAACAACTTAGCAACTCAATACTACAAACTATGACAACATTACAAAAAGGTGATAAAGCACCCAATTTTTCTGCAAAAGACCAAGATGGAAACATACATACCTTATCCGACTATAAAGGAAAAAAATTAATAGTTTTCTTTTATCCTAAAGCGAATACACCGGGATGTACTGCCGAAGCCTGTGATTTACGTGATAATTTTGCCCGTTTTCAAGCCGGAAATTATGCTCTTTTGGGAGTTAGTGCTGATAGTGCTAAAGCACAAACAAGTTTTAAAAATAAATTCGATTTCCCTTTTCCACTTTTGGCCGATGAAGATAAAGCTGTCATTCAAGCCTTTGGAGTTTGGGGCCCAAAAAAATTCATGGGGAAAGAATATGATGGAATTCACCGTACCACCTTTATCATTGATGAAAACGGAATTATAGAGGACATAATTAAAGAAGTGAAGACAAAAGCTCATGCGAAACAAATTTTAGGATAAAAAAAACAGCCATATTAAATGGCTGTTTTTTTTAATTGGTATGTTCCTCTATTATTTTCTTAGGGTCGTATCCAAAGAGGTTATTTTTCTTAATTATTTCAGCAACACCTTTGGGTAACATTTCTTCCCAACCATCAGCTCCTTTGGCAATCATACGCAAAACATGACGCGAATAAATTTCTAAGTTATTTTGATTGGCAATTTCAATATCGACTACTTTACCGTTAAATTTAAAGAATTTATACAATTCTTTCATTCTCGGATGCACTTTTAAGTTTTCAGAATTGGTAATTTCACCATTTTCTTCTTTCATCGGATAAAGAAAAACTTTCAAATCACGATAAAACAATTTACCAAATGCTTCCAAAATTCCACCACTCAAATGACGATAGTATTTTTCGTCAAAAATATCAACTAAATTGTTTACACCCATGGCTAATCCCATTCTGGCTTTGGTATAATTAGAGAAATATTCAACTACACGGTAGTATTCTTGGAAGTTTGAAATCATTACATATTGTCCGAGCGAACAAAGTAATTCGGCACGGTCCATAAAATCCCGTTCATCAATTTCGCCTTCGGAGCGTAAATTGGAAAGCGTTATTTCAAAAATGACTAAAGTATTATCGGCTTCTACTTTATTTTCGGAGATAAACATTTCTAACGACTTTTCATACATATCCATGTTTACTCGGGTAACCGGTCGAAAACTTCCGCGAAGGGCTAAAATATTTTTCTTGTATAGTATTGAGGCAGGAAGAATATTATTACCATCCGGACCAAACATTACGGCATCGGTCATTCCGTTTTTTACCAACTGTAAACTCATCAGTCTATTGTCTACATTGGCAAATCGAGGACCAGAAAAATTAATGGTATCAATTTCCAATTGATCTTTGTCTAAATGGTCATATAAATAACGCAATAATTTTTTTGGGTCATTGTATTTATAAAATGCACCATAAATTAAATTTACACCAAGAATACCAAGCGTTTCTTGTTGTAATCGAGCATCATTTTCTTTGAAACGAATATGAAGGATAATTTCATTATAATCTTCATCAGGTTCAATTTGGTATTTGATTCCTACCCAACCATGACCTTTAAATTGCTTTGCAAAATCAATTGTTGCAACCGTATTGGCATAACTGAAGAACATTTTATTGGGATGTTTTACACGATCCAGTCTTTTTTCAATTAAGTCTACCTCGTGAGACAACATTTTTTTTAACCTACTTTCCGTTACATAGCGACCATCTTTTTCAACACCGTAAATGGCATCACTAAAGTCTTTGTCATAGGCAGACATTGCTTTTGCTATTGTTCCGGAAGACCCGCCAGATCTAAAAAAATGACGAACTGTTTCTTGACCGGCACCAATCTCTGCAAAAGTACCATATATGTTTTCGTTAAGATTGATTCTTAAAGCTTTATCTTTGATTGAAGGGATTTGTTCAATAGCTTTATCTCCCTTAAGTTTTATTTCCATTGCTAATCTTTCCATTTTCCTAGATAATACATTGCAAAGTTAACAAATATCATACCTTAATAAAAGATAAATAATGCTATTTTTGTGAAAATTTAACGTCTTGAAAGTATATTTTTTAGGAACAGGAACGTCACAAGGTATTCCGGTAATCGGCAGCAATCATTCTGTGTGTAAAAGTAACGATGCTAAAGATAAACGATTAAGGGTTTCGGTTTGGATTTATGATGATAATTATTCAATTGTAATTGATTGTGGCCCTGATTTTAGACAACAAATGTTGAAAGCCGGTTGTACAAAAATTGACGCCATACTTTTTACACATGAACATGCTGATCATACGGCCGGTTTGGATGATATTCGACCATTTTTTTTCAAACAAGGTGATATTCCAATTTATGCTCATCAACGAGTGATTGATAACTTAAAGAAACGATTTGATTATATTTTTGAAATTGAGAACAAATATCCCGGAGCTCCATCCGTTGCGGTGAATCAAGTAGTGCAAAATTGTAATTTTTCTATTGGTCAAAAAATAGTTGTTCCCATTCAAGTAATGCATGGAAATCTTCAGGTTTTCGGTTATCGAATCGATAATTTTGCTTATCTAACCGATGTAAAGACCATTGCGGAATGTGAGTTAAAAAAACTTGAAAATTTGGATGTTTTAGTTGTGAATGCATTACGTGAAGAACCGCATGAAACACATTTTAATTTAGATGAAGCATTACATTTTATAGCTCTAATCAATCCTAAAAAAAGTTATTTGACACATATCAGTCACTTACTTGGTTTTCATCAAGAGGTACAACAAAAATTACCAAAAAACGTTTATTTAGCATACGATAATTTAGAAATTTCAATTGAATAAAATGAAAAAATCACTAACTCTTTATTTATTAATTGTATCACTTTTGATGACAGTTTTTACGTATATGTATTACTCCAAAAAAATAAAGTTTGAGCAAGAACGTTTCTCAAGTTTAAAAACAAAGATGAATGATACAATTCAATCACTTAATTACAGATTGTTTGATGCCAATTATTTTACACTACGCCACAACGACCAAGCCCAAAATTATTTAGAAGATTATTCAATCGAAAAATTAATTCCAAAAATTGAGGCAACCTTAATGGGGCTAAATGACAATCCGGAAGGAAATCCGATGGTCGATTTTGGTAAAATAAACGATAAAAAATTTATCATCAATAAAATAGAAGTGCTTAATCATCGTTGGATTATAGCTGATTTCAGTAATGGGGAACTTTGGGGAGAAGTATTGTTGCAGTATTTTATTGAAGAAGATGAATCGTTAAATTTTAAAATAATTCAGTCAACTTTATATCCAAAACAGTAAAACTTTTGTATATTTAATTCTTTTTTGGTATGAAAAATTTGTTGCTTTTTTTAGCTTTGGTAATTAGTTTAAATTCCTGCAAAAAGTTTGATCAGGAAGCCGTTCCTGAGTTTACTCAAAAGCAAACACTATTAGATACCATTACTAGTGCTGATAAAGATGAAGATGGGTGTTTGGCAGCAGCAGGTTATGTTTGGTCAACACTCAACAAAGAATGTATTAAAATCTATGAATCGGCAATTACACTTTATCCGCAAAGCAATCAGAATAATGAGGATGAAACGAAAAATGCATATATTGTATTTGGGGAAAATGGAGGTAATGAAGCTGAGCTTTTTTTGCCTAATCAAGTAGAGTCTTTCATTCTTGTTCGAACAGCAGAAGGACAACCTTGGCAATTTAATGAGTGGCAACTCATTCCATGGAAAGGTTTTGTACTTAAAAAAGGGGATGAAATTTTATTTTCCGGCGATGGTAGCATTGGACCAAAAGTAACCGGAAGTGATAAGGTAGAAGACTAATTTTAACGATTTTCTCCCAACCAATTTCTAAAATCATAAAAGTTTTGCGGGGAAACACCGTGGCCAACCGGATATTCTTTATACACAAATTTAATTCCCAATTTTTCCAAAGTCGGACTTGTTTTTCTTGCCCAATCGATTGGAATTACCTGATCAACAGTTCCGTGTGAAGCAAAAATTTTTAAATTAGAAAAATTATTTTGCTGAAAATTTTTAGTTGCCATTTCCGGGTTTAAATATCCGCTCATAGCCACAATTTTTGAAATTTTTTCAGGATAGGAGAGAGCAATAGCATAACTTAAGATTGCCCCTTGGCTAAACCCAATTAAAGAGACTTTTTCTTTATTAATCGGATATTTTGCAATTAATTCATCGATGAAGTTTGCAATTAAATCTCTGGATTGTTTGGCTTGGTTTACATCAGAAAATTTGGTGTCATCTGCCTCAAAATTGATGGCATACCAAGCATAACTTCCGTACATTAAAGGATAAGGAGCTTGAGCAGAAACCACATAATACTCCTCCGGAAGTTCGGAAGCAAACGAAAACAAATCCTCCTCGTTACTACCGTAACCATGTAGTAAAAGCAATAACGGATTTTTTTCTTGAATGATTTTTGGTTCTCGAATCAAATAGTATAGTGACATAGTTATAGACTCTTAAATAAATTTTGATAAAAATCGCCCACTAATGGAACTTTTTTTTCTTCACCATTTAATGCTCCCATGAATCCATAAATCCAAAGGATAAAGAAGAAAATATAAAAGGCAGAAGATATCATCCAATTATCAAAATAACCAATCGGATAACCTAAAGCAAAAAAGGTTAAAAAAATTCCTAAAGCTTGTCTAATATGAAAACTAGCAAAAGATTTTTTCTGCTCACTATTCATAAAAATGGCTATAACAGCACCAATAATTGTTAAATAAGCTACAATTGCAGCGTTTTTATTTTGTTCCATTACGCTAAAACTAATTTTCCGTTATTGTAAATTCCGTAAACTTTTCCAATCATTTTTTCACCTAAAAAAGCGGAGTTTTTTGATTTAGAAAGCATATTTTCCTTTCTAAATGTCCATTCTAAATTCGGGTTGAAGAAAGTGAAATCAGCCGATGCACCTTCTTTAATTTCATGATTTTCAACACCAAAAGTTGCTTTTCCATTTGTTAATTTGGAAATTATCACGTCTGGTGGAAGTATATTTAATAAAGCTCCAAAAGCACTTTCTAAACCAATCGTTCCGTTTTTGGCCAAATCAAATTCCATTTTTTTGTGTTCAATATCAATTGGATTATGATCAGAAGTTATCATATCAATTGTTCCGTCTAAAACTCCCTCAATTAGAGCTTTTCGGTTTTTCTCATCGCGTAGAGGTGGACTCACTTTGAGGCGGGTATCAAATTCAATTAATTTTTCATCCGTTAAAAGTAAATGATGAACGGCAACACTACAAGTAACCTTCAAACCATTGGCTTTTGCATCTTTGATTAGTTCGACCGATTTTGCTGTGGATATGGTTGGGATATGTAACTTACCTCCCGTATATTCGAGAATAAACAAGTTTCGGGCAACCATTAACTCTTCGGCAAGTGTAGGGATTCCCTTTAATCCTAAACGTGTTGATACCACACCTTCATGTACCACACCACTTCCTTTAATTTTTTCATCTTGTGAAAAGGCAATAACTAAACCATTAAAATCCTGAACATATTGCAATCCGATTTTGAGTAAATTTGCATTGGTGATATTTCTTCCATAATCACCAAATGCTATTGCTCCGGCATTTTTCATATCTACTAATTCGGCTAAATCATTACCCTCAGAACCTTTGGTTAGTGCTCCAATAGGAAACAAGTTCACAGCATTGTTCCTCGCTTTTTCTTTTACAAATTGTACTTGCGATTGATTATCAATAACCGGAAACGAATTAGGTTGCAAGGCAATCGATGTAAAACCACTTTTTGCAGCTACCAATAATCCGTTGGTAATGGTTTCGCGATCTTCAAATCCGGGTTCACCTAACGAAACAGAGCTATCAAACCAACCCTTTGAGAGATGAAGATTTTCTAAACTAATTTCTTCAAAATCTTTTTCTGAAGGTAAGTTTAAACCAATTTTTTCAATTGTTTTGCCTACAATTTTAAGGTCTCTTTTTTGGTTGTGATGCAAACCGTTCGGGTCGATGATGGTTGCGTTTCGAATGATTAACTTCATTTTACCAATTTTTGAATGAGTATTTCCAATACAACAAATAATAAGGCCAAAATTACAAACCATTTCCACATTTCATTATTTGTTCGATTGGTTTGCATAGTGTCAAAAACAGCTTCTAAGGAAGAGCTGGTTTCGTAATTTTCTGCTAAGTTACTGTTATCTATCCGTAAATCACTTTCTGATCTTTCATAATTGAAACTAATATTTTTAATGATTGAATTATCTTTCAACGCATTATAATTGCCTGCTATTTTAGGATTTTCAGAAAAAGTTAACGTTACTTTATTATTTACTATTTGCTGTTGAGGAATAAAGCGTTCTCTTTTTTCATCTGAAGTTTCAATTTCAATTATTTCATCTTTTGATAAAAGCTGGTCTATTGTTATTCGTGAAGCGGAGCCTACTGTTAAAGCATTTATTGCAGATTGAGTACTTTGAGCAGCCATATTGTAAAAGGTAGGCACAATGAGTGGTGAGTTTTTAAAATTTGAATTTTCCTTATTGATTGGGGCTGAAAAAACATAAAAAGAAGCCAGAGAATTTGAAATTCCTGATAAAAACGGACTTTGGTCTTCGTAAATTAATATGGATGGGTAAGCACTTTTTAGCCTGAAATTGCTTTTTGTATTTGGGTATTGAAAATTAACTACTTTCTTTTCAAAGACTTTATTAAAAAGAGGATGAGCAAATGAAATGGATGTAATTTGATTTTCTTTTTTTTGCAAGTCGCTCACCGAAAAAGTACCGAAATTTTGCAAAAAACGGTTAAAGAAATCTGTATTGGTCGCTGCAGAAGGAATAAAAATAATGTTTCCGCCTTTTTCATAAAATGACTTCAAAGTCGTTTGTAAGGTTTGAGGAATATCCATTATTTCATTGAGAATAATCGCATCTTGTTTTTCCAAAATGTTATAATCCAACGATTTCAATTCAAATTGTGAAAACTCAAATTCATTTTCGGTGTAAATTTTTGTCAAAAATTGATTTTTTTCTTTTTCACCAATGGCAATTACAGCAGTTTTTATAGGTTTTGCAATGCTGAAATAGTAATAATTGTCATATGGTAATCCAGGTTCATCAATTACAACATAACCATTGAAATCTGCTTTTGGGATTGTAAAAAATAACTCTTTATCGGTTTGATTAAATTTAACTTGTGTTTTGGCAATGAGTTGTTTTTGATTGTAAACAGCAACAGGAAATTCTAGTTCTGTTTGGCCAAATGATTTTAATTTTACCCCAATTTCATAAAAATTATCTAAGGTTTGATGGATATAAACACTGTCAACAGCAATATTATTTTTTTGCTCTATTTCAGGCAAGATAAAGATAGGGTTTATTGTTTTGTCGATGGGTTTAAAATGATTGGCTTGTAAATTTATTGCATCAGTAATTATTAAAACATCCTTATTAAATGGTGTTTTTCTGGATTTTATTTTTAGTAGACTTTGATCTAATTGAAACGAGGTGGCACTGTAATCCAAATTCATCAATTCTTTTTGAATAGACCTACTATCGGTACTCCAATACACATCATCATTAGTCATTAAAGAAAAGGTAGTGTTTTCAGGTATGTTTTCAAGTAATTCTTGAACAACTCTTTTAAGTAATTCTCCCTGCTTACCTTTTGCTTGCATACTAAACGAATTATCTAAAATAATATATAATTCATTGGTTGCATTAGTATTGTCTTTTGCTTTAAAAAAAGGTTGAGCAAAAGCAAAAATCATCGCAGTTAGCAATAATAAACGAGTGACTAGTAATAGCCATTTCTTAAGTTTAGAGCTTTTTCTGGTTTGGATTGTAAGCTCTTTTAAAAACTTTACATTTGTAAAAGATTCCTTTTTAAAGCGACGAAGTTGAAATAAATGCACTAAAATTGGAATGACCAATAAGAAGAGAAAATACAGAATTTCTGAATGTTTAAACTGCATTAATTGAAAGTTTGTCAAAGATAACTTTTATATTTTAACGACACAAATCTAAAATGCTAACCACAAGCTCAAAAACGATGGTTAAAAATTATTTTTTCTTTCTTTTTTCATCTCTTTTTCGTTCAATACCGCGGTTTCTAGATTCTGTCTTACGAGGATTTCGTTTTCCTGGTCCACCTAAGTTTACTTTTTTGTTCTTGTCTTTTTTCTCATGAAATGCTTCGCCACCTTCTTTCTTTGGACGTTTCAGAAGCATTTTTATTTTTTTCTTTTCCTTTTCAAATTCCAACAACTTTTCTTCAATTTCAATGTTAGGAAGCGGTAAAAGATCAATTTCTTTTTCCATTAAAATTTCGGACTCAATTTGAATTTCTTCTTCTCTTGGACTAATAAAACTAACGGCTATACCATTTTTATCCGCACGGCCGGTTCGACCAATTCGATGAATGTATTGTTCTGGAACTTCCGGAAATTCCATATTAACAACGTGAGTAATATCAGAAATATCCAAACCACGTGCCATAACATCAGTTGTAACAATTCCTCTTAATTCCCCGGCTTGAAAAGCAGTCATCGTATTCAAACGGTAATTTTGCGATTTATTCGAATGAATTAATCCGAATTGTCCCGTAAATTCTTCTTCTAAAGCTTCAGAAACTAAATCGGCTGTTTTTTTATTGTTGATGAAAATCAATAACCGTGACATACTTTCATCGGATTGCAATAATGCCTTCAATAAATTTAATTTAGTTAGAAAATTGGGAACTTTGTAACCAACTTGTGTAATTTTTTCCAACGGTGTTCCGGAGGGGGCTAATGAAACTTCCTCAGGGAAATCAAAATATTCCTCAATCATTTCATCTACTTCATCTGTCATGGTAGCAGAAAATAAAATGTTTTGTCTTTTTGCTTTCAACATTGATAAAATAGAGGTAACTTGAAATCGAAAACCTAAGTTAAGCATTTCGTCAAATTCATCAATGACTAATTTTTGTATTTCATCAAAACGAACAACATTGTCTAAGGCTAAATCCATTACGCGACCGGGTGTTCCGACTAAAATATCTACCCCTTCATAAACAGCTGTTTTTTGGGTGTTAATATTTACTCCACCATATACTCCTAGTGTTCTAACAGACATATAGTTCGTTAATTTGATTACCTCTTCGGCTACTTGTACAACTAATTCTCGGGTAGGGACTAAAATCAACACGCGGGGAGTGTGCGAGTTTTTGAATTTCCAATGTTTTAAAATAGGTAATAAATAAGCTAATGTTTTACCGGTTCCGGTTTGAGCAATGCCCATTACATCACGTCCTGATAAAATAACCGGCATAGATTTAATTTGAATAGGAGTAGGGGTTGTGAAGCCTAAATCATCTATCGCTTTTTGCAATGATTTAGGTAAATCAAATTCCAGAAAAGTAGACATAAAACTTATTTTGAGCAAAGGTACGGAATTTAACTCAAAGGTAGCTTGATGTTAAAATCCTTCAAAAACACCTAATCCGAATAGAGCAAAGTCATATTTTACAGGGTCGTTTTTATCCATAATCCGTAAATTTGAATCTAACTCAATAAGTGCTTTTGCATCATTTTGTTTACGGTTTAGCAGCCCTAACTTTCGTGCTACATTTCCGGAATGCACATCTAGAGGACAGGAAAGTTTTGCCGGAGATATTGTTTTCCAAATTCCTAAATCTACGCCTGCACTATCATTTCTAACCATCCAACGAAGAAACATGTTGATACGTTTCGCAGCTGAATTATTCATTGGGTCAGAAATATGTTTTTGGGTACGGTAATCGTGATCAATTTCAAAAAAGACAGTTTTGAAATTAGTGATGTTTTGTTGAAGCGTATTTATTTTAATGTCTTTGCTGAAAACAGTTTCTAACCCATTGTGATTTTGGTAAATATTTTTTAATCCTTTTATAAAAGAAATACAATCGTTTCCATTAAATGTTCGATGAACAAAATCACTTACTTTTTCTAAATCATTTTTATTATGATTCATAACAAAATCATAGGGTGAATTCCCTAATTTAGACATTAATTTCTGACTGTTATTAATAATCATTTTACGATTTCCCCACGAAATGGTTGCTGTTAAAAACCCGGCAATTTCTATATCTTCTTTTAAGGAGTAAAGATGAGGAATCTGGATAGGGTCACTTTCTATGAACTTAGGATGATTGTATAATTGAACTTTTTCGTCAAGAAATTCTTTTAATTCATTTTGGTTCATTAATCAGTTGGATTGGTTAAGGTAGAAAAATCAATCCACCCAGTATTATGATCAAACAAACCATCTTTCATAACTAACTTTCTATCTGCCATATTGGCTAGCATTTCGTTATGCGTAACTATTACAAACGTCTGTCCAAACTCATCTCTCAGTTTAAAAAATAATTCATGTAAATTTTCTGCAGAACCTGTGTCTAAATTACCCGACGGTTCGTCTGCAAAAATAACAGCCGGTTTATTAATTAAAGCTCGGGCAACAGCTACACGTTGTTGTTCGCCACCAGATAGTTCTCCGGGTTTATGATCCATACGATGAGACAAACCTAAAAACAGGAGTAGTTTTTTCGCTTCTTCCTCTGCTTCTTGTTTGGGTTTTCCGGCAATGAAGGCAGGTATACAAACATTTTCTAAAGCAGTAAACTCAGGTAATAATTGATGAAATTGAAAGATAAATCCAAGTTTTAAGTTTCTGAATTTAGATAATTGTTTGTCATTCATATTCAACACGTTCTCCCCATCAATTATCAATTCAGTTCCAATTTCTGCAGTTGGTTTTTCCAATGTGCCTAAAATTTGAAGTAATGTTGTTTTTCCAGCTCCAGAAACTCCCACAATTGCAATTACTTCACCTTTTTTTATGGCAAGATCAACTCCTTTTAAAACATGTAATTGATCAAAATATTTATGAATTCTTTTTGCTAATATCATGAAAAACAATTTTTACAAAGTAACAAAGATTATCATTATTTTAAACAGAATCATTTCTATTATTTATGGTGTAAATAATAAAATTAAGTTAAAGAACTAATATTGTTTAATTTTATTGTATATTTGTTAAACAAAATTAAATATGAAAAATACTATATCCTTTATTTTTGCTTTCTTACTATTTTCTTGTCAATCACAAGAAAGTAAAAATCTTTTCTTAGAAAATAAACAACCTATTAAAATGAACATAGCAAACGGTTTAGAATTAGCCACTTTTGCCGGTGGATGCTTTTGGTGTATAGAGGCAGTTTTTTTAGAAATTGAAGGTGTAAAAAAAGTCGTGTCCGGTTATATTGGCGGCACAACTAAAAATCCAACTTACAGAGAAATCGGGACAGGAATGACAGGTCATGCCGAAGCCATTCAAATTACATTTGATCCCAAGGTAGTTTCCTATGGTGAATTGTTGGAAATTTTCTTTGCCACACATGATCCAACTACACTAAATCGCCAAGGTAATGACGTGGGAACACAATACCGCAGTGAAGTATTTTATTATAATGATGATCAAAAACAATTAACAGAAGCTTATATTAAGTTAATGACTGATGAAAAAACATTTAAAAATCCAATTGTGACAAGAGTTTCCGCAGCTTCCGTTTTTTATGAAGCAGAAGATTATCACCAAAATTATTATAACTTAAACAGAACTCAATCGTATTGCAGTTATGTAATTACGCCCAAAATAGAAAAATTGAAAAAGATTTTTAAAGATAAATTAAAGAATTAATCACCTAAAAGTTTTAACACCGAACAGCTTTACAAAAGCCTTGATGTAATTTAAAAAACGACGCTATGAACAATCAAATTGAAAAAGAAATATTTGAACTTTTGGGAGACGAACATCAGATGACTTCCGCTGAGACACCATTACGACCTGATGCATTTGAAAAGTCTGACAACGAGAAAATGGCCACGATAGAAAAACATTTCCATATTATCATGGAAGAAATGGGATTGGATATGACCGATGACAGTTTACGTGGAACACCACATCGGGTAGCTAAAATGTTTATTCAAGAAATTTTTAGTGGATTAAATCCGGCGAATAAACCCAAAATTTCTGTTTTTGAAAACAGTTATCATTATGACAAAATGTTGGTTGAGGCTAATATTAGTTTTAATTCTACATGTGAACATCATTTTTTACCTATTATTGGAAAAGTACACATTGGTTATGTCTCAAATGGAAAAGTGATTGGTTTGTCTAAATTAAATCGAATTGTAGATTATTTTGCACGTCGTCCGCAAGTACAGGAGCGTATGATTATGCAAATTTTTAACGAACTTAAAACAGTTTTAAATACAGAAGATGTTATTGTAGTGGTCGAAGCAGAACATTTGTGTGTGTCTAGTCGAGGAATTAAAGACAGTTCAAGTTATACTTCGACAATTCAATATGGTGGAATCTTTACAGAAAAAGAAAGCAGAAATGACTTTTTTAACTTAATAAAAAAAGAAAAATAACTTTTGGCATTACTTTTGTCTTTATATAAGTACAATTTAAAAAAGTTTTTAATGACAAAAGAAGTTGAAGTTCAGACAATTAAAGATACAAAAACCAGGGATTTATTATTGAGTATTCTGTTTGATGGTATTGGTATGTTATCGTATTTAGTTCCGTTTTTAGGAACAATATCTGATGTCATTTGGGCACCAATAGCCGGATTACTATTAATGCGAATGTACAAAGGAACTGTTGGAACAGTAGGCGGATTTATAGTTTTTGTTGAAGAATTGCTACCCGGAATTGATTTTATCCCTACTTTTACCATTACCTGGATTTATACTTATCTGATAAAAAAGAAATAAAAATCATAAAAACTGCAATTTAATCCATGCAGTTTTTATTTTTTTGTCAAATTTTTTTCAAACCAATTGGCGATACATCCTAACTTCATACTGCGAAGCATTTTCTTTTCAAAAGTCCAAAAAAATGCAAATTGCCCGAAAAGAAATCCAAATAGAACCAATAAAACTTGATAGATAGGAAAAATGGCAATTAAACGGATCGGCAAATACAACCATCCGAGGTTTTCATTCGTTAAACCAATATAATTCGTAAATGGTTTTGATAAATATGCAGAAACAGAACCGGTTATTGCAAAAACAATAAAAATAATACTAAGTTGAAAGTTAGACTTAACACCCCAACGGGATTTTAATTTTTTCATAAGACAAGAAGAGACATTCAGAAATAAGAAATTAGTTCAGCTTTTCTTTTTTTGATTGTTTGATGGTTTTAATAAGTAACAAAATTAAGGCTAAAGATTTAAAAAGCATTCCTAACAGCAAAAATAAATTAGCATTGGAGTAGTGTGTGATTTTAAAATAAGAACCAATTATCACCAAAATTATTCCTAATAGGAAAGAAATAATGATATAGAAAAATTTTTGCAACATAAAAGTTAATTAAATTCTGGCAGAAAATCCGCCTAATTGTTGTTTATAGGTTTGTTGAAAATAAACTAAATAATTAAAAAGCAAATAATTTACTTCGTATCCATAATCAATCCCACGACGATAATCAATTTGCATTTGATACAAATTAGGATTATACCGCATGGGTTGCAAAACACGATTGTTGTATTCGGCAACCCAAAATTGGTTGCGTGTTTCAAGATAGTTTTGAGAATAATAATTTCTAGGCATGGCTCTACTGGCTAACCAGAAATTAAAACCAGGTTCAATGATGATGATTTCGTATTCCAACTCATCATTTGCAATTCTAACGGTATCTGAAGCCATTGATGCTATTTCGTTTTTGTCTGAAACAGCAGTTGATTTATTACCTGAACAGGCATAAATTAAGTAGCATAATAAGAATACAAAAACTACATTTTTCATATCATAAAAGTACAAAAAATGAATGATTAAGCCATTTAATTAAGTATTTTTAACAAAAAAACCACTCCGCAAGAGTGGTTTCTAAACAATCTTATAAAATCTTTATTTACCGAATAATTTTCCAAGCATTCCACCGATACCTCCCTTTTTTGTAGCTGCTGCAATTGCATCTTGCATATCAACTTTTCCATCATTATTTTGATCTAAGCCAAACTGACCACCATATTTGGTAATCATATCCATTAAATTTGAATTACCTGAACCGCCTGATATTGCATTTACTAAATCACTAACTTCAAATCCTTTGACGTTGGGGTCTTTAGCTCTCCCTATTAATGAACCAAGTATTTGCGGAATCATGTTTGTAGCAACACCATTGGCTGCATTACTGTCTAAGCCGACTTTTTGATTCAAATTGCCGGATACTTGCTCGATTAATTGTTTGACTACCGGATTTGTGGTAGAACCGGCATTATTCCCTTGGAAAAGTCCGGCTAATTGATCTATTTTTCCATCAGTTGCCATTTTTTGTAATCCTGAAAGTAATGAGTTTTCAGTTTCTTTCATGACACTGTCGTTCAATTGATTGGGAACTGCATTGTTATGCACAACAGCTTCATTTCCGAATTGTTGTACTAATTGTGTTAATTGATCTAACATAGTATAGGCTTTTAAAATTTTCTATACGAAGTTAAGCAATTATATAAAAACTTGTATATGAACAGTGTTATTTTTCTGTTTTTAGTAAACTGATAATTTGTTCTGCTAATTCGGTTCCAATTCGGTCTTGTGCTTCTAATGTTGCAGCACCGATATGAGGGGTAAGTGAAATATTAGGATGCATTAATATTTTGATTTCTGGAGTAGGTTCGTTTTCAAAAACATCTAATCCGGCAAATAATACTTTTCCTTCGTCTAAGGCCTCTATTAAAGCAACTTCATCAATAACACCACCACGGGCAGCATTTACAATGCCAACATTGTCTTTCATGATTTCTAATTCTTCTCGACCAATTACATAACCATCTTGAGCAGGAACATGTAAAGTAATAAAATCCGAATGTTTTAATAAATCCTCTATAGGTTCGGTTACAATATCTACATTAATAAATTGACCATTATAGAAATCAACCCGAATAACTGCTTCTCCAACATATTTATCTGAAGCAATTACCTTCATGCCTAGACCAAGAGCCATTTTTGCCACCGCTTGCCCAATCCTTCCAAAGCCAATAATACCTATTGTTTTTCCACGTAATTCAATTCCGTTGGCATATGCTTTTTTTAATCCGTCAAAATTTGTATCCCCCTCCAAAGGCATATTTCTATTGGCATCATATAAAAAACGAACACCGGAAAATAAGTGAGCAAAAACCAATTCTGCAACCGATTCTGATGAAGATGCCGGTGTGTTGATAACATGAATTCCTTTTTCACGAGCATATGCAACATCAATATTATCCATACCAACACCACCACGACCGATGATTTTTAGACTCGGACAATTATCGATGATATCTTTTCTTACTTTAGTTGCACTACGTACTAATAAGACACTTACTTGGTTTGTGTTTATAAAATTGGCCACTTGCTCTTGGGCCACTTTGGTTGTAATTACTTCAAACCCTCCTTTTTCTAGTGCTGTGATTCCACTTGGAGAAATTCCGTCATTGGCTAATACTTTCATAATTTTTGTTTCTGAGTAACTAAGATTCTAAGAACTTGTTTATATTTTTTTCTAACTTTTACTTTCTAATTCCTTCATTACTTCAACTAAAACCTGCACACTTTCTAAAGGCATTGCATTATACATTGAAGCTCTGTATCCTCCAACAGAACGATGACCAGGTAATCCTGAAATTCCGGCATCTTTCCAAAGTTTATCAAAAATAGGAGCGTGGGCTTCATCATTCAATAAGAACGTTGCGTTCATGTTGCTTCTGAATTCAGTAACAGCAGTTCCTTTGAATAATGGATTTCGGTCGATTTCTGAGTACAATAAATTCGCTTTCGTTTCATTTATCTTTTCAATGGCCGCAATTCCGCCTAAATTTTTCAACCATTGTAAGGTTAATAGCGATGCATAAACAGGAAAAACGGCCGGTGTGTTATACATACTTTCCTTGTCGATATGCTGTTTATAATCCAAAATAGAGGGAATGGTTTTTCCTGATTTTCCTAAGATTTCTTCTTTCACTACGACCAAAGTTGTTCCTGCTGGCCCCATATTTTTCTGAGCTCCGGCATAAATTAAATCAAACTTTGAAAAATCTAATGTGCGTGAGAAAATATCAGAACTCATATCACAAACCATAGGTATTGCAAGGTCTGGAAATTCTTTCATTTGTGTCCCAAAAATGGTGTTGTTGGATGTACAATGGAAATAATTCGCATCTGATGGCACAACATAATTTGTTGGAATATGGTTGTAATTTTCAGCTTTTGACGAAGCAACAATTACTGTTTCTCCAAACAGTTTAGCTTCTTTTATGGCAGCATTTGCCCATGTTCCGGTATCTAAATAAGCGGCTTTTCCATTCACTTTCATTAAGTTGAATGGAATCATTAAAAATTCTAAACTTGCTCCTCCGTGAAGAAATAAGGCCTGATAACCTTTTCCTTCCAATCCTAAAAGTTCTAATGCTAACGCTCTTGCTTCATCCATCACGGCAACAAAATCTTTGCTACGGTGTGAAATTTCTAAAATTGATAAACCGGAATCATTAAAATTTAAAATGGCTTGAGCAGATTTTTCAAATACCTCTTGAGGCAGAATACAAGGACCCGCACTGTAATTGTGTTTTTTCATTTTATTCTGAATTTATTTCAGAATCTTTTGTTTCTGAAATAGTAAAATTATTTTTAGAACAGCAAATTTCTGAAATTCGTCATGAAATGTCTGTTTTTTGAGAGTGGTATTTATAATAGATTATTAACAAAAACGTTATAGTTAAAAAGAATTTTATAAAGCACATAAAAATTCCATCGTGTCTACATTATCTGCATAATCCCAAAGTTGTGGTTTTTGAGTTTGTCCAAAAGGAATACTGTTTTGGGTCAATCCATTTGAAACAATGCATTGAATTTGTTCTTCCTCATCCGTAAGTCGTTTTTTTAAATCCACTATCGAATCGTAATATTCGTAAAAAACAGCAGCAATAGGAGAGGAGTAATGTTTATCTTCTTTTATCATTAAAAACCCATTATCCAATAACTGATAATTGCTCATTAAAAAAACAGCTTTATTATAATCATAATTATTAGCATATTTTTCATACTGAATGACTTCTTGATAGTTGTATATTGCCTTGAAAAAGGAATCAAAGTTATATCCTGATGGGACAAATAATTTAGAGACATTTCTGCAACCTAATCCAAAATAGCGGAAAATATCTTCACCTAAATTCATTAAATCGTTTTGTGATTCTTTTCCTGTTAAAATAGCAACAGAATTTCTGTTTTTTCTAATAATTGAGGGTACATTTCTAAAGTAATAGTCAAAGTAACGTGCTGTATTGTTACTTCCGGTAGCAATTACTGCATCAAAATTCTCTAATTTTCCATCTATAAACTGGATTCTTTCTTCTAAACTTTTATCAACTGCAATTAGATAATCAGCCAAAAATTTTATCAAATGCTTATCATTGGATGATGTTTTTACTAAAGCTGTATGGCCTGATAACAAGACAGAAATAAAATCATGAAAACCGACTAACGGAATATTTCCGGCTAAAATTATTCCGATTGTTTTAGGTTGCACTTTTGAAAAATCATAGTTTGAAAGCCATTTTGATAAATTTTCATCAGTCAATGCTTCTGACCATGAATTTACAGCAAAACAAACCTGTTCTTTGGTGAACCAGCCATTGTGCGATTGAGATAAATCCAATAGTTTTTCAAACGAAGTGAAAAAATACTCATTCAAAAGTACAGTTTCTTGAGCTTGAGATTTTAAAGAAGAAAATTGAGCCAAAAATTTACCCAATTCCACAAAAGCTGTAATTTTTGTTTTTTGTAACATTTGATACTTGTTTATAACTTGTTTTGATTGTACTTTTGCACAAAAATAAGAAATTGAAAGTTGGCAATTGCCAATAGTTGAAAGTTTAAAACTAGATTTAAGAGAACAAGTTTAAACTTTTGAACAATTGAACTTTTAAACAGAAAAAAATGGCTATCATTATAACAGACGAATGCATTAACTGCGGAGCTTGCGAACCTGAATGTCCAAATACGGCAATTTATGAAGGAGCAGACGATTGGCGTTACAAAGACGGAACTAAATTAAGTGGTAAAGTGATTTTGCCTGATGGTACAGAAATTGACGCTGATGCGGCACAAACACCAATTTCAGACGATATTTATTATATTGTTCCCGGAAAGTGTACCGAATGCAAAGGTTTTCACGAAGAACCCCAATGTGCTGCGGTTTGTCCGGTAGATTGTTGTGTACCGGACGATAATCATGTGGAAAGTGAAGAAACACTATTAAATAGGCAAGCTTTTTTGCATAATGAATAATAAAACTCCTCTTGAATAGAGGAGTTTTTTGTATTAAAAAAATACTATTCAATTTTAAACTTTATATTTGCACCCAATTTTTTAATTTAATAACGGTTGCTAGTCAGTAACTAATTCTAGAAACCGAAAATCTATACTATGAAAGCAGGAATTGTAGGATTACCCAATGTTGGTAAATCGACGCTATTTAATTGTTTGTCAAATGCAAAAGCTCAAAGTGCAAACTTTCCGTTCTGTACCATCGAGCCTAATATTGGAGTGGTTAACGTTCCTGATCCGCGAATTGCCCGTTTGGAAGAATTGGTCAAGCCGGAACGGGTTCAAATGGCAACCGTTGATATTGTTGACATTGCCGGATTGGTAAAAGGAGCTAGTAAAGGAGAAGGTTTGGGAAATCAATTTTTAGGAAACATCAGAGAATGTAACGCTATTATTCATGTGTTGCGATGTTTTGATAATGACAACATTGTGCACGTTGATGGTAGCGTAAATCCCATTCGAGACAAAGAAACTATCGACATTGAACTACAGTTAAAAGACTTAGAAACGGTAGAAAAAAGACTAGAAAAAGTAAATCGTGCAGCCAAAACCGGTAATAAAGAAGCTCAAGTTGAACAATCGTTGTTAAACCGAATTAAGGAAGCCTTATTACAAGCAAAATCTGCTCGCACAGTAATTCCTCAAAACCAAGACGAAGAAGAATTATTCGAAAGTTTTCAGTTAATTACTTCTAAACCTGTTTTATATGTATGTAATGTTGACGAGGCTTCTGCAGTAAACGGAAACAAATATGTTGACCAAGTTCGCGAATTAGTAAAAGATGAACAAGCAGAAGTGATTGTACTTTCTGTAGGAGCAGAAGCGGATATTACCGAATTGGAAAGCTACGAGGAGCGTCAACTATTTTTGAATGATATGGGATTATCAGAACCCGGATCAGCAGTTTTGATACGAGCTGCTTACAAGTTGTTAAAACAACAAACATATTTTACGGCTGGAGTAAAAGAAGTTCGGGCTTGGACTATTCCGATTGGGGCAACTGCCCCACAAGCTGCAGGTGTGATTCATACAGATTTTGAACGAGGTTTTATTCGTGCAGAAGTAATTGCTTACAATGATTATGTGAATTACGGCTCAGAAGCTAAAGTAAAAGAAGCAGGAAAATTGCGTGTGGAAGGAAAAGAATACATTGTTAAAGATGGTGATGTAATGCATTTTAGATTTAATGTTTAATCATAAAAAATATCATTTTTTAAAATTCAAAAAACCGTCTTGTTCTACGAGACGGTTTTTTGCTATTTACTAATTTTTTTAACTTTTTAATTTTCTCTAAACTCCAAAATATCTCCGGGTTGGCATTCCAAAACTTCACATATAGCTTCTAGCGTACTGAATCGTATGGCTTTCGCTTTTCCGGTTTTTAATATTGATAAATTAGCTAGGGTTAAACCCACTTTTTCAGAAAGTTCATTCAACGACATTTTTCGTTTTGCCATCATTACATCTAAGTTTACAATAATCGCCATAATCTAAACTGTTAAATCGTTTTCATCCTGAATTTCGGTTCCTCTTTGCATAATTACAGCAATTATGTAAATTAAACCCGCAAAAAATAAAATTTCATTTACGTTCCAATCAAAGTTTATTTCTTGTATTCGTTTGCTTACCCAATGAACATTAGCGTTCATAACTGCTCCAAAAATTCCTGTTACAAAAACCCAACAACTAATTTCAAAAACAAATTTTGTAGTTTCAGTTGTGAAAGGTTGTTCAAACTTTAAAACAGTAAACAATTTCACTACTTTATAAGCGATAAACGTTTTAAAGCCATTCATTAAAATAAATGAAATCATTACAATATGATATTGAACAATATCTTTTGTAAATAATAGTCTTAAATCAATTGGCTTATACAATTTAAAGGTTTCAGTTTCGGCTATGAATAAACTCGCAAAATAACTACAAAGTAAGATTCCTGTTTCTACACACAAGCCGATAAATACTATCCAGAAAAGTACATTCATGATAGTTAAAATAGTTTTAGAAGGTTTTGTATTCATTTTTAATAAGCTTTAAAATTTATTCAAAAATATAAAATATTTATTGATAAACAATAAAATTTTATTTTTTTATTCAAAACAACATTTGTTAACGATAATTGTCGATAACTTACAGTTAGAGTGCTTTTATTTTAGGCTCATTTCCTATACATTAGCAAAAAATCCTTTTTTTAGCAATGTCAGAACAAAATCAATATACCGAAGACAATATCCGTTCACTCGATTGGAAAGAACATATTCGTATGCGTCCCGGAATGTATATTGGAAAGTTAGGTGATGGTTCTTCACCAGATGATGGTATTTACATATTACTCAAAGAAGTACTCGATAACTGTATTGACGAATTTGTTATGGGGGCCGGTAAAACCATTGAAGTTACTATCAAAGACAAATTGGTTACCGTGCGTGATTACGGACGTGGTATTCCATTAGGAAAGGTTGTGGATGTGGTTTCGAAAATGAATACGGGAGGAAAATACGATTCCAAAGCATTTAAAAAGTCGGTGGGTTTAAATGGAGTAGGTACCAAAGCTGTTAATGCTTTGTCTAATTACTTTCGAGTAGAATCAGTACGTGATAATCAACAAAAAGCTGCCGAATTTTCTGCCGGTAATCTTACTGTGGAAGAAGAAGTTCAAGATTCCACGAAACGAAGAGGAACAAAAGTTAGTTTTGTAGCAGATGACACTATTTTTAAAAATTATAAATACCGTAACGAGTATGTCATTAAAATGCTCAAAAATTATTGTTATCTCAATACGGGACTAACAATTTATTACAACGGTGAAAAATATTACTCCGATTATGGCTTAAAAGATTTATTGGAAGAAAACATTCATGAAGAAGACATGGTGTACCCGATTATACATCTTTCAGGTGATGATATAGAGATTGCTATTACACATAGTAAATCGCAATATTCCGAAGAATATCATTCGTTCGTAAATGGTCAAAATACAACGCAAGGAGGAACACACTTAAATGCTTTCAGAGAATCGGTTGTAAAAACAATTCGTGATTTTTATAACAAAGGTTTTGAAGCTTCAGATATCAGAAAATCAATTGTTTCTGCTGTTTCAGTTAAAGTAGAAGAACCGGTATTTGAATCGCAAACCAAAACCAAATTAGGTTCTACGGATATTGGTCCGAATGGCCCAACGGTGCGAACTTTCATCAACGATTTTATATCCACCAAACTCGATAATTATTTGCACAAAAACCCCGAAGTAGCCGAGGCTTTGTTGAAGAAGATATTGCAAGCCGAGCGGGAACGTAAAGAACTTTCGGGTATTCGGAAATTAGCCAAAGAAAGAGCCAAAAAAGCGAGTTTACACAATAAAAAATTACGCGATTGCCGCGTTCATTTAACCGATGCTAAAAATCCCAGAAGTTTAGAGAGTACACTATTTATTACTGAGGGAGATTCGGCTTCGGGTTCCATTACCAAGTCGCGTGATGTCAATACACAAGCCGTTTTCAGTTTGCGTGGAAAGCCTCTCAATTCCTACGGAATGACCAAAAAAATTGTGTATGAAAACGAAGAATTTAACCTTTTGCAAGCCGCTTTAGATATCGAAGAAGATTATGACAATTTACGTTACAACAACATTGTAATAGCTACAGACGCCGATGTGGATGGTATGCATATTCGGTTGTTGTTAATAACGTTCTTCCTACAATTCTTTCCGGAATTAATCAAGGAAGGGCATTTGTATATCTTGCAAACACCATTATTCAGAGTACGTAATAAAAAGGAAACCATTTACTGTTACAGTGAAGAAGAACGAGTGAATGCTATTGAAAAACTAAAACCCAAACCGGAAATCACCCGATTCAAAGGATTGGGGGAAATATCACCCGATGAGTTCAAGCATTTTATTGGAGAAAACATTCGTTTAGATCCGGTTATGTTAGACAAAGCCACTTCAATCGAAACCTTACTGGAGTTTTATATGGGTAAAAATACCCCGGATAGACAAGATTTTATCATCAACAATTTGAAGGTGGAGTTGGATGTGGTTGAAAAAAACTAAATAATACTATTTTCATTAAGTTAATCATCAATGATAAACGAAGACGAAGAAAACAACATCCCTAACGAAGACAATGAAGACATGAGTAATGCCTCACCACAAGAGGGATTTGAAGATGTTCGTATGTCAGCGGGAAAAAATTTTTACGAAAATAACGAAAAGTCTGAAGATACCATTACCAAAGTTACAGGAATGTACAAGGATTGGTTTCTCGATTACGCTTCCTATGTAATTTTGGAACGTGCCGTTCCGGCTATTGAAGACGGTTTTAAACCCGTACAACGCCGTATCATGCACTCCATGAAAGAATTGGACGATGGACGTTACAACAAAGTAGCCAATATCGTAGGACATACCATGCAGTACCATCCACACGGAGATGCAAGTATTGGCGATGCGATGGTGCAAATCGGTCAAAAGGATTTGTTGATTGATATGCAAGGAAACTGGGGTAATATCCTAACCGGTGATGGAGCCGCTGCATCTCGTTACATTGAGGCTCGTTTATCAAAATTAGCTCAAGACATCTTATTTTCTCCTAAAATTACAGAATGGGGATTGTCGTATGATGGTCGTCGTGCTGAGCCTATCAATCTTCCAGTGAAGTTTCCATTGCTGTTGGCACAAGGTGCTGAAGGAATTGCTGTTGGTTTATCCACGAAAGTATTACCACACAATTTCAACGAATTGATTGATTGTTCGATTAAGGTTTTGAAAAATAAACCGTTTACCTTGTATCCTGATTTCCCAACGGCAGGAATTGCTGATGTTTCCAATTACAACGATGGAATGAGAGGCGGTCGTGTGCGAGTGCGTGCCAAGATTTCGCAACTGGACAAACAAACGTTGGTGATTACACAAATCCCGTTTTCTACCAATACCGGTACGTTGATTGACAGCATTCTAAAAGCCAATGAAAAAGGGAAGATAAAAATCAAAAAAATTGAAGACAATACGGCAGCAGAGGTTGAAATTCTAATTCATCTTCCACCTGGCGTTTCTCCGGATAAAACAATTGATGCCTTGTATGCCTTTACTGCCTGCGAAACTTCGGTGGCTCCATTAGGGTGTGTGATTGAAAATCATAAACCTTTGTTCATAGGGGTTTCCGATATGTTGAGAATTTCGACTCATCGTACGGTTGAATTGCTCAAACGTGAATTGGAAATTCAGTTGGATGAACTCGAAAACAAATGGCATTTTTCAACATTAGAAAAAATATTCATTCGGGAAGAAATGTACATTGATTTCAAATTGTACAGCGATAGGGAATCATTATATGCTTATATGTACGATCGTTTTGAGCCGTTTAAAAAACAATTGATGCGGGAAATTAACGATGATGATTTACAGAAGTTAACGCAAATACCAATGATTCGAATCACACGTTTCGACTCGGATAAAGCTGATGATGCAATAGCCAAATTGGAAGCTGAAATGGAACAAGTGAAGCATCATTTAGCCAACATCATTGACTACACGATTGATTTCTTTACGAAACTTAAAGAAAAGTACGGAAAGGGCAGAGAACGCCAAACCGAACTTCGTAGTTTTGATACGATTGAAGCCACCAAAGTGGTTTTGCGAAATACCAAATTATATGTCAATAAAGAAGAAGGTTTTATTGGGACCGGACTCAAAAAAGACGAATATGTGGCCGATTGTTCCGATATTGATGATGTAATTGTTTTTTTACGCGATGGTAAAATGATGGTGACAAAAGTGGATGATAAAAAATTTATAGGTAAAGACATTATTCACATAGCCATTTTTGATAAAAATGATAAACGTACCATCTACAATATGATGTATCGCGATGGCAAAAATGGTACTACTTTTATCAAACGATTTAATGTTTCAGGGGTTACGAGAGACAAATTCTATGATTTAACTCAAGAAAAACCAGGTTCTATGGTTTCTTACTTCTCGGCAAATCCAAATGGTGAAGCAGAAGTGGTAACGATTTTGTTACGTCAAGTTGGAAGTGTAAAAAAATTGAAATGGGATGTTGATTTTGCAGATATTGCCATCAAAGGACGTGCATCACGCGGAAATACGGTTACCAAATACCCAATTAAAAAAATTGAATTAAAAGAAAAAGGAATTTCCACATTGCGTCCCAGAAAAGTGTGGTTTGATGATACTGTTCAACGCTTGAATGTGGATGGTAGGGGTGAATTGCTAGGAGAATTTCGTCCGAATGACCGCTTGTTGATTGTCAACCAATCCGGAAAATTGAAAACAATTATTCCTGAATTAACCACCCATTTTGACGAAGACATGGTGGTCTTGGAAAAATGGAACCCTAAGAAGCCAATTTCCGCTATTTATTTTGATGGAGATAAAGAACGTTATTACGTAAAACGATTTTTGGTGGAGAATGAGAACAAAGAAGAGATTTTCATTTCCGAACACGAAAAGTCACAATTGGAGATTGTTTCTACCGATTGGCGTCCGGTTGCCGAAGTTATTTTTACCAAAGTAAAAGGCGTTCAAAAAGACAATCAAATTGTCGATTTGGAACAATTTATTTCGGTAAAAGGAATTAAAGCTCTTGGAAATCAATTAACAACTGATAAAGTAAAACAAATCAATTTGTTAGAACCGCTCCCTTTTGAAGAACCGGAAGAAGAAGCTCCGGAAGAAATGGAAGTTTCAGGAGAAGATAATGTTTCTGATGATATTCAAACGGAGTTGGATGATGATGGACAGATAACGTTGAGTTTGGAGTAGTTTTTTTATATAAAATATAATAATTAGGTTCTCACAAAAAAAGTAGTTTTTGTTGAGAACCTCTTTTTATTATACTAATTAATTCTATTTTAAGATTGTCCGTTTTTCTTACGCATTTTCATATTAAGAAATTCTACAGCCAAAGAAAATGCAATAGCAAAATAGAGATAACCTTTAGGCACGGCTCCCACATGTTGTCCGGCTAATTCCGCATTAGATAAGTGCATACTTTCTGTAATCAACATAAATCCGATTAAGATTAAGAAAGCCAAGCCAAGTATTTGAATCGATGGATTGGCGTTTACAAAATTTCCAACCGGAACAGCAAAAAGCATCATTACGCCTACAGATATTACAACTGCAGTTACCATAATATACAAAGCACCTTCAATGCCGTTTGTCATTCCAACCGCAGTCAAAATACTATCCACAGAAAAAATTAAGTCAATCAAAAGAATTTGAAAAATCACATTACCAAACGATTTGGCCGCAGATGTTTTTAACTCTTTTTCTTCATCGCCTTTATGGTCTACTTTTTCGTGAATTTCTTTAGTGCTTTTATAAATAAGAAACAATCCGCCGACAAATAACACCATGGCTTGACCAGTGAAGCTACCACTAAACCAACCCCAATCTATGGTGAACCAAGGAGCTTTCATGGCTATCAAAATAGTAATACCGAAAAGCAAAGCAATACGCATAAACATAGCTAAAAATAAACCTAATCGAGTGGCTTTTTTGCGTTTTTCTTCGGGTAATTTTCCGGTTACAATGGAGATAAAAATGATGTTGTCGATACCAAGAACAATCTCTAAAAATGTTAAGGTTAAAAGAGCAACCCATGCATCGGGATTTGCAAATACTTCCATACTGTTTGGTTTGATTAATGATGATTATACGAATCTAATCTACTTTTGTTACAATGCCTTTTTGTTTGGCAGATTCACCAACAAAAGAATATTCAAATGTATAGTTTTTTTCTGTTGTAGTTAAAATTTTCATATGAATGGCTTTTTTTTCTTTCATTCCTTTTGGATGAAGTTTTTGCAACACAAATTCGCAATCATTTATCCATCGTACAGAAGAAGAATCAGTTTTTCCACGAAAGGTTTCTATTTGTAAGGTATCATTTCGTTCAAAAATTGAAATCTCTTTTTTACCATCAATTTCTTGTTCAAATTGAAATTTTCCGGTTTTAAAATCGGTGCAATTTCTTTCTTGTTGGTAGCAAGAAATTAATAATATACTAAGGAGTGGAAGTAGTTTTTTCATTGTAATTTTTTTAATTCATCATCAGTAAAATTCTTAATGCTTTTTTCTTTAGAAAATTTATCTGCATTATAATTGTTTGATTTATTTTTAGGAATGGATAAACTTTTCCATTCGGTTTTCTTTACCATTTTGGCATAAAAGACGATTTGCCCAATATGATAAGGATAATGAGCCAATTGACGGTTGATAGCTTCTAAAACGGTATGACCTTCGTTTCGAATATAGATGATTTCGTTTAGTTGTTCCGGTTGTAAACTATTTAACGCATCAAATAAACAGTGCCAACCTTTTTCCCAATGAGCTAAAAGTTCAGGTTTGGTTTGGATAATTTCTTCAAATTCTGCATCCCGATTTCGCCACTCTTTTTCGCCATCGGTGGTGAGAAAGTCGGTCCATCGCGAAAGCATATTTCCCATCAAATGGTTTACAATAACCGCAATTGAATTTGTGTCTTCATTCACAGAAATAAAAAGTTGCTCCGGTTCCAATTGTTCCATCGCTTTTTCTCCCAAGGTTTTATAGTAGAGAAATTGTTTTTTCACACTTTCGAGGTAATTAGTTTTCGTTTCCATCAAATAAACTTTTTATGATTGTTTTAATACCTCTAAACATGAGAGTTACAGAAGTTAAACAAATAAAAATGCCAACACCTAAAACGATATAATGAACCCAAGTGTGTTTATTCATAAACGAATTATGAATGAGAATTGGTCCCAAAAACATCAAGGGAATAGCACCGATACTGTATTTTAATCCTTTGAATAGGAGTTCTTTGTTGTCCATATTTTAGTTGCTAAGGTTCTGAGAGACTGAGTTTCTGAGGTTGATTACTACGACAGATAACTTTCTACCGCTTTTCGCACACTACCAAATTTCTCTAACAAAATTCCTGCTTCTTCATAACTCACAGGTATTTCGCTCATAATCATACGAATGCCACGATTCACTAATTTATTGTTACTCAATTGCATATCCACCATTTTATTGCCTTTCACTTTTCCAAGTTGAATCATTGTGGCGGTTGAAATCATGTTTAAAACTAACTTTTGAGCCGTACCGGCTTTCATACGTGAACTTCCGGTGACAAATTCGGGTCCAACGACCACTTCAATCGGAAATTGTGAAACGTGTGCAAGCGGACTCCCTTCGTTGCACGTAATACAACCGGTTGGAATGTTATTTTGATTACACTTTTCCAAACCACCAATCACATACGGCGTAGTTCCGGAAGCAGCGATTCCAATTACAAAATCATTTTGATTGATGTTGAATTCCGATAAATCTTTCCAAGCTTGTTCAGTATCATCTTCTGCAAATTCAACCGCTCTTCGAATGGCTTTGTCGCCACCGGCAATAATTCCTACGACCAAATCAAATGGAACTCCGAACGTTGGCGGACATTCTGAAGCATCGACCACGCCTAATCGTCCCGAAGTTCCGGCACCAATATAAAAAAGACGTCCACCGTTTTTCAATTGACTAACTACTTTTTGAACGGTTTTTTCAATTTGTGGCAATGCTTTTTCAACCGCTAATGGAACGGTTTTATCTTCGTTATTAATGTTCTCTAATAGTTCAGAAACCGACATCTTTTCCAGATGTTCGTAGTGAGAGGATTCTTCGGTAGTTTTGTTAAAAGACATGTTTTTAATTTTCACTCAAAGATAAGTGAATTTTAAATGTTGCCAAAGTTGAAAAGACTTAAAAAAAGTTACTGAGTTGCTGAGCTGCTGAAAAGCTGAGAATCTGATTTTTTTGATGATAATGATGAAGTATAAGGTCATCCCAAATCAGAAAACCGACAACAGACAACAGAAAACCTTAATGAGAATGCCCCATTTCCATCAAAAACGCCAATAAAAATCCCAAAACAATCATCGTGATTTTCGCTAAATTAAATTTGTGGTCCTCATTACTTTCAAAAATAATGGTGGAAGAAATATGAAACAAAATACCCACTACAATGGCTGAAATTTCTTTGGAATAATGTTGTGCAAAATGCAATTGTTCTGCGAGTAAAGTTCCAAGCGGCGTCATCAAAGCAAATGCAAACATAAAAGCAAAAACCATCCATTTGTTCATCTTGGCATTTACAAAAAATAGCGTTAGAATAATTGCAATAGGGAAGTGATGCACCGCAATTCCATAAGCTAAATTAGTGTTTTCGTGAATTGGGAATCCTTCTAACAACGCGTGAATACATAAACTGATAAATAATAACCATGGAATTTGATGTACCTCATTGTTTTCATCAGTATGCACGTGAACGTGACCGTGTTCGGCTCCTTTGGAAAAAAATTCTAATACAATTTGGAACAAAATCCCAATCATGATAAAAACTCCAACCGGAATAATTGAATCCACATATTCGCCATCGTGAACATGATGAGCATCTTCAAATAATTCAGGCAATAAATGCAGAACTGTCAACGAAAGCAAAAAAGCTCCACTAAAAGCCAATAATAATTTAATGTTTTTTTTCTTTTGAGGTTTTAAAAACAAAGCAATAAAAAAACCTAAAATTACAGCCGAAAAAGTGATGATATACTGCATTATTTAAAAATCAAAATTAAACGTTCAGATTGTGTTTTGTAGAATTTTCGGAGTTTATAATCGCCAAAAACATCCAGTAAATAAATTCCGGCTTCCTCCATCATTTTTTCAAAATCCGCTAATCGAAGTGCTTGCACTTTTTCGGTAAAATGAAACGCTTTTCCTTTATCCGAAAATGAAATTTCTTTATAAATGTGGTTGTCCTTTTCATATCGTTTTATATGAAAATCAATACCATCAACGGTTTTCGTTTCTTCAGGAATTAAATTTTCTAACACAAAATCTACATTCATAAAATCAATTACGGCAAATCCATATTCGGTCAAACTGTCTCGAATGGCCTTTAATGTGATTAAATTATCGGCGTCATCCCCAAAATAGCCAAAACTGGTAAATAAATTGAAAATAGCATCAAACTTTTCTTCGAATGAAATCCGCATGTCATGAACCACAAAATTCAATTTTTCATTGGATGATTTTGCAGCTTCTTTTATACTGTTTTCAGATAAATCGGCTCCCGTTACATCATAACCCAATTGATTCAAATAGATTGAATGTCGGCCTTTTCCACAAGCTAAATCAAGAATCTTGGCTTCTTCAGGTAAATTCAAATATTCAGTTAAATTATCCATAAAAACCTGAGCTTCATCATAATCTCGGTCTTTGTAAAGAATGTGATAATAGGGCGTGTCAAACCAAGAGGCATACCAATTATCGGTGATTGGTGATGGATTATTGGAAATAGGTTGTTTAGATTCTGACATTAATTGGTTAGATGCTTTAAGAACGTGCAAATTTAGTGTATTTTTGCCAAGTTTTACAGATTTAAACAGTCATGGAAAAGAATTTTAAGATGGTAGCCAAAACCTTTTTTGGTTTTGAAGAGATTTTAGCCAAAGAAGTGCAGCAATTGGGTGGTCAAGATGTGAAAACCGGAACACGAGTTGTCACTTTTTCCGGCGACAAAGGTTTTATGTATAAAGCCAATTTATCGTTGCGTACGGCTCTTAAAATTTTAAAACCAATAAAAGGATTTAAAGTATTCAATGAAAGAAGTTTATATGATGGTATTTCAAGTGTTAATTGGAGTGAGTTTATGAACGAAAAACAAACTTTTGTAGTTGATGTTACGTTATATTCCGAAGCTTTTAACAACTCACAATTCGTTGCTTTAAAAACAAAAGATGCGATTGTAGATCAATTTCGTGAAAAAACCGGTGTTCGTCCGAGTATTGATAAAGATTTTCCGGATTTGCGAATACACATTCATTTAGACCGTGATCAATGTACGGTTTCATTAGATACTTCAGGAGATTCTTTACATCATAGAGGCTATCGTTCAGCTACGAATATTGCACCAATAAACGAAGTGCTGGCAGCCGGGATGTTATTATTATCCGGTTGGGATGGAACCTCTCATTTTCTCGATCCAATGTGCGGAAGTGGAACGATTTTAGCCGAAGCAGCCATGATTGCTTGTAATATTCCTGCCAATATCAACCGAAAAGAGTTTGCCTTTGAAAAATGGAATGATTGGGATAATGATTTATTCGACCAAATTATTGATAGTTTGATGAAGAAAACCAGAGAATTTCATTATACGATTAAAGGTTTTGATAAAGCTCCAAGTGCTGTTCGAAAAGCTCAAGACAACATTCAGAATGCTAATTTGGATGATTATGTTACGATTGAACAGAAAGACTTTTTTGTAACCGAAAAGCAAACCGAAGGTCCACTTCACATGGTTTTCAATCCGCCGTATGGTGAACGTTTGGATATTGATATGGAACGTTTTTATAGAGAAATTGGCGATACGTTTAAACAAGGTTATCCCAACACACAAGCTTGGTTCATCACAGCTAATCTAGAAGCGTTGAAATTTGTGGGATTAAAACCTTCCCGAAAAATCAAATTATTCAACGGAAAATTAGAAGCGAGATTGTTAAAATATGATATTTATGAAGGAAGTAAGCGAGCGAAATTTCAGAATAGGGAAGAGGAATAATATTAATGCATAAAAAAAACTCCCTTTTTCAAGAGAGTTTTTTTGTTTTTATTCCTGCATCGTGTGATACACATTCATCACATCATCGTCTTCTTCAATTTTTTCCAATAGCTTTTCTACATCTGCCATTTGTTCGGCAGTTACTTCTTTGGTGATTTGCGGAATTCTCTCGAATCCGGACGATAAAATCTCGATGTTTCTGTTTTCCAATTCTTTTTGAATTGCACCAAAACTTTCAAAGGGAGCATACATTAGAATTCCGTCTTCATCGGCAAAAATTTCTTCTACACCAAAATCTATCATTTCTAATTCTAATTCTTCTACATTTTGTCCGTCAGCCGGAATTCTGAAATTGCAAGTATGATCAAACATAAATTCTACTGAACCTTGTGTTCCTAACGTTCCGTTACATTTGTTGAAATAACTTCTGATGTTGGCTACTGTTCTGTTGTTATTGTCAGTGGCTGTTTCAATCAAAATGGCGATTCCGTGCGGAGCATATCCTTCAAACAAAACCTCTTTAAAATTGGCTGTGTCTTTGTCTGATGCTTTTTTAATTGCTCTTTCCACATTGTCTTTCGGCATGTTGGCCGCTTTGGCATTCTGAATAACAGCTCGTAAGCGGGAATTGGTTTCCGGATTCGGACCTCCTTCTTTTACAGCCATTACGATGTCTTTACCAATTCTGGTAAATGTTTTGGCCATCGCTGACCAACGCTTCATTTTTCGTGCTTTTCTAAATTCAAATGCTCTTCCCATTTCTGTTAATTTCTATATTCTGTTTTCGTTGTTCAAAATTATGATGCAAAAATAATACTTAAACCGTTATTTCAAAATGTTTTACTTCTTATAAAACGGCATTTTTACAACCTTTGCTTTTACTTTGTTATTTCTGATTTGAATGTAGATTTCAGAATCAACATCAGCAAATTGAGTTTTCACATACCCCATTCCGATTCCTTTTCCAACAGTAGGAGCCATTGTACCGGATGTTACAATTCCAATGTTGTTTCCATCGGCATCTACGATTTCGTAATCGTGACGTGGAATTCCTCTTTCCAACAATTCAAAACCGACTAATTTTTTGGTTACACCTTCTTCTTTTTGTTTTTTCAAATTTTCAGAATTTGTGAATTCTTTGGTGAATTTGGTAATCCAACCTAAGCCTGCTTCTAAAGGCGAAGTGGTGTCATTGATGTCGTTTCCATACAAACAAAAGCCCATTTCTAAACGCAATGTATCTCTGGCAGCTAATCCGATTGGTTTGATACCGAAGGGGGCTCCGGCTTCAAATACTTTGTTCCAGATGTGCTCAACTTCTGAATTTTTACAATAAATTTCAAATCCGCCCGAGCCGGTATAACCGGTTGCAGAAATGATTACATGTTCGATTCCGGCAAAATCAGCCACTTCAAAATGATAGTATTTAATTTCGGACAAATCAATAGATGTCAACGATTGCATGGCTTCAACCGCTTTCGGACCTTGAATAGCCAATAGAGAATAGTCATCTGAAAGGTTTTTCATGTCCACACCTAAATCATTGTGGGACGAAATCCAATTCCAATCTTTCTCAATGTTGGAAGCATTTACGACCAATAGATATTGTTCCTCTTTCATGCGATACACAATCAAATCATCTACAATACCGCCTTCTGCATTGGGTAAACAAGAATATTGTGCTCTACCTATGGTTAACGTTGACGCATCATTAGAAGTCACTTTTTGAATTAAAGCCAAGGCATTGGGGCCGGACAACAAAAATTCACCCATGTGCGAAACATCAAAAACGCCTACGCTATTGCGTACAGTTTCATGTTCTGCGGTTACTCCTTCGTATTGTACCGGCATATTGAATCCGGCAAACGGAACCATTTTTGCTCCTAAACTTTCGTGAATATGCGTTAATGCTGTATTTTTCATGTGTAATATTTGTAAAATTTGAAGTGGCTAATGTATTAAAAATAATGCGATTTTGAGGTGATATTTTGTACATAAATTTGATAATTGTGAATAAAATGAGGCTTTACTTTTCATTCTTTCATAAATGCATCAACCTGAAAAAAAATTTTTTATCATGAGTGGAAAGGCCTATATTTACTCATTAAATTTTTTTGCATACGAATTGACTCGTACTATGAAGCCGGAAGAAAATACGCTATCGCACCAACCAGATAAAGAAATAATTGAGCCTCAACTGAATATCTTGCTAACCACCGATGAAGATGATGATCGTCCGGTATATATTTCGGGAAATTTTAATCAATGGATTACGCAGGATAAAGGCTTTCAAATGGAAAAAGTGGCTAAAGGTTTGTATCATTACAAATTTACTCATGATTTTGTGTATCCTGAAGAATTGTTGTACAAGTTTACCCGTGGTGATTGGAGCGAGGTTGAAATCGACAAATATGGAAACCGAACCGAAAACCGTTCCTGTAAACAACATTCCGGGGTTAGAAAAGAGCATGTGGCCAAATGGCGACACAATTGGTTGCCTTTTAAACCTAATTTTTTACCAAAAGTTCATTTAATTTCCAAGGAGTTTGAAATTCCACAGCTAAATAAAACCCGAAAAGTTTGGGCGTTGTTACCACATGACTATGAGACGTCTAACGAGCATTATCCGGTGATGTATTTGCAGGATGCTCAAAATTTATTCAATGAAAAAGCCCAATATGGTAATTGGGAAATTGACAAAAAACTTGCTGTAATGGCCGAATATAAAATCGGTAAAATTATAGTTGTTGCTGTGGAACATGCAGATAATGAACGAATAATAGAATACAACGTAGGTAATACAGTTTTAGGTGCCGGACAAGGAAAAAAATACATTCGCTTTCTAACCGATACATTAAAACCATTTGTAGATGCCAATTTCCGAACTAAACCCGAACGAGAGCACACCGGAATAGGGGGAAGTTCAATGGGTGGGTTAGTGAGTATTTTTAGCGGCATCATGTATCCGGAAGTATTTGGGAAGTTGATGATATTTTCACCCTCATTATGGGTGGTACCTAAAATAAAATTATCTTTTTTAGATATGGACGAGCCACAAGAAACGCGTATTTATTTGTATGCCGGCGGAGATGAAAGTGCTACAATGATAGATCATGTTAAAAACTTTAAAAAGCGATTATTAAAACGAAAATCGTTAGAAGATAAAATGAAAGTACGATTAAGCATCAACGAATTTGGTAAGCACAATGAAGTCTATTGGAGTGATGAATTTCCGAAAGCTATTGAATGGTTGTTTTTTAGTTTAAAAGAAGAGTAAATGTGATGAAAACAAAGTATTTAAAGAAAGTTAGTTCAACAGAAAGTTTAATATTAGTTCCGGTTTTGGAGACGGATGAAGCGGTGCAATATTTATCGTTATCGGTTTCCAATTCTATTTTTTCAGGGAAGAAAGATACTCTTTACGCCATAGAAAAAGTGGGCGTCGTATATCTATTTATTGGTTTGGGAAAAAAACCGTTAGTGACCGATTTAAAGAAAATATTTCGTAGAGCTGCACAAAAGCAAGCCGCATTTTTTCATAAGGAAACCTCACTTTTTCTACCTGATTTTTTTATAGATGATTGGGTTTCTGCCACAGTAAATGGTCTGCTTTTAGGGACTTATCAATTGGGGCATTACAAAAAAGAAAAAAAAGTGCACCCGCTACAAGAAGTCAAATCCGTTTTGAATATTGTAAGTACTACAAATTTTCAAAAAGCTGTTGAATTAGGTATGAAAACAGCATATGCTCAACTGGAAACTTTTTATATGGTAGACTTACCTCCTAATAAAGTAACCCCAAAACATTTGGCCAATTGGGCAGCTGATTTAGGAAAAAAATTCAAATTGGAAGTAGAAATCATTGGGGCTAAAAAAGCTAAAGAAATTGGTTTACATGCCTTTATTTCTGTGGGAAAAGGGAGTGCCAATGAGCCCCAATTTATTATATTGGATTACCATCCTAAGAATGCTCAAAAACATTTTGGTTTGGTTGGTAAAGGAATCACGTTTGATACGGGGGGTTTAAACATTAAAACCGCCGGAATGGTGCATATGAAGTGTGATATGGCTGGAGGTGCAACCGTTTTAGGAGCGATGCAATTGATAGCCGATTTGAAGTTGCCCCATCGTGTAACAGCTATTGTTCCGGCTTGTGAAAATTCGGTGGACGCCCAATCGTTTTTACCGAGTGATGTAATTGAAAGTTATAGCGGACATACGATTGAAATCATAGACACCGATGCAGAAGGCAGATTGATTTTAGCAGATGGATTATCGTATCTCATTAAAAATTATAATCCTGAAATCATCATAGATATTGCTACCTTAACCGGAAGCAGTGTGGCTACTTTTGGTTATGAGTGTGGTGCATTGTTTACTAATAATGAGCAATTATCTAAAAAACTTCAAGAGGCCGGTACCAAAACAGGTGAACGGTTATGGCCTTTACCGCTTTGGGAGGCGTATCAATCCGATATAGAAAGTGAAATTGCCGATGTGAAAAATTATTCTGGCAAACCGGTTGCCGGAGCTATTTCTGCCGCGAAGTTTTTAGAATTTTTTACAGAAAATCATCCCGCTTGGGCACATTTAGATATTGCCGGTGTTTCTTTTGTGGATGATGAATTTGCCAAAACCAAACATGCTTCGGCATTTGGTGTGCAATTAATTACTACTTTTATTCAAAATCAATAGGTTATGGAACAATCAACCAAAACATTTATTTGTATTTCCAATTATTTTAAAGGAAATGATTTTTTAATTAACATGAAGCGATTGGGAAACAAAGTGTTCTTGATTACTTCCGAAAAATTACGAGATAAACCTTGGGCTTTTGATTCCATTGATGAAATTTTTTATATGCCCGGCCAAGACATGGATTGGGATTTGGATATGCTTTTACAGGGCGTAGCCGGATTGATGCGAAAAGAAAAAATTGATGCCATTGTTGCGTTAGATGATTTTGACGTTGAAAAAGCAACCTTTTTGCGTGAAAATTTACGTGTAGACGGAATGGGTCAAACCACCGGAAGGTACTTTCGGGATAAATTGGCCATGCGAGTAAAAGCACAATCTGAAGGTGTTCCGGTGCCGGCTTTTAGTGCGTTGTTTAATGATGACTACATCAATCATTTTGCGGATACCGTTTCACCGCCTTGGGTATTGAAGCCCCGTTCGGAAGCTTCAGCAAGCGGAATTATGAAGGTGCATTCGAAAGAAGAACTATGGGGGAAAATTAATGAGTTGGGCGATAATCGCATAAAATATTTAGTGGAACAATTTAAACCAGGTGCGGTATATCATTGTGACGGATTGAATTTTAACGGAAAAGTATTATTTAGTATCACTTCACAATATTTGGCTACACCAATGGAGATTTCGCAAGGAGGTGGGATTTTCAGAAGTGCTAACATTCCGTACAACAATGCTGATGATAAAGCCATCAAAAAAGTGAACGAGCAAGTGATGAAAGCATTTGGGATGAAACACGGTGCGACGCATACTGAATTTATCAAATGCAATGAAGACGGAAAAATTTACTTTTTAGAAACGTCTTCGCGAGTAGGTGGAGCTCACTTAGCTGAAATGGTGGAAGCTGCTTCCGGTATCAATTTATGGGGAGAATGGGCCAAAATTGAAGATGCATTGGTGAGAGGAAAGGAATACAAAGTTCCTTCGCAAAGGAAACAATATGCCGGAATTGTGTTGACGTTATCCAAATTTGAACAGCCGGACTTGAGCGGATTTAATGATAGTGAGGTTTGTTTCCGTGTGCCTTTGGAATACCATGCGGGATTGATTGTGAAATCAGAAAAACACGAACGTGTTCGTGAATTATTAGATGATTATGCAGAGCGATTGGTAAAGGATTTTGCGACTGTGGCTCAACAGGAAAAAGTGAAGAAGTTGCATTAATTTAAAGAAAATTATTGAAAACCTACCACTCCAATAACTTCCATAAACACACTTTTTGCCTTTGGAAAGAAGTTTCTCAAACGGATTTTTATTTTCAGCAATCGCAGTTTAAAAGTAAGTCGGGAAGTGAATATTTTTTTACTGAGGAAGGAGTGTACCGCATTTCCAACCATTGGGGAAGAGCCGCCAATTGCCGTTGGCGTTTGTTACCGTTAACTGACTATAAAAACCAACACACCAAAATTGGTTTTGCTCGCTGGACCGATTTTTACCACAATGACGAAATCGCCAACTTATTCTTTATTCAAGTAAATTGGGAACAGAAAACAACTGACTTTTACCATAAAGACATGCCATTTTATGATGGAAAAGCAACGTTACGAAATGCGTCAGAAACCGCAAAAACACTCAAAAAAATCAAATTGATTTTGAATGATGATACTTGGGCGAAGTATCTAGAGTATGAGGATTTGGAGGAGTTGAGGATAGAAACGGTGAAAAAATTAATCTAAATGTAATTTAACATTAAGTAACAAAGGAAAGTTGAGGGATTCATTAAGACTTAATAAAAAACTTAATTTCTTAATGTTAAAAATTATCGCTCAAACATCCCAACCGTTCCACCAACCCAATCTTTATCTTTATTGAATTTCACACCAATCATTTCGCCTCGGCTGAGTCGGACTAAGTTTGTAACGAGAGTAGGTGAGGGAGCATCTTTTTTCCAAACGGCTAATAACCGGACTTCGGCTTTTACTTTGCCATCCGGTGATTGAATAATTGGAATGTAATTTACTTTCTTTTGTAGAATGTATAAGTCTTTTTCAGTAACAGCTTCGATGTCTTCTTTTTTCACGTGGAAGATGACGCCACTTCCGGAAAAGGAAAACAACGGTTTGAGTACGTAGTTTTCTAAATCGGTTGGAATTTCTTTTAAATCGCTTAATAAGGTGGTTTCAATGAAATATTTTCCTTTTAAATAAGGCAAAATAAATTTACTAATTCTGAAAAACCAATTCGGATGACCGGCCCATTCTACGTCTAAATCGGCAGAAAAATCAAAGTTAAGTTGTAAATCGGTACGCAAATCCAATTCATCAAAGATTACTCGGTTATAAATGCGTTTTACTTCAATTTCAATTCCTTTATCATTGGTATAAAACAGTTTTTTTTCCTTCTGAATTAATTCCGTCACACAAACTACCGGAATTCCGATGTCACGTTTACAGTAGTAAAAATCAATTTTAGTATTTTGTTTTTCCGGTTCAATTTCAAGGAGAATTACGTTTTCTTTCGGATGATTATTGCAAATTGCTTCTTCGATTAATTTTAAATAGGATTTGTTATCCAAACCATTTAAAAAAGGAGTCAATTCCTTCAGAAAAGGGTAGAAGTCAACAAATTTCTGCGACAAGTGACTCTGAAAATTAAATAACGACGGAAATCCTTGTACTTCAATTAACTTCGGAATAACTTTTCCGTCTTCCTCGCAAATACCAAAATCGATGGCTAAAAAAGTGGTATGATTATCTTCGTTTGGCACTTTTCTATTAAGTTCTAATGCTTTGTTTGTTAGCTCCTTAAAATTATCTTGTTGAATAAAAGTGATTACTTGATTGCAACCTTCCAATAATTGTTCTTTCAATTCATTTGGAATAAAAAAAGGTGTTTCTCCAATTCTGAAAGTCGGTTTATAATTAAAATCAGTTGCGATTGAATCAAGTAACTGATTGTATTTTTCTATTGAGAATTCTTCGTTAAATTGTTTTCGAAAAGTTGTATTCATTGTAAACACTTTTAAAAAAAAGACACAAAAGAAAATACTTGAGTGTCTTTTAAGGATAAAAATTTGAAACTTAGTTAGAGAGTATTTTTTTATGTTTCATCAAATCGTTGATGGCGATGCGAAGAAAGTTTGGTATGATAGTTTCGTTGGTACGATAGATTTTCTCCTCATCTACCAAATCTTCTAACATTTTTAGAAATTTTGGACGACCTTTCATCGTAATAATTTTTTCTTTGAAACTTTTATTTCGCATATGAGCTAAAAAACTTAAGGGGTCGGCTTCCGGATGAAATTGCAAACCAACAAATTCATTTGAAAAACGAATGCCCATAATCGCTCGTTCATACTGTACATGATCACGTATTTTTTCTAACGCAATGATTTGTGCCCCCATTTTTTTCAAGTTCTTCAACTTGGGTTGCACCACTTGAAAATCACGACTATCGATGGTATAAAACGGATTTTCTAAACCTTCAAACAACGGATCTGTTAGACCTTCATTCACTTTGTGCGTGGTCATTACACCAAAAGAAGTATCTTTTCGCTTGTTGATTTCAGCTAAACCAAAATGTTTACAAGCCATTTGAAACGAGTGGCAAATAAACAAAACATGTTTTTTCATTTCATTTTCATTGTTCCAATTCCATAACGAGTCGATAAAGTTAAAATAGTTAACATCCCAGACACCATCACCTTCTAATGGATTGCCGGGGCCACCGGTTGAAATGAAAATATCAAATTTTTTGATGTCGGGTAATTCATTTTTACCTCGAACGTCAAAAACCTGAAAGGAAACCATTTGATTAAAACGGTTGATAATATCATAAATACAACGCATTCCCTGATTGGGTTCACCGTCGTACATATCTAAAATCGCTATTTTTATTTGTGAATTCATTTGGTAACTACTTTATGATGCAAAGATAACTTATTTAAAAAGAAAAGGTTGTTTGCTACTTTTTGCTTTATAAAAAATATATTAACACTTCTGCCTTTTTGGGTACGAGATTACTCTACCAGTTCGCTTTCGTTCGAGTCTTCTTTCGAATTCGTCATCTTTCAGAATGACAAAAGTATCTCTAATTTAAAATTCTACCTTCAAAATTCTAAATTCCTTTTGTAAACTCACTTGTAATAAAATCAACTACTTTAGTTAGGTCTTGTGTTTGTTCATAAATGGCTAATTGTTTGGCGGCTCCGGTTCCTTCTCGTAGAATGGTGTGCACGTAATTAATTTCGTCTCGACTTCCTAATTCATCCACCACATCATCAATAAATTCGAGTAATTCGAGAATTAATTCTTTGGTAGACACTTCTTTTTGGAGACCAAAATCAATCATATTGCCTTGCACTCCATAACGAGCGGCTCGGAACTTATTTTCTTTAATCAATGCCAATCGATAAACATTAAAACTTGTATTTGCTGTATTTAACTTATACAGTTTTGCTACGATAGCTTGGATAATTGCGACAATACAAATAGTTTCATCCACGGTTAAACTCATATCGCAAATGCGGAATTCAATCGTGTTATAAAACGGATGCAAACGCAAATCCCACCAAATTTTCTTTGGATTATCAATACAATTTGTTTTAACTAATGTTTCTAAGAAATTATCATATGACTGAACTGAATCAAAATATTCCGGTAAACCGGTTCGAGGAAATTTGTCAAAAACCTTGGTTCTAAAAGATTTGTAGCCGGTATTTCTTCCTTCCCAGAAAGGGGAATTAGTGGAAAGTGAAAAAATATGCGGTAAAAAGTAGCAGGCCTGGTTGATTAATTGTAAGCCCACCTCACGACTTTCAATTCCAACGTGGCAATGCATACCGAAAATCAGATTGGAACGTGCGGCATCTTGCAGTTCATTCACAATAGTATGATAACGTGGGTCGTCTGTAATGGGTTGATCTTGCCATTTGGAAAAAGGATGTGTTCCGGCCGCACCTACAACCAAACCCTGCTTTTCCGCTAGTTCTACTATTTTTTTACGAAGAAAAGTGATTTCTTCTCGAGCCTCTTTTACATTTTTACAGATGTTTGTGCCTACTTCAACAACGGATTGGTGCATTTCTGCCTTCACTTGTTCTTTAAGAATGATTTTGGCTCCATCCACAATTTTAGACATATGTGAACGTAAATCTCTTGTTTCCGGATCAATAATTAAATATTCTTCTTCAACACCCAATGTAAATACGGGTAACGCTTTCTTCATATTTGCTCAATTACAGTTTTATCAAAATTAAATTAAAAACGTTTAGCTTCATTCACAGAGCCTTTCATGAAAGTGCCCCACGTAAGGTTCATTTGTCCGTCTTTGTGTTTTTTTGCATATTCAATGGCCATTTTAGCAGCTTCTTCAACTACCCATTCAAAATTTTCTTTTCCCACAGATGTCAATTCTGCATCCGGTGCAGGATTACCAAAATCAATTGCATAGGGGATACCGTCTCGTACGGCAAACTCAACGGTATTGAAATCATATCCCAAGCCTTTGCATAAACGCAATGTATAGTCTTTCACGGTAGCGAGGAGTTTTTTATCGGCCGGAGGTCCATCTACAACATAGCGTAAATGATGTGGGTTACGTGGTTCGTAAGGCATAATTCGTACTGCTTTTCCTCCCAAACAATACACACGGAAATATTGGTCAAAAACAATTTCTTCTTGTAGCAGCATTACTAACTGTCCGGTTTCTCGGTGAATATCCCAAAACTCGTCACGATTTTCTAATCGATACACATTTTTCCAACCACCTCCTGCGTAAGGTTTCATGTAAGCAGGAAACTTTACATAATCAAAAATTGTTTCCCAATCCATTGGGTAAGCTAAATTTCGGAATGATTTGCTCGTTGTATCATTAGGGTGTTCTGCAGAAGGTAAAATCACCGTGTTGGGAAGTGGCACGCCTAAAACATCAGCCAAACAGTTGTTGAAAAACTTATCATCGGCACTCCACCAAAAAGGATTATTAATAACAGCCGTACCTGTAAGAGCTGCATTCTTTAAATAAGCTCTGTAAAAAGGCACGTCTTGCGAAATTCGATCAATAATAACGGCATATTCAGTAGCTTTATTTTGTATTACTTTATCAATAGAAACTGCCTCGGCAATAATCCCTTTTTCATTTTTTGCATTTACACGTTCAATGAATGCTTGCGGAAAGGTATCTTCCATTCCAAATAAAATTCCAATTTTTTTCATAGTTAGTTATGTTATTTTGTTTAAAAAAATTTAATTCTTGACAAATAATGAGGGAACATTTCTTTCCAAACCGGCCAGTCGTGTTCACGATCTTGTCGTATATCAAGCCAATGAGGAATATCACGATGAGCTAAGACTCGGCTCAGTTTTAAATTTGCGTCAAAACAAATATCCCAATTTGAGGTACCGAGTACAATATCCATATTCCACAATTCCCGATCGTTTAATCCTTGTAAATAATCTTCAGGACTGTTGTAAAAAACATTATCATCATGAAAACCATCCATGAAACTTTTGATACTGAATGCTCCTCCCATAGAGAACATATGGCTGACATAACCTGGATGTCGAAAGGCAAAATTTGCCGCATGATATCCGCCAAAGCTACACCCTGCTACAGCGACTTTCCCGGAATAGGTATTGTTTTTTACACGCTCAACAATTTCATGACAAATCATTTTATCATACCAAACATGGTTTTGAATTCTATGTACAGGATGGATTTTTTTATTATAGAAACTATCTTTGTCAATGCTGTCAGGACAAAATATTTGAATTAATCCCTGTTCAATATACCACCTTGCCGAAGCTATAAGTCCTTGATCTCTGTTTTCATGAAAACTTCCCATGGAAGTGGGAAATAAAATAACCGGATAACCGGCGTGACCAAAAACTAACATTTGAATCTCTCTACCCAGATTTGGAGAGTGCCATTTGAAGTATTCTTCTTTCATACCATTCATTTTAACAATAATAGTAAAAAAATATTACAATTAATGATAATAAAATGGGTTTTATGTATTTTTATGATATAGTCTTTAACGATTTAAAAAGGGTGTAAAATGCTCAAAAATAAATATCATTTTCACTATTCGATTTCACTATTTGCAAAAAAATCACCTAAATATTTTTGACGTTTTTTATTTTAGATATTCAAATTTTGACAAACTTGGTACTATATTTCAGCAAAGTACATATATTTAATTGAAATACTAATTAAAAGTTGTACATTTATTAGTAATTTAAAGTCATATTTAAGTGAAAAATATTCTATTTCTATACTTCATTTATTTTTTAATGGGATGTTCTTCTCAATCAGATATTCCTAATCTTGCAATTATTAATGAGACACCATTATTAAAGTCAAAATCAGCAGGCTATTTTAAGTCAATTGGGCAAAACCCTTTTTGGTCTTTAGAAATTGCAGAGGATGAAATTCGCTTCAAAGAAATTGAATCCGGTAAGGAATGGGTTTCTGCTCACGTAGAACCTATACGTGCAGAGGATTCAAACATTAAATTATATCGTTTGAACACTTTAACGGGAGAAATGTTGGTTAATATAAAGTCAAAGAATTGTTCAAGTGGATTATCTGATTTAATGGTTGATTATCAGGTTGATATCGAGATTAAAGACAGTAATTTAGAAGATGGTAAACGCTATTATTCCGGATGCGGAAATTATGTTATTGATTATCGTCTATTTGATGTTTGGTATTTGGAAGAATTAGACGGGAAAAAAGTAAGTTCAGTTGATTTTGCGAAAGAAATTCCTTCTATAGTAATAAATTCAGCTGAAAAGATATTTTCCGGCTATGGAGGATGTAACCGAATAAGCGGTACTATATTTCAAGAAAGAGAATTATTACGATTTACGAACGTCTTAGCGACCCAGATGGCTTGTGAAGAATCAAATAAAGAAAATAAATTTATACAGAGTCTTCAAAGTTCAACAGCTTATAAAATTAAAAACAACCGCTTGTATTTAATTCATTCTGATAAAATCAAAATGATATTTAAGAAAATGGATTAAGACGCTTGTTGTGAATCAAACAACAAGATATTATTTTTTAGCCTTTCAATTAACATGTTCATCATTCTTTTATTGAGGTTTGATGAATTTTTAATGTAATCATCATATTCTGCAAGGGTGAATAGACCAATTACCATTCCTTTTAAAGAGTTTCTGAACTTGATGTCTTTTTGGATTGAATTTTCAATAAACTGCATTTTTTTTTCAGTAGAATAAGTATAGAAATCATTCTTGTGTTTAGCAATATAATTTTTAAATACATCAATAAATAAATCATTTTGCAGTTTTAGAATAGGGCCGATAGTTAGATTTTGAAATTTTTCTTCGCTTGAGGATTGATCTGAAATTATGCCAAGTGCATCCCCTCTGTTTTCGATTATATAATTATCTCTTGGTGTCATCATTTTTATTTTAAAGTTAAAAAAAAACCTCTGTTCTAAAACAGAGGTTTTTTTTAGTTATTAAGAATCGGTTGTTAATTATTTCACTTTAAAAGTTACTCTTCTTACCAATTTTCTTGCACCGGCAGAATCTTTGTCAACTGAGGTGTCTTCTCCTTGCGAAATCACATTTAATCTATCCGCAGTAATTCCGGCTTTCATCAAAATTTCTTTTACATTAGAAGCTCTATCATTCGCTAACTTGTTGTTGTAAGGAGTGTTTCCAATTTCATCAGCATGACCGATAATATCAACTGAAGATTCTGGATTATTTCTTAAATAAGTTAAGATGAAATCAATTCCTTCTGTAGAAACATTAGTTGGCTGTTTTTTGTTGAAATCAAAATATGTCGCTACGTATCCGTCGTTGATGAATTTTTTCATCATTTCAGATGTTTCTCCATCAGCATTGTACGTTTGATTTGTTACGTATGTATTGTTCAAATATTTTTCTAACTCATCCGGTACACCGTTTTGGTTAATATCAACCATTCTTCCTTTTGTATCAACAGCTACTCCAGCAATAGAATTCGGTTCAACATCCAAATAATCCGGTACACCATCTTGGTCGCTATCACTCATGTCATTTTCAATTTGTCCTACACGTTTTTCAAGTGCATTAATTTCTTCTTGTTGTTTATTTGTAATAGTAGCCCAATCACCGTGTACTTTATGAGAACCAAAAGAGTAAGATAATCCTAACGATGTTGAATACATACTTCCCGCAAGGTTGTTGTTTTCGTCAGAATAGGCACCATCCCAATTAAAATGTTGTCTAACATTCGATATAAGTGTAAAATCAGCCGTTACAGCTAAATTTTTTGTGATTCTGAATTCAGGAGTAAATCCAACCATGATCCCTCCATTCCATTCGTTTTTACCTTTATTGATACCCATTTGAGGTGACATGTTTGCTACTTGAATACCACCATGTAATAACATTCCAAAACGACCTAAACTTTCTTGAATATCGAATAGTCTTGCGGCATTGACCACCCCTTGAAGACCAATTCTAATTTGTCTCATTTCAAAATCTAAACTCTCATCACTCAAATTTTTAAGGTTGTCATACGCTCCGTCTAATTTCAAACCGAATTTAGGACTAAACATATATCTGACACCTAAATTGTAATGATTGAAAGTAAAACTTCCTAAAACTTTGTCAGGATTGCTGGCAAAATAACCAGTACTGTAAGGCTTGATACCTTTACTTTGTCCGGCACTAAGCTCAATTGACCATTTATTGTACTCATCAACTTTTGAAACTTCAGTTGAATCTTGAGCAAAAGATGTTGCCTGAATAAAAATTGATAGGGAAAGAATAAGTAGGTTTTTTTTCATTTTGGTGTCTATTATATTGAAATAAAAAGTTTTTACGGTTGCAAAGATAGATTAAAAGTTGATTATTTCAACTTTTTTGTTAAAAAATATAAAAAAATAATAGCCTAGTTTCAAAGGTGTTAGCTTATTAAGCTAACTATTTGATTCAATATAATTACCATACTAATACGGCAACTAGTAGCGAAAACCATTTCGTTAATTTGGAACTAAATACTCTTCTTATCAGTCAATATCACTTACATTTGCATAAATTTTTATGATTTAGCTTATGAGATTTCACACGAGGAAATGGGTAAAACCGGAAGATTTAAATCCAAATGGCACCTTATTTGGAGGTAGATTATTAGCTTGGATTGATGAAGAAGTTGCACTCTATTCAATTATACAGCTCGAAAATGCAAAGGTTGTTACCAAGCATATGTCTGAAATAAATTTTAGGAGTTCGGCAAAACCGGGAGATATTGTTGAAATTGGAATAGATGTGGTTAAGTTTGGTCAAACTTCCATTACCTTGACATGTGAGGTTAGAAACATTATGACGCGTGAAACTATAATATCGGTTGAAACAATTACCATGGTTAACTTAAATGAAGAAGGAAAGCCGTTTCCTCATGGCAAAACAAAAATTGAGTTTGTGAAAGACCGACTTGAAAAATAATACTTTAATTTAGTTTGCGAAGAATTTTTTTTCAATATAAAATGTCCCGAAGGGAATAATCGAGGCTAAAACCAATAGCATAAAAAATTTAGTATTCCATTTTTGCGAAAATTTAAGCAGAAGAGCTAAGGCTACATACATAATAAATAATATCCCATGAGCCATTCCTATGGTTTTTACATAAATTTCCTGATTAAACAAATACTTCATAGGCATTGCAAAAAACAGTAATGCCAAGAGCGAAATTCCTTCTAAAAGAGCTATTTTTTTAAAATAATTCAACATCTCTATAGCATTTGGTAGATAGCAAAGCCATAAACTACAAAACGAAGTAGTCTTAGCAAGGCAAATGCCAAGAAGTTTTTGAAATTAAATTTGATCATACCTGCCGCCATGGCCGCCATGGCAAACGGAAGAGGCAAAAGTGCACCAACAGCTATCAATAAACCTCCCCATTTTCGCATGTTCACAATATGTTTAGTCATTTTAGTGAACATGAAATTGTTAACGGATGGGATTATTAACATGGCTTTACCTAGTAAATAGGAAACAACTCCACCCAAGTAGGAAAGAATAGCTAATAAGGTAAGATAAAGAATTGGGTAGTTTGTATTTTTTGTCCAAGCAATAAAAATATCGGGGGGAATCAGCCCTAAAATAGATTCGGACGCAAAAAAAACAGAAAATATTGTAAAGTCACTATATTTTTGAGTTAATAAAGTTAATGCTTCATTAATATTGATTACATTATAATGTACATAAACTAAAAGACTTATTATCAATGCTGTTGGTAAAAAAGCACTTTTTAATCCATCAAGAATAAATTTATAGAAACCGGTATAGGTATAATACATGTGGAGTTGTCTCCATTTGTTTTTCTTAATTTTTTCTCGTTGCATAATTTAATGTGTGTCAGCTTCGGTGATAGTAATATCTGATTTTTTAGTACTGAAATACAAAAACAAAAATCCTAAGGTACCACCCAATAGTGATGCAAATAAAATTCCCATTTTTGCTTGTTGTATTAGGATTTGATTTTTAAAAGCCAAATTTGCAATAAAAAGTGACATTGTAAATCCTATAGATGCCAAAAGTCCAACCCCAATTAAATGTTTGTAAGTCATACCTAGTGGTAAGTTGGCTAATTTTAATTTTATAAAAAGCGATGTGGTTCCTACAATACCTATAAATTTACCAATTAATAAACCAAAAATTACTCCTAAAGCTACCGAACTTGTACCTGAGCTTGTTGAATCAGATGAAATTGTAACGCCTGCATTTGCCAATGCAAAAATGGGCATTACCACAAATGTTACAAAGGGATGCATGCCATGTTCAAGTCTTTGAAGAGGAGTCATTGCTTGTTTAGACAGTGTTCTCATATCTTCTAAAATGTGAAGCTGTTCCGGTGTAACAGTTGGCACGCCGTTTGGGTCAGCTTGTTTGAATTTATGAAGATAGTCCTTCATTTTTTCTATGAATCCTATTTCGTCGATTTTAACATTAGCCGGAATAGTGAATGCTATTAATACCCCGGCAATTGTTGCGTGAACCCCGGATAATAAGAAGGCCATCCAAACTCCTCCTATACCTAAAATTCCATAGTAAAATGAATTTCGAACTCCAAGTAAATTAGATACTATTAATAATAATAAAAACAATGTACCTACAATCAAGCTTGTGAAAGATATATCAGAGGTATAAAAAAAGGCTATCACTAATACAGCACCCAAGTCATCGGCAATGGCAAGAACCGTTAAAAAAACTTTTAAAGAGGTTGGTACTCTTTTGCCTAATAAAAATAGAACACCCAAGGCAAAAGCAATATCTGTAGCCATTGGAATTCCCCAACCGCTATGTGCTTCCCCCGAGGGGTTAAACCAAAGATAAATAATTGCTGGGAAAATCATTCCGCCAAATCCGGCAACAATAGGGAGTATCGCTTTTTTGGGGTTAGATAACTCCCCGCCAATGATTTCTCTTTTTAATTCTAAACCAACTACGAAGAAAAAAACAGCCATTAATCCATCATTGATCCAATGATGTAATGTTTTGTCTAATATGAAATTGTTGTCAAGACCAAAACTTATTTTATGCTCCCAAATGTGATGATAGGCATCTTTCCAAGGCGAATTTGCTAAAATTAAAGCCACAACTGCAGATAAAAATAAAACAATTCCACCTGTTGTTGATTTTCCGATAAATCGATTTACCGGATCAATAACCCATTTGTCAATAGGTGTAATTTTAATCTTATACTTCATATTTAATTTATCGGCTTTTTCAAAAGGGTTGTAAAATTAAGAATAATCATTGAATATTGAACTGATGAAGGTTTTTTTAGTTGTTTTTTATGTATAATTTAACCTTTTATCGGAAACATATTTAAATTTTGAAATTTATTAACTTAAAAAATTTAATTGTAGGGTTTTATCTGTGTATTTTTGCAAAAATCCATTTTTTCTATTTTTATGTCAAAAAAAGATATATTACTTGAAATTGAAGAGAAGAAAAAGCTCTACAGTTACCAGTTGGGTGATATTGATCTGATTTTTGATAAAATTAATACTGCTTCACACAATTATCATTTGTTGTATCAATTGCCTACGGGCGGAGGTAAAACAGTTATTTTTTCTGAAATCACAAGACGATATCTAGAAAAGTTTGACAAAAAAGTAGTTGTACTGACCCATCGAATCGAATTATGTAAGCAAACCTCAAAAATGTTGAAAGGGTTTGATGTTAAAAATAAAATCATCAATAGTGTAGTCAAAGAGTTGCCGGATCAGGAGGAATATTCATGTTTTGTAGCGATGGTTGAGACCCTTAAAAACCGCTTGAATGATGAAAAATTACACATTGACAATGTTGGGTTGTTAATTATTGACGAGGCACATTTTAACTCGTTTAGAAAATTATTTCACGCGTTCAAGAATACTTTTTTTCTCGGAGTTACTGCTACGCCATTAAGCTCCAATATTAAATTACCGATGAATGAAAATTATCACGAATTAATTGTCGGCAACAGTATTGGTTCATTAATAGATAAAGGATACTTGGCCAAAGCCACAACCTATAGCTATGATGTAGGTCTGACCTCTTTAAAAATTGGCATTAATGGAGATTATACCGTAAAATCTTCCGATGAATTGTATACCAACATGGCTATGCAGGAAAAATTAATTCATGCATACACTGCTCATTCATTAGGTAAGAAAACATTAATTTTTAATAACGGAATAATTACTTCTTTAGGGGTTTTAAGCATTTTTAAAGAGGCCGGTTTTAACAATATTAAACATTTGGATAATACAAATTCAAACGAGGAGCGTAAAGAAATTATAAGATGGTTCAAAGAGACCCCCAATGCGATTTTGACCTCTGTTGGAATCTTAACCACCGGTTTCGATGAACCAACTGTTGAATCGATTATATTAAACAGGGCCACAAAATCACTAACACTGTATTTCCAAATGATTGGTCGCGGTTCTCGTAAACTTCCCAACAAAGATGAATTTACCATAATAGATTTGGGTAATAATGCAGCCCGATTTGGCCTTTGGACTGATCGATTAGATTGGCAACACATCTTTAAATATCCTGAACAATACATTCATAATCTTAAGGGTGATGTAGAAATTGAAATGAATTTCATCTACAAAATGCCACCAGAACTTAGAGCAAAATTTATTAAATCAGACAATATCGATTTTGATGTAGAAGCTGAGTATCGGAGTGTATTGTCAAAAAATTTACGCCCAAAAGTTGTGATAGAAAAATCAATTCTACAACACGCCTCTATGTGTGTAGATAATTCTCAGACATTGCTTGAGGCAAAATCATTAGCAAAAGAATTGAATGATGATATTGAGAGTAGGGTACGTCATTATACAAATTGCTTAAGTAATTCAACAAAAAATTATAGAGATTGGTTGATTGAGGATTACAAAACAAGACTTGTTATTGCAATCGGGAAAAAAATCAGAGAGAAAATGATTTTTTGATAGGAATACGGACTCAAAAAGTTGTTAAACCAGTAGTTTGTTATTTCATTTTAATCATTTCGCTAACCGTTAATCGGTAATATAAGTTACTCATCCGCAGCACTATGCAGTTCGTCGATAAAATGAGTGTTTTCAACAGATTTCAGAGGATTTATTTTGTGCTTTTTATATTTAATTCTACTTTTGAATTGTCTTTTAACCGTGTAAAGTATTATTAATTATTTGTTAAGAATGTTTTATCCCGTTAAAAAACATTTTTAGAAGTCGTCCCCAAAAAGCCGGCGTTCCAAAAAATACCACAATACCACCCTAAGATTGTTATAATGCACCAAATTGTCTGGTTCTGCATAGGCAGATTCATCGACGAACGGAATATTATTATCTAAAAGTTATGAGTAAAAAGCACGATGTAATGTTAATTTTAGAAGGAACCTATCCTTTCAATGGGGGGGGAGTTTCCACGTGGGCACACATGCTTTGCAATGAAGTAAAAAATTCAAATTTTACACTCTATTCAATAAATGCTGAATTTGAGTCTAAAACCAAATATAATTTAAGTGAAAACGTAAAAAACCTTATCCAAGTTCCTCTTTGGTCGCCAATGGAACCACAGGAAATGATTGATTATGGAAAAAAATACTATAAAATTATTTCCCAAAAAGAAAAAAATGATTTGGATAAAATAAACCAAATCTTTATTCCTATTTTTCAGGACTTATTGAGACATATTTTTTCTAATAACAGAGATGTTAGAGCGTTTGATGAAACAATCCAAAAAATGTGGCGTTTTTTTCAAAAGCATGATTACAAAAAAACAATGAAAAGTGAGCCTGTTTGGAAGACATTCTGTTACATGGTTTCTGATTTAAATACTGAAGAAGAAAACGAAAAGGTGTCCTTGTTTGATTTAACATCGGGAATGCGTTGGATTTATCGTTTTTTAATTCCGCTTTCCGTTGATGTGCCCAGAGTTGATGTTTCTCATCTAACTTTATCAGGTTTTCCTGTAATTCCGGCTTTGGTTTTAAAATATAAATACGGTACACCTATGGTCGTTACTGAGCATGGTGTGTTTATTCGTGAGCGTTTATTGGCAATTAATTCTTCTGAGTATTCTTTTTTCTTAAAGAAAATGTTAATTAAATTTTCAGAATGTGTTACTGAATTAGTTTACTATAAAGCAGACAAAATTTTGTCTGTGAATAAATTTAACATCAAGTGGGAGAAGATGTATGGTGCAGATCCTGAAAAAATTGAAATCATCTATAACGGAATTGACCATAACGTGTTTAAACCGAAATCGAAACCTGAGCATTTAAAAGATATTCCAACAGTAGTTGCCGCTGCTCGTATTTTTGATTTGAAAGATATTATTACAATGATAAAATCATGTGCAGTAGCAAAACGTCAAATACCTAATGTTCAATATTTGGTTTATGGTGACAATAATGCTGTGCCGGAATATACGGCAGAATGCGAAAGTTTGATAGAAGAATTAGGTTTAAGGGAAAACTTCAAACTAGCCGGTTATCATGACAAACCAAGCGAATTGTTTTGTGAAGGTGATATATCAATATTAACTTCAATTTCTGAAGGTTTTCCTTATACAGTCTTGGAATCAATGAGTTGTGGAATACCGGTTGTGGCCACAGATGTTGGAGGTGTTACCGAAGCGTTAGACCAATCTTGCGGATATATTTGTAAACCAAAAGATGCGGAAGATATCGGAAATAGAGTAGTAGAGTTACTTAATAATAAAGAATTAAGAGAACAAATGGGAATAAACGCCAGAAAAAAAGTAATTGATAACTTTACTATCGGAAAATTTATCACTGCTTATGAAGAGGTTTATGAAAGAGTTGTTACACGTGAAGTTAAAGAAGTACAAATGCCAATTTTAATCCAATCCTTAGATGAAATAGAAACAGTAAAAGCTTCTTAAAAAAAAAACCCACCCAAATTTACGCCTAAACCCAAACCTAACCAAAATAGAATGTATGTGTTCTACTAATGCAAAATGGAAAAGCATAGTGAAAATATTAAAATATTAATTGATAATGTTAAAGATAAGATAGGTAAACCGGTAAGTAGCAGAGTTGTTGCTGCCACTATTGAATCTTTTGGCATTAGAGATATTGATACAGAAGCTGATTATGGGGTTTCTGATATTCAAGATTTAGCAAATTATGTTTACAGACAACTGACTACGTCTTTGGAGCATAAAGAAAGTTTAAATGCTAAACAACGCGAATATATTGCAACTAACCCGGAAACTATTCAGCTTTCGGACTACTTGGCGGTTAAAGCTAAAATTTTTGCACAATATTACCCGTTAGGAATCTTTCATTTACTTCCAGTTTTTCTTCAAATTGCAGCCATCGTTGTTTTTGGTTATTCGTTGTGGACACATGTTCATTTTAATCATTTGCAATCTACAGCGGTTGTATTAGGGGTAATTATTGGTATCGTTTCCACTGGTGGTTTTGTACAGGTAATTGGTAGACAAGCAACTTTTTATTGGAATTACCATGACTATTCCATGACAAAAAAAACGATTGACTATCTCCTAAAATTAGGCATTAAAACACTCTTCATTGTTTTTGCAATTATACTTTTTGTCAATTCATTTGTTCATATTTATCCTTTCAAAGTATTGTTTATTGTTTTTGTATATGCTTTTTTGATTGGCTTAGTACTACTGATTTTAGCACCTTTACACACTATCAGACAACGTTGGATGATTACCGTTGCGGTTATCATAGGTACTTCTGTAACCGTTGTTTTGAATAAATATTCATCGTTATTGATTTATTATACACACTGGTTTGGAATCTGTGCTGCAATTATTTCGGCAAGATTATATATGCATTTTTTCTTTAAAGGGTTGTTAAAGAAAAATCCACCAAGAGCCGATTTAAATATTAAAACTTCGGTTTTTATTTATCAAAACCACCGTTACTTTTTATACGGAATTTTTATTTATCTTTTTATTTTTATAGACAGAATATTAGCTTGGTCCACTAGTGTAGATGGACAACTTCCTTTTATTGTTTATTTTGAAAAAGATTATGAATTAGGCATGGATATGGCAATTTTAGTATTCTTGTTACTTTCAGGAGTTTTAGAGTTTAGTATTGCTTCTTTTACCAGATTTCTGGATATAACCCAAAAATTAGTTCAATTTGAAAATTCTAAACTTTTTAACAAAGAACTACACAAATTATATTGGCAAAATATCATTATTTTATTAATAACCGCAGCAGTAATTTTTGTGGTTATTTATCAATTAATTTTTGCTTCATGGGGTTACAAAGGTCAATTTCATGAAGATTTAGAAGAGTTGAGTGTAAACGTCACCTTGTTTGGTGGAATTGGGTATTTCTTTTTAGCATGGGGAATGCTTAACACTTTATACCTATTCACTTTAGGACAAACAGAGCAACCTTTAAAAGGAATTATCTATGCTGTTGTTATTAATCTTTCAATTGGTTTTGTTCTTAGTCGCTTTGTGAGTTTTGAGTATAGTGTTGTGGGCATGTTAGTGGGAGCATTGTTTTTTATGTTTTATACTTTAAAACATATTTTTCGTTTTTTCAAAAAACTTGATTATCATTATTATGCGTCGTTTTAATTTGTTTTTTTGGCTTTTGCCCTCCTTGTTAACTACACAAGTGTTCAGTAATACGGTAAATAAAAATACTGTTTTAATATGCTATGGTAAACTAGATTCTGCTAAAATTAAAGGCTATAATTATGTTATTCTTGAGGAAAAAAATTTTAAAGCAGCAGATATTAATCAAATAAAAAAACATAATAAGAAAGTACTAGCCTATATTAGCTTAGGTGAAGTGAATAGTAATGCAATTCATTATAAGTTACTAAAGAACAGAGTTTTAGGCAAAAATAATAATTGGGACAGTTATTATTTGAATTTAAAGGATCAATCCACAGCTGTGGTGCTTGTATCGTTGATTAAAAAAGTGTTAGAGAAAGGTTTTGATGGACTGTTTTTAGATAATATTGACAATTTTTCATCTTTTGGACCTCAATTTAATCAGCGAAAGGAGTTAGTTAATTTAATTAAGAGAATTAAAACCGAGTATCCAAATCATGTTTTAGTACAAAATTCGGGATTAGAATTAATTCCGGATACCAAAGATTTTATTCAATCTGTTTTATTCGAATCTGTCGCGTCAGACTATACTTTTCAAGATAAAATCTACAAACTAAGAGAAAACGGTGATTTTAATCAGCGATTAAAAAGGATTAAAGAGATTACTGTGAAATATAAAATTCCGGTAATATTGATTGAATATGCAGATAGCAAGCAACTATATGACCAAATTGTGAAACGCATTGAGCCAACTAAATTTAACTATTTCATTGGTAAAATAGATTTGCAATCTATACCTAATTTCAACAAATAAACGATGATTTTATCTAGTTCCATATTAGTAGGTTTCATTAGGCTCGTTTTCTTGCTGATGTTTTTGTATTACTGCAACAACAAATTAGTTAAACGAGAATATAGTCATAATCTAATTCAGTTTATTGTAAATGAGTGGTTTAAGTATGGGAGTATATCTTTGATAGTCGTTTTTAGTTTAATTCAACTTAGTATTTACAGCTTAATTAATTTTGTGTTAATCATGCTGTTTATCATGTTAGTTGATGTGGTGGGAATTAAAAATGTCAAAAATCCAATTCGCTATTTTAAAGAAGTTTCTAAAGCTCGTTTTTTCGAATTTTTAAAAGATAATGAAAACCGAAAACCCATACGCGAACTTATTCGTTTGGAGAGACCTAAAAAAATAAAAGATGACCGCGTTTTTATATTTTATGCAACGTTGGTTCTAATTGTAGTTGCTTTTATCGGACGGTATTATTTTTATGTCTATGATACATATTTGCTTTCTGATTTATGGATTTCAAATTTAAATAAAGTTATTTTATTTGATGAAAACGCTTGGTTCAACGGTACAGTTTCTGCTGAAGGTGAATTGGCTATTAGTAATTTATACTCAAAATTAGTTGATATTAGCCCTGAAGTAGGCTTGCAAAGTTTAGCTATTTTAGAGGATATTTTGCTAAGTATTATTGTTTTTTGGACCATTCGTAAAATTACAGCGTCACGAATTTTAGCTCCATTAATTGCTTTTGTGGCTTACGTTTTTTTATATACTTTTTCACCTATTGAAATCCACTATCTTTTACAGAATGAACCTGTATTGATGGGGTTAACTTTTGCTATACCGGCAATGGTATACATTTTAAAACCTGATGTAATCAATTATAAAAAGACAAATTTCTTCATTACATTAATCATTTGTTTTTTTGCTATCGGTTTGATTGATTTGTTTACTTTATTAATTCTTATGCCGCCCTTTTTTATTTTGGCATTAGTATTTGTATCTAAAAGTGATATAAGTTTTAGGTGGATTGCTTTTGTCTCCTATATTCTTGGTGTAACATTTGTGTTGTCTCTTTATTATTGGATGTGTTTATACTATCAAAATGATTTTTTAATCTTTTTACAATCCAGTTTAATTTCTGTTTCTTCTTTTACTTATATGCCCAATTTGATTGTGCCTTTTGATGAGTTGTTACAGTATTATCAATATGGTTCTTTGTTTAGCATTGTTATTTTACCCTTTTTAATTTGGTATAAAAAAGAGCTATGGAAACCATCACTTGTTTTTATGTTATACTTTAATGTGTTGGTTGCATTTAATTTTATTCAAATAGAATGGATTGATTCCGATTTACTTCGTTTGGCCTTAGCTGTTTTTGTTCCTATTTGTTTCGGAATATCGGTTGCTGTTTTACTCAGATTGTTATTTCCCTTATACAAAGGTTTGCTTCGCTTTAAAATACCTCTTGCTGTTGGAATGGCTGTATTTGCTTTAGGGGGAATTGTATTTACTCAAATAACACCGCTAAACAATATTAAAACGTCTGATAAAACACCTCGAATGGTTTTAGATGCTTATGATAAAATTTTACACGAATTTTTTCCGCACAGTTATGCTGTAGTTAATGATAATGTTGCACAAACAATGAGTATCAACAAACACTTTTTTATCAACTACGAAGATTTTTTGTTTGGTTACTTAGAAAGTGATTCTATTTACCATCGCAACAGAAAAAAACCTAAATTTTTTATTGAAAATCCGCAATATGTTATTCCAAAAAGTATTCTTGTTTTTGTGTACCATGATAATTCAGAAAAAGCAAATCAATTTGCAGACCAAAATCAATTAGAGCCTTTACTAAAAGAACATATTAAAACGCTCGAAAAACGAGGAAGAGAAGTTTCTTTGTATTATGAAAGCCCCTATGTAAATGTGTATGAAATTGTAAATGAACCCAAGTCAAGTAAGATTGATGACCTAATCTATTGAGTATGAAAACCCGTGCAAACTTTAATCGACTAGTCATGCATAGCCTTTTGGTAGTTGTACTGCTATTATCAAGCTGTGCCGACTTCGATGCTATAATGAATCCTAATAATATTGATTTATTTTCAAAAGATCAAGCTGGAAAAAACGGCTTGTTAAAGCATTATTCGGATGCCGATTTAAACCTTCCGCCTTTGGTTGAGTATGTTGTGGATTTTGAAAATCCAATGAGTGTTAAATACAGTAATCACCTTAAGAAGTTATGTAATTACACTAAAATACCGTTCAAAAATATTAATCTCAAAGCGTGGAATGCTAATTTGGAAATAGCCGCTTCTACGCGTGTTTTGTGTGTTTTAGAAACAAAAAAATTAAATGATGCTTCGGTTACAAAGATTTTAAAATTTGTTTCCGATGGCGGAACATTATACTTACCTTATGCTTGTGAAGACAAACGATTTGGATTTATGATAGGGATGAAACCCAATTCAGAATATGCAACCGATGTAACTTCATTGGGAATTAGTTTTAAAGAAAATTTCATTCCAACTCTAGCTGGTACTTCTACCAGAAAAGCAATTGCTCATTTTGGTATGAGTGGGGTTAATTTTGATTACTCAAAAATAAAAGTATACGCAACATCCATCAATAACCAATCTTTTCCGGCCATTTTAGAAAGCAAAATAGGTGAGGGGAGAGTGATTAACTTAAACTCGACCTTTGAGTTTGAAAAAATGGACAGAGGAATTTTGTTTTCTGGAATGATGATGGGCTTGGAAGGAATTCCATACCCGATTGCAAATACAAATACAATTTTTTTAGATGATTTTCCATCGCCTTTATACGATACAAAAATGGAGCCTATCAAATCGGAAATGAATTTATCTATTTCTGATTACGTAAAGAATGTATGGTGGCCGGATATGAAATCATTGGCAAAAAAATATCAAATAAGTTATACTGCCGTTCCTGCATTTGATTATAATGTAAAAACAGATCCTCCATTTTTATTTTCGCAATGGGATGCCAAAAAAATTTCAAGCGGAGGTAGAGTAGAACCCATTAGCAGCTGGTTGATGCGAGATTGTATGAAAACCGGGCATGAATTAGGTTTTCATGGTTATAATCATGTTTCGTTGGTAAAAAGAGATTGGAAAAAGCAGGAGTTCATTGTAACTGCATTAGAAGGTGTTCAAAAAAAATGGAAAGTAAGTAGTTTTGGTGATTTACCTATTTCTTATGTTCCTCCTTCAAATTACATTGACCAAATGGGGCTGAAAAGGTTAAAAGAAGGACTACCCTCCATTAGTTTTATGTGTAGTTTGTATCTAGGAGAAACGTATGATGGTGGAAACAGAGAGTTTGATTTTGATCCGTATCACCACGATATGTTCGATTATCCACGAATCTCCAGTGGATTTGAGATTGATGACAATTCTAAATACAACATTCAATCATTGTATTTATACACGGGAATTTGGAATCATTTTGTTCATCCGGATGATGTATATCAAATTCCGAGTCCTTTTAACAAAAGTGCCGGTGAATTTGAATTACGAAATCCTAAAGGATTAGGCTGGCGAAAAACAAAAGGAAAACAAGGGGGGTTATTAGCACAGTTTGATAACTATTTGAAAGAATTTACCACTGCATTTCCTCAATCTAGATTTTTAAATGCCGGTGAGGGAGGTTTTATTGCATTGGATTGGAGGGCTTCTAAATTTAATCACAAGACCTATAACGGAAAATACATTGTTGAAGAATTAAAACCAGAAAACTCAACCTCTAACAGTCAATATTGGTTTTTATATGGAACAACAGAAAATGCAGAAAATATAGAACTTCAACTAAAATCAATTGCCGTAATCTATTCCAAAACAAAATACCTCGACGGTTTTTTGTATTCAGTATATACCAATGAGCCTTCAATTAAAATCAAAGATTATAGAGAATACCGTGATAAAGAATTAGACTTTATTTACAGTAAAGTTAAAAACGACTATTATACTTATATCGCAAAAGTTCAAGAGTTTGAAAAAGGTGATGATGTTTCTGAAGATTATGAAGAACAAATTCGATTGGAAAAAGCAGCCTTAAAACAGCGAATGCTTTCTGAATCAACTATTGATTATCCTACTTGGAGTAAATATGCCGAATACATGTCGTGGGAAAATAGGGGAGATGAAGTCTGGATAATGCTCGAGAAACACTGCTCTAAATACCCAACAAAAGAAAATGTAATGTATTCGCAAGAATTAGATAAATTAATTGGTTATCCAAATGATTTAGCTATGGAAAAGTGGATAAATGCTCAATTATTGGTAAATCCTAGAGATAAAGATTTGCTGAATAGTTATGTTGCCAATTTTAATACACCTGAAAACAAGGAAAAAATTAAGCAAGCATTAATTGCTCTTTTAGGTGTTGATACAGGAAAGGAAAGCATGTTTAATTACTTGCAACATTTATTATGGTATGAACCACAAACAGCATTGGTTGAATTAGAAAAAATTGAACCCTCTGAAGATTACAGAGCATTGGCTACTAATATTACATGGCTTTATGCGAATGAAAAAAATTACCAAAAAGCCTATGATTGGTCTTTTTACAGTACAGAAATTGATATTGCTAACAAAATGGAATGGCTGTTTCAATTAAAACAATACGACAGTTTAATTAACGAATATAATAATCACATAGCTAAAAATCCGGATGATTATAAGACAAAAGCCTTAATGGCCAATTATTATCATGATATGGGTAAATTTAAGGAGGCTTGGGTTTTAGCCAGTGAACTTCCAGAATCTAAAGAAAAGGAATCGCTCAGAAAATCATTAAACGCAGATGTGGTGTATCAAGATGACTTTTTACAGCAAGATTTATTAGCCAATTATCCGGAATTGTTTTTAGATAATGTTAAAATGGCTGTTACCAAAACAAACCGTTTAAAATATGGTAATTTTATAGAGTCTGAGAATGAAATTCAAACAAACAGAGATAGAATGGCTTCATTAATGACAAGACATTCGTATAACTTTTATGATAAGAAAAAAAATCTTCATCGTTTAGCCGGTACCTATTCTGAATTTTTTCCTTTGATTCGTTCTACGGTAGATACTATTATAACCGATATTCGCCCACAAAGTAGAGCAGATAATGAGCAATTGATTATTTCAGATGACAATAGGTTTACACGAGTTTATGGGATTGAATACCAATATAAAAATCCTTTTTCCTTTGATAAATATCAATATTGGTCGCGATTACGACTTGAAATGGACAATTATCAGCGAACGTATTTCCAATTTGGAGCTGGAATAAGCAAAACTTTCAAGAAAAACTTTAGCTCTGCACAAGTAAATGTATTTCCGGTGCAAACAGCACCGGGGCACGCTAAAGAAATTTATCATGTTCAATCATCTCTTTACCAAAGTGTTTATTTTATGAAAAAAATCAATGCTTCGTTGTCAATTGAATCAAATTACTATACAAAGAGTAAAACCAATACTGATTTTATCACGGATAATAATATTGATATTTCGGCTACACTACGAGTTGGTTGGGATGATGGGGAAGAAAAGAAATCAAAACTTATTCCTTTTTTAGAATCCTCAATTCAAAAAGGTTCTACCGATTTAAGTGATGGATATCCTTATTGGATGTTGGATAAGCGATTGTTTGGTGGAGGCGGACTCAGCTACAGCTATGGTCTGGATGCAAATGATTTTAAAGCAAAAGTAGAAGCTGCCTATTTTTTTGATGATTATGCAGAAGTCTTTCAGCGATTTTCAGGCTCTTTGTCTTATCGATTATTTAATTACACTGCTTTAATGGCTAGTTTTGAACTTTTTAACCAGGATAAGTTCTATTCTAACACCATTCAATTTGGATTAAAGCACAGTTTTAGAGAAAAGTACCGAACAAAATAAAAAATGATGAAGTACATTAATTTGTACTTCATCATTCAACTAAAAACATTGATTTGTTTTAGTGTTTTACAATAAATCTTCTTGAATCATTGGTTTCTCCATTGTTAAATTGAATGAAGTATACACCATTGGTTAATGTTTGAGTATCAAAACGTACTTTGTTTCCGTTTTGTGTTGCATTTAATTTCATTTGCTGGCCTAAAGAATTGTACACAGCAAAGTTATAATCAGCAGTAACATCAAATTCAACAATTAACTCATTGTCAGCAGGAACGGGATGTAAGATTACTTTCAAACGATTACTATCGGCAATACCAAGTGTTTCAGTAATTTCAACTTGGTGGTTTAATCTATTGTATCCGGTTGAAGCTTCCCAAACATTATTGTTAGCAAATCGAATGGCATACTCCGGTCTGTTTGCTAATGATTCATAGGCATCAGGAAGATGCAAATACATATCATAATTTCCTGGGATGATTCCATCCGGTAACGTTAAATTTTCAGTAATTGTAATTTCGTCATGCCATAGTCTTGGATCAGAATCTAACATAATAGGAAAGACATCATTAGTAACAACATTTTTTAATACGATATAAGCATATCGTTCATTAAACGGTGCGGCATAACCAACATTATTAATATTAAGCGTAATGGATAATTGATTATCCAATGTAATGCTATTTGGTAATTGGGCACTGGTTAATTCAAAACGGTACCCAAGGTTTTTTTGAATATCTTGATAACAATCTCCGGTTTGCCAACCGTTAATTACACTTGGATGATAATCTAAATTAAGGTAGGACCAATGGAATTTAGCCATTTCAAATTGAGCAGTGGTGCAATTTGTTCTGGATTCAAAAACTGCACATGTTTCTCCACCCATTGGTAAAAACTGAGTTTCTTGATCTAAATAAGGGTATTCTGTATTTACATTAGAATACGTTCCTACATCTGTATTACTAGACAAAAAACAATCATTGTGATGACCAATTCTAGCTAAATTTGTATTTGTGTAGGCTTGACTTGGTGGTAATGGAGCAGGAGTATTGTACATTTGTTGCTTCATCTTTGGATAGCGAATTTGTACGGCTCTTGTGTTTGGGAGGGCATCTAATATAGCGTCTGTAATATTCTTACGATGGGCATAATTTGAAGAAGTTAAATTGGTTTCGTTATAACCCCAACCGCCAAATTCGGCTTGGTCTGTATAATACCATTCACCCCAAGCTCCAATAAATCCGGCTTGCATTACGGCAATTACATCGGCATTAGCAATTAGTAAAGGCTTTATTTGATTGATATGCTCCAACATTCTCGTTTTTGTAGCATCTAAAACAACATCATCACCGTAATCGTCAGAATACGCAAATCGAATAACACTTTTTAAACCTGCATTTCGAATTCTGTTAAAATCCGTTTGCATATTATTTAAATAGGATTGCGGAATAGAAGAATTAACAAAATCATTCAAATAGAAATACCTAAAAACTAGGGTAATATTCTGGTTAACACGGTAATTGGTTAATGAAGATTGATTTAATAGATTATAACCACTTGTAGATGATGATTCAGTATCACTGTACTTATAAAATCCTCGTTCAGGATTCGGAAAGTTGGCACTCGATGCAGTATAAGTTACTGTAGTTGTCTGTGCACCTCCATAAATAAATAGAAGAGCACCAAAAAAGGTAAATACTTTTCTCATAGTAGTAGGTCAGTTTGTGCTAAATTTGGGTTAGCGGATTAAACGTTTTTTTAGTTTTTTATTTTTTACTTACAATGTTGTGGCTCATTGTATAACGGCTCAAATATAGATGAAATGTAAATTTTTATCGATAAAATACGTTAAAAAATTACACAAAAAATCGATGAAATGCATTAATATTAAATTTATGTAAGATTAGTTTTTAAATTTAACAAAATTTTATGTAGGTTTTATTAGCTGTTTTTAGAATTCTTTTAATTTTATAGCTATTTAAAATCAACTACTTAAGATTTTTTTACAATGAAATTTAACTTGTTGTATATTATCTTTTCTTTGATGTTGTAATCATCACTATTGATACTTAATAAACTATAATTTATATTATGTAAAATAGAAATGTAAAAAATTTTGGAGTATCAATTTTTCTATCCATTCTGTTCTTCTCTATTGATTTAGATGAAAATAATATAAAATGAAATACAAAAACTAAAGTTAATAAAATAGAATTTATGTAAATTTATATTTTAATTGATAAAGCCATGAAAAACTCAATTGCTGAACGAATTGCGGATTTTTTAAAAAAATTTCCTCCTTTTTCAAGTCTTTCCTATGCCGAATTACTCACAATATCAAATGAAATACAAGTATTACATATTGAAAAAAATAATGTTTTGTTTAAAATAGGAGATGCTACTCATCCTTTTTTTTATGTTGTTAAGGAAGGTGCAATTGGTCTCTCTGTTACCTCGGATACGGAGGATGTTTTAATCGATAAGTGTGATGAAGGAGACATTTTGGGTCTTCGTCCTTTTTTTGCTAAAGATAATTATTTAATGACGGCAAAAGCACGTGAAGAAAGTCTGTTATATGCAATCCCAATAGAAGTTTTTAAACAATACGTTAGTCAAAATGTTGATGTTTTAAATTTTATTTTAGAAAGTTTTGCTTCTAATACCAGGAACCCTTATGATAAAGAACATAAAGGTAAATTGATTTCTGAAAATGTGATTTACTCAGAGCAAAGTTCTGAAATACAATATTTTCAGCCTATTGCCTATACCAAAAATCCAATTACAGTCTCTAGAAAAGATAGCATTAAGCTTGTTGCTACAATAATGACGCAACATAAAATTGGAAGTGTAATTATTCAAGATAATAATTTGCCTGTAGGAATTATTACAGATAAAGATTTACGTTCCAAAATAGCCACAGGTCTTTTTCCAATAGATATTTCAGCAGAGCAGATTATGTCTGCTCCTGTTGTTACGGTAGCAGAAAACATTTCGATTGCAGAAACACAAATGATGATGTTAAAGCATAATGTTGGTCATTTGTGTGTGACAGAGGATGGAACAAACAAGTCGACTATAATTGGTGTTATTTCTGAACATGATGTAGTTGTTGCACAAGCAAATAATCCCGGGGTTTTATTGAAACAAACCAAACGAGCTACACGGTCAAAAGAACTAAAATTAGTTCGAGAAAAGTTAAATGATTTGATACAAAATTCTTTGGATAAAAATATCCCCATTCAACATATTTCTTCCCTTGTAGGAGAAATTAATAATACCATCACCAAAAGAGCGGTAGAGTTAGCTATTGAAAAAATGGATGAAGCCCCCCCTACTCGATTTGCTTGGCTAAATATTGGAAGTCAAGGTCGTAAGGAACAATTATTAATGACCGATCAAGATAATGCTTTGGTTTTTGAAGATGTTGAAGAAGAACACTATAATGATGTAAAAAAATATTTTCTTGAATTAGCTGAAAAAGTAACCAAAACATTAAATAAAATCGGTTACGAATTTTGTCCGGCAGAAATGATGGCAAGCAACCCAATGTGGTGTAAGTCTGTTACGGATTGGAACAAACAATATAATTCATGGATTAATAAACCGGGGGAAAATGGAATTTTAATGTGTTCAATTTTTTTTGATTATGATTTTATCGTTGGTGATGAAAATTTAGTCGATTCAATTACGGAAAACATTTTTGCCAATTTACAGAATAATCAATTGTTTTTTGCCTATCTAGGTACGGATGCATTAAAGAATCCACCACCATTGGGCTTTTTCAGACAATTTTTAGTTGAAGATGACGGCGAACATAAAGATACCTTTGATATTAAAAGCAGAGCCATTATGCCATTGGTAGATGCGGCTCGTTTATTATTGTTAAGTCAGAACATAAGAGGGATAAATAACACGTATCACCGATATAAAAAATTAGCAGAAGTTGAACCGCAAAATGAAGAATTATTTGAAAGTTGTGCTGAGGCTTTTGCTACACTTTCTTTTTTTCGAACAACAGAAGGATTAATGAATGATAATAATGGTAGGTATCTGAATTTAAACGAGTTGTCTAAATCAGATAAAGTAAAACTTAAAAATTCTTTTCAGCCTATTCGTGCTATTCAGGATGCTATTAAAAATCGTTTTCAACTCACCTATTTTACGTAATTTATGATAGTATTTGATTGGTTAAAAAAAGGAAGTAAAGATTATCCGAAGTTTTGGACTCATTATCTTGAAAGTTTCGAAAATCATTCTAACAATTTAAAACAGAATCGCTATGTGGTTTTTGATTGTGAAACGACCGGTTTAGATTATCGTAGAGATGTTATATTGTCAATTGGTGCTGTTGCAGTTGTTGATAATAGTATTTTAGTTAATGATTCGCTTGAACTTTATTTAAAACAAGAGCTATATAAACCCGAGACAGTTCATATACACGGTATTTTAAAAGAAGGTAAAGAAGAAAAAATTGTAGAAGCTGAAGCTATTATTCGGTTTTTAGAATTCGTTAAAAACGCTACTTTGGTTGGTCATAACGTTAGTTTTGATATTGAAATGATTAATCAAGCCCTAAAACGATTAGAAGTTGGAAAACTTAAAAATGAAAGTATGGATACTGATGCCATGTATCAAAAGTACAAAGGGTTACAAGAAGATCAACACTCTTCACTTGATGAATTGTGTAAAAATTTAAAAGTTGAAAAAAGCGAACGGCACACTGCTTCAGGAGATGCTTTTATTACAGCTTTGGTTTTTTTAAAATTGAAGAAAAGGCTTTTACTAAACTAATTTAGATATTTTGCGAGAGCTAAATTTTGTTTTCGTAATTCTGTTGCAAAAAGTTTACAAATTTCAGATGCTCCCAATACAGACAAATGGGTGTTGTCTGTAATTCCGTCCGGAAAATATTCATTTTCCCCGGCAGCAAAATGAAGGTGTAATTTTTTTGATTCTTCCATACCGAACGATATTTCCATTTGTTCCGTGAGGTATTGCATGTCAATAAAAGGCACATTCATTTCTTGTGCCACTAAACGGGCTTGCAAAGTATAATTTCCGTGCGAATCCAATAACACACCCTCAGCATTGAATTTTCTTCTTGCAATGGATGAAAACAAAATCGGAATGGCTCCCTTGGCTCTAGTTTCTTCAATGTAACGAATTAGATTATAGCGATATGCCGTTTGAGGATTGGTATATCTTACTGGATCTGTTTCCTTACCATCATTATGTCCAAATTGAATGAAGACATAATTGCCGGGTTGCATCGAATCCAGAACAGGCTGCCAATGACCTAATTCCCTGAAACTTTTGGTGCTTCTCCCATTTACTGCGTGATTTTTAATAACTACGTTGTCATTAAAAAATTGTGGTAACAATTGTCCCCACCCTCGTTCAGGGTTTTTATCCGGGTTCTTTTTGTTGGCCATTGTAGAATCTCCAATCAAATGAATAGTTAATTTATTATCAGTAATTTCGTCGGTTTTTGAACTTTTACAGCCAATCAATAGAATAGTAATAATGAAAAGAAATTTATATTTTTTCATACCAAAATGGATTTGTTGAATCATCATATAAAATGTTTTTTAATGTATATTTTTTAGATTGTTTTTTGGATAATTGATGCGACCATTTCACTCTTGACTTTTCATTTGCTTCTACTCCATTATTATTGTATTCGGCATAAAATGATGTTTTTTCAGCTTCCGGTTTAGACCAATTGTGCCAACCTTCCGGTAAAATATGGTTTCCTAATTTACAATTGATAAAGACGGTCTTAGCATAAATTCGCCAAGGTCTTCCTAAATAAACTTTTGTTATGTTTTGATTAGATGTTAAGTTACAATCTTTAAAAACAAATCCGTATTGTGCTTTTTCAGGTGTAGAAGCAGCTGTGATATATGAATTTTTTTTGCTGTGAATTCGACAAGAATCAAACACTGCAGTAGCACTTCCAAAAATAAAATCGGTTGTACCTTCAATATAGCAATTAGTATAGAATTGTTTTCCGGTACCGGAGGCATACAAGGTATCTTGATTCCCTAAAATAGTACAATTAGCGATAATTACACGATTGGATGTAACAGATAATGCTACTGCTTGACCAACTTCACCGGAAGTGTTTTCAATGGTAAGATTTTTTATTTTTACGTCATCACCTTGAATTTGTAAAGTATAGGTGTAAAATGTGCTGTTCCTCCCCTTTTTCATTTTATCAAAATAATCATCAAAACTTATAATTGTTTTTTCTCTGTTTTCACCAACAAGAGAAAGGTTTGAATTCCATTGATGGATATTTATTTTCTCGTTATATTTTCCGTTTTTTATGAATATAGTTATTTCTTCATACGGAAATGCTTTTGTGTTATTAATTGCTTCTTGGATTGAAGTAAAATCACCCGAACCATCTAGCGATACAACTATATTTTTTTCTTTTTTAGAAAGATTTACGGTATTTTTATTTTGCCATTTTTCATATTTATCCAATACTTTTTGCGGCCAATTTACATACACTTTTAGAAGTGAAAGAAGTGAAAGCACAAGATGTCACTAACTACCAATTCGGAGAGGGTTACCCTTCAGGTGTTTACAACTTGGTTGTAACACAAGGTAATGAAACAAGAACTGTACGTGTAGTAAAACAATAAAGCAAAGTCCTAGAGAACTAACGTTCTACTACACTAAGCTGAATAAAGTAAAGCCTCCGAATATTCGGAGGCTTTTTTTATTAAAAATGATTTAAGTGAATCATTCACTAGTTAAACCTAAAACAACTCCAATTGACCTCCTTGTTCTAAAAACAATAGTTTCTTTTTAGTTGCTAAACCACCGGCATACCCTACTAACTCTTGATTACTACCGATAATCCGGTGACAAGGAATAATTATTGACAGAGCATTGGCTCCATTGGCTGAAGCCACAGCCCTTATCGCTTTGGGATTTTTTAATTGCTTAGACAAACCCAAATAGGTTTGTGTTTTTCCATAATCCACTTGTTGCAATGCTCTCCAAACAGATTGTTGAAAATCGGTTCCCACTAACAATAACGGTAAATCAAAAGTTGTACTTTTTTTATCAAAATAATTTTCTAATTGGTTTTGTGTTTCAATGAGTAAAGGTGTTTTTTTATTTACAAATTCAGCTTGTAAACCTTTTAAAATGCGATTGTCAATTTCCTTACGCATTTTACGGTATCTCCAATCACATAAACACAGTTGGTTGTTGAAGTCGCCCATGATAAGCTCTCCAACCAGCGATTGATAATAGTGAATATGAATTATTTTTGTTTGCATTGCCTTGTAGCGACCTAAAAATACTCAATTCAATTTACTTTGACAACCCGAACACAGTTTAAGGCGAGCATTATCAATTGTAACCACACTTTCAACCACATCGGTCATAACACATTGTTTATCCGGACAATGTGGCAAACCTAAATTATGTCCAAATTCATGTACGGCAACTTTCTTTAACCTGGAAAAATGAATTGCTTTGTTATTATGTTGAATACGAAAAGTAGAAATTATACAACTCTTTCCCGGACAGTATGCTAATCCCATAATTCCCCAGTCTTGGTATTTGAGAATAGGTTCTTTTATTTTTCCGTTTTCTTTTTTGGTTGTGGAAATGTCTTTTTCGGTCAAACCAATGATGTAATCTAATGAATCGGCAAGTTCTTTCTTTTGAAGTTTTATAATTTTATCAGCTCTGTAGCGTGGCGATTTTACTTTAGTAAAGGTTGAATTGACATGTGGTTTATTTGGTAGTACAACCGTTTCTACTCCATAAAATTTATGAATAATTTCAGCGATAGTATCTGCTTTAGCTCTTGGAAAATTAGCATACGGCAAGATGCCAATCTTTGTTGCTAAAGAAGTTTTTTGGTTACAACTCCAAAAGAAAGCTACTATTAACACCAAGGAAGTCAACCTCATTTTTTACGATTTAAAAACACGAATATATCCTAAACCAGAAAACCGACAACAGACAACCGATAACTAATACGCCATCAAATCCAACAACTCTTTTTCAAATCGCTCTTTCGGTAAATATTGTTCTTCCAATGCTTTCACAAAAGGAATTGGCGATTCTAAACTCCCTACTCGTCGAACCGGTCCATCCAAATATTCAAAACAATTTTCCATAATCATCGCAGATATATCACTGGCAATTCCACCAAATAAAGTATCTTCATGAAGAATGATGCATTTATTGGTTTTCTTTACAGACTTAAATATGGCCTCAGTATCTAATGGTAGTAGCGTACGTAAATCCAACAAATCAGCACTAATTTCAGGATGTTTAATTAGCGTATCCAATGCCCAATGTACACCTGCACCAAAGGAAATAACAGTTACTTTAGTACCTTCTTTCAATAATGCTGCTTTTCCAAACGGAATGGTGTAATAATCGGTTGGAACATCTTGGTAAATACTTCTATACAATTGTTTGTGTTCAAAATACATCACCGGATTTGGGTCGTTAATCGCAGTGTTTAATAATCCTTTTGCATCATACGGAAATGCAGGATATACTACTTTTAAACCAGGCGTTTTCGTAAACCACGCTTCATTGGTTTGCGAGTGAAAAGGTCCGGCTTGTGTTCCGCCACCACAAGGCATTCGAACTACTACATCGGCTTTTTCATTCCAACGGTAATGTTGTTTGGCTAATAAATTCACAATGGGATTAAACCCTGTTGAAACGAAATCCGCAAACTGCATTTCTACTATCGCTTTATGTCCGTTTATTGATAATCCCATTCCGGCAGATACCACAGCACTTTCACAAATCGGCGTATTACGTACACGTTCTTTCCCGAACAATTTCACAAAACCATCCGTTACTTTGAACGCTCCACCATATTCGGCAATATCTTGACCCATAATCACCAAGTTAGGGTGACGTTCCATCGATTGTTTCAAACTTTGTGTAATAGCATCAATTACACGGATATTCTCAGTTATATCAGAATGTGTAAACTCTTCAAAATCATATGGCTTATAAACATCATTTAATTCTTCACTTAAATCAGCAGTAAAATCCGGTTCTTCAAAAACCAATCGGATGTGTTCCTCCATTTCTTGCTTAAAAGCCGTGCGAATAGCATCATCATATTCATTGGTTAACAAACCTATTTCCTTTAAATATTCTCTGTAATTATCAATCGGATCTTTTTTTGCCCATTCGTCCATTAAGTCTTGTGGGACATATTTGGTTCCACTCGCTTCTTCATGTCCTCGCATTCTAAAGGTCAAAAATTCCAATAAAACAGGTCTCGGATTCTCCCGTAAGGAAGTCACCAATTCAGAAACTTTGGTAAATACTTCCAAAATATTATTTCCATCTATAATATGACTTTCCATACCATATCCAATACCTTTATCCGCTAAATTTGCACAACGGTATTGCTCATTAGTAGGTGTGGATAATCCATAACCATTATTTTCAATCACAAATAAAACCGGTAATTCCCATACTGCTGCAATGTTTAAAGCTTCGTGAAAATCCCCTTCACTTGTAGCACCTTCACCGGTAAAAACCGCTGTGACTTTTCCATTCTTTCTAAGCTTGTTAGCTAACGCGATTCCATCTGCAACCCCTAATTGAGGTCCTAAATGTGAAATCATACCAACTATCTTATATTCTTGTGTTCCAAAGTGAAACGAACGGTCACGCCCTTTGGTAAAGCCACTTTTCTTACCTTGCCATTGAGCAAATAAACGTTTTAGCGGAATATCACGAGTGGTAAAAACACCTAAATTTCGGTGCATCGGAAGGATGTATTCATCTTTTTCTAAAGCGGAAGTAATACCTACTGAAATGGCTTCTTGACCAATGCCTGAAAACCATTTGGAAATTTTACCCTGCCGAAGCAGAATAAGCATTTTTTCTTCAATTAAACGAGGTTTTAATATGCGAATGTATAAATCAAGCAGTGTAGTGTCGGAAAGATTTTTTCTATCGAAAAACATAATTTGGGTGTTTAAAACGCTTCCAAAAGTACAAAAAATAACAATTTCAACTTCTTTTGTGATACTTTTTTATAAAACGATTTCGTAACTGTTAATAACTTTCAATTTTGCAATCTAAAATATTTATTTACATTTGTATTTACAAGCATTCAACTCACTTTGAGTTATTAACAAATAATCATTTAGTATGCAAAAAATTCCTAGTGTTGACTTGCGTGATTTCCTATCGGATGACCCGGTACGCAAACAAAAATTTGTAAATGAAATCGGAAAAGCTTACTCAGATATTGGGTTTGTAGCCCTCAAAGGTCATTTTTTGGATGACCGCTTAGTAGACGAATTGTACAGTGAAGTGCGTAACTTTTTTTCGCTACCTGTAGAAACCAAGTCCAAATATGAAATTCCCGGAATTGGTGGGCAACGTGGTTATGTATCTTTCGGAAAAGAGCACGCCAAAGGTCGTTCAGCCGGTGATTTAAAAGAATTTTGGCACTTTGGTCAATATGTTAGTGAAGGGTCAAAATATGCCGGAGAATATCCGGATAATGTAGAAGTTACCGAATTACCTAAATTTAACGAAGTAGGTAAAGAAGCCTACCAAATGTTGGAAAAAACAGGTGTTTATGTTTTAAGAGCTTTAGCTTTGTATTTAGGGTTAGATGAATTCTATTTTGATAATTACATCAAAGACGGAAACAGTATTTTGCGTCCGATTCATTATCCACCTATTACTGATGAACCAAAAGATGCGGTGCGTGCAGCAGCTCATGGAGACATCAACTTGATTACCTTATTGATGGGAGCTCAAGGCAAAGGATTACAGGTACAAAACCACAATGGTGAGTGGATTGATGCCATGGCCGAACCGGATGAATTGATGATTAATGTAGGCGATATGTTATCCCGTCACACCAACAACAAATTAAAATCGACCATTCATCAAGTAGTGAATCCGCCCAGAGAATTATGGGGAACTTCTCGTTATTCCATTCCATTCTTTATGCATCCGGTGAGTGATATGCGTTTGGATGTTTTGGAAGATTGTATTGATGAAAACAATCCAAAATTATACGAAGACATTTCAGCCGGAGAGTTCTTGCATGAACGTTTGGTTGATTTGGGATTGATAAAAAAGTAATGAATAATAACTCATAAAAGAAAGACATTGAGTTTTGGCTTGATGTCTTTTTTGATTTAAAGTGGCTGAGCTAATTAGTTACTGAGTACCTAAGTTTTACGGCTTAATTTCTCAGAAACTCAGAAACTCAGCATCTCAGCAACTCGAAAAAAATGGACCTAAACGAACAACTCAAAAAACTCTTCCCAGACCATCAACCTTCCAACGAACCGGAGCAAGTTGAGGAAACGCCTCATGAATTATACGTTCAAAAAGAACCCATGATTTGCCAGTACGAAAAACGAAAAGGCAAACCTACTACCATTATTTCCGGCTATGAAGGAAAAGATGAAGACTTTAAAATCTTAGCCAAAGAAATAAAAAGTAAATTTGCGGTCGGAGGCAGTTTCAAAGACGGCGAAATCATCATTCAAGGTGATTACCGTGACAAAATAATGCAATATTTAAAAGATAAAGGATTTAAAACTAAACGTGTAGGAGGATAATTTTTTGTTTCAAGTTTAACGTTTCAAGTTAATGTTTACTCAGTTTTTGGGTTTTCAATAAATTTTGAAGCATCCAACTTGAAACCTGAAACCTGAAACTAAAGAAAAAATGATACAATCATCTGAACTCATACTCAACCCCGACGGCAGTGTTTACCACATCAATTTATTGCCGGAACAAATTGCTCATGACATTATTTTTGTGGGAGATCAAAATAGGGTAGAAAAAATTACTAAGCATTTTGATTCCATTGAATTTACAACACAAAAAAGAGAATTCAAGACACAAACCGGAATGTATAAAGGCAAACGCATCACCGTCATGTCCACCGGAATAGGTCCGGACAACATTGATATTGTGATGAACGAATTGGATGCGTTAGTCAACATCGATTTAAAAACCAGAACGATAAAGGAAAAATTGACTTCTTTAAATATTGTGCGAATTGGAACATCGGGTTCGTTACAAGCCGATATTCCGGTAGATAGTTTTGTGATGAGCGTTTATGGTTTAGGATTAGACAATATGCTTCGCTCCTATTTAATTGATGCTATTTCAGAAAAAGACATTGAAGAAGCCTTTATCAATCAAACCAATTGGGATTTGCGAAAAGGTCGCCCGTATGTGATCAAAGGAAGTAATTTACTAATTAAAAAATTTGAAAGCAACCGGATTAAGAAAGGTTTCACCGGAACAGCAGGCGGATTTTATGGCCCGCAAGGACGTGTTTTACGATTGAACATTCAAGATGTAGAACTAAATTCTAAAATGGATGCATTTAATTACAACGGCATTCAAATGACCAATTTAGAAATGGAAACCGCCGCTATTTATGGTTTGGGAAAACTATTAGGACATCAATGCCTGTCCTTAAACGCAATAATTGCCAACCGAGCAAACGGAACGTTTAGTGAAGATCCGTATAAAGCCGTGGATGCGTTGATTGAATATGCGTTGGATAAATTGGCGGAGTGATAATATGCCAATAAGTCAATGTGACAATTGTTTAAATTTCATCAATCTGTTTTCAAAAATTTGAATATGAATTTAATCCTTGAAACCAATCGCCTTCTCCTTCGCCCGCTTGAACTAAGTGATGCCCAAGCCATGTTTGAAATGGATAACAATCCGAATGTTCATCGCTATTTATGGCAAAGTCCAATACAGGAAATTAGTGAAACCCTCAAGATTATTGAAATGGTGCAAAAACAATATGTTACAAATAAAATTGGGCGTTTTGCCACGATTCTGAAAGAAACAGGTGAATTCATTGGTTGGACAGGGATAAAATTTGTGAATGACCACGTAGAGAATGGTAACACCAATTTCTATGATTACGGCTACCGTTTAAATGAAAAATTTTGGAACAAAGGTTATGCTACCGAAGCATCCATCGCTTGGTTAGATTATGGTTTTAACCAAATGAACATTGATAAAATGCACGCCTATGCACACGCTCAAAACGGAGCATCCAACCATGTTTTACATAAGGTAGGCTTTAATTTTATAGAAAATTATCCGGATACAGAGGGTGTGATTTGGAAGTGGTGGATGATGGAAAAACTGTAAACGTTGTCTGTTGTCGGTTATTAGTTTGTTCATTTGTCTTTAAAAACACTTAATATCGTTGTCTTACTACTTAATACTCCCATCTTAATACTAAAAAAAATGAAAACCATCAAAATAGCCGGCGTTCCCGAACATTTCAACTTACCTTGGCATTTGTGCCTTGAAAATGGTGAATTTGAAGAAGCGGGTATCGATTTACAATGGACCGATGTTCCCGAAGGAACCGGAAAAATGTGTCAAATGCTTCGTAATGGCGAAACGGATATTGCGGTAATTCTTTCCGAAGGAATTGTGAAAGATATTATTGCCGGAAATCCATCAAAAATCGTTCAAGTGTATGTGGAAAGTCCGCTCATTTGGGGAATTCATGTAGATGCAAAGTCTGATTACAAAACTCTTTCCGATTTAGAAAACACAAAAGTTGCGATAAGTCGAATGGGTTCAGGCTCCCATTTGATGGCAATAGTAAATGCTCAAAATCAAGGTTGGAAAACCAATGATTTGCAGTTTGAAATCGTGAATACAATTGATGGAGCCGTTGAAGCATTGTCAGCCGGAAAAGCCAACTATTTCATGTGGGAAAAGTTCATGACCAAACCCTTGGTGGACAACGGTACATTCCGCAGAATTGCCGACTGCCCTACGCCATGGCCCTGCTTTGTGATTGCTGTTCGTAATGAAATGCTAGAAAAACATCCTCAAACCATTGCATTAATTTTAGAAATCATTAACGCAACGACAGAAGAATTCAAAAATATACCTAGTATTAATCGTACACTATCAGAGCGATATAACCAAAAAGTAGACGATATCAATCAATGGTTAAATCAAACCAGGTGGTCACAAAAAAACATAACAACAGCAACGTTAAACAAAGTTCAAAATCAACTTTTGGACCTAAACATTATCAATAAAAAAAGTAATTTTGCTGAAATAGTGCACAGCTTTTAGCATTTTGCCGTTTTAGTGAGATGAAAGTATTTGGAACATTTAACATAGACGAACTTAAAACAAAGTTTCAAGTAAAAAGACCTTGGGATGATGTTATTATTTTTGTGTTAAATGTGCTCATTGCAATCCCAATTTTTATCATACTGCATCAAAACTTAAAAGATCCAAACTGGTTTTTTAATTTTGATAGAATTTTGATTGGAATTATTTTATTGGTTCTAATTCAACTTATTTTAAGACTTATTAGAACAATTATTTTATTAGGTCTTGCAACTTATTTACTAATTTTAATCTACGGAACTATTTTTAGTGGTTACGGATTTGAATCTGTTTTTCAAGATTATGGTTATATGATTTATTCAATGTCTGAAGACCCCAACCCCCAAGATATTGTTATATCCAAATTACTTCCTTTTCCTAATAAAAACCAAATTATTAAAGCAATAGAATATGATCAACCTCAAGTGCGAAATTTTGCCTTAACCGCAACAACCTTGCATTTTAGAGATATAAAAGGACAACACGAGCATCGTAAAATGATACAATGTTTTGCTGTTTTTAAAGAAATTAGAAATCGATGGAATTACGTCAACGATCCCAAAGGACAAGAATATATTGCTCATGCTACTGAAAGTCTAATTCATTTTTCAGGTGATTGTGATGATCATGCCATATTAATGGCAGCTTGTATCAGAGCAGTTGGTGGTACACCACGGTTAATTCATACCGGAGGCCATATTTATCCGGAAATGTTAGTAGGCAAAAAGAGTGATTTAGAGGCAGCAGTTTATCTTATTAAAGAGGTGTTATTTGTAGATGAGAGTAAAAACAAAGAAATTCATTATCATATTGATGAGCGAGGTCAAATTTGGCTAAATTTAGATTATACTGCCCGCTATCCGGGAGGCCCATTTATGTCTGAAGAAATTTTAGGAGCATTAACATTGAATTAATTGTATTAGAGATTTTGGTTAATTTTTTTCTTTCCAACAATGCTTTTTATATATTTACATCTTATAAAACCCCAAAAATGAAAAAAATTATTTTTAGCTTATTGGTTTTTACACAAGTTATGGTGGCTCAGGAAAACAATTCCTTTAACTTGGGTAAAAATGAAATCAAGTTTGATGTTGTCTCTGTGGTTGCTTTAGGAAAAATTCACATCAGTTATGAACGTTTTCTTAGTGATGATTTTTCAATTGGAATCAGTGGTAATTTTAACCAAAGTAAATCTAGAGAAAAAGATTTTGAAAGTGGTAAAAACCGTACCTTAGAGGAATACCAAATTATTCCTTTTGTACGCTATTCTTTATCTAAAAGTCAAATCCGCTATTATTTTATTGAAGTTTTTGTCTCAGCCAACCAAGGAAAATACAGAGAATTAGAACGATTATTGGATGCAAATAATAACGGATATTACCAAGCCGTTCAAAAGGACTATTCTGATTATGCTATTGGAGCTGCCATTGGACACAAATTTTACATCAAAGAAAAATTAGGTGTTGATATTTTTGTAGGAATGGGAAAAAATCTTTTTAGTAGTGGTGAGAGTCCTGACGTTATTTCACGTGTTGGGGTTAATTTAGGTTATCGATTTTAATACAGTTTGTTTATGAAAGCATTACACTATACATTTTTGTTCGCATTAGTTATTCTTTCCTTATCTTGTAGTAAGGAAGATGAAGAATTTTACAATGCAGTTTACACTACTATTCCCGGTTTGGTTACTATTGAAACAGAGTCAAATTATGAGGTGAATGATATACTATGGTTAAATACAAATTCATTTTCAAGGTATTTGTCGGAGCCTAATCAAACTACACTTTTAGATGTTTATAGAACTACCAATTCACAAACATTTAGTTTTTTATACCGTTTGGAAAAACAAGTAGACGGTGAATGGGAAAATGTCTCCGTAGGCAATAATTTTATTGAAAATAAAGGCGAAATGACTATTGGTAATTATATTACAGGTATTGCTCTTTATAACAATAGTAATGAATCTTATGAGTTTAGAGGAGGGTTGGTTTTAACAGAACCTGGACAATACCGTATTGGCTTTTTTAGCGGATTTAACGGTTCAAATTTTGACATTATTTCTGAAAGTGCCAATCGTTCAACTTTTTTAACCATTGCCACAACAGCAGTAAATACCGTAAACGGATTTTACACTTTTACAGTCAATTAGAACCATTTTTTTCGTTTAAAATAATACATCATTCCTAAAACTAAAATAAACATAACTCCCATTGTGATAAAATATCCGTTGGGAGCTTTTAATTCTGGTATGTTTTCAAAATTCATACCATAAACACCCACAATAAAAGTTAGTGGAATAAAAATGACGGACACCACTGTTAGTGTTTTCATGATTTCATTCATCCGATGACTTTGAGCAGAAAAATAAAAATTAGAGGCACTATCCAACGTATTGATGTCGTAGTCAACTTGATCTAATAACTCTAAACTTTTTTGGTGCAATCGTGAAAAAAATGAATAATTTGATTTTTCAATGCCATTAAAATCATCATCATCCTGCATCGATTTTAAGTTGAAAAGTGAATCTTTCAACGGAATAATCGAGCGTTTTAAATAATTTAAATCTTCACTGCATTTTTCAATTCTAACCAAAACATCCTGACTCTCATTCACCTTTGCTTCAATTTGAAGCAGTTCGATATGATCTTCATATTTTTCTATGGTTATATAAAAGTTCTCCATTACAGCATCCAACATCAGATACAGCAAGAAATCATTTCGTTTTTTGCAGACTAAGCCAGTGTTGGTTTTTATTCGTTCTCTTATATGTGTGAAAAAATCACCTCTTTTTTCCTGAAATGAAATAATCAAATTATCTTTCAATAGAAAACTAATTTGTTCTACGCGTACACTGGTGTCTTTTTCAGGCAAAATGGATTTGATACTAAAAAACAAAGCATTTTGAAGTTCTTCCATTCTTGTTCGTTTGGCTACATTTAAAATATCACCGGCGATATAACCATCAACACCGATAGTCTCAACAATTCGCTTAATAAGTTCTCCATTATGTAGACCATGAATATTGAGCCATTTAACATCTTCTGAAGCCAATAATTCATCTATTTCAACTTTATCTAAGTCTAGGTTTTTGGTTTCAGTATAGGATTCAGAATTGTACACAAACAATTGCATTTCAATTGGCTGATCATTATGTTGCCCGGTATATTCAAAATGGTTGGGTTGTACTTTTCTTCCCTTTTTATATTTTAGTCGTTTCACAGTTATATTTTTTATAAATTTAAGAGAATTAATTTTTTCATTCTATTTTTACAGAAAATATTTTTCTCATGCAGATACTCATTGTCAACATTAAAGAACTTATTCAAATTAGGGAAAATGGAATTCAGAAAGTTTCCGGTACCGAAATGGCTAATTTACCTTTATTAAAAGATGCTTTTTTGTTGATTGAAAATGATTTAATAGTCGATTATGGTTTGATGAGTGAATGCCCTTCTCTACCCGATGCTCGGATGATTGACGCAAATGGAAAAGTAGTTTTACCAACTTGGTGCGACAGCCATACTCATCTGGTATATGCCGGCAATCGAGTACAGGAATTTGTAGATAGAATTAATGGATTAAGTTATGAAGAGATTGCCAATCGTGGTGGTGGCATTTTAAATTCAGCTCAAAAACTGAATGAAACGAGTGAAAATGAGATTTACGAACAATCAAAAGTGCGTTTAGAAGAAATCATGAAATTAGGTACCGGAGCCATCGAAATTAAATCCGGTTATGGTTTAACCGTAGACGGCGAAATTAAAATGCTACGGGTAATCCGACGATTAGCAGAAAACTATCCTATTAAAATAAAAGCTACGTTTTTGGGTGCTCATGCATTTCCGAAAGAATTCAAAGAAAACCATTCAGGTTATATTGATTTAATTATTAATGAAATGTTACCTAAAATTGCTAAAGAAAACTTAGCCGATTACATTGATGCTTTTCTTGAAACCGGCTATTTTTCTGTAGAAGAAACTGAACGAATTATAGAAGCCGGTAAAAAATACGGTTTACAAGCCAAAATTCATGTCAATCAATTCACAGCTATAAACGGAATTGCCACATGTGTAAAACACAATGCTTTGTCGGTTGATCATTTAGAAATTGTAACTGATGAAGATATCGAAGTGCTTAAAAATACACAAACGATGCCAGTCGCTTTGCCTTCTTGCAGTTATTTCATCAGCATTCCATACACACCCGCTCGAAAAATGATAGAAGCTGGTTTGCCATTGGCTTTAGCTACTGATTATAATCCGGGTACAACACCTTCAGGAAATATGAATTTTGTTGTTGCTACCGCTTGTATTAAAATGAAAATGACTCCCGAAGAAGCTATTAATGCAGCAACAATAAATGGTGCCTATGCGATGGGAATTTCAGAAACGTACGGAAGCATCACCAAAGGTAAAAAAGCCAACATTATCATCACTAAACCCATTCATTCGTTTTATCAATTGCCGTATGAATTTGGAAGTAATTTGATTGAGAATGTTTTTATAGATGGAAAAATCATAGCATAAAAAAGGAGCAACATTACATTGCTCCTTTTTCTATTCTATTTAATTAATTCTTATTTCAAAGTGAAACTGGTTTTTCCAACCAATTCACCTTTGTCAAAAATATTTACATAGTAAGTGCCTTTTTCAAAGTTTTCACCCGGAAGGTTTTCAGAAACATTGACGGTGTTGTTTTCATATTGAACAGTAGAGATAAAACTGTAGGTTAATGACTGATCACCAAATTCGATTAGTTTTTTCTCACCCAATACATTGTTTTTACTGTCAATTACTTGAATGTAATACGATTTATCACCTGATTTAGCTACTTTATTTTCAGCAATCGTAAAACTTACTTTTAAGATATCTGCTCGTCTTGCTCGCTCAGTGGCCACTTCTTTACCGGAACTTTTAACTTTGTAAGCTCCTGTTTTTAAGTTTAAGATGGATAATTTAGAGGCTTTTTCAACGGTTTTTGATAATTCTTCATTTTGACCTGACAGTACTTGGTTGTATTGTTGAGCTTCCACTAAAATTGTTTTGGTGCTGTCAATTTCGGTAGTTAAATCTTGATTCATCTTTTTCAAATTCTCATTTTCTTGAATCAAATCATTCATTTTGGACTGTAAGTTAGCAATTTGTTTTTTATAACTAGCTAATGTACCGGCATCCACTTTTGCTTTCTTTAACTCTTCCATTAACTTGACAACTTTGTCGCGTTCCGCTATTAACTCCTCAGACATCGACGTGTTTTCGGCAATAGCAGCATCGTAAGTAGTTTTTAATTGAGCTAATTCTGCTAAAGCAGTTTCTTTTTCTGTGGTTACAGATGATAATTCGGTTTCTACTTTCTTAGCATCGGAACTCATTTTAAACATGTAGCCCAAACTGGCTAAGAGCAAAAGAGATAATACCAAAATTATCGCTTTTAATTTTGAATTGTTGTTTTGATTTTCCATAAGATTAGTTGATTTTTAGGCAAAGTTAATTTTATTTTAGATTCGTTTTGCATATGCATAACGTTATTTTGCATAAAAATAGTATTTTTGATTGCAATTATTTTTATATGGAGAATCTGGTTCCGTTTACTTCGATAGAATTAGGAAAAATCACCAATCACAGAAGCGGTGAAATAAAATTTGGCGAAAAAATGTTAACGGTCCCAAAAGAGGGAGACCCTATTCAGTTTATCGCAAATTGCAAAGCTAAATTTGTGCTGTTTGGTATTCCTGAAGATATTGGTGTACGTGCCAATTTTGGTCGTCCCGGAGCAGCTTCGGCATGGCAATCAGCAATTAAAAGTATAGCCAATATTCAGCACAATCGTTTTTGTAAAGGGAGCCAACTTTTAGTACTTGGTTCTTTGGATGTAAAAAATGAAATGCAGTTAGCTGAAAAATTAGATTTTCATAATGTTAATGACCGTAAGACATTCTCAACTTTGGTTGAAAAAATAGACAAAGAGGTTTCTCATATTATTTTTACTATTGTTAAAGCCGGAAAAATTCCGATTATAATAGGAGGCGGACATAACAATGCCTATGGTAATATAAAAGGAACTGCTTTAGCAAAAAGCAAACCAATTAACGTAGTTAACTTTGATGCCCATTCTGATTTTAGAATCTTAGAAGGGCGTCATAGTGGTAATGGTTTTTCGTATGCCTTTGACGAAGGATTTTTAAAAAAGTATTTTATTTACGGTTTACACGAAAGTTATACATCTAAAAATGTACTGCTGCGATTGAAAGACTTAGAAGATCGCGTACGTTTTAACACCTATGATGAAATTGCTATACGAAAAGTAAAGAACTTTGAACAAGAATTAAATCAGGCATTAACTTTTATCAAAAATGAACCGTTCGGAATTGAAATTGATTTAGATTCTCTACCAAATATAGCTAGTAGTGCCATGACACCAACGGGGTTTTCAATAGAGCAAGTACGTCAATTTGTTCATCATTTTGGAAAACATTTTCATTCTACGTATTTACATATTTGTGAGGGAGCTCCTGATTTAGCAGAGGATAAAAACCCTCAATTAATTGGAAAATTAATAGGTTATTTGATTACGGATTTTATGAAGGCAAAGGCCGTATTGGAGGAGTAAGTTCAATTTAAACATTATTTGAGACAAAAAAAATTGACCTATCTTTGTCGCAAATAAAAACTTATGACTTTTCAGGATTTACATCTTCTTTCCAATATACAACATGCCTTGTCTGATGAAGGCTATACAACCCCTACTCCAATTCAACAACAAGCCATTCCAATTATTTTAGAAGGAAATGATTTGGTAGGTTGTGCTCAAACCGGAACGGGAAAAACAGCCGCTTTTGCTATTCCTATTCTGAATACATTACACCGAATTGTGGGTTCTGCTCAAAAAAGAAAATACATCAGGACTTTAGTGGTTACACCTACTCGTGAATTGGCAATTCAAATTGGTGAAAGTTTTGAAACGTATGGAAAATACACCAACATTAGACAATTAACAATTTTTGGTGGTGTTAGCCAAGTTCCTCAAGTAGATCAATTGAAAAAAGGGGTTGATGTTTTGATTGTTACACCGGGTCGTTTGTTGGATTTGCACAAACAAGGTTTTATTGATTTAAATCATTTACATACGTTGGTTTTGGATGAAGCCGATCAAATGTTAGATATGGGTTTTATTAATGATGTTAAAAAAATTATCAAGCTAACGCCTGATAATCGTCAAACATTACTGTTTTCTGCCACAATGCCAATAGCCATTCGGGAATTAGCGGATAGTTTTTTAACCGATCCAAAATATGTATCTGTGACACCAATTTCTTCAACAGCTGAAACGGTGGAGCAACGCATTTACTTTGTCAACAAAGAAGACAAACGAAAACTACTATATCATTTGATTCGAAATGAAGGTTTAAAACAATTATTGGTTTTCTGCCGAACTAAACACGGTGCTGACAATGTGGTCAAAGCTTTAAAGAAAAATGGTGTTAATGCTGAAGCCATTCACGGAGATAAATCACAGTCGGCTCGTCAACGTGTTTTAGAAGCATTTAAAAAGAATGAAATTTCGGTTTTGGTAGCCACTGATATCGCTGCTCGTGGAATTGACATTGAAAGTTTACCATTTGTGTTAAATTTTGATTTGCCAAATATTCCGGAAACTTATGTTCACCGAATCGGCAGAACCGGTAGAGCCGGAAATGGTGGAATTTCAATTTCTTTTTGTGGAAAAGATGAAGAAGTATATTGGAAAGACATTCAAAAGTTGGTCAAAGTGAATGTGAAAACCATCAAAGATCATCCGTATCCATGGACAACAACTGAAGTAACTAAATCAGAAGAACCAACAAAAAAAGATTATCGTAATACAAAAAAGAAGAATACTTCCAGAAAATCAGACGCTTCTAAAAAAAATAAAAAGCGTTGGTATTAATGATTGCTTCTCATTATTTGTTCAATACATTGAAGCAATTTTGAAGGTTCAAAAGGTTTTATTAATACGTCATTCATACCAACCTCAAAAGCTTCGTCTGTAATTTCATCTTTGGCAAAAGCAGTTAAAGCAATTATTGGAGTAGTATTTCCCTTTTTTCGGATTAAACGAGTTGTTTCAAAACCGTTAATCAGAGGCATATTAATATCCATTAACACGACATCAAAATGTTCTTTACCCAACGCCTCAATTGCTGCGTAACCATCGTCCACAATTAGGAACTTGAAGTTGTTTTTTTCCAATATTTTTCTAGTTACCATTTGGTTAATTTTGTTGTCTTCAACAACAAGAACCTTGTAAATTTGATTATTGGATAAATCAACCGGTATATTATTGATTATTTCACTTACTTTAGAACTATCTGAATCAAAGCCAATGGTAAATTCAAATGCTGTACCTTTACCTTCCTCACTTTTTACAAAAATTTCACTATCAAACAACTTAACTAATTTTTTAACAATAGATAATCCTAAACCTGCACCTTGGTAGTCGTCTTCTTTACGATCAATTTGCACAAACTTGTCAAATATTTTACCTAAATCTTTTTCGGCAATACCCATTCCGGTATCAATTACTTCAAACTTAACATAGCAAGTTTGATCTACCTTTTTGGTTAGGTTTGCGACTATTTTTACTTCACCATCTTGGGTAAATTTTAAGGCATTACTAACTAAATTCATTATGATTTGAGACAATCTGATTTTATCTCCCACGAGAAACTCAGGAATAGTAGGGTCAATTTGTATTAGGATAGTGTTATTGTTTCGGGTTGCTATAAAAGAAAGAGAATTAGACACCATTTTGATTTCGTCTGCTATATTCATAATAACATTCTCCAAAACTACTTTGTTTTCTTCAATTTTATTGATTTGAAGCAAGTCATTTACTAACGATAGCAGATAGCGAGCAGAAAATTTTAAAGAACTTAGGTGTGGACTGTGAGCTAATTCTTTGTGCTCATCAGAAAGCATATTTGTTATGCCAACTACTCCATACAAGGGTGTACGTAATTCATGACTTATAGTTGAAATAAATTGAGTTTTTAATTTAGAAGCTTCTTCAGCTTTTTCTTTAGCTAAATTTAATTCTTCATTCTTGGATTCTAAATAGTCATTAATTTTTCTTCTGAAGATATTATTTCGGTATAAAATATAGAGGAGAAACATCATCAGTAGTAAGAATATTAATATAAGCGTTACAATAATTTTTGTTTTTTTTAAACTATCAGCTTGAAGTTTTCTTTCACTTTTTATCTTTTCAATTTCTTTTTTAGATTCGTCTAATTCGATTTTTAAACCGACTAATCCTATATTTTTAATATTTTCGGATCGAAATACCCTGTCTTTCACCTCTTCATGATTATCCAAGGTTAAGTAAGCATTTTTATAGTCGCCTATTTGAAATAAATGATTTGCATATTGTTCGTAACTATCCGATAAATAGGAATCTAATTGATTGTTTGAACTAATTTCAATTGCTTTTTGAAAATGTATTTTGGCTTTTGTATTGTCTTTTAGATAACTAAACTTCATACCCAACAACAAATTCAAGTAGGTTTCGGTATCGGGATATCGGATATAATCAATATATTTTTCAGCAAAATTTAAGTTTTCTATTGCTTTTGTATAATTTTTCTTCTGAAAATAAGCCCATGAAAGATTTATTTTTGTGAGGACAGTCGAGGCAGTATCTTTTAAGCGATTCGAATATGTTAATGATTTAATATAATAAGCTATCCCATTGTCTATATTGCTTTTACGATACAAGTATATATTTCCTATGTTATTATAAAACCATGTTTTAAGTGTATCGTTTTTTGCTTTTTCAGAAAAAAAAATAGCTTTATTATAAAAATCAAGAGCCTTGTCTTCTTCCAAAATCTCTTCGTAAGTTCCTGCTATTGAATTATAAGCTAAAGCAATGAGGTTATCGTTTTTTAATTGACTTGCTAAACGTAAAGCTTCGTTAGAAAGTAAAAGTGATTGTTTATATTTTGTTTTAAAATGTAAACTGTCCGATGTAGTCAACATATTCAAAACATCTTCTCGGGTTGCTTTTGTTGCTTGAGAAAAAATGGATAAAGGCAGAAGTAAACACAGCAGTAGGAAACTGAATTTTCGGGACATTCGTAAAGATATTTTATCAAATATAATTTAAAATAATGTAAAAAAATCCTGATTTCTCAGGATTTTTTTACTTTTAGTTTCTTACCAGTTTTTTATACTTAATTCGTTTTGGGGTTAAATCACCTCCTAAACGTTTGCGTTTGTTTTCTTCGTATTCAGAGAAACTACCTTCAAAGAAATATACTTGCGAATCACCTTCAAAGGCCAAAATATGCGTGCAAACCCTGTCTAAAAACCATCTGTCGTGTGATATAATCACTGCACATCCCGCAAAATTTTCCAAACCTTCTTCTAATGCTCGCAAAGTGTTTACATCTAAATCATTGGTTGGCTCATCGAGTAACAACACGTTTCCTTCTTCTTTTAAGGTAATGGCTAAATGTAAGCGGTTACGTTCTCCACCCGAAAGTGTAGCTACTTTTTTATTTTGATCGCTTCCACCAAAATTAAATCTACTTAAATAAGCTCTTGAATTGACTTGTCTTCCGCCCATCATAATCAATTCCTGACCATCACAAAAGTTTTCCCAAATGGATTTTTCCGGATTAATATTGGAATGGGATTGATCCACATAAGCTATTTTTACGGTTTCACCTATCGAAAACGTTCCTTTGTCCGGCTTTTCTTCACCCATAATCATTTTGAAAATAGTGGTTTTTCCGGCACCATTCGGACCAATAATACCCACAATTCCCGCTTGTGGGAGGGTGAAATTCAAATCTTCATACAACAATTTGTCTCCATACGCTTTAGCAACCCCTTTTGCTTCAATTACATTTGTTCCTAAACGCGGTCCGTTTGGAATATATAATTCTAATTTTTCATCCAATGCTTTTTGGTCTTCATTCAAAAGTTTATCGTAATTCTGTAAACGGGCTTTTTGTTTCGTTTGACGTCCTTTTGCACCTTGACGCACCCATTCTAACTCACGTTCTAATGTTTTTCTGCGTTTGGAAGCTACTTTTTCCTCTAATTCTAAACGTTTTGATTTTTGGTCTAACCAAGAAGAGTAATTTCCTTTCCATGGAATACCTTCTCCTCTATCCAACTCTAAAATCCATCCGGCCACATTATCTAAGAAATAACGATCGTGTGTAACGGCAATTACCGTTCCCGGATATTGTTGTAAGTGTTGCTCTAACCACAAAACTGACTCCGCATCCAAGTGGTTGGTTGGCTCATCTAATAATAAAACATCCGGTTGTTGCAACAATAATCGACATAAAGCCACACGTCTTTTTTCACCACCGGACAATACTTTGATCGGTGTATCTGAATCCGGTGTACGAAGTGCATCCATCGCTACTTCTAATTTATTATCAATTTCCCACGCTCCAACGGCATCAATTTTATCTTGCAATTCAGCCTGACGGTCCATCAATTTTTGCATTTTATCGGCATCCTCATAGACTTCCGGTAAACCGAACATATCATTGATTTTGTTAAATTCTTCTAAAAGGGCAAAAATTTCTGCAGCACCTTCGCGAACAATTTCAATTACAGTTTTGGTTTCGTCTAATTGTGGCTCTTGTTCGAGGTAACCTACTTTATATCCGGGAGCAAAAACAACATCACCCTGGTAATTTTTATCTACACCGGCAATAATTTTAAGCAAAGATGATTTTCCGGAACCGTTTAAACCTAAAATACCAATTTTAGCTCCATAAAAAAAGCTCAAATAAATATCTTTTAAAACTTGTTTGTTCGTGCTGGAGTAAGTTTTACTCACTCGTGACATCGAAAATATTACTTTTTTATCGTCTGACATTTTTAGTTTTTTAATAAAGTTATACTCTTCCTTTCAAAGCATTAAACACCCAAGCAATGGCAAAAAAACCGATTCCTACGGCTGCAAATCCCCAACCGGCAACATCTGCATAGCGGTAAATTCCCAATCCGATTAAAATTAATCCCATTAAAATCATGATAAAGGTGGCCCACGCTAAGACTGTATTTTTATTCATTCCCATAATTCAGTTATTAGTTTTTGGAATTACAAATATCGTTAATAATGTTATAATAAAAAATCAAAAATGATTGTAAACAAATCATAAACTGTTGGTAATAATTTATCCAGCCGTATTGATTTAATATATTTGCAACTTTAAATTAATATTAATCATGTTCAAATTTAAATCAAGCCTTTTATTTTTATTGCTAACCTTTGTTTTTGCTACGGCTCAAGAGCGTCACTTAAAAAATATCAAACAACTTACTTTTGGTGGCGATAATGCGGAAGCTTATTTTAGTCCGGATGGAAAAAAATTAACCCTTCAAGTGACTAATAAAGCGTTTGGTGTTCCGTGTGATCAAATTTTTATGCTGGATTTACAGGAAAAAGAATTCAATGAAAAAAGTTTAAAATTGATTTCTACCGGAAAAGGAAGAACCACTTGCTCTTATTATATGCCGGATGGAAAGCATCTTTTATATGCTTCTACACATGCTGATAATCATGCTTGTCCTGCTCCTCCTAAATCGACCGATGGAAAATACCTTTGGGCGATTTATCCTGAATTTGATATTTACATTGCCGATTTAAATGGAAACATCACCAAAAAATTAACTGATTCTCCCGGTTATGATGCTGAAGCGGTAGTTTCACCTGACGGAAAAAAAATTGCGTTTACCAGCATTAGAAGTGGTGACTTAGAAATTTACACCATGGATATTGATGGTTCTAATTTAAAACAAATCACTTTTGGTTTAGGTTATGACGGAGGTTGTTTCTTTTCACATGACAGCAAGAAAATTGTATTTCGTTCTTCCCGCCCTAAAACAGAAGAAGAAATCAAAGAATACAAAGATTTATTGAGTCAAAATTTGGTTGCTCCTTCGGAAATGGAAATTTATACTTGTAATATTGACGGGTCTGATTTAAAGCAAATTACCAACTTAGGAAAAGCCAATTGGGCTCCTTATTTTCATCCGTCAGACCAAAAAATTATTTTTTCTTCTAACCATCATTCAACAAGAGGATATGATTTTCAATTGTATATGATTGATATCAATGGTGAAAATTTACGTCAAATTACGTGGGAAAGTGAATTTAATGCCTTTCCGATGTTTTCACCCGATGGAAAAAAATTGGTTTTTTCGAGTAATCGAATGCAATCGAAACCGAGAGAAACCAATGTGTTTATTGCAGATTGGGTAGATCATGACGAGGCGGAATTGACGCAACCCAAATCGTTGAAAAAACACATTTCCTATTTGGCATCAGATGAATTACAAGGGCGATTAACCGGTTCTAAAGGTGAAGAATTGGCGGCTAATTATTTGGTAAAAGAACTAAAAAGTTTAGGCTTGAAGCCCTATGACGGAAAAAATTACATTCAAAAATTTGACTATAAAGTACGTTTAAATCCGCACGATTCGACGCAAATTAAACAAAATTCAGGAAAGAATGTGGTTGGCTTTTTAGACAACAAAGCGACTAAAACCATCTTGATTGGAGCACATTATGATCATTTGGGATTGAATGAGCACAACCATTCTTCTAAACCCAATTCAAAGGGAGAAATTCACAATGGTGCGGATGACAATGCTTCAGGTGTGGCAGCTGTTTTAGAATTGGCTCGCATGTATTCTAAAAATAAATCGACTGAAAAAGTAAATTATTTATTTGCCTTTTTCTCTGGTGAAGAAGACGGACTAATCGGTTCAAAACAATTGGCCAATGTGTTGAAAAACAATCATCCGAATATTATCAGCATGATTAATTTGGACATGATTGGTCGCTTGAATGAAATGAAAAACTTGACGGTAGGTGGAATTGGAACCAATCCCAACTTTAAATCAATTGTGGAACGAAATAAACCGGCCGGATTTGCCGTAACGTTGGACGAAAGTGGTATGGGACCCTCGGATCATACTTCCTTTTATTTGAAAAATATTCCGGTTTTGTTTTTCTTTACGGGAACCCATTCCGATTACCACAAACCATCAGATGATGAAGAAAAAATCAATTATTATGGAGTCCGCAACATTACCGATTATGTTTTTAGAGTGTGTAACGAAATTGCAGCCTTAGATAAAGTAGAATTTGTTCCCACCAAAACAGATGCTCCTAAAACCGCACCAAAATACAAAGTCACATTAGGCATCATGCCGGATTATACCGACCACGGAGACGGATTACATGTAGATGGTGTAACGGATAACAGACCAGCTCAATTAGCAGGAATACAAGGCGGAGATGTGATTCTAAAAATTGGCGATTGTGAGATTAAAGAAGTTTATGGCTACATGAACTGTTTATCAAAAATCAATTCCGGTGATGAACTACCGGTTACGTTTAAACGCAATGGGGAAACGAAAACAGTGAATGTGAAGTTCTAATTTCTAAAAAATAATATATCAACCATCAATCTCCCCCTAATGGTGGTTTTTTATTTTGCAAAAATGGTAGTCAGCAACTCTTTGTATAAATCTTCATCGTTGAGTTGATTGGCTCCTACTCCTTTGCTTTTCACATCAATTTCGCGGAGTTTGGCTACGATGGCACTGACTTTTTTCATGGGATAATTTTTCAAAGCGACATCATAATCTTTCAAAAAGTAGGGATTCACTTTTATCACTTTTGAAACATTTCCGGGTGATTTGTCTTTTAACCCATGGTATTGTAACAAAGCGGAGAAAAAACTAAATACCATTCCAACAGTCAATACCATCGGATACTCTTTTTTGTTTTGCGAAAAATGTTGAGCAATTCGGTAGGATTGTAATTCGTTGCGGTCACCAATGGCTTTTCGGAACTCAAACTGATTAAAATCTTTGCTAAACCCGATATTCGTCTCAATATGATTCGGATTAATTACCGTGCCTTTGGGTAAAATGATTTGTAGTTTGTCTAATTCATTGCTGATACGACTCAAATCGGTTCCTAAAAACTCGACCAACATCGCGGCAGCTTTCGGTTCAATGGAATAGTCCTTTGGCTTTAACACTCTGAAAATCCAAGCGGCGACTTGATTTTCATATAACTTTTTACTCTCAAAAAGGAGTCCGTTTTTTTCAATGGTTTTGGTTAATTTTTTACGTTTATCCAACGTTTTATATTTGTATGCAATCACCAAAACCGTTGTGGGTTGAGGATTTTCGGCATAACTTTCCAATTTATCAATGGTTCTGGAAAGTTCTTGTGCTTCTTTCACAATCACCACTTGTCGGTCGGCCATCATGGGATAGCGTTTGGCATTTCCTACAATGTCTTCCACGGTTGCATCACGTCCGTACAGCACCATTTGGTTAAATCCTTTCTCCTCTTCCGACAATACATTATCTTCAATATATTCCGTTAATTTATCAATATAATACGGTTCTTCACCCATTAAAAAATAAATAGGTTTGATGTTTCCGTTTTTAATATCGTTTATAATTTTTACAATTTCATCCATCATAGAGCTTGTCTTGGCGAATAAGTTGGCTGTTTGTTATAAATAAGTACATTTGCGGTATGCAAAAACTGAATTTTCCCGACTATTCCTTTCGCTTCAAAAATAGTGAAAATAACTTGTTGGTTTTTGATGAAATCAGGAAAAAATTTGTGGTACTCACTCCGGAAGAATGGGTTCGTATTCATGTTGTTCAATTCCTTATTAAAGAGAAAAACTATCCTAAATCATTAATTAATGTAGAAAAAGTTATTAATATTAATGGTTTAATAAAGCGTTATGATATAGTTGTTTTTCAACCAGATGGAAAAATTTTTTTAGTTGTTGAATGCAAACAATCCAACCTTGTCATTTCGCAAAGTGTTTTTGATCAAATTGCCCGATATAATTTGACATTAAAAGCCAATTATTTAATGGTTACCAACGGATTGAATCATTATTTTTGCCAAATGGATTTTGAGAAGGAAAATTATTTGTTTTTGAAAGATATTCCTAGTTATAACGCAATAACATAATCATTTTGAAAAAAATCGCAGTTGTAATTCTGAATTGGAACGGAGCTAAACTTTTAAAAGAGTTTTTGCCTTCGGTGGTAAAGTATTCGTCAGAAGCAGCGGTTTATGTAGTAGATAATGCCTCAACAGATAATTCTTTATTAGTTTTGAAAGAGGAATTCCCATCTGTTAAAATCATTCAAAACAAAGAAAATTACGGTTTTGCTCAAGGCTATAATAAAGGATTAGTTTCCGTTGAAGAAGAAATTTATTGTTTGGTCAATTCTGATATTGAAGTGACTGAAAATTGGCTCACTCCTATCCTAATCCATTTTGAAGAACATCCAAATACGGCGATTGTTCAACCCAAAATTTTAGACTATAAAAAGAAAACCCATTTTGAATATGCCGGTGCGGGTGGCGGTTTTATTGATAAATTTGGTTATGCATATTGTCGCGGACGTATTTTTAACACCATTGAAGAAGATAAAGGACAATACGATGATACAGCAAAAATATTTTGGGCTTCAGGGGCTTGTTTTTTTATTCGGAAAAAAACATTTCGAGAATTAAATGGTTTTGACTCGGCCTTTTTTGCTCATCAAGAAGAGATTGATTTATGTTGGAGAAGTTTTAATCTGAATTATGATATTTATTATTGTGGTCGCTCAACCGTTTATCATCTGGGAGGAGCCACTCTAGCAACGTCTAATCCTAAAAAAACCTTTTTGAACTTTAGAAATTCATTGTTAATGCTACTTAAGAATTTGCCTTCTAACAAATTGTTTTTTGTTGTTGTTATTCGATTATTTTTAGATGGATTGGCCGGAATTCAATTCGCCCTAAAAGGAAAATTCCAACATACTTTCGCAATCATAAAATCGCATGTTTCATTTTACTTATGGTTATTCAAAATTTTGCAAAAGAGAGGTAAGTTTTATAAACAAAATTATTATCAAACTAAAAGTATTGTTTACAATTATTTTATTAAAAAATACACGATATTTACACACAAATTTTAACAATAGTTTATAGTTTGAATTGTAATTCTATTGATTGATTGACGTTAATTTTGTAAAAAATAAAAAAAGTTTAAAAGTCTAAAATTATGAGAAGAACAGTTGTATTGTTATCCATTGTTGCCTTAACCCTTGGGTCATGTGGTACCAAAAAGAAAATTGCAGCCTTAGAAGCACAAAATAAAGAATGTCAGGATTTGCTCAATTCTGCCACAACTAAATTAAATTTATGTTTGAGCGAAAAAGAATTACTAACCAATCAGGTTAATGATTTAAAGAAAAACAACAGTGATTTAATTAACAACTTAGGCAATTTAACTACTTTAACAACCAAAGGTGCAGAAAATCTTGAGAAATCGCTCGAAAGTTTAAAAGAAAAAGATTTAAAAATTTCACGTTTACAAGATGCTTTAACAAAAAAGGATAGTGTTACCCTTGCATTGGTTACCAGTTTAAAAGGTGCTGTTGGCGTTTCTGACCCGGATATTGAAATCAATGTTGATAAAGGTGTAGTGATGATTTCAATTGCAGACAAGTTACTTTTCAAATCGGGTAGTTATGAAATCAGTGACCGTGCAAAAGAAATCTTAGGTAAAGTTGCCAAAGTAGTAAATGATAAACCTGACTTTGAATGTATGGTTGAAAGTCATACCGACAATGTACCTTACAGAAATGGTGTTTTATTAGATAATTGGGATTTAAGTGTAAAACGTGCGACTGCAGTTGTCCGTGTTTTAACTAATACTCACAAAGTTAATCCACGTCAATTAATTGCTGCCGGAAGAAGCGAATACTTACCAATAGTAGAAAATAATACTGTTGAAAACAGAGCTGCTAACCGAAGAACCAGAATTATTGTGATGCCTAAGATTGATCAGTTTTATGATATGATTGAAAAAGAAATGAAAAATCAAAGCGGAAAGTAATACTTCTCTGCTTTATTATTAATAATTACGCCACATTTTTTGTGGCGTTTTTTTATATCAAAAGCATTATGCGATAGCACTGTTTGTTAAAACAAAAAATAATTTTTCTACCTTTACATAGTTATTTTAACTCATCTTGTTGCAATGAAGATACTAAAGTATATTTTGCTGTTGATTTTGTTGTTTTTTTTAGCACTTACAGTTTATTTATCAACTGCTAAAGGGGTATTTACTGTTACAAAAAGTAAAATTATTTCTATTGATAAAACGACCGTTTTTCACTATGTGAATGACTTTCAAAATTGGGAGTTTTTTTGGAAAACTAACGATCATAATAGAAAAATTAATTACCCAATAAATACAATTGGTGTAGGAAGTTCTTTGCGTTGGACAGATTCAAATGGAGACAGTTTTGTGAAAACTATTTATTTGAAAGAAAACGATAGTATTGCTCAAAAAGTAAATTGGTATGGTGAGTCAGGAGAAGCTTACATTACTTTTAAAGATACTATTGGTGGTACTAAAGTTACTTGGAATACTAGTGGAGAATTGGATTTTATGGGTAAATTAAAGTCTTTGGTTTCCGGAGGATTTGAAAATAAACTGCGTTTAGATTTTGAAAATAATCTTACTACTTTAGAAAATGTATTAAATAAAGAGATATCAACTTATACTGTTGATTTAGATGGGGTTGTTGAAGTAGCACATCAAAAATATTTAAAACGGAAAGACGAAAGTAAAATATCCGAATATTACAGTGTGCTTCAAAAGTCATTACCCATGCTTCATCGATTCGTGCAGGATAATAATATTAAAACCAACAACCAACAATTTGCAGTATTTGATACGTATGATATCGAAAAAAACAAAACGATATTCTCTCTCGGCACAACATTAAAAGATATTATTTATACCACTCCGGAAAGCGAATTTACTGTTGACAGTATCCAGCCTCATCAAGCCTTGAAAATTATGTTAAAAGGTGATTATTCACATAGTAAAGAAGCCTGGGATAAAGGTTTTGATTACCTTAAAAAAAATAATTTAGAACAAGATTTCAATGGTGCTTTTAGAGAAGTATACGTGAAAAATAAAATTGGAGTAAAGCAACCCTCACAATGGATAACTGAAATCTATATTCCTGTAAAAAAACATTCAATTAAGACCATTAACACTACCTCAATTAATCCAGTAAATGAAGAATGATATTGATTTAATTTTAATAATATTTTAAACCTTTTTTAGTTCACATAGTCTAATCTGATAAACAAGGTTTTGCAAGACGAAAAAGAATTTTTAGAAGCGTTACTCAATCCGCTAACGCAACGAGTTGCCTTTCAGGAGCTAGTCTCAAAATACCATCGCTCACTTTATTCTCATATTCGGAATATAGTGTTAAATCATGATGACGCTGATGATGTTTTGCAAAATACATTCATAAAAGTATATGGTAACCTTAATAAATTTAAGGGAGAAAGTAAACTTTTTTCTTGGATATACCGCATTGCAACCAATGAAGCATTAACTTTTTTGCAACAAAAATCAAAACGATTTCAAATAACAAGTGAGGAGTATTTGTTCAAGCAAACTGAAAAAATGCAAGCAGATGAGTATTTTGACGGCGATGAAATTCAATTGAAATTACAAAAAGCAATTGCGCAATTACCGGATAAGCAGCAATTAGTTTTTAAAATGAAATACTTTGAGGAATTAAAATATGAACAAATTTCTGAAATTTTAGGAACTACAATTGGAGGTTTAAAGGCTACCTATCATATTGCAGTAAAAAAAATTGAAGAATATTTAGCACAAAATTAAACCATTTCTATTTTTTAAAGTCTAATGAACATGAATGAAAAGCATACCACTAAATTACCAAAAATTAAATCAGGATTTAAAGTTCCTGATAACTACTTTGAAGGACTGGAATCAAGAGTTTTAGCTCAATTGGAAAAAAATGAACCCAAAGTAATTGCATTGCAATCATACAGAAAATATTGGGTTTCAGCCATCGTAGCTGTAATAATTTTGGCAGTTAGTATTCCTCTATACCAAGCTTGGAAGATAAACAATACTTCTCTTGATAACGAAAGCATTGAGCAATATTTAAGTTATCAGCCCAATGTTTATATTGAAGATATTATTAGCCATTTAGATGATTCAGATTTTATTTCCTTGCAAAAAGAGCAGTCGTTAGAAGTAGAATCTATTGAAAAATACTTACTTGAAAACGAAACAATTGAGCACTATCTCATTGATTAATAAAGACATCATGAAAAAAAGTTATATTATTACACTACTATTTTGTTTGATTTTTGCTTTAACAGGTTTTGCTCAAGGTAGCAAAAGGGATAAAGTAAAAGCTTTAAAAACAGCTTTTATAACTACCGAGTTAGCTTTAACGCAACAAGAGGCAGAAAAATTTTGGCCAATTTATAATGCCTATGAAGATGAGTTGTTTGAATTACGTCATGAAAAAATGAAGTCGTACATGAAACGAATGGATGCTGATTTGAATGGAATGTCTGAAAAAGAAGCAACTGTTTTACTCTCTCAAATGGAAAGTGTAGAAGAAGAAACGCATCAATTGAAAAAAAAGTTAGTAGCCGATTTAAAAAACGTAATAAGTTCTCATAAAATTGTAAAGCTTAAAAAAGCTGAAGAAGATTTTAATCGAAATCTATTGAAACAATACCGTGAAAACCGTTCTTCAAAACGCTATTAATCATTTGATGTAAATTTTATCTTAATAATCTTATTTTTTCCTGCAGCTATAGCATTTCGTTCATCTATGAATCGAATCGTGTGTAGATTTTGCTCATCACTGATTTTTTTCCAAAAATTACCGCTGTCATCTGAAAAATAAATACCTTGCGGACCTACACTTACGGCTAAAAGCCCACCCGATTCCGGAACAAACTGTATGCAAGAAGTATATCCAAAAGCCTCACCGTCTGATATTAATATCCAAGATTGACCACTATTAATTGTTAAGGCTTTGTTTTTAGAGTTTTCATTTTGATTTTCATAATCACCTCCAGCAATAATGCCAATGGTATCATTATAAAAATCGGCGGTGAAGATTCCGGCCATGGGTTTTCCTTGATTCATAGGTGTTTCATGGACAGTCCATGTTTTACCCTTGTCTTTTGAAGAGAAAATCCGGGCTTTTGTACCTCCAGTTACTATCCAAGTGTTATTACCCTTCACAACTAAACTGGTATTGCTGGCAGCAAAACCGGCTTCACCTATCTCAATTTTAGGCAAATCTTTACAAGGTACTTTTTCCCAAGTTTCGCCACCATCTCTGGTAATTGCAATAATCAGACAATCATTTTGAGGATCACCCATTGCTATTCCTTCGTAATCATTCCAAAATTGAATGCCGTTGTAAAATGCTTTAGGGTGTTTGTCTTCAAAAACTTTAGTTGCCAAATTATCTTTTTTCGATACCCGATATATAACAGCCGGATTTTCAGTACTTATTAAGAAAATAGATGAACTGTTTTTAGCTATTCCCCTAAAATGTGGTTTGATAGAATCTGAAGTGATTTGTTTGATTAATCTGTTAGACTTATCAAATTTACAATAACCGAAAGTTCCCTTATCTGTAGCAAACCATACCTTGTCCTTTTCTAAAGTAATCGCACGTACACTCATTGTATCTGATAAAAGTGTGTCAATTTCTAATCCGGTAAAAGGAGCCCGTAAGTTAGTTATCTGTTTCTTTTTAACATCTTGACAAGATAATAGTAAGGCTAATAGTAGAATTTCACAAATTTTACGCATTTTGTTAAGATTTTTTCAAATATAAAAACAATAATTAATTTTACAAGTAAATTTTTACAAAAAAATCTTATAAAAATAGTTCGTAAAAAGTATTGGCATAAATATTGTAATGGTTTAGTTGAAAAGTTAACAATCAATAAACTTTTAATGTAAAACAAGATGAAAACTAAATTACTTACCCTTTGTTTTATGGTTATCGGGATGATAAGTATAAAAGCCCAAGACAGAACTACTGTACGAGCAAATTCTATTGATATTAGCGATAATCTAGATTTAAGAGCTGTTGCCTCTATTTTTGGAGAAGCTACCGATTTAGAAGATTTTGAAAGAAGATTAAATGATCCTTCAAATCCAATTTCTAATTTAGATTTAAACAACGATAATCAAGTAGATTACTTGCGAGTCATTGAAATGGTTGAAAACGGAACGCATTTAATCATTGTACAATCTGTTTTAGGTAGAGATTTATTTCAGGATGTGGCTACTGTTGAAGTTGAAAGAGATCAAAATAACAACGTTCAAGTTCAAGTTGTAGGTGATGTATATATGTATGGGGCAAATTATATTTACGAGCCGGTGTACATTCACAGACCAATTATTTTTACTACGTTTTGGGTAAGAACTTACCGTCCGTATTGTTCTCCTTGGTTTTGGGGATACTACCCAACATATTATTATGCTTGGAATCCATGGCCTATCTTTCGCTATAGAAATCATGTTAATGTATTTATTAATGTCAATAATACTTGTCACTATGTAAATTACAGACGAAGCACTAGAGCGATTGCTATGCATCATACGCGAAGAGGAAATGCATATGAAGTATTACACCCTACTCGATCGTTTTCAACGCGAAATAATGGTTATAAAAACCGATATGAATTAACACAAAACAGAACGACAAGAAACCAAGCCATAAGTAATGATGTTTCAGTAAGTAACACAAGAAGTAATCAACTTTCGCAAGTTTCCTATACAGGAACAATAAACGATGGTGTTAGAAGTAATTCATACCAAAGTAATCCAAGAACTAGAGAAACGGGAACAAGACAAACAAAAGAAATGGCTATTAACTCACCGAGAAATAGCACAAGAAATTTTAGTTCTAATGCGAATTCTGAAACAGTTGAACAACCAACACCTCGAATAAGAAATAATTCTTCATCAGGAAGTGCTACATTTTCAACTCCCCGAAGTACACCTAAAACAAATAGTTCTACTTTTGGAAATGCAACTAATGAGCCAAAGGTAAAATCTACACCACGTGTCTCTGGTAATATGAGTTCACCGAGAAATGTATCGACACCAAAAGTAAAATCATCTTCGCGTTCTTCCAATCAAATGAGTACACCTACAAGAAATTCTTCAAAGTCTCAAAGTTCAGGAACAAGAAGTTCAATCAATTCTTCTCGTAGAGGGTAAGTAAGCCTCTTGAGATATAAAAAGCAGCATATCTAATGATTTTGCTGCTTTTTCATTTTTTAAAATTTATGCTTCATCCAGTGAATTCGATTTTGAATAATTCCTCCATCTTTCGATACAGTCTATCATATCTTTTGGAATATCAGAATCAAATCGCATGAATTTTTTAGTAGTAGGATGCTCAAAGCCTAAAGTTTTAGCGTGTAAAGCATGACGAGGCAAGATTGTAAAACAATTTTCTACAAACTGTTTGTATTTTGTAAAGGTTGTTCCTTTCAAAATGAGGTGGCCCCCGTATCGTGCATCATTAAACAGTGGATGACCAATATGCTTCATATGGGCACGAATTTGATGTGTTCTTCCCGTTTCTAATTTACATGAAATAAGCGTGACATAGCCAAATCTTTCTAGTACTTTATAATGTGTTACAGCGGGTTTTCCAAGCATTTCATTATCATAAACAGCCATTTGCATGCGGTCTTTTTGATGTCTGCCAATAAAGCCACCAATGGTTCCCTCCTCCTCAACTGGATTTCCCCAAACCAAGGCAATATATTCTCGTTCAGAAGTTTTTTCAGCAAATTGTTTAGCCAAAAATGCCATAGCTAAATCTGTTTTTGCAATGACTAATAATCCTGATGTATTCTTGTCAATTCGATGCACCAGTCCGGGACGTTCTGAGCTATTCATGGGTAAATTTTCAAAGTGAAAAGCCAACGCATTAACGAGTGTTCCACTATAGTTTCCATGACCGGGATGTACAACCATTCCGGCTTCTTTATTGACAATTAACAACTGATCATCTTCGTAGATAATATTAATTGGAATATCTTCCGGCTCTAACAGATATTCATAAGGCGGATGCTCCATGAGGTACCGAACAACATCTAACGGTTTAACCTTGTAATTGGATTTAACAGGTATATCGTTTACTAAAATATTTCCGGCTATTGCGGCTTGTTGTATTTTATTACGCGTAGTATTTTCAACAACTTGCATGAGGTACTTATCAATTCGAACCATTGATTGCCCTTTGGGTACCACAAATCGATGGTGTTCAAATAATTCGTCGTCGGAGTCTAATTCTACTGTAGGTATATTACTCATGTGTATCCTCAAATTCCTGTAATTGCATGAGACTATCAATTTCAGTTTCGTCAAAAGCTATTTTTCCATCACCTAGAACCAAATCAATTTTGGATGTTTTCATAATTTTAGAACCGGGTTTTACTGCAACACCTTTGTGTTTCATTTCTAAAACCATGTCTTTTCCCAAATAAGGTTTATAAGTTACGGTGCCTACTTCTAAACCTATTGATTTTAATGTTGGCTCTGCTTGACGATACGTTTTTTCTATCAAATCAGGTAATGTTACATATGCATAACCAGCTGCATTAATTTTCAAATAAACCTTTCTATTTGCTTTTACTTTAGATCCCGTTTTAGGTTCTTGTTCAACAACACTAAATTTTGGGAATTCCTCCTGATAATCTAATGTGTCTAATAAAACATAATCAAGTTCTAAATTTTCTAGTTTTGTTTCGGCTTGCTCTACACTCAATTTACTTAAATTAGGCACGGTTATTTCTTGACCATGATTAGTTATAAATGACAGCATATTAAAAAAGACAAAAGCCAAAATTGCTACAATGACGAAAGCAATCATAATTTGTCTAAAAAAGACTTTACTAGTAAGATATTTTCTTAAACTCATCCTATTTTGTTTGTTGCAAAGATATAAAATAATAAACCGTTTTTTCTTTCAATAAATAAATGATAATTTTGTTAAAGTATAACTTAATTTTCTAACGCAATTCAATGAAAAATGTTGCCATTATTATGGGTGGATATTCTAGCGAATATCAAATTTCGCTTACAAGCGGCAGTGTTGTCTATACTTATTTAGATAAAACAAAATACAATGCCTATAAGATTCATGTTTTTAGAGAGAAATGGGTTTGTGTCACTGATTCCGGTGCTGAATTTCCAATCAATAAAAATGATTTTTCTGTAATTGTTGAAGGTAATAAAATAACGTTCGATGTAGTTTTCAATGCTATTCACGGTACTCCCGGTGAAGACGGTTTGATGCAAGCTTATTTTGAGCTGTTAGACATACCTCAAACCAGTTGCGACTATTATCAGTCGGCATTAACTTTTAATAAAAGAGATTTACTTTCTGTTTTAAAACCCTATGGAATTAAAACCGCCACTTCTTATTATTTGAATTTAGGTGATGCTATTGATGCTGATTTAATTATTAAATCAGTTGGATTGCCTTGTTTTGTTAAACCTAATAAGTCAGGTTCGAGTTTTGGAATTTCTAAAGTGAAAAGCAAAGATGAATTGATTCCTGCAATTGAAAATGCTTATAAAGAAGATAACGAAATCATTATTGAAAGTTTTTTAGACGGCTTAGAAGTTTCAGTTGGCGTTATAAATTACAAAGGAAAAGTAACTGTTCTTCCCATCACTGAAATTGTTTCAGAAAATGATTTCTTTGATTATGAAGCGAAGTATTTAGGTAAATCACAAGAAATTACTCCGGCCAGAATTAGTGATGAATTGAAACAAAAAGTAGAAACTGTTGCTAAAAGAGCTTATGAAGTGTTGAAAATGAAAGGTTTTTCACGAAGTGAATTTATTATTGTAGACAACGAACCGTATATGTTGGAAATGAACACTATCCCGGGATTAACCACTGAGAGTATTTTACCTCAACAAGCTAAAGTTGCCGGAATTTCGTTGACAGAATTGTTTGATAATGCCATAGAATTGGCTTTGAAACCAAATTAATTATGAAAAAAGCAATATTCCCAGGTTCGTTTGACCCTATTACATTAGGGCATTTTGATATCATTCAACGAGGAATTTCTTTGTTTGATGAAGTAATTGTTGCCATTGGGGTGAATGCAGAAAAAAAATATATGTTTTCATTAGAGGAACGAAAATTGTTTATCGAAAAAGCGTTTCTTAATGAACCAAAAGTTAGGGTAATCACTTACGAAGGATTAACTATCGATTTGTGCAGAAAGGAAAAAGCTGATTTTATTCTTCGTGGATTACGAAATCCGGCCGATTTTGAATTTGAAAAAGCTATTGCCCATACAAATAGAAAGTTATCAAAGATTGAAACCGTTTTCTTGTTGACAGCTTCCAAAACATCTTACATTAGTTCCAGTATTGTACGAGATGTAATTAGAAATGGAGGTGATTATTCCGTACTGGTACCTGAATCGGTTAAAGTAAAATAGCGTTTAATGAAGAAAGTACAACTTATAATCACTCTAATGGTAAATCTATTTTCAGTGTATGGACAACAAAATAATTGGTTGACTCCTTATGAAATAGGAAATAAAAATCAAACAACGACTTACCATGAAGCCATTGACTTTTACGATGCTTTAGACAAACAGTTTGAAACAATTAAAATGGTAGAGATGGGTCAAACGGACTCTGGTGAACCACTTCATATAATCCTTTTTAATCCGGATAAAAACTTTGACTTAAACAAAAGAAATTCCAAAGCAATTTTATTGATTAATAATAATATACATCCGGGTGAACCTGATGGTGTGGATGCTTCTATGATGCTTTTTCGTGATTTGGTTTTGCAAAAAATCCCTGCACCCAAAAATACAATTGTTGCAATGATACCTTTTTATAATATCGGAGGAACATTGAATCGGAACTCTTTTTCACGAGCCAATCAAAACGGACCGGAATCCTATGGTTTTCGTGGTAATAGTAGAAATTTTGATTTAAATCGCGATTTTATTAAATCAGACACCAAAAATGCACGAAGTTTTGCAGAGATTTTTCAATTAGTAAACCCCGATGTTTTTATTGACAATCACGTAAGTAATGGTGCAGATTATCAATATGTTTTAACCTATATTCAAACACAACATCAAAAATTGGGAACTGATTTGGGTAATTTTTTAAAGGATGAAATGACGCCTTCAATCAGAAAAGAATTGTTGAAAAAGAATATTGAAAGTATTCCTTATGTTACGGTGTATGGATCTACCCCCGACAAAGGGTTCACCCAAATGTTGGATATACCCAGGTATTCTACCGGTTACGCATCTCTTTTTCATACTATCGGTTATATGCCTGAAACCCATATGTTGAAGAATTATAAAGACCGTGTAAAAGTTACCTATGAGTTTATGTTGGAAACTATTTTATTCACTGATGTTAACTATTTGGAAATTAAAAATTTAAGAGAAAAAAACCAACATCAATTTAAGCCGGGTACTTTGTATCCTCTACAATGGAAAATTGACAGTGCAAAAGTGGAGCAAATAGATTTTTTAGGTTTCCAATCAGGCTTTAAAAAAAGTGAAATTTCGGGTAAAGACAGGCTATATTATGACCGAAATAAGCCTTTTAAAAAGAAAATTCCGTACTATCAATTTTATTCACCTTCAAAACAAGTTGAGATTCCATTTGCGTATGTTGTACCAAAATCGTGGTGGAATGTGATTGATTTATTAAAATTGAATAAAGTAGAGATGATTGAATTGAAAAAAGATACACTCATTGAAGTAGAAAAATATAAAATTACCGATTACAGCACAAGTAGTTCCGCCTATGAGGGTCATTATTTACATTCGAATACAACAATAACTAAATCGAAAGAAAAGGTTGCGTTCAAGAAGGGAGACTATTATATTACGACCCAACAATTTGCCGTAAAATATCTATTGGAAACGTTAGAGCCTGAAGCACCTGATTCCTTTTTTAATTGGAATTTTTTTGACGCTATTTTACAGCAAAAGGAAGGTTATTCTGCTTATGTGTTTGAAGATTTAGCAGTTGAAATTTTAGCTAAAAATCCAACTTTAAAAGAAAAATTTGAAAAGAAAAAAACCGAAGACAAATCATTTGCAGAGAACGGTTCTATTCAATTAGATTGGATCTATAAGAACTCAGAATACTATGAAATTTCTCACCTTAGCTATCCGGTTTATAGGGTTTTGAATTAATTAAATTGTTTCTTTTTCAAATATTAGTTTAATATTTTCGTAAGAATTGTTCAAACATGAAACAATATTTTCGGGTTTGACCCATTCTACTTTTTCGATTCCTTCTTCTAACTGACCAATCATTTTACCTGAATAGCTGGTTTTCATTTCAAACCAATGGGTAATTTTTAATTTATAACGACCATTGCGTTTGAAGATATGATAGGTTTTACTCAATTTTCGGGTAATTTTTAGCCCTTTAACACCGGTTTCCTCTTCTACTTCGCGAAGAGCTGTATCTTCAATTTCTTCACCTTTCTCAATACCACCTTTCGGTAAATCCCACTTTTTATTTCTAAAAATAAACAAAACTTCATTCTTATCATTATAAACCAGTCCACCACCGGCTTTTTCGACAGGTATTTTTGACTTTAGTTTTTTAAGAATTTCCTTCTCATCCGGGTGATACAAAAAAGCTTTATCTACTTTATTCTTAAAAATCTTAATGATAAGTTGTTTGATATCAACACTATCCAATAAAAATAATTGAAAATCTGTTTCTTTTTGAATTTGATTTGTCAAAAAAAGTGGTTTGTCGTTCACAAAAACTTTATACATTTGTACTATGATTTTTAATAAAGATACAGCCAAAAAAACAGCCGAATTGCTTTTACAAATAAACGCAATTAAATTAAATCCTAAAAATCCTTTTTTATGGGCTTCGGGCTGGAAATCGCCTATTTATTGTGATAATAGAATAACACTCTCATTTCCACCGATTCGGAATTATATTCGTGAAGAATTTTCCAAAAATATTGAAAAAGAATTTGGAAAACCTGATGTTATTGCCGGTGTAGCTACAGGAGCAATTGGAATTGGCATGCTTGTTGCTGAATACATGGGACTTCCGTTTGTTTATGTTAGACCTGAGCCCAAAAAACACGGTCGTCAAAATCAAGTGGAAGGCTTTTTGCAAAAAGGTCAAAATGTTGTGGTAGTCGAAGATTTAATCAGTACCGGAAACAGTAGCTTACTTGCCGTTGAAGCACTCAAAGAGGCCGGAGCAAATGTTAAAGGGATGGTAGCTATTTTTACATATGGTTTTGATATTTCTGTTGAAAATTTTAAAAAGGCCAACGTAACACTACATACACTTTCCAATTATGATAATTTATTGGAATTGGCTGTTGCAAAAAAATATATTACAGAAGTAGAGCAGCACACCTTGCAAGAATGGCGAGTAAGTCCTTCAACTTGGGGTGTGGAAGTTTAGCTCAGAGAATTAGTAAAAAGAAAAATTTAATCAGTTTTCGGAGAACTGACAACAAACAACCGATAACTGACAACCAACAATAAAATAATGAATTTAGAAAGCCCAAAAGTTACCGTAGAAAAATCAGCCTCTTACTTGTTTGATTCTTTAAGTGATGTTCGCAATTTTGAAAAATTAATGCCGGATAGCATTGCCAAATTTGAAGTAACCGGAGAAGATTCTTTTATTTTCGGATTAAAAGGAATGCCTGAAATCAAACTGAAAATGAAAGAAAAAAACGCTCCAAGTCAAGTGGTCTTGGGGGCTGCTTCAGACAAACTTCCTTTTACTTTAATGGGAAATATCAATTCGTTGTCTGAAAATAGTTCAGAAGTACAATTGGTTTTTGATGGTGAATTTAACCCAATGATGGCCATGATGATTAAAGGTCCAATTTCAAAGTTTATTGAAACGTTGGCTGAAAATATGCACAAATTATAAGTATATCAATTCAATTTATTCTGTCCTTTTCTTTTTAAAAATACATATTTTGTATCTTTGAAAGAAAAGGATATGAAATTTTACCTTCTTCCATTACTTTTATTATTTTCAACCATTACTTTTTCTCAAACAGATAGTCGAATTTATGACATCATAGAATCTGTTTCTACCAACCGATTACAAAAAGACATTGCTACACTCGCCAATTTTGGCACCCGAAATACATTTAGTGATACCATTTCAAATACTAGAGGTATTGGAGCTGCTCGCCGTTGGATAAAATCTGAATTTGAATCTATTTCTAAACAGTGTAAAAATTGTTTAGAAGTTTTTTATCAAAAAGATTTTGTAACCACTAATGTAGGTGAACGTGTACCAAAAGATACTTGGATTGTGAATGTGGTAGCCGTTCAAAAAGGCACAAAATACCCTAATCGTTACATTATCATGACAGGCGATATTGACTCCAGAAATTCAGATACGATGGATTATGAAGGCGATGCTCCCGGTGCAAATGATAATGCAACCGGAATGGCCGGAACGATTGAGGCTGCACGCGTTTTATCAAAATATTCATTTGAAAATAGCATCATTTATCTAGGATTGTCCGGTGAAGAACAAGGTTTGTTTGGCGGCAAAGGTTTTGCCGAATTTGCTAAGAAAAATAATTGGGAAATTATTGGTGTATTAAATAATGACATGATAGGTAACATCGAAGGTGTAGATGGTGTGATTGATAATCGAAGTTTCAGAATTTTCTCGGAACCTACTCCTCCAAACGAAACCGAAAAGCAAAGAAATCAACGTCGCTTTTATGGTGGTGAAGTCGATGGTATTTCGCGACAATTGGCACGTTACATGCACAAACAAATTCAAACGTATATGCCGGAAATGAATCCAATGATGATTTATCGATTAGATCGTTTTGGTCGTGGTGGGCATCATCGTCCGTTTAATGATTTGGGTTATGCAGGTATCCGAATAATGGAAGCTCATGAAAATTACAATCGCCAACATCAAAATTTACGAACTGAAAATGGCATAGCATATGGTGATGTTTTAGAAGGCGTTAATTTTGATTATGTGGCTAAATTAACTGCAGCTAATGCAGTTGTTTTGGCTAATTTAGCATGGTCTCCTCCTGCTCCAACCAATGTGTTAATTGGTGGGATTGTTGAACCAAATACCAAATTACGTTGGGATAAAATAAATGATAATTCGGTAGCCGGGTATAAAATTTATTGGCGTAACACAACTTCATCACAATGGGAATATAGTCGCTTTGTAGGTAATGTTGATAATATTGAATTAAAAGGAATTGTAATTGATAATTACTACTTTGGTGTAGCATCTGTTGGAAAAAACGGACATGAAAGTATAGTTACATTTCCTAATGATATTATTCGAAAAACATTCAAAACCAATTAATTTTCAGGAATTATTGCGTCATAAATCACTTGCTGAATATCTTCTCTAATGTTATTCTTGGATAACAAATTTTGAGTTGCATCAGGATAAGTTCGATTGGATAAAAAGATATATACCAGTTCCTGTTCAGGATCAGCCCATGCCATGGTTCCTGTAAATCCGGTATGACCAAAACTCGTCATTGAAGCACAGCCGCAAGTTGGCCCTGATTTTCCTAATTGTGGTTTGTCGAAACCAATTCCTCGGCGATTTCCCTCCGGACAATAATAACAAGTATTAAATACATCAAAAGCTTCCGGTGAAAAAAATTGTTGACCCCCATAATTCCCTTTTTGAAGAAAAAGCTGCATGATTTTTGCCATATCCATTGAATTGGAGAAAATACCGGCATGACCACCTACTCCACCTTCCATAGCCGCGGTCATGTCGTGCACGTAGCCTTGAATAGTTTGGTGACGAAAATAATTGTCTTCTTCAGTGGGCGGAATAATACTCATATCAACCTTTTTTAATGGATTATAAAAGGTGTGTGTAGCTCCGATTTTGGTATAGAAATTCTTTTCACTTAATTCATCTAAGGTTTTGCCGGTAGATTTTTCTATAAAATGTTTAAGAATGATAAATGTAAAATCACTGTATTTATATTCTTTTTTAGGCAATAACTTACTCTTAGCAATAGCATATAGAATAGAATCTTGATAATCTTTTCGTAAATATAAATTTTCTGCTACTTGGAAAGGGAAATCTTCGCTGTATAATTTTCTATAATATTTTTCAGATGGAATTTTATTACTATCCAATGTCTTTTTATAAAAAGGTTCCCAAGCTTGTAAACGAGCGTAGTGAGAAAGTAAATCTTTAAAGTTTATATTTTCTTTATCGGTTCCTTTAAAAATTGGGAGCATATCTCCTAATTTAGAATCTAATGTTACTTTCTTTTTGTCATATAACTGCAACAATGTTGGAAGTGTTGCTACAATTTTTGTTAATGAAGCTACATCATAAATATCAGCGTTTTTTACAGCCACTTGATTATCATAAGTATGAAAACCAAAAGCCTTCTGATAGATTACTTTTCCTTTTTTGGCAACCAATATCTGACCTCCCGGAGTCATTTTTTCACGCATTGCCTTTTGCATAATTGCATCAATTTTTTCAAGAGTTAAGGAATTTACACCAACATTCTCCGGATGAGTAAAACCTAATCGATTGATTTTTTCTGTTATTAAACCATGGTTGAAAGTAAATTCATCATTGATAGAAACGGGTAATTTCCCTTTACTACTAATTGCTCCAAAAATAAGCTCTGCAACAGCAGTTTGGGCAATTTCATTATTTTGATATCCTATAATTAAGCCATCAATGTCTTCAAATGAAGAAAAAGCACTTAAAGCATATGGCTTAACAAAACATGATAGAATAACTTTTTTACGCTTTGCAATTTCATTTATCCATCGAATTTCTTCATTAGAAAAATCATGTTTTTTCCATGCTCCGTCAGCTTTGTGGTATCCAATGATTACATTGCTGTAGTCGTTTAATTCTACTAAAAGTGAATCTAAATTTGTGTTAGAAATAGCAGTGACATCGGTATAATTATTAAGCATTTCCAAAAATATATCATTTGTATCATCACCCATTTTGACATAGGCAATTTTATTCTTCTCTAAATTTTTGATGGGAAGAATTGTAGCTTTATTGCGAACAACAGTTACAATATTTTCATATAATCGATATTGTAGTGCTTCCATTTCAGGGGTATTAATGGATGCTGTTAGGTGTTGAATATCTATTGGTTTGTACTTGTTTAATCCGGCTTTGAATTTGTAATGTAAAATCTTTTTTACCGAATGGGCTAGTCGTTCTTCAGAAATTAATTGTTGCTCATATGCCGCTTTGATTTTTTGAATAGCTACGGGTACATTTTCCGGAAAAAGTAAGATGTCGTTTCCGGCATGAAAAGCAGCCAAATCAATATCTCCCGGACTTTTGAAATTACTGGCACCTTTCATGTTGAGGGCATCTGTAAAAATCAATCCTTTAAAATTTAGTTCATTTTTCAACAAATCAGTTACAATCGTATTTGAAATGGATGAAGGATAACCTTTTCGGGTTTCAAAACTCGGCACTTCGAGATGAGCCACCATTACACTGGCCAGTCCTTTATTAATTAATTTCTTATAAGGATATAATTCTACATCTCTAATCTGTTCTTGCGTAAAATTTATAACCGGTAATGTATAATGAGAATCAGAAGAGGTTGCTCCATGTCCGGGAAAGTGTTTTCCGGTAGCAAAAATGCCATTACTTTGTAATCCATTCATCAAAGCTAAAGCACGTTCTGTTACTTTTTCTTTATCTTCACCAAATGAGCGATTACCAATTATAGGGTTTTTGGGATTAGTATTGATGTCTAAAACAGGAGCAAAATTAAAATGAACACCTAATTTTTTTGATTGTAGTGCCATTTGTTTACCGGTTTCTTCTATTAATTTGAGATCTTGAATGGCACCTAAAGTCATATTCCATGGAAAACGATTGACAGAATCGAGTCGCATGCTTAATCCCCATTCTGCATCGATTCCAATAAACAGAGGTGTTTTTGTAATCATTTGAAAATGATTGGTCATTTGTGCTTGACGAACAGGTCCGCCTTGAAAGAAAATTAGACCTCCTACTTTCTGCTCTGTAATTAACCTATTTAATGATGTAATGTGAGCAGAATCTTTATTAGAATAGGCAGCTACCATAAAAAGTTGTCCGATTTTCTCTTCTAGTGAAAGCGAATTATATATACTATCAACCCATTTTTTTTCAGTTGCTGTTTCTACAGTATAGTTAATGAAAGGACTTCCAATTTTATCTGATTTTGGTTGAATAAAATGAACTGAATCTTTTGGTGTATGATGGATTTTATTTTGGACAATTTTGTTGGTCGCACAATTCACAACTATAATTAAGGTGAGTAGTAAGGGTATGACTTGAGCAAATTTGGATTTCATAAAAACGAGTTTCTCTCTTGATAACAATCAAACTTAATGCCTTGTTATAAAATTCTATTACAAAATAGAATTAAAATTGATAGAAAAATTAAAGTAAAGGAAATTTTGATAAAAAGTCAAGTTTTTTTAAAAGAAACGGCTATGCCAACTGTCTTCTGCCGGTACTTCCCAACTTTCTTTCCATTCCTCGATTGTATTGACAAGATTATTAAACACGATTGTATTAGGAGAAACGGCTTTTTCTTTAGCCAACCTTTTGAAATCGATTAAGGATTTGTATGTTAGAAATTCTCCTTGTTTATAGGTTACATTCATTTTATCCAATAAATCAACCTTATATTTTTGTTCTAATGATTGAATGAATTCTACTGATTTATCAATCGAGCATCCTGTTGCTTGTTGAATTTCCTGATTTACGGCAATAATTATAAAACGGTTATATTTTGTAATGTAGGAAGACTCTAAGGAGTTTCCATGAGCTGTCCAGTTTTTTAAAAATTCTTCTAAATCAGATTCTATCATAGCAAGCTCATCATCCGAAAATTTACGATTTGATTGATAAATCCAAATTCTGGATTCTTCGGGAAGATTTTTAAATGGTACGTACATTGTTTTAAGTTATAATTTTTTAATGCCTTGAATTACTTTATAGTATCTAAAATCGTTGACTTTCGGATCATAAAACTCTTGCTCAAAATAATCTACTACAAGTTTATCATTTTTGTCAACGAGGCCATCAGTAATCAAATGTACATTTTCAAAAAAATACAGTATCAACAAACTGTGTATTCTTCCGTTACTTTCTTTTACTGTAATAGTTTGAAAATCGCCTTTTCTTGTCTCAATATATTCAACTTCCATCGACATGGTTGGAATCTCTTCTGCATCCAATACATCATCTCTACTTCCCAAAGCAATAATAAAATCTGGGCAATGATGAACCATTTTCATAGCAATTTCTTCACCCAACTGTCCCATCGCTTCATCATCGTTAAAATTTAAATTAACCGGTACGTCAAAATCATTTTTGTGATTAGAAAAACTATTGATTATACATAAACCAAAATCCAATTGAATTTTTTCTGCATCATCGTTTTTTGCATCTATCTTTTTACCGTAAACACATTCACAAGTCTCTTTAGCAATAATATCGTAAATAGCTTCTTTATTCTGACTAAAGACTAAGATGGTAGTTAAAAATAATAATAAAGTAATTTTATTTCTCATCTTTATAAATCGTGAGCATTTGCTATTAATTCGGCCACATCCATAACTTTAATTGCTCCTTCTTTTTCTTTGTTTTTAACACCATCCGTCATCATGGTGTTACAAAACGGACAACCCGCAGCAATGATGTCCGGATTGGTTTCTAAAGCATCTTCTGTCCGTTCAATATTCACTTCTTTATTACCCGGTTCTGCATCTTTAAACATTTGTGCACCTCCGGCTCCACAACATAATCCGTTAGCTCGTGAACGTTTCATTTCGACCAATTCTACATCTAATTTTTGAATTAAATCACGAGGAGCTTCATATACATTATTTGCTCTTCCTAAATAGCAAGGATCATGAAAAGTGACGCGTTTACCTTTGAATTCACCACCTTCAATCGTTAATCGCCCATCATCCAACAATGATTTTAGAAATTGGGTGTGATGCATTACTTCATATAATCCACCTAATTCAGGATATTCGTTTTTAATTGTATTAAAACAATGCGGACAAGCTGTAACCACTTTTTTAACCTCGTAGGCATTCATCACCTGAATATTCATTATGGCTTGCATTTGAAATAAAAATTCATTTCCGGCTCTTTTTGCCGGATCACCTGTACAACTTTCTTCGGTACCTAATACCGCAAAAGAAACATTGGCACGATTTAGTATTTTGACAAATGCTTTGGTAATTTTTTTTGCTCTATCATCAAAACTTCCGGCACATCCTACCCAAAATAATACTTCGGGTTGTTTGCCTTGAGCCATCATTTCGGCCATCGTTGGAACTACTACGTTTTCTGCCATTTTTTTATGATTTTGGATTGTTGGATTCTCTGATTTTAGGATTTTTAGATTTGTTTTAAAAGTATCATAATCCAAAAATCGAACCCTCTAATAATCGTAAATTTATTCATGATGTTCATCATCAAAAACTTGAATTGTAACTTCTTTTTCTACTAAATCTGTAAATTTTCCTCTGTAACGGGTCGCTTTTACTAAATGATTATCAATCCAATGATAGTTTCCACCTCTTGGTTTTCCCATTACCATTCCGTGGTATTTAAAGCCATGTTGTTTTAACCAGCGTTCTGTATATTCTCTATGTGCTTCTGTTCTGGAGGTAAAAAAGAAAATAATATGTCCTTCATCGTACCACTTATTTAATGTTTTCAGTGCATCCGGATAAACTTCAGCGGTGAGCATTCGTTCAGGCTCTTCGTTGGGAATGTCATCACAAATAGTACCATCTATATCAATTAAATAATTTTTAATTCCTTCCGGTAAAATTGGGCTTAAATGTTGACCATTTTCCGTAATGCTTTGTAGCTTTTTTTCAATGTCTTCCGTTTTCATTTTAATTTTTTTTAGTTTCACATCCATTAAACATCTTCCCAAGCCTCACACATATGGGAATTTGTTTGGTTTATAGGTTAATTTTCGTCTTTCCAATTCAAGCGATCCATTTGGTTGTATTGCCAAGGAGCACCATTGTTTTCTATATTTGTCATCATTGCATTTAATGACATAGGTGCTGCACTTTGTTCCATTACCAAATACCTACGCATATCCATAATGATTGATAATGGACTAATGTTCACCGGACATTCTTCTACGCATGCATTACATGATGTGCATGCCCAAAGTTCTTCAGGAGTAATGTAATCATTTAGCAATGATTTATTATCAGGAACAAAAATGCCATTGTTACTATCCATATTTTTACCCACTTCCTCTAACCTATCACGCGTATCCATCATTATTTTTCGAGGTGATAATTTTTTACCGGTTTGATTAGCCGGACAAGAAGAAGTACATCTTCCACACTCTGTGCAAGTGTATGCATTGAGCAATTGAACCCAATTTAAATCGTGTACATCACTAGCTCCAAATTTTGCAGATACCACATCAGTATTTACAGGAGCAGCAAAAGGGTCTGCATTTGGATCTAACATCAATTTTACTTCATTGGTTACACTTTCCAAATTATTAAATTTTCCTTTAGGATTTAAATCAGCAAAATAGGTGTTTGGAAAGGCTAATAGAATATGTAAATGTTTAGAAAAGTATAAATAATTCAAAAACACTAAAATTCCACAAATATGTAACCACCAAGCGGTACGTTCGATGACGATAACAACTCCTTCTGATAAGCCGTTAAATAAAGGTGCAATAAATTGACTGATTGGAAAGCTACCTGCTTCATCATAATGGTGCACGTCCATTTCTTGTAGCCAATAATCTGAGGCGTTCATCACTAAAAACAGAGTCATTAAGACTATTTCAAAATATAAAATATAATTTGCATCGTTTTTTGGCCAAGATTTCATGTCAGAGTTGACAAATCGTTTGAGTTTGATAACATTTCGTCTTAACCAAAAAACGATTACTGAAACAATTACCAACACGGCTAAGATTTCGAATGAAGCAATTAGAATGTTATAAAAACCACCCATAAAAGAAAATACGCGGTGTGTTCCAAAAAGTCCATCAATAATAATTTCTAACAATTCTAAATTTATGATTATAAACCCAATATATACAATTATATGAAGTATTCCTGCAATGGGTCTTTTAACCATTTTGGATTGGCCTAAGGCAATCATAGCCATATTTTTCCAACGTTCAGAAGTGTTGTCTTTTCTATTTACATCTTGGCCAATTTTTATATTTCGAATTAACTTTTTTACGTTGATTGAAAAATAACCAAATCCTAAAAGGAGGATGATGGCAAACAGTATATTGTCTAAATAACTCATAAAAGTTAATTTTTATTTTTTGTAGAATCGGTTTCTGTTGGGGCTACATAGGGTTTGTTTTTCTTTCCAAATAATGAAACATTCACATAACGTGTTGGATTTAACCTTAAATCTTGTAATAATAGTTCAAGTTCTTTTGAAGCTTTGGTGAAATTAGTATACATTTTATCATCATTCAGTAATTTACCCATTGTACCATTACCGGCTTCTACATTTGCAATTATCTTGTTTACATTTACTAATGTTTTTTCCAAATTTTCGACAGTTTGTTTCAGGTTTGATTGAGCTAAAGAGTCAGAAAGTTTTTCAAAATTAGAAGAAACTTTTTCAAAGTTATCTACAACATTATTGAGTTTACCTTTATTATTGGTTACTATTTCGTTAGCCGAATTAGAAGCTTGACTCAAAGCTGTTAAGGTTTCATTTAATTCAGCGAAGCTATTTTTCAAATCTTTTTTTGCTTTTTCATCCAAAAGTGTATTGATGTTTAGCAAAACACCGTCTGCACTCACCATAGCTTTTTCAATTTTTTCCTGAAGTGGCGTTAAGCGTTCAGAAACTAATTCGGTTAATCCCGGTTTAACACCTCCTTTTAAATAATCCCCATCATGAGCAAAATTTGTATCATTGAGGTTAGGGACAATTTGAATTTGTTTCCCGCCGATAAGTCCCGGCTCATATATTCTTGCTTCACTTGATTTAGCTATTTCAAAATCAGTATCAATTTGTAATTCTACTTTTAATTTTCCTGATTTATTTAAAAAAGAGATTGATTTTACCTTGCCAATTGCAAGTCCGTTTATCGTAACCGGAGCAGATGGTAGAAGGCCCTCTACATCATCGTACAATACATAAAACGTTTTATGGTTTGATAAAATATCGGTACCTTTTAAAAAGCTGTATCCCCAAATAAATAGTAATACGGATGATATAACTAAGATGGCTGTTTTAATTTCTTTTGATAATTTCAATGGAATACGATTTAATACAAATTTATAAAACTAAATTTATTTTACTGTTGCAATGCTTCCTGAATAGTAATTTTTTTTCCGTTTTTAAACGCTACTAAAAAAGAAGAGTCATAGCCTTTGTTTTTAGCTTCAGCTAAATTTTGTTTTGCTTCTTCATAACTAGATGTTTGGCCGTAAAAATATTTATACAAACCATTTTCCGCTATACGAGTAATAGGTTCTAATCCTTTGAAGTTTTTTGGCAAGAGTTCTAATTTTGTTCCACTTGCCGAAATTTGCACCTTAAATACAACTCCTTTAGAATCGGAGTATTTAGTATCTACAACTCGTTCTTCAGGTTTTGTTGTTGTTGTTGTTGTTGTTGTTGTTGTTGTTGTTGTTGTCTCATCAGGAATTTCTGCACTTGTTTGTACAGGTTTTTCATCAACTATTGGCGTTGTATTTCCGTAATATTCTTTTTTATAGGATAAAATTGCTTCTGTGATACCCTTCGCTAATTCATCTTGTCCTTTTTCAGAATTTAAATACGCACCTTCCGGCTTGTAAGAAAGAAAACCTAATTCTGTAAGAACACTTGGCATGGCAGTTTGGTTTAAAACTAAAAATGGCCCCTGTTTAACTCCTCTGTTTTTTCTGTCTAGTTTATTAGTGTATTCGTTCTGAATTTTTGTTGCGATGGTTATACTTTGATCTAAATACTCTTCTTGTAACAGGGTTATGCCGATTACGCTTTCGGGTGAATTTGGATCGTATCCTTCGTATTTCATTTTATAATCACTCTCTAATGTAATTACGGCATTTTCTTTCTTTGCTACTTCAAGATTGGAAGCGTTTTTTGTTAAACCCATTACAAAAGTTTCTGTACCGTAGGCTTGTCCTCTAGGGGCGGCATTACAGTGAATGGATAAAAACATGTTCGCATTTGCTCGATTGGCAATTCTGGCACGTTCAATCAACTCCACAAAAACATCTGTCTTTCGGGTATAAATTACTTGTACATCACTATATTTTTCAAGCTGTTTACCAACTTTTAACGCTACGGCCAAAGCAATATTTTTTTCAATAAAACCATAATAATTTGCTCCTAAGTCTTTCCCACCATGGCCAGCATCTAAGACTACTTTAAACTTGCTGTTGGTTTGTGCTAATAATGAAGTTGTTGACATAAAAATCAACAGAATACTTAAAAATTTAATTCTATTAAAGATATTCATTTTTTTAAAAGTTAATTTTAATTAAAACTCTAGGTTTTAAATTTTAATATTTACTTATTTTTGACCCAAAAATTATATGTAAGTTTGGCACTCCAAAAATCAAGCCATACATTTACAAAAATAGTATTTAAACCTTTGCGTACAAACTTATTTCATATCGTTTTATCAGCATTTTTCCTAACAATTGGGATTCAAAAAAATTACGCTCAGCATTTACCGACCAAGACGTTGCAAATTAAAGCAGAGAATGAATCTGACAGCTTGATATTCAATAAGGAACGTTTTACTGAAATTAATGATACGATAAAAAAAGACAGTCTACCTAAGCTTGAAAAAAAATCATTATTAGAAGGGAAAATAAAATATACAGCAACTGATTACGCCAAAATTGACCAAAAAAATAAACTGATTACTTTGTATAATAATGCCGAATTGTATTATTTGGATATTGAATTAAAGGCAGGTATTATTGTAATGAATTATGAAAAAGATGAAGTATACGCCGGAAGAATTAAAGATTCAACAGGAGCATATACCCAATTACCGGTTTTTAAACAGGGTTCTAATGTGGTGGAACCCGACTCTATTCGATTCAATACAAAATCAAAAAAGGCGTTGATTTGGAATTCAAGAACAGATCAAGGGGAATTTCGTGTGAAAGCCGAAATTACTAAAAAAGAAAATGATTCGGTCTATTTCTTAAAAAAAGCTCGTTTTACTACTTCAAAGGATATTGACAATCCTGAATATTATTTTCAAACGAATAAAATTAAATTGGTTCCCAAGCAAAAAGTGGTTACCGGTCTAACCAATATGGTTATTGCGGACGTGCCGACACCTATTGCTATTCCTTTTGCTTTTTTTCCAATGACAGAAACCAGTCAGTCTGGTTTGATTGTCCCTACTTTTCAAGATACCCGACGACAAGGATATTCTTTGCAAAATGGAGGCTATTATTTAGCCTTAAGCGATTATTATGATTTAGCCATAATGGGTGATTATTATACCAACGGAAGTTGGGCACTTCGTTTTGAATCTTCTTATGCTTGGATGTATAAATTCAGAGGGAATTTTAATGTTCGATTTGAAAATCTCATCCAAAGTGAACGAGGTTTTCCGGACTACAGTAAGTCAAAAATATATAACATTCAATGGTCACATTCTCAAGATACAAAGTCAAATCCTTCTTCCCGGTTTTCAGCTTCTGTAAATTTGGGAAGCAGTACTTTTTTTCAACAATCACTAAATCAGGTAAATATAGGCTCTACACTAAATAATAACTTAAGTTCATCTATATCTTACTCAAAGACATTTAATTCTGTTCCCCAAGTAAATATGTCTTTGACGGCTACTCATAATCAAAATTCCAGAACGCAGGAAATCAATATGACATTGCCTACTTTACAAGTAAATGTTGACCGTATTTTTCCATTTGCACCCAAAGATGGTCCAAAAAAAGGGTTTTTTAAAAATATCAATTTTCAATACAACCTTAGAGGAGAAAACCGATTTGCTACTACAGATTCTTTATTTTTTAAATCTGAAATGTTTAAAGATGCCAACACAGGTTTTCAACATTCTATTCCTTTAAGTACTAACTTTAAAATTTTTAAATATTTTAGCGTATCTACTAGTGCCAATTATAATGAAGTTTGGTATTTAAAAACAATCAACCGTCGTTTTGATTCTGACAGCAATACGGTTGTTACGGAAGATGTTAATGGTTTTGATGCCTTTCGAACGTATTCCTTTTCCACAAGTGTTGGAACCACAATATATGGAACTTTTAATTTTGGTGAAACGAAGAAAATACAAGCTATTCGTCATGTAATGAGACCTTCTGTTTCCCACAGTTACACACCAAGTTTCGAACAATATTATGACACCTATGCAATGGATGCAAGTGGAAGGATGGCTGAATTTACTCGTTTTGAAAAAGGCATTTTCGGAGCTCCCGGAAATAGCTACGCCAATAGTTTAGGGTTTAACCTTAGTAATACTTTTGAAGCAAAAATGACTGATAAAGACAGTACTAAAACCGAACCTAAAAAAGTTATGCTGTTAAATCAATTGAATTTTTCCACTAGTTATAACATGGCAGCAGATTCATTAAGATGGGCACCGGTAAGAATGAGTGGAGGAACAGCATTGTTTAATAACAAAATGAATGTAAATTTTGGAGCCACTTTAGACCCCTATGCAATTAATGGAGCCGGAAGAAGAATTAACACTTGGAATATAGATAACGGTGGAAGTTTATTCCGTATGACAAGTGCCAACATGACCATCAATTATTCACTTTCTAGTGAAGGAAACAAAAAAAACAACGAAAATTCTCAAGGTGCTCGAAATGGAGGTCGTGAGGATGATTTGTTTGGCACGAATACGGATTTGAGTAATCGAAGGCAAAGTCAGTTTGATGACGATAATATTGATGATGCTGAAAATAAGGAAACCACAGAATTTTACAACGCAAAACTTCCTTGGGATTTAACTTTTGCCTATTCATTAACCTATGGCAACAATAATAGGGAAAAAAAAATAACCGGAAATTCGGTCATGATTTCAGGTAATCTTGATCTTACTCCTCGATGGAAAGTCGGTGTTTCAACAGGATATGATTTTGTACAACAAGGAGTAACGTTTACCCAATTTCGATTTGAACGCGATTTACTGAGTTGGCGAATGGATTTTAATTGGTCTCCTTATGGTGATTATGCCTCTTGGGGATTTTTTATAGGAATCAAATCATCTGTTCTGAGCGATATTAAATGGGATAAACGTGCATTACCGGATAGACAATTAAGATAGTCATTTTTATTATAATTTTTACTTTTATTGATGATGAAAAAAATAATTTTTACTGATAAAGCTCCTGCTCCTATTGGTCCTTACAGTCAAGCCGTATTGGTTGGAAATACATTGTATACTTCAGGTCAAATTGCTATAAATCCAAAAACGGGAGATTTAGTTTTGGATAATATTGAAACAGAGACCAAGCAGGTAATGGAAAACATGAAAGCTGTATTAGAAGCTGCTGATATGTCTTTTGAAAATATCATTAAAACTACTATTTTCATTATGAACATGAATGATTTTGCAAAGATAAATGGTGTTTACGGAAGTTATTTTGATGAAAATTCAGCACCTGCAAGAGAAACTGTGCAAGTGGCAGGATTACCCAAAGGTGTGAATGTAGAGATTTCGATGGTGGCAGTTAAGTAGATATTGGTTCTTAATTGATTGTTCTCTGTTGGTTTTATGAATAAAACTCGGAATTTAGTTTAATGATTCAACATGCAATTCAAATTTTTAATCAATTAATAGTCCATTTAATAATAGTTGGGCAGTTGCTTCATTAGTTGCTAACGGAATATTGTGTACATCACAAATTCGAATAAGCATATTCACATCAGGTTCGTGTGGATGACTTGACAATGGATCTTTGAAAAAAAGCACCATTTTTGTTTTTCCTTCGGCAACTCTTCCTGCAATTTGTGCATCACCTCCTTGCGGACCAGAAAGCATTTTTTTTACTTTAAACCCAGCATTTTCAGCTTTGCTTCCGGTAGTTCCGGTGGCTATTAATTTAATTTTTTCATGTAGCAAAATGGGTTTGTTTTTGTTTAAAAATTGTACCATATCAGCTTTCTTTCCATCATGAGCTATAATTGCTATTTCCATATTCTAAAAAAATTAGCTTTAAATATATAAAAATAAAAAAGAAAAATCATAGTTATAAAATTATGATTTTTCTTATTGGTTTTGAACGTTAAAATTTATTTGTTTAAAACATGATAAGCGATAAGACCATCGATAGGTCTGCGTAATACATTTCCTGTTTTGATGTCATATTTTGTCAAAATTTCATCTAATTCTTCTTTTAAATAAAACGCAATTGAGCCCACAAAATGAACATAAACATCTCTACAATTATCATATTGCATGATGTAGTTTTTAGCAAACTTTTTTAATTCACTTTTAATGATTTTTTTACAAAAATCATTTTCCTTGTGCTTGATAATGAATTTTGCTAAGGTTGCTAAATACGCATTTGGATTTGGTTCTTTATACAAGTTGGCTTTAATAAAATCAGCATCTAAATTAAATTCTGCTTCAAATTCTTTAGCCAATTCTTTAGGCATTTTGTTGAAATAATAACCTCTTAATAAATGTCTGCCAAATCGATTGCCCGAACCATCATCCATTACAATATATCCTAAAGACTGTACTTTCTGATGAAGAACCTTACCATCAAAATAACTGCAATTTGAACCTGTACCCAAAATACAAACAATGGCTTGTTCATCTTTGGGTGTGGTAGCATAAACAGCCGCATAGGTATCTTCTTGCACGTCTACTTCAGCGTTTTTAAAATAGTTTTGAAAAATTTCTTTCAAAAAAAGTTTCATTCTATCTGTGCCGCATCCTGCTCCATAAAAAAACAATTGTTTTACTTTGTCCTTATTTTGCGAAATATCAAATTTATCATTTAAACGGCTGATGATTTCCTCTTGATCCAACACTTCAGGGTTTAAACCCAACGTTTGCGTTGTAAATTGAACTTTACCATTATCATCAATGGAAATCCAATCGGCTTTGGTTGAACCGCTGTCTACTAGTAATTTCATTTGGTTGAGTTTGTTTGTTAGAAAAAAAGTCCTGTTATACAATTAACACAACAGAACCTTTTATGAAAATTATAGTTTTGCAATATGCACAGAAAGATCAATCAATTTACTTGAATAACCATATTCGTTATCATACCATGAAACCAATTTAAAGAAAGTTGAATTTAATCCAATACCCGCTTTAGCATCAATGATTGATGTTCTAGGATCTGAAACAAAGTCTTGAGACACTACATCATCTTCGGTAAAACCTAAAATACCTTTTAATTCGTTTTCGGATGCTTTTTTCAAAACGGACATAATTTCATCATACGTAGTTTCTTTGGCTACTTTTACGGTTAAATCTACCACGGAAACATCTGCAGTTGGCACACGCATTGACATTCCGGTTAATTTTCCGTTTAATTCAGGAATTACTTTTCCTACTGCTTTTGCAGCTCCGGTAGACGCCGGGATGATATTTAACAATGCTGCTCTACCTCCACGAAAATCTTTTCTTGAGGGACCATCAACGGTTAATTGAGTTGCCGTAGTTGCATGAATAGTTGTCATTAAACCTTCTACTATTCCAAAATGATCATTAATCACTTTTGCTAATGGAGCTAAACAGTTTGTAGTGCAAGAAGCGTTTGAAACAATAGTGTCTGCAGCAGTAGCTTTATCATGGTTAACACCCATTACAAACATAGGTGCGTCTGCTGAAGGAGCAGAGATAACTACTTTTTTTGCCCCACCTTTAATATGTGCATTTGCTGAGTCTAATGTTGTAAATATTCCTGTACAATCGGCAACAACTTCTGCTCCTACTTCATCCCATTTTAAATTAGAAGGGTCTTTTTCAGCGGTAACTCTAATTTTCTTATCATTTACAAAAAGTTGACCTTCTTTTACCTCTACTTTTCCAGCAAATCGTCCGTGAACGGAGTCGTATTTTAATAAATAAGCCAAGTGATCTACTGCCAGTAAATCATTAATTGCTACAACTTCTACATTATCTCTGTTGAATGTTTCTCTGAAAACAATTCTTCCGATTCTTCCAAAACCGTTAATTCCTACTTTTACTTTTGACATTTTTGTTTGTTTTTAGTTTAAAATTGTTAAACTGATTGTTATACTTATTTTTTTATGTTGACATTATATCTGAAACGCGTAATAATTCTAAGTCGATAGGATAATGACCTTTAATAGCTTGTTCTAGTGGTGTTAATGTTACTTCGTCTTGAATAATACCGGCCATGTAATTTGATTTTCCTTCCATCAATGATTCAACGGCTTTTACACCTAATCTACTGGCTAATACCCTATCAAAGCAAGAAGGAGCACCACCTCGTTGCATATGACCCAATACAGAAACTCGAATGTCATACTCGGGTAAATGCTGTTCGATATAATCTTTTAATTCAAATACATTTTTACCCATTTTATCACCTTCTGCAACTACAACTATACTAGAAGATTTTCCTGAATTTCTACTTTTTTCAAGTGATTCCAATAATCTGTCTAGGCCTAAATCTTCTTCTGGAATTAATATTTCTTCAGCCCCTGCCCCTATTCCTGCATTTAAAGCTATATGTCCGGCATCACGTCCCATAACTTCCACAAAGAAAAGGCGGTTATGTGAACTTGCTGTATCACGAATTTTGTCGATGCATTCAACCACCGTATTCAAAGCAGTATCATATCCTAAAGTATGACTTGTTCCATAAATATCATTATCAATTGTTCCGGGAATACCTATTACAGGGATGCCATATTCTTTGTTGAAAATTTCGGCACCGGTAAAGCTTCCATCTCCACCTATAATAACCAAACCATCTACCCCAACTTTATACAAGTTTTCATAGGCTTTCTTTCGTCCTTCAGGAGTCATAAATTCTTTGGACCGAGCAGATTTTAAGATAGTACCTCCTTTGTTTACGATATTGTTTACTGAACGAGGCCCCATTTCTTTAAAGTCACCTTCTATCATGCCTTGATAACCTCTATAAATTCCTATACATTCTATGTTGTGATAAGCACAAGTTCGCACAACAGAACGAATAGCTGCGTTCATTCCGGGAGAATCACCACCAGAAGTTAAAACACCTATTTTTTTTATAGTTTTATTCATTTTTCTACGTTTATAATGTAAAATTAACAAAGATTAGTGACTTAAAATAGTGCTTTTTTGAGTAATTGACATATTAACCAAAAATCAATCGTTTTCGTTGATAAGTTTTTGATATACATCAATAAAGGAGTAAAAGACTAGCTATTTTAAATATTGTTATGGAATATCTTCGATATTAGGAAGAGTTGTTTGCTTTTTTTCTGTTTTGACTTTTTTTCGTTCATTAGTAAATTTGATGAATTCAGGAGCAAAATCTGAATCAGGTATGTCATCATTAGTGTTTTTTTCTTCTTTAAGTTTTGCGTTTTTGAAGACTTTTGTAATTAATTCATTAAATGTATCAAAATCAACTTGATATGACACACCAATTCCTTGCGTATAACCAATACCTTCTCCAACATAATTAATATCGCTTTCTCGATTAAAAACACGCATATTTAATGTTCCATCATCATTTACACGATACAATATTTCAACATCACCTACAACAGCAGCATCATTGATACCTCCTACGGGAACTCCCAAATTACCATTCACTGAAATGCGTTCATTCAAATTAAAAGAAGTAGTTACACCCACATTGCCATCACTTTCTCTACCCGGTGTATTGTCGGGTGCTACATAATTAACACCCATTGAAATTTTACTGTCTTCATCATTGAAGAGATTGTCAAAAACTCCGCTAACAGTTTCAAACAAATTGTTGTACAATGCATTCTGTCCTAATGCTCCTTCCGGACTTAAAAAGCTACCTGATGCTAGTAGATAGAGTGCTTGTGTTTGACGCGTATCTTTGTCGTCTAATTTTGTTTGAATTTCAGATTTTAGAACGGAACTAATTGTTGGAAAATTGATATTGAAATCCGGTTCAGGATTACTGATAGTACCATTGATGGCAATACCAACTTCTACAGGTACCTTTTGATTCACGGAAACATTATTAAGTAATACTCCCGGATTTGCTCTAGTATTGTAAACAGCCTCAAGATTTAACCTTGCTCTGAGTGGATCGCCTTCCCAAATGATACTTCCGTATTTTTTTACATCAAACCGTTTACTAACCAAACCGCGGTATTTAAAGTTGTATATGCCTTCATAAACTTGATAATCCCCAAAAATATTGAATTTGCCAAACGTATTGATTTGCATTGTGATAATCCCTACACCTCTTCCTTTCATATTATGTCCGGTTTCTTTGTCTAAAATTACCTCAATTTCAGCATCTTCAGTTAGCGTTAAATCAAAATCAAGTTCTAAACCATGATAATTTCTATTGATATTTTTAAGGTTGGTGTTATAGTTGTACTTTTCTTCGGGTGTAATAAATCGGATGTAATTTTTTTCTCCAACCGATTGCACATTTGAAATTGGGATTTTTATTGCAGTTCCTTTCTTTGAAGTAGCATCAACAGCAATAAGCAATGCATCTGTTGGTCCACTGATGCTTGCTTTCCCATCTATAAATGCTTTTCCGTAATAGTATGCTTCCTCGCTATCTTGTGTATCCAGAACCACTAAATTAGATGAGTTAATTTGTAAATCGAGTTTCCAATCTGACAAATTAGTATGTCGTATGTTTCCTTCTAATACTCCTGTTGTACTATATTTTGAATCGGTGATTTCGATATTGCGTAATAGAAACTGTCGCTCTGTTAAATCAACTATGGCATTTTTTTCTAATTCATAATCAACATTCAGATAAGGAACTGTTAAGCCGGCTTCATTAAGAAAAAGTCTACCATTAATTTCGGGATTTGATAATGCTCCTCTAAAATTAGCATTTCCTGTTACTAAACCGCGAATGTTTGTAATGATATCACCTCCCATTGTACTAAAGGCTCCTATATTAAAATTATTTAATCTGACATCTAAATCCATTATTGGATTTTCATCCATAAAAGTAATATCTCCTTCAGTTAAAAAACTTTCAAAATAGTCGTTTTTTATACTGGCATTAACAGAAAATGTTTTTAAATCTTCTTTTCCTTTAACATCAAGATTTAACTTACCAAAATCAATATTATTTACCTTCATTTGCTCAACTTCTATAGAAGCATAAGGTTCAAATATCTCGGCATTTTGTTTAAAATCAATCTCACCGCTCATATTACCTTCCATATCAAAGTTTTCAATATCCGGAATTAATTTACCTACATTTACATGATTAAAATTTAATTTTAAATCTTTAAAATCTGAACCATTAATTTCACCAAAAAAATTGATTTTTTGCTCTTCATGCGTCATCGAAAAATTTTCGAAAATAAAATGGGAGAATTTTTTATCAAAAACAATTCTGTTTTTATTATTATTTTCTTCGTTGAGATACCATAAATAATCCTTAAAATTCAATTCTGATTTAAAAATACCAACCACACTGTTTTTTTTGTCGTCTATAGTATGGTATGCATCAATATTGTAATAATCATCAGATTTTTTTCCTCCTTTGAACTCTGTCCTAAAAAATAATGTATCTCTTTTTGTTACATTGATTAAATGGAAATCAGCTATATTATAGTGTTTTGTTTTAACACTGTCAATGTTCACATAGGTGTTAAATAATGGGTTTTTATTATCTACTTGGATATCAACTTTTTCAAATTTGTTTTCAAAGGCAGTAATTTCAGGAGATATGAAATCTAATTTAAAATCATTATTGTCAGAATGTATACTTCCTTTGATAAATGTATTGGAACTGACTTTGATTTCAGGGTAAAAAATTTCAATAATTTTATTAAAAATAGAAAAATTAAATTTTAAATATTGACCTTTTTTGGTGCTGTTTGGACTATAATTTGCATAAATACTCCCGAGTGAATTTTCTACTAATAGCGGTAATTGGTTGAATTCAAATTTTCCAATGAGTTTTCCTTCAATAATGTCAGGAGAATTTATGGCGACTGTTCTTTCTCGTTGGTTATCAAAAGTTGACGTTATATTGAAAGAATTGAAAATATATATATCTCTATTGTTTTGATAAGAAGCCTGCTCAACCAAAATATCACCATGAATATTATCTAAGCTATTACCGGAAAGATTAGTATATATTTTTCCTTTGAAAATGGAGATAGAATCATTTTTAACAAAATTGAGTTTACTTAAATTAGCATAATCCACTAATGCATCAAATTCATATTGGTTTTCTCGTTTGGAAACATCAACAATGCCTTTAAAGTCCATGAATAAATTGGGGTCATTAATATTGATTTCTCCTTTGAAAACTGGTTTTTTGAAATTTCCGTCAATGATAATTTTTTGGTAATTGTATTGATTGTATTGGAATCGACTCACATTTCCTTTTATTTTTGTGTCAATAAATTGTTCTGTAAACCCCTTCCCGTTTACGTTAACATTCATTGAAACAAGTCCTAACTCTTTTTGATTCAATAATGAACCTAAATTAAAATTATTCAGTACCACATTTCCTTTGTAAGAAGCGTTGTCAATTACTTGGATATTATTCATTGCTAAATCTGCTTCTAATATCCCCAAGGCAGAATGAATAATTAAATCTGTTTGAATGGTTTCAAAAGTAAGTTCTGCTTTACCTTCAATGGCAAATTGACCAAATTTTTTAAGTGAAGTAGGAAGTGATTTTCCCAGTATGTTAGGCAGTAATGATACTAAGTCATTGTAATTTGAGGCCAAGTGGTTAAAATCACCTTTCATATAAAAAGAATCATACTTAGTTGAAAAGATGTTCTTAAAATTTATTTCGCCAATAATTTTTGTTCCGTTTTGATCAGCTAAAATAAGATCTTGAGTGGTAAAATTATTCAAAGTACCTAACAGGCTTGTTTTAAAATCAAATCGGTTGTTTTTTCCTAATTCTTTATAAAAATAACGAATATCATTTGTGGCAACCGACGCAGTATCAATAGTAGCATGAAAAATAACCTTGTTATTAAAATCGGCAAAATCTTCTATTTTGTACCGTAAGGCTACGTTGGCATTCACAAATGATTGATTAGTTTTGAGTGTTAACTTATCAAGTAAAATATTTTCTTTGGTATAAGTAAATTCCGATGCTATGTTTTGTACTTGTAACCCACGGAAATCTTTGAAATTTAATTTATAAATTGAAGTGTAAACATCAGATCCTTTGATTTTAAAATCATTTAATGTAGCATTAATACTGAGAAAATCTAGAATTTTTTGGTTTTGTAGGTTTTCATCAATCATTAAAAAACGACTATCAGAAAGGTGTAAAGATTCGGCCAACATTAAAAATTTACCAGAAGATGGTTTCCCATCATCAAAAGCATCAATAAAATTATCCAGGTTGGTAAAATTCTCTCCTTTGTATTGCTTTAATTTAAAGTATAACGAATTCACATTAATATCTCCAAAAAGTAAATCACCCTCCATTAGGCGATTTGCATCCAAGATAGTTGTTTTAATTCGTGTGGCAAAAAAAAGAGTGTCCTCATGGTGGTCTCTCACTAAAACCTCTTTTAACTTAATGCCTCCAAAAATGGTAAAACCAACCTGTTTTACAGTGATGTCTGTGCCATATTCTTTGTTGATTGTATTAGTCAAATATTGACCAATCTTTGTTTGAACAGGTGGTAATGCTAAGAGTATCCCTAAAAAGAGTAACAGTAGTAGCAATACCACTATGGTTCGAATTACTATTTTTTTAAATTTTTTGATACCTTTAAATGTTATAAATTTGCAGTGTTTCAAATAAAAAGTGTACTTTCATCATGCACAAAAATAATTATTTATGATTGAAAAAAGTATGTTGTCTTTTAAAATAAACAAAACAAATATATTCAAATTCCATGCCTTTTTATGACAAATAATCCCATTTATATTTTAGCGATTGAAAGTTCGTGTGACGATACAGCTGCTGCAGTATTGAAAAACGACAAGGTACTGTCGAATTTAGTGGCTCGGCAGCAAATTCACGAAGAATATGGTGGAGTTGTTCCCGAGTTAGCCTCTCGTGCACACCAACAAAATATTGTTCCGGTTGTGGATATGGCTCTTAAAAAAGCTGGAGTCAATAAAAATCAATTACACGGAATTGCCTTTACCCAAGGGCCTGGTTTAATGGGTTCGCTTTTAGTTGGTAGTTCATTCGCTAAATCGATTTCAATGGCATTAAATATCCCTCTTTTGGCTGTAAATCATATGCAAGCCCATATATTGGCTCACTTTATTGATGAAGAAGGATTTGACAAACCTACCTTTCCATTTTTAGCTCTCACAATTTCCGGAGGTCATACGCAAATCGTAAAAGTTTCCGGTTTTTTTGATATGAAAGTTATTGGAGAAACCACTGATGATGCAGTGGGTGAAGCATTTGACAAAACAGCAAAAATATTAGGATTCCCCTATCCGGGAGGACCTTTGATTGATCAATTTGCAAAAGAAGGAAACCCGAATGCCTTTCCGTTTACGAAACCCAAAGTGGATGGTTTGAACTTTAGTTTTTCAGGTTTGAAAACCCAGATTTTGTATTTTGTGCAGAAAAATACGGCTATAAATCCAAACTTTATTGAAGAAAATAAGGCTGATATTTGTGCTTCTGTTCAAAATATCATTATAAAAATATTGATGGATAAGCTAAAACTGGCTGTTCAAGAGACCGGAATCAATCAAATTGCGATTGGAGGGGGTGTTTCTGCAAATTCCGGTATTAGAAAAACAATAAAAGAAGCAGAAGTGAAATACGGTTGGAAAACCTATATTCCAAAATTTGAATATACTACAGATAATGCTGCGATGATTGGCATAGTGGGTTATCAAAAATATTTACTTAATCATTTTGAAAATACCTCGGTAGTTTCGAAAGCAAGAATAGAATTCTAAATGCAATTATTTTACTATAAAGACATAAATGAGCATTCAACTTCTTTTTCTTTTGATAAAGAGGAAAGCAAGCACATTGTAAAAGTTTTACGTAAAAATACCGGGGATATTTTATTTGTTACCAATGGATTAGGTATTTTGTTTAAAACTGAAATCTCAATTGTTTCGGTTTCAAAATGCACGGTAACTATTCTTTCTTTTGAAAAACAAGAACAACCAAGATTTCACTTGCATTTGGCTGTTGCTCCAACCAAAATGAATGACCGCTACGAATGGTTTTTAGAAAAAGCAACTGAAATAGGTATTCAGGAAATCACCCCAATTTTCTGTGATCATTCTGAACGGAAAACAATCAAAACAGAGCGATTTGATAAAATATTACTTTCTGCAATGAAACAATCTAATCAATATTTTTTACCGATTTTGAATGAACCGATTCCGTTTAAAGAATTTGTAAAAAAACAATATAACGGACAAAAATTCATTGCTCATTGCGAAGAAACAGATAAAAAAACCTTAAAATCAGTTTTAAATGCAAATGAAGAATGCACTGTATTAATTGGTCCCGAAGGCGATTTTTCTGTTAAAGAAATAGAAATTGCTTTAGAAAATCAATTTATTCCTATATCTTTAGGCAATACAAGACTTCGAACAGAAACGGCTGCATTGGTGGCTTGTCATACAGTGGTTTTGATGAATGATTAATAACTTCGATGAGAAAAATAATTTTTATATTTTTTGTATGCTTGACCGCAAACGCTCAAGAAATTGCCCTTTTAAAATACAATGGTGGTGGTGATTGGTATGGTAACCCTACTTCGTTGCCCAACTTGATTAAATTTTGTAACCAAAATATTAATACCAAAATCAAACCTAAACCGATTACTGTTGAGCCGGGAAGTTCAGATTTGTTTTCGTATCCGTTTGTCCATTTAACGGGACATGGAAACGTAGTTTTTAACGATAATGAAGTTGAGAACCTCAGAAATTATTTGACTTCAGGAGGATTTTTACACATTGATGACAATTACGGGATGGATAAGTATATCAGAAAAGAGATTAAAAAGATTTTCCCGAATAATGAGTTGGTTGAAATTCCGTCTAATCATAAAATATTTCAAACTCCTTATTCGTTTCCAAACGGTATTCCCAAAATTCACGAACATGATAAACAAAAACCGCAAGCATTAGGTATTTTTATCGATGGAAGACTAGCTTTGGTATATACTTTTGAAACCGATTTAGGCGATGGATGGGAAGACGAAGAAGTACATAATAATCCCAAAGAAGTGCGTGAGAAGGCATTGAAAATGGGAGCCAATTTAATGTATTACGTTTTTGTAAATTAATTTAGTTACTTTAGTAGAACTTTCTATGACTTCTAAAACAATAGCAAACGGGATTCTAAGAGCTGTAGGTGTTTTAGCACTAGTTGCCTTGGGTTCATGGTTTTTATATTCTATTCAATCCGTTATCATTTATTTGGCTGTAGCTTTAATTCTTACACTTATCTGTTACCCTGTTGTAAGTTTTTTAAAGGCAAAATGTAAATTCAATAATTTTTGGGCAGTTATTACGACTCTATTTTTATTGATTTTATTCTTTTTTCTGTTTGGTTTAATGTTTGTCCCATTAATTTCTTCACAAGCTGATAGTTTATCTTTACTGAATACTGAAGCTATTGAAGAAAAAGTGACACTTTTATACTATGATTTGAGTTTATACCTTATTGATCACGGTATCTTGGTAGAAGATATTTTTCAAGACGTTGATGTTGCCTCCTACATGAATTTGAATATTATTCCTTCTTTTTTAAACAAAATTATCTCAACATTAAGTTCGATAGGAATTGGCATTGCTTCAGTCCTTTTTATCACATTTTTCTTTTTAAAAGATAGGTTAATCTTTATGGCTGGTGCCAAAAGAATTATTCCTGATAGTTTAGAAGAAGAAGTTTTGAATTCTCTTAAAAAAATTAATAATTTGTTGACACGTTATTTTCTAGGCTTGTTACTGCAATTGTTTATCGTATTTATTTTATATTTTATAGTGCTTCTTATTTTTGGTGTTGAAAATGCTTTTGTTATTGCTTTCATCTGTGCAGTATTAAACATTATTCCCTATGTCGGACCGCTAATTGGGAGTGTTTTAGCCGTAGCATTAACCATGATTGGAGGAATTGGCGGTGATTTTCAAACGGAAATTTTACCCAAAGCAGTTTATGTTTTGATAGGCTTTTTTGTGGTACAATTAATTGATAATAATCTCAATCAACCGCTCATTTTTTCAAGCAGTACAAAATCACATCCATTAGAAATTTTCTTAGTTATTTTAATTGCCGGAATGGTTTCCGGTATTGTAGGGATGATTATTGCAGTGCCAATTTATACTATTTTGAAAGTTGTAGCTAAAGAATTTTTTCCAGAAAATAAATTCATTCAATTAATTACACGAAAAATTTAAATTGCTCACAGTTGAAAGATTTATTGTCAGAAGAAGTTCAGCACTTTATCAACTCAAATACAGAAGTTTCTATCAGTCAATTGGCTTTACAGAAAAATCCGTTTCCGGAGTTAAATTGGAAAGAAATTCTAAATCAAATTGATGCCAAATCCAAAGCAAAAGATAAATTACCTACATGGTTTTCAGCCAAAAATATACTTTACCCAAGTAAAATTTCAGTGGAGCAAACTTCTTCTGAAAAAGCGGCCATGTATAAATCAAAACTCTTCTCTGGAAATAAAATAATTGATTTGACCGGTGGTTTTGGTGTAGATACATATTATTTTTCCAAACGATTTTTAAAAGTTTTTCATTGTGAACATAATTTACAATTAGCTGAAATTGTAAAACATAATTTTAATCAACTGAAAGTTGAAAATATTAAATGTTATTTTGGTGAAAGCGAAGAAATTTTAAAAAATTTAGACGCACAATTTGATTGGATTTACATCGATCCGTCCCGAAGAAATGAGGCCAAGGAAAAAGTTTTTATGCTCCGGGATTGCGAACCCAATGTGCCTGAATTACTTGAATTCTATTTTAATTATTCATCTAAAATTCTTATGAAAACGGCTCCTCTACTCGACTTATCTGCTGGTTTAAAAGAGCTAAAAAATGTTTCAACTATTCATATTGTAGCTTTGGAAAACGAGGTGAAAGAGTTGCTTTGGGAAATTCATCAGGGTTTTACAGGAAATCCTAAAATCAAAACAGTAAATCTGACCAAAAACAAAGAGGAAAATTTTGAATTTATCTTTGGTGAAACTACTACTGAAATTGATTATAGCATTCCGAAAAAGTTTTTGTACGAACCCAATGCAGCCATTATGAAATCTGGAGGTTTTAACGAAGTCGCTTTTCAATTTAACCTAACAAAACTGCATCAGCATTCGCATCTCTATACTTCTGATACAAAAATTGAATTTTGTGGAAGAATTTTTGAAATTACATCTGTACTTCCCTATCAAAAAAAGGAAATGAAGTTATATTTAGAAAACAAAAAAGCGAATATCACTTGTAGAAATTTTCCTGAGACTGTTCAAAATATCCGAAAAAAATGGAAAATTTTTGAAGGAGGAAATTTATATACTTTTTTTACTACGGATTACAAAAACAACAAAATTGTGTTACTTTGCACCAAAATTGAATAAAACCATGAGATGTTTATTTTTCTTCCTTGCATTATTGTATTTCATTCCTAACTATGCTCAAAAAAGATGTGATTATGATGTTGAAGTGAATGACAGTATTGGCACACTTAAAACGACCAAAGAATTCTTGATGTACGAACGTAAATTTGGTAATAACGAAAGTTATGTTTTTTTTTCACTTTCTAATGATAATGGTACACCGGTTTTAAATTTTCAGTTAGTACATAAAAATAGTGATTTTATTAAAGCCTATTGCATTGATGCAAAAACTAAATTGTACTTACAATTAGAAAACGGAAAGATAGTAACCTTGCTTCACCCCAACATTGAAAATTGCGGTAGTTTTATGCGAAATGATGAACGAAATGTACGCATATTATCCGCTAATTTTTTGTTTATGAAAAACAATTATGAAGATTTGAAATCAAGTCCGGTTGTTTCCATGCGAGTAAAATATACTACAGAAACGGTCGATTATATAATTAAAAAAGAAATGCAATCAGAATTGCTGAATCAATTTAGTCGTCCGCAGTATTATTTTATAGATTATTTACATTGTGTAGAGAATTAGTCGCAACTCCATTTAAAATTAGCAACTTTGTCGTTTTCATCAGTAACAAGGTTATAATGCCACCACTCTGATTGAAAAACCTTAAAGGAACAACTTTCCATAATTTCTCGGAGTAACTTTCTGTTTTTGAGTACTTCTTCCGGTAGATTTTCATACGTATGAGCAGCTTCTTTACCAAAGTAATCAAAAGTAGTTCCCATATTGAGTTCTATATTATTTTTGTCAACTAAAGTAATATCAACCGCTCCTCCTCTATTGTGAATGGATCCTTTTTGGGGATCCGCAACATAAATCGGATTTGAAACAATAGCCCACATTTTCTTTTGTACATCTAATGGACGGTAGCAGTCAAATATTTTAATGGTATATCCCTTTTTTTTAAACTTCTCATTGGCTTCGATTAGCTTTTTTATCGTTTTATAGCGTAAAAAGCACTGGGCACAATCATATACTTTCGTGTTCAGAAAATTATTTTCGGTGGCATAACGCATGTCATAGATAAAGTCTTTTGAAAAATCATTTAGATTAACAAAAGTAGAATCATGAATTGATTGACTTATTTTAACTTCTTTTAAATCTTGTCCAAAAGATGAAAATGATGTTGCGAGTAGAAAGTAAATTGAAATCCGAAACATTCGTTTAATTTTGAATAAATATAATGCAATTATTCTAAAAACTCAGACCAATAATCATGAATCAATTCTTTGTGTTGTTCGTAAAAGAACTGTGCTTTTTCTCTCGAACGAAAAGCTAAAAATTGTGGCAGTATGGCAACGCCATAATACGGGATAAATTCACCGTTTTTAATTTGTGGAAAAATAGCATAATTGTCTAATTGATTGCTCCATCCGCTAAAATATGATTGGAGTAATTGACTTAATTGAGCTTTTGCTAAAGCCGATTTGGCTTGATTTTCGGTAACAAAAACATTTTTGTTTTCTTCGTTTACGGGACGATTTTCATATCCTTCAATCTTTGAAAAACTATCTATATAAAAACCACTTACCTCCTTTAAATCCATCCAACTTTCCAAAAGTTTCGGATTTTCTTCGAGGTATTTCTTTAAAGCTCCAATCTCATCCAGATTTTTCTTCTGCTGAAGTTCCAGAGCATTCAAACGGTTAATTATGTTCAATTTTTCTTCAGGTGTCATCGGTACAACCTTTTCTAATGCGTAAAAAATTGTGTTTAGTAGTTGGGGCTACATAACAAGTACTTCATAAAAAGTCCTGAAAGGTATGATTTTATTAGTAAAAGTTATCAATCAAAGGTGTAAAAAGTAAAAAAAATCGTTGAAAAGTATGTTGTTTTCTCATTTTTAATGAAACATCAAACATATATTGAAACTCTTTGTTTTTGATAGTATACAAAGATTGAGATAGAATGCTTTATTTTTACATAATAAAAACAAGTGATTTGTACTTAGAAATTAATTAATTTCAATCTCAAAACTCCTTAAAAAAGCAATCGAGTTTTCAATATCATAATGCAAAATGCGGTCTTCTTTGACAAAAGGGACTTCCGTGCGATATGATTTTAAAAATTGTTCGATAAACTCACTTGATTTAAGGGGCTTTCTAAATTCAATGGCTTGTGAAGCATTCATCAATTCAATAGCTAAAATGCGTTCTAAATTTTCAACAATTTTAAAACACTTTGTCGCCGCATTGGCACCCATACTCACGTGATCTTCTTGACCATTACTGGAAACAATGCTGTCAATACTAGCGGGAGTGGCTAATTGTTTGTTCTGACTTACGATGCTTGCAGCCGTATATTGCGGAATCATAAAACCTGAATTTAAACCGGGATTATCCACCAAAAATGCTGGTAAGCCACGAAGACCTGAAATCAATTGATAGGTCCTTCTTTCAGAAATACTTCCTAATTCAGCCAACGCAATTCCAAGAAAATCTAATGCTAACGCCAATGGCTGTCCGTGAAAATTTCCACCGGAAACAATAATATCTTCGCCTACAAAAATGTTGGGATTGTCTGTTACAGAATTAATTTCCGTTTTAAAAACGCGTCGAACATATTCTAGTGTATCTTTTGATGCACCGTGTACTTGTGGTATGCATCTGAAAGAATACGGGTCTTGAACATGTTTTTTCTTCTGATTGATAATTTGACTTCCTTCTAAAAAATCAGTGATTCGTTGAGCTGTTTCAATTTGTCCTTTGTGCGGACGAACTAAGTGAATCAATTCGTTAAATGGATCAATTCTTCCATCAAAACCTTCTAACGAAATGGTTCCGATTAAATCGGATAGATATGATAATTTATATGCTTTTAATAAAATATGAACGCCATATGCACTCATAAACTGCGTTCCGTTGAGTAAAGCCAAACCTTCTTTGGATTGCAAAACGATGGGTTTCCAATTAAAATGCTTGAGCACTTCTTTAGAATACACTTTTTTGCCTTCAAAATATACTTCACCTTCACCTAACAACGGTAAACTTAAATGGGCTAACGGAGCCAAATCGCCTGAAGCTCCTAACGAACCTTGTGTATAAATAACTGGTAGAACATCATTATTGAAAAATTCGATCAATCGTTCCACCGTTTCCAATTGAACACCTGAATTTCCGTAACTTAACGATTGAATTTTAAGTAACAACATCAATTTTACAACTGCGTTTGGTACTTCCTCACCTGTTCCGCAAGCGTGCGATTTTACTAAGTTTTCTTGAAGTTGCGAAAGATTTTCATTCGAAATTTTCACATTACATAACGAACCAAATCCCGTATTAATTCCATAAATCGGTTCCGTTTGTGATTGCATTTTTTTATTTAAATAATCACGGCATTTTTGGATATTGACTTTTGCTTCTTCCGATAATGCCAACGATTTATTTTCAAGTAAAATTTGATTGATGGTTTCCAATGAAAGCACATCGGAACTAATATAATGATAATGGTCCATTTATTGTTTGGTTGAGGCTCCAAAATTCCGCAAACGTTTGCATAAATGCAACACAATTGTGGTTTTTTTAATAACAAAATGTAATTGAAATTGACTACATTTGATTATCTAAACTATTCTACAATGAAAAAAATACTTTTTTTATTGCTTTTTATTTGCCTCCTCTCTTGTCAGGAAAAAGATATAATCACATCCATTTCCGGAACAATTAAAGGAACAGATGCTAAAGAAATGGAATTGGAAGGAATTAATTTTTCAAAGAAAATTCCGATTCAAACCAATGGTATCTTTTCTGATACATTGGATTTACCTTATGATGGAATGTACTATTTGATTCTAACAGATGAGAAATCATTTTATGTGTATCTGGAAAAAGGATTTCAACTTCAATTGGAAACCAATGCCGATGATTTCATCAATTCTTTGAAATATAGTGGTAGTGGAAAAGATGAAAACAATTACCTTGTTCAAAAAAACAAACTCATCGAATCCAAATATGGTGACCAAAGTAACTTTGAAAATGTGATGAAAATCTTTTCAGTTGAAGAAAACGTTTTTCTTGAAAACATAGAAAGTCTGAAAAAAAATATTTTGGAAAAATTAGCTTCTTCCAATATAAAAAATGAAGTGTTTGTCAACAATGAAAAAAAAGAAATTGAAATCTTAGCTTTAAAATATCAAGAACAATTTGCCCCTTATCATGGTTATTCTATCAATAATAGGGAATATAAAACCAGTGAAACTTTTCCTAAAGCCGGAGATGATTATAATATGAATGATGAAGAAACTTTCAAACATTCTTATTCGTATCGAACATTAATTGGGGGTATTTTTCAACGCATCATGTACGAGACGCCATCTGAAGACAAAACCCCTTTTGATAAAGGAATAAGTAAACTCAATACTATTAAAAGTGAAATGATTCGAAGTGAATTAGTCAAAAATATGATGTATGAAATGAATCTTTCAGCCAAAAATATTGATGTGATTTACAAAGAGTTAATGAAACATTCAATTGATTCGGTTTTTAAAAACAAAACTACCTTAAAATATGAAACTTTAAAAAAGTTAGTAAAAGGTTCGCCCTCACCTACTTTTGATTATGAAAATATCAATGGAGGAAAAACTACTTTGGAAAGTTTAAAAGGAAAATTCGTTTACATTGATGTTTGGGCTACCTGGTGCGGACCTTGTATTGCAGAAATACCGGCTTTGAAAGAAGTTGAAAAAGAATACCACGGAAAAAATATCGAATTCGTCAGCATTTCAATTGATGATAAAAATGACCATGATAAATGGAAAAAAATGGTAGCTGATAAAGAATTAAATGGAATTCAATTATTCGCAGATAACGACTGGAAATCAGATTTTGTAAAAAAGTATGCGATTGATGGTATTCCGAGATTCATCTTATTAGATACCGAAGGTAAAATCGTGAATGCCGATGCTCCAAGACCTTCTGATGCTAAATTGAAAGAAGTATTGTCGGAACTTGGGTTATAGAGTAAATGATTATTTTTTTAAACCATTAAGCAATTAAAAATCATTCAGATGAGAACGACTTAATGAACCTTAATTTCTTAATGGTTTACTTTTTCAACTCCAAAAAAACTTTCCCCAAATACTTTATAATATCCGATGCTATAAAACCTTCGTAACCCATATCATTCATAGCAATATCCGCCGTACGGCCATGAAAATAAACCCCTAAAAGTGCTGCATCCAAAGCAGTATAACCTTGTGCAAGAAAGCTTGTAATCATTCCTGATAACACATCGCCACTTCCCCCGGTTGCCAAAGCTTGATTTCCGGAAGAATTGACATATACATTTTTTTCATTAATAATTAATGTGTAAGCTCCTTTGACTAAAACAACCAAAGTATAGGTTTTGGCAAATACTTTTACTTTTTCAATTTTATCAAAATCATCATTCCATGTTCCAATCAATCGCTCTAATTCTTTAGGATGCGGTGTTAAAATGGAATTTTTCGGCAATAAATTCAGCCATTCTTGATGTTCTGAAAGGATATTCAACGCATCGGCATCAATCACCAACGGAATGGAATTGCTTTTTAAAAAATGATAAAACGCTTGTGAAGTTTCTGTATCTTGACCAATTCCCATCCCAATTCCGATTGCTTTGAGTTGAAAATTAAATGCTATTTTGCTTATTTTATGATAGCTTTCATCCGTAATAACCATAGCTTCCGGTATTGCAGTTTGCAAAATATCATACCCACATTTTGGAATAAAAACGGTTGCCAATCCACATCCTGAACGCAAAGCAGCTTGTGAAGCCAAAACCATTGCACCTATTTTCCCGAAACATCCTCCAATTAATAAAACATGTCCTTGTGTACCTTTATGCGAAAATTTTGAAATAGGTTTATACCGCTTTTTTATTTCACTCAAATCTGTGTAATAATAATTAGTTGGAATGGATTCGATTGATTTTATATCCAAATCAATAGGAAGAAAAACGATTTCTTCAATAAAATTTTCATTCTCTGGAAGGTAAAATGCTAATTTAGGAAACTGAAAAGTGAGAACAACATCTGAATGGATAGCAACGGTTGTTTTTTGATGTAAAAATAACCCCGAAGGTACATCTATAGCTACTTTAAATGAGTTGTGATAATTGATTTTTTGAATAAGTAGTTGAAGCCAACTGTCCATTTCCCTGGTTATTCCAATTCCAAAAATAGCATCAATGATAATATGATTTTCGTCTATTAAAGGGAATTCAGCATCACTATCAAGAACTTCATAGGTTAAATTACATTCTTTTAACCGATGTAAATTTGTTTTAAAGCCTTCTGAGTAATGATCATTAAAAGGTACAACATACACATGTACATCAAAATAATTTTGTTTTAGCATTCGAGCAATAACTAATCCGTCTCCTCCATTATTTCCAACACCGCAAAACAAGTGATAAATCGTTTTTTTATCTTGAAAATGATTGACCAACCATAAAAAAGCTTGTAATGCAGCTCTTTCCATTAACTCCAAAGAAGAAATTTGTTGCTTCTCAATTGTTAATTTGTCAAGTTCTTTGATTTTTTCGACACTAAAAATTTTCATCTGTTATCGGAATAGAAAGTTTATTGAAGTATTCGTAAAAGTTTAAAATTCCTTTTTTCTTTACGTAAATTTATTACATTTGTTTCAGATGAAATCACAAAAGGACATATTTTATTCAAATTCATTCTTCAATTTGTTGAACGGATTATTTTTTGGCACATCTTCTACAACTACAACCCCATTCGGGGTATAATTTTCACATATCATCCAAAGCTTTGCTTATTCGAAAGAATAAAATAAAATCCATGTATTCCATTAAAAAATAGTCAAATGAAAGTTTTAAAATTCGGAGGAACTTCGGTTGCCAATGCTCAAAATATAAAGTTAGTACTCGAAATTGTTGAACAAAAATCAAAAGAAGATAAGCTGATTGTTACTGTTTCTGCATTCAGTGGTATAACCGATTTGTTATTGTCTGCAGCTTCTAAAGCAGCTTCAAAAGATGATTCGTATCGTGATGTCGTTTTGCAAATTGAGAAAAAACACCTCGAAGCGATTAAAGAATTGTTGCCTACAAACGAACAAACGGCTTTACTGCATTACTGTAAAAAGAATGTTACTTTATTAGAAACATTGTTAGACGGTTGCTATTTATTGGGCGAATTAACTGCCAGAACAGCCGATATGATAGTAAGTTTTGGTGAATTATTATCATCATATATAATTGCAGAAGCGATGAAACAAAAGGTACCAAATACTAGTTTCAAAGACAGTCGAGAACTCATCAAAACCAATAATAATTTTGGAAAAGCGGAAGTTTATTTTGAAATATCAAACAAAAATATTCAAAATCATTTTTTAGATAATACTACGAAAGTAACAGTTATTCCTGGTTTTATCGCTTCATCAATGAGCAATAATACAACTACTTTGGGTCGAGGTGGTTCCGATTATACGGCAGCAATTGTAGCTGCAGCCTTGAAAGTAAAAGAGTTGGAAATTTGGACAGATGTGAATGGAATGTTTACTGCCAATCCGAAAATTGTGAAACAAGCACAACCTATTGAAAAGATTACCTATGAAGAAGCAATGGAATTGTCGCATTTTGGAGCAAAAGTGCTTTATCCTCCTACTATTCAACCCGTTTTAAGTAAAAATATTCCGATTTGGATAAAAAACACCTTTGAACCGGAAGCTTTTGGAACATTTATTTCTTCCGAATCAAATCAGAATGCAAATCCGATTAAAGGGATTTCGCATATTGATAAAATCAGCTTGATTACCTTAGAAGGTTCCGGAATGGTGGGTGTTGCCGGCGTTTCTAAACGTTTGTTTGAAGTACTTTCGAATCATGCTATCAATGTTATTTTTATCACACAAGCTTCATCTGAACATTCTATTTGTATCGGAATATTAAATGCCGATGCCGATTTAGCAAAAACATCCATTGATAAAATTTTTGAGTTGGAAATTGATCAACAAAAAATCAATCCGTGTGTGGTTGAAAAAGACTTGTGCATCGTAGCTTTGGTGGGCGAACAAATGAAAAACCACCAAGGAATCAGCGGTAAAATGTTCAGTACGTTAGGAAAAAACAATGTGAATATTCGTGCCATTGCCCAAGGGGCTTCAGAACGAAACATTTCTGTGGTAATCAATGAAAATGATGTAAAAAAAGCTTTGAATACACTACACGAACGATTTTTTGAGGAACAAACCAAACAGTTAAATTTGTTTGTAATGGGAGTTGGAAATGTGGGTGAAAAATTCATTGAACAAATTCACCAACAAAAGAAATTCTTAAAAGAAAATTTAAAAATAAATCTGCGTGTAATTGCTCTCTCCAACTCTAGAAAAATGATTTTTGAGGAAGAAGGAATTGCCTTAAAAGATTGGAAAGCCCTTTTAGAGAATGGAGAAAAGACTTCAATTCCTGATTTTATTGAAAAAACAAAAGCACTAAACTTTCGAAATAGCATTTTTGTTGATATTACGGCTAATGCAGAAGTTTCAAAAACCTATGAACATTATCTTCGCAAAAATATTGCAGTTGTAACGTGTAACAAGATTGCTTGTTCTTCAGAATACAATAACTATCTGAATCTAAAACGCTTATCGCGAAAATATAATGCTCCTTTTTTGTTTGAAACCAATGTGGGTGCTGGTTTACCCATTATCGACACCTTAAAACATTTGATTGCTTCGGGTGATCGAATTCATAAAATTCAGGCTGTATTATCGGGCAGTTTAAACTTTATTTTTAATAACTTTAGTGAAAGTTATAGTTTTCATGATGTTGTAAAAGAAGCCGGTGTGCAAGGATTCACTGAGCCCGACCCAAAAATTGATTTAAGTGGTGTGGATGTGGCCCGAAAAATTTTGATTCTTATTCGCGAAAGCGGTTATCAAATGGAAATGGAAGACATTGAGAACATTTCTTTCTTACCTAAAGAATGTATGCAAACTACTAATAATGAGGATTTTTTTAAATCCTTAACCAAACATGCTAATCATTTTGAAAGCTTACTAAAAGAGGCAAAAGAAAAAGATTCTCGATTAAAATTTGTCGCCAAATTCGATAACGGAAAAGCTAGTGTTGGTTTGCAATTCATTCCAAATGAAAGTCCGTTTTATAATTTAGAAGGAAAAGACAATATCGTCGAATTTTTCACCGATCGTTATGTAGACCAACCGTTAATCATCAAAGGTGCCGGTGCCGGTGCGGCTGTGACTGCATCGGGTATTTTTGCGGATGTGATTAGGATTGGAAATGTATAAAAAAAGTTACTGAGTAGCTGAGAATCTGAGTGCCTGAGTTTTTTAATTCAGAGCTTTAACTCAGAATCTCAACTACTCAGGCACTCAGCAACTCAGAAAAAATGAACCAAATAAAAATATTTTGCCCTGCCACTGTCGCCAACTTATCCTGTGGATTTGATGTCTTAGGATTGTGTTTAGAAGGCATTGGCGACGAGATGATTATTCGCAAAAGTGAGCAAAAAGGACTGCGGATTACTAAAATAACCGGAGCTGATTTGCCCTTGGAAACCAAAAAAAATGTGGCCGGTGTAGCTGGCATGGCGTTACTTCACCACCTGGATTTAGCATTTGGATTTGATTTAGAAATCCACAAAAAAATCAAAGCCGGAAGCGGAATCGGAAGCAGTTCTGCCAGTGCCGCCGGAATTGTTGTAGGAATCAATGAAATCTTAGGCAATCCACTATCTAGAAAAGAGTTGATTCCGTTTGCCATGGAGGGCGAATTTTTAGCCAGTGGAAGTTATCATGCCGATAATGTGGCTCCGGCCATTTTAGGTGGATTTACTTTAGTAAGAGGATATAACCCGTTGGAAGTAATTAAAATCAATAGTCCAAAAGAATTATTCGTAACAATTCTCCACCCACAAATTGAAGTAAAAACATCAGCTTCAAGAAAAGTTTTGCCAAAAGAAATTTCACTAAAAAGTGCTATCAGCCAATGGGGTAATTTGGGTGGTTTTATTAGTGGATTGTATACTGAGGATTATAGCTTACTTGGTCGTTGTTTACACGATGAAGTTGCTGAACCTGAACGAAAAAAGTTTATCCCAAATTTTGATGAAGTTAAAACTGTTGCATTAGAAAATGGTGCTTTAGGTTGTGGAATTTCTGGGTCAGGACCGTCGATTTTTGCGTTATGCAAAGGAGTTAAAATAGCTGAAAAAGTTGCAAATAATATTCGTAAAGTTTACTCTGAAACAGGAATTGAATTTACTGTTTTTATATCTAAAGTAAGTGATAGTGGCGTGATTAAAATATAATTCAATTATAGTTATATATTAATAAATTAAGCAATTACTAACTTCAAAATTATTTAGTTAAATTTACAGAAATATAGAATCACCGGATGAATAAATCTTTTTTTGTTTTATTTTTTGTAGGCATCTTTTTATCGAGTTGTAGTAGTCAAAAAGGGACACATTTTGATGATTATGTTTTTCGAAGAAAAGGTGAAAGAACCAAATATCTTAAAGCATATAATGAAACTTTAAAACTGTGGAAAATTCCATTTTCTGAAGAAAATATTAATACAAGTTACGGAACAGCCCATGTGATTCTATGTGGTCCTAAAAATGCAACTCCTCTAGTTTTATTACATGGGATGGATGCAAGTTCAACAATGTGGTATCCAAACATTAAAGCATTGGCAAAAAATCACCGTGTCTATGCTATTGATTTTTTAATGGAACCCGGTAAATCAGTTTCTTGTGGTGAAACTATTTCAAAAGAGGAAACAGTTGCATGGTATAATGAAATTTTTAGACATTATAATTTAAAGAAAATTAAAATTGTTGGAGCCTCTCGTGGAGGTTGGTTAGCCACTTTGCTAGCTACGCAAGAAAACCACAATATCAGTAAAATGATTTTGTTGAGTCCGGCTCAAACTTTAGAAAATTTAGATAAATTACACAAAGCATCTTCTGCTTTAATGTTTAAGCTTTTTCCAAATAAGAAAAAATTAAAAAAAACACTGGACGCTTTTTCTTTTTATCCAGAAAAAATAAGCTCGACCTACAAGAATCAGTTTTATTTAGCCAATAAATTTGCCAAAACAAATACTAGTTTTTTACAAATGCAACCTTTTTCAAAGGAAGATATAGAAAATATCACTATTCCGGTCTTAATTTTGATAGGTGATCATGATATTGTCAATTCTCAGAAAAGTTTAGATAAAGGAGAAGAACTTCTTCCCAAAGGAGAGGTGATGACAATAAATAATGCGGGTCACTTTTTAACTATCGATCAACACGAAATTGTAAATGAAATAATGGTTGAGTTTTTAGAATAAAAAAACTCCGAGTAGATTAACTCGGAGTGCTTAAAGTATTTTTGTAGTAATTATTACTTAATAAATTCTATTTTCTGTACTTCTTCCATATTGACACTATCAAAAAAGCCTTGTTCATTCATCCAATCGTCACTAAAAACTTTACTCATATAACGAGAACCATGGTCTGGGAAAATAGCAATGACATTTGAATTAGCATCAAACTCTCCCTCTTCGGCAAATTGTCTGATTGCTTGAACTACTGCACCGGAGGTATAACCTACAAATAAACCTTCTTTGAAAGCGATCTCCCTTGTAGTGTGAGCACTTTCCTCATCGGTCACTTTGATAAATTTATCAATAATGTCAAAATCTGTAGCTGTTGGAATAAGATTTTTTCCTAAGCCTTCAATTCGGTAAGGGTAAATTTCTTCACTGTCAAATTCTTTGGTTTCATGATATTTTTTTAACACGGAACCATAAGCATCAACTCCTAAAATTCGAATGTTTGGATTCTTTTCTTTCAAAAATTTAGCCGCACCTGAAAGTGTACCACCTGTACCACTACAAGCAATAAGATGCGTAATTTTACCGTTAGTTTGTTCCCAAATTTCCGGGCCGGTAGTATTATAATGTGCATCAATATTTAGTTGATTAAAATATTGATTGATGTAGATTGAACCTTTTATTTCTTCGTGCAGTCGTTTGGCAACATTATAGTATGATCGTTCATCATCTGCGGAAACATGAGCCGGACAAACATATACTTTTGCTCCCATGCTTCTCAACATGTCTATTTTATCTTTTGACGATTTAGAACTTACGGCTAAAACACAATTATACCCTTTGATGATACTCACCATAGATAAGCTAAAACCTGTATTTCCTGATGTTGTTTCAATGATTGTATCTCCGGGTGAAAGTAAACCTTGTCTTTCTGCTTCTTCGATTATGTAGAGAGCAATTCTGTCTTTTGTAGAATGCCCTGGGTTGAACGATTCAACTTTTGCATAAAAATTACCTTCTAAGTTTTCTGTAATTCTATTGAGTTTAATTAACGGTGTATTACCAATTAAATCCAATACACTATTATAAGCTTTTATCTGTTCTTTCATAAAAAATATGTTAGTCAAGGCAAACTTTTCTTGTTTTTGGAAACCTTAAAACCTTGCAAATTTATAAAAAAAAAATTTACTTTTCAATTCCTTCTAAATCTAAAAGAAAACTGAACTCATTAGCAAGCTCTTTTAAGGCTTCAAATCGGCCCGAAGCTCCACCATGTCCAGCATCCATATTGGTATTTAAAAATAATAAATTCTTGTCTGTTTTTAGTTCTCGTAATTTTGCTACCCATTTGGCAGGCTCCCAATATTGTACCTGAGAATCATGTAAACCGGTAGTTACAAGCATGTTTGGGTAATTTTGAGCTTTTACATTGTCATAAGGGGAATAGGATTTCATATAATCATAGTACACTTTATCATTCGGATTACCCCACTCATCGTATTCACCGGTAGTTAAAGGAATTGTTTCATCCAACATCGTGGTAACCACATCCACAAAAGGTACTGCAGCGATGACACCATTGTATAATTCCGGTGCCATATTAACCACAGCTCCCATCAATAAACCACCCGCAGAACCGCCTTGTGCATATAAATGTTTGGAACTTGTATATTTCTGATCAATCATAAATTTTGAACAGTCAATAAAATCCGTAAATGTATTTTTCTTTTTTAACAATTTTCCGTCTTCATACCATTGTCTGCCCATATCTTCTCCCCCACGAATGTGTGCAATAGCATAAATAAATCCTCTGTCTAACAAGCTTAAAATAGTGGAGTCAAAATTTGGTTCCATTGAATAACCATACGAACCATAAGCATATAACAACAAGGGGTTGTTTCCGTCTTTTTGAATTCCTTTGCGGTACACTACGGATATCGGTATTTGTGTACCATCAGCAGCTGTAGCCCAAACTCGCTCTTCTTCGTAATTGTTTTTATCAAATTTTCCACCCAATACCTCATACTCTTTTTTGATTTCTTTGGTTTTGGTTTTCATGTTAAAATCAATCACTGAATAAGGAGTGGACAACGATTGATAACCAAAACGTAATACTTCAGTATCAAAATCAACATTCGTTCCAATTTCAACGGAATAAGTCTCAATTTCAAAAGGTAAATAATAATCCCCACTCTTGTCCCATGGCATAATTCTAATCTTATTTAAACCATTCGAACGCTCTTCTACCACCAAATAATTCTTGAAAATTTCGATTCCTTCTATCAACACTTTTTCATTATGTGAAATTACATCAATCCAATTCGAAGAAGCAGTTGCATTATCCGGTGTTTTCATCACCTTAAAATTTGTTGCTTTGTCTTTATTGGTTACAATATAAAAGTGGTCATTATAATGCGAAATGTTATATTCCAATCCTCTCACACGCGGTTGAAACACTTTGAATTTTCCATTTGGTTCATTCGCATTTAAGGTTTGAAATTCAGATGTCAAGGTACTGGTACTGCCAATCACAATAAATTTTTTCGATTTTGTTTTGGCTACATATACGGTGAATGTATCATCTTTTTCATGATATACCATCGCATCGTTTTTAGCATCCGTTCCTAATACATGTTTGTGAATCTTATCCGAACGCAACGTTTTTTTATCTTTTGTAGAGTAAAATAAAGTCTTATTATCATTTGCCCAAACCGATTCCCCATTTACATTCGGAATTTTATCCTCTAAAATTTCGCCGGTTTCTAAATTTTTTACTTGTAAAGTATAAATTCTTCTTCCCGTTTCATCGGTTGCATAAGAAACTAATTTATTGTCTTCACTTACATTAATACCGGTGAGTTTAAAATAGGCTTTGCCTTTGGCCAATTCATTGCAGTCAAACATAATCTCTTCTTTGGCCGTCAAACTTCCTTTTTTTCTTGAAAAAATGGGATATTCTTTTCCTTTTTCAAAACGGGTAATGTAATAATAGTCATTATAAAAATAAGGGACCGACTCATCGTCCTCCTTTATCCGGGCTTTCATTTCATCAAATAATTGTTGTTTGAAGTCCTTGGTATGAGTCGTCATTTCTTCATAATACCTATTCTCGTCTTTTAGGTACTGAATAACTTCCTCATTTTCAGGGTCGTTTAACCAATAATAAGAATCCTTTCGTTTGTCACCATGTTTTTCTAAAACGGTATCTTTTTTGGCCGCCATTGGCGGTACAAGGCTATCTGACATAGTTGTCTCTTTTTTAGTACAAGAAAATGCAAAAATAATGCAAATTATACTTAAGCTAACTCTAAAATTCATAATAAAATTATTACTCAAATCTATGCAATATACTACATTTGCAATTCATTTAATTTAAAAATTATTAACATGTTTGGAGACCTAATGGGAATGATGGGTAAACTGAAAGAAACCCAACAAAAAATAGAAGAGACTAAAAAACGTTTAGACCACATTTTAATTGATGAACAAAGCAATGATGGGCTTTTTAAGGTGACGTTAACTGCAAATCGAACTGTAAAATCGATTGAAATTGATCCTTCACTTCTGGAAGATAAAGAACAATTGGAGGACTATTTTATTTTGGTTATGAACAAAGCTATTCAAAAAGCAACCAATGTAAATGAAGCAGAATTAGCTGCCGTTGCCAAAGAAGGGATGCCGAATATTCCGGGATTGGATAGGTTCAACATATAAATTAATACATAAACTAACACCAATGGAAAGAGTGTATCCGACTATTCTTGAAAGAATAAAATCGACTACAATTGATACAATTATTATTATTGCATTCATGTATTTCGGATCAGAAATATTGAATTCATTTGAAAATGTTCCGAACTATGTCAGAATGATATTATTTGTGGGGATTTTATTGTATGAACCGATTTTAACCGTTTTTGGTGCAACCATAGGGAATGAAAAAATGGATATTCGTGTAAGATGTAGCACAAATCACGCAAAAAAAATTAATTTCTTCCAAGCTGTTATTCGGTTCATTTTTAAATTTTCACTCGGCTGGTTATCCTTTATCACGTTTTTTTTTAGTAATAAAAGCAGAACGATTCATGATTATATTAGTGGTAGTATAATGGTGAGAGTCTAATAGAAAAATATGTTATAGCAATTTCTCAAAATTGATTCCCCTTAAAAAACCATCTTCTCCAACGCTTCCATGACATACGAATGCATCACTTCTTTATAATCCAAATGGGTCACCATTCTCAATTTCCCTTTGCCTAACGAACTGATGGAAATGTTTTTCTGTTTTAATTTTTCAATGACCAATTCGTCTTTGATGTGCGGTAAAACAGAAAAAATCACAATATTCGTCTCTACTTCTTCCACCGATTGTACCCAATTGGTTTTGGATAACACTTCTCCTAATTCCTTTGCTCGTCTATGATCTTCTGCCAATCGCTCAATGTTGTGTTCCATCGCATAAAGTGCCGCCGCTGCCAAATAACCAGCCTGTCGCATGCCGCCACCCAATACTTTTCGAATGCGTAAGGCTTTAGGATAATCCTTTTCACTCATCAACAAAACGGAACCAATTGGTGCTCCCATCCCTTTGGAAAAACAAACTGAAATGGTGTCAAACAGAATCCCGAATTGCAACGGGTCTTGGTTTTTGGCTACTAAGGCATTCCACAACCTGGCTCCGTCCAAGTGGTATTTTAATCCGTGACGGTCGCATACTTTACGAATGGCAATTAAATCTTCTATTTCATAACAGGCTCCTCCTCCTTTGTTGGTCGTATTTTCCAAAGAAACCAATGTGGTCAACGGACTGTGGTAAAAATCCGGCGGATTGATGGCGGCTTCCACTTGGTCTGCCGTAATCATCCCGCGATGACCTTCCAACAAACGGCAGGAAACTCCACTGTTAAAGGAAACTCCTCCCCCTTCATAGTTAAAAATATGGGCATATTTATCGGCAATCAATTGCTCTCCCGGTTGGGTGTGTAATTTAATAGCCGTTTGATTCGCCATCGTTCCGGAAGGAAAAAACAAGGCTTTTTCCATCCCAAAAAAAGCAGCCGTATAGGCTTCTAATTCATTAACCGTAGGGTCGTGTTTAAATACATCATCACCCACTTTTGCCGTAAACATCGCCCTTAACATGTCTAAAGAAGGCTTGGTTACGGTATCACTTATTAAATTTATTTCCATTGCACATTATATTATCAGGTGGCAGAAAGTAATCTCTAGCACATTATGTTTTTCAGATTAGGACAACTCACATCTTGTCGTTACATTTGCAAAAAACAAAACTACGATAATTATGACAAATACCGAACAAATTAAAGGTATTGTAGAACGCCTTGGTGCGTTGAGGAGGTATCTTTGACATCGATAAGAAGTTAATTGAAATTACCAACGAAGAAGAAAAAACCTTCGACCCTACCTTTTGGAACAACCCAAAAGAAGCTGAAATCGTGGTTCGCGACTTGCGTTCCAAGAAAAAATGGGTAGAAGATTACCAAAAAGCAGTCAATTTATCGGAAGAATTACAATTGGTTTTTGAGTTTTACAAAGAAGGCGATGCTACTGAAGCTGAAGTAGATACCGTTTTTGAGCAAACCAATACCTTAATTGAAAACCTTGAGTTCAAAAACATGCTTTCTGAGGAAGGCGACAACCTGAGTGCCGTTTTACAAATCACAGCCGGAGCCGGTGGTACGGAAAGTTGTGATTGGGCTTCGATGCTCATGCGAATGTACCTCATGTGGGCGGAAAAAGAAGGTTATAAAGTAAAAGAATTGAACTTTCAGGAAGGCGATGTAGCCGGAATCAAAACCGTAACCCTTGAAATTGAAGGTGATTATGCGTTTGGTTACCTCAAAGGGGAAAATGGTGTGCATCGATTGGTGCGTATTTCGCCGTTTGACAGTAATGCCAAACGCCATACTTCTTTTGCTTCCGTATATGTTTATCCTTCAGTAGATGATACGATTGAAATTGAAATCAATCCGGCTGACTTAGAAATCATTACCTCTCGTTCGAGTGGTGCGGGTGGACAAAATGTGAACAAAGTAGAAACGAAAGTACAGTTGTTTCACAAACCAACCGGCATTCAAATTCAATGTTCTGAAACGCGTTCGCAACAAGACAACCGTCAACGGGCGATGCAAATGCTTCGTTCTCAATTATACGAAATTGAGTTGAACAAACGAATGGCTCAAAGAGCCGACATCGAAGCCGGAAAAATGAAAATTGAATGGGGTTCACAAATCCGAAACTATGTGATGCATCCCTATAAATTAGTCAAAGACGTTCGAACCGCTCACGAAACCAGTGATGTGGAAGGCGTTATGAACGGTGAAATTGATGCCTTTTTAAAAGCCTATTTAATGATGATGGGACAGAAAGAAGAATAAAAATATTAGTTTACTTTATACATAAATAAGTTTGTATGTTTGAACATACCCCAAAAGTTAGACTCTGTTTGGGGTATTTTTTTACGAACTAAAATCAAGTTAAAAAAATCAGAACCCCAGATGACTTTGAATATTTTTTAGTAATTTTAAACAAATATTCAACATGAACCAGTCTAAAGTCACGCTCCATACCCCAGCTTTAACACATGAAAAATCACTTAAAACGTTAGTAGAAAACAGAACTGTTTATTCCTTGAATAACTGCGAGTTAAACTTATTTGAAACCTATGAAAAAAGTATTAAAGTTCCTCTGAAGTTTAATGATTTGGTGGTCACCAGTATGTTGCGGGGCAAAAAAGTAATGCACCTTTTTGAAGACCCTGAGTTTGATTATTTACCGGGCGAAACAGTCATCATTCCGTCAAATGTTGAAATGAAAATTGATTTTCCGGAGGCTACGCAACACAATCCAACGCAGTGTTTGGCCTTGGCTATCGATCAATTTAAAATCAAAGAAACCCTCGATTTTTTAAATGAGCGTTACCCAAAAGAGGGTAATCAGCATTTTTGGAAATTGGATTATGAAAACTATTTCTTTTATAACAATTTAGACCTGGCTTCAACAATCAACAAACTCATCAAAGAGTGTATGAGTACATCGATTACCAAAGATGCTTTGGCAGATTTGACCTTACAAGAACTGTTGGTTCGAATCATTCAATCACAAACAGTCAAAGCCATCAATAATAATCAACTAATTGACAGCAATAATCCCATTGCGATTGTGGTGGAATACATTCGGCAAAACATTCAAAACGCTATAAGTCTGAAAGAATTAAGTGATAAAGCCTGTATGAGCACCACCTCTTTTTATCGCTATTTTAAACGTGAACTAGGCATGACTCCCATTGAGTTTATCCTCAATGAAAAAATTAAGTTTGCAAAAAATTTATTGAATAACCCTAGAATCAATATTTCTGAGGTTTCTTATGCCACCGGGTTTGAAGATGCCAATTACTTTATTCGGGTGTTTAAAAAGTATGAAGGTGTAACACCCAAACAATACCAACTGATGAATGTGAATGGCTAAATTAATTATTCGTTACGTTTTATATCGTCCAAATTAGCCGCTTCTTCTTCCGTAAACAAACGATAATTGACTTTAAAGGTTTTACCGTAAGGAGTTTCCAACGAAAAACCGCCTGCTCCTATTCCATCGGTTACATCTAAGGTAAAATGAGCGTGTTTCCAGTATTCAAATAAATCTTTGTCTACCCAAAATTCAAAACCGCTTACCGTTCCAATACAAACATCACCATAGCGAAGGTAAAATCCGCCTTTTTCAAAGCATTGGGGCTGGGTTCCTTCACAACATCCACCGGCTTGATAAAACATTAAAGCTCCGAATTTTTCTTGTAGCATCGCAATTAATTTCAATGCTTTGTCGGTAGCGTCCAATCGTTTGATTTTTTCCATAGCGGTAAAGTTAAAAGCCACGAATTCTAAAATATCATTCGTGAATTCGTGGCTATGTTAGTATTTAGGTTATTTTTAGAAAAATCCTAATTTATTTTTGTTGTAAGAGATTAACATATTTTTGGATTGACGATAATGACCCAACATCATTTTGTGATTTTCTCTGCCAATTCCGGATTGTTTATAACCTCCAAACGGAGCTCCTGCCGGATAGGCATGGTATTGGTTCACCCATACTCTACCTGCTTGAATGGCTCTTGGCACTTGATATAATTCATGAGCATCGCGTGTCCATACGCCAGCTCCTAAGCCATACATAGTGTCGTTGGCAATGGAGATAGCTTCTTCTGTATTTTTGAAAGTAGTCACCGCCAAAACCGGTCCGAAAATCTCTTCTTGAAAGATTCTCATCTTATTGTGACCTTTGAATAATGTTGGTTGAATATAATATCCTCCTTCCATTTCACCACCCAAGTGATTTACTTCTCCACCGCATAACAATTCTGCTCCTTCTTCTTTACCTAATTGAATGTACGACAAAATTTTGTCTTTTTGAATTTGCGACGCTTGTGCTCCCATCATCACGGTTGGATCAAACGGATTTCCGGTTTTGATGGCTTTTACTCTCGCAATCACTTTCTCTATGAAGGCATCATAAATAGATTCGTGAATCAATAATCGAGACGGACAAGTACAGACTTCTCCCTGATTCAAAGCAAATAAAGCGACTCCTTCTAAAGCTTTATCCAAAAATTCATCATCGGCATCCATTACTGAAGGGAAAAAGATATTCGGTGATTTTCCACCTAATTCCAGCGTAACCGGAATAATGTTTTCGGTGGCATATTGCATCACCAAACGTCCGGTTGCCGTTGAACCGGTAAACGCTGCTTTGGCTACTTTTGGATTGGTAACTAATGTTCTGCCTAATTCCGCTCCAAAACCATTCACGATATTTACTACACCTGCAGGGATTAAGTCTTCAATCAACTCCATCAATACCATAATGGAAATCGGAGTGCTCTCTGCCGGTTTTAACACCACGCAATTTCCGGCTGCTAAGGCTGGAGCGAGTTTCCATACGGCCATTAAAATAGGGAAATTCCAAGGAATAATTTGAGCCACAACCCCAATTGGTTCATGAACAATAATGGAAACAGTATCTTTGTCTAATTCGCTGATAGAACCTTCTTCTGCCCGAATCACGCCGGCAAAATAACGAAAATGGTCTATTGCCAAAGGTAAATCTGCCGCCATAGTTTCTCTAATGGCTTTACCGTTATCTAAGGTTTCTACTGCAGCTAAATGCTGTAAATTAGCCTCCATACGGTCGGCTATTTTATTTAAGATAATACTTCGCTCAGTCGCAGAGGTTTGCCCCCAACTTTTGAATGCTGTGTGAGCCGAATCAACAGCCAATTCAATATCCATCTTGGACGAATGAGCTGCCTTAGACATTAATTTTCCATCAACTGGTGATAGCACTTCAAAATATTGTCCGGTAGAAGGCGGTGTCCATTTTCCGTTAATGTAGTTATCGTACTTTTCTTTTAATTGGGGTCTTGCTATTACACTCATAATCTGTTATTTTTTAGTTTACTCAAAATTACAAGTAACCTTTTGCTTAAAATAGCACATTTTTGGCAAATGATAGCACAAAATTGATATATCGCAATTTTAACACTTAAAAAATATCACTTACATATTATTTAGCTATAAATTTTAAATAATTATCAAAACATTCTGATTCTTATTTCTCTTATCAAAAACAAATTTCCTACTTCTAAAACGTTTTCGTATTTTAGCGTCCAAATAAAAAACGGGTACTCCATGGATTTAAACTTCAACAAAAACGAAGACCACAATAAACTTTTATTAGCCGAATTAAAACGTCGTTTTGCTCAAGTGAAATTGGGCGGTGGCGAAAAAAGAATCAAAAAACTGCATGCCGAAGGCAAAATGACTGCTCGGGAACGCATTGATTATTTGTTGGATGATAAAGCGAAAAGTATTGAAATCGGAGCATTTGCCGGAGAAGGAATGTATAAGGAACACGGTGGTTGTCCTTCGGGTGGTGTAGTGGTAAAAATCGGATACATCAAAGGAAAACAATGTATTGTGGTGGCCAATGATGCGACCGTAAAAGCCGGTGCCTGGTTTCCGATAACGGGAAAAAAGAACTTACGGGCACAGGAAATAGCCATTGAAAACCGTTTGCCTATCATTTATTTAGTGGACAGTGCCGGGGTGTATTTGCCTATGCAAGACGAGATATTTCCTGACAAAGAACACTTTGGACGCATTTTTAGGAACAATGCTATCATGAGCAGTATGGGAATTACCCAAATTGCTGCCGTAATGGGAAGTTGTGTTGCGGGAGGTGCTTATTTACCCATAATGAGCGACGAAGCTATGATTGTTGATAAAACCGGAAGTATCTTTTTGGCCGGAAGTTATTTGGTGAAAGCCGCTATTGGTGAAAACATTGATAATGAAACCTTGGGCGGAGCTACCACGCACTGCGAAATTTCAGGCGTAACGGATTATAAAGCCAAAGACGATAAAGATGCGTTGGACCGTATCAAAAGCATTGTAAGTAAAATTGGCGACTATGACAAAGCCGGTTTCAATCGCGTTAAAGCGGAAAAACCTGCCTTGAAAGAAAGTGATATTTACGGAATTATTCCGAAATCAAGAGCGGACCAATATGACATGATGGAAATCATCAAACGCTTAGTTGATAATTCGGAAATGGATACGTACAAAGAGGGTTACGGGCAATCCATCATTACCTGTTATGCACGAATTGATGGTTGGGCGGTTGGCATTGTGGCCAATCAACGCACCGTTTCCAAAACCAAAAAGGGAGAAATTCAGTTTGGTGGTGTAATTTATTCGGATTCGGCAGACAAAGCGACGCGTTTTATAGCAAATTGTAATCAGAAGAAAATTCCATTGGTTTTCCTGCAAGACGTGACCGGATTTATGGTTGGTAGTAAATCGGAACATGGCGGCATCATTAAAGACGGTGCCAAAATGGTCAATGCGGTTTCCAATTCGGTGGTGCCGAAATTCACGGTAGTTATCGGAAATTCGTATGGAGCCGGCAATTACGCCATGTGTGGAAAAGCGTACGACCCACGATTAATCTTTGCTTGGCCAAGTGCAGAATTAGCTGTAATGGGTGGCACACAAGCCGCGAAAGTATTGATGCAAATTGAAGCTTCTTCTTTGAAATCCAAAGGCGAAGTAGTAGATGAAGCCAAAGAAAAAGAGTTATTCGATAAAATTAAAGCCCGTTACGACGAGCAAGTTTCTCCCTATTATGCGGCATCGCGTTTGTGGACGGATGCCATTATAGATCCTTTAGAAACCAGAACATGGATATCCATGGGAATTGAAGCCGCAAACCACGCTCCGATTGAAAAGAAATTTAATTTAGGTGTGATACAGGTGTAAAAGTAAAAAAACATCTATTTTATAGTTGGTTTTTTTAGCTTTGCACCATGACGCAGCCTTCTCACTTTATTCCGTTTCAACACGATGTATCCGCTATTGCCTTGCCGGAAAAATTCACCTTTCCGTTTTACTACGAACCACATGAACTGAGTAAAATAGCCGCTTCCGAATTGCAAGACTACTTGAACACTCAAACCGATTGGGAACACAATTTCGGATTAAAAGAAGGGCAGCAAGGGTTAGTCATCGGGAAAATGTTTGGCGTATTGGTCGTGCAAAAACCAACCGGAGAAGTAGGTTATCTTGCTGCATTTTCCGGAAAGTTGGCCGATAGCAACGAACACCGTCATTTTGTGCCGCCTGTGTTTGATATGCTCCAACAAGACGGCTTTTTTAAACAAGAAGAAAAAATCCTGAATGCCTACAACCGCGATATTGAAGCCTTAGAAAACGATGCGAAATACCTCGCTTGTCAACAAGCTTTGTCCACTACTCTTTTGCAAGCCGAACACGACAAAGCCGAAAAGAAAGAACAAAGTCGCCTGAATAAAATCCGTCGGGATGTCTTGCGGGTGAAAGCGGAACAGGAATTAGCCTTTGACGATTACAAAGCCCTGCAAAAAAGCTTGAGCAAAGAAAGCCAGCAGGAAAGCATACAGCTAAAGCAAATGAACCATTATTGGAAAACGGAAATCGAGAAAGCTCAACAAAAAGTAGCGGTTTTTGAAGCCCGTTTGCAACAATTGAAAGACGAACGCAAAGCCAAATCGGCGGCGTTGCAACAAAAATTGTTTCAGCAGTATGCGTTTTTGAATCCGTTGGGTGAAACGAAGAGTTTAGGAGCTATTTTTGAAGACAATCCACCGGCGAGTGCGGGTGAATGTGCAGCACCGAAATTGTTGCAGTATGCTTATTTACATCAATTACAACCCATTGCCTTGGCTGAATTTTGGTGGGGACAATCGCCAAAGTCGGAAATACGGAAACACGGGCATTTTTATCCGGCTTGCACGGGCAAATGCAAACCCATTTTGGCCCACATGTTGGTAGGATTGAACGTGGACGACAATCCGTTGTTGCAGAATCCGGCGGAAGACAAGGAGTTGACGTTTTTATATGACGACGCCTATTTATCGGTGGTGCATAAACCCGCCGAGTTTTTATCGGTGCCCGGCAAAGCGATACAGGATTCGGTGTATTGGCGTTACAAAGAAAAATTTCCCGATGCCACCGGCCCGTTGATTGTGCATCGGTTAGACATGTCCACCTCCGGGATTTTGTTGCTGGCAAAAAGCACGGAAATCTATTTGCAGTTGCAGGCTCAATTCATGAAACGCACGGTGCAAAAACGCTATGTAGCCTTATTGAACGGCAGGATTGAACACGACCGTGGCGAGATCAATTTACCCTTACGCGTAGATTTGGACAACCGCCCAAACCAGTTGGTGTGTTACCAATACGGCAAACCCGCCAAAACGCAATGGGAAGTGGTGGAACGCCGGGAGCATACCACCTTGGTACACTTCTGCCCCATCACGGGCCGCACGCACCAGTTGCGGGTACACGCCGCCCACCCCGAAGGCCTCAACGCCCCAATTGTAGGCGATGATTTATACGGCATCAAAGCCGACCGCCTCTATTTGCATGCGGAACGCTTACGGTTTTGGCATCCGGTTTTGGGGAAGGAGATGGAGATTGTGGATGGGGTTGGGTTTTGATTTTCATAAGAAAAGACTTGATTATTAGTTGAAAAAGTGAAAAAAGTTATATAAATTTGAAGATATATACAAGTTAGGCAAAATGTAAAAAAAAAATGAAAGCGAAACTAAATGCAGTTCACGATAATGATTTGGAAGCACTTCTAATAAAACTGAATCTGCTTGACAAAATAAAGAGTGGGGAATTAAAATGTAAATTCACTCAAGTTTTTTAACTTCATTTTGAATATATTCACAGCTATTCCTGCTAAATTTTTTTTAAAACTTCTACCTCACTATCACTTCCAATATATCTCATTGAACAACAAGCTATTGTTTTAACTTTTCCATTTTGCGAGTATTGCGAATGTTTCATTTTTTCTTTGGTATTTATTGAATGTGCAATATGCTTACTTCTCATATCTATAAAATATTTGTGAGCTTTTTTTATTTCCTGTTTATCATCATGAAAATTGAAAATTTCAGGAGTCAATCAAACCTAATTCCACTTGCAAAACATCTTGCATAAGTAATAAGCATTGATTTCCACATTGAGTTTGTCAATATCGAATGTTCATCGAATAATAAGAAACATGATTTCAAAAAAAATCAAGTTCTAAATCAATTAAATTTATATAAAATCATTTTTGTGATTTGTGATTTCAAGAATGAATATAATTTATAAACTTGAAAATAAAAAACAAATCTTAAAAAATATGATAACGCTTTTTCAAATTATAGTTGCAATTGTTTTGTTTTTTATAACTAATATTATTGGAAAATTCGCCCCCACTAATTTAAATTATTTTCAGATTTCTAGTTTTTTGGAAACAGATGAAGCACCAGCCTTTAATTTTTCATTTCGAATATTGACTCCTGTTGTATTCATAATTCTTTTGAGTGCTTTATTATATTCATTTAACTTGGATGATTATGTAATAGACATTTACTTTGTTAGTATTTATTATGTTACATTTAGAGGAATTTTTAATATTATTATCTCACGCACCCTCTTAATTAATTGGAAGAAGCAATTTTTTTACGCAGTTTGCATAGTTGGACTTTCATTTTTTTTATATCAAAAAATAATCATTACAAAAAAAAATTTACTTCCTGATTTTTCTAATATTGCAAATGAACTTTGGATTATAATTTTGATTTTTCTTTATAATTTAGTTAACAACATTCAACTTCCAAATGTTGATGCAGAAAAAAGAAAATTTAATTATATAAAAAACACATTCTATAATTTAAAGAAAAATTATGGAGAAATTGTAGATTCATTCTCTACAAATATTCGTTTTCAACAGATTGCTTATTCAATGATGATTTATGAAAATTTTAATAGACCAAAATTATTTAGAATTATTGAAAACATTTTTAGTTTATTTAAAAAAGAAGGAACATATGGAATTATGCAAGTGAGGTCAAATAAAATTCTAAATGATAATGAAAGTGTTAGACAAGGAATGATAATTTTAATGGAAAATTTAAATAATTATAAAATAGAGTTTCAAAAAAAAATAGAAAATATCAATGAAGAAAATGTCTATTATAATAGTAGTCATTACTTAGACCAAGATTTTCAAAGAAAACTAATCAGAAGCTATAATCATTGTGACGATTACACAGATGAAATATTTGAATTAGTCTATTATTTAAATGAAAATCTATACGAAAATAATGAAGATAATAATAAACTATTTTTGAATTTATAGCATACTTGCCAGCCCAGCTCTCCTAAGTCTTCTTTGATAGCACCTGCTCTGCGAATGTCTGTGACTTCGCAGCAAATTACTTCCTATTTTTAATACAAATCATACCGCTGCACATTGTTTACCTTCTTCACATCTACAATCGGATTATCTGCTTTTTCGACAAAGACCAAGCCAACATCATTCACATAATTGGAAGCACTTGAATACAAATAATGTGAAGCTTTTTCGACTAATCCGGCACGTACAGGATTCAAATGAATATAATCTAATTTTGACCACATAAACGGATTGGTATAAATTTCTTCCGGATGATTGCCATACTGCCAGAATTGATAAACTTTATTTCTGGAATGGCTTTGGGTTGCCATTTGAAAACGTTCTAACATCCATTCCCTTCTGCTTTCCGGGTCTGATTGTATTTTGCTTAAAATTGTTTTGGCTGTATATTTCTTAAAATCACGAATCAAATCAGATAACTTTCCATCACTGGATTGAACAACCAAATGAATGTGATTGCTCATTATCACATAGCCATACAAAACCATAGCTTTATTTTTGATGCAATAATCTAAAGAAGCAATGACCTCATCTCGGTATATTTTTCTTGAAAATACATCTATCCAATCTACTACTGTTAAGGTTAGAAAATGAGGTAGTTTTTGATTTCTTATGACATAACCTTCTTCCATATTTATTCATTTCATCAAATATAATAAAAATTGGAATTGTATATTTGCTGCGAAGTCACAGACATTCGCAGAGCATGTGCTAACTTTGGATAAGGAAGACATTCATATAGAAACGTGGAAACTTCGGATAGTGAGTTATGAATCGGTAATGGTTAATGGGTTTTAGGTAATCTAGCTCCTATAACTATTCTTTGATAGTACCTACTCTGCGAATGTCTGTGACTTCGCAGCGAATAACTCCTATTATGTGTTTTTTCGTGATGAAAGAGCCTAAATAATACCTCCTATTCGTACAATGATTTAAGTGTTAATTATCACCTACAATTAAGCCGTTTTAAATTTTTTTTATCTCAAAAATACACGTCAAAAAAAGATTTAAAAACAGGCAGATTTATTTTTAAACAGAAATGATTTTGTATTGTGAAATAAATTAAATTTGTGTAGCTATTTAACTGATATACATAAATTTAAAATGGGATTTTATGAAAAACTTTACTTTCATTTTCATATTGTTTTTAAGTATTAAAACAATTGCTCAAGTGGGTATTAATACCACTTCTCCCAATTCTCAACTGGACATTCGTTCAACCAATCAGGCAGCACCATCAAATACAGATGGTATTTTAATTCCTAAGGTAGATGTTTTTCCGGCTACTAACCCAACCGCTACTCAACAAAGTATGTTGGTTTATTTAACAACGGCTACCGTTTTTTCAGGAAATCCGAAACCGATAGGATTTTATTACTGGGACAACGTTACCACCGATTGGATTGGCATAGCCTCTTCGACCAACGGTGATCACGATTGGTATGAAGAAGGAACAACTACCCCACCCAATGCCATCACGGATGATATGTATCATTCCGGAAATGTTGCCATTGGAAAAAATACCGCCGATTATCCATTGGATGTTAATTCCTCTACTGCCAGAATCAATTTTTACAATAATTCCACTTATTCGGGAGCTTTACCAGCACAAGGTATCTACAACAATATGGTGTTGAACTCAACCAGTGATAAATATGGTCTTTTTAATTCAATCACATCAAGTAGTTTAGGTAGCATGTATGGTGTTTATAATCTTTTAAGTAATAATCAGAATGTTGCTCTGGCAGGAACAGATAATCAAGTATATGGCGATGGAACTTTGGCACATATAGGAACTAGAAATCAACTTACAGGAACATCAGCCGGTTTACGAATTGGTTCAGGAAATTACATCACTGTTGATGGCGATGGCGATAAAATTGGAACGGTAAATGTTATTAATGGAGCAGGTTCAGTATTAGCTAATAAAATAGGTACACTTAATCGGTTATCCGGAACATCAGACAGTAATCAGTATGGAACGAGTAATGAAATATTAAACAACGGAAACGGAAATCAAATTGCTACCTATAACTCGTTAGAAGGAACAGGCACTGGTTTTAAATATGGTGTTTCAAATAATTTTATAACCAATACAAACGGGGATAAATTTGGCTTTAATAATAATTTTTTTAGCAATACCAATTTTAGTAATCTCGGATTGCATAATTACTTTAACTCTAATTCCATAGCAAACCAATACGGCACCTATAATGATTTTTTATCCGGTGCAGGAAATTTATATGGAAAATACGATCATTTTACCGCAAATGGAAACGGAGATTGGTATGGAAATGAAGTTGTATTTCAAGGAAACGGTAACGGAAACTGGTATGGATATGATGTAAATTTTGAATACTTTACCATAACCGGAACTGGTGACAGATATGGATTTAGATCTGTCATCCCACCTGGTACATTAGGTACAAATTTTTACGGACTTTATTCCTATACCGGAAATTTAACATCAGGTTATGCAGCCTATTTATCAGGACGTGTTTCAATTGGCAGTGATACAACAACCGGCACACATTATATCTTGCCACTATCACGCGGCACCAATGGACAAATTATGCAAACAGATGCTGTTGGTAACGTAACGTGGCAAAATCCCGGCACAGCATTGAATAATGTTGCATGGCTTACTACCGGAAATACGGGCATCAATGGTGGCAATACAACTACTGCTGGAACAAATTTTATCGGAACAACAAACAATCAAAATTTAGATATTCGAACAAACAATACGTATCGTGCTCGTTTTAGCAATTTGGGCGAATTTTTTGTAGGAACTTTAAATACCACAATTACAGGTGATTTAGCAAATGTAGTATCCAATACAACTTTTCCGTGGGCAGTGAATGGTTACTCTAATAATAATGGTTCAGGCGTCTTTGGTGCTATCACCGGTGGATCAACTGTATTTGCGGCAATACAAGGAGAAAATAGTAGTACCGCAGCTACCGGTGCAGGTGTGAGAGGTCTCTCCATTACTCCTATCGCCGGAACCGGTTTTGGTGCACCAAACACAGGCGTAAATGGAAATGCTACCACAAGTGGAGCTTATAAATATGGCGTTTATGGTAGCGGTGGTTCTTCACTGAGAACCGGTGGTGTGATGGGTTATGATTATGGCTTAGCAATTGGTGCACTTGGTTATTATGCTGCTAACGGAAATGATTATTCTGTATACGGATTTGGTCAAGCCCATCAGAATGGTCTTATCACCGGTAGATTTTCGAATGCAATGAACGAAAAAAACACCAACATCGGACTAGGAATCTATGGCGGAGTTATGGGAGGTTGGGTTCGTGGTATGAAGTATGGTTTTCATACTAAAGGCGAAACCTACAGTTTATATGTAGATGGAAGCAGCTATGTAAATAAACCACTAACCTACTTAATTCATTCTGAAGACAGCCAAAAAGTACCCGCATTTATGAGCACTTCAATGCAACCTGAAATAACCGCTAATGGCAAAACCAATCTTCAAAACGGTAAGGTTTTTGTTTCGTTTGATAAAAATTTTAGTAAACTCATTGCTGATGTTGAAGAAATGATAATAACAGCAACTCCTCAAGGAAAATCAAATGGTGTTTACATTGATGAAGTTACCAAAGAAGGCTTTTGGATTATTGAAAATAATGATGGTATTTCGAATACTAAAATCGCATGGATTGCTATTACTAAGATTAAAGGAGAAGAAAATCCGAAAATTCCAACGGATTTATTATCCAATGATTTTGATAAAAAAATGAATAATGTCATGTTCAACGATAATAACACCACTGACGAGCCACAAAGTTTATGGTGGGACGGAACACAAATACGATGGAGTAAGCTCTCTGATACAAAAGTTGATACAGAAACCAAAAAACTTTCAAGACCTCGATAGACTAAAAAAGCTAACCAAATTAAACGGTTAGCTTTTTTTAATGACCTTTTATTTTTATTGAACCAGAGGAATGCGATTCTTAATTTTAATACTATTTATCTTTATTGCTTTTTAAATTATTTGTATAATGTTATCTTTGATTTAGCTTTGTTTGTATGGGACAAACACGATTAGTTTATTCAAATAGTAATCTTTAACAATGGATTCATATCAAGAAACATTTGCAACTTGGAATAAAGTAGCTTCTCGGTATCAAGAACTTTTTATGCCTCTTGATTTGTACAACGAGACGTATGATTTTATTTGCCATTCTATGCCAAAAGACAATTCGAAGCTATTGGAAATTGGTTGTGGTCCGGGAAACATTACAAAATACCTTTTATCTAAAAGACCTGATTTTTATATTTACGGCATTGACATCGCTCCCAATATGATAGAACTTGCTCGTAAGAATAATCCATCAGCCCAATTTTCTGTTATGGATTGTAGGCAGATTGACACACTTCAAACCACTTACGATGCAATTATTTGCGGTTTTTGTCTACCCTATTTATCACAAGAGGATACTGGAAAGTTCATCCATGATTGTGCTGCTTTACTTCATGAAAGTGGGTTAATTTATATTAGCTTTGTAGAAGGCAACCCCGACCAGTCCGGCTTTCAAGTAGGAAGCACTGGCGACAGAGCTTATTTTTATTTCCACAGATTAGACAAAATCATACAACATTTGGAACAAAATAAGTTAGAACAGATAAAAGTAGTTCATGTTAACTATAAAAAGACTGAAAACGAAATGGAGATGCATACAATTGTTACCGCAAAGAAAATAGCAATAGCAAAATAACTTGTTATTACTTGTTTGTAAACTAACAATTTATCCTAGGTTTAGTTCTCATTTACAGTTGGAGAAGAATTATAGTTCATAGGTTTTAATAATTAATAGTACAAAGTTAACATGCATACAGACAAAAAAAACCATTGGGAAAAAGTCTATCTAACCAAAACTCCGGAACAGGTAAGTTGGACTCAGGCAGTACCAAAAACATCGCTTAGGTTTATACATACTTTTCAACTTGATAAATCGGCTAAGATTATTGATATAGGTGGCGGAGATAGTAAGTTGGTCGATTATCTTCTTGATGAAGGGTTTAGAAATATTACAGTGTTGGACATCTCTGCAACATCATTGGAAAGAGCAAAATTACGTTTAGGTAGTCGTGCAAAAAAGGTGAATTGGATTGTAAGTGACATACTAGCCTTTGAACCACAAGAAGAGTACGATGTTTGGCACGACAGAGCTGCCTTTCATTTTTTAACAACTAAAGAAGAAATAATAAAATATGCTGAAATCGCAAAGAAAGCTGTAAAAGGATATATGTCGATAGGTACTTTTTCTGAAAAGGGACCTACAAAATGTAGCGGACTTTCTATTACGCAATACAATGCAAATGATTTAACAACTGTATTTAAAAACGGTTTTGTAAAAACCGAATGTTTTACAGAAGAGCATACAACGCCCTTTGAGACCAAACAACACTTTCTGTTTTGTGGTTTCAAAAGACATAAATAATTGATTTTTTATTGTATTTTTTTTGTAAAAAATTAATAATCAACAAAATAAGGTATTTGCCTTATTGATTAAGTGGATTGTAGTTTTGAAATTTGATTATCAATTCTAACAATCCAAATCATGAAAAAAATTACTTTATTTATTGTCGCTTTTTGCTGTTCTACTTCATACAGTCAATGGCAGTCAACAAATACACCGGGCGGAAATTTTGACGCCGTGTATGCTATGGAATTCCACGGCAATCGTTTATACGCTTCCAAAGGTACCCCCGGTTTTATTAAATCTGACAATGGTGGTAGCACTTGGGAAAATGTAGGTCAAACAGAGTTTACTACCAGTTCGATAGGAAAATATGTCAGTCACATCAAAAGTGCTGAGGATATACTTTATGTAGCTCTATTCAATCCCACTTATTCATCGTCCATGCTTTATAAATCAACAGACAACGGTCAAACATTTGTGACCGATACCATTGCGTTGCCTAAAACAAGTAATAATGAAATCGTTAATATCGACCGTATTTATTATCACAATAATCGTATTATTTTAGATGTAGCCAATCTGGGTAATTGGAGTAAAAATGTTGCCGATTCAGAATGGGTCCGAAACAATAACACCAACACAGAATATGCTGATTTATTTGGATTTATCAACGGAAAACAATTTTCTTGGGGAAATTATCATCTCTATAAGTCAGAAGATGATGGAGAAACGTGGAGTCAATGTCCTGATGCAGGTGTTTCCTCCTTTTTTACCACTACCCTTTTGTATGTTGATGAAACGATTAATCGAATTTATGTGACCGGTAGAAGTGTAACCACACAACAATATAAGATGTTGTACTCCGATGATGAGGGTAATACATGGAGCGAATTGGTTATTGCTCCTTTTTTAGCAAACAATTGGTTAAATATGCCACAAACCGTTCAAGCAATGTTTGCTCAAGGTGATTACATTCAGTTAGCTTTAGAAAATAATAATACCAATTCAGAACCGGATATTTTAATCAGCACAAATGGAGGTGAAACTTTTACACCCGACATAGTTGGTTTGGATGTTGTTCAATTTGGTACGGTGACTGCTCGAAATTTTATACCCAAGGATGATAACTTGTTTATGTGTCTGAACTTTAGACAAATATATAAAAAGCAATATTCATCTTTAAGTGTTTCTGATGTTAATAGTAATATACCAGTTTTCTCTATTGCTCCCAACCCTGTTCGAGAGAAATTATATGTTAACCATTCTGAACGGATTAGTAAAAGTGAAATTTTCAACGTTAATGGTCAATTAATTAAACATCAAAACAGTACTTTTGAAAATATATCTTGGAGTCTGAAAGGATTATTTATTCTAAAAATAACTGATATAAACGGGAATGCCAACATACAAAAATTCCTGGCAGAATAATTACTGAATTATTAAGTTAAAAATTTTTACCGTAAAGTCTAGTGATTTTTTACGGTATTTTTATTTTCGTTAAGACTTGAATTGAAGAAACCTGGATAAATCAAAAATTCATAATGAGATTATTAGCATAATTATACCAAAAAATCAGTAGATTAATGAAATTGTATTTAAGAGAATATTAGGAAGTGAATAAAACAGAAATGTTTTGGAATAAAAAATGGCAAGCGACCTACATCGCACCGCTACAACCGCATACCTTTGCTGTGTTCCCACCCTGGAGGAGTTTGCAGGAGCTGGTCGTGTAGGACTTGCCGGTGCAAATATACAATCTTTTTATGTTTTTACAAGCGATATAGTTCAATTCAAATTCTTATATTTGTGAATATTATTGCAAATTTCTAATGAAAAAATATAACTTATTATCGTTCACAATTTTAGCTATATTACTTTTGAGTTGTGAAGATTCAAAAAAAAATAATTCAGATCTATTTCAGTTAAATACAACCTCTTCAAAGGCTCAATTTACAACCGACGAAAAAGCAGTGTTAAGTATTTCAAATAGTAAAAACAAAGAAATAGACAGTGTTGTTTTTTTTGCAAATGATAAAAAAATAGGTACTGTAGAGGGAGTTAAAAATATAGATTTTCAATTATCGGATGAGAAGTTGGGTTATCAAAACCTTAAAGCTTTAGTATATTTTGAGAATGAGTATGCAGAAGTTACCCATCGCATTGAGTTAATTTCAAAAATTGAGCCTAAATTATTACCTTACACCTTAGTAAATACATACCCACACGACAGCAAAGCTTATACACAAGGATTAGAATTTCATCGAGATACTTTGTACGAAGGAACGGGAAATGGTGCCGGAAACGCAACAGGAATTAAAGGTATTTCCAGCTTGAGAAAAACAAATTATAAAACCGGAGCTATTTATAAAAAAGTAGAATATCCGGAAATTATTTTTGGTGAAGGAATCACAATTTTGAATAACAAGGTATATCAACTCACTTGGCAAAATGGTTTTGGATTTATTTATGATGCTGATAATTTTAACGAAATTAAACGTTTTAACTACTCTAAACGTATTCAAGGTTGGGGATTATGTAACGATGGCAAACTTTTATATCAGTCTGATGGAACTGAAAAAATTTATTGTTTAAATCCGGAAACTATGCAAATTGAGAGTAGTATAAATGTATATTCTGGAGCCAACAAAATCAAATCGGTTAATGAGTTAGAATGGATTGACGGAAAAATTTATGGCAATATTTATCAAAAAGATGCCATTGCTGTAATTAATCCAAAGAATGGAGCAGTTGAATCAGTTATCTATTTAGGCGATTTAAAAAAATTAGTCACCCAACATCCTGATATTGATGTTTTAAACGGTATTGCTTACAATCCTAAAAGCAAAACTATTTTTGTAACAGGTAAGAACTGGGATAAATTATTTGAAATTAAAATAGATTGATACGTTGATAACAGTTGCCATTTTAAAAGCTAACTGATTTTTAAACCGTTTTCCACTTTTTTATCAGAAGTCAGCAGAACAACGTCGTTGTTTTCTCCCAATGAACCTAGTACAAGACATTCACTCATAAACTTTCCTATTTGCTTTTTGGGAAAGTTGATAACGGCTATAATTTGTTTGCCTATTAATTCTTCTTTATCGTATCGTTTGGTGATTTGTGCCGAAGTTTTTTTAATTCCAATTTCTAAGCCAAAATCAATAACTAACTGATAAGCAGGTTTTCTAGCCTCCGGGAAATCGTTTACAGCCACAATTGTCCCAACTCGCATTTCTACTTTTTCAAATTCTTCCCAACTAAGCATAACAAATTATTCTTAAAAAATTAAACTCAAAAATAGGAATATGAAACTAAAAATACGTAACTTTAAGCATTAACTTAAAAATAAAAGCCGAAGAATGAGCAGAACAGAATCAAACATGATTTCTTTGGGTACAAATGCTACTGATTTTCATTTAAAAGACACCAATTCAAACAATTTTTTTACGTTTTCAGATTGCAAAGGCGAAAAAGGAACATTAGTTTTTTTTATTTGTAACCATTGTCCGTTTGTACATCATGTGATTGATGAGGTTATCTTAGTAGCCAACGATTACCGTGTGCAAGGAATAGGTATAGTAGCAATTTCAAGTAATGATGTTGAACAATTCCCGCAAGATAGTCCGGAGTTAATGACCGAATTTGCGTTTGTTAATAATTTTGAGTTTCCGTATCTATATGATGAAAATCAGGAAGTTGCTAAAGCCTTCGGTGCCGCTTGTACACCGGATTTTTTTCTATTTGACAGTCAGGATAAATTAGTTTACCGAGGCCAATTAGACGATTCACGACCAGGCAACGGTATTCCGCTGAGTGGAAGTGATTTACGTGGAGCGATTGACAGTTTGTTATATAACAGAACTGTGAATCCAAATCAGAAACCGAGTATAGGTTGTAACATTAAATGGAAAAACTAAATGGAAATTATTCATATCAGTGCCGAGTGTTATCCGGTAGCAAAAGTGGGCGGACTTGCAGATGTGGTGGGAGCATTACCAAAATATCTAAATAAATTAGGTCATAGTGCCAAGGTAGTTGTACCGGGATATGATAATGCCTTTTCAAAAGAGAACCAATTTGACTTAGTGCACAAAGGTCAATTACGTTTAGGATGGTTTACCTTTACATATTCTATTTTAAAAGAAGCAACTGATAAATTAGGATTTGAATTATTTTTAATTGCCATTCCGGATTTATTTGATCGTCCAAATGTTTACTCTTATGAAGATGATACAGAGCGATTTACTGCTTTTCAAGTTGCTTTTTTAAATTGGTTAACTGAAACAAATCAGATGCCGGACATTATTCATTGCCATGATCACCATACCGGATTGATTCCCTTTATGATATCGCATGCACCAATTTATGGACATTTAAAAGGTATTCCTACAGTATTAACAATTCATAACGGGCAATATCAAGGTTGGTTTGACTTTGATAAACTACATTATTTACCTAAAGTGGAAACATCCCGATTAGGGTTTTTAGAATGGAATGGTGTCATCAATCCACTTGCATCGGCTGTAAAATGTGCTTGGAAAGTAACCACTGTTTCGCCAAGTTATTTGAATGAAATGAGCGAAAAAGCAAATGGAATTGAAAATTTATTACGTTTCGAAAGACCAAAAAGTTTAGGTATTTTAAACGGAATTGACAATGATGTTTGGAACCCAGAAACGGATCCAATGTTGACACATCATTACAATAGTAAAACGTTAAAAAAAGGAAAGAAAAACAATAAAGCTATTTTGTGTGAACAATTTAATTTAGATAGCAACAAACCGCTTTTTACTTTTATTGGTCGATTGGTTTATGAAAAAGGAGCAGATTTATTGCCTGAAATTTGCAGTATTGCATTAAGTAGAAATCCAAACGAAATTAATATTTTGATTTTAGGTTCAGGAGATCCTAAAATTGAACATAGCTTGTCGCAATTGACTCATTTTTACGATGGAAATTACAATGCATTTATTGGTTATAATGAAAAATTGGCTCATATTATTTATGCCGGAGCTGATTATTTACTAATGCCTTCGCGTGTTGAACCTTGTGGTTTAAATCAATTGTATGCGTTGCGTTACGGAACAATTCCAATCGTAAGAAGAACAGGAGGATTAAGCGATACAGTAATAGATATTGGTGATGGTGGGTTTGGAATCTGCCATGATCAAACAAGTGTTTTTGATGTGAATTATTCGATTACCAGAGGGATTGATTTATATAATGATACCAAACTTTTTGATACGACCCGAAAAAAGATAATGCAAATTGACCATTCATGGGAGAGTGTTGCACATGAATATTTAACCGTTTACCAATCGTTAAAAAGATAAATAAATGAAAAAAGAAGTATTAGCCATTATTTTAGGAGGCGGACAAGGATCTCGCTTATCTCCTTTGACTGAAACCCGATCAAAACCTGCAGTTCCAATTGCCGGAAAATACCGTTTAGTTGATATTCCTATTTCCAATTGTATCAATTCCGATATCAAACGAATGTTTGTGTTAACACAATTTAATTCCGCATCGTTAAATCAACACATCAAGAATACCTATCATTTCAGTTATTTTAGTTCTGCTTTTGTAGATATTTTGGCAGCAGAGCAAACTCCTGATAACCCAACTTGGTTTCAAGGTACTGCCGATGCTGTTCGTCAATGTATGCAGCATTTTCTTAATCATGAGTTTGACTATGCTTTGATATTATCCGGTGATCAATTATACCAAATGGATTTCAATAAAATGTTAGAGGCACATCAAAACAGTGACGCAAAAATAACAATAGCTACTTTGCCGGTTTCCGCAAAGGAGGCTCCGGAATTTGGTATATTAAAAACTGATGAGCAAAGTGTTATCACTTCTTTTATTGAAAAACCGGCCCCAGAATTATTACCGCAATGGACATCGGAAGTAAGTGATGAAATGAAAAAAGAAGGAAGACATTATTTGGCTTCAATGGGTATCTACATCTTTAATCGTGAACTTTTGATTGAATTAATGAAAAACCCGGATACAAAAGATTTTGGAAAAGAAATTATTCCACAGTCTATTGGTAATCAAAAAGTGTTAAGTTATCAATACGAAGGATATTGGACAGATATTGGGAATATTGATTCCTTTTTTGAAGCCAATTTAGGACTAACGGATGACATTCCTAAATTTAATTTATTTGATAATAACAGTAAAATTTACACCCGTGCTCGTGTACTACCTCCTGGTAAAATACTTGGTAAAACAACAATAGAGCAATCGATTATTGCTGAAGGATGTATTTTAAATGCTGCAGTTATTGAACACTCCGTTGTGGGAATTCGTTCACGGGTGGATGAGGAAACTATTATAAAAAACTCCTATATAATGGGTAGCGATTATTATCAAAACTTAGACGAGTTGAATAATAATATAGCTCATAATATTAAAAATATAGGCATTGGAAAACGATGTTATATTAATAATACTATAGTTGATAAAAATTGTAGAATTGGAAATGATGTTCACTTGAACGGTGGAAAACATTTAACCGACATCAATACGCCATTATATACAATTAAAGAAGGTATTATTGTCGTTAAAAAAGGAGCAATTATTCCGGATGGATTTAGAATAGAATAGCGAAGAGATTGTTAATGAAAAAGGTTTATCAAATTGTATTGATAAACCTTTCTTTATTCAATTTAAATAGAATGTTTTTTACCCTTAATCGTTGGTTTGATGTAACTTCCCAACTGAGCTTGCAACGACCGTTGCTACTGTTGCATCACTCGTAACATTAACCACCGTTCTGCACATATCCAACGGTCTGTCAATGGCAAAAATCAAGGCTAATCCTGCTTCAGGAATTCCGGCTTGACCTAAAACAATAACGAGCATCACCATTCCGGCACTAGGAACAGCAGCAGAACCAATTGAAGCCAAAGTTGCCGTAACTACAATCATTAATTGAGTTTGTAAATCCAACGAAATTCCCATCGCTTGGGCAATAAAAACAGCTGCAACGGCTTGATATAAACTCGTTCCATCCATATTTACGGTAGCACCCAACGGTAAAACAAAACTAGATACTTCTTCGTCCACACCTACATGTTCGGTTACTCGTTCCATCGTAACCGGCAAAGTGGCAGCACTTGAACTTGTGGAGAAAGCCAACAATTGAGCCGGAGAAATTGCTTTAAAAAACTTTACAGGAGCGTATTTTGCCAAAACCATCAGTAACGTAGGGTATAATACAAAAACCATTAGTGCCAGTCCGATTACTACGGTTAATGCATAAATTAGCAAAGCATTTAAGGTAGAAAAATCAGGTATTTCAACCATTAAAGCCGCCATTAAAGCAAAGACACCAATGGGGGCTCCAAGCATGATTATATCTATTATCTTTAAAATAACATCATTCAATCCTTTAAAGAAATCAACCACCGGTTTTGCCTTGTTTTCATCGATTAAAATTAAACCGATACCCAGTAAAATAACAAAAAGAATTACTTGTAACATTGATGCGTTATCTGTCATTGCTTTAAAAAAATTGTCGGGTACTACATCCACCAAAGGCTGCAATGGACCACTATTTTTTGCTTTTTCAGCTAACTCAATTTTTTGAGCGGCATCACCTGCAAAGTTTTCTAACAAACTTTTACGTGATTCATCGTTAATATAATCACCCGGTTTAATTAAATTAGCTAAAACCAAACCGATTGAAACGGCACAAACTGTAGAGAATAAATACAGAGCCACCGTTCTTCCACCCAATTTAGAGAGTTTTGTAATATCTTTTAAATCAGAAAGCCCCACAATAAGTGAAACAACAATTAAGGGAACCGCAATCATTTTGAGTAAATTAATAAAAATTGTACCGAAAGGTTTTATCCAATCGACTACAATTTCTTTCATTTCCATGTTTTTCATCACATACCCAAATACCAAACCAAGTATCATTCCGATGAGTATTTTCCAATGTAAGGCTAGTTTCATAACTGCTGTATATTTGTTTTTTGTAATAAGTAAAAATCGGCTAACACAATGGCTGCCATTGCTTCCACAATGGGAACAGCCCTAGGGACAACGCAGGGATCATGACGTCCCTTTCCTTCCAAATCTATACTATTACCTTGTTTATCAATTGTAGATTGTTTTTGCATAATCGTGGCAACAGGCTTAAAGGCAACTCTGAAATAAATATCCATACCGTTTGATATTCCACCTTGAATTCCCCCAGACATATTGGTTTGTGTTGTTCCGTTTGGCTTAAATAAATCATTGTGCTCACTTCCTTTCATACGGGCTCCACAAAAACCACTGCCCAGTTCAAATCCCTTCACGGCATTGATTGATAACATCGCTTTACCTAATTCAGCATGTAATTTATCAAACACGGGTTCACCCAAACCAATGGGAACATTTTGTATTACACAGGTAATCGTTCCGCCAATCGTATCACCTTCTTTTCGAATAGAACGAATTAGGTCTTCCATTTTGGCAGCAGTAGCTTCATCGGGGCAACGAACAGCATTACTTTCAATTTTTGAAAAATCTAAATCCTGATAGGGTTTATCAATAAAAACATCACCAACTGAAGAGACAAAAGCATTAATTTTTATATCAGAGAGCACTTGTTTTGCAATAGCTCCGGCTACTACTCTACTGGCTGTTTCACGAGCAGAACTTCTTCCTCCGCCTCGATAATCCCTGATGCCGTATTTTTTTTCATAGGTAAAATCGGCATGGCTAGGTCGAAATGCAGTCTCTAAATGACTGTAATCGTTGGATTTTTGATTAGTATTTGGAATAATAAAACCGATTGGAGTTCCTGTTGTTTTTCCCTCAAAAATACCGGATAGAAACTGAACTTCATCGGCTTCTTTCCGCTGGGTGACAATCGCAGATTGACCGGGTTTTCGTCGATTCATTTCTAATAGAATAGCTTCAAAATCTAACTCAATTCCAGGAGGACAACCGTCTATAATTCCGCCCAAAGCTTCGCCATGTGATTCTCCAAAAGTGGTGAGTTTGAATAAAGTTCCGTAACTGTTTCCTGCCATTCTGTTTAAGATGTTTCAACAAAAATAAGGTATTTCAATAAAAAAGTATAATTAAATTCAAATTGAATTCACAATAACATAATATGGTTGATTGATTCGTTAACTTTTTGATAAAATTACCTCAAAAAAATGTCTGTTAATTTGTAAAACCTCATTTATGTATGCTTAAAAAACGAAAAGTTGAAGTGGTGGTCATTTCCGATGCACACCTTGGTACATTTGGATGCCATGCCAAAGAACTGAATTATTATTTATCAACAATAAAGCCCAAAATATTGATTCTAAATGGTGATATTATTGATATTTGGCAGTTTCGAAAATCATATTTTCCTAAGTCTCATCTAAAAGTAATCAAAAAAATAATTGATTTAGCTTCTAAAGGAACGGAAGTGTATTATATTACTGGAAATCACGATGAAATGCTACGAAAATTCAGTGACACCAAAATTGGGAATTTCTCCATTCTGGATAAGTTAGTTTTAGAATTAGATGATAAAAAAGCATGGATTTTTCATGGTGATGTATTTGATGCTTCAGTTCAACATTCTAAATGGATTGCCAAATTAGGCGGTTGGGGATACGACATGTTGATATTAGCCAATCGTTCTATTAATTGGATGCTTCAAAAAATGGGGAAAGAGCCTTATTCCTTTTCAAAAAAAATAAAGGCTAATGTAAAAAAAGCAGTGAAATTTATCTCCGATTTTGAAGTTACAGCCTCAGAATTAGCCATTGAAAACAACTATGATTATGTTATTTGCGGTCATATTCACGAGCCCAAAATGATTAGAAAAGTCAATAAAAGAGGAACAACATTTTACCTAAATTCCGGTGATTGGGTAGAAAACCTGACTGCTCTGGAGTATAACAAAAAAAGATGGAAACTATATCGATATGATAAGGATTCCAACATGATTGAGGAAGATTTTTTTGAAATGGAAACAAAATTAAGTGAACAACTTATTGCTTCACTACTTTTTACTAGAAAATAATTATTGAACTCACACAATTAACAGACTTTAACTTGTTAATAATACGATTTTCTCAAAGTCTACGTTATATTTGTGCAAAACTTCAATAAACAAAGAAATGAAAAAAGTAATTTTATCAGTGTTCATGGTTTTTGGTTTTATTATGAGTGCTAATGCTCAGGAAATTTCCAAAAATGCAATTGGTTTACGGTTAGGTGATAACGATGGTTTTGGTGGAGAAATATCTTACCAGAGAGGATTGTCTGACAGTAATCGATTGGAATTTGATTTAGGTTGGCGAAACAGTAAAGATTGGGATGGTTACAAATTAGTTGGATTGTACCAATGGGTTTGGAATATTGAGGGTGGTTTTAATTGGTATGCCGGAGCCGGAGCCGGTATTGGGAGTTGGAAACATGACTTCGGACCTAATAATTCAAACAGTGAAAGCGGCACTTATGTTTTGGCAGCAGGTGATATTGGTGTTGAATACAATTTTGATTTTCCGTTGTTACTGTCATTAGACTTTAGACCTGAGTTTTACTTTGGTGATGGTTACCGTAACGATAATTTTGGTCCGGATATCGCTTTAGGTGTTCGCTACCAATTCTAAATTATCATAAAAAACGTCCCTCTTTGGGACGTTTTTTTTATTGTATAATGATGTTTTTTTTCGAATTAATTTTAACTATACATATAGGATACGTCATTACAGTGGTAGCAAGACCTTTGGGGCCATTCTCTTTAATAGCTATAATGATATCATTTTCTGTTTCTTCAATATTTTCAATTGAAAATGAATAACCTCCATAGTTTTTCTCTCCCATATTCAATAGTAAAAAATTACTGGTTTGAATGTCTGTAGCTTTGACTTTGTTCTTCAAATCAGGATCATTTAAAAGCATTTTGAACTCTTTTTGTTCCGATATAATTTCAAAAAAACGAAAATTGGCTCCACCCTGTTCAGATTGCTTTAAAATTTCATAGAGTGGTGGTTTTTCATTAGAATTCTTTTGTGTAGAACAAGAGAACAATACTACGCAAACAGTTATTGTTGTAATTATTTTTTTCATCTTAGTTTGAAATAGAATTATATTGATTTTTGATTGCCTTTTCATATACAGCTTCATATAATGGGAGTATGTTAGCAATATCAAATTGTTGAGCCACAGAAAAAGCATTCTTTTTAAAGATAGTTAACGTATTGTCATCCGTTAATATTTTGATTGCATTTTTTGCCATCGAATCAATATCGCCAACATTACTTAGATAACCTGAAAAACCATCCCGATTTACTTCCGGCAGTCCACCGGTGTTGGTAGAGATAACAGGAACTTTACAAGCCATGGCTTCTAAAGCAGCTAAACCAAAACTTTCCGTTTCAGAAGGAAGTAAGAATAAATCGGTAAAGCATAATATTTTATCAATTTCATTGCTGTTTCCAAAAAAGATTACTTTGTTAGCAATACCTAACTCTTCACATAATAGTTCTGCTTTTTCTTTTTCCGGCCCTTCGCCTACCATCATTAATTTTGCAGGAATTTGTTGCTGAATTTTATTAAAAACATGAATTATATCCGGAATACGTTTTACTTTTCTAAAATTACTAATGTGTGTGATGATACGTTCATTATCTTTTGCCATCAATGATCGGTAGCAGGGAGTTCCCTCTTCTACTTTAGCCTTATTAATTTCTATAAAATTGGGAATAACCTCAATTTCTTGAGTAATTGCAAAATGTTTATAGGTATCTTCTTTTAAACTTTTTGAAACCGAAGTAACCACATCTGATTGATTTATGCTAAATGTTACAGCAGATTTGTAAAAAGGATGTTTTCCGACCAATGTAATATCAGTTCCGTGCAAAGTCGTTACCATAGGAATAAAAATACCTTCTGCTTTCAACATTTGTTTTGCCATATAACCGGCATAGGCATGTGGTATGGCATAATGCACATGTAAAAGTTCAATTTTATGCAATTTCACCATGTCCACTAGTTTACTGGAAAGAGCCAATTCATAAGGTTGATAATGAAAAAGAGGATATTCGGGAACATTAACTTCGTGATAATGTAAATTTGGATTAAGCAAAGCTAGGCGAACCGGTTGCTTATAGGTGATAAAATGAATTTCATGACCGCGTTGAGCCAATTCTAATCCTAATTCTGTGGCCACTACTCCACTTCCACCAAAAGTCGGATAACAAACTATTGCTATTTTCATGTAAAAAAATTAGTATAACAAAGTTACACCCTTTCGCATTTACGAGTGGTAATAAATCGTTAAAAAATTAATTTTTTAAATTTTCACACGAGTTCATATTGTGTAGTGTTTTTTAATTCTGATATCATGAAGGAGCTGTGTGTGCTGCCAATATGTCTTAAATTGGTTAGTTTGGTTACCATGAACTCGCGGTATTCTTCCATCCCGCTAACACAAATTTTAAGAATATAGTCGTAATCACCGCTCACGTGAAAACATTCTAATACTTCTGTCAATTGAGTTACTTCTTCTTCAAAAGTGGTAAGGTATTCTTTAGTATGTTGGATTAATTTAATATGGCAAAAAACAACAAAACTCTTTCCAATTTTTGCTCTATCCAATAAAGCAACATAATTTCGAATAACTCCCTCTCTTTCAAGCTTTTTTATTCTTTCATATACAGCGGTTACAGAAAGATTGAGTTTTGTTGAAAGATCTTTTGTTGTTTTTTTACTGTCTTCCTGCAAAAGCATGAGAAGTTTTTTGTCAATTAAATCAAATTCCATAGTTTAAAATTTTCTGTGATTATTCTCATATACAAACCAAATATAAATTAATTATCTGTATTATTTAAATTATGTAGTAAAAAAAACTAAATTTAGATATATATATTGATTTTTTTACAGCATTATATTTAATTTGTAATGAATTATAACTGTAAAAGACATGCAAAATAATCAATTTAATCCTGCTGATCATATTCAAGACTTACAATATTTTGGAGAATTTGGAGGTGTTAATCCATCTATTTCCGATAGTTCAACCTATACCTTTCTCTCTGCCAAAACCATGTTTGACACGTTTGAAGGAAATGCTGAAGGCTGTTATTTGTATTCGCGTCATTCTTCTCCTATGAATCTATATTTAGGCGAAGCTTTAGCTGCCATGGAAGGAACAGAAAGTGCCAATGTTGCTGCTTCCGGAATGGGTGCTATCACACCTGTATTAATGCAATTGTGTGCTGCCGGAGATGAAATTGTTTCTAGCAGAACCATCTACGGAGGAACGTATGCTTTCATGAAAAACATGTTGCCAAAATGGAACATCAAAACCAACTTTGTAGACATTACTAAATTGGATGTTGTTGAAGCAGCTATTACAAACAATACCAAAGTTTTATATTGTGAAACCGTGAGTAATCCTTTATTAGAAGTTGCAGATATCGAAAGCTTAGCTAAATTGGCCAAAAAACACAATATTAAATTGGTTGTTGATAATACTTTTTCGCCACTTTCTGTTGCTCCTGCAAAATTAGGAGCTGATGTGGTAATTCATAGTTTGACTAAATTCATCAATGGAAGTAGCGATACTGTTGGTGGTGTGATTTGTGCTTCACAAGAATTTATTAATGATTTAAAAAATGTGAATAACGGGGCAAGTATGTTACTCGGACCAACGATGGATAGCCTTCGTTCTGCAAGTATATTAAAGAATTTACGAACGCTTCATATTCGAATGAAACAACACAGTCACAATGCAAGTTATTTAGCTGAAAAATTTGAAAAAGATGGTTTGAAAGTTGTTTATCCGGGTTTAAAAAGTCATCCGAGTCACGAAATTTATTCTAAAATGATTAACAATGAATATGGTTTTGGCGGAATGATGACGATTGATGTGGGTTCCCTCGACAAAGCCAATGAACTAATGGAATTAATGCAAAATAGAAACTTAGGTTATTTAGCGGTAAGTTTAGGGTTTTACAAAACGTTATTCAGTGCTCCGGGAACTTCTACTTCATCAGAAATTCCGCTGGACGAACAAAAGGAAATGGGTTTAACAGATGGTTTAATTCGCTTTTCCATTGGTTTAGATAACGATATTGAACGAACGTATCAAATGATGAAAGCGTGTATGAAAGAAATAGGCGTTTTGAAAGAACTTCAAGAAGTATAAAAATAACTTTAATCCGACTTTACTGAGTCGGATTTTTTTATTTAAGATTAAATAATGATTTTTTTATATCTTGCATCCACAAACAAAATACATGGAAAGTCAAGACATCAAACCACTCAATCCTAAAGACGAACAGCTTATTGAAAATAAGAATCTATCACTTTTTGAAGCACTTTTACCTATCTTTTTGTTAATTGCTATTTTGGCTTATAATGTATATGCTTATGGCGATAGTGCTACATCCGGTCCGAATCAATTTGCGTTAATTATAGGTGCAGCCATTGCTGCTGTTGTGGGTTTTAGAAACAAAGTTTCGTATTCTGCAATGATGGAAGACATTTCTAAAAATGTAAAATCAACTTCTGGTGCCATTCTAATTTTATTGATGGTTGGAGCACTTTCTGGAACTTGGTTGTTGAGTGGTGTTATTCCGACTATGATATATTACGGACTTCAAATTCTTCATCCTGCGGTATTTCTTCCTGCTTGTGTGGTAATTTGTGCTGTGATTTCAATTGCAACCGGAAGTTCATGGACAACATCCGCAACAGTAGGTATCGCTCTTATTGGTATAGGAAGCACTATCGGAATGCCTTTAGGAATGGTTGCCGGAGCTGTTGTTTCGGGAGCCTATTTTGGAGACAAGCTTTCTCCGCTTTCAGACACAACCAACCTTGCTCCGGCAATGGCAGGTACTGATTTATTTACACACATACGATACATGATTTTAACCACTGTTCCTACAATGGTTTTAACGCTTGTTATCTTTATATTTTTGGGTTTATCACAAACAACATCCGGTATTAGTGATAATACTGAGACGCTTCATTCGATTAAAGAAACTTTCTCGATAAGCCCTTGGCTCTTTTTGGTTCCGATTATAGTTATCGTATTAATCGTTAAGAAAACGGAGCCATTAGTAGCTTTACTAATAGGTACATTGTTAGGTGGTTTTTTTGCCTTGATCTTTCAGCCCGAATTGGTTGCTAAAATTGGAGGTAGCGATAAATTGTCATTTATTTCAGGTTATAAAGGAGTTATGAATGCCATAACTGTTGAAACATCCATTGAAACAACAAATGAAATGCTTTCCAACCTATTTTCTTCTAAAGGCATGAAAGGAATGTTGGGTACCATTTGGCTAATTTTATGTGCGATGGTTTTTGGGGGTGTCATGGAAGCAATTGGAGCTTTAACCCGAATTACCGATTCATTATTAAAATTGTTTCATACTACATTTGGTTTGTTTGCCAGTACCGTTGCGAGTTGTTTGGCATTAAACTTAACTGCTTCTGATCAATATTTAGCAATCGTTGTTCCCGGTAAAATGTTTTCTAAAGCATATGCAGACAAAGGTTTAGCACCAGAAAATTTAAGTAGAACGTTAGAAGATTCCGGTACGGTAACCTCTGTACTTATCCCTTGGAATACTTGTGGTGCCTATCAAGCAGGTGTGTTAGGTGTTTCTACATGGTCCTACCTACCCTACGCTTTTTTCAACATTATTAGTCCGTTTATGACGTTGTTATATGCTGCTTTTAATATTAAGATTAAACAACTTACTTCAAAATAAGATTTACTTATACTAAGTTTTAAAAACTGCTATTATTGGCAGTTTTTTTATTTTAATTCAACTTTAACATTTATCAACTCAATAAAATTTTAATACGAAAATTACAGTATGTGAAAAAATAGAATATTAAATTTAGATAGTGCTTAAAAATAGAAGATATCTTTATTTAATATCAATAAAATCAATAGGTTCATTGTGATTTTGAATGACATTTATCATTATTGGATTTGCTTATTTAACTTAAATTTGCATCAGATTTTAACAATTAAATATATTACAATTATGTCATTAGTAGGTAAAAAATTCCCTAACATTACAGTTGATGCAATTTCAGAAATGGGAGACAATTTGAGAATCAATGTGTTGGATGAAGCGGTTAAAAATAACCAAAAAGTAATCTTATTTTGGTATCCAAAAGATTTCACATTTGTTTGTCCAACTGAATTACACGCTTTTCAAACAGCTTTACCTGAATTCGAAAAAAGAAATACTATTGTCATTGGTGCTTCTTGTGACACAAATGAAGTTCATTTTGCTTGGTTAAACACAGCTAAAAATAACGGAGGGATTGAAGGTGTTACTTATCCTTTAATTGCAGATACTACGAGAAATTTATCATCTGCATTAGGAATTTTGGATATTGAAGCCGGTGAATATAATGAAGATACAGAAAGTTATTTAATTGCAGGTTCTAATGTAACCTACAGAGCTACTTATTTAATTGATGAAACAGGAAAAATTTTCCACGAAAGTGTAAACGATATGCCCTTAGGAAGAAATGTAAATGAATATTTGCGTTTAATTGATGCTTACACACATGTTCAAACCAAAGGCGAAGTTTGTCCGGCCAATTGGGAAGAAGGAAAAGAAGCAATGGCTGCGGATCGTTTGAGCACTGCTGCTTATTTAAGTCAAAACTAAAAATTCTCAAATCTAAACTCTAAATTCTATGTTAATCGATTTAACGGAAGATACACTTCACAATTTAGTGAATCAAAACAGCAAAGTTGTTGTTCAATATTCAGCCTCTTGGTGTGGTAATTGCCGAATAATGAAACCGAAATTTAAAAAATTAGCTTCAGAGAACGACGGAATTACATTTGTATTAGTGGATGCAGAAAATTCGCCTGAGTCAAGAAAATTAGCCAATGTTTCTAATTTACCAACATTTGCCACTTTTGTAAATGGTGAATTAGTTAACCAAACCCAAACCAACAAAGCTGAAGTTTTAGCTGAATTGGTTTCAGAAATTTCAGTTAACTAATGAAATTACCCGTCATTAAGCAGTTAACTCAATTTATTGAGGAAAACGACCAAGATTATCTTGTAGAAACTATCGAAGTTTTAGAAGCTATAACGGAAATTCCTTCATTAAAAGATGAAGAATTGGATGTAATCGGTGAGTTAATTTCTAATATGTACGGAGCTTTAGAAGTGCATAAATCTATACAAAATGGAATGGCAAAAAAAGAAGCTCTAAATAGCTTTATGCAACGTGTGTTGGGTTCAATAGACAAATAATTTCCATACAAATACCTTTCAAAGACGCTTCTTTCGGGAAGCGTTTTTTTGTATTTTGAATAGGTAACTTTGGTAAATAATTCCTATTTTTGGAATCTTAAACAATAAAAAAATGGCAACAATAACCTTAGGAGGAAATCCTATTCATACCAGTGGTGAATTACCAAAAGTAGGTTCAAAAGCACCTGACTTTCAATTAGTAAAAACCGATTTATCAGTTACTTCATTACTTGATTTTGAAGGCAGTCGATTAGTTTTAAATATATTTCCAAGTATTGATACAGGTGTTTGTGCCACTTCGGTTAGAACATTTAACCAAAAAGCATCAGCGTTAGTAAATACAAAAGTGCTATGTATATCACGTGATTTGCCATTTGCTCAAAAACGATTTTGTGGTGCTGAAGGTATTGAAAATGTTGAAAATTTATCCGACTTTAAAACCGGTAGTTTTGGTGAAAATTATGGTTTAACTATTACAGACGGACCATTGGCAGGTCTTCACTCTAGAGTTGTAATTGTTGTGAATGAAAATGGTATTATTACCTACGCAGAGCAAGTGCCTGAAATAGCTCAAGAGCCAGATTATGAAAAAGCTTTGGCTATTTTATAAATTTATATGGAATTCCAAAAAGATACTAGTCTTATAACAGGACGCTTGAAAAGTGTGGTGTACGCTTTAAAAGGTGCTTTTAAACTTTTATCCACAGAACATAGTGTAATGGTTCAGTTTTCAATAGGCGTTTTTATGACAATCGCAGGATTTTACTTTCATATTTCCAAAAATGAATGGCTAATACAAACATTATGTATTGGTTTGGTATTATCTATTGAAGGTTTGAATACTGCTATTGAAAAAGTGGCCGATTTTATTCATCCAAATTATCATGAGAAGATAGGCTTTATCAAAGATATAGCAGCCGGTGCAGTATTTTTTGCAGCTTTTACAGCAATTATTGTTGGCTTAATAATTTATGTTCCTTATCTTGTTAGTTTAAATTGAAAATAATATAAAAATAGTTACTTTTACAACAAATTACACAGAAGTTAATGGCAAAAACATCTTCGTCAAATTCTTCCAAAAAAGAAGCAGAAGCTAAATCAGATACCCAGAAAACAATCAAATTTACAAAACAACATCGTTTTTTGTTTGGTTGTTTTTTAGTACTTTTTTCAGTAGCCTTATTTTTGTCCATGGTATCATTTTTTATTTATTGGCAAGAAGATCAAAGTGCTGTAAGCAGTTTAAGTAATCGTTCTGTAGAAGTAAAAAATTGGTTGGGTAAGGTTGGTGCTTACTTTGCCGATTTATTTCTTTACAAAGGTTTTGGTATTGCATCATTCCTTTTAGTAAGATTGTTTTTTATTTCCGGTATTTATTTGATTTTAAGTATACCATTAAAAAAATTAAAAAATCTATGGTTTTGGGATTTGTTTGCGATGGTTAACTTTTCTCTAATGTTTGGTTTTTTTTCGGATTATATACCTGAATTGGGAGGAATTGTTGGATTTGAGATGAATTCATATATTCAGGACTTCATGGGAAAACCGGGAACACTTCTCATATTGGTTTTTAGTTTACTAATTTATTTAATATTTAAAGTGAACGTTTCACCTGAGACATTTCAAAAATTATTTGAACGAAAGAAAAAAGAAATTAAAGATGACTTAGAAGAAGCTGCAGCCATCAATCCATTTGACCAACCTATTGAAAATAAAAATTTACAAGAAGTTCCTGAGGAAGGTGTAATTTCAATCAAGAAATCGGTTTCAACTTTTGAAATAAACAAGGATTCTCTCAAACCTACAATAGAAAATGCTTCTGAAATTAATTTAGAACCAAAGGTCAAAACACTAGAACCTAATCCGCAACCCGTTTCAAGAGAGCCGGAAATTATAAAAACAGAAGACGAGCAATTTGTAATAGAAAAAGCTCCTGAAGAAGAACAAATTGGCGAAAATTTGGCCGAAAAGTTGGTGTCAGACTTTGGTGAATTTGATCCAACTTTGGAATTGTCTAAATACAAATTCCCAACTATAGATTTACTAAAAGATTATGGTTCGGGCGGAATTACGATTAACCAAGAGGAACTGGAAGAGAATAAAAATAAAATTGTAGAAACCCTCAGAAATTATAAAATAGATATCGCTCAAATAAAAGCAACAGTCGGTCCGTCTGTAACGCTTTATGAAATTGTCCCAGAAGCCGGTATTCGTATTTCAAAAATTAAAAGTCTAGAAGATGATATTGCCTTATCACTTTCTGCACTTGGTATTCGAATCATTGCTCCTATTCCCGGAAAAGGAACGATAGGTATTGAGGTACCTAACAAAAACCCAACTATGGTTCCGATGAAAACGGTTATAGGTTCTACTCGTTTTCAGGAAGCCGAAATGGAATTACCAATTGCATTGGGTAAAACCATCTCCAACGAAACCTTTGTAGTGGATTTGGCTAAAATGCCTCACCTATTAATGGCCGGTGCAACCGGACAGGGAAAGTCCGTAGGTTTAAACGCTGTATTAACATCTCTTTTATACAAAAAACATCCGGCAGAGGTCAAATTTGTTTTGGTTGATCCCAAAAAAGTTGAACTTACGCTTTTTAATAAAATTGAACGACATTATTTGGCTAAATTACCCGATACGGAAGATGCTATTATTACCGATAATACAAAAGTAATTAACACATTAAATTCGCTTTGTATTGAAATGGATAACCGTTACTCTTTGCTAAAAGATGCAATGGTTAGGAACATTAAGGAATACAATGAAAAATTTAAAGCCAGAAAATTAAACCCTAATGATGGGCATCGTTTTTTACCCTACATTGTTTTGGTTGTTGATGAATTTGCCGATTTAATTATGACTGCCGGAAAAGAGGTTGAAACTCCAATTGCCCGGCTAGCTCAATTGGCTCGTGCAATCGGTATACATTTGATTATTGCAACCCAGCGACCGTCAGTTAATGTTATTACCGGATTAATTAAAGCCAACTTCCCGGCTCGAATAGCTTTTAGAGTAACATCAAAAATTGATTCTCGAACTATTTTAGATACACAAGGTGCAGACCAACTAATTGGTCGTGGTGATATGCTTTATACAAACGGAAACGACCTAGTTCGTGTACAATGTGCTTTTGTTGATACACCTGAAGTGGAACGCATTACTGAATTCATTGGTTCGCAAAAGGCCTACCCCAATGCATACCTTTTACCAGAATATATTGGTGAAGAAAATGGCACAATGCTTGATATAGATATATCTGAACGCGATTCAATGTTTAGAGAAGCTGCCGAGGTGATTGTAACCGCACAACAAGGTTCTGCCTCGCTTTTACAGCGAAAATTAAAATTAGGTTACAATCGAGCTGGGAGATTGATAGATCAATTAGAAGCAGCCGGAATAGTAGGCCCTTTTGAAGGTAGTAAAGCCAGATCGGTGAATATCCCTGATTTGAATTCGTTAAACGAATTTTTTAATAACGAACAAAATAACATATAAAATGAAAAAAATTATCTGTGTTTCATTTCTGTTTTTATCTTTCATTAATGCTCAAGCCCAAGAAAAAAAGGCAAAAGATTTATTAGATGAAGTGACAGCTAAGGTAAAAAGCTATGAGAACATTATTATTGATTTTAAATACACCCTTCAAAATACAAAAGAAAACATTAATCAAGACAGTAAAGGAAGTGTAATTTTAAAAGGAAATTTATACTACCTGAATTTTATGGGAATGACCAAGATTTTTGATGGAAAAAAGACATACACCATTGTTCCTGAAGATGAAGAGGTCACTATTTCTAAGTTTGACGAACAAGATGAAAATGCAATAACACCCTCAAAAATGTTGACTTTTTTCAATCAAGGGTATAAATATTATTGGGATATTTCACAAAATATTAAAGGAAGAAAAATCCAGTATATTAAGCTAGTTCCTATTAGCTCAAAAGACCAACGTAAAGAAATTTTGTTAGGGATTGACGAGCAAACCAAACACATCTATAATTTAATTGAAGTAGGTAAAAAAGGAACAAAAACAACACTCATTGTTAATTCTTTCAAAACCAATCAACCATTATCAAAAAATCAGTTTATCTTTGACGAAAGTAAATTCAAAAATTACTACATCAATAGATTAGACTAATTGTAGGGTGAAAATTCTTGACCGCTATATCCTAACTTCATTCTTAAGTACATTTGCTTCGGTATTTGTTATTCTCTTTTTTATCTTTATTTTACAAGGAATATGGCTTTTTATTGCCGACTTGGCAGGAAAAGATTTAGATACCTTTTTGATTATTAAATTCCTTACTTTTTATTCTCCTAAAGTTGTTCCCTTAGTTTTACCGCTATCCGTTTTGTTAGCGTCTATCATGACTTTTGGAAATTTTGCCGAAAACTATGAATTTGCCGCGATGAAATCTTCAGGTATCTCGCTTAGAAGAGCCATGCATTCTTTGTCTCTGTTTATATTTGGACTGAGTTTTGTAGCTTTTCTATTTGCTAATAATATCATCCCACAAGCAGAATATAAGTTTATTAATCTTCGAAAAAGCATTGTGCAGCAAAAACCTTCCATGGCAATTGCCGAAGGACAATTTAGTACAGTGGGTAGTTATACAATCAAAGTAGCAGATAAATATGGTGACAATGATAATCTCCTCCGTGATGTAACTATACATAAATTATCAAATCTTGGAGTAGGTACAAATGTTGTTATCAAAGCTAATCGAGGAGAATTAATCAGTAATGAAAACTCTAATTTTTTACAGTTGATTTTGTATGACGGTAATTATTATGAAGATGTTCCCGTTAAAAATTATACTGAAAAAAAGAAAGTTCCTTTTGCTAAAAGTGCGTTTAAAAAATATATCATCAATTTTGATTTAACTCCGCTCCAAAAAACTGATTTTGATACAGAACAAATTTCGAATACCAACAATATGCTCAATGTTGGCGAATTAAAATATACTCTTGATTCGTTGAAAAACAACCACAAAAAAGATATTGTTTCGTATACTGAAAATATTAAGCAACGCTATGTTACCTTTTATTCTCATCAAAAGCCCATCACAAATAAAGACAGTATAGCAAAAAATGAAAAAGTAAAAAAAGAAACAAATGCTGATTTACTTAATCTTCTTTTACCGCACCAAATCAACGGAGTTTTAGATATTGCAAAAGCAAATGTTTCAAATACAAAATTTTCAATTGAGGGTTCTAAATTTGAGTTAGAAAGTAAGGCAAAAAATATTAATAATCATTGGCTTGCATTGTTTGATAAATTTGTAATTGCTTACGCTTGTTTGTTAATGTTTTTTATTGGAGCTCCCATTGGAGCCATTATTCGTAAAGGTGGATTAGGTTTGCCTATAGTTTTTGCAATGGTTATTTTTATTGTTTATCATTTTATTAATGTATTCGGTAAAAAATTAGCCCAAGAAGATGGAATAACCCCTTTCTTAGGTGCTTGGATGTCATCTATTTTACTAACTCCCTTTGCCATTTTGCTCACTTACAGAGCTACGAATGACATTGGTCTCGTTAACATGGATGCCATTTTACAGCCATTTTTTTCATTATTTAAAAAACGTTCATCCGAACAGAATTCATAGTATATCATGTCGCAAAAAATACAGCTAAATACAATTGAAGAAGCCATAGAGGATATCCGTCAAGGAAAAGTAATCATTGTGGTAGATGATGAAGATAGAGAAAATGAAGGTGATTTTTTGGCTGCCGCCGAAAAAGTCACACCAGATATGATTAATTTTATGGCTACTCATGGTCGCGGACTTATTTGTGCTCCATTAACGGAAAGAAGGTGTGTAGAATTAGAACTTCGCACTATGGTGAATAACAACACCGATCATATGGAAACAGCCTTTACTGTTTCTGTTGATTTAAAAGGTAACGGTGTAACAACCGGAATTTCTGCTGCAGACAGAGCTAAAACAATTCTGGCTTTGGTAAATGAAGACACTAAACCTTACGATTTGGCAAGACCCGGACACATTTTTCCGCTCATCGCTAAACAAGGAGGAGTTTTACGCAGAACCGGTCATACTGAGGCCGCTATTGATTTTGCTAGGCTTGCAGGCTTTTCTCCCGCAGGTGTGATTTGTGAAATTATGAACGAAGATGGTTCAATGTCTCGTTTACCTCAATTAGTTGAAGTTGCCAAGAAATTTAATCTTAAATTGGTTTCAATTGAAGATTTAGTAGCTTATAGAATGCAACACGATAGTTTAATTCAAAAGAAAGAAGATTTTGAAATCTCTACTCGTTTTGGTTCTTACCGTATGAGAGCGTATTTACAAACAACTAATAAACATGTGCATATAGCTCTAACAAAGGGTAGCTGGAATAATGGCGATGCTGTTTTAACTCGGATTAATTCGAAACAAGTTAATAATGATATTTTAGAAACCCTAACTAACGATTCAGAAAAACGATTGGAAAATATGTTCAACCGTATTAATGAAGAAGGTAAAGGAGCGATCATTTTTATCAATCAAGAGATTCCATCTATTGAATTACTCAATCGTATTGGAGAACTGAAAATTTTACAAGATGAAGGAAAAATGAAAGCACCGCCTATTAAAATGGATGCAAAAGATTTTGGTATTGGAGCACAAATCTTACATGATTTGGATATTTCCAAAATTAGATTGCTTTCCAATTCTGAGCAAACCAAAAGAGTTGGAATAATCGGTTATGGATTGGAAATAATGGAATATGTTAATTATTAATTTGTTATTCTACTGTTTTTTTACATTTTCTTTTCTTCTAAATGTTAGAAAATGAAACAATTAGTTGATACTTTCATAAACGTATATTTTTTTAGTAAAAAAAGGTTTGTTTAAAACAAAAATCATTCTATATTTGCACTCGCAATCACAAAAACGCTTGTGATTTATTGGAGAAATGGCAGAGTGGTCGATTGCGGCAGTCTTGAAAACTGTTGACTGTAACAGGTCCGGGGGTTCGAATCCCTCTTTCTCCGCGAGCTGAAAAGCAAACGGTACTAAAACCCGCTAAATTCAATGATTTAGCGGGTTTTTTCTTTTAAGTCTATACCAAATTATTCATTAAATCTCAAAGTTTAGGTGTCTTTCAAGGTGTCACTAAAAAATTAGAATTTCAAGTGACTCCTCGCAACGAAAACACCACTACTACAAGGTGTTCAATAACATATTCAAAAAATGTACATCTTGTGTGTAGTTATTAAATCGAATAAATTTAATACTAACTTTAAGGTCACCAACAATGAACACAGCAGTAGCAATTCTCTTCTACATCAAGAGAGCAAAAGTTAACAATTTAGGAGTTTGTCCAATCTACACCAGAGTAACGGTCAATGCTAAACGATTTGAGTTTAGTACCAACAAATACATTAATCCCGATAAATGGTCCTCAGAAGGTAGCAAAGTAAAAGGCACTAATGAAGAAGCTAGAACAATCAATAGTCATCTTGATTATCTAAAAAATCAAGTTTTAGAAGCAGAGAAGAAACTATTCAAAAAAGACATTAGTATAACTTCAGAGAATTTAAAAAATGAATTATTTGGTTTTTCCGAAACCAAGCGTATGCTCGTTCCCATCTTCCAAGACCATAACAACAAAATAAAAGAATTGGTTGGAAAAGAATACGCTCCAGGAACACTGGAACGCTACACTACTTCATTGAAACATACTATCGAGTTCATGCAATGGAAATACAACGTTTCTGATATCGATATTACAAAGATAGATCATGCCTTTATAACCGATTATGAATTTTGGTTACGAAGCGTAAGAAACTGCGCTAATAATACAGCGGTGAAATACATCAAAAACTTCAATAAAATTATCAAGATATGTTTGGCCAATGATTGGTTGGATAAAAATCCATTTGCAAACTACAAATCCAAAGTCAAAGAAGTAGAACGTGTGTACCTCAACGAAGACGAGATTCAAACTATAATAGAAAAAGACTTTAAAACAGAGCGATTATCTTTAGTTCGCGATATTTTCCTTTTCAGCTGCTTTACAGGTTTAGCCTATATAGATGTCAAAAACTTAACGAAGTCGCATATAAGCTACGGTATTGATGGCGAGCAATGGATTTTTACTCACAGACAAAAAACAGAATCAGCTTCAAAAATCCCAATACTTCCGGTGACACAAATTATTATCGATAAATATGAAAATCATCCACAATGTTTAAATGAAGATAAACTACTCCCTATCCTGTCCAACCAAAAAATGAATGCCTATCTAAAAGAAATAGCCGGTGTTTGTGAAATCGAAAAAGAACTAACCTTTCACATTGCCCGACATACATTTGCAACTACAGTAACGCTTACAAATGGTGTTCCTATTGAAAGCGTAAGTAAAATGCTGGGGCATAAAAATTTGAGAACTACTCAACATTACGCTAAAGTATTGGATAGAAAAGTAAGTGAGGATATGAAAATTTTGAAAGATAAATTTAGTTCTAGTTTTAAGTTGAATAGTAAAGAAGCATAAAAAAAAGTAAAAATTAAAAATTAATTTTACTACTTTTACAGCTGTGAAATTTTTAAACTACATATTATCTCTGTATTTAGTAGTACTTTCATGTTTGCCATGTGCAGATGTGGAAGCAACTAGTTTTACGCACACTTCTAGTAAAATAGACACAAACCACGAAAATCATTCACACGATAAGGAAAATGACGCTTGTTCTCCTTTTTGTGTTTGTAATTGTTGCAGACAAAGTGTTTTATCTTATGTTCCTACAATAGTTTTTAATTTTCATACTCCAACAGTAGAAATTCAAACGCTAAACTCCATTTACAAATCTAATTTGTATTCCAATTTCTTTGGGAGTATTTGGCAACCACCTCAAATAGTATAATGAAGCCCGAGTAATTTCGGGTTAGAAACTTGTGTTTTTACCACAAATTATGGCAAATTTTTAATTTGCTAATTTCTAATTCATTATAATATTTTCAATGTTAGACAAAATCATACAATTCAGTATAAAGAACAAATTCGTTATACTACTTTTTACACTTGTGTTAGTAGCTTGGGGAAGCTATTCAATAAAACAATTACCACTTGACGCATTACCAGATGTTACTAATAATCAAGTGCAAATTATTACAAATGCACCTACTTTAGCCAGTCAAGAAATTGAGCAACTCATTACATATCCATTAGAGCAATCTTTAAAAACAATTCCAAAAGTTATAGAACTGCGAAGTATTTCTCGTTTTGGACTTTCTGTTGTTACTGTTGTTTTTAAAGATGATGTAGATATTTATTGGGCAAGGAATCAAATTTTTCAACGAATAAGTCAAGCCAAAGAAAATATCCCAGCTTATGCAGGTTCTCCAGAAATGGCTCCCATTTCAACTGGTTTAGGAGAAATATTTCAATACGATGTATATGCTAAAAAAGGATATGAAGATAAATACGATGCAATCAAATTAAGAACTATCCAAGATTGGATTATCATTCCACAATTACAAGGGATTGAAGGTGTTGCAGAAGTTGCTACTTGGGGTGGTAAATTAAAACAGTTTGAAATAGCTGTTAAACCAAATACTTTAAAGAGTTTAGATGTAACCATAACTGAAATTTTTGAAGCTTTAGAAAAAAACAACCAGAATACTGGGGGTGCATATATAGAAAAAGATCAAATGACCTACTTTATTCGTGGTGTAGGTATGGCAACCGGAAGTAAGGATTTAGAAAATGTTGTTGTAAAAAACAGAAACGGTGCACCTGTTTTAATTCGTGATGTAGCTTCAGTTAATGAAGGATATGCTATGCGATATGGAGCAGCTACAAAAGATGGTAAAGGTGAAATTGTTTGTGGAATGGCATTAATGCTAAAAGGAGAAAATTCTAAAGCAGTTGTAGAACGAGTGAAAGAAAAAATGGCTCAAATCAACAAAACACTTCCTGAAGGAGTCGTTGCAGAAGCTTTTATCGACCGTGGGAAATTAGTAGATAGTGCCATTGGAACAGTTACTAAAAATTTATTAGAAGGTGCATTAATCGTAATTTTTGTATTGATTTTATTTTTAGGAAATCTTCGTGCAGGACTAATCGTAGCTTCGGTAATTCCGTTGTCAATGCTATTTGCAGTTATTTTGATGAATCATTTTGGTGTTAGTGGAAACTTAATGAGTTTAGGTGCTATCGATTTTGGAATTATTGTCGATGGTGCAGTAATTATTGTGGAAGCCACAATGCATCATTTACAAAAACTCAAGAGACAAAAGAACTTAACCCAATTAGAAATGGATAGTGAAGTATATAAATCTGCTTCCAAAATTCGTAATAGTGCAGCATTTGGAGAAATAATAATTTTAATTGTGTATTTACCAATATTAGCATTAGTTGGAACCGAAGGTAAAATGTTCAAGCCAATGGCAATGACGGTAGGATTTGCAGTAATTGGAGCTTTCGTACTTTCTTTAACTTATGTACCTATGATGAGTGCAATGTTCTTATCTAAAAACACCGAGCATAAAGAAAACTTTAGCGATAAAATGATGGCATGGTTTGAAAAAATATACACTCCATTTTTAGACAAAGCATTACAAATCAAAAAAGTAGTTTTAGGAATTGCTGTCGGATTATTTGTATTGGCATTAGTAGTTTTCCAAAATATGGGAGGTGAATTTATACCTACAATCGAAGAAGGAGATTTAGCTATTAATGCAACGATAATGACAGGAAGTTCATTAACGCAGATGATTGAAACAACTACTAAATACGAAAAAATTCTAAAAGCAAAATTTCCAGAAATTAAAACTATTGTTACAAAAATTGGTAGTGGTGAAATACCAACAGACCCAATGCCTATTGAAAGTGGTGATTTAATTATTGTTTTAAAAGATAAATCAGAATGGACTTCTGCTGATAATTGGGAAGATTTAGCCAATCTAATGAAAGAAGAAATGGAAGTTATTCCTGGTGCTAATATTGAAGTTTCCCAACCCATACAAATGCGTTTTAACGAATTAATGACGGGTAGTAGAAGTGATATTGCTATAAAGATTTTTGGGGATGATTTGGAAATATTAGATGTAAAAGCTAAAGAATTAATTTCAAAAGTCAATAAAATTGAAGGTGTGGGTGATTTAAAAGCCGATAAAGTAACAGGTTTACCACAAATTACAATAAAATATGATTATGATAAAATAGCTTTATATGGACTAAATATAACAGACGTAAATAAGATAGTCAGAGCTTCTTTTGCAGGTGAAAGTGCAGGTAAAATTTATGAAGAAAGCAAACGTTTTGATGTTGTAGTTAGAATGAATGCTGAAAATCGTAGTGATATTTCAGATGTTTCAAACCTATTTATTCCATTACCAAGCGGCCAACAAGTTCCACTGTATCAAGTAGCTTCTGTGGAATACGAACAAGGCCCTGTTCAAGTATCTCGTGAAAATGGAAAACGTAGAATAACTGTGGGTTTAAATGTTCGTGGTCGTGATGTAAAAAGTGTAGTCGAAGAAATTCAACAAAAATTAGAAAACAATTATAAACTTCCAGCAGGATATTACATCACTTATGGTGGTCAATTTGAAAATTTAGTAGAAGCTAACAAACGACTTTCTGTAGCCTTACCAATTGCATTGGCATTAATCATGGTATTGTTATTCTTCACATTCCATAGCATGAAACAAGCTTTATTAATTTTTACAGCTATTCCATTATCAGCTATAGGTGGTGTTTTTGCTTTATGGTTGAGAGGAATGCCTTTTAGTATTTCAGCAGGTATTGGTTTCATTGCTTTATTCGGTATTGCAGTACTAAATGGAATTGTACTAATCTCCTATTTCAACCAATTAAAATCAGAAGGAATTACAGACCCATTACAACGCGTTTTAATTGGAACTAAAACCAGACTTAGACCTGTATTAATGACAGCTGCTGTTGCTTCTTTAGGGTTTTTACCAATGGCTTTATCAACAAGTGGTGGTGCGGAAGTGCAAAAACCATTAGCAACCGTTGTTATCGGTGGCTTATTTTCTGCAACCTTACTAACCTTAATCGTTCTACCTATTCTTTATTTATTAGTTGAGAAAGGTTTTAAAAAAAGAAAAAAAATGTCAAATTCAATCATGACCCTAATCGTATTATTTATTAGTACGTTTTCATTTGCTCAAAACAGCAAACCCATAACTTTAGAACAAGCTATTACAATGGCTAAAACCAATAATATGGATTTAAAAATTGCCGATAAGGAAATTGAAAAACAAACAGTTCTTAAGAAAACAGCTTTTCAAGCAGATCCTTTGCAAATTGAATACATGGGTGGACAATACAATAGTGTAGATTATGATAATAATGTAAGTATTCAGCAATATTTTCCAATTGGTGGAAATACAAAAGCAAACAGACAGCTTCAGGAAGAATTAGCAAAATTGGCTGAAAAACGAAAGGCTTTATCTGAATATGAAATTGAAAAAGCGGTAACTATTGCTTACTATCAATATTTATATGGTATTTCAATCCAAAAGCTAAATGACGAATTGTATGATGTGTATTCAAAATTTCTAAAAAATGCAGAACTTCGTTTTAAAACAGGTGAAAGCGGAAACATAGAAGTAATTAGTGCAAAAGCTAAAGTAAAGGAAATAGAAACCTTAAAAGAACAAATGCTTCTTGATTTAGTAATCTACCAAAAACAGTTACAGTATTTTATACAGACAAATGAAGATATACTTCCAGAGAGTACAACTCCTTTAAAATATATACATGCAGCTGCTTTAAATGAAAATAAGGTAGAAACATTAGTAAGTGATTATTATACCCAACAAGCAACGGTTTTTGAAAAAGAATCAAATGCTTTTAAGAAATCTAGAGCACCAAAATTAGGCTTGGGTTACTTTGGTCAAACATTAAACAAAGAATCTTATTTTCAAGGATTTACTGTTGGTTTGCAAATTCCTTTGTTTAGCGGTGCAAATACAGCTCGTGCTAAAGCTTCTGAAATAAGTATGTCGCAATCGCAATTAGAATTTGATAAAACAAAATTAACTTTAAAACTGCAAAAAGAACAATTAGTAAACCAATTTTCTAAACAAGAAAAAGCAATTCAATATTTTGAAAAAGAAGGGTTAAAATATGCAGAACAGATAATCACTACTGCTCAAAAAAGTTATGCCAATGGCGATATGAGTTACTGGTCTTACATCAGTTTCTTAAATCAAGCCATTGATATTAAAAAGCAAAATATCGAAGCAGTAAACGCTTACAATCAAAGTGCTATTCAAATGCAATTTCCATCTTTCAATAACAATTAATACTCACGATAATGATCAATATATCTTTAAAACCAAATTATAAAATAGGTTCAATTTTTAAAATATTTCTTCTTTCTTCTTTCCTTTTGATTCTAAACTCATGTGGAGAAAAGAAAACAGAAGAAGAACATGAAGAAGAAAAATCGGAAACAGAAGTTGCATTAACAACAGCTCAATTCGAAACCGTGGGCATTGAAATGGGTAGTATTGAAATGAAAAACCTCAATACAATCATCAAAGCCAATGGTTACACAACTGTTCCACCTCAAAACCGAGCAGATGTTTCAACCTTAATTGGTGGAGTGGTAAAAGACATCTTTGTATTAGAAGGTACTTATGTAGCAAAAGGAAAAACTTTGGCTACACTTCAAAACCTTCAAGTGGCAGAAATACAAGAAGATTACAATGCTGCTGTAGCAAATATTGAATATTTACAATTAGAATACAATCGTCAAAAAACTTTGAGTGAAGAAGATGTAAATCCTCGCAAAGTATTTCAAGAAGTAAAAGCTAAATTGGCAACTGAAAGAGCAAGAGCACAAGCAGCCAAAAACAAATTACAAGCATTAAATGTAAGTCTATCAGGGAACTCTTCTATCATTCCTATCATTGCTCCTATAAGTGGTTATGTGGGTAAAATAGGCATTACAAAAGGAGCTTTTGCAGACACAGGAATTACTCTTTTTGAAGTAATTGACAACAAACAAATGCACCTCGATTTGAACGTTTTTGAAAAAGACATGAGTAAAATTTCTATTGGTCAAGAAGTTGATTTCGTACTAACCAATCAATCGAATAAAGTCATTAAAGGAAAAATATTTGGTATTAACAAATCCTTTTCAAACGAAAGTAAATCGGTTGCAGTACATGCCAAGATTAATGAAAATGACACAAAAGATTTAATTTCTGGAATGTATGTGGCAGCTAATATTAACATTACAAATCAAACGGTTCAAGCATTACCTAAAGACGCAATTGTAAGAAACGGAGATAAATATTATATTTATATGCAAGAAGAACATACAGAAGAAACTCCAAAAGCAAAAAAAGAAGCACACGTTCATAAAGAAGGAGAAGCACATAATCATGACGAAGAAGCTACCGAAAAAGAACACGACGAAGTACACTTTAAAGCAATTGAAGTAGTTCCTGGAACAACCGATTTAGGATATACTGAAGTTAAATTAGTAGATGAAATTCAAACAAATGCAAAAATAGTTGTAAAAGGAGCATTCTATTTATTAGCAGCTTCAAAAGGTGGTGGAGAACACGTTCATTAATAATTTATAACAAAAAATAGAGATGAAAGTAAATACCAATATGCCTACAAAATTGAAACCTTTTTATAATGCTGAACTAGAATTAGCAAAAAATAATTTTAAGGAAAATAATTTACAAAAGTCTTGGTTTCATTTAGAAAGAGCACACATAATCGGACAAAAATATCCGTATGAACATACATTTGTCCATTGGAAAATGTTACAGTTTGGATTTAAAATTAAAAATGCCAAAGAAATTTTTGGTCAAATACCAAGATTACTAGTAGGTGGTGTAAAATCATTTGTGGGTCACATTCCTGTCGGAAATACAGGTGGTGCAAATGTTCCACCATTAAGAGCAATGGAAATTCCTGAAGACATTCAAAAAATATTAAATGTAAACACTTAGATTACTATGACAGATAAAAAATCACACCAAATAGAAGACGTTGCAGAATGCTGTAGAATTGAAGAAAAAATCAATAAAGCAGAAGAGGAACATGCAGAAGATGATGGACATGATCATGACCATACTTCTAAAGAAAAATCTACCTTCCAATTATTTTTACCAGCAATAATAAGTTTCGGCTTATTATTGTTGGCCATTGGTTTTGATAATTATTTTACCCAATCTTGGTTTGTGGGTTGGGTTAGAATAGTTTGGTATGTTGCAGCCTATATACCAGTCGGACTCCCAGTTATAAAAGAAGCCATACAAAGTATTCGTAAAAGTGATGTATTCTCTGAATTTTTACTAATGTCTATTGCTACTATAGGGGCTTTTGCTATTGGTGAATATCCTGAAGGTGTAGCGGTAATGCTATTTTATGCCATTGGAGAAATTTTTCAATCATTGGCAGTACAAAGAGCCAAAAGAAATATAAAATCATTATTAGATCAAAGACCTGACGAAGTTACTATTATAGAGAATAATGTAGCTAAAACCATTAAAGCATCAACGGCTAAAATCGGAGATATAATCCAACTTAAAGCTGGGGAAAAATTAGGTTTAGATGGAGAATTAGTATCAGATAAAGCTTCCTTCAATACAGCAGCTCTTACGGGAGAAAGTAAACCAGATTCAAAACTAAAAGGAGAAACAGTTTTAGCAGGAATGATTAATTTGAATTCGGTTTCTCAAGTTAAAGTAACAACAGCTTATACAGATAGTAAATTATCAAAAATTCTGGAAATGGTGCAAGAAGCAACATCTAAAAAAGCTCCAACCGAATTATTCATTAGAAAATTTGCTAAAATCTACACACCTATTGTGGTGTTTTTAGCAATTGGAATATGTTTAGTGCCAATGCTTTTTGTAGAAAATTATGTTTTTAACGATTGGTTGTATAGAGCTTTAATTTTCTTGGTAATTTCATGTCCTTGTGCATTAGTTATTAGTATTCCATTAGGATATTTTGGTGGAATTGGAGCAGCTTCTAAAAACGGAATCCTTTTCAAAGGAAGTAATTTTTTAGACGTAATGGCTTCTATTCAAAACGTAGTGATGGACAAAACAGGAACCATGACAGAAGGTGTTTTTAAAGTACAAGAAGTAGTTTTTAAATCGGAATTTGACCAAAAAGAAATACTTCAATTAGTAAACGCTATTGAAAGCCAAAGTACACATCCAGTAGCTACAGCTATTCATGATTTTGTTGGAGAAATAGATAGTAAAATCAGTCTTAAGGAAGTTAAAGAAATAGCTGGACACGGTTTAAAAGCTAGTGCAAATGGTAAAGAACTTTTAGTGGGAAACTTTAAATTAATGGATAAGTTTTCTATTAAATATGATATTGATCCATCAAGTATTGTGTATACACTGATTGCAGTGGCGTATGATAATAAATTTGTCGGTTACTTAACCATTGCAGATAGTATAAAAGAAGATGCACAGCGAACTATCGATAAACTAAAAGTATTAGGAATCAAAACTACTATGTTAAGTGGAGATAAAAATAACGTGGTACAATTTGTGGCTCAAAAATTAGGAATTACAAATGCGTTTGGTGATTTATTACCAGAAGATAAAGTAAATAAAGTCAAAGAAATTATAGCTAAAAACCAAACAGTAGCTTTTGTAGGTGATGGTGTTAATGATGCACCAGTAGTCGCTTTAAGCAATGTGGGTATAGCAATGGGAGGTTTAGGTAGTGATGCAACAATTGAAACGGCTGATGTAGTAATTCAAGACGATAAACCTTCAAAAATTCCAATAGCAATAAACATTGGAAAACAAACCAAGAAAATTGTTTGGCAAAATATCACTTTAGCTTTTACAGTAAAAGCGATAGTTCTAATTCTAGGTGCTGGTGGTTTAGCTACGATGTGGGAAGCGGTTTTTGCCGATGTAGGAGTCGCTTTATTAGCAATATTAAACGCTGTTAGAATACAAAGAATGAAGTTTTGATTGTATTATTAACATTTTCTTTATAAAAATTAATTTATTTTGATTAACTTTGATGCGTTATTATAACAATAAATGAAAAAGTCATACATTATAACAATATTGCTTTTAGGTATATTTTTTATTCCTAACAGCTCTTTTGCATGTGGTAGTGACAATCAACAATCTTGTGAAAAAGAAGTTTCTACTTCTAATACAAAAGAAAAAAGCTGTTGTGACAACAGCATGGATGATGAAGGATGTAATGGAAGTTGCGGACACTCAAATTGCACAACAACTTCTTCTGTTAGTTTCATTGCTTTTTTCTTTAATGAAATAGAATTTACAAATAATAATTTTGATTTTTCTACAAGTAAAACAAAATTTTACCATACTGTAAACTTACCGTCAGATGGTTATTCTTCTATATGGCTTATACCTAAAATAAGCTAAATTTAAAATTTGACAGCCATACTTATGTCAAATTTATAGCATTTGCTATTTTTTATAACAGACTTTTGAATCTTAAATTATCATGTTTAACATGCTTATTTAATTTATCATAGCTGCTATTCAATTTAAATTTATTTCAAAAAATCATTCAAGAAAAATTCTTTTTGAATACTAAAATCATATAAAATGAAAAAATCATTAGTAAAAATAATGATAGCAATCACAGTATTGTTATCTACCACTATAAATGCACAAACAAAAAACACAAAAACGGAGGAAATTAAAGTTTCAGGGAATTGTGGAATGTGTAAAAAAACGATAGAAAAAGCAGGAAACATCAATGATATTGCTACAGTAGTATGGAACAAAGAAACTAAAATAGCAACAGTAACATACGATGAATCTAAAACAAATAAAGAAGAAATAGCAAAGCGTATAGCTATAGCTGGATATGATTCAGAACTTGCCAAAGCAAAAGATGAGGATTACGACAACCTTCCGGGTTGTTGTCAGTATGACCGCGAGTAATTGTGCTTTAATCAGTTGTAATTAACCTATTCCTCTAGAGCAAAAAAACTTTAGAGGAATATTGAAAACTTGATTGCCAAAATATTTGGTAAATAATATTTCTATGGTTATAAATTTTATATTCAGATGTTAAATAAAATAATTAAATATTTCCTTGAAAATAGATTAGTAACTGTTCTTATTCTGATGGTTCTAATTTTATGGGGTATTTCCACAGCTCCGTTTAACTGGAAAATACCTTTCCTTCCTTCTGATTCAGTTGCGGTTGATGCTATTCCAGATATTGGTGAAAATCAACAAATTGTTTTTACACAATGGCAAGGTAGATCACCACAGGATATTGAAGACCAAATCTCTTATCCTTTGACTACTTATTTATTAGGTATTCCAGGTGTAAAATCCATTAGAAGTAATTCTATTTTTGGTTTTTCAAGTATTTATATAATCTTCGATGATGATATTGAATTCTACTGGTCTAGATCCAGAATACTTGAAAAATTAAATTCATTACCTAATAGTTTATTACCTGAAAATGTAAAACCATCACTTGGACCAGATGCAACAGCATTAGGGCAAGTGTATTGGTACACAGTTGAAGGAAGAGATAAAGATGGAAATCCAACAGGTGGATGGGATTTACAAGAAATTAGAACAGCACAAGATTTCTATATTAAATATGGATTAAATGCTGTGCAAGGAGTTTCAGAAGTAGCATCTATCGGAGGTTTTGTAAAAGAGTACCAAATAGACGTTAATCCTGATGCATTAAAAGCTTACAATATTAGTTTGATGCAAGTAATGACTGCGGTACAAAAATCAAATAAAGATGTTGGTGCAAAAACTATTGAAATTAACCAGGCCGAATATTTAGTTAGAGGTCTTGGTTATGTGAAAAAAGTAGAAGACATTGAATTGGCTGTTGTTGCAGTTAAAGATAATGTTCCAATAAGAATAAAAGATATAGGTGTAGTTGCATTAGGACCCTCAACTAGAAGAGGAATTTTAGATAAAGGTGGTGCTGAAGTGGTTGGTGGTGTTGTCATTGCACGATATGGCTCTAATCCATTAGAAGTAATTAATGGTGTAAAATCTAAAATTAGTGAAATTGCATCTGGTTTACCTAAAAAAACATTAGCTAATGGTGTTGTAAGTCAATTAACAATTGTTCCTTTTTATGATCGAACAGATTTAATTCATGAAACAATAGGAACGTTAGAAACAGCACTTTCTCATGAAGTTCTAATCAGTATTATTGTTGTTTTGCTTTTAGTTTTTAATTTAAGAGCCTCTTTAATAATTTCCAGTTTATTACCCGTTGGTGTTTTAATGACTTTTATTGTCATGCGTTATGCTGGTGTAGATGCAAATGTTGTTGCATTATCCGGTATTGCTATTGCTATTGGAGTAATGGTAGATGTTGGAGTCGTCTTTGTCGAAAATATTATTAGACATCTCGAAATGCCACATAATGAAGGGGCAAAAGGGGCAAAACTTATGCAAGTAATTTATGAAGCAACTACTGAAGTTGTTTCTGCTATTACAACTGCTTTAGCAACTACGGTAGTTAGTTTTATTCCTGTTTTTGCAATGGAATCTGCCGAGGGTAAATTGTTTAGACCATTAGCATTTACTAAAACCTTTGCTCTATTAGGAGCTTTTGTACTTGGAATTGTAGTGCTTCCCTCTTTAGCTAATTATTTATTTGGGATAGATTATGATAAAAAAAGGGTAAAACGTTTCTGGTCATATGTATTTATTTCAGGAGGTATTTTATTAAGTATTTATTTCAAAATTTGGATTCCATTGGGATTAACTTTTATGGGAATGTATGACTTGTTCAGTCACAAAATTCCTCAAAAATTCCAAACCTATACAAAGCATTTTAATTTAGCAATAGTATTATTTATTGTTTCTTTTTTCCTTACGGAAGAATGGATGCCATTAGGCCCGCAAATAAGTATTATAGGTAATTATCTATTTGTAATTGTTTTGTTAGGAATAATAATAGGTGCACTCCTATATATTGTAAGTTCCTACGAAAAAGTACTTCGTTGGTGTTTAGAAAATAAGGGCAAATTCATGTTATTACCAATGATAACATTACTATTCGGTTTGTTGGTATGGATAGGTTTTGACAGTACATTCGGTTTTGTAGCTAAAGGATTTGATAAATTAGGTTGGAATATTAGAGAAACTAAAGTATGGTCAGTTCCTGCTCATACATTTCCGGGTATTGGTTCTGAATTTATGCCAACGCTTAACGAAGGAAGTTATTTGTTAATGCCAACATCAATGCCTCATGCAGGTGTAGAACAAAACAGAAAAGTGGTTGGTCAATTAGATATGATTTTGAATCATATTCCCGAAGTCGATATGGCTGTTGGTAAATTAGGACGTGTAGAAAGTGCTTTAGACCCTGCTCCTATTTCTATGTATGAAAATATTATCAATTATAAACCAGAATTCATTTTAGATCCTGATGGGCATCGAATGCGATTTAAGACAGACAATAAAGGACGTTTCATTACAAAATCTGGAGATAGTCTTTCACATGATGAGGCTTTAAAACAGGCTATTTCGATTAAAAACCTTATTCCAGATGATGATGGTACTTTCTATAGAAATTGGCGAGATATAATTCAATCACCAGATGATATTTGGAATGAAATTGTAAAAGCATCAAAGATACCTGGTGTTACATCAGCTCCTAAATTACAACCTATAGAAACACGTTTGGTAATGCTCCAAACCGGTATGAGAGCACCTATGGGAATAAAAGTTTTTGGACCCGATTTAAAAACTATTGAAGAATTTGGATTAGAATTAGAAGCCATTATTAAAGAAGTTCCTTCTGTAAAAAGCGAAGCTGTTTTTGCGGATAGAATCGTAGGAAAACCTTATTTACATTTAAATATTGATAGAGAAAAAATTGCTCGATTTGGCTTAAATATAGAAGATGTTCAACAAGCTATTGAAACAGCAATTGGAGGAATGAAAATTTCTTCAACTGTTGAAGGAAGAGAACGCTATCCTATAAGAGTTCGCTATCCTAGAGAATTAAGAGATAGCCCTGAAGCATTAGGAAAAATATTAATAGCTACTCCTACTGGCGCACAGATTCCGTTAGGTCAATTAGTTCAGTTTGAATATAAAAAAGGACCTCAAGCCATTAAAAGTGAAGATACTTTTCTGGTTGGTTTTGTCTTATTCGATAAAAATGATGGCTATGCCGAAGTTGATGTAGTAAATGATGCTCAAAAAGCAATTCAAACTAAAATTGATTCAGGCGAATTGGTAGTGCCTCAAGGTGTAAATTATAAATTTTCAGGAAGTTATGAAAATCAAATAAGAGCAATGAAAAGACTTTCAATTGTAATTCCTATTTGTTTAATCGTTATCTTTTTATTACTTTATTTTCAATTCAAGACTGTTATTGCATCGTCAATCCATTTCTCTGGAGTATTTGTTGCATTTGCAGGTGGATTTATAATGCTATGGTTATACGGACAAGATTGGTTCATGAATTTTGCTGTTGCAGATGTAAACATGCGCGATTTATTTCAAATGCATCCCATCAATTTAAGCGTTGCCGTTTGGGTAGGTTTTATTGCATTATTTGGTATCGCTACCGATGATGGAGTAATCATGGGCTCTTATATTCATCAAGTTTTTGAAGAGAAAAATCCTCAAACCATTACTGAAGTTCGAAATGCAGTAGTAGAAGCCGGTAAAATGAGAGTTAGACCTGCTGTTATGACAGCAGCGACAACAATTATTGCTTTGCTTCCTGTTTTAACCTCAACAGGGAAAGGTTCAGATATTATGATCCCAATGGCTATTCCAACTTTTGGAGG
>NZ_JAWKMW010000003.1:0-1842 GCF_041392085.1 Flavobacterium sp. | reverse complement strand
CGGTATTCAGAACCTTTTAAACTGAAAATTTTAGACGAACTTACAACGGGTAAATTAAACAAGTATCAATTAGGTAAGGCTTATGGTATTGCACCAACTACCATTAATGAATGGATTAAGAAGTACAACCGTAAAGACCTTATGAACACTAGAATAACAGTGAAAACTAAAGACGAAATAACACGTATAAAAGAACTCCAAAAAGAGATTGAACAACTTAAAAAATTGTTGTTAAAGAAAGACTTGGATGCGATGATTCAAGATTCATACCTGGAAGTTGCTGCAGAAGACCTTGGTTATAAATCGGTTGCCGAACTAAAAAAAAAGTTAAATATAGAGCGGTAAGTAAAACTAAAGACAAAGCTAAAGGATTTGCGTCTTTAACCTCTATTTGTAAGCCTTTCGGGATTAAACGTGATGCTTATTACAAGTATAAATACAGAGCTGATAAACGTTTAAAACTTGAACAACAGGTCATTCAAATTGTAAACCAAAAACGTAGATCCTTGCCTAGAGAAGGTGTACGTAAACTCAAAATATCTTTGAAAAACGATTTTGATAAAGCTAACCTCAAAGTAGGCAGAGACACGCTTTTCAACATCCTTAGAAAACACAATATGCTTATAACCAGAAAGAAACCTAGCTACAGAACTACCAATTCTTTCCATAGGTTTTATAAACATAAAAACATCATCAAAGATTTACTTGTTAATAGACCTAATCAGGTTTGGGTATCTGATATTACATACATCAGAACTGTAAAAGGATTTTGTTACTTGGCGCTCATAACCGACATGTATTCAAGGAAAATCATTGGCTATGACCTTAGTGATAGCCTTGAACTTAGCGGTTGTGTCAGAGCGCTTAATAAAGCATTATATCAAGTTAAAAGTATAGAAAACCTCATACACCACTCGGACAGAGGAATACAGTATTGTAGCAATCTATACACGCAAATTTTAAAGAGAAAAAACATCAAAATTAGTATGACAGAAGAAAATCATTGCTACGAAAATGCTATTGCGGAACGTGTAAACGGCATCTTGAAAGACGAATTCTATCTCGACCAGACCTTTGATAGCGTACAACACGCAAAAAGAGCAACAAAAAGTGCTATTAATCTATACAACCAAATTAGATTACATGTATCTTTAGATTATAAAACACCAAATATGGTATACAAATTAACAGCCTAAATCAATTTTAACCTGTAGCCATATTTCAGGACTAGACATTATGAAAATCAGAGCGTCATACAAAATTGGAATTGGAATTTTAGCAGTTGGAATTGCATTAATTCTGATTTTAGGAATTAAAAATCCGCCTGATAAACTGACTGCGACTGAATTATCAAAAATTGAGAAAATAAAAGTGAATAATGGACCAACTTACGAGTTGACCGATAAAGAAATTGACTTGTGGAATAATTTGGAATTTGATATTTCGACTGACAATTATCCCGGAGAAACACCTGATTTTGTAATTGACTTGATTGGAAATGAATCTGAATTTACTGCTATGTATAATGAATCGAGTGGAATTGTGTTTTTCAGTTTCGTTTCCGAAATCAAATACGGATTTCTAAACTCACCAGCACCTGGAGGTTGGACAAAACCGATTTATGAAACCAAAGCGAATGACCAAATATTGGAATTATTAAAAATAAAATAACGCAGTACAACACCGTGTATAGCTCATTGCGGCTGAATTCCTTAATCGGAATTCATTGCAATTTGCTATCTTTCGGTTACGGCGGAAAATCATAGCTGATTTTCCGCAACGAGCCATACACAAACACGTTGTACCCAATTTGAGAAAATGCAGAAATGGAATCAAATTTTC
>NZ_JAWKMW010000002.1:0-1766 GCF_041392085.1 Flavobacterium sp. | reverse complement strand
GTGGTAAGCCACGACCGTTATTTCATGGACAAAATTGTGGACCACCTTTTTGTTTTCAGAGGAAATGCCGAAGTGGAAGATTTCCCCGGAAATTATACCGATTTCAGGGTTTACGAGGATAGCAACATACAGGAAAAGCGCGAGGCCGGTGAGGCAGCACCAAAGGTAAAAAAAGACTGGAAGCAAGATTCCAGTCCTGCGAAACTTAGCTATAACGAGCAGAAGGAATATCAAAAACTGGAAAAGGAAATAGCAAACCTTGAAAAAAGTCGGGAGGAACTTCAGAATAAATTCGCTACGGAAAACTGGGACGGCACTGAAATTGACAAACAATCCATAAAGCTACAGGAAATAATTGATACCATTGCAGCAAAGGAAGAACGCTGGTTTGAGCTTTCAGCAAAAATGGAGGGATAGTTGATGGTTGATGGTTTGGGCATTTTTGCGGAGAGGAGAATGTGAAGTGCGGGAGATTAAATTTTAAAAATTAGTTATAATATGTTAGTGTTATGGCAGTCTAATTCTTTGTATTACCATTTTCATTAATGAAAACATCATCCTTTCTCCAAATATAAATAGGCATTGTTATTATACTCACAAATATTAGTAAAACAGTCCAGTTGCCTTTTTTGTTTTTATCAATGTTTTTAAATTTCCAAATTCTGTATATTAAGTAAAATAGGGCTGGGAGATATACTATGCTAACTATAATGCTTTGAAATTCAAAAGGAACTACGTTATTCGTAATCCAACGAAAAAAATCGATATTATAAAATGTTACCATATAAACTAAAACAAATAAATATGATATTGTCAATAAAATTTTTAAGTATAATTTCATAAATAAATTATTCATCACTTCAACCCATAATGCTTTAAAAGCATCCGTTCATAAACCTTGTCTGGTAAAATACGTTTTAACACAATAGAGAATTTCTGTAATGGCGCACCCACTTTGTAGTGAATTTTTGGGTTTGCGGTTTCTATAATTTGGTGAACAGCTTTCGCCATTTTTAAAGGATCACCCCCATTGTCCACATGCTCGTTCATCATTTTTAGGGTGTTGCCGTAGTCTTTTTTATAGGGGGAATTTTGCAAAACTGGTGCGTGATAACGGCCTGCGGCAATGTTGGTGGCGAAATCGCCCGGGGCAATATTGGTCATTTTTACACCGAATTGCATCGTTTCCATGCGCATTGCTTCAATGGTTATTTCTAAAGCAGCCTTGCTTGCGGAATAGATTCCACGGTATGGAAGTCCCATATATCCTGCAATTGAGGTAATATTCAAGATATGTCCAGAACCTTGTTTGCGCATTTGCGGCAGCACGGCTTTAATCACGTTTATGGGGCCGTGGAAGTTGGTTTGGAATGCTTTTTTTATTTCGGTTTCGGGGGTTTCTTCAATTGGGCCCGTAATGCCCACTCCGGCATTGTTAATTACAACGTCAATTCTTTTAACTTTGCTTAGTATTTCAGTGATAACAGCTTCAATGGATTCAGTAGCATTAACTTCCATTTTTAAAAGAGGAAAGACGGAGTCTGTAATTTTTTCAGGGTTTCGGCTTGTTCCAAAGACTTGGTAACCGCGTTGAGAAAGGTATTCACCTATGGCTTTACCAATTCCTGAGGAACCGCCCGTAATGAGTACTGTTTTTGGCATAAAAGGTTGTTGAAGAGCAAAGGTGCGTTTCTGCGGTGGGTTTTCCAAATAGTTTCTTGAAAAAGAAGAGCGAAAAAAGAAAAGAGAGGAAACTTTGGAGCTCA
>NZ_JAWKMW010000001.1:0-2669 GCF_041392085.1 Flavobacterium sp. | reverse complement strand
ATCCGAATGTTCGGTTTTGCATGGTAGTGATTTCCGTAAAATTATCATTGTTGGCATCAAACGCACCACGATCACGAAGCATGGCAAAAAGTTGAATTCCTTGATTTAAATCATCTGACAAAACTGTTCCGTTTAACGTTAAGGCTTTATCGGGTACATTTCCGTCAATTAATCCTAGATGTGAATTAATTTCAAACGAATTTTCTATTGGATCTTTTGTAATGATGTTGATGGTACCCGCAATAGCATTTGAACCGTATAAAGATGAACCGCCACCACGCACCACTTCAATTCGTTCTATCATATTTGTTGGAATTTGATCTAAACCATACACCCCATTTAAAGCTGAAAAAATCGGTCGGCTATCCATTAAAATTTGAGAATAAGCACCATCTAAACCATTCATTCGAACTTGTGAAAATCCGCAATTTTGGCAATTGGTTTCCATCCGCAAGCCAGGTTGAAAACTCAATCCTTCCGATAAACTGATGGCTTGTGCTTTTTGTAAAACTTCTGAATTTGTAACGGTTACAATCACCGGAGCTTCGGTTCTTTTTTGCAATCCACGAGTGGCCGAAACAACTACTTGATTGAGGCCGAAAACACTTTCTTCTACATTAAAATCCAAATGAATTTTTCCTCCCGAAGGAACATTAATATTTTTTTCTTGGTTTTTAAAGCCGATTGCTTGCACGATAATGGTTTGCTTTCCTGACGGAACTTCAATGGAATAATTTCCGTTTTCATCAGACGAAGTCCCTGTTGTTGCATTTTTTAAAAGAATACTCGCAAACGGAACCGCTTGACCTTCAGATAAAATATGACCCACAACCGTTCCTTTTTCTTGACCTTGTGAAAATAGAGTAAACAATAAAACAACTAAAAGTATAATTTTTTTCATACCAAAAAATAAATTTAGACAAAACTAAAAATTATTTTACTTATATCAAATTATCTTAGTATATTTGTTTTCAATTAATTGAACTTATGACCTATTCGGAAGAAAATTATATCAAAGTAATTTATCATTTATCGTTGGTTTCGCCTAAAGGAATTAATACCAATGCGATTGCAGGGATGATTGAAAGCAAGGCTTCTTCGGTTACGGATATGGTGAAGAAATTAGCCGAAAAGGAATTGGTTGACTACCAGAAATACCAAGGTGTGACACTCACTCAAAAAGGATTACATGCGGCCAAAATGATTGTGCGAAAACATCGATTGTGGGAAGTTTTTTTAGTAGAAAAATTAGATTTTACGTGGGATGAAGTACATGATTTAGCCGAAGAATTGGAGCACATTAAATCGGAGAAATTAATCAATCGATTGGATGAATTTTTAGGCTTCCCTAAAGAAGATCCGCACGGCGATCCGATTCCTGATCGATATGGGCAAATGATCAAAGTGGAAAAACAATTACTTTCAGAAGTTGGTTTGAACAAAAAAGTGATGTGTTTGGGTGTAAAAGACAGTTCGCCTAGTTTTTTGCAATATTTAGATAAGCATCAAATTTCGTTAGGCTCTGAAATTGAAATTATCAATAAAGAAGCTTTTGATATGTCGTTGACTATTTTAATGAATGGAAAAGAGATTTTAATCTCAAATAAAATTGCCGGAAATTTATTTGTAAAAGTAATCTAATATGTTTGATAGCATTGTTGCTTATTTATCGAGTATTGACCCCATTTTAGCGGCTTTGTTTGCCACGTTATTTACTTGGTTTTTAACCGCTTTGGGAGCTTCGGTAGTGTTCTTTTTTAAAACCATGAATCGTGCCGCTTTAGACGGAATGCTCGGTTTTACCGGAGGTGTAATGGTTGCAGCCAGTTATTGGAGTTTGCTTGCACCTGCTATTGAAATGTCGGAAGGGGAAGGATTTGTAAAAGTGATACCCGCCGCAGTTGGGTTCATTCTAGGAGCTTTTTTCTTGTTCGGATTGGATAAATTGCTACCCCATATCCACATCAATTTTAAAGAAACCGAAGGGGTAAAATCACCTTGGCAAAAAACAACGCTTTTGGTTTTGGCTATTACCTTGCACAATATTCCTGAAGGGTTAGCGGTTGGCGTTTTATTTGGTGGTGTTGCGGCAGGAATTCCCGAAGCATCCATTGCAGGAGCTACAATTTTAGCGATTGGAATTGGTATTCAAAACTTTCCGGAAGGAATTGCTGTTTCCATGCCGTTGAGACGAATGGGAATGAGCAGAAAAAAGAGTTTTTTATACGGGCAATCTTCCGCTTTAGTCGAGCCCATTGCCGGCGTTTTAGGAGCGGTTGCAGTAACGTTCTTTACACCAATTTTGCCGTATGCTTTAGCATTTGCTGCCGGAGCAATGATTTTTGTAGTGGTGGAAGAAGTAATTCCGGAAACGCAACAAGATAAACATACCGATATTGCAACACTGGGATTTATTGGCGGATTTGTAGTAATGATGAGTTTGGATGTAGCGTTGGGAAGTTAATGACAGCCACAATCGTTGCTACCACCGCAGTTCTTTTTGGGTTTCTTTTTTCCAAAAAAATGAAAATAGAGAACAGCAATTGCAATTCCTAGAATGAAAAATGCGATTATTTCCTGAAAATCAATCATACTGCAAAGATAAAAGGTTCTCTATCAAAAACAGAGAACCTTTAACAAACAAATAAAAACATTATTTAAAATTGTGC